>JAIEFE010000009.1 GCA_029067085.1 Lachnospiraceae bacterium | reverse complement strand
AGCGTGTTCTGCGACACATCCGCATAGGCATAGGTGTACTCGTATGGGTAGATTTTACCGCCGATTGCTATCGTCCCACTGTAGCCGGAAACATTTTTATAAAACAGCCCGGTTGCCGTGAAAGTCACTTCACAGTCCAGCCCCGCGCCGCCAGTAATCAGTTCGCTCTTTGCAATCTCCGTCATCCGCACCGGGACGCGGAAAGCCTCCTCCATCTCGTAAACGAGGGTAAGCGGCACCGCCCGGACAAATCTTGAAAATGCCCGGTAGTTCTGGTATGCGTTTTTTCCTCCAAAGAAAATGCGCCCGGTCATCACCCCCTGTGAGAATAATTCCTCCAAGGGGATGAAGTCCGTGCCGATCTGTTCATACTGCGTCCCGTCTTTGTAACCGAAGCCGCCAATGGAATGGAGGAAGGATGTCCTGGCGTTCAAATCCCACGACACCCCTTCCCCGTTTATGAGTCTGAATTTCCTAATCATGAATACGCCTTTCCAAGCTCCCGGTTCAGCCCGTCAGATAATTCTCCTACTAATGCACCGGAGTCAAGCACCACTTGGCTGTTCGCCAGCCGTGGCAGATACTTTGTGACCACTTCATACATGGCATCCAGCCTTGCCGCCAGTGAAGCACCGCTGCCGGAGCCTCCTGCCGCCTGCGCACCCGCCGTCATGGAATCCGCGGCAGGGATTAGTGTTCCGGCCAGTTCCTTCATGGGACCGGTCAGCTTGCCAATGTTATCCTTGATGCCTTTGCCAAGTAAATCTATCATGTCAGGCATAAAGGTGTGGAAGTTGGAAAGCGGCCCCTCGTCCGGCTCGGAGAAATGCAGGAAGGAAGCAATCGTTCCCGCCACATCCTTCACGCTGTCCACAAGGCCACTGATCTTCGATTTGATACCGTCTATCAGCCCGCCAATGATATCCTTGCCCCACTGCAATGCCTGTGAGGGCAGTCCCTTGATGAAGTTTATCGCACCGTCAAAGCCGCTCTTTACGGCATTGGTGATACCGCTCATGGCATTCTTGATGCCGGAGAGCAGGCTGTTAAAGATATTTACCACCGCGTCTTTCAGGCTGCTCACAATGCCTGTAACCGTGGACTTGATGGCATTCCAGGCGGAAGTAATGACTTCCTTAATGGAATTAATCACAGAACTTACTGCGGATTTGATTGCTTCCCACGCTGCGGTAATGGCAGACTTTATCGCCTCCATAATGGAAATCACCGCAGACTTTATCGCCTCCCATGCGGAAGTGACCACATTTTTGACCGCCTCTATCGCAGAAGACACCGCGCTCTTTATAGCTTCCCATGCCGCCGTGACCGCAGATTTGATTGCCTCCATTGCTGTGGAGATGGCGTTTTTGATTGCCTCCCATGCGGAAACCACCACATCCTTGATGGCAGAAAGCACAGCCGTCACTGCGGATTTGATAGCCTCCCATACAGAAGTGATCACATTCCGTATCGCCTCCATTACTGTGGTGACGGTATTTTTTATCTCCTCCCAAGCGGAGGACAGGAAAGAGCCGATGGCATTTGTTACGGTCTCGATCACGGTCTTTATCGCATTCCATACCGTGGAGACCACCGTCTGGATCACATTCAGCACGGTTGTGATGATGGTCTTGTAGAACTCAAACCGCGCCACGATGAGCGCCTGTATCACATCAAGCACCGTCTGGAAGATATTTTTTATCCCATCCCACAGACCGCTAAAGAAACTTTTCAGCCCGTTCCAGATGGACTGCGCCGCCCCGGTGATGGCATTCCAGATATTTGAAAAGAAGTCTTTCAGCCCGTTCCATACAGCCACAGCCGCTTCCTTGATGACATTCCACAGATTGATCCAGAACTCCCGGAAGCCCTCGCAGTTATTCCACAGAGCCACAAAAATGGCTATCAATGCGGCAATGGCGGCAATCACTAAGGTGACGGGGTTCGCCGCAAGGATTCCCCACAGCGCACTAAGCCCGCCGCCGATACTGGAAATGCCGCCGATCAGCGTGGGGATGAATGTCATAATGCTGCCCACCGCAGAGACCACTTTCCCAATCACAATAAGCACGGGGCCGATTGCCGCCGCAAGCAGGCCGATGGTGACGATGGTGTTCTTCGTCCCCTCGTCCATGCTGTTCAGCTTATCTACAAAGCCCTGCACCCATGTGACGATCTGGCGGATGGCAGGCATGAGGATTTCACCAAAGGAGATGGCAAGCTCCTCCAACTGGCTCTTCAAAATGGTAAGCTGTCCGGCAAGGTTATCCTGCATGGTTGCCGCCATTTCCGCAGACTTCCCGTCACAGTTTGCTATGGCGTTGCTTACCTTCTCAATGTCCGCAGGGGCAGCATTCATCAAAGCAAGGAATCCGGACATGGCATTCTTTCCGACAAGCGTCTCTGCCGCCGCTGCCTTCTCCGACTCGGACAATCCACCGAAAGCCTTCCTGCAGTCTGCGAGGATGTCGCTCAAATCCCTCATGCTGCCGTCCGCATTGGTAGTGGCAATAGTGACCTCACCAATACTGCTTCCGCAGATCTTCACTTCCCCGGAAAGGTTGCTCATGATAGTCCTAAGAGCGGTACCGGCCTGTGTGGACTTGATACCTGCATTGCCCATCAAGCCAATCGCCTCTGCGGTATCTTCTGCGGAAAATCCCAAAGCCCCGGCAATGGGCGCACAGTATTTGAAGGTCTCGCCCATCATGGAAACATTGGTATTCGCATTGGAGCTTGCCGCCGCCAAAATATCCGCAAAATGCCCGGAATCCGCTGCGGTAAGGCCAAAGGCGGTGAGCGCGTCCGTCACGATGTCAGATGTGCTTGCCAAGTCCTCCCCGGACGCGGCGGCAAGGTTCATGATGCCCTCAATGCCGGAAAGCATATCAGAAGTCTTCCAGCCCGCCATTGCCATATAGTTCATGGCTTCCGCTGCCTCGGATGCGGAGAACTTGGTCTTGCTGCCCATCTCCCTTGCCTTATCTCGGAGGGCATCTAAGTCACTTCCTGTTGCCCCGGAAACCGCCGCCACCTGACTCATGGCAGAATCGAAATCAGCGGCGGTCTTTACCGCCACCGTGCCAAGCCCCACGATAGGCGTGGTCACTCCTTTGGTAAGCGTAGTTCCCACACCGGAAATCTTATCTCCAAGGTTCTTTAAATCCTCGCCCGTGGCGGCAATCTTCTGGATTGCCACCGCTGACTGGTTCGCCTGTTCTTCGAGGTTTTTCAGCTTTTCCTCGGTCTCGATGATCTCCCTCTGCAAGCCATCGTACTGCTCCTGGGTGATCTCCCCTTTTGCCAGTGCTTCATTTGCCTGTTCCGCTGCCGCCTTTAAGGTTTCCAGCTTTTCTTTCGTTTCCCGCACCGCTTCCGCAAGGAGCCTGTGCTTCTGTGCCAGAAGCTCCGTGTTGCCGGGATCAAGTTTCAGGAGGTTGTTCACATCCCGAAGCTGTGACTGTGTGGTACGGATATCTGTATTGACCGATTTTAAGGCAGTGGTGAGCTTCGTGGTATCGCCGCCGATCTCCACCGTGATGCCCTGTATCCTTGATGCCACTCCCCCTCACCTTCCTTCCCCAAAACACAAAAAAAGGAAGCCCGGAAGCTCCCTGAAAAAATGCATAAAAAAAGACACCTGCTGTTTATGGCAAGTGCCTATGTAAGAAATCTATATTTTATTTTTGTTCTATATTTTTCTGAATCTCATTGTATAATTTCTCTGGCGGTAATTTGCACAATTCAATATTGCTCGCTAATTTTCTTTTAACATACTTATGGATAAATATATCCGCGTCATCAGCATTAAATCCTTTTTCCAAAAGCAGAAACTGTGTCAGCTTCCGGCAAGGGGCTTCTATAATTTTTTCATTTTGAAGAATATTCACTGCCTCTTCATTGTCAATATTACAAAACTTCTGCAAGATTCGTATAATCTCATCATCTTTGACTTTTGCTTCATATAACACAGCAACCGCCATCTTTTTTTCTCTATGCCTAATCGTCCGTTCTTCTGATAATTCAATAACCATACCATTTCCCCCTTGTCGATTTGTCGTTAATTTTTACAGCCAGTTTCTGCTACCAGATTATAGCAGAAACTGGCTGTTCTTTCAATCAAAAACGGTCCATATCTTCCTGCGTTCCGAGTACAGCATAGGAACAGGAGTCATTCCTGCTCTCGGCATACATATCATTGATAAGGCCGATGGACAGCAAATCAAGGTCTGCTATGGAAAGCCCTAACTGGATGCACCGGAGCAGGAATAAGGGTGTCGTCATTTCCCGCTCAGTTGGGCGAAGTTTTTTTTAGCTTCCACATCTGTTTTAACATTCAGCCCCCACAGTTCTATCAATTGTGGCAGCACTTGGTAAATCGAAAATGTGTTGAATCCGTCCAGCCACTCATCCACTTCGTTGGGAATTTTAGGGTCGGCGTGCTTCGCCATCGTGTAAGCGATATTCTCGAACATCTCCAATGAGAATAAATCGAGGTTGGAACTTTCCTCATCACCCTCACCGATGCTCTTTTCCAAAATCCGCAAATCCTTATAAATGTCCCTCTGAAATTTCAGTCTGTAGATGCGCGGAATCGCCGCCGATGCCTTAAACAACACATCCTGCCCGTCAATCTCTATTTTTCTAACAATGCTCATATCCTTTCAGCCTCCTTCATCCCTGTCCTTCACTGTCTGCTTCCACTGCCTTTGGTTCCGGCAGATATACGGATTTATACCAGTTGGCATAAGTTTCCGCAGATGTCTTGTTCCCGGTCTTGGCTTTCACATAGCCGCTCGCCAGTGGACGTGCCTTGATGGTCAGCGTTTCCGTCTGCACCTCCCGGCTCTCCTCATTGGTCTTGCCCTCGATCTTGGGGCGGCTTGCGGAACAGTTGTACAGCACATGGCGTATCTTGCGGATGTCCCCGTCAAACTCAAAGAGCAGCGCAAAGGCCGCCGTCTCGGAGTTGGCGTTCTCCACTAGCACTTCATTGCTGTCCGCCTCTTCCTTTAACACATCCGTGCGGAAACTCTCCGGGATCAGCGCCAGTTCCAGATCGCCGTCATAGCCCATGTTGTTGGCTATGATGTAATACTCGATTCCGTCCGCATAGAACGATTCCGGCTCACCGTTGGGGTCTAATGCGATGGAAACCGCACCGGGCATTGCCACAGGGTTCTCAAACGCCATCTCCCCGTTCTCCTGTACCTTCTGCAAAGCATAGTGGCAGTTGCAGATATTGAATTTCACTTTGTTGTTCATGTCAGACCTCCATTTCATACAAGACTTCATACAGCTTTT
>JAIEFE010000008.1 GCA_029067085.1 Lachnospiraceae bacterium | reverse complement strand
AATCAAATCCTAACACAGAAAAAGGTGCTTTCCTATTTTTATCTATTCTTTTTCCTACAAAAACTTTACCCTAGCGTAAGCGCTACCATAAATGTCTATACACACGCTACAAGGGGGCTAAGTGGGAATCTGCAAAACTCTTGGATAAAGTTGTAGGAATGAATTAGGAACAAAAACGGAATAAAAAAACTTTCCCTTGTAACCTGCCCATAAGGGTAAAATCCGCACTCCGGTGCTGATGAAGGTTTTCTTTATGGGAGAACGAAGCAGAGAGGAAAACATCCGCTATTTTGAAGGAATGAAATCTTTTTAAAAGTGTAATAATATCTTTATAGGAATACTTGGTGCATTGTTTATAATTTCCTGTATTTTTTCAAACTATCTCATTGCATCATATGGCAAGACACGTTATGCTGGGAGCAGGAGGTGGCGGATATGGCTAATGAAAATAAGAAAGATTTTAATGCTATGCTGCATGACAGCAAGGATATGCCAAAGTATCAGACGATCACAGACCAAAAGAGTATTGAAAAATATGGCGGGAGCAGAATGTATTTTGCACCACCCATGGACTATGACAAAGTGATGAGGCAGGTGCCTTACGGAAAAGTGATCACAGTAGGGGAAATCCGTGAATACTTTGCGCATAAAAGCGGGGCGGATTTCACCGAACCAATTACAGCGGGGATCTTCGTGTCCATTGCAGCGTGGGCCAGCTATCAGCGCTCAGAGGATGAAACGCCATATTGGCGCACACTGAAAGCCAACGGCGAGTTAAATCCAAAGTACCCCGGTGGCGTTGAAGCGCAGAGAGAAAAGCTGGAAGCGGAAGGACATACTATTATTCAAAAAGGACGGACGAATATTCGGTATTATGTTAAGGATTATGAGAAGGTCCTTTTTGAACTTACCTAAAGTAAGCATGTTTTGTATATCCACGGAAGGAGCAATCCTGCCCGATATCCACGCAGAACCATACGATCCCATCCTCTGATCCCATAAGATAATCTAAGAACGGGCTGCGGCCGGATAATTCCCGAACATGCCATTCCCCGTCATATCCTGTTTCCTGTTCATAACGGGCAAGCGATATGTAAAGGACAGTGGAGACAGAGGATTCACAGATTTCTTCATAATGATTTTCAACCGTTGGCATTTCAAAGCTTTCGTGGAAGTCAAAATCTTGCCATTCCAGCTGCGAGGCATAAGGGATATTATTGACGCCGGCCAGCCGGTCGCCTTTCTCATATTGTGCATACAGGACCGTATATATTTCTTTATCAGGATGACACAACAGGTCTATTGACACGTCATGATCTTTTTGAGAAAGTACAATATTGTAATAGCCGCCGCTTATGGGGAGTATGTGCTCAACTGTCCAATGATCCAAAGTGAAATCATCATTCTTTTCATAAAAATTTCACACTTCCGCTGATCTCAATTCCCTGTTTATAAATGACACCCTTTAGATAAGATATAACAGTTAATAAATGCTATAAAAATTGTCTTATCAGAATTGCTGTTTATTCTTTTTTCATGTTTTTTCAAAAGTTAAAGACTTGTTAAGAATTTCTATGCTATGATTCAGAACATAGAGAGGATCAAACGAAAAGAGAGAGGGATACACTATGTTCTGGAGGATATTAATAAAAGACCTGAAACGCAAGAAGACCATGAACATCATTCTGTTGCTGTTCGTCATTTTATGCTCCATGTTTGCAGCGGCGGCGGTGAATAACATTATCGCTGTGACGGGCGGTATCGAGCATTATTTCGATGCGGCGGATGTACCCGACGTCAAAGTGATGATGATGAACAGCGAGGAAAACGATCTTGAGGAAAAGATAGGGGAGCTTGCCAATATCAGGGAGGTAAGAACTGAGCATTGGCTGTGTGTATACAGCTCAAAGTTTTTTAAGTATAACGGAAAGGAAGTTGATAATTTCACGAATGCCGCCGGATTAATCTCCGATAATGAAATGGCCATCAATTATTTCGATGAAAATAATAACATCATCGAAAGCGTGGACAAGGGCTGTTTTTATGCCAACGCCCCTTTTTTACAGGGCTTAGATATAAAAGATGGCGACGAGGTGGAGCTTACTGTCGGTGACAGTCATCTCACGCTTAAGTTTATGGGGAGATTCAAAGGCGCGCTGTTTGGTTCGGGGAACACGAATCCCCCGTATCTTATCATAAACTCTGCTGACTATGACTATCTTGACAGGGACGAAGCCACTCATATCATAAATTACAAGCAGATTTATATAAATACATCAGATATTGATGAAATAAGAGAACTTGAAAAGAGCTATAGCGGTGTGTATATCAACACACGGGAAGAGAGTAAGGATATTTATCTCTATGATATGATTCCAGCCTATATTTTAATGGTGATCAGTATCGTGCTGATGCTCACAGCTTTTGTGGTGCTGCGCTTTACAATAGGCTTTACCATCAGTGAGGAATTTCGTGAGATCGGCGTGATGAAGGCGGTGGGTATCGGAGGCGGCAGTATAAGAAGCCTGTATATCGTCAAATATCTTGCCATTGCCGTGACCGGCACACTGATAGGATATCTCTGTTCCGTCCCACTCGGGGATATGATGATGAAAGCAGTATCGGAAAATATAGTTCTAGGAAACAAGAGCGGTACACTTATGGGTTTATTAAGCTCTGCGGCGGTCGTTATCATGATCTTGTTGTTCTGTTACAACTGCACACGAAGCGTAAATAAACTCTCACCGATTGACGCAGTCAGAAACGGTCAGACAGGCGAGCGATTCCGAAGGAAGAGCCTTCTGCACTTAGGCCGCTCTAAGCTACCGTCATCTGCATTTCTCTCAGTCAATGATGTGGTCAGCTCGCCGAAGCAGTTTTCTATCATGATCGTTGTGTTCACGCTATGCATATTACTTATGACGATCATGTCAAATTTTGCACTGACACTCAAAAGTGAAAAGATACTGCGCTTCTTCGATGTGCCCTCAAGTGAAGCGCATATCATGGATAACGAAATAATGGGAGAAGTCATAGTAGACCAGAGTAGGTATAAGCAGATCATCCCTGATACCGAAAAGCTTCTCGCAGATAACGGAATGCCCGGCAAATGTACAATAACAACGGGCACACAGTTTGAAACATCACACAAAGACAAAACCGCAAAGATCATTTTCTACATTACAAAAGGCGAGACAAATGACACGCTCTATGTTGATAAGGGCAGCGCACCACAGAGGGCGGACGAGATTGCAGTAACAATAAGCACCTTAGATGACCTGGACGCAGAGATCGGTGACAGGGTAACGGCAGTCATAAATGAGAAAGAGTACGAGTTTATCATTACGGGAACATTCTCTTCGTTCGACAGACATGCCGCTTTTCTATATAAAGATTTTGATCTTGGAAATCTGCCGGCGAGCAATATATGGGGCGTGCAGATACACTTTGACGGCAGTCCCGACAAGACGCAGATAAACAAAAACATAGAAAAGCTGGAAGATCTGCTCGATACCGATAAGGTGTATTCGACCTCGGACTTCATCAAAAATTTTACAGGAATATCCGATACGCTGAATGCGATCAAACAGATGATGATGATCATTACTGTGATCGTAACGACATTGATCGTCATACTCATGGAGCGTTCCTTCATCTCTAAGGAAAAGAGCGAGATCGCACTGATGAAGGCGGTGGGCATCGGGAACGGCAGTATCATCCTACAGCATTCGCTCAGATTTGTGATCGTATCGGTCATTGCCTGCATTGTTTCGACCGCGGTGCTCATGCCGATCAGCGATGTGATGATGAATTGGATCTGTAAAATGATCGGTGATATAGCAGGTTTGAAATGTGATTTTGATCCGCTGGAAATTTTTGTGATCTGCCCGGCAATTCTCATCGGTGTGACCGTCATCGGCTCATTCCTGACAGCGCTTTACACAAAAACGATCAAGGCTTCCGATACGGCAAGCATAGAATAAGGAGGACAACATCATGAATACGGTTTTACAGACAAAGGGACTTTGCAAGACATATATTGTGAACAAACATCAGAACAATGTGTTGAAAAATATCGATCTGACGATCGGCGAGGGCGAGATGGTAGCGGTCATGGGACCCTCCGGTTCAGGCAAAAGCACGCTGCTCTACTGTGTTTCAGGAATGGACAGAGTGACTACAGGCGAGGTGCTCTTTAACGGCAGGGAAACGGCAAAACTCAGTGATAAGGAGCTTGCAAGGCTCAGACTCGATGAAATGGGCTTTATTTTTCAGCAGATGTACATGATGAAAAATCTTTCGGTGCTTGACAATATCATTTTTCCTGCGGTAAAGTCGAAAAAGAATACGGAGAGCCGCAGGCAGACCGAGGAGCGCGGCAGAGCGCTCATGCGCAGACTCGGTATCGACGATGTGGGCGGCAACGACATCAACGAGGTGTCGGGCGGACAGCTTCAGAGGGCTTGTATCTGCCGCAGCATGATAAACAATCCCAGGGTGATCTTTGCCGATGAGCCGACAGGCGCATTAAACCGGGCAAGCTCCGACGAGGTCATGAACGAGCTGCTCTCCTTAAACCGCGACGGTACGACGGTCATGTGCGTGACTCACGACGCGAAGGTTGCGGCCAAGTGCAGCAGGGTGCTTTATCTTGTGGACGGCGGGATCGTCGGTGAAAAGGAAATGGGGCATTTTGACGGCGGTGACAGGGAGCTTCGCGACCGGGAAAGAGAACTGAACAACTGGCTGATGGAACAGGGATGGTAATTTTATGACCGATATTCTGATCGTGGAAGATGATAAGGAACTGGCAGACCTGCTTGCTGAATTTCTGCGCGAGGAGGGCTATACCGTGTCGAGCGTGGACAGTGCGGAAGATGCCGTGCAGCTCTTTGAACAGTATGGCGCAAGGCTTGTAGTGCTTGACATCAATCTTCCCGATGCGAACGGCTTTGCAGTCTGCTCTAAACTGCGGGAAAATGTGGATACTCCTATCCTGATCGTAAGTGTAAGGACGGGCAAGGAGGATAAGCTGAACGGCTTTGACCTCGGTGCTGACGACTATATAGAAAAGCCCTATGACATTGATATTCTGATCGCTAAGATCAAGGGGATATTCAAACGGCGGTATCAGCGGGATATCGTGTCGGCGGACGGTGTGACACTCAATCTGGCAGACAAAACGGCGGTCATCGACGGAAAGCCCGTGGAACTGCCTGCAAAGGAATTTGACCTGTTGGCGCTTCTGATCGAGAATCAGGGCAAAGCTTTGAAAAAAGAGTATCTGTTCAGAACTGTCTGGGGCACCGACAGCGATTCGGAGCTCCAAACGCTCCATGTGCATATCAAGCGCCTTCGCCAGAAACTCGGTGATGATCCCAAGAATGCAAAGCGTCTGTTGACCGTCTGGGGTGTGGGGTATAAGTTTGTATGAACGCTTTCAGAAGACTGTGTATTGCAGTGATAACTGTATTTCTTTTGCTGACGGTATTTTTAAATCTGTTTCTTATGGGGGCAAAAGACAGGAATGAAGGCATATATCGCGTGGAAGCCAAGCGGCTTGCAGATGAGATAGCGGAAACAGGCAAGTATGACCTTAAAAACTATCCTCATATTACGGGCGTGGCGGGGGCTGATGACGGCGGACTGTACACTTCCGATGAGCATTATCTGATCATAGAAGCAAGCGGGACACTGTATCGTGTGGAGTATACTGTCGGAAACGGACAGCACGGCATTGTAGCGGTAAACTGTGTATTGGGAGTTCTGTTTTTGCTGCTGATCGGTCTTTTGTATTATATCCGGAGGTATATCATCGTGCCGTTCGGCAGACTGAACGATGTTCCGAAAGAGCTTGCAAGGGGTAATCTTGCTGTCCCGATACCGGAGGAAAAGAGCCGTTTCTTCGGGAGATTCACATGGGGTGTGAATCTCTTGCGTGAGAGTATCGAAGAGAGCCGCAAAAAAGAGATCACGATGCAGAGGGACAAAAAACTCTTGCTGCTCTCCCTTTCCCACGATATCAAAACGCCTTTGTCGGCGATCAAGCTGAATGCGAAGGCACTTTCTAAAGGATTGTACAAGGACGAGGAAAAACGGCGTGCTGCTGCTTTGCGCATCAATACCCGCGCGGATGAGATAGAGCGTTTTGTAAACGAGATCACAAAGGCGGCAAGCGAGGACTTTATGAGTTTTGAGGTCACACATGGGGAGGCTTTCTTAAGCGATATCATCACAAGGATAGAGGCGAGATATGCGCCCCAGCTTGCCATGACGGGAACGGAATTTGTGATTCAGAAATATGATAACTGCATTCTTTCCTGCGACTCCGACCGCCTTGCAGAGTGCCTGCAGAATCTGATCGAAAATGCGATCAAATACGGCGACGGCAGACGGATTGAGATCAACTTTGATCAAATGGACGGCTGTGAGCTTATCACGGTATTCAATACCGGCTGCACGCTTGAGGCAAAAGAACTGCCGCAGATATTCGAGAGCTTTCATCGGGGAAACAATGCGGACAGGGTATCGGGTAACGGGCTTGGACTTTTTATCTGCAAACGGTTGATGTCGCTCATGGGCGGAGAGGTGTATGCGGATATTCGTGATGAATGCTTCTGTATAACGCTTGTTGTTAAAATGGCGTAAAGTCCGAAAAGAGAATTCAACTCAGTCTAAGATCGGCAAATGGTTCAGGCAAGACGGCAGATGCATCATATGATGGTTTGTCATGGGCGTTAAGATCATGCCGCCCCTCGTCAATCTCCCCCAGAACACCAGTAACCATACAGAGCGAAAGTCTGTCGTTACACCACCTTCTTCCAGAATTCTCATGACCCATTCTTCGGGAACCATAGACTGTATCTGTTCCAGGGTTAAATTTTCTAAGATGCTGCGGGTGTTTTTTCCCACAGTGATCATATAATCACGTAGCGCAAGGGTATTTATGCCTTTTCCAAAGGCGGCCGCTTCGTCAAACTCCAATGCATTGCCCGTATCCGTAATGGAGGCGCCGATTTTTCTTTGCCACTGTGCGTCAAAAATCTGATTCCGGTTTACCATTAAAATATTGCTTACCAGATCTTCAATACGATAGGTATGCCAAAACTGCCAGCACATAGGAACTTTATCGGTTCCTGCATAATGCAGGTCTGTCTCGTAATTCTCTCTGGGTACGATTGCATTCTGATTGCCTGCCAGCATATAGTCCAGCACATAGTCCGCAATGGTCTTTTCGGTTCTTCCGGAAATTTCGGCAGGATGAACCATGGCATGAACCTCTAAGGTCAGTTCTCTTATCTTTTTCAGATCAGTTCCGTTTAAGGCCTGTTGTAACTCTTCATATTTTTGTCTGATAGGTGTGAGCAGTTCTTCTTTCGTCATGTGATAGGATTCCTTTCGGTTTTTTTATATTGATTCATTATACATTCTTACTGCGACACCTGTATGTCGTAATTAGACAAAAATTTTTGCGCTGTTCTGATCAGCTCTTGTCTGTATTCTTCTGGCCCTATCACTTTTACCTGATCGCCAAAACTAAGCAGCAGAGCTTTCCATAATCTTTCTTTTGCGGGAACATGAATAAAGATCCGGCTTGTTGATTCAGTCAGTTTTTCCGGCTGACAATCGGGAAAGTATTCTGACATCAGGTTGATGTTCTGGTTGTCAAACTGCACCTCAATGGGAATACATGTCTGATAGTAAGCTGTTTCAGAATCTTTCATAAGTGTTTCAATATTTCCATGATCAATGGAAGAAAGCGTTTCCTGGATATGAAGATTCTGTATCCGGGCAACTTTATATGTCCGGTACTGTTTCTTTTCGGGGGAGTAGGAAAATAAATACCAAGCATACCACTTATAATGGATTGCCAGAGGCTCTACACATGGTTTTGAGCTTTCGCCGCCTGCATTTCGATAATCAAATGTGATGTGCTTTCTTTCTGCGATAGCTTTCTCAAGCAGTGTGTTTATGGTTTGCACATGGTTATTTTCTTTTGTTACTCCAAAATCCCAAAAAACTTTTTGGCCGCCTTCTTTTTCAATGATCGCATTATATTTTTCGATCAATGCTTTTAAGGTATCGCTTGTATAGGAGGTTGCCAGACTTTCAAGGGCTTTTATGATCATCTGCTGCTCGTCATCACGGATGTCGCTGTTTTTCATTTTGTAGGTTGGAAGAATAGAGTATCCCCCGTATTTTCCGCTTTCCGCATAAACGGGTATCCCAATAGATGAAATACTTACGATGTCCCTTTGTATTGTCCTGACAGAAACATGAAAACGTTCCGCTAAATAGCTTGCGGGAACATTATCATGGTTGATCAGATAAATAATGATTTCCAGTATTCTGTCTACCTTCACGAAGCGTACCTCCTGATAACGATTATGAAACAGTTAACGTATTTGTTCTAAATGATTCTTGAAACGGATTCCAGCATCATGTTATGATACAAAGATGCAAAAGTCAAATACAGTCACTTATAATTGTGTTTTTGCAAGAAGAAGATTATAATCATGTTTGTAAACGTGAAGTAAGAGAAGATGGAAATCCTGAGATTTGCGGTGCCGGGAATTTGAAGGAAGGGGAGGATGGTACAAGTATGAAAGATATTTATGAACAAGTGGAAAAAAATATAGATAACCTTGTTGCAAATAGTGTGGACTGGAGTGCGTGCGCTTCTAAAGAACAGCTTCAGGCGGCGAGAGAGGGAAAACTGAGATTACAGTTCTTTGACAGGGATGTTCCCAAAGAGTGGCTAAATGATATCAAAGGGAAAAAGGTTCTTTGTTTAGCGGGTGCCGGTGGTTTACAGGCACCGCTGCTTGCATGTGCAGGTGCAGAAGTTACGGTTATCGATATCTCGAATAAAATGTTGGATAAAGATAGAGAAATTGCAAAGAGGGAAAATTTGCAAATTGAAATAGTAAAAGGCAATATGTGCGATTTATCAATGTTTGATGACTGTTATTTTGATTTTATTATTAATCCTCCGTCGTTGATGTACATTCCAAAACTGAGTGATGTGTTTAGGGAATGTTATCGTGTACTGGTTGAGGGCGGTGTCTTTATTATGATGGCTCCCAATCCGATCAATTACGTATGCGATTATATCGATGATGAAAATGGAGGGTACTACAAGGCTGTACACAGAATGCCTTTTTGTTCTAAGGATCATGATGACTCAGGGTGGATTGAGTATGGTCACACAATGGAAGCATATTTGGGCGGTCTCATTGAATGCGGTTTTCTTATCAATGGATACGTGGAATGTCAGATGGATGATATTACGGAATTGCATTTTATGACGAGAGCAATCAAAAACTGATGATTTTGCTTAATAATAATGAGGAGATGAGCGAATGGATTATACGGAATTGTTTCATAGCATGCATCCGGGTTTCTTTCAGGAAGAGGGTATTTGTGCTATGCCCAGAGATTGGGTCTTTACAGAATTGGTTATGGATCTGCGCGGGGATCTGCCGGATGTAACGCCGCCTCACGACCTGAATGGGATTGTATTTGACGAGTATCACGGAGAGATTGCAGCGCTTCGGGATGCGGTTCGTCAGGTGGACGAAGACTGGGTGCAGTATTTCCAGGAAGGATATCGGTATTATTGCGCCTTTGACGGAGATATGATCATCGCTTTTTGTAATCTGGCTGACATGGGGCGGTTTCAGGGTCTTCATATCGGCGGGCCGGGCTGTGTCGGAACGATACCTGAATTTCGCGAACGGGGCATCGGCCTGGAAATGGTACGATTGGCCACTGAGACGCTTCGGCAGGACGGTTTTGATCTCTCCTGGATTCACTATACACATCTGGCGGACTGGTATGGGAAACTTGGATATCAGCCGGTTCTTCGGTGGAACAGCGGCGGGATTATCCAAGACACGGAAAGGGATAAGTGATAGCGGATGAATATCATATTAACAAGTTCATTAGGCGGTTCCATCAAGGTTAATGGAAAACGGATTCCATCTGTTTTTCTTACGGATAATGGACTGCTGGATAAATTGAAAGAGTTATGGGTGGAAGATTCTAAGGTAATGATCATTTGTGCCTCGCCAAATGATCATGAAAAAAATGACAGTGTATGTGCGTGTTTGCGGGAATCATTTCCTATGAGTGGATTGAGCATTTCGTATATAGAAATATGCGACGACAGAAATGAGGAACTGATTGAACAACTTTCGGAAATGGATGTTATCCTTTTAGCAGGCGGACATGTTCCCACACAGAATATTTTTATGAAAAAAATAGGGTTGAAAGAGAAGTTGACCGATTATAATGGTTTGCTGATAGCATGGAGTGCAGGATCGATGAATTGCGCCTCCAATGTGTATGCCTCTCCGGAGCTTGAAGGGGAAGCTGTTGATACAGGTTTTGTCAGATGGATTTCCGGACTTGGATTAACAGAGACTAATATCTTTCCTCATTATCAAGCATTAAAAGATGATTATCTTGATGGGCTTAGAGTGATGGAAGATATTACATATGTGGATAGTTACACGCATGAAATACTGGCAATGAATGACGGGAGTTATATCACGATAGAAAATGGTACGGAAATATTGCATGGCGAAGCATATCGTATCAAGAATGGTAATTTGGAGATGATCTGCAGGGATGGGGAAGTGGTTGTGTTAAAAGAAGGATAGAAAATAGTGTGAGAAGCTGAATTGTAATAAAAGAGCCACTTGAAAATCAAGCGGCTCTAGTATATAATTTACTTGGAAAGGTGATCGGAATTGATTTTCCGATGTGCCCTCAGTAAATTAAAATGTATTCAAAGAATAGCATCCAACTTTCTCAGGGCGGGATGCTATTTCTTTATATGGTTGTCTATGTATGACAATGCCGCAATAAACACAAGTAATAATGTAAGAACTTCCATTACACTCATATGGCATCACCCTCTTTCTTAAGACTAGAGGGCAATCATATCGGAAAATCGCATCCTACTTTCTTTTCAATTATACAATCTAATTATACCATATAACGAACAAATGTTAAAACATTTTCCAAAACTCTATTGACATTAGCGGCATTTCATTGTATTATGTAATTACGGAAATGCGAAAATGCATAATATTTAAGAAAGGAGTAGAGCTAGGATTATGGATAGAGATTACGGTAAGGAGATTGATGCCCTCAAAGAACAGATGGAAAACCTTCAGAATATGGTATCTCCACAGCTTGACGAGCTGCGGGATATGATGGCGGAATTGCTTCCAAACAAGTCATCGACGGAGAAGCTGGAAAGAGTATACGTTATGCATGGAATGCATCCGGATAGCCGTCTCAGTGAGCAGATGGAGGAACTGTGTTATAAAGCTGAGGAAAAAGGGATAAGCGGACTTGTGACGTACCTCGGGGTGTACAATTCCGGCGGACGGCAGTCTAACTGGATACGAAATAGTGTATCCACCGATGAGCTGCTTCCTCTCATTGAGAGCGGTATGGCAAGTAAAGTACTAGCCTGTATCGGGAATTCAAACCGCCTTGGGATGTTATTGGAGATACTTCGCGAACCCAGTACGGTGGCGTCACTCGTAAAGAAATGTGGCTTCGGGTCTACAGGACAGGTTTATCATCACTTGAAGCCGCTGCTCGCCGCTGATATCGTTGTGGAAGACGAACATCAGAAAGGCGTTTACATTATCCAGCCCCACAAAGTACAGGGCATCATCATGCTACTGGCAGGTATCAGCGATATGGTGGACGAAACTTACACGCAGGGAACATGGGAAGATGACGGGGAGGATTAATTTCCTCCCCTCTGTAAAATCTGGTGCAAAAATAGATTTGAAGTCTGCTTCCAACATCTAATAGTTTTCCGGTCAGCTCCGAAAAATATATAGGAGAAGCAATTAGAATATTATCACACACTTGAATATAATCATATATCTCCTGCATTTCATTCATTATAGAACAACCGCAATTTTTCCAACAATATCTGTAATCTATATATTATATGCCCTTGCAAAATCTGCATATAGTATATCTTTTTTATTATATAGTAACTGAGTTTAGTCTTGTCAAAACTATTTTATGAAAAATTAATTCAACCACACGTTGTGGGAAATTGTCTTATTGGCTGATTGTCGCAAATTTGAATCTTTGTTATTCTAAAACCAAGAGAAGCGCTCCTCTGTATAACATAAAACGACTCATGAAATTGGAGGAAAAAGAATGATGATTGGAAAAAATATTAAAAGGCTACGCGTAAATGCAGGAATAACACAGGAGCAGTTGGCAGAAAGATTGCACATATCAGGTCAAGCGGTAAGTAAATGGGAAAATGAAACTGCACTTCCGGACATTATGCTGCTGCCGGAGCTGGCAGATTGTTTTGGGGTCACCATAGACGAATTGATGGATTATAAGCTGAGAATTCTTACCTATAAGGAACGTTTTGTAAAATTTATGGTTGACAACGAAGTATTGAAATTTAAGGATGTACAGTTAAAATCAGGCGCGCGGGCACACTTTTATATAAACTCAGAAAACTTTACCACAAATGCACAAATTGCTCAAATCGGGGAATTTTTTGCAGATTGCATCCGGGAAAATAACATTGAGTTCAATACCATTATGGGGTTGGCATATCACGGAGTTGCTTTCTCGGTAGCAACAGCTTGTGCGCTGTTCAGAAAATATGGTATGTTAGTTAATTACTGCCATGACAGAAAAACTCCTGATAGCCGCGGTCGCATGTTATGTGGATACACTTTACAAGATGGTGATAAGGTAGTGATTGTGGATGACCTCATATCATCCGGAAAAACACTTTCAGAAAGACTTGACACCATTTTAAATCAGGCAAATGTACAAATAGCGGCAGTTGTGGTAATCGCAGACAGGATGGTGCAACAGGATACCGAAAGGTTGACTGGCTCTAAATTCATTGAAGAAAAATATCACACGAAGCTGTATTCTGTCATCACTGAAGAAGATATTGACTACGCGATACAGAATCAGATTGTCTAAGAACAACTGGGATTTATCTATCTAATGTGTCATCTAATGCTTTAAAACATTAGATGACACATTCTGATTCATGTATATTTGTAACATACCTTTAGTTAAAAACTCTTTTCTAAGATCTTTAAGATCTCGTCTTTCGGCTCAAATTCTTCTTCAGTTTTTCTTAATTCCTCAAGACTCCACCATTTCAGGTTATGAAATGTGTCTTTTTCCCATACTTCCATATTTTCTAATGAAAAAGTCGTATTCTTGGGGAGATGTATCAGATGGTACACCTCGTGACTTATGAATTTTCCTGATTTCCCGTCAAACGGAATGTTCAGCGATAGTACGCTGTCTCCGTTGATTTCTATATTTAGTCCTAATTCTTCAAATAATTCTCTTTTTAATGCCTGCTCAAAAGTTTCTCCTTCTTCTACACCGCCGCCCGGAGTAACCCAAAGAATTTTCAGTACCCCTGTAAAACTGAATTCAAATTTCTGTAAAAGAATTTCATTATTTTCGTTCAGAATAAATGCTCTGGCACTGTTGCGTATATTCATTAAGCGCACCCACCCTTTCTTGTATATGTTACGTATGTATAGGAAATTTCGCCTTCAAAATTTTTAGTGTTAGATACGACAATAGTAGTTCTATTTTGCAATGGTTTTCCTATTTCTTCATAAGACCGCCTGCCCATAATAACAACATTTCCTGTCGTCAATTCCTTAAAACGTCTCTGTTCCCCTTTTATTTTCCAGGGAATTTGACCTTTATTTCCAATTACTTGATTTTTGGCAAAAGCTACAATTAAAGCAATCATGCTTTTCCTCCGTAAAATTCAATTACATGCTTTATAGATTCCCTTAACATAACGACAAATTCAAATTTGCAATTACTTTTTATATGCTTTATAATGTGGATTTTCGCAATTGTTTTTCCAAAAGAACTCTATGCCATGATCATGAATTTGCTGATTTCCTTCCAGCCACTGTTTATAGACTTCATCTTCAAACAATTCCATTGTTTTTTTGCACGGGAATTCATCACATTCTCCGCAAAAATCAATGTTATGGTTCTTTGTACATTCAAGCAGGAGGCACCCTTCGATACTGCATCCATTATGCTCTGTACTGCGGCAGCCGGAACAGGGGGCATCGCTATACATGCGAAGTATTTCTTCAAAGTTACTATAACTTTCCACAGCATCAGGAATATGCTTTTCATAAAATTCTTTCATACCCTCTAAATATTTTAATAATGTTTTAGATGATTCACAGATCACACCGTTACAATATCCTGAACATGTGTGGCACATTAAAGAACATGGGGCAACGTTTTTCAAAATTTCGCTTTTGTCCATCTTATCTCTCTCCGTCAAATTTTGATTTGTATATTGCTTGCTATTATAGCATAGTTCTCTGCTGCTTTTCAATTTGTCAGGAAAGTTTGTTTTATATTGTGAGATCGCGGTATATGAAGTAAAATGATATATAAGACAAATCGGGATAGGAAGGAGAAAGCTGGTGAATAAAATTGTTAAAGGTCTTATTCGATTCTTAATAGAAATGATAGTTATAATCGTTTTGATTGTCGGAATCAGGATATTTACAGATGGTATGTACCTTTTGGGATTGCCCAATTTAGATAATATTCAATCTGTCAATATCTCATATCCGAGTGTTACAGATGATGTTAAAGAAATTTCGAGTCATGAGGATGTTGAGTTAGCATTAAAGCTAACAGGATTTTTGAAATATGATTTATTTAAAAAATCGAATAGCGAAGAAGAACCTTTGGTTATAATTACCTATCTTCTTAAGGATGGAACAGATAAGACAATTTCCGCTAATAATACTACTGTCTGGTGGAATAACAAAACTTATACAATCAAAGACAAGGAAATGTTTATCAACTTAACAGAAGGAATTTTCTTTCTGGAAGATTTACAAACAAAGTCAAATTCCAGTTGTGCGCCCAGCAAAGGGCAATTAACCTAACAGGTGTGATTCCTGTCTGCGAAGGTCTAGCCAACCAGCAGTAGCGAGTCTTGCGTGGCAGTCAGTAATGGCTGGTGCGAAGCGTAGACAGCGAGCAAGTAGGGCTGCAATGCGATTGAGCCTCGAAATGTTGAAATTCAGAGGGCTGACGTCTTAACTGGTACGGAAAGCAATATCGGGCAGTTCGTATAAGGCGAGAACTGTACGGCACTGCGGGGTCAAAGAGCCAGTCATGCTTGACATTGTGGTTAACTGTCAACTGGGGAGAGCCTGTCGCTTCTTGGAAACAAGTACGTATTATCAACTAGAAGATGGAGATAAGCGGATGGGTGGCAGGCAGTCGGATAGCCTCATAGTACCGTAGAAGCTGGGTAATGCCAGTGGAGGGAAGGGGGCTACATAGTAACGGTCTTTCTGAGGACACATCAACCGTGCACAGGAACGGAGGTATTGATGGGAACAAAATTAGAAAGAATAGCAGAAATATCGGCGACAACGCCGAAGCCAGAGTTCACGTCTCTGTACCATCTGATTAATGCTGAAATGCTCACGCAGTGCCATAAGGAACTGGATGGGAAGAAAGCAGTAGGAATTGACAAGGTGACAAAAGCAGAATACGAAGAACATCTGGAAGAGAACATCACAAATCTGGTGGAGCGGTTAAAGAACAGGGCATACAAGCCACTGCCGTCGCTAAGGGTGTATATACCAAAAAGCAATGGAAAGATGAGACCGCTTGGGATTGCCTCGTATGAGGACAAGATTGTGCAGCTTGCGGTAAAGAAAATACTGGAAGCGATCTACGAACCGAGATTCCTTAACTGTATGTATGGGTTCAGACCAAACAGAGGGTGCCATGATGCGATAAAGGAAGTCCACCGCCAGCTACAAAACGAATGGATTAACTATGTGGTGGACGCAGACATCAAGGGATTCTTTGACCACATGAGCCATGAATGGCTCATGCGGTTTCTGGGACTGTATATAAAGGACACGAATCTGCTGTGGCTGATAAACAAATATCTGAAAGCCGGAGTAATAACAGAAGGTGTCTACGAGGCAAGCGAGGAAGGTTCAGCGCAGGGAAACATCATCAGCCCGATTTTGGCAAATATCTATATGCACAATGTACTGACGCTCTGGTACAAGTTTGTAGTGCTGAAAGAGACGGAAGGGAAATGCTTTCTGGCGGTCTATGCAGATGATTTTATTGCGGGATTCCAGGACAGGTCAGACGCGGAGAGATATTATGCCGCACTGAAGGAAAGGCTGGGAAAATTCAATCTTGAACTTGAGGAAAGCAAGAGCCGACTGATTGAGTTTGGAAGGTTTGCGGAGGAAAACAGCAGACGTAGATATGGTAAGAAGCCAGAGACATTTGATTTTCTGGGTTTTACTTTCTACTGTGGGAAAGGCAGAAAGAGTGGAAATTTCTGCGTGAAGCTGAAAACGAGCAGAAAGAAATATGCACAGAAGTTAAAAGCCACGAAAGAATGGCTGTATGCTAATAACGACCTGCCCGTGAAGGAATTAATAGAGAGGCTGAATAAGAAGCTGGTAGGACACTACAGGTACTATGGTGTCTCCTATAATGGCAAGAAGCTGGGTTCTTTTCTGCATTTCACCCAAAGATATCTATGCAAAGCACTGAACAGGCGAAGTCAGAAGAAAAGCTATACATGGGATGGATTTGCTGACATGCTGAAAGTTTATCCCTTAGCAAAACCAAAGATTTATGTGAGGTTATTCTAAAAGCGAATGTTATTATGAGGAGCCGTGTGCGTGAAAGGCGCACGCACGGTTCTGTGAGGGGCTTGCGGCGTGAGCCGCTTGTCTACTCGACTGCGGAACTGGAAAAATCGGAATTTAACGGGGTTTTTATGAAATATTTACCCATTTTTCAAGAACTGTTTGAATCCGACAGTATTGTTTTTATGCTGATCGGATTGATCCTTGCAGTATTCATTGGGATAAAAATGAATGACACCAGACAAATCATAATCAGTGTTGTTTCAAGTTTTGCTTTGTATGTAGTTTGCGAATTGATTTCCAATATACATACAAACTTTATGTTTGAAATCATTTTACTCTTTGTTGGAACGATTGCTCTTGGTGGAATTATTGGTTTCTTGATAAGCACATTAGTTTTGAAAGTGAGAAAGCAGTAGATTCCAGTTTGTAAAAAATTTGACTATTCGAAATTTAAAGGGAGTTAAATTATTGTGGAAGTCAGAAAAATAAAAGTCGAAGACATATCTTCTATATTACCTATTTATATTGCATATTATAACAAACAAGAGGATAGTTGCTGGACCGAGATCACAGCCGGAAAAAGAATTCATCAGGTTTTGAGTATGGAAGATTCCTACGGACTAATTATGAAAGATAATGAGTCAACTATTGGTTTTGCGATGGGATATTTTAAGCAATATGATGATATTATGGGTTATACATTAGAGGAAATCGTTATAGCAACTGAGTATCAGAATAAAGGATATGGAAGCGTTTTATTAAAAGAACTGGAAATGCAGGTTCGTAAGAAAGATGCTGCATGTATTGAACTTCAGGCAGTAGCTGATGAACATCACGAACATTATTATGGAAAAGCAGGGTATCACAATGCCAAAAACTTCGTTATGAAAGTGAAGTGGTTTGAATAAATCTGGATTTATGGAGATAACTATGGACAGCTTTGTAGATGAAAGAGATTTTAAAATATTAGAGGATGACAAATATACATTTTTTGTGCTTCGCCGTATTATTGGAGGAAAGTGTGAGCTGCTGATGACTGACCATGAAAGGTTGATCATCTGCTTTACGAATAAGCCATTTCCGATATGGATATGGACTTCGGATGATGCAACGAAAGAGGAGATGGAGAAGGCTTATCAAATTGTAGCAGAACATTCTCTTTTAAACGGTGAGTATCGCTTTAACCTTAAGTATGATTTGGCGAAGTTTTTTATTGAAAGAGCAGCTGCAGATGGTAAAGCACTGTCCATTTCTACCAATATGTTTGCGTATGATTGTCAGAAGCTTATAGAGCCGTCCAAGAAAGCTGACGGTTCCATTCATCGGTGCAGCAGCGAAGATCTTGATGAATTGGTAGATTTTCTGGATTTGTTTCATAAAGAAATAGGGATTGATCAAAAGGATCGTGATGGTTATCGTATGGATGCAGAGGCATTCATCAATACGGGAAATATGTACTTATGGAAGAATGAACAGGGGAATCATGTCGCGAGCTGTAAGTTTGCGCCTAATGGAAATTTGGCATCGATTAATCTTGTGTTTACTTGTCCTGAGTATCGCAGGAAGCATTACGCTGAAAATCTGGTTTATCAGGTTTCAAAACTTGCGATGGAAGCGGGATATGTTCCCATGCTTTATACAGATGCAGATTATGCTGCATCGAATGCCTGTTATGAAAAGATAGGGTATGTTCTTAGAGGCAAACTGTGTACAATAAGTTAAACTAATAATCTTCCATACGAGTTCCTGATTTCTCCACCCGAAAGCAAATACTTTTTCATATTTCTTTGCAGAGAAGTGTTTTCCGGTAATATTTCGTAATCAGTTGATCTGGTATGATATACCCACTCAATAAATTCAGTATCCGCTTCACCTTTATCATAAATCTCAAACCGTTTTTGAAAACTTATTATATTTGATTTTTCACTTAACATTTCTTTCAGTGTGCCATCCAAAAGCCATGAATGGCAATAATATTTTTTGTCGGCGATTTCCGGATAATATTCTGCAAAAAAGATTCTTGCGCGTTCTAATGAGTTATCGACTGCATCTGACGAAAAATCAGCATCAGATGGAATGTGTAAATCTATAATTATGTCGTTTTCAATATGTTTCATCTCATATTCCAGTTCCCCGATTCTAAACAAATGGCAACCTGCTTGTCGAGTTGTCCACCAGTATCTGTCGAAATACAGTTCACCTGTTATTTTGAAAGTTTCATCAATAAAGCGCGTGTAACATTTCATTGTGTCAAAGTATATTTTATCACTGATACCCTTTGCTTTATAAAGATCATAAATGTCAGCAGAAGCTTTTAACATACAAGAAAGCATCTTGATATTTTCCGCATCATCGCCAAGTATAGCCTGGAGTTCAAGCCTTGCTTCTTTCATTTTCTCATACACTAAAAAATCCTTCAACTGTTTATCCGCCATACTAAAATCAAATCTGTTTGCAAAATCAAACACACGATCTTTGATTTCAGACTGTAGGGTTATTTCATTACATAGTTCAAATAATGTCATTTAAGGACCTCAATTTCAAAATACTTTATAAAAATGGGAAGCTTGATCTTTCAAGCTTCCCAAAGTTTATTTTACTGCGGAAGATGGGACTTGAACCCACACGTCTGCTGACACATGATCCTTAGTCATGCCTGTCTGCCAATTCCAGCACTTCCGCATACGTTTACAACGCAAATAATATCTTACTATCTGCCATCCAAAAAGTCAAGAGATTTTGGGCTGTTTTTTTTATAAACATTTTTACTCAAAATATCAAGCCGGATACGATTCTCTCGGATATAATGATAATACGATATCGGAAAGGAGAGTGGATCATGCAGCACATAGAACTTTTGATGACGGCGCTAGAATATATTGAAGTTCATCTGCGCGATGAGATCAAAACTGAAGATGTGGCAGCGGCTTGTTTCTGCTCCAGATCCACTCTCGAAAAATTATTTCGCAGTGTACATGATATTTCTGTGCACGAGTACATTGTCCGCAGGAGGATGATGTTAGCGGCAAAGAAATTATCTATGCAGCCGGAACTGTCGATTTTGGACATTGCTGTTGAATACGGTTACAGTACACACGAATCCTTTGCACGTGCGTTTGAACAGATATGGCACTGCAGGCCCTCTGAACTTCGCGCAAAAAAATTCACAGAACTGTTTCCGAGGTTAAACGTACCTCCACAGAAAGGAGATGATTATCTTATGCAGAGACGACGCGTTGACATCAGTGAGCTATATGATCTGTTTCAGGAGAGAAAGGACTGTTTTTTTGTCCTTTGTGATATCAAACACATGCTCGCGATCAATGATATTTCCATAAAAGCCGGAGATTTGGCGATTTTAGAACAGATGCGGCGCATGACAGCGGCTTCCGGAGAGGACGACATTGTGTTCCGCATCGGCGGCGATGAATTCTGTATCTTAACAGCCAGCAGTGATGCGGCATACGCAGAACAGATCGCAGAGAAGATCCGTAGTATGAATGAACACACATTTTCCTATGAAAGTCAGGAAATTCCGTTAACGCTTCATGTAACGGCTGTAAGCTTAAGAGAATGTAACCGCTACGAGGAAGTTTTTGCGGGATTACACAATGCGATCAGGGAAAGTAAAGAGTGATTAAAATAAAAATTGATTGATAAAGATTGCGAAATAGTCTTGACATTGCAGGAAAAAGGCGATAGAATAACATTTGTTCGCAGGAATGGCGGAATTGGCAGACGCGCACGGTTCAGGTCCGTGTGGTAGCAATACCATGAGAGTTCAAGTCTCTTTTCCTGCATAGAGAGAAGTCCTCGTAAGGAGGGCTTCTTTCGCGTATCAGCAGATGACACGCCGAAAAGGAGGACAGTATGGCTGAAATCAGTGAAAGAGAACGGTTGATCTTTGAGGTTGCGCAGACAGAGTGGGAGCTTTTCCAGCAGGTCTACAACACAGGCGGCAGAGCCTCCTGCCAGGATGACCCTGACACGTTCTTCAAAATGCGAATGAGCCAGTGGATGGTCTACTCGGATGAAGTGCTTTTGCGTTATCGTGCGGATTTAAAGCAGGCTGTCTCGGAGGGGAGAAATCCCATTTTTGAAAAGTACGGCTGGATGATGGAGACTACCTACCCGGAGGAGTTTGAAAAGATAAAATCGCATCTCCCTGATATCTCAAATAAAAAGGAAGTTGTGGAAAAGATCGTGAAGATCAATCTGGAGTGGGATGCCGAAATGCTGCGTGATTATCCCAATCTGAGAAAACGCGGGAGAGTGGCAACCACGGATCAGGACGGCGTAATGGCGGGCTCCTCCATGGAAAGCTATCTGCGGGGTGAGCTCTACACTTACTCGGAAGAGACGCTTGCGCTGATCCTTACGGAGACGGAAGCAGCAAAAGAAAAAGGCGAAAGCCTGTTAAAGCAGACAATCGCCAACGAGACCGCATTTTATGGGTATCAGTCCCTGGAGGATGCGGAAGCGAGGTACGCTTAAAAATGTAGACGTCTGCGCACTTCGTTGCGCAGGCGCTTTTTGACTAAAATCGTGATCAGTGCCACATCGATGATCGCGCAGACGGTCAGCACCACGGCAGACCAGGTGAGCCGCAGCGGATCGAAGAGCATTCTGCGGATCATGAGTTCCAGTGCAGCGCAAAACAGAGGAATCTCAAGAAACAGACACAGCGCCCCGGAGAGAACCGAGAAGGGGATCTTTTTCAGTAAAAAGGTAAAGATCTCCATGCACAGCGTGACCAGCATAACAATGGGGAGTCCCAGCTGCCAGAACCAGTCCGTAGAGGGCGTGAGATATGCGATCATGTACAGATAGACCGCCACAGCGATGCCGTCCGCCAGAAGAGAGAGGTAGATGGGCATTTTGCTGTAGTATACCGCCGGAAACGTAAATACAAAGAGACAAATGCAGATGCCGATCACCAGAAGGGACCAGAGAAAGCGGTTGAACACCAGCAGATTTAAAAGCAGGCAGGTGCCGCCTGTGGCAGTCAGTACCACTGAGAGCAGGATGCCCAGATCCTTTCGTCTGACGACCTCTACCTGTCCCTTGTCAACAGGGTAGGGAGAGGGCGGGAGTTCCCGGCCCGTTTCTTTGAGGTTGATGACCGGCGTGTGGCAGAGAGGACACTCCTGTAGGGAGGATTCCAGCTCTACGCCGCAGTTTACACAGTATGACATAGCGATTCCTTTCTTGTTCTATATAAAAAACGCGTGTTATCAAATGGTGCCCGTACGGTTGCTCTCGATTTTTACATGGAGGCCGTCCTGCACCAGCTTGCGGAAAAAATAGCGCTCCACATCGGCTTCCACAATGCTGCTGGCAAAATTGATGGTCAGGGTATCCTCAAAGCTGATGATGGCACAGTTGGTACGAGAGGAGAAGGGCTGTCCCATACAGATATCGAAACGTTCGATATAGGGCTTCATCTCTTCCGGCACCCGGAGCGCGCCCATGTTGGTGAGACCGGCTGAAGAGTTTTTATCCTGTACCCGGGTATAGAAGGTGCGGACCACAAAATCCTTGATAAAGAGAGGCACCACGCGGATCAGAAAATTGTGTTTGGTAGCGGCATTGGTCGTGATATCACCGCACAGGAATTTTTTGTTTATATAATAACGCATGTAATTATGAACCTCTGTCACGATTTCCTCGAAGCTGTATTCGCCAAGTCTGGGATCGATGGAGGGATATACCATGGTAATAAAGTTGCGCAGTGTTTTGGATGGAAAGAAGCGGCGCAGATTCACCGGCATGGCAATTCGTACCGGCTTATATTTCAGATGGAATTCGTTGCTCTGTTTTTGCAGCAGGGCGTAGAGCAGCACCGCGTTCAGGTATTCGGTGATGGTGGCACCGTATTTTTTGGAAACAGCGATTACCTCCTTGACAGACAGGATGCCATCTATGATATTCAAGGTGTAGAACGGTTCTTTGGTGCCGCGGATACGGTAGGTCTTTGCCGCAGGGCGCGGCGGTTTTACTTTGGCCGTGGCATAGCGCATATAAGCATCTTCCAGCTCCTCGGGATCCGGCGCTTCGTTCAGATCCAGAACAAAGCCGGAGGGCGGGATAGCGTGGCCCTGAAGGCCCAGATATACGGCGGTCAGCGTCTGTAAAAGGCACATGCCGCCGGTGCCGTCTCCGAGACAATGGTGTGCCTCAAAAGAGATTCGTCTGCCATAGTAATATAGTCTTATTAAATAGCGATTGTTACTTTTAAAATGCATGGGCATACAGGGATTTTTAATGTCTTCCTGTACGAAAGGTCCCGGTCGGTTGTTGGGTTCCAGATACCGCCAGAACAGCCCTTTGCGGATCGTTACTTTGTAAGTGGGAAAGCGGGGGAGCGTTAGATCCAGCGCCTGCTGCAGCAGAGCAGCGTCAATCTCCTCCTTCAGGGTGACACTCAGGCGGTAGACGGATGAAAAATCGCGCCTTTGTAAGGTGGGATAGACCGTAGCCGACAGATCAAGCTTATACCAGATATCTTTTCTGGTCCGGCCGGCAGGCTGATTCAGTTGTCTGCTGCGAAATTTGCTTGGCATAGAGATAAGTCGATCCTTTTTGTGTCAGGCTGTTTTCGTTGTCTTCTCTATAGTATAACACAGAATGTTGAAGATATGGTAAAATATGAAAAAAGAATACATAAGGGGGCTGTATGGAGAGGATAAATAAAAAGAATGCCGGGCTGATGAATCTGATCAAGCGGATGCACGGCGTGGTGGAGAATGTAGACATTGAGAAACACCGCCAGTCTCAGGATCATTTCGGCGTCCTTCTTGGAAACAACAGGGACGTGATCGCTGAAGATGTGGAGATTCCGGCAGGGTATGAGGGTGGAAGTATTCATGGAGAGTGGTGTTATGTAAACCGAACACACATGAAGAAGTATGTCATCCTCTACTGTCACGGGGGCGGCTACTCTACCGGAAGCAGTCTCTATGCCAGGACACTGACCACGAAGCTTGCGGCTTCCACCTCCATGGATGTGCTTTCCTTCGATTACAGACTGGCTCCGGAGCATCCCTATCCGGCAGCTACGCAGGATGCAATGGCGGCATGGAATTATCTGATGCTCTTAGGCTACGGCGCGAGAGATGTGATGATAGCGGGAGACTCAGCGGGCGGAAATCTGGCGCTCTCTCTGGTGCTTCGATTAAAGAGTGAGGGGAGACTGTTGCCCAGAGGTCTGGTGCTCATGTCGCCATGGACGGATCTGACGGCCTCCGGCAGATCCCATGTGACAAAGGCGGAGATCGATCCGGTATTGAATGCTGCTTATCTGGAGCAGATGATCACAAATTATGCCGGAGGATTAAATCTTGAGGATCCTTATATTTCTCCGCTGTTCGGGGATTATGAAGGCTTTCCGCCCACCTATATTCAGGTAGGGAGCAACGAGATTTTACACGACGACGCGGTGATGCTCTACAAAAAACTTTTGAAAGCCAAGGTGAGTGTCAAGATGGATGTTTTCAAGGGTATGTGGCACGTGTTTCAGATGTCGCCGTTCAAGACCGCTTATGAGGCCATGGACCAGAATGCGGAATTTATTTATGATATCTGCCGATAAAAAAAGGATTATTGCGGTTTAGGGCGAATAATAGAAGTAAAGAGGTTACAGCCATGAATATACGGGAAAGTTTGGAACAGTGGGAAAAGGAATATCTAAGCCCCCATGCAATGCTCAGCATGAATTCGCAGGGGAGGCTCAAGGACGAGGAGCAGTGCGATATTCGCCCGGTGTTCCAGAGAGACAGGGATCGAATCATACATAGCAAGTCCTTCCGCCGCTTAAAGGACAAGACGCAGGTGTTTTTGACGCCGGAGGGGGACCACTACAGAACCAGGCTCACACACACGCTGGAAGTCAGCCAGACAGCCAGAACCATCGCCAAAGCCCTAAAGCTCAATGAGGATCTGGTGGAGGCAATCGCACTGGGGCATGATCTGGGACATACGCCCTTTGGACATGCCGGCGAGAGGGCGCTTGACAGGGTGTGCCCTTACGGATTTAAGCACAACGAGCAGAGTGTGCGCACAGTGGACATTTTGGAGAAGGACGGTCAGGGCATCAATCTGACGATGGAGGTGCGGGACGGCATTTTAAACCACCAGACATCCGGGATGCCGGCGACACTGGAGGGCAGGATCGTCCGCCTTGCGGACAAGATCGCCTACATCCATCACGATATGGACGATGCGGTGCGGGCGGGAATCCTGAAGGAGGCGGATGTGCCCAGAGAGATCGGGAGCGTGATCGGCTACAGCTGCGGCCAGCGCCTTGACTGCTTTATCCACAATATTGTGACAAACAGCCGCGATCAGGAGGACATTACAATGTCTGCGGAGGTGGAGGAGGCCATGCAGAAGATGCGGGAGTTCATGTTCAGGCATGTGTACCGAAATCCCATTGCAAAGAGTGAAGAGGGGAAGGCGGAGAATCTCATTATCACCCTGTATGAGCATTATCTGGTGCACACGGAGCAGCTTCCCAACTTCCTGTTTAAGCTTCTGGACGCGGGGGAGCCGTTAGAGAAGATTGTATGCGACTATATCAGTTCCATGACGGATCGCTTTGCCATTGCCCAGTATGAGAGAATCTTTATTCCGAGAACGTGGCATGGTTGAGAACAGTCTGAAGAAAACCGGAAATATAGAAAGTCGGACAAAACCTGTAAGGACAGAGAAAGGAAAACATGCGTTATCCCGAAGAGCTGATCGAGGAGATCAGAATGAAAAACGATATCGTGGAAGTGATCTCCGGCAGCGTGCGGCTGCAGAGGAAGGGGAGCAGCTATTTCGGGCTTTGTCCGTTTCACAATGAGAAATCCCCCTCCTTCTCGGTTTCTCCGGTCAAACAGATGTATTATTGCTTTGGCTGCGGCGCCGGCGGCAATGTGATCACCTTTCTGATGGAATATGACAACGCCACCTTTCAGGAGGCGGTAAAGACTCTGGCGGACCGGGCGGGCGTCTCGCTGCCGGAGGTGGAATACTCCGAGGAGATGCGGAGGAAGGAGAGCAGGCGGGCGAAACTTTTGGAGATCAACAAGGAAGCGGCTAAGTACTATTATTATCTGCTTCGTTCCCCCAAAGGACAGACGGGGCATCGCTATCTGGCAGGACGCGAGCTTTCCGAGGAGACTATGAAGAAGTTCGGGTTAGGCTATGCGGACGGGGCAGGCTCCGACCTTTCAGCCTATCTGCGCTCCAAGGGCTATGCGGACGATCTGATCACGGAGTCCGGACTTGCGGCCTTCGATGAAAAACGGGGCGTGCACGATAAGTTCTGGAATCGTGTCATGTTTCCGATTCAAGATGCCAGTCACCGGGTGATCGGTTTCGGCGGCCGGGTCATGGGGGACGCAAAGCCCAAATACCTGAATTCACCGGAGACGGCGATCTTTGACAAGAGCCGCAATCTCTACGGCCTGAATTTTGCCAGAACGGCGCGCACGGGAAACATTATCCTCTGCGAGGGTTACATGGATGTGATCGCCATGCATCAGGCAGGGTTTGGACAGGCAGCGGCATCCCTCGGGACGGCCTTTACGGCCGGACAGGCAGCGCTTTTGAAGCGCTATGCCGAGGAAGTGCTTCTCGCCTATGACAGTGACGGAGCCGGTACCAATGCGGCCCTTCGCGCCATCGGGATTCTGAAGGAAGCGGGGCTCAGAGCCAGAGTCATCGATATGCAGCCCTACAAAGATCCTGATGAATTTATGAAAAATCTGGGAGCGGAGGCCTTTCAGGAGCGGATCGCTAAAGCGGAGAACAGTTTTTTCTTCGAGTTAAAGATTATTGAGCGGAACTACCATCTGGAGGATCCTGAGTCAAAGACTGCCTTTCACCGGGAAATAGCAAAGAAGCTGTGCGGTTTTGAGGAGGAGGTCGAACGGGAAAACTACATAGAATCTGTAGCGGAACGCTATCATATCGGTTATGAAAATCTGCGCAAACTGGTGAGCGGCTACGCTGCCCGCACGGGACTGGTCAGGCCGGTGGAGAGGCCGAAGCAGGCGAGGGCAGAACGGTCGTCACCGGAGGAACAGAGCAGAAAGTCTCAGAGAATCCTGCTCACATGGCTTGTGGAAGAGCCCGAGGTCTATCCGAAGATACAGGCCTACATCTCAACGGCGGATTTTACGGACGAGCTGATCGGTCAGGTGGCGGACAAGCTGTTTGCAGGACTTTCCGGGGAAGGGTTTCAGCCGGCCTCCATCATCAGTGCTTTTGAGGACGAGGAGGAGCAGCGGGAGGTGGCGAAAATCTTCAACACGAAGCTGCCGCGGCTTGAGACGATTCAGGAGAAGGAGAAGGCGCTGCGGGATGTACTGCTTGCGGTAAAACAAAACAGTTTTGACCATTATTCGGCTCTGATGGGATCGGATGTAGAGGCGCTGCAGCATGTGATCTCCGGGAAGAAGGAGCTTGAGGCGCTTAGAAAAACGCATATTTCCCTTGGAACAGGGTAAGCTAATCGAAAAAAGATTTTTTCAGAACGGACATAGCTTGAACAACGGCTTAACGAAAAGTGGCTTAAACATAGGAAGGATGGAGCAATTCATGGATGAAAATGTACAGGCAAAGTTTGAGGAGCGGATGAAGGAGCTTCTGGCTATTGCGAAGAAGAAGAAAAACGTGCTGGAATATCAGGAGATCAATGATTTCTTTTCCGACCTGACGCCGGAGGAGGATCAGTTCGATAAGATCCTGGAGACGCTGGAGCAGAATAATGTAGATGTGCTGCGCATCACGGAGGAGGACGACGTCGATGATGAGGAGATCATCCTGACGGAAGAGGACGAAGTGGATGTGGAGGACATCGATCTCTCCGTGCCTGACGGCATCAGCATTGAGGATCCTGTCAGGATGTATCTGAAGGAGATCGGGAAGGTGCCCCTGCTCTCAGCGGAGGAGGAGATCGAGCTGGCAAAGAAGATGGAGACCGGAGATCTGGAGGCGAAGCAGCGTCTCGCTGAGGCCAATCTCAGGCTGGTGGTCAGCATCGCCAAGCGGTATGTGGGGCGCGGTATGCTCTTTCTCGATCTGATCCAGGAGGGGAATCTGGGACTGATTAAGGCGGTGGAGAAGTTTGATTATCGCAAGGGCTATAAGTTTTCCACCTACGCGACCTGGTGGATCCGTCAGGCGATCACCAGAGCCATTGCGGATCAGGCCAGAACCATCCGCATTCCGGTGCATATGGTGGAGACCATCAACAAGCTGATCCGTGTGAGCCGTCAGCTTTTACAGGAGCTTGGGAGAGAGCCTACCCCGGAAGAGATCGCGGAGCAGATGAATATGCCTGTGGAGCGGGTGCGCGAGATCTTAAAGATATCGCAGGAGCCGGTATCTCTGGAGACGCCCATCGGCGAGGAAGAGGACAGCCACTTGGGTGATTTTATTCAGGACGACAATGTGCCGGTGCCGGCGGATGCGGCGGCTTTTACCCTGTTGAAGGAACAGCTGGTGGAGGTGCTCGGTACTTTGACGGAGAGAGAGCAGAAAGTATTGCGGCTGCGCTTCGGACTGGATGACGGGCGCGCGAGGACTCTGGAGGAAGTGGGCAAGGAATTCAACGTGACCCGTGAGCGGATCAGGCAGATCGAGGCCAAGGCGCTCAGAAAGCTCCGCCATCCCAGCAGAAGCCGCAAGCTGAAGGATTATCTGGACTGATGAGGGATGTTGCGCTGTCGGAAAGACTTAAGGCAGTGGCCGATATGGTGACTGTAGGAAACCGTGTCTGCGATGTGGGCTGTGATCACGGATTTGTGCCGATCTATCTGGTACAGCAGGGGAAAAGCCCCCGGGTGCTTGCCATGGATCTGCGTGAGGGGCCTCTTCGGGCAGCCAGGGAGCATGTAGCGGCATACGGTCTTTGCGGACAGATTGAGACAAGATTGTCTGATGGTTTACATAACTACAATATCGGAGAGGCGGATACCCTGATCTGCGCCGGCATGGGAGGCGGTCTGATGCTGCGTATTCTCGCGCAGGAAAGCAAAAAGGCGGCCTCTTTTCGGGAACTCATTTTGCAGCCTCAGTCTGAGATAGAGCGGTTTAGAAGGTTTCTAAGGGAGAATGGCTACAAGATTCTCGACGAGGAGATCCTTCTGGAGGAGGGAAAATTCTATCAGGTGATACGAGCCGTGCCGGGGATGGAGGAATGTGAGTTATGTAAACTTACGGATCGATACGGCCCTGTTTTATTACAAAAAAGAACGCCTGTTTTTTTATCCTTTCTGGAAAGAGAGGCGTTTCTTTACGAGGAAATTCTTGAAAATCTGCGAAAACAGGGACTTCAGGAGGATAAGAGAAGAGAACGCTATGAGCAGGTGGAAGTGCTTTTGCGGGACAATGTGCAGGTCAGGCATATGCAGGGTGGCTGTTTTTGAGAGAGTCAGCGTAATATCGGATCTGAATACAGCATAAGAACGTATGGAGAAGGAGGGATTGTCCATGGTTACGATCAGGATCGACGGGAAAGAATACTTTTATGAGGACGGCATCAAGTATGAAGTCATCGCGGAGGAGCATCAGAACGATTATGTGAGCCAGATCGCACTTGTGACGGTGAACGGAAAAATCCGCGAGCTGATGAAGCGGGTGGACAGGGACTGTGACCTGACCTTTATCACCTGCGGGGACGCCATCGGGCATAAGACCTATGTGCGGACAGCCATTATGCTGCTGATGAAGGCGGTCAAGGACGTGGCGGGTATGGAGGCGGCGGCCAATGTAAAAGTGGAATTTGCTATTGGTGCGGGTTATTATTGTGCTTTCCGGAACGGTTTGAAGCTGGATGCGGCTGCGATCGAGAAGGTGAAAGACCGCATGGGAGAGCTGGTGGATATGGATCTGCTGGTGACGAAGAAAGCATATCCGGCGGCTGAGGCAGTGGCGCTGTTTGCGGAAAATGGCATGAAGGATAAGGTGTCTTTGTTCCGCTACCGCAGAAGCTCCAACATCAATGTCTACTGCATGGGTGACTATTATGATTATTTCTACGGCTATATGATGCCAAGCACGGGATATATCAAGTTTTTTGATCTCTTTGCCTATGAGGACGGTATGATCTTGCTCCTTCCGGAGCAGGAAGAACCGGAGATCCTTCCGGAGTTTAAGCCCCGAAAAAAACTTTTCCAGACCCTGCTGGCAACCGGAACGTGGGGGCAGGAACTGGGGATCGACACGGTGGGAGACTTGAACGACCAGATCTGCGGCGGCAGTATCTCCGATATGATCCTGGTGCAGGAGGCGCTGCAGGAGAGACGCATAGGAGAAATCGCCAGAGATATCGCGAGGCGCGAGGGTGTGAAATTTGTCATGATCGCGGGCCCTTCTTCATCGGGAAAGACTACTTTCTCCCACAGGCTCTCCATTCAACTTAGAACTTACGGGTTAAAACCGCATCCCATCGGATTGGACAATTATTATGTTAACCATGATAAAACGCCCAGAGATGAGGAAGGAAAGCCGGATTTCGAGTGTCTGGAAGCGCTTGATGTAGAACAATTTAACAAAGATATGACGGCCCTTCTTGCAGGGGAGGAGGTGCAGCTTCCCACATTTAACTTCAAAACGGGAAAGCGGGAATACAGCGGAAAGGTAACCCGTCTCGGTGCGGACGATATTCTGGTGATCGAGGGAATTCACGGACTCAATGAAAAGATGTCCTACTCTCTGCCAGCCGAGAGCAAGTTTAAGATCTACATCAGCGCTCTCACGACCCTGAATGTGGATGAGCACAACAGGATTCCGACTACGGATAATCGTCTGCTGCGCCGCATTGTGCGGGACGCCAGAACCAGGGGCGCCTCTGCGGCCAGAACGATCTCCATGTGGTCGTCTGTCAGGCGGGGCGAGGAGAAATACATATTCCCCTTCCAGGAGGAGGCGGACGCCATGTTCAATTCAGCTATGCTCTATGAGTTAGCTGTGATCAAGCAGTATGCCGAGCCGCTTCTGTTCGGGATTGAGAAGGGAGCACCGGAGTATCATGAGGCCAAGCGGCTCTTAAAATTCCTGGAGTACTTTTTGGGCGTCAGCAGCGAGGAACTGCCGAAGAATTCCCTGTGCAGGGAGTTTGTGGGTGGAAGCTGTTTCGAGGTGTGATTCCTAAATAGGATATGTGAGTAAGAATTTCATGAAGTAAGTAGGACAAATGATCGCGGCCGTACCCGGTACGGCTGAGGAAAGTCCGGGCTCCATAGGGCAGGATGCCGGATAACGTCCGGTGGAGGCGACTCCAAGGCCAGTGCAACAGAAAATAAACCGCCTCGGATTTATTCCGGGGGAAGGGTGGAATGGCAGTGTAAGAGACTACCGCCGTCCCGGTAACGGGACGGGCTGTGTAAACCCCATCCGGAGCAAGACCAAACAGAGAGCGACAGATCGGCCCGATCTGCTTTCAGGTAGGTTGCTGGAGCGTCCCGGCAACGGGACGTCGAGATAGATGATCATTCACGACATAACCCGGCTTATCGTTCTGCTTATTTTTTGAATTTACAGAGTTTTTGCAAGAAGGGGGTACAGGTTGCAGCGTTTGCGCGCTTCCTGTACCCCCGAGAAAAGTTTGCGGGTGAGGAGAGATCGGTGAAGACGGGCGGGAAAGGATATAAAATATCGGTTGCTATTTTATTGTGCTGCACCGCATTGCTTCCGGTCCGGCAGGTGCAGGCGAGGGAGCCTTCCCTGCCGCCCCATTTGATCCAGACGGTGAGCGGGCAGGATATCTACGAGGGAATGCTTGCGTTGGGGATGCTCGTCTGCCCGGTATTGGAGGAGGCCGATTCGGCGGCGGCCTATGAGAATGTGAAAAACAGTGTGGTGCGTCTCGATATGGGAACGGCCCATGGCAGCGGTGTCATTTATCGTCTGACAGCGGATGCGGTGATCATTGCCACCAACAGGCATGTGTTGGAATATTGGGATGAGACTGCGGGGGTGGTCTGGTTTCCGCAGGGATATTTTGTGGATGCCACGGTACTGGGAAGCGCGTCGGAGAGTGATGTGGGATTTCTGCGCGTGGAGAACGGAGAGCTTGGGCTTGATACGCTGATGACCCTTAAGAGCGTCTGCACGGCAGAGAATTTTTTTGACGGCGGTAAAGCACAGATCGAAGGTTTCTGTGTGGGAATGGACCGCAGAGAACAGGAGCCGGTCTTCCATGAGGCCGTGTTGGAGAGGGAAGAGCGCTACATCGAACTTTTTCAGGGAGATATGATCTACGGCCATGGTTTTGCCAGAGAGGGCATGAGCGGCGGCGGCATCTTCGACAGCAACGGGCGCCTGCTTGGGCTTTTGGCGGGCGGGACTTATCAGAATGAGATTGCCGGTGTTTCCGCGGGCAGGGTTGCGGCAGCTTACCGGGAGATCGTTGGGGAATAAAGATACCTTTTTTAATTTTTCTGTGATATACTGTCTAAGAAGGAGGCGGGCACGATGGCGTTGTTTCAGATCAGCAATGATAAGATCACCATACAGGTGGACAGTATGGGAGCGGAATTGAAATCCCTGAAGCGTGTGGCGGATGGAAGAGAGTATATGTGGCACGGCGATCCGGCCTATTGGGGACGAACATCGCCGGTGCTGTTTCCTATTGTAGGTGCATTAAAGAACGGATGTTATAAAATTGACGGCCGGGAATATACTATGGGACAGCATGGTTTCGCGCGGGATATGGAGTTTCAGTTAAAGAGTCAGGTGGCCTCGGAGATATGGTTTTCCCTGCGCTCTGATGAGAAGACACTTGCCGGATACCCCTATCCGTTTCTGTTGGAGATCGGTTACGAGCTGACAGGGAGTACGGTGACGGTAAAATGGCGGGTGAGCAATCCGGAAAAGGAACCTATATGGTTTTCCATCGGCGGACATCCGGCTTTTTTGTGCCCAATCGACCCGGGGACGGATCAGACGCAGTATCAGCTTCTCTTTGATACGAAGGAGCAGATCGTATCCTCCTGCATCGAGGACGGCCTTTTGGGGAAGGAGAAAAAGATCTACAATCTGCGAAACGGTGCGCTGCCCATCACGGCGGATCTCTTTGACGGTGACGCGCTGGTTGTCGAGAAGGATCAGGCGCACAGTGTGGCGTTTGCAAGACCGAATGGAAAGCCCTATCTGACGGTGGATTTTGACGCACCGCTTTTCGGCGTATGGTCGCCGCCGGGAAAGAAAGCGCCTTTTATCTGTATTGAACCTTGGTACGGGCGCTGTGACAGCGTAGACTTTTCGGGTGATTTTCAAGACAGAGAATGGGGACAGACCCTCTCGAGAGGGGTTTTTGAGGCACAGTACAGGATCACGGTCGCCTGAGGACGGATGTGATCAGAGCGGCGAAAGAGAGGAAAGATATGGCACCTGTGGTACAGTGTATGGGTCTGACAAAGACCTATGGGAGAAAGATCGCATTAAATCAGATATATCTGAATCTGGAAAGGGGTAGAATCATCGGCCTTTTAGGGCCTAACGGCAGCGGAAAGACCACACTGATCAAGATCATGAACGGATTGCTTCGGCCGACGGCAGGTGAGGTTCTGATCAACGGTCAGCGTCCCGGCGTCGATACGAAGCTGCGAATATCCTACCTGCCGGAGCGGACCTATCTCCAGCCGGGTATGAAGGTGGTCGAGCTGGTACAGTATTTTCAGGACTTTTATCCTGATTTCAGGGTGGACAGAGCCTATGATATGCTGGCGAGACTTCAGATTCCACCGCAGGAGAGACTGAAGAATCTTTCCAAGGGCACAAAGGAGAAGGTACAGCTCATCATGGTGATGAGCCGGGATGCAGACCTCTACATTCTGGATGAACCTATTGCGGGGGTGGATCCTGCGGCCAGAGATTATATTCTTCACACGATCGTAAGCAATTACAACCATTGTGGCTCCATTTTACTGTCCACGCATCTGATCTCGGATGTGGAGAATATTTTGGACGAGGTGGTGTTTATCAAGTACGGCAGTATTGTTTTGCAGGCCGGTGCAGAGCAGATCAGACAAAACGAGCACAAGTCTGTGGATCGGTTCTTCAGGGAGGTGTTCGCATGTTAGGAAAATTGATGAAATATGAGTGGAAGGCCACCTGGAAGCTGCTCCTTTCCGCAAATGCCCTGACGTTTATGATGACGATCCTCGCATGGTGTATGGTGAAGATTCTGGATCATTCCGGCGGTGATTTTGCGATGATGGATTTTACGGCTGTTATGGTACTGTTCACCTATGCGGGAAGTATGTTTGCGGTGAGCGTGGGAACGGCAATCTATCTGATCCATCGTTTTTATACTTCTACCTATGGGGATCAGGGCTATCTTTTGCACACCCTGCCGGTAGATACGCATCACATTATTGTTGCAAAGATTCTGGTCAGCACCGCATGGGTAATGATCAACATTCTGTCCATTTATTTGTCTGTCATTTTCCTGTTTGCGTCATCGAGTGAGGTTTTTGACTCCATGATGCGGGGAATGAAGGACACGATTGAGTTTTTAGGAGCACAAAAGATCACAATTTTCACGGTCATTATGACGCTGATCGCATTTATATTTTCCGTGTTTGCAAAAGTGTTAAAAGTGGGGGCGTGTATTTCACTGGGACAGCTTTCCTCCAACCATAAGCTGATGCTCTCCTTTGCCTGGTATGTAGCGATATATGTTGTGGAACGGGTGGTTTATGGAATATATTTTGCGCTTCAGATAACTTTCTATAGAGGACTATCCAATACACATTACACTTCTATTTTTGACAATCAATGGGAGACGTCGCTGATCGCAGGGATCATCAGCTGCGTAGTCTACTATCTGCTGACCTGGTATGTGATGAGCAGAAAGCTGAATCTTGAATAGATAACAAGTGTTATATAATATATAGGGAGGAGCGGCTAAAGATGCTCCGGATTGGAGGGAAATATGACAAAGATTGATATTGTTTCGGGCTTTCTGGGGGCGGGGAAAACGACTTTGATCAGAAAGCTTTTAAAGGAAGCCCTGACGGATGAGAAAGTGGTGCTGATCGAGAATGAGTTCGGTGAAATCGGTATTGATGGGGGATTTTTGCAGGAGGCCGGCATAGAGATCAAGGAGATGAACTCGGGCTGCATCTGCTGTTCTCTGGTGGGAGATTTCGGCGCATCCTTAAAGGAAGTGCTTACCACTTACGCACCGGAGCGGATTTTGATCGAACCTTCAGGTGTGGGAAAGCTTTCCGATGTGATGAAGGCGGTGCAGGACGCAATGGCGGACCGTGATGTGCAGCTTAACAGCGCGGTGGCTGTGGTGGATGCCTGCAAATGTAAGATGTATCTGAAAAATTTCGGAGAATTTTTTATCAATCAGATTGAGCATGCCGGGACGATTGTCTTAAGCAGGACGGATAAGATAAGCGAGGAGAAACTCTCAGCCTGTGTGGCGCTGATCCGGGAGCACAATGCGAGGGCGACGATCATCACTACGCCTTGGGACGCACTGGAGGGCAGGGATATTCTGGAAACCATTGAGGGTGCGGGAGAGCTGGAGGCGGAGCTGATGCGCGAGGTGATGGAGAAGCATGAGGAGCATCATCACCATGATCACGGACCGGACTGCACCTGCGGTTGTCACGACCATGACCATGAGGAACACGAGCATCATCATGACCATGAGGAGCACGAGCACCACCATCATGACCATGAGGAACACGAGCACCATCATCATGGCCATGAGGAACACGAACATCATCATGACCATGAGGAACACGAGCATCATCATCATGACCATGAGGAGCACGAGCACCATCACCACGATCACGAGGGGCATGACCATCATCACCATCACGCGGATGAGGTCTTTACAAGCTGGGGGCTTGAAACGCCGGCGACTTATACGAAAGAGGAGATCGCGCATATTCTGGAAGCGCTTGATCAGGAAGAGGAGTACGGAATGGTGCTTCGCGCGAAGGGCATGGTAGCCGGCGCGGATGGCGGCTGGATTTATTTTGACTATGTTCCTGAGGAGAGTAATGTCAGAGATGGAAAACCGGCTGTGACAGGAAAATTCTGTGTGATCGGCTCTCAATTGAAGGAAGAGAAGCTGGCGAAACTTTTTGGGAAAGAATAATTAGTACGTGATGTGATATAAGTTAAGAAGACAGAAAGGAATGAAGCAGAAGTGAAACCGGTCTATATGATCAACGGCTTTCTGGAGAGCGGAAAGACGGAGTTTATTACCTACACATTGGCGCAGCCCTACTTTCAGGTACGAGGCACGACGCTGCTCATCCTCTGTGAGGAAGGCGAAATTGAATATGATCCGATGCTCCTTAAGCGGAGCCGCACTGTGCTCGAAGTGATCGAGGAGGAGGAAGACTTTGTTCCGAACAGACTGATTGAGCTGGAAAAGAAGCATAAACCGGAGCGTATTGTCATCGAGTACAACGGTATGTGGAATTATAAGGAGATGAAGCTTCCCTGGCATTGGAAAATAGAGCAGCAGGTCACGACCATTAATGCCGCCACATTTCCCATGTATTTTACCAATATGAAGTCTTTGCTGGCGGAGCAGATCAGGAAGTCGGAGCTCATCATTTTTAACCGCTGCGATGGAGTGAAAGACCTTAGCAGCTATAAGCGAAATGTGAAGGCAATCAATCCCGCTGCGGATATCGTCTTTGAGGATGCGAACGGTGAGGTCAACGAGATTATGGAGGAGGAACTTCCCTATGATCTGAAGGCGGATGTGATCGAATTGGATAACACTGGTTATGGAATATGGTATCTGGATGCAATGGATCACATGGAGCGTTATGAGGACAAAACGCTCTCTTTTCTGGCGATGGTGCTGAAGCCCAAGCAGTTTCCGAAAGGTTATTTTGTACCGGGACGTATGGCGATGACCTGCTGCGCGGAGGATATGGCGTTTTTAGGGTATGCCTGCGCATATGAAGGAGCGGACGCGCTGGAAGACCAACAGTGGGTGAAGGTTACAGCCACAGCAGAGAAGCGATATTTTGAGGGCTATCAGGGCGAGGGGCCGGTGCTGCACGCGTTGAAAGTGGAGCAGGCAAAGGCGCCGAAGGAGGAAGTGATCAGCTTTGTGTAAGGCGGTCAGAAGTTACTTGAGAGGTTTGGCTTAATGTTCAACTATAACGGTTTTCAGTGGTTGTTTTTCTTTTATTTTTATTGTTTTGGAGGCTGGTGTTTTGAGTCTGTCTTTGTCTCTTTGAAGTCCGGGAAATGGGTAAACAGAGGATTTATGAGGGGACCTTTTCTTCCCCTCTATGGCAGCGGCGCGACCATGATGCTGGTGGTTTCCAGGCCGTTTCAGGAGAATGTACTGTTGACTTATATCGCCGGTGTGATCGGTGCCACGGCGTTGGAGTATGTGACGGGCGTGGTGATGGAAACGCTCTTTCAGGTCAGGTACTGGGATTATTCGGAACGATTTATGAATTTTCAGGGACGTATCTGTCTGCGCTCCTCTGTGGTATGGGGCTTTTTCACGATTATGATGACGAAGGTGATACATCGTCCCATCGAGCAGCTTATGTATTCTATGCCCGGCCGGACGTTAAACTATATGACGGTATTGCTCACGATTTATATTGTAGCAGACTTTACGCTCTCTTTTAAGGCGGCGCTCGATCTGCGTGACATTATGATCCGTATGATGCGGCTGCGGGAGGAACTGGAGCGGATGCAGAAGCGTCTGGATGTCATTATAGCCTTTAACAATGATGAGAGGGAGCAGAAGCGTCTGGATCGCGGCGAGCGCAGAGAAATATGGTTAAATGATCTGACTTCCAGTCTGGAACAGGCTTTTGCCACCCTGAAAGAGCTGCTGTTGAGTAAGCCTTCGGCTTACGGGGAAAGCATCAGGGAGGAGATCGCTGAACTTCGGGGCAGATTCAGTCTTTACAGAGAACGGGAACGCGGTGAGAGGAAGCTTTTGGATTTTTATAAGCGGGATATGATCCGCAACAATCCTTCCATGCGGTCAGAGACTTATGAGAGCGCCTTTGAGGAATTGAAAAAGATTGCAAACAGCGAGGAAGAATGATAGACAATAATGAGGCAGGACGCTTTTCACGGAGAGAAAGCGTCCTGTTTAGTTGTCCCTTAAGAAGATATAGGCGGAAGATTTTTTGCGTCTGCCGTCTCTTAGGGAATTGAGGAATTGATCCTCCATCAGCTCGAAGTTTCTTGCTTTTCTTCGTAAAAGTGCAAGAAACTTATTATAGAACCAGAAGGAGTATACCAGCACATTGTTTGCCCTGCCCAGTTTAGCCTTGGTGGTATGGAAATAGTGCCTGCCGCCGATCATGGTCTTTTTGCCGGCGCGAATATATTTGATCAGATCCGTCTCACAGGTGATATCCTCCTGTAAAATGGTATAGCCGAGTCCGGCGCAGTCTTCTTTGTGGGAATCGCTGCCGCCGAAGCAGGGAAGATCATATTTTTTTGCCAGCGCCATGGCACACATATTGGAATCCGCATCCTCACAGGCATTGTAGCCTTCCACAAAGTCAAATCGGCGGTAGACGTGTTCGGAAAGCTTGCCGCGCAGCGTGTTGCTGATACTTAAAAATCGTTCGCCGCAAGGGTGGGCAGGACCCAGAATGCCGCCGTAAAAATGGACGATCTCAATAAGTAGGAGAAGCGGCAGGCCGCGGAGCTCCAGAATCGGAAGATTCACTCCCGTGGGCATGATGACAAGAATATGGCCTGCATTCAGGGTATCGTATTCGATACCTTTTAAAACGACAAAATTCTCCGGTTTCTTTTTCAGCTTCTTATAATAGCGGTAGGCTTTGTAGGAGTTGTGATCCGTAATCAGCATCCCCTGAAACCCTTTTTGCTTTAGAATAGTAATATTTTCCAGCAAAGAAAGCTTTCCGTCAGGAGAGCCTTCTCTTGTGTGACAGTGCATGTCCAGCTTCATGTTTTTCCCTCATCCATCATTTTTCCTTATTTATTCTACCCCTTTTTGAAGGGAAATTCCACTGGTTTTTTAGGTTATTTCAATAACCGGGTATTGAAATAACCGGGTATGGAAATAAGCGGTTATAAAATCAGCGCGCATTGACGTTGTTTTTTTGGAAGCATAACCCGGGCATTGCATCATATATTGTAATGAGACAAGGGGGGATGCGGATGTGTGAGGAGGAGATTCTACGTCTTTTTCCGGAGAGGATCAGAGGCAGATGGCAGGAAGTGGCCGGACAGGCGGAAAAGCTGCAGGAAATCAGACTCAGGGCAGGAAAACCATTGACTATTTTGGTCGATGGAAAAGAGTGGTTTGTGGACGCAAGGGGAAGGATCGTGGACAGGCAGGAGGCGGCTGCCAGACAGGAGAGTGCGGAGCTGGAGGAGATATTAAAGCATCTGTGTCAGTATTCCATCTATGCTTTTGCGGATGAGATCAGGCAGGGCTTTTTGACCGTGCAGGGAGGTCACAGGGTAGGGCTGGCCGGACAGGCGCTCCTGAACGGGGAAGACCGCATCGTCAATATGAAATACATACGATATCTTAATATTCGCATCTCCCATCAGGTAAGGGGCGCCGCCGATCCGCTGATCCCACTGCTTTATGAGAGCGGAAGGGTGATGAGCACGCTGCTGATCTCGCCACCGGGCGGCGGAAAGACGACGATGCTGCGGGATATCATCAGGCAGATTTCAAATGGGACAGCCTACGGGAGGGGAATCAATGTGAGCGTGGTAGATGAACGCTCGGAGATAGCCGGCAGCTATCTGGGTATTGCTCAGAACGATGTGGGAATCCGCACGGATGTGCTCGACGGTTGTCCTAAAGTGGAGGGAATGATGCGCCTGATCCGCACGATGTCGCCTCAAGCGCTGGCTGTAGATGAGCTGGGCGGGATTGAGGATCTGAGGGCGCTGCGTATGGCAAACGGTTGTGGCTGTAAACTGTTGGCCACGATTCACGGCGGTTCTCTGGAGGAAGTGCTGCATAAAAATTACATGCGCTGCTCGATCGAAGAAGAGCTGTTTGAACGGTATGTGGTGTTGGACAGAGGAGCAGGCGCGTGGGGGATAGCAGGCGTCTATGACAGGGAAGGAAAGCCATGTATAAAGCGATAGGCATAATTTGTATTCTGACAGGCTGTGTCGGCTGGGGAAATCGGAAGATCGCACAGGAGCGGGAGAGAATCGGCCATCTGCGGGTCATGTGCCGCATTCTGGAACGGATGCAGGCGGAGATTGGTTATGGAAAGCACACGCTTCCGGAGATATGCCTGATGTTGACAGAAATAAATAATGAGTGTTACAGAAAATGCTTTCGGCGTATTTACGAGGCGGCTGCAGAGAGCGGGAGTGGATTACCGGAGTTGTGGAGGAGCGAATTTCTAGCGTTTTTTGCTGATCAGCCGATTCAGGAAGAAGAACGGGAAGTATTTGCGGGACTGCCGGACAGGCTCGGATTTCAGGAAGAAACAGGACAAGCCGGGAGCATCGGTCAGGCGGAAGCGTTTCTTTCCCGGAGAGCTGTGCTGGCGGAGGAAAGCTGTGAGAACAGATCAAAAATGATACGCAGCGTCAGTATTTTGACAGGATTGCTTTTGACGATCTGGCTGCTGTGATGGAAATGACCGGGGAGGACGGATGAGCGTAAGTCTGATTTTTAAAATAGCGGCAGTTGGTATTTTGGTTGCAATATTAAATCAAGTTTTAAAACATAGCGGAAGGGAAGAGCAGGCTTTCCTAGTAAGCCTTGCGGGATTAATTCTTGTTTTAACTTGGGTTGTTCCCTATATTTATGATCTGTTTGTGATGATGCAGGAGCTGTTTGCGCTGTAAGGAGGAAAAGAGATGGATATGATAAAGGCCGGAATGATCGGCGTGGTAGGCATTCTGTTTGCTGTTTCTCTGAAGGCTTACAAGGCGGAATACGGGATTTATGTGGCTGTGGCGGTCTGTCTTGTTATTTTGGAATATATCACACGTTATTTTTTACAAATTCTTTCCGGTATGGAGATTTTGCGTGGATATCTGCGGGATCATTACAGCTATCTCGCACTGCTGCTCAAGGCGGTGGGGGCGACCTACGCCTGCGAGTTCTGTGCGGGAATCTGCAAGGATGCAGGATACGGCGGGGTGGCAGGGCAGATCGAGATGCTTGGTAAGGTCTATATTTTGTCCGTGGGGATGCCGGTTTTGCTCTCTCTGATGGAAAGCATACAGAGTATAGCAGGATAGGGAAAACGAGAAGGCCGTAAAGAGAGAGGAGGGAGAAGCTTTGGGAGCAGAGGAGAGTGTTCTCATGTGGGAGCAGATGGATATGGATGCGATTACAAGAGACTTTGAGAGACTGTTTCCGTCCTTTTCCTTTGACGGGAAGGCAGTGCTTGCGGATATCATGCAGGGGCAGCTCTGGCAGGCGTTTAAAAAGCTGGGAAGCGGAATAACAGGCGCTATATTATTTCAGAAGGGAGAGTATCGGACACTGTTTTTCACGATACTTGTTCTGGGAGTGGCGGCGGCGCTGTTTGCCGGTTTCGCGGATCTGTTTCAGGATCATCAGGTGTCGGATCTGGCTTTTTACTTTATTTACCTTCTGTTGATTGCAGTACTTCTAAGATTTTTTGCGGAAACGGCGGGAACGGTACGGGAGATGCTCGGCAGCGTAACGACTTTTATCAGACTCTATATTCCCACTTATATTCTGGCGGTGGGAAGCGCCTCAGGGGGAGCTTCCGCATCGGCCTATTACCAGCTCCTGCTTCTGGTTGTCTATCTGATCGAGTGGGGATATCTCGAAATCCTCCTTCCCGTCGTTCAGGGCTATGTCCTGCTTACTGTGATCAACGGGATCTGGATGGAGGAAAAGCTGGCTCTGCTTTTGGAACTTCTGGAAAAGGGAATCGGAGGCAGTGTGAAGGGATCACTCTGGCTGGTCACGGGATTCAGTCTTCTGCAGTCCATGATATCGCCGGTTATTGATTCTCTTCAGCATCAGACTCTAAAAAAGGCCCTTTCTGCTATGCCTGGAGTGGGAGATCTGACAGAGGGGATGTTTGAGATGGTGATTGGAAGCGCGGTTTTAGTGAAGAACAGTCTGGGTTTGTATCTGACGCTGACCCTGATTGTGCTTTGCGCCATGCCTGTCTTAAAGATTGCTCTGACAGCGTGCGTGATCAAGCTGAGCGCGGCGCTTATCGGCATTATAAGCGATAAACGGCTGAGTAACTGTGTAAGCCGGGTAGGGGAAGGAAATCTGATGCTGCTGAAATTGACCCTGACCTGTGTGGGCATGTTTCTGATTCAGGTGGCTATCATCAGCTATTCCACAGGACAGCTCGTTCGATGAAGGGAGGAGGTATGTTGCAGAATATCAGAGAAATCGGACTTTTTATGATTCTGGCGCAGGCGGTAGTGCACTTTGCACCGGGTAAGCAGTACGGAAAGTACATCAAATCAATATCGAGCGTTATTATATTGTTGCTTTTTCTCAAACCTTTTGTGCAGCTGGCGGGAGGAGAATGGCAGACAGCGTCAGATATTTTAAAAAGGGTGGAAGAGGACGTGAAACTGCCGGATAGTTCCGCTCTGAAGCCGGAAAGCAGCGTGGAGGATACAGTGAAGAGACGTATGGAGGGAGAGATAGAGACTTTGTTAAACCGGGAGCTAGCGGAGGATTCCTGCCTGGTAAGGCGGGTAGAGCTCAACTTGGAGGAAGGGGCAGGGCTTTCCGGAGAAGAACCTTTTTTCACGGTGGATGTTGTGATCGGAGACCGGAAAGTGCAGGACGGAGAGAGCACCGTGAAGAAAATTTCGATTGACGTGGGACAGGAGCGGGATGAGGAAGCGCCGGAAGCATATCGTCAGCGTTTTGCAGAAATTTTGAAAATGGAGAAAGAGCGCGTGGAGGTGAGGTGGGATGGGAGAGATTAAGAAACGGATCAGGCAGTTGACAGGAGGAAAAAAACTCAGAAAAGACCAGTGTCTGATTCTCATTCTGGTCGGTATGCTTTTGTGTGTGATTTCACTCCCGACGGACAAAGAGAAAACAAAGTCCAATATATGGGACATATCCAATGATAGGATAGAAAACGAACAAACGTTCGAAAATGCAAAAGAAAGAGATGCATTTGGAGGTTATGCGGCGCAGTGGGAGGAAAAGCTGGAGGAGAGTCTGCGTTTTGTAGAGGGAGCAGGACAGGTGCAGGTGTTGATCACGCTGGCAGGATCGGAGGAACAGGTGTTGACCAGAGACGGCACGGAGGAGGTTTCTGAGACGCTGGAGACGGATGCGGCGGGAGGAAGCCGTCATGTGTCGGAGACGAGGATGGATAAGAGCGTGGTCAGGACCGTGGATGATCGGGGAAAAGACATACCTCTTGTGGTCAGGACCATCGCTCCCAAGGTTGATGGTGTGGTGGTGATCGCACAGGGAGCAGGCAGTGCGCGGGTACGCAGGGACATAATCGAGGCGATTCAGGTATTATTTGAAGTAGACATGAATAGAATAGCAATAATTAAAATGAAAACAAATAATCAGTGAAGGGGAGAAGAAATTGAAAAATATGATTAAGAAGAACCAGATGATGATCACGGCGCTCGCTATCATGATCGCAGTGGCAGGTTACTTGAATTTTGCGGGAACCAAGGTAACGGATGAGAAGCTTATGAGCGTGAGTGGCGGGGTGGAGACGGCGCCGCTGCAGACGGACGGAGAGGCTGATTACGCGGCGCTTCTGGATCTGTCCGATGAGGACATCGAGAAGGCAACCGGCGATATTCAGAGTCTGGACAGCGATGTGACGCTGGCCGGGGACGGCAGTGTGGATGAGGAGCTCGCGCAGGCACTGGCTGAAGAGGAGATGGATGAGGTGCCGGGCGAGGCGGTGTTTACCTCGGCACATACTGCTTCCGCACTTTCCGGTGCAAAGCTGGAAAAAGAGCAGACCCGGATGCAGAATAAGGAGACACTCTTGGAGATCATCAATAATGCCAATATCAGCGAGACCCAGAAGCAGGACGCGGTAAACAGCATGATATCTATGACAGATATCGCGGAGAAGGAGACGGCGGCTGAGATTCTTCTTGAGGCAAAGGGCTTTGACGATGCCATTGTCAGTATCGACGGGGGAAGTGTGGACGTGGTGGTGAATACAACGGAGCTGTCGGAAGCACAGCGTGCTCAGATAGAAGATATCGTGATACGCAAGACCGGAGTGAGTGCGGATGCTATCGTGATCAGTACTGTAAATTCTGATGAGAAATAGGGTGGAAAATAAACTGTTACAAGTAAGTGCATTGCTGCGGGTTTTGTGATATTATAGTAAAGTATGGGATTTTTACAGTACAGGAGGCAAAAGATGAAGAGAGTTTTTCTGATCGTGTTAGACAGCTTTGGAATCGGGGAGATGGAGGATGCGGAATCGTATGGGGATAAGGGCACGAATACCCTGGGTTCCGTGTCCGCAAGCCCCGAGTTTGCGATGTCGAACATGAGGGAACTGGGACTTTTTAATCTGGATGGCGTGACCTGCGGGGAGAAGGTGGATGCGCCTGCGGCGCGGATCGCACGTATGAAGGAGGCTTCCAGAGGAAAAGATACCACCATAGGACACTGGGAGATCGCAGGTATTTTGTCGGAACAGCCGCTGCCCACATACCCGGACGGCTTTCCGGAGGAGGTGCTGGAGGCATTTTCCGAGCGCACGGGACGCGGTGTGCTTTGTAACAAGCCATATTCGGGAACGGCTGTGATTCAGGAATACGGAGATGCCCATATGAAGACCGGTGATCTGATCGTGTACACCTCTGCAGACAGTGTGTTTCAGATTGCTGCCCACGAGGATATCGTACCGGTGGAGCAGCTCTACGAGTACTGCCGGATGGCGCGGGAGCTTTTACAGGGAGAGCATGGCGTGGGACGCGTGATCGCAAGACCCTTTACAGGCCCCTGCGGCGGTCATTTTACCAGAACGCCCCGCCGCCATGACTATTCTCTGCTTCCGCCGGGAACGACCATGCTGGATCAGCTTAAGTACGCCGGAAAATCGGTGATCTCCGTCGGAAAGATTAAGGATATCTTTGCCGGGAAGGGAATTACAGAGGCGGTATACACGAAGGGAAACGAGGAAGGGATCGAGCAGACGCTTCGCTATCTGGAGAAAGATTTCGAAGGGCTCTGTTTTGTCAATCTGGTGGATTACGATATGCTTTACGGACATCGCAACGATGTGGACGGCTATGCTAAGGCACTCACTTATTTCGACGGACGGCTTCCCGAGATCATGGGACGGCTGAGAGAGGAAGATATTCTCATGATCACGGCGGATCACGGCTGCGATCCGGGTTATACGATCTCCACGGACCATTCCAGAGAGTATACGCCCTTTCTGATGTACGGAAAGAACGTTATTCCCGGAAATCTGGGAACCCGTGAAACTTTTGCTGACATTGGCGCTACGGTGCTTGATTATTTTGGGATAGAACCGGCATTTTCCGGCACATCTATGCTGTAAGACCGGTTGGAGGATAAAAACGTGGGAAACTATGCGGAAGAGATAAACAAGAGAAGAACCTTTGCTATTATTTCACATCCGGACGCGGGGAAGACCACCCTCACGGAGAAATTTCTGCTCTACGGGGGCGCCATCAATCTGGCGGGCAGTGTCAAGGGAAAGGCAACGGCCAGACACGCTGTCTCGGATTGGATGGAGATTGAGAAGGAGAGAGGTATTTCGGTCACATCCTCCGTGCTGCAGTTCAGCTATGACGGATTTTGCGTTAATATTCTGGACACGCCCGGGCATCAGGATTTCTCAGAAGACACCTACAGAACGCTGATGGCGGCGGACTCTGCGGTGATGGTCATAGATGCCTCGAAGGGCGTGGAGGCACAGACCAGAAAGCTGTTTAAGGTGTGCGTGATGCGTCATATTCCGATCTTTACGTTTATCAACAAGCTTGACAGGGATGCAAACGATACCTTTGAGCTGTTGGACGAGATTGAGAAGGAGCTGGGAATTGCCACCTGCCCGGTCAACTGGCCCATAGGTTCCGGCAAAAACTTTAAGGGCGTCTATGAGCGGGAGAGCAAGTGCGTTATCACTTATGCGGATACGGAGAAGGGAACAAAGGAAGGACAGGCCACCAGAATTCCCATGACGGATATAGCCACTTTGGAGGCGCAGATCGGAGGAGATGCACTCTCTTTGTTGAACGATGAGATTGAGCTGCTGGATGGTGCAAGCGCCCCTTTCTCTCTGGAACAGGTGCAGGCGGGGGATCTGACTCCGGTGTTTTTCGGTTCGGCGCTCACGAACTTCGGTGTGGAGATCTTTTTACAGCACTTTCTGAAGATGACGACCACGCCGCTTCCGCGCAAGGCGGATATCGGTCTGATCGACCCGGTGGAGCACGATTTTTCAGCCTTTGTTTTCAAGATTCAGGCGAACATGAACAAAGCACACCGTGACCGTATCGCTTTCATGCGTATCTGTTCGGGACGGTTTGACGTGAATGCGGAAGTGAAGCATGTGCAGGGGGGAAAGGTGATGCGTCTTTCCCAGCCGCAGCAGATACAGGCATCTGAGAGAAAAATTCTGAGCGAGGCCTATGCAGGCGACATCATCGGTGTGTTTGATCCGGGCATTTTTTCCATAGGGGATACCATCTGTATGCCGGGGGAACAGTTTGCCTATGAGGGCATCCCCACTTTTGCGCCGGAACATTTTGCCAGAGTCAGGCAGATGGACACGATGAAGCGAAAGCAGTTTGTCAAGGGAATCATGCAGATTGCGCAGGAGGGTGCGATCCAGATCTTTCAGGAGTTCAACTCGGGTATGGAAGAGATCATTGTGGGCGTGGTGGGCGTGCTGCAGTTCGATGTGCTCAAATACCGTCTGGAGAACGAATATAATGTGGAGATCAAGCTGGAAAATCTTCCCTATGAGCATATTCGCTGGATCGAGAATAAGGATATTGATCTGGACAAGCTCACAGGCACTTCGGATATGAAAAAGATTAAGGATTTAAAGGACAATCCCCTTCTTCTCTTCGTCAACCAGTGGAGCATCGGCATGACGGTAGAGAGAAATGAGGGACTGATCCTGTCGGAATTCGGGAAAAGCTGATGGCAGGAAACTTCATCACATGATCCTGTGTCGGAATAGTAAAAAACGGATTCGGAAGGAGGGCTGCTTATGAAAAAAACGTGCGTTTTGTTGCTCGCTATGCTGTTGTCGGGTGCCCTCTTTTACGTGACATGGAGCCTGCCGGAGCGGGAGAGCAGCCTCTATAAACAGGAGGAGGTAGGCTCAGGGCAGACGGTGGGACAGCTCCCGGAACAGGTGATCGCCCATAAGGACGATACACTGCGCGAAGAGCAGGAGAACTGCTATGCGTTCGGAAAGCTTTCCGGGGAGGAACAGGATCTCTATCTGGAAATTCTGGACGCACTGCTCTATTTTCGTGAGAATGTGAGGCTTTCAAGCTGTGACAAAGAGCTGATATCTCGGATCTTCCAGTGTGTGTTGAACGATCATCCAGAAATATTTTATGTGGAAGGCTACACCTACACCGAGTACACACTGGGTAGCCTTCTGAAAAAGATCACTTTTACCGGGAGTTACAGCGTCAGTCAGGAGGAAGCAGCGGAAAAACAGAAGGAAATAGATAGTTATGTAAACCAGTGCCTTGCGGGTATTCCGGAGGAGACAGACGAGTATGAGAGAGTCAAGTATGTTTATGAATACCTGATTCAGCATACGGACTATGACGTCGCGGCAAAGGACAGCCAAAATATCTGCTCTGTCTTTCTGGAAAAGAGATCAGTCTGTCAGGGATATGCGAAGGCAACACAGTATCTGCTGAACCGGGCGGGGATTTTTTCGACACTCGTACTTGGACGAGTTGTCGGCGGAGAGGGGCATGCCTGGAATCTGGTGAGGATCGATGGGGAATACTACTATGTGGATACTACTTGGGGTGACGCTTCCTATCAGGCTGTAGGCAGCGATTATCCTGCGGGAAAGATTCCCACTATCAATTATGACTATCTTTGTGTGACGACCGGACAGATGGAGCAGACGCATACCTTTGACAATGTGGTGGAACTGCCCCTTTGTACAGCCACAGAAGCAAATTACTATGTGCGTGAGGGCCTCTATTTTGAAGAATGGGATGAAAAGAGGGTAGAGGGACTCTTTGCAGACAGCTATCGCAGGGGAGATCCGTATGTGACGCTAAAGTGCGCGGGGCCGGCCGTATATCAGAAGATGCGGGAAGCGCTGATCGAGGAGCAGGGAATATTCCGTTTTCTGGATTGTCAGGGCGGCTCGGTCTCCTATGTGGATAATGAAAGACAGTACAGCTTAAGCTTCTGGCTTTGAGCCGTCCGCATAGGGAGCAGAAGGGAGACGGTACGGAATGGGACTAGGCAAAAAGGAGAAATTTTGATATACTGAAACCATTAATGTAAACAGGTAGGAGGATGCGAGATGAGCATGGAACAGGAAGCGGAAAAGAACGGATATGAACTGCAGGCGGAGAGGGCCGGCACCGTCAGGATCGCTGACGATGTGGTGGCGATGATTGCCGCGCTCGCGGCCACGGAGGTAGAGGGCATCGCAGCCATGGCAGGAAATCTCACCAATGAGCTTTTAAGCCGGGTTGGCGTCAGAGGTCTTTCCAGAGGAGCCAGAGTGGAGGTATCCGAGGGAAAGGTAAAGGCGGAGCTTGCCGTTGTTATGGAGTATGGCTACAACATCCCTGCTACATGTCAAAAGGTACAGACTAAAGTGAAAAATGCGATAGAGAATATGACGGGTCTGGAAGTGCAGGACGTGAACATCCGCATCGCAGGGATCAATGTGACGAGAGAAAAATAGGACGAGTGGCTGGCTATGAGCAGAAGAGAGTTGCGGGAACAGATTTTTAAGCTGTTATTCCGTGTGGAATTTAACAAGATGGAGGATATGAAAGAACAGGAGGAACTGTTCTTTGAGGAGGAAGGCGCTGCGCAGGACGAAGATGCCGTCTATGTTTCGGATAAATATCACAGGATTTCTGAGAAGTTGTCTGAGATTGATTCCATGCTGAATGAGAAAGCGCAGGGATGGGATACCGGCAGGATGAGTAAGGTGGATCTGACGATTTTAAGGCTGGCGGTTTATGAGATCTGTTATGACGAGGATGTTCCAACCGGCGTCGCGATCAATGAGGCAGTGGAGCTTGCCAAAAAGTTCGGGCAGGATGCTTCCTTTGGTTTTGTGAACGGCGTCCTGGCTAAATTTGCGTAAGGAGCGTCATGCAGAATATATACACGGTTGCACAGGTTAATTCCTATATCAAAAATATGTTCACGCAGGACTTTATGCTGCAGAAGGTGCGCATCCGGGGTGAGGTCAGTAATTGTAAGTATCACACGTCCGGGCATATTTATTTTACGCTGAAGGATGCAAAGAGCACAATATCATGTGTTATGTTTTCCTCGGACAGAGGAGGACTTCCTTTTCGCATGACAGAGGGGCAGCAGGTCGTTGCAAGCGGTACGGTGGATGTCTATGAGCGGGACGGTAAATATCAGCTCTACGCCAGACAGATTGAACTGGACGGCATCGGCGCGCTTTATGAAAGATATGAGCGGCTGAAGACGGAACTCGCGGAGCGGGGGATGTTTGCCGAGCAGTATAAACAGTCGATCCCCCGTTATGTGAGAAGGCTTGGAGTGGTGACAGCGGAGACGGGGGCGGCGGTAAGAGATATCATAAACGTTGCTTCCCGCAGGAATCCATACGTGCAGATCATCCTCTACCCGGCGATCGTTCAGGGAGAGGCGGCGGTTCCCAGTATCATAAACGGCATTCATGCCATGGAGGCGCAGCAGGTAGACGTGATGATCGTGGGGAGAGGCGGCGGTTCCATAGAGGACCTCTGGGCCTTCAATGAGGAGGCGGTGGCACAGGCCATCTTTGACTGCCCGATTCCGGTCATTTCGGCGGTCGGACATGAGACGGACGTGACGATAGCGGATTTTGTGGCGGATCTGCGAGCGCCTACGCCCTCTGCGGCGGCGGAACTTGCGGTCTTTGATTTCAGGCAGCTTACGGAGCAGATGGAAGAATATGCCTACACAATGCGGCATCTATGCGAGAGGACGATCAGAAGCTGCAGGGGCAGGGCAGAGCAGTACAGAGTACGGCTTCGATACGCGAGTCCGCTTGTGATGCTCCGCACGAAAAAGACACAGACGCTGTCGCTGGAGGAACGCCTGCAGGCGGCCATGGCGAGGCGTCTGCAGGATACGAGGCACAGGCTTGCCCTCTATGCGGAGCAGATGAAGGGGTTATCGCCGCTTGATAAACTGAGTCAGGGATATGCCTACGCGTCAGACGCTTCCGGGAAAACCCTCTCCTCCGTTGCGCAGGTGGCTGTGGGGGAAGAAATCAGCGTCTATGTGAAGGATGGAAGGCTGACAGCCCGGGTGACGGGGAAGGAAAGTCGTTCGAATGGAACGCTCCGGTGACGGAGATGGTATACGAAAAGCGGGGAGAAACAGCGGATGGCTAAAAAATTGGATGAGAAAATAGAAAAAGAACAGTCGTTATCTTTAGAGGAAGCCTTTATGCAGATCGAGGAGGTGATCGGCCGTCTGGAGGCGGAAGAGATTACGCTGGAAGAATCTTTTGCACAGTATAACCGGGGAATGGCGCTTCTTGCGCACTGCAATGAAACCATTGACCAGGTGGAGAAAAAGGTGCTGAAGATCAACGAGGACGGTGGACTGGATGAATTTTGACGGGGAACTGGAAAAAAAGAAAAATCGGGTGGAGGAAATTCTTGAGGCATATCTTCCGGAACCCTGTGGGGAGCAGCGTATGGTGCTGGAAGCCATGCGGTATGCCGTGTCTGCCGGCGGGAAGAGACTCAGGCCCGTTTTGATGGCCGAGAGCGCAGGACTGTTTGCGGCGGTGGAGGATGTCTGGCGCACAGAGAACGCCGGTTCGGCCGGGATGCCTGCAGGAAGGGGCCTGCCCCCGTTTATGGCGGCGATAGAGTTTATCCATACGTATTCCCTGATCCATGACGATCTCCCGGCTCTGGACAATGACGATTACCGAAGAGGCCGGAAGACGACCCATGTGGTTTACGGGGAAGATATCGCTGTGATCGCGGGAGACGGTCTGTTGAATTATGCCTTTGAGACAATGTTTCGAGCATTTGATAAAGCGGTTACGATAGAAGATTATCAGCGGACGGAGCTTGCCATGAAGATCTTGGCGCGAAAGGCCGGCGTCTATGGCATGGTCGGCGGGCAGTGTGCTGACCTTTTGGCGGACAAGCCGGAAGCTGAGCCGACGGGGGAAACGCTTCTCTATATTCACGTACACAAGACTGCGGCGCTGATCCAGGCGGCAATGACAATCGGCGCTGTCCTTGCGGGGGCGGATGAAAAGGCAGTGGTAAAGCTTGAAAAATGTGCGGAAAATATCGGCGTCGCTTTCCAGATTCAGGACGATATTCTCGATGTTACGAGCAGCCTGGAGGTGCTGGGCAAGCCGACGGGGAGTGATGAGAAAAACCAAAAGCTTACTTATGTGGCGCTGTACGGTCTGGAGGAGTCAAAAAGGAAAGTGCGGGAACTGTCAGAGGAGGCAATCGGCATTCTTCGCTCCTTTCCTGAGAGGAATGTATTTTTAGAGACCTTGGTGGAACGGTTGATCTACAGAGAAAAATAAGGGGCATACGATATGTTACTGGAACAGATAACACAGACGAATGATATCAGACAGATTGCACCGGAGGATTACGGGACGCTTGCGGAGGAGATCAGGCAGTTTTTGATCGAATCCATCAGCGTGACGGGAGGCCATCTGGGATCAAATCTGGGGGCAGTGGAGCTGACGATGGCGCTTCATCTGTTTCTGGATCTGCCGGAGGATAAGCTGATCTGGGATGTGGGGCATCAGTCATACACGCACAAGATTCTGACAGGCCGTCGGGACGGATTCGTAAACCTGCGCAAGTTTGGAGGAATCAGCGGCTTTCCGAAGCGGAAGGAGAGCGATTGCGACTGCTTTGACACGGGACACAGTTCCACTTCCATCTCAGCCGGGCTCGGCATGGTCAAGGCCAGAGATATTCAGGGCGGTAAAAATACCATTGTCTCCGTGATCGGGGACGGTTCGCTTACCGGCGGCATGGCTTACGAGGCGCTGAACAATGCCTCACGTCTTGAGACAAATTTTATCATCGTGTTAAATGATAACAATATGTCCATCTCCGAGAATGTGGGCGGCGTTTCCAAATATTTGAATAATATCAGGACAGCCAATATGTATCTGGATCTGAAAGCGGGGATCTATAAATCACTCCGCGGGAAACCGGGTTACGGGGATAAGGTGGTAAGCCAGATCAGGCGGGCCAAGAGCAGCTTTAAGCAGCTGGTGGTGCCGGGTATGTTCTTCGAGGATATGGGTATCACTTATCTCGGACCTGTGGACGGCCACAATATTCAGGAGATGGTACATATCTTTAAGGAGGCAAAAAAGGTCAAGAAGGCGGTACTTGTCCATGTCATTACCCAGAAGGGCAGGGGATACGCACCGGCCGAGCGGCATCCGGCCAGATTCCACGGAGCGGAACCCTTTGACATTGAGACGGGGATTCCCAGCAATCCCAGAACCAAGGCAAATTATACGGATATTTTTTCCACGGTTATGTGTAAGCTGGGACAGCGTGACGAGAAAGTGGTGGCCATCACGGCCGCCATGCCGGACGGCACGGGTTTGAAACGTTTTCGCAATATGTATCCGGAACGCTTTTTTGACGTGGGGATCGCGGAGGAGCATGCGGTGACTTTTGCGGCGGGACTCGCGGCGGGAGGTCTAAAGCCCATCGTGGCGATCTATTCCTCTTTCCTGCAGCGGGCATACGACCAGATCCTGCATGATGTCTGCATCCAGAACCTGCCGGTGGTCTTTTGTATAGACAGGGCTGGCCTGGTGGGAAGCGACGGGGAGACACATCAGGGATTGTTCGATCTCTCATACCTGTCTTCCATACCGAATATGCACATTTTAGCCCCCAAGAACAAGTGGGAGCTTTCCGATATGATCAAATATGCCGTGGAGTATAGTGCCCCTGTGGCGATACGATACCCCAGAGGAGAGGCCTTCGACGGGCTTCGGGAGTATAGGGAACCCATCGTCTACGGCAAAAGTGAAGTTATTTTTGAGGAGGAAGAAGTCGCTCTGATCGCGGTTGGCAGCATGGTGAAGGTGGCTCTCACGGTGCGGGAGAGACTGAAGGAAAAGGGAATCGCCTGCTCTCTGGTGAATGCCCGGTCCGTGAAACCCATCGACGAGGAAATGCTCAGAGAGGCGTGCAAAAAGCACCGACTGCTCGTCACGATGGAGGAAAATGTTGCTAGCGGCGGCTTTGGAGAGAGAGTCAGGTCTTATGTGGATTCTCTCGAAGAAAGGACGAGCGTCCTGACTGTCGCGATCCCGGATGAGTATGTGGAGCATGGCAATGTGGAGTTGTTGAAGCAGGAAGTTGGCATCGACGCGGTGACGGTGGAAGAGAGGATCGTCTCGGTTTACCGTGCGACGGAACGATAGACGGCGATGGGAACAGACGCTTATGAAGGAAAGATTGGATGTGATTCTGGTCAGACAGGGCTATGCGTCCTCCAGAGAGAAGGCGAAAGCGCTTCTTATGTCCGGCAGCGTTTTTGTGGACAACCAGAGAGAGGACAAAGCAGGAGCGCAGTTTGACGAGAGTAAAATAAAGATTGAAGTAAAGGGGAAACCGATTCCCTATGTGAGCAGAGGCGGGCTGAAGCTGGAACGAGCCCTGCAGCAGTTTCCCATCACTCTGAGCGGAAGCGTGTGTATGGATATCGGCGCCTCTACGGGCGGCTTTACGGACTGTATGCTGCAGAACGGCGCAGGGAAGGTGTATGCCATCGATGTAGGACACGGGCAGCTTGACTGGAAGCTCAGGTGCGACGAGCGGGTGATCTGTATGGAGAAGACGAATTTCCGCTATGTGACAGGGGAGCAGATTTCGGAACCCATTGATTTTGCTTCGGTGGACGTCTCCTTCATTTCTCTCACAAAGATTCTGCCCCCGGCGAAGGAACTTTTGCGGGAGCAGGGAGAGATGGTGTGTCTGATCAAACCCCAGTTTGAGGCGGGACGCGAGAAGGTCGGTAAGAAGGGTGTCGTGCGGGATAAAAGGGTGCATGTCGATGTTGTGCGGGCTGTGACGGACTATGCAGAAGAGATCGGCTTTCTTGTAAAAGGATTGACCTACTCGCCGATTAAAGGTCCGGAGGGTAATATTGAGTATTTGATGTGGCTGGAAAAGACAGCGGGGATGCCGCCTGAGGAGACGGATATCATCGACCTGATAGAGGCGGTCGTAGAGGAAGCGCACGGGGCGCTTGACGAGGCATAAAAGCGGATGAAAAATTTTTATCTGATCACCAACGAGGTGAAGGATCCGGAGGGTGTTTTTACGAAGCGGATCGTTACCTATATCGAGAAGCATGGAGGGAAGGCTGTCTGCATCAAAAATGAGAGACAGGCCTTTCTTGAGTGCAGGGAAAGGAAGGCGGACTGCGCTCTGGTACTGGGCGGAGACGGCACGGTGCTGCGGGCGGCGAGAAATATGATGGATGGGGAGCTTCCGCTGCTTGGTATCAATCTGGGCACTCTTGGATATCTGGCGGAGGTGGAGAACGCTGCTGTGGAGGAAGCGATTGACAGACTTCTTGCGGATGAGTTTGTGCGGGAGGAGAGGATGATGCTTTCCGGCGGCATTTATACGGGAGCAGGGGAGGAACAGGAAAAGCAGTTTGCCCTAAACGATATCGTGATCTCCCGCTGCGGTTCTTTGCAGATTGTGAATGTGCGCATCTATGTGAACGGTCGTTTCCTGAATGATTACTGCGCTGACGGCGTGATCGTAGCGACACCAACGGGCTCTACAGGCTACAATCTATCAGCGGGCGGACCCATTGTCGAGCCGTCGGCCAGCCTTTTGCTTCTGACGCCGATCTGCCCTCATACGCTGAATACGCGCAGCATTGTATTTTCTCCGGAGGACGAGATCAGTGTGGAGATTCCTATGGGAAAAGATGGCGGAGAACAGATGGTGGAGGCGAACTTTGACGGAAGTCACAAGATTGTGATGCATACCGGCGATCGGCTGGTGATCCGCCGGGCGGATAAGACGACAGGAATACTGCGGCTTAATACGGAGAGTTTCTTGACTGTACTTCACAAGAAGATGAGCGATGTCTAAAAGAGCATCAGGACAGAGCAAAGCAAAGGATCTGAAGAGAGTATGAAAAAGAGGAGACACGAAAAGATCATAGAGCTGATCACCCGATATGAGATCGAGACGCAGGAGGAACTGGTGGACCGGCTGCGGGAAGAAGGGTATCAAGTCACACAGGCGACTGTATCCAGAGATATCAGGGAGTTAAAACTATCCAAGATACCGGGAGGCAGAGGACGGCAGAAATATGTGACCTTTGACGGGGAGGAATCCCATCTGGGGGATAAGTACGGCAGAGTACTGAAGGAAGGCTACGTCTCCATGGCACTCGCACAGAACCTTCTTGTCTTAAAAACAGTGTCCGGTATGGCAATGGCAGTGGCGGCAGCCATTGACGCTATGAAGATTGAGGAGATCGTGGGCAGCATCGCAGGGGATAATACGGTGATGATGGCGATGGGAAGCGTGGAGGACGCGCAGATCGTTATGGAGAAGATCGGCAGAATGGTGGGATAAAATGCTGGAGAGTTTGCATGTGAAAAATCTGGCTCTGATCGATGAGGCAGAAGTGTTGTTCGGAAAGGGACTCAATATTCTTACCGGGGAGACAGGGGCGGGAAAATCCATTATTATCGGTTCCATCAATCTGGCACTGGGTGCCAAGGCTGATCGGGAACTGATCCGCACGGGAGCGGAGTACGCTCTGGTGGAACTTGTCTTCTTTGTGGAGGATCCTGTTCAGAAGAAGGCCATAGAAGCGCTGGAGCTGCCTCTGGAGGAAAATCGTGTTATCTTACAGAGAAGGATCCTGGAGAACCGCAGTGTCTGTAAGGTCTGCGGGGAGACGGTGACGGCCAGGCAGCTGAAGCAGCTTGCGGAGATCCTGATCGATATACACGGTCAGCATGAACATCAGTCTCTGTTAAAGACAGGCAGGCAGATGGAGATTCTGGACACTTATGCGGGTGGCGCTCTTGCGGAGAAGAAGGCAGCGCTGCGTGAAATTTACCTGCAGTATCGAGAGGCGGTTCGGGAGCTCTCAGAGAACGAGACGGACGAGGAGACGAGGAGGAAAGAGTGTGCACTGGCGGAGTTTGAGTGTGCTGAGATTGAGGAAGCATCCCTTGCTGCAGGAGAGGATGAGGAGTTAGAAAAAACTTACCAGAAAATGAATAACGCCAGAAAGATAGAGGAGGCGGCGGCATGCGCCCATGCGCTGTGCGGCTATGAGAACGACGGGGCGGGCAGTTTGATCGGCAGGGCGCTTCGGGAAATCCGCAGCGTTTCCGCCTACGATGAAACACTGCAGGAATATGAAAGGCAGCTTTTGGATATTGACAGCCTCTTAAACGATTATAACAGGGGAATGGCGGCCTATATCGCAGGGCTTGCCTTTGACGGCGCAGTCTTTGAACGGACGGAGGCGCGCCTGAATCTTTTGAATCATTTGAAGGCAAAATATGGAAGCTCCGTGGAGGAGATTTTTGCATATCAGGCAAAGACGCGGGAAACGATAGAGAAGTACAGGGATTACGACGCTTATCGGGAAAAGCTTGCGGCCAAAGTGGAGGAATTGCGGGAGAAAGCGCTTCTTTTGTGCAGAGAAATATCCGGGATCCGCAATGAAAATGCCCGTGAACTCGCGGAGCAGATGCGGCAGGCGCTGCTCGATCTGAATTTTGAACGGGCGGCCTTCGAGATCCGGGTGGAGGGCAGCGAGGAGAATATGGGAGAAAACGGATATGATCAGGTCTGCTTTATGCTCTCTACCAACCCCGGTGAACCGCTGAGAGAACTGGCGCTGACTGCCAGCGGCGGTGAGCTTTCGCGTGTTATGCTTGCCCTGAAAACGGTTCTTGCGGACAAGGACGAGATCGAGACTCTGATCTTCGACGAGATCGATACGGGGATCAGCGGCAGGACGGCGTGGAAGGTGTCGGAAAAAATGGGAATTTTGGGGAAAGATCATCAACTGATCTGTATTACGCATCTTCCCCAGATTGCAGCTATGGCGGATACGCATTTTGTGATCGAGAAGCAGGTGGCGGAGGGAAGGTCGCTTACGGGCATCCGGGAGCTTTCGCGGGATGAGAGCGTGAAGGAGCTGGCAAGAATGCTGGGCGGCGATCAGATTACGGAGGCAGCTTGTCAAAATGCGGAAGAAATGAAAGCGCTGGCAGGAAAAACCAAACAATATTAAAAAATTTTGCTATGAAAAAACAGATTCTTCACATACTAAAAGGGACATACTGTAATGTATGTCCCTTTTGCGCGTATAAGCAGAGTCAGAAAGTGAAGCATTCCGAATCTGCTTATACGCATAATGTGCAGCATGTCAATAGAAATTTCAGGTGAGGTATGTGAAGAGTGAGTAATTCGATTGCAATGACCAGACAACAGGAGAAGAAATACAGGAGATTTTTGTGGATGCTGCTTTTGACGGGTGTGGCTGCGCTTTTTCTTAATGCCTATATCTCATACTGGGATAAGATTCCATCCAAGATCAAAATTCGCGCCGGCGTCGAGCAGGAGTTTGATTTTCGGATTCCGGTATCCGGAGAGATCTACCGGACGGGGGAAGAGGCGACCCCGGTCTCTGCGGTGGCGGATGTGAGTGATGCGGATGAAAAGGCTTTTAGAAAAATGGAAAAGGCTGACAGATCGGAAAGCCTTCATGTAGATTTCGCACATACCGTCAGATTAAAGGCCAATCAGATTGATACTTATCAGATGGATCTGAAGCTTTTCGGTGTTTTTCCATATAAAAATGTGGACATTGAGGTGATTCAGGATAAGATGCTTATCCCTTCGGGAATCCCTATCGGCATCTATGTCAAGACAGAGGGTGTTTTGGTGGTGGGTATAGGAGAATTTGAGAGCAGCGGGGGAGAGGCCGTATCGCCGGCCAGATATGTGTTGCAGAAGGGAGATTATATCTTAAAGAGCAACGGGGAAGAAGTGGAGAATAAGAAGCATTTTATCAGTATGGTGGAAGCCTCCGAAGGGGAGGATATGGTACTCACGATCAGAAGGGGTGGAGAAATAACGGATGTTATGATAAACGCTGAGAAAAATAAGATGCAGGAGTGGAAGCTGGGAATCTGGATACGGGATAATGCACAGGGAATCGGTACTATGACCTACGAGAGCACAGATGATACCTTTGGGGCGCTGGGGCACGGTATCAACGATGTGGATACCTCCATTCTGATGAATCTGGAGGAAGGCGTGCTCTATCGGACGGAGATCGTGGGTATCACCAGAGGTGCGGGGGGAGCGCCCGGTGAACTGACGGGATACATTGAGTATGACAGCGAAAATGTGATCGGGGAGATTACCGAGAACACTGCGTCAGGAATTTTCGGCATATGTGATCCCGCGCTATTGGAGAATGCCGTATACGAACCGGTTCCCATCGCGCTGAAGCAGGAGATCGAGCTGGGGCCAGCTCAGATCATCTGCTCCGTTTCCGGGGAGCCGGAATTTTATGACGTGGAGATCGTGGAAGTCAATCTGGAGCAGGAAAATGTGAATCGGGGTATTGTGATCCGCGTGGTGGATGAGAAACTTCTGATGCTGACGGGGGGCATTATTCAAGGCATGAGCGGGAGCCCGATCATTCAGAACGGGAAACTCGCGGGTGCGGTGACGCACGTGCTGGTCAATGATTCCACAAAGGGGTATGGTATATTTATTGAGGAGATGCTGACACATTAATAAAATTTATCTGATGAAAAAAAGGACTAGGATTTTCGGGTACGATGATGTTATACTGGTACAAATGACTTAAGAAATATAAAGGTGTATGTTTTTGACATTTTTTCGGAAGAGAAAGGCTCAGGTAGGGCAGAATGGAACCGACGAACAGACAGGCAACGCCGGGCGCGTGCAGATTGTTTCATGATCTCGATTCACTGAAGGGGAAGGGGATTCTGACGGGGCAGCACACACAGACGGTGAAAATGGAGGAGATCGACGAGATCAGGAAGATCACGGGAAAGGAGCCGGCTCTGCGGGGGTTCGAGCTTTTGTCCTACTCCCCGAATATTCGCTATGAAACGGGCGATGAGGCTTGCAGGGTGGAGATTGATGAGAATAGGGATACACTGGCACACGCACTTTCGTTCGGGAGAAGCGGCGGTGTCGTGACCTTAACCTGGCACTGGTTTTCTCCGCTTGGCGGGCAGGATAAGAGCTTTTTCAGCTGCAATACGGATTTTGATCCGGAAAAGATACTGGAGGAGGGCACGCCTGAGAGGGAGGCTTTTTATCGTGATATGGATGTGATAGCGGGCTGTCTGAAGCCCTTTTTGGAGGAGGATATCCCGATATTATGGCGTCCCTTTCACGAGTCTGAGGGCGAATGGTTCTGGTGGGGAAGAAAGGGGCCTGCGGTGGCGGCGAAGCTCTTTCGGATGCAGTACGCCTATTTTGTGGAGCAGCACCATCTGAACAATCTGCTGTGGGTCTGGAACTGTCCGCTGAAGGAGGGTTATCCCGGTGACGATGTGGTGGATATCCTCTCCTGTGATCTCTATGAGGAGAAGGGAACGAGGACGGACTATGCAGGGGCGTACGAACAACTTCGCGCCGTTATGGGTGAGGAGAAGCCGGTGGCGCTTGCGGAAATCGGCATTCTTCCGGACATGGAGATACTGGAAAAAAGCCGTGTTCCCTGGCGCTACTACATGACCTGGAGCAAAGATTTCGTCCTCACGGAAGAATTTAACAGTCATGAGGCGCTGCGCAGTGTCTATGGAAGTACATACGCCATAACGGATCCTTGGAAGAGATGAGACGGCAAAACGATAGAAAAAACTTTGATGATGTAAGGAGAGATTGAGATGAAAAAACAGGCTTTTAATCCGTATCTGCCATCCTGGGAGTACATACCGGACGGGGAACCCTATGTCTTTGACGGCAGAGTCTATGTCTACGGTTCCCACGATTTCTACAACGGCTATGTATTTTGTATGGGAGATTATGTGTGTTGGTCCGCGCCGGTCACGGATCTCGCCGACTGGCGTTATGAGGGTGTAATCTATCCCAGAAATGAAGATCCCATGAACAAGGAAGGGAAAATGTGTCTCTACGCGCCGGATGTGACAAAAGGGCCGGACGGCAGATACTATCTCTACTATGTGCTCGACAAGGTAAATGTGGTCTCTGTGGCAGTCAGTGATATGCCTGCGGGTCGTTACGAGTTTTACGGCTATGTCCATTATGAGGACGGCACCAGGCTCGGAGAGCGGGCGGGGGATGAGCCCCAGTTTGATCCCGGCGTGCTGACAGAGGGGGAGCGCACTTATCTCTACACGGGATTTTGCGGCAGGGGAGATAAATCCAGAAGCGGCGCCCAGGCTACGGTGCTGGGTCCCGATATGCTGACGATCGTGGAGGAACCGAGGATCGTGATTCCCGGCTGTGAGTACGGAGAGGGAACGGGCTTTGAGGAGCATGAGTATTTTGAGGCCGCTTCCATACGGAAGGTCGGCGATACATACTATCTGATCTATTCTTCTGTTGTTATGCACGAGTTGTGCTATGCAACCAGCAAAAGTCCTACGGAAGGTTTTGTATACGGCGGCGTTTTAGTGAGCAACTGCGATCTGCACATTGACACCTACAAGCCGGCCGACATGCCCATGGCCTACGGGGCAAACAACCACGGCAGTATGGTGGAAATAAACGACGAATGGTATATTTTTTATCATAGGCACACGAACGGTACCTGGTACAGTCGACAGGGGTGTGCGGAAAAGCTGGAAATCCTGCCGGACGGGAGGATTCCACAGGTGGAGATCACATCCTGCGGCTTAAACGGCGGCCCGCTGATCGGCAAGGGTGAATATCCCGCCTATCTGGCCTGCCATCTCTTCACGGATGAACCTTCCATGTATGTGGGAGGGGATGCTTTCCCGAAGATCATGCAGGACGGCAGGGATGGCGACGAGGAACCCGGGTATATCGCAAATATGAAAGATGGGGCAACAGCCGGGTTCAAGTATTTTTCCTGTGAGGGAATCCGCGAGATCCGAATTCGTACAAGAGCTTACGGAGACGGTGTATACGAGGTGCGGACGGCCTGGAACGGCGAGGTTCTTGCAAAGATTCCGGTGAAGTCCTCCAATGTTTGGGAGGAATCCGGTGCGCCCGCTCAAATTCCGGACGGAAAGCAGGCCATCTATCTGACCTACCGCGGGAACGGCTGTCTGAGCCTTCTGTCTTTTTCACTGCACTGAGAGAAAACGGTACTTTTTTCCTGTTTGGCTACATTGACAAGCGAGGTGCGCGTGACTATAATTATTGTTGTGAAGTGATATGATTACATATGGATTAACATATAGAAGTAAATGAAATTCCCCGCTGTGAGACGGCAATAGTGGGACGGACAAATGAAAAGGATGCACGGGGGAACGCATCGGAACAGGAGGAAAGAAAGAATGAACCGAGGAAAGTTAAGCCTGGGGACCAAGATTACGATCTGTGTTCTGATCATGCAGACTGTTGTCATGGGTGCTATGGTGTTATTCGTAGGAAATGCCATTACGAACAATACCCGAAAGAGCACCACAAACAGTATGGAGACGGTGGTTGAGGAACGAAGCAGGATCATTGAAAACTATGTGCAGGAAGTGGAGGGTACCCTCACTGCTTATAGTCGTGCCGGAGAGATACAGGCTATCTTGAAAAATCCGACAGATGAGGCAGCACAGGCGGCAGCACAGGCGTATACGGAAAAATTTTCTGCGGATGTCGACAATCTGGAAGGGTTATATGTGAGTGAATGGAATACTCATGTGCTGGCGCATACGAATGCTGCAGTGGTGGGCATCACGACCAGAGAGGGAGATCCTTTAAAGGCTCTGCAGGATGCCATGCTCGCGGCGAACGGCGTATATAATACGGGCATTATCATCTCACCCGCCAGCGGTCAGCAGATCGTGTCCATGTATCAGGCAGTGTTTGATGAAGCGGGAAATCCGATCGGTCTCGTCGGCGGCGGTGTTTTCACTACGGGTTTGATCCAGCTTTTGGATTCCCTGACGATGCAGGGAATGAACAGTGCGGAATATTGTATGGTAAATACAGGGAATGGTCAGTATATTTTCTGTGAGGATACGGAGAAGGTAGCCACGGAAGCGGAAGAGGATTATATCCGTACACTCTGCGAGCAGTATGCGGGACAGAGTACGAATGATATGGGCTATGTGGAATATAAGCAGGACGGAGTGGATTATATTGCCACCTACTACTATATGGCAAATCGGGGCTGGCTTTTTATTGTATCCGACGATGCGGCGGAGATTTTTGCCGGCACGACCAGTCTGAAACAGATCATGATGTTCTTTTCAATCGGCGCGCTGGTGGTGATGCTCATTATATCCGTTATCATCATCAAGGGCTTTATGAGTCCCATGGGAGCCATCGAGGAGAGCATCGTGGCATTGCAGAATTTCAATGTGGCGGATAATCCGCACATCAGGAAACACACCAAGCGCGGGGACGAGCTGGGCAGTATCGCAACGGCCACAGACGGTCTGATCGGATCGCTGCAGGCCATTTCGGACACTTTAAACGATTGTTCCAGATCCCTGAACGAAAAGGCGGAGAGTATGCACATGTCTTCCCAGTCTCTGGCGGACGACACTTCAGACAATATTGCAGTTACGCAGCAGCTTTCAGCCTCCATGGAAAATACCAATGCCCTTATCAGAAATGTCAATACAGAAATTGAGAGCATCAATCAGTTGATGGGTACCATCATGAAGGGTATCGAGGCTTCGGTTAATACCAGCAGCGAAGTGATCGGAAGCGCGAGCGAGATGAAGCAGCAGGCGGATTATGCTTACCAGAACGGTGAAGTAAAACTGGAGGAGACGAAGGAGGCAATCGGAGAAGCAATCGATAAACTGAAGAGCCTTACGAAGATCAATGAGCTGGCGGCGGAAATCTTAAGCATTGCAGGCAAGACGAATCTCCTCTCCCTGAATGCTTCCATCGAAGCGGCCAGAGCCGGTGAGGCCGGAAAGGGCTTTGCCGTGGTGGCAGGTTCCATTGCGAATCTGGCCGAGACTTCAAAGAATACGGCTTCCTCCATTCAAGAGATCTGTGGGGAGGCAAACAACAGTATCGCTATTGTAAACGGCTGCTTTGACTCAGTCATCTCCTTTATTGAACAGGATGTGGTGGTGCAGTTTAGAGGGTTTGCTGAAAAATCTACGAATTACAGCGTGTCGGTCGGACAGATCAAGGACAAGCTGGACGAGATGCTGGATGCGGTGCGCAGTTTACAAATGTCTGTGGCACAGATTTCGGATAACGCTGCAGATGTGAACGTTATCATGGAAGAGAACCAGACCGCCATCGGCACTATTATAGAGAAGAACGGAGAGACTGCTGAAATCGCGAGCAAGACGCAGGAGCAGTCGATAGAGAATAAGAAGATGGCGGATCACCTCGAAGAGATCGTGGGTAAATTCCGCAGATAACAGAAAGACAGAGTTTCAGAAAAATGGACGCAGGCTGTGCAAGCTTGCGTCTGTTTCCTGTTAAAGGGTATAAAAGCGTCGTTCGATGCGGGAGAGGAGACGAATGATCTGGGAAAAACTGGAAGCTTTTATGAATGACTTTAACATCAGAATGAAGTTGATCATTATTTATGTCTTCTGTGTGATCCTTCCGCTCGTGTTGACTGACAGCGTGATCTTCTACACGCTCTACGATGCCGGAGAAAAGGAGCAGATCCACGAGTTTGAAAATGTGACCAACTCGATCCATTACGATCTGGAATACACGCTGGAAGAGATCGTGAATATGATGAACGATGTGTATATGAACAGAGAAGTCTATGAATTTCTGGACAAACAATATGAGGGAAGCTACGATTTTTTTGAAGAGAGGATCGGCATGACAAGGAAGTCGTCCCTCAACCGTCTGGGAGGATACAATATCTCCAATGCCGTGCTTTACGCGGATAATGATACCATTGTCAACGGTGGATATTTCAGCCGTATGACCGAAATGAGGGATGCGATCTGGTATCAGGACTTCCTTGCGTCCGGGCGGAATATGAATATGACATTTTACTACATCGGAGAAGAGGATATGTCAGCACCCTCCAAGCGCCGTATCTCTCTGGTGAGACGTATGGACTATTACAGAAAGAAGGACAGCTGCGAGAAAATTCTGCGGGTGGATGTGGATTACAACAGGATGGCAGCGAAGTTGACGCAGCTGGATTACGGCTTTGGCATTTACATCTGTAAAGGGGATAGGATCCTGTTTTCCAACAGAGGACACTCCGGCAGCAATGAGGATTTTGATAATCTTACGGGGCAGGAGGAGGTAGCATATCGGAGCGCTTTTTCCCTGTATGGTGTGGATATAGATGTACTTTGTACGAAACCGTCCGGCACCTTGATCACACAGCTGAAAAAGCATATTCCGCTGATGGCTTTTCTGTTCATGGCGAATCTGTTTCTGCCGTTCGTTATGTTTTCCATGATGAATAACTCCTTTACCAGACGGCTTCGGAAGCTGGGAGAAGCTTTTGACATGGTGGAGGAGGAAGCGGTTTTGCAGGAGATTTCTCAGGAACAGGGCCGGGATGAGATCGGCGCTCTGATGCAGAACTATAACCGGATGGTGCGGCGGATGAACGAATTGATCCAGAAAGTCTACAAAGACAGGCTGGAGAGGCAGGAGATCGACCTCGCCAGACAGAACGCAGAGCTTCTGGCGCTGCACAGCCAGATCAATCCGCATTTCCTGTTCAATATTCTGGAGAGCATTCGAATGCACAGTGTTCTCAGAAACGAGGAGGAGACGGCAGGCATGATCGAGAAGCTGGCCGTTCTGGAGCGTCAGAATATCAACTGGGCATCTGACAACGTAAAGCTGTCGGAGGAGATCAGCTTTGTCGAGGCTTATCTGGAACTGCAGAAATATCGCTTTGGTGACAGACTGCACTATCAGATCGAACTCGCTGAAAGCTGTACAGATTACTATATTCCGAAGCTGACGCTGACAACCTTTGTGGAAAATTCCTGTGTACATGGTATGGAGAGAAAGTCCGCTGCCTGCTGGATCTATCTGCGCGTCTATGAGAAAGGCTCTCAGGTGGTGGTTGAGATAGAGGATACCGGGGACGGTATGGAGGAGAGTGCGGCTGTGCAGCTGTGTGAGAGGATGCAGAACTGCACGATAGATGATATCAAGGAAAACAAGCATGTGGGGATTCTCAATGCCTGTCTGCGGCTCAAACGGTTTTCGGGAGAACAGGCCTCCTTTTCACTGGAGAGCGAGCCTGGCGTAGGTACCTTTACGACTATCCGGGTAGATGCGGCGTGTCTGAAGTCCGGAAAAGAGGAGGAAACATGATATGGCGATGCGGGTAATGCTGGTGGACGATGAACCTTTCATTTTGCAGGGACTTTCCAGACTCATAGACTGGGAGGGAGAGGGCTGTGAGATCGTGAAGATGGCGGCAGACGGACGAGAGGCGCTTGACTATCTCACAGAAAATGAGGCGGATCTGATCATTACCGATATTCGTATGCCGCAAGTGAACGGGATCGAGCTTTTGGAGCGCATACGTGAAGAGAAGGTCACGGATGCCTATGTGGTCATTTTGAGCGGGTACAGTGATTTTAAGTATGCGCAGGCGGCAATACGCTATGAGGCGATGGAATATCTGTTGAAGCCCGTACAGAAGGAGCAGCTGCTTACGATCATCAGGAAGGTTGCGGAAAGCAGGGATGTCTCCAGACAGGAAGAGCTTGACACGAAACGGATGCAGCGCGGTTATCTTTTGCAGAATATGTCGGCTCTCTTACAGGGCAGAGCGGATGAGCAAAGACTTTCTTATGTCCGGGAGCATTTCCGTTGTCCCGGCGGCATACGGTATCTGCATATCTGTCTCAATGATCTGGCGGCGTTAGAGGAGATGACGGACGAGGAGGTGGTGTCTTTAAAAGACACTGTATACGAGTGTGCGGCAGTTTATCTGCGGGAGGATGCAGACCATTTGCTGGGAGAGTTTTTCGTCTATGAGGAGGATTATGAGATCGGCTTTCTCTACTGCGATTACATGGCGGCAGAGCGGAGCATGAGCGAGGAGGCATTTATGCGGACCTTTCATCAGGCGCTGCAGAAAGGAAGCGAGAATCTTCCGGTGATTTTGCTGCTCGGCAAGCGGGTAGAGGATATTGCGAAGATTTCCCATTCCTACAGTTCCGCCTGTGTCCTGCGCTCCTTCAAGGGTTTTCAGGACGGACAGAGTCTCTACTACTATGAGAGAGAGGTACAGGTGGGAGAATCGAAGCCCATTCTCTGCGCCCGGTCTTTGGATGCGCTGGTGGCTGCGGTGGTTGCCGGGGATGCCATAGCCATCAACAAGAGTGTGGACGCGTTCTTTACGGAGATGGATCAGATTGACAGGACCAGAGAGACAGTGGTGATGAACATAAACTGGCTTATCTTCCGTCTTTTAGGTCTGGCGACGGAGCAGGACGAGTCTGTGAGTCAGGATGAGGTCCTCTCCTACATCAGCGGAAATGTTTCAAAGGAGGAGATCATCCGAGGCAGCAGGGCACATCTGCGAAAGTTTGCCGGCGAGTATGCGGAGTATCTGGCACAGCTTAAAAAGAACATCTCCGGGGGAATCCTGCAGGAGATCGAGAGCGAGATCAAAGAGCGCTATGCGGAAAATCTGACACTGCGGGAGCTGGGACAAAAATACTATATCAACAGCTCTTATCTGGGGCAGATCTTCCGCAAGCGCTATGGGCAGTCTTTCAAGAGCTATCTGAACACCTGCCGCATCAGGGAGGCGGCATTGCAGCTTATACGGACGGACAAGAAGGTCGGGGAGATCGCGGAGGATGTGGGATATCACGATCTGGATTACTTCATCAGCCGCTTTATCGAGCAGGAGGGCTGCACGCCCTCACGCTACCGCAAGCAGGCAAGAGAGGGACTTGAGTAGAAAAATATGGGAGAAGGTTGAATAAAAGCCGGGTAAATTCTAACTGCTAGAATTTATCCGGCTTTTTGGTAGAATTTATCAGGTTACGGAGATATGTTAATGAAATACAATAAAATCAGAACCATAAACCAATACGAGGGAGGAAAAAAAGATGAAGTGTAAGAAAGTAACAGCGCTGCTTCTCGTAGCGGCGATGGCGGCGTCCATGCTTGCAGGCTGCGGCGGCGGTGGAACGACGGAAACGTCGGGCGAGAGCACGGGTGCAGCCGCGGAATCCTCTGATTCCGGAGCCGCAGCAGCGGCTCCTGCGGCAAGCGGTGATATCACTGAGTTTTCCATGTTTATCACGATGCCCGGCAAAGAGAAGAACAGTGACAACGAGATCATGCAGATCATCGCTGAGAAGACCGGCGTAAAGGTAAAGGAGACCTGGCTCACCGGCCAGACAGCGGAGGAAGCAACCGGTACCCTGATTGCTGGCGGCGAGTATCCTGATTATCTGGATACCGATGATATGGCTCAGCTGGTGGACGCTGGTGCCCTGATTGCCTTAGACGATTATATCGATCAGTATCCGGAGTTCCGTGACACCTGGTTCACCAAGGAGGAGTGGGACAAATTCCGCCAGCCTGACGGACACATCTACTGGATCAATCCCTTCGGCAATACATACGGGGAGAGCAAGACGACCACGCACAACGATGAGGCTTTCTGGATTCAGGTGAGAGTACTGGAGTGGGCAAACTATCCTGATATTCAGACGATGGATGAGTATTTCGATCTTCTGGAGAGCTATATGGCAGCGAATCCGACCATGGAGGACGGAACGGAGAACATCGCGTACACCATTCTCTGTGAGGACTGGAGATACTTCTGCCTGGAGAATGCAGGACAGTTCCTGGCAGGCTATCCCAACGACGGTTCCGTTATCGTAAACAAAGAGACGATGACCATCGAGGATTACAATACCTCCGAAGATACCATTAAATATTTGAAAAAGCTGAACGAGGAGTATCAGAAGGGCTTCGTAGATCCTGAGAGCTTCACCCAGACCTACGATGAGTATATCGCAAAGCTTTCTACCGGCCGCGTGCTCGGCATGGTAGACCAGTGGTGGGATTTCGCTTATACCGTAAACGATGTGTTCAAGCAGCAGGGGCTGGATGCAAAGGGCTGCAACTACGTTCCTCTGGGTCTTACCACCGAGAAGGGTATGGAGAACAGATGGCATACCTATGATGATACGGTAAACCAGGCCAGCGGTATTGCAATCTCCGTTGACTGTAAGGATCCCGACAAGGCATTCAAGTTCCTGGTGGATGTCTGCATGGATCAGGAGCTTCACGATCTCAGATTCTGGGGCGTAGAAGGTGTTGACTATCTGGTGGATGACGATGGTCTGTACTACAGAACCGATGAGATGAGAATGAACTGGGCAAACACCTCCTATCAGGCATCCCACAAGTGTGATTACTCCTACTTCCCGCAGTGGGGCGGAACGCATTGGGACGGCAAGAATGCAATGCAGTCTGTTGAGCAGCCTTCCGAGTTCATGAATGATATGGCGGAGCCTTTGAAGAAGTGCTTCGAGGCATACGGTGTAACCACTTATCCCGGCATGATCGACTCTGTTGTAGAGCAGAATGCAGCGTGGTTCCCGATGTACAGCTATTCCAACAACTTTACCACGGCAACACCCGGTGGTACGGCTTGGGCGCTCATGGGCGAATGCAAGCATGAGTGGCTGCCGAAGGTTATAATGGCACCTGATTTCCAGCAGGGCTGGGATGAGTACATGACGGCGTACAACGCTTGTAAGCCTGAGGATTTCCTTGCAGAAATGCAGGCGATCCTGGATACCTTTAAGTAAGAGAAAAGAAGGCATGTAAGGCGGCGGTAACTCTTATAGATAGAGCTGGCTGCCGCCTTACTCTATTAAATGGGAGTAGCATAATGGCTCAGACAAATGTTTCCAAAGTAAAAAAAGATAAAAAGATTACCTGGAAAGAAATAAAGAGACAGAAGACCCTGCTCATCATATCGTTCATAGTGACGATCTACGGGATCATCTTTTACTATTGGCCGTTGACGGGATGGCTGATGGCTTTCCAGAATTACAAGCCCAAAGACGGGCTTCTCCATTCAAAATTCGTAGGACTGGACAAATTTAAGTTCATGTTTTCCGACGCAACCTTTTTGCGGGTCATTCGAAACACCTTTGCAATGGGTGCGTTGAACCTTTTGACGACGACGATCATGGCGATCCTCTTCGCCATCCTCTTAAACGAAATAAGACATTCCATGGTGAAGAAGACGATACAGACGGTTTCCTATCTGCCGCACTTCCTCTCTTGGATCATCGTGACAGGTATTCTGCACGACGCCCTTTCCAACACGGGTATCATCAACGATCTCTTACAGCGGGCGGGTATCATTGATCAGGCGATCAATTTCTTTGCGCATCCGAGATTTTTCTGGCCGATCGTGGCTTTCGCGAACTGCTGGAAGGAGACGGGATGGAATGCGATCATCTATCTGGCGGCGATCACGGCCATTGACCCGAGTCTCTATGAGGCGGCTTCCATCGACGGCGCGGGAAGACTGGCAAAGATCCGCTACATAACGCTGCCGGGCATCAAGCCCACTATCATCATACTGCTTCTCATGAATGTTGGTAATGTGTTGAATGCGGGCTTTGAAGTACAGTATCTGCTGGGTAACGGCCTGGTGCAGAGCGTATCTCAGACCATCGACATCTATGTGCTCAAATGGGGTATCAGTCAGAACGACTTTTCGATGGGTACAGCGGCCGGTATCTTTAAGAGTGCGGTCAGTATCGCCCTGATTCTGGTGTGTAATGCGTGGGCGAAACGTGCCGGCGAAGAAAGATTGTTCTAGGAGGAGGAGCGGATGAATACAAAAACAATAAAACATTCCTTTGAGGACAAACTGCTCTCGGCGCTGATCGGTCTTTTCATGGTATGCTTTGTGATCGTGACACTCTATCCGGTCATCAATACCGTTGCAATCTCTTTCAACGAAGGTATTGATGCGGTGCGAGGCGGTATCTATCTCTGGCCGAGAAAGTTTTCCCTAAAGAATTATGATACGGTGCTCGCCATGCAGAATCTGCTGACCGGCGCAAAGGTTACGGTGCTCAGGACGGTGATCGGTACGTTGTCGGCGCTGGTGGTGAACGCACTGTTGGCTTATGTGGTCAGCAGAAAGCGATTTATCTTTAAGTCGCAGTTGTCCCTGTTTTGGGTCATCACCATGTATGTGAACGGCGGTATGATCCCGGTTTTCCTGCTGTATCGAAATCTGCATTTGACCAACAGTTTTTTGGTGTATGTGGTTCCCGGCGCGATCAGCGCATGGAATATGCTGGTGATCCGTACTTATATGAACGGTCTGCCGGATAGTCTGGAGGAGTCGGCACAGCTTGACGGGGCAGGTTACATGACGATCTTTGTGAAGATCATCTCCCCTCTGTGCAAGCCGGTGTACGCAACGGTCGCCCTGTTTGTGGCGGTGGGACACTGGAATTCCTGGTTCGACGCAATGCTCTACAATCGTTTGAAGACAGAGTACACGACTCTGCAGTACGAGTTGATGAAGTTGTTATCTTCCGTTATGCAGCAGAGCGGCAGTGCGGATTCCGCAAAGTACAATGCGGCTTCGGTGACGCCGGTGACGATTCGGGCAGCGGCCACAGTGGTGACCATGCTTCCGATCATCTGCCTGTACCCGTTCTTGCAGAGATATTTTGTGACGGGTCTCACCATCGGTGGTGTAAAAGAATGATTTACAGAAAAATGCCCAGAGATGGGCATTTTTTTATGGAGTTTTATGGTATAATCAGTGAGGAAGGAGGACGTGCGATGGAGAGAACATATCGTAATGTGTTTCGTGAGATCGGAATATCGGAGGAGCAAATAGAAAAGAGGCTTTCCGAGATCATACATACGTTTTTTTATGACGAGAACGAGCGGTTCTATCATCCCGTCGGGGAGGATATGGCCTACATGGAGGATACCGGGAACCACGACGCCCGCACGGAAGGAATGTCCTACGGTATGATGATCTGCGTGCAGCTGGATATGCGGGAGGCGTTTGACAGGCTCTGGAAATGGGCGAAGACCTATATGTGGATGACGGAGGGCGAGAACGAGGGGTATTTTGCCTGGTCCTGTGCCGTGGATGGGACAAAGAATGCTTACGGTCCCGCTCCGGACGGCGAGGAATACTTTGCGATGGCGTTGTTTTTCGCCTCTCACAGATGGGGCGACGGGGAGGGAATCTTTAACTATGGCAAAGAGGCGAGAGAGATTCTCAGAGCCTGTCTTCATAAGGGGCAGCAGGGCAGACCCGGCGAGCCCATGTGGAATCGGGAGAACGGACAGATCCTCTTTGTGCCCGGATCTCCCTTTACAGATCCCTCCTATCATTTGCCTCATTTCTATCATTTCTTCGCAAGGTGGGCTGATGAGGAGGACAGGGCCTTTTGGGAGCGGGCGGAAGCGGCGAGCCGCGCTTATCTGGCTGTGGCCTGTCATAAAGAGACCGGTATGTCGGCGGAGTATGCTGATTTTGACGGCTCGCCGGTGTACCATGAGTTTGCGTGGGGACAGCACGGGTATTTCTATTCCGATGCATACCGCACGGTAGCAAATATCGGCCTTGACTATGCATGGATGGGGCAGGATGTGGGACAGCGGGAGGCAGCGGAGCGTTTGCAGCATTTCCTGGGTGTGACGAGACGCGAAAATCCTTATATGACCTATAAGATCGACGGAGAACTCGTCGATCAGCCGGCCCTGCACCCGGTGGGAATGCTGGCCGCGACCGCACAGGGGACGCTGGCGATCCCGGAGCCTTTGGATGCGGAAAATCTGTCAGAGAGGGCGCGTCTCGCGGCGGATTGGGTGCGGCGGTTTTACGAGGAGCCGATGCGGCGTGGAGATCGCAGATATTACGATAACTGTCTCTATGTGTTTGCCTGGCTGGCTCTGGCCGGGAAATATCGCATCTGGTAAAATAATAACACGTGTTTTTTACGATGCGTGAGAAACGTATCGCGACGCAGCAGTAATTGGGCAAATAGAAGAACCATATCAAATAGAATAACCAGATAAGGAGGAAAAGGAAGATGAGAGGACCGACAGCACCGAAGGATCCTGAGAGCATGAGACCTTTCTTTTATATCATGCGGGAAAAGGAGGTATTCGGTTCCCCACAGCCGGACGGACGGGGGATTCAGTTTATCTATGAGGATTCGGGGAGACTGATCAGCAGCGCGCGGATCGCGGGAAACGTGACAGACGAGGAACAGCTTACCCTGATGAAGGACACAGAGGGGTTTCGCAGGCTGGTGCACAGTATCGGCGTGAGCGTGGAGGCGGACGATCCCGCAAGGGAGGTGGATTTTGCTTTTCAGATGTACGGGAAGAAGAACCCTTTGGGCGGCGGCACGACGCTGAAAAAGACGCTTCGCGCGGACGGCGCGGAGATGAGGATCGTGCTCTCGGAGCAGGAATGGAGTGCCGACGATAAGGAACCCGGACAGATTCGCTTCGAGTTTGCGGAGCCTGAGAAGGTGGCTTCGGTGAGCGTCCGCTTTTTCTTGAACGACGGATTTCAGGCGCCGGAGATGACGGAAGAAGAGGAAATCGACTACGCTTCTGCGGCTTATCGGGAGATGATCAACCGCTCGCTCATGCAATTAGGGGACACAGAGCGTCTTTTGAGAGCAATCGAAAAGGCGGAGCGGGGAGAGGAGACTACCATTGCCTACATTGGTGGTTCCATCACGCAGGGAGCCGGGGCGATACCGATAAATAGCGAGTGTTATGCTTACAAATCTTATCAGAGCTTTGCAAAACAGTTCGGAAAAGGGGAGAATGTTCATTTCGTCAAGGCCGGAGTGGGCGGTACGCCCTCGGAGCTCGGCATGATCCGCTTTGAGCGGGACGTGCTGAGAGACGGCGCCGTGATGCCCGATATCGTGGTGGTGGAGTTTGCGGTGAATGATGAAGGAGATGAGACGAAGGGGAACTGCTATGAGAGTCTGGTGCGCAAGATACTGAAGATGTCGAATGCCCCTGCAGTTGTGCTGCTTTTTTCCGTCTTTGCGGACGACTGGAATCTGCAGGACAGACTCGGAGTCGTGGGAGAGCGTTACCGTCTGCCCATGGTCAGCGTTCTGGATGCAGTGACGCCGCAGTTTCGCTTAAAAACCGGGGAGGGGAGAGTGCTGTCCAAAAACCAGTTTTTCTATGATATCTTCCACCCTACCAACGCGGGACACACGATCATGTCGGACTGCCTGATGCATTGCTTTGAGAAGGCAAAGGAGCAGGGTGGCAGTGCCGAATCCGTGGGAGAATCCCTCCCTGCACCCGTAATCGGCGCTGACTTTGAGCATGTCCGCCTTCTGGATAAAAAGGATATGCCGGAGGGAGTGACTGTGACACCCGGAAGCTTTCTCTTTGTGGACGATAATCTGCAGTGTGTGGAGATGAACGAGGATCTGACGGGGACGCCTGAATTTCCGTACAACTGGATGTATGACGGGAAGCAGGTAAAGCAGAGTGGAGACTTTGTTTTGGAGATCACGTGCAGGGCTCTGCTGCTTATCTTTAAGGATTCCGGCGAGGTGGATGCCGGACGGGCAGATGTCTTTGTGGACGGCGTAAAAAAGCTCACGGCGGATCCCCATATCAACGGCTGGATTCACTGTAATCCGGTGATCCTTGTACAGGACAATGAAGCAAAGAGGCATAAAGTCAGTATTCGGATGGCGGCTGGCGAGGAGGAAAAGAAGTTTACGATCCTCGGTTTTGGCTATGTATCCTGAATTGTTATCGGTCAGCGGCTCTTCATGCGATGCCTTACAGTTTCCTTGCTCTCTTCCTTGCTTTATAATTGTAAAAAAAGGGAAAGAGGAGGAGAAAAATGGAGACATTACACGTGACGTCCAGACGGGATAAAGAGCAATTCAATCAGATTCTGGACGATCTGATCAACGCGAACAGGGAGTTTCGGATCCTGATCACCGTTCCTTCGGGCGAGATGTCGCAGGAGCCGCCTGAAAACAGGACCGATGTGTCAGAGATACCGAAAATAGAAGAGAAGAGGGAGAAGAGAGATCTGGAGAAGGATGTGACGGATATGATCCACGAGATCGGTGTGCCTGCCCACATCAAGGGTTATCAGTATCTGAGGGAGGCGATCATGATGTCGGTGGAGGACGTTGAGATGCTGGGGTCGATCACAAAGATCCTCTATCCCTCCATCGCAAAGAAGTATCAGACCACGCCGAGCCGCGTGGAGAGAGCAATCCGCCATGCTATCGAGGTCGCCTGGTCCAGAGGCAGAATGGAGACGCTCGATGCCCTTTTTGGCTATACCATCAACACGGGAAAGGGGAAACCGACCAACTCGGAGTTCATAGCTTTGATCGCTGACAAAATTCGTCTGCAGTACCGGCGTTCCTAAAATTTTAACGTTCGTTAAAATTCAAAATAATCCTTTTATTGCCACCCGAAATATTGTATACTGTTATCTGGGAGGTTCCTCGAACATCCCGAAGAATGGCAAATACAGTTGGAGGGTTGGTATGAAGAAAATATTATTTGTCGCGTCGGAGGGCGTACCTTTTATCAAGACAGGCGGGTTAGCGGACGTGGTCGGTTCCCTGCCAAAGTGTATTGACAGGAAGTATTTTGATGTGCGGGTTATCCTGCCAAAGTATACCTGCATGAAGCAGGAGCTGAAGGATAAGCTTACCTACAAGACACATTTCTACATGGATTTTCACTGGAAAGAAGAATATGTGGGTATTCTGGAGGCTGAAGTTGAGGGCGTAAAGTATTATTTCATAGATAACGAAAGTTATTTTAACGGTTTCCAGCCCTACAGTGATAATGCGCTGTTCGAGATTGAAAAGTATGCTTTCTTCTGTAAGGCGGCGCTGTGCATTCTGCCGGTGATTGACTTCCGACCGGATCTGATCCACTGCCATGACTGGCAGACGGGACTGATTCCCGTGTACTTAAAGGAGCGCTTCCAGGGCGGGGAGTTCTACCGCGGCATAAAGACCGTTATGACCATTCACAATCTGAAGTTTCAGGGCAAATGGAGCGTGAAGGAGGTCAAAGAGATCACGGGTCTGCCCGGATACTTCTTCACGGCGGATAAGCTGGAGGCCTACAAGGATGCAAACCTCTTAAAGGGCGGTCTGGTCTACGCGGATGCCATTACCACGGTCAGTGACACATATGCGGAGGAGATCAAAACGGCTTTCTACGGCGAGGGCTTAAATGGTCTGCTGTGTGCGAGAGCCGGGGATCTGCGCGGTATTGTGAACGGCGTTGATTACGAGGAGTTTAACCCGGAGACGGATAAACATATAGATTTTAAATACAATGCGGCTAATTTCCGTAAGGAAAAGGTGAAAAATAAGCGGGCGCTGCAGGAGGAGCTTGGTTTACAACAGGATGAAAAGGCCATGATGATCGGTGTGGTCTCCAGACTGACAGGACAGAAGGGTTTCGACCTGATCGCCTACATAATGGATGAGCTCTGTCAGGATAATGTACAGCTTGTGGTGCTGGGTACGGGCGAGGAGCAGTACGAGAATATGTTCCGCCATTTTGACTGGAAGTATCATGGCAAGGTGTCGGCGAACATCTATTATTCCGATGCGCTTTCTCATAAAATCTATGCAGCCAGCGACGCTTTCCTCATGCCTTCTCTCTTTGAACCCTGCGGCTTGAGCCAGCTCATGTCCCTGCGTTACGGCACAGTGCCGATCGTACGTGAGACCGGCGGCCTGAAGGACACCGTACAGCCTTACAACGAGTATGAGGGTACGGGTACCGGCTTCAGCTTTACGAATTACAATGCGCATGAGATGCTGGGAACGATCCGCTATGCGGAGCATATCTATTACGATAAGAAGCGGGAGTGGAATAAGATTGTTGACAGGGCCATGGCTGCGGATTTCTCGTGGCATGTGTCCGCACAGAAATATCAGGAAATGTATGACTGGCTGATTGGATAGGGAATATGGAACGTCCGAATAAGAAAAGCACGTTTGTGTTTCAGGCGGGCATTCTGGCTGCAGCCGGAATGCTCGTCAAAGTGATCGGCCTGATATACAGAAGCCCTCTTCTCTCCATTATCGGAATCGAGGGCAACGGGTATTACAATGCGGCGATCAATATTTATACAATTATATTATTGATTTCTTCCTACAGCATTCCCTCGGCGATCTCCAAGGTGATCGCCCAGCGGCTTGCGTTTAAGGAATACCGAAATGCACAGAGGGTTTTTATCTGTGCACTTCTCTATGTTCTGATCGTGGGCGGTATCGCTTCCATCTTGACCTTTGTGGGAGCTCCTTATCTGGTGCGGAAGAATCCGAATGCGGTGTTGGCTCTTCGTGTGCTTTCACCGACTATCTTTTTATCCGGTTTTCTCGGTGTGCTCCGTGGTTTCTTCCAGGCCCACGGTTCCATGATGCATACCTCCATCTCGCAGATTTTAGAGCAGATTCTCAATGCGGCGGTCAGTATACTGGCGGCAAAATTTTTGATCGGACTGGCGGCGGACGGAGATGCCACCAAGCGTGCCATTTACGGTTCGGCAGGTTCGGCGCTGGGAACCGGGGCAGGCGTGCTGATCGGTCTTCTTTTTATGTTCGGGATGTACCGCTTAAACGGCAGTATCATCAGGAGAAGAGTGGCGAAGGACAAGACCTGGCATGAGGAGAGCTACAAGGAGATCTTCAAGGTCATCTTCACCATAGTCACCCCTTTTATCCTGAGTACCTTTATTTACAATTGCACGACTGTGATCAATATGACCATCTACTATCATGCCATGGATTATAAAAAGGTGGATGCGATACTGGCAAGCAATCAATATGGAATCTTTTCAGGACTGGCGGTGGCGGTGGTAAACATTCCGATTGCCATTTCCTCCGCTATGTCTTCAGCCATTATGCCGGGAGTGGCGGCCTCCTATGTTAAGGGGACGGTGGCGCAAACGAGGAAACAGGTTTCCAAGGCAATTCAGATGACCATGCTCATCGCGATCCCGGCGACAGTAGGGATTGCTGTGCTGCCGAAACCGATCATGCAGTTTATCTTTCCGCAGAAGGAATCGCTGGATATCGCATCAGGGCTTTTGGCGGCGCTGGCTGTCACCATTGTGCTCTACAGTCTCTCCACACTGACCAACGCGGTGCTGCAGGGTATCGGTAAAGTCAACACACCGGTGATCCATGCGACGATCGCTCTGGTGATCCAGGTGGCCGGCCTGATCGCAATTCTCCTCTACACGGAGCTTGACCTCTACGGACTTGCAGCGGCAAATGTGATCTACTCTCTGGTGGTGTGTCTATTAAATCAACTCTCCGTCAGAAAGCATCTGGAATACCGTATGGATGTCGTGAAATTTTTCATAAAGCCCGCCTTTTCGGCTATGATCATGGGGGCGGTCGTTTTCGGCATCTACCACGGTCTGATGTATGTCCTCCCCGTGAGCAGACTCGTACTGCTTGTGGCCATTGCCGTGGGCATGTGCGTCTACGGGGCGATCCTTCTGCTGATCGGCGGTGTGACGGAGGATGAACTCTGGGATTTCCCCAAAGGAGAACTTTTGGTGCAGATCGCAAAAAAATTACACTTGTTACCGGATTGGGAAGCGCCCATTAACGGTAACGAAAAGAAACGAAAAAGAAAGAAGCGCAAAAAGAAGAAATAGAAGAAAAGAAGAAATAGAAAAAGAGAAAGTGTAGAGATAGGTAAAACAAATTACGACAGCTCGGTGAGTGCCGAGATGTCGGTATCGATCGTCATGGAATAATTTGTGTAGTACACCACGAAGCCGGGCTTTGCCCCGGCCGGTTTTTTTACATGCTTCTTTTGGATGTAATCGATCTCTACTTTGTCCTGTCCGCGTCCCTTGGAGTAGTAGGCGGCAAGCCGTGCCGCTTCTTCGAAGGCCCGGTCGGGCACATCGGCTCCCTCGGTCTTTAACACCACATGGGAGCCCGGCATCTGCTTGGCATGAAACCACCAGTCGCCGCCGGTGGCGAACTTGAAGGTGAGTTCGTCATTTTGCAGATTGTTTTTTCCCACATAGATATGAAACCCGTCACTGCTGAGATAGTGGAAGGGTTTGCTTACGATCTTAACTTTTTTAGAACCGCCTTTCCTGCGGATGTAGCCGCTCTCGATCAGTTCTTCCCTGATCTGCGAAAGATCATCTTCCTGCATGGCGATATCCAGAGCGGTGAGGATGGATTCCAGATGCGCGATCTCTTCTTTGACTTGTATGGTCAATTCTGAAAGCGCCTCATATGTTCTCTTCAGTTTTCCGTATTTATCAAAATATTTTTTGGCGTTCTCCTGCGGGGTGAGCGTGTCGTCAAGCGGGATCTTCACCGGTTCTCCGGTGTAGTAGTTGACAGCCTCCAGACTTTTTGCACCGGGATCGACATTGTAGCCGTAGGTGTTTAAAAGCTCACCGTAGATCTTGTAGGTGTCGCGTTTTGCGGTATCCTCCATCTGCTTAAGCTGGAGGTCGTATTTTTTCACATTGCGCTCCAGAGCAGTCTGCACGATCTTGCGCAGATCTACGGATTTTTGACGGATACGGGTCACCGTGCTGCGCTCCGTATAGTAGCGTGACAGTACCTCGCTGATGCCGGAAAAGGCGCTGCTTTCCCTGTCTTCATAGAGGGTCAGAGGAAGGGCGGCAAATTCCACGGGGGTGCGGGTATTTTTTTGACTGTCATAGATAATGACAGGAGAAAAATTCCCGTCGCTGATCTGATCCATCATATCGGTCAGCGCGCCGAATACTGCCTGAAGGGCGGATTCTTCCAGCACATTGGCAGGCATGTCCGCATCGATGCCGGCCCGGAAGCACAGCTCCTGCGCAATGATGGGGGATAAGCCCGTGTAAGTGGTATAGAGCGCCTTATAGAGCGGCATGGGCTTTTCCCGCATATGAGCACATAGGTTTACATAAGTTAACAATTCGGCGTCTTCGGGGGACTTGATAAAGAGAGAAGAGGTCTCTTCCGTATAATTTGCGGAAAACCGCAGGGGATTCCATTTATCCTGCGTTTGCGGGATGAAGTAGGGGCGTCCCGGAAGTACCTCCCTGACGGAGCTGACCATGCCGGAGATATGCTTGATGCTGTCTATGATCTGATCGTTATTGTCGCAAAAGATGATATTGCTGTGCTTGCCCATGATTTCTATGATCAGCTTTTTTTCGCACAGATCGCCCAGCTCATTCAAATGCTCCAGATGCAGATGAATGATGCGTTCCAGCCCCGGCTGGGAGACAGCTGTGATGCGGGCGTTCTGCAGGTGCTTCCTGAGAAGCATGCAAAAGCCCGGCGCGGTCAGTGGGCCGGGCTTGTTATTTTCCGTCAGATAGACAAGCGGGAGAGAGGCATCCGCGGACAATAACAGGCGATATTGTTTCCCGTTGTTCTTGATGGTAAGGAGGAGTTCGTCGCTCTCCGGCTGCGCGATCTTGTAGATGCGCCCGCCTAAAAGCGTATCCGCCAATTCCTTTGTGATATTTGCGATCGTAATGCCGTCGAATGCCATATTGTGTTCCGCCCTTCTTATATCAATCGTTTCTCTTTCCGAACATTGTACAATATCGGAACGATTTTTTCAATGTCGCCGCTTGCGGGAAAAGGAACTGTGGGCGGGAGACTGAATCTATTCAAAAATCTGCTGTTCTGTTTTCAGTTTTTTGCGCTTTCGGGCAATGCGATAGATGCCAAAGGCGCAGAGGACGGCGAGCAAAAGATTTACAATGCCGAAAAGATTGATATAAACATGATAGCGGAGCACCTGAAAAAACAGAAACAGATTGTAGCAACCCATATAGAGATTAAATCCGCCAATCAACGCAATAAAGCGGATGATCAGCGTCAGGTAGCGGATACGGGAAGCGTTGTCAGAGAATAACTGAAAATCTTCTCCCGCTGTTTTTTTGCGAAAATAGGCCCAACGGAACATTGTCCCTACATGTTCTGCACCTGTTTCTTCCAGAAATCCGATATACTTTTCGTTCTCCACTTTTCCGAAATGATTATCCAAAAAATCCACACATATTTTATATTCTCCAGGAGTGCAGTCCTCAAATTCATACCGGCACCATCCGACAGCGGTCAAAGCGAGACCTTTGGCTGCCATTTCGTTCAGCCATTTCTCTTCCTTGTCAAAATCCCATATCCAAAACCATTTATGAATCACCTGTCTCATGTTCAATCCTCCTGTCCCTTCAAAATCTGAGTGCCGTTTTCAAGCAGTTCCTGTAGACGCTTGATCTCGCCACGCAGTATCTCTTTTCCCTGCTTCGTGATCTGATATTCTTTCTTTCTGCTTCCCTTGTCAGGCGAAAAATTTTTTTCGGAAAAATCTTTCTCAGGCGCAGCAACGATCCATCCCTTTTCCAGAAGTGTGTTGATCGCCCCGTAGAGCGTACCGGCCGCCAATTTTACTCTGCCGTTGGAAAGCTGTTCCACATTCTGCATGATGCCGTAGCCATGCATCGGTTCCATAAGTGACAGCAGGATATAGTAGACTGCTTCTGTCAACGCCGGATATGCCAATTGTCTCCCTCCTTCATTTGCTTGTATCGTCTCACGTTATATCGGCTGACGATATAGTTATTATAACGGCAGCCGATATAGTTGTCAATACATGGAATAAACGATTCGATACAATGCTGCCATTTCATCAGTTAGGCCGAGAAACTTCATTATTTACCGTTACTGTATCAGCAGCCCTCTTAAGCGTTCCAATCCGTCTGTCAGGATTTCTAAAGACGGCGGCGTTGTTACGGAGATCCGAACCGTCTTTTCAGGCACCTTATTCCCTACGGAAAAACGTTCCGCTCCGCAAACTTCCACACCCGCCTGTTTTGCACAGATCTCAAAACTTTTTCCGGTAAAATGTTCAGGTAATCGTATCGATCGAAGCGGTGACGTTAGCTCGCTCGGTACAACAAATCCATCCAGTATTTCATTGACGATAAGATTGCGTTCTTTAATTCCCTTTTGTCGTTCGGCAAGTATTTCGTCGGCAACGCCGTCTTCGATCAAAGCGGCGGAAACCGTTGCGAGCAGCGGTGAAATGGAAATATTCATGGAATACAGTGTCGCTACCAGCTTATCATGAAGATGCTCAGGAACATGAATAAATGCAGTTCTCAGTCCCGGTGAAACAGTCTTCGAGAGGCTTGAAATATATACCACCTGCTCCGGTGCAAAGGATGCGATCGGCGGCAGCGGATCTTGCTCTAAAAGGTTATTGATGCCGTCTTCTATGATAAGCAGGTTTTCTTCGCGGGCTGTTTTTGCGATCATTTTTCTTGTCTTGAGGGACATGATATGCGATGTTGGATTCTGATAATCCGGTATGACATAAAGTCCCTTTATATTTTCGTTTTGTACCGCATAACGGATTCCTTCTTCTGTCAATTCGTTTTGGCGGCTTCGGACAGGTAGTAAATGGATTCCGAATAGTTTCGCTGCTGTTTTCACACCGGTATAGGTCAGCGGTTCAGTTCCGATCTTTTCACCGGTTTTAAAGAATGCTCCCAGTGCGGCCGTAAGCGCATTTTGGCCTCCGGCGGCAGGAACGATGTGTTTCACATCTGTATAAAGTCCTGATTTTTGAAGCCATGCTGCGCCTGCTTCGCGCTGCCTTTTCGTTCCTTCGGGCGCTCCGTAGGAAAACAGATTCAGAGCATCCGGTTTCTTCATCAGATTTTCCGTATATTGTTTCACTTTCAAATTACTTGTCACAAAAGGAACGATCGCGCCCATCTCAATGATATGAGAGTTCTCTTTTCCGCAGAGCAGCATCGGCTCTGCGGCGGCATCGGAAGAAACGTAAGTGCCGTTTCCGACAGATGATGAGAGCAAGCCTTTCTGTCCGCATAGTTTATAAACTTTGGATATGGTACTTAAATTCAGATCCAAGAAATCAGCGAGTTCCCGCTGGGGTGGCAGCTTTGTTCCGGCTTTCAGCTTTCCGCTTTTAATATCGTTTTCCAATAGTTCCGCCAGTGCGATGTATTTTGTACCTGTTATTTTACTTAAATCGGGTTTCCAGCTCATTGGATAGTTGTCAAATGAATTTACCGGCATAAAAGCATCCCTGTCCCTTCTGAATGAATTGTATTACTGCAATGATTCTAATTGTCTGCCATACAATTTTAACATTGTTTTCTTTTTGCCTCAAGATTATGATTAAAAACAATATAATGAGTTATTCAACCAAAGTGAGGTGTCAGGCATGCATATAGAACATTTATTATCCGAAGGTATCAAAGCAACTCCGCCGTCTTTTGTCAGAGGCATTTTAAAAGCCGCCTCCGATCCGGACGTTATCTCCTTTGCGGGCGGGCTTCCCAATCCGGTCTCTTTTCCGCAGGAGGAGCTTTTGGAATCTATGAATCGCATTGTGAAAACATACGGAAGCAGTGTGTTTCAATACTCGATCACAGCGGGACTGCCGGAACTCAGGCAGTATATTGCCGACAGATATAACAGGATTTTTGGTCTTGCTCTTACGACAGACAATATCATCATTACCACCGGTTCCCAGCAGGCTCTTGACCTGATCGGAAAGGTCCTGCTTGATAAGGGTGACGGCGTAATTGTTGAGAAACCGACTTACCTTGCGGCAATACAGGCGTTTTCCATGCAGCAGCCGGTATTTTATCCGGTTGAATTGACTGAGGAGGGGATGGAGCCGGAACAGCTTAAGAAAGCATTGCGGAATCCGGTTAAGTTCATCTACGCGATTCCTGATTTTCAAAATCCTACCGGACTCACATATTCTGCCGAAAATCGGAAACAGATTTATGAGATTCTGAAAGACCGGGATGTTGTTTTAATTGAGGATGACCCTTACGGCGAATTGCGTTTTGACGGTGAGCGTCTGCCTTACATTGGCGCCGGAAAACTGCAGAACAGTATTTTGCTCGGAACTTTTTCCAAAACGGTTACGCCGGGGATGCGTACAGGCTTTATCATTTCTGAGAATAAGGAATTATTGAAATATATATCTGTCGCAAAAGAGGCTGGCGATCTGCACACGAATATCTTTTCCCAGTATCTGATCTGGGATTATCTGACCGGTAACGATCTGGATACGCATATTGCAAAGATAAAGGCGCTGTATCAAAAGCAGGCGCAGGCGATGATGGATGCCATGGATCGATATTTTCCGTCCGCAGTAAAATATACAAAACCGCATGGCGGTATGTTTTTATGGGTAACGCTTCCGGAAGGTGTGAGCGCTATGTCTCTGTTTCCGAAAGCCTTGGAGAAAAAAGTTGCGTTTGTTCCGGGTGATCCCTTCTATATCGGTATAAATAATGCCAATACCATGCGTCTTAACTACACCAATGCAGATTGTGAAACCATTGAGGAAGGGATTCACAGATTAGGGGATCTGCTTCATTCGTTTGCCTTTCGCTAATTCCTTGACGAATCTCTTTGATTAATCTATAATATAATCTGTATGCGTAGGTCTATTTATAATCATTAGGAAATTGCGGCAGTGTTAACCATTCAAGGAGAATGCAAAGCATTCTCTGATCGTCGCTGTTAAGCGACAATCTTGCATTAGGAGAAAATCATGACAAAGATCAGGAGCATGACCGGTTTCGGGAGATGTGAGGTGACGGAAGGCACGCGGAAGATCACCGTGGAAATGAAGTCCGTCAATCACAGATATCTGGATATCAGTATCAAGATTCCGAAGAAACTGAGCTTTTTTGAGACGGCGATCCGCGGGGAACTGAAAAATTATATCCAGCGCGGGAAGGTGGACATTTTTGTCACCTACGAGGATATGGCGGAGTCGAATCTCTGCGTGAAGTACAACAGAGAGCTGGCAGCAGAGTACATGAAGTATCTCTGGCAGATGTCGGAAGACTTTTCTCTGGACAATGACGTGCGGGTGTCCACTCTGTCCCGATATCCCGAGGTGCTGACGATGGAGGAGCAGACGGTGGACGAGGAAGCTCTCTGGCAGTTTCTGGAAAAAGCGGTCCACGGCGCGGCGGAATCCTTCGTGGAGACCAGATCCAGAGAAGGAGAAAACATCCGGGACGATCTGCTTGCGAAGCTGAGCGGAATGCTTGCCTGTGTCGAATTTATTGAGCATCGCTCTCCCCAGATCATTCAGGAATATAAGCAAAAGCTTCGGGAGAAGGTGCAGGAGCTTTTGGATGACACGCAGATCGACGAGAACAGGCTTCTTACCGAGGTGACGATCTTTGCGGACAAGGTCTGTGTGGACGAGGAACTGGTACGTTTGAGAAGCCATATCACGACCACGAGAGAAAGCCTTACGGAAGGCGGCGCCATCGGACGAAAGCTTGATTTTCTTGCGCAGGAGATGAACCGTGAGGCCAACACCATCCTCTCGAAGACAACCGATCTGGAAATTTCCAACCGGGCGATCGAGCTGAAGACGGAAATCGAGAAGATCAGAGAACAGATACAGAATATTGAATAGCATGATAGCATTTGGACAGGAGATTCCATGGGCAGACTGATTCACATTGGCTTCGGCAATGTCGTTAACACAGGAAAGATCATCGCCATCGTGAGTCCTGACTCCGCGCCGGTCAAGCGCATGGTGCAGAAGGCAAAGGAGCAGGGTACGGCCATCGATGCCACGCAGGGGCGGAAGACCAAGGCGGTGCTGGTGATGGAAAACAGCCAGCTCGTGCTCTCGGCTCTCCTGCCGGAAACCATATCGGGCAGGGCACAGACAGAGGATGGACAGACAGATGAAGAGTAAGGGCATATTGATCGTCGTCTCCGGATTCTCGGGGGCGGGCAAGGGCACATTGATGAAAAAACTGGTGGCAGAGTATGAGGGGTACGGCCTGTCGATTTCCGCCACTACGAGAAAGCCGCGTCCGGGCGAGGAGGACGGCAGGGAATACTTTTTCCTGTCAAAGGAAGAATTTGAGCAGAAGATCGCAGACAATGCGTTGATCGAGTACGCGCAGTACTGCGGCAACTACTATGGAACGCCGAAGGATTATGTGGAGAACCAGATGGCTCTCGGCCGCGATGTGATTCTGGAGATAGAGATTCAGGGCGCACTCGCTGTCAAAAAGCAGTATCCGGATGCCATTTTACTTTTTGTGACACCGCCGAGCGCGGAGGAACTTCGCCGCAGGCTTTCGGGCAGGGGGACGGAGACCGCAGAGGTTATCGACAGGAGACTCCGCAGGGCGGCGGAGGAGGCACAGGGAATCGAGGCGTATGATTACATTCTCATCAACGATGATCTGGAAACCTGCGTGAAGGAGCTTCACGCGATCGTTGATGCCGCGCATCATGCGCCGGTTCGGAATGAGGAGTTTATAGAAAAAATAAGACAGGAATTAGGAGGAAAATGATCATGTTACATCCATCTTACGCAGATTTAATTCGGGTAGTCAACAGTGAGGTAGAGGAGGGCGAGGATCCTGTGGTGAGCAGCCGCTACTCTATCGTGATGGCTACTGCCAAGAGAGCACGACAGATCATTGCCGGGGACGACGAGCTGGTGGACGGCAAAGGGAAGAAGCCGCTTTCCATTGCAGTCGAGGAATTGAACCAGGGCATGATAAAGATAACGACTGATGAGAATGAGGAAGCAGGCGCTACAGAGGATTCCGAGACGGAGGAAACGCCGGAACCCGTGGCTGCTGAGTAGAGCCGGGCAGTCTGCTATGAAGAAAAAGGTTGCTTTCGTATCCCTTGGATGCGATAAGAATCTGGTAGATTCTGAAATGATGCTTGGCATGCTGGAGGAGAGCGGTTATGCCTTCACGGACGACGAGACGGAAGCGGAGGCCGCGGTAGTCAACACCTGTTGCTTTATCGGAGATGCCAAGGAGGAGAGTGTAAACACGATCCTGGAGCTTGCGGAGCTGAAAAAGAGCGGTTCCCTGAAAGCCCTCATTGTGACGGGATGCCTCGCGGAGCGCTACCGGGAGGAGATCCGCAAGGAGATCGGAGAGGTGGATGCGGTTCTCGGTACCACAGCCATTGATCGGATTGTCGAAACGCTGGATCAGGTCTTTTCGGGCGGCGCACAGGATCAATATGACAGTCTTGACAAAAAGCCCCTTACGGACAGAAAACGGGTGGTAACTACGGGCGGACATTTCGCCTACCTGAAAATAGCGGAGGGGTGCGATAAATGCTGTACTTACTGTATTATTCCCAAAGTGCGCGGCCGGTATCGGAGCATTCCCATGGAGAGCCTTCTGCGCGAAGCTGAAACGCTGGCGGGGCAGGGTGTAAAGGAGCTGATCCTCGTTGCACAGGAGACTACTGTCTACGGGACGGATCTCTACGGGCATAAGATGCTGCCGGAGCTTTTGAGGAAGCTATGCAGAATCGACGGTCTGGTCTGGATCAGGCTTTTATACTGTTATCCCGAGGAGATCGATGAGGAACTGATCCGTGTGATCAAAGAGGAAGATAAGATCTGCCACTATCTCGACCTTCCCATCCAACACGCGTCCGACCCTGTGTTAAAGCGCATGGGAAGGAGGACGGATCAGGCGGAACTGATCAGGATAGTAAACCTTCTTCGAAAGGAGATCCCTGATATCTGTCTGCGGACCACGCTGATCTCCGGCTTTCCGGGAGAGACGAAGAAAGATCACGAGGAACTGCTTTCCTTTGTGGAAAAAATGCGTTTTGACAGGCTGGGAGTATTCCCCTATTCCAGAGAGGAGGACACGGCCGCAGCGAAACTGCCCGGGCAGCATTCCGAAAAAGTGAAGTGCGCCCGTCGGGATGAGATCATGGCGCTGCAGCAGGAGATTGCTTTTGAGCGGGCAGCCGATATGGAAGGGCGAACGCTTCTTGTCATGATCGAGGGGAAGGTTGCGGACGAGGAGGTCTATGTGGCCAGAACCTACAGAGATGCACCGGACGTGGACGGACTTTTATTTTGTCATACGGGAAGAGAGTTGATGACCGGAGACTTTGTGCGGGTAAGGGTCACAGACTCTTACGAATATGATCTGATGGGAGAGTTAGAAGATGAATCTGCCGAATAAACTGACAATGTTTCGTGTTGTGTTGATCCCGTTTTTTGTAGTGTTTTTATTGGTTGACATAACATTGTATGATAACTGGATCGCGTTGGCTATTTTCGTTGTTGCCAGTCTGACCGATCTGTTGGACGGAAAGATCGCCAGAAAATATAATCTGGTGACAAACTTCGGAAAATTTATGGATCCGCTTGCGGATAAGCTGCTTGTCTGTTCCGCACTCATCTGTCTGGTAGAAATGGAACGGATCGCAGCATGGATGGTCATTGTCATCATCGCCAGAGAGTTTATCATCAGCGGTTTCAGACTGGTGGCATCGGACAACGGCGTGGTGATAGCGGCCAGTTACTGGGGAAAGTTTAAGACCACCTTCCAGATGGTCATGATCTGTCTGATGATCGCTGATCTGGAGGCATTATCGCTCGTCACGATGGTCGTGACCTGGGCGGCGGTGATCCTTACGGTGGTTTCTCTGGCGGATTATCTGATAAAAAACAAGGGTGTCATGCAGGAAAATAAATAGAAGGCCGGATGGCGGATGGATAACAGGTGTTTTTACGCGGAGAGGGATGACAAAATTATGACAGTTGAGATAATTTCAGTGGGTACGGAAATACTGTTGGGAAACATCGTTAACACAAACGCCGCCTATCTGGCGGAAAAATGTGCAGGACTCGGACTTTCCTGCTATCATCAGGATGTGGTCGGCGACAATGAGGAGCGGCTTTGCGAAACCATCAAAATGGCGCTTGCGAGAGCAGATATTCTCCTTCTTTCCGGAGGGCTCGGTCCCACGCAGGACGACCTGACCAAGGAGGCTGCCGCGAAAGTGCTGGGAAAGCCGCTGTATCTGCATGAGGAGAGCAGGGAAGTGATCCGGCAGTATTTTGAAAAGCGGGGACTGGAGATCACGGACAACAACTGGAAGCAGGCTATGGTGCCGGAGGGGTGTATCGTGGTGGATAATCCAAACGGTACGGCGCCTGGGATTATTATGGCGGAGAACGGAAAACATGTGATTTTGATGCCGGGACCGCCCGGAGAGCTGATCCCCATGTTTGAGACCTCGATCATACCATATCTGAGTAATTTGCAATCGTGTGTTATTTTTTCACAGACGGTGAAGGTCTGCGGTGTGGGCGAGAGTAAGCTTGAGACCATGGTGAAAGATCTGATCGATAAACAGACAAATCCCACCATAGCCACCTACGCAAAGACCGGCGAAGTGCACCTGCGCGTGACGGCCAGAGCGGAGGACGAAAAGGGAGCTAGGAAACTTGTAAAGCCGGTGGTTAAGGAATTAAAGGGACGGTTCGGCAGCAATATCTACACGACGGACGACGAGGTGACATTGGAGAAGGCAGTGGTCGATCTTCTGCTGGCGAACAACCTTACGATCTGCACGGTGGAATCCTGTACCGGCGGTCTTCTGGCAGCAAGACTGATCAATGTACCAGGGGTATCGGCGGTCTTTAAAGCAGGGTATATCACCTACTCGAACAAGGCAAAGCGCAGACTTCTCGGTGTTAAGAAAAGCCTTCTTCTAAAGCACGGTGCGGTCAGCGAACAGGTCGCAAAGGATATGGCCAGAGGAGCAGCGCTCGTGTCCAAGGCGGATGTGACCGTCAGCATTACAGGGATTGCGGGGCCGGACGGCGGCACGGAGGAGAAGCCGGTGGGTTTGGTATACATGGGCTGCAGTGTATGCGGGCGTGTCACGGTGAAGAAATGCCAGTTTAGCGGCAGTCGCCCCAAGATCAGAGAAAACGCGGTTTCAGCGGCCTTGTCTCTGATGCGGGAATGCATCTTGCAGTATTACAGTGAGATGACTTTCGGCAGCAAGGAGAAGTAAAAAAGGATGGTTGAGAAACTGTAAATTGGAATTTTCAATCTGTGCATAGAGCAGTTCGGAAAAGAGGGAAAAGATGAACGGATCGGATAACTATAACGGCTATACGGAGCCGGATATTTTGGAGAAGGTTCCCGCAGAGGAGACAGTGGTGGAGACGCACGGCCTTTTTTCGGGCAGTCAGCCTCAGAATACTTATGAGCAAGCTCCCTACGGTAACCAGACAGCCGGCTATAACGGACAGCCTCCTTATGGGAATCAGACAGTCGCCTATGGCGGACAGCCTCCTTATGGGAACCAGACGACCGGCTATGGCGGACAGCCTCCTTATGGTAACCCAACAGGCAGTTACAGCGGACAGCCTCCTTATGGGAGCCAAACAGACGGCTACAGCGGACAGCCTCTCTATGGAAGTCAGCCGGGCGGTTACAGCGGACAGCCTCCATATGGAAACCAGAGCGGTTACAGCACACAGAATCCTTATGGAGAACAGAATGCTTACGGGGAGCAGAACAGCGTGCCCGGAAATCAGACGGATGGCTATGGCGCGCTGATGCCTTACGGCGGACAGTCTCCTTACGGGAACCGGACAGAAAGTTATGGACCACAGAATCCTTACGGGAATCAGAGTGACTATGGCGCTCAGAATTCCTATGGAAATCCGGCAGGCGGCGGCTATGGCGGACAGCCTCCCTACGGCGGACAGCCCCCTTATGATAATCCCTACAATCCATACAGTCCCTACGCAAGACCGCAGAAAAAGCAGAGTACGGGACTGATCGTGGGCATCGTGGTGTTTATTATCATTTTGTTTGTAGTGGCGGTCATCGCTCTGGCGAGCAGGGCGGCGAGCCTTCTTTCCGATAAGGATAAGGAAAAGATCAGACGCGAAATCTATGATATGAACGATTATGATTATGACTATGATCATCATGACTACGACCATCATGAGTATAGTTACGACTACGATTATGACTATGATGATTCCTATTTTTATGACTATGATGATGACTATGGTTATGACGATTTCTTCAGTGGGGAGGACGAAGATTACGATTACGACAGCGAGAAGTATTACACCCTGCATGACGATATCAGAGATGACTTGTCCTACTCGGTAGAATTTGCGGAGTACGAGTACGAGACGGAGTATGACAATGTTTATATCGGGGCTTATGTTCCGACTATTTTGGGAAAGGATGTACCGAATCTGGGGACCCTCAACGAGAGCATTCAGAAGGAAGTGGATGAGGTTACAGAGCTTTTTGAGAAGGAATACGAGACCCGTATCAAAGATGATGAGGACAGCTCTTTTCAGGCGGCTTTAAGCTGCTATGCTACCTATATGGATGAGGATAAACTGAGCATTGTCTATGATGAAAGGATGTATTGTATTACGGAAGACGGCATGGATCAGAGTGTCCGTCTGGTCTGTCTCAATGTGGATATGAAAAACGGCGTTGTTCTGGACAATAAGGAGATGCTTGTGACAGACGATGATTTTTCCGTGGAATTCCGTAAGAGAAGTGATGAACAGAACGGTGAGATCAGTTATCTTACAGCCAAGACGGATCAGCAGATCACAAAGTATTTTAACTCCGACGATATTATCGTCTTCTACACGCCCAAGGGAATGGAGATCGGTTTCAATTACGAGGAGGGCTGGGTTACGGTGACCTATGAGGAGTACGAGAAATATCTGAAAGTTTTTTAGAACGGAAAGTATGGCGCGGGCGTCGAAAGATGCCTGCGTTTTCCTTTTCTCTCCTTTTTTGCAAGGAAAGGCTTGAGAATATCGCAATGTTCTGATAGAATAAAAGCATCTGAAAATATGGAATCTGTTATGCACATGCATATCCGGCATTTCGCCACAAATTCCATCGACTAACGCAAAAAAATGAGAGGAAAGGGGGCAAAGTGTCATTTATGGGACAGTAAGAGTGCTAAGATACAAAAAAAGAAAAAGGAATTGACAAAATCGAACATTTGTTTTATTCTATTACAAGAACAGATGTTCTACAAGAAAAGGAGAACAGAACATGGAAAGAGATGAAAAATTAAAAGCATTGGATGCAGCCTTAGGGCAGATAGAGAGACAGTTTGGCAAGGGAGCCGTCATGAAGCTGGGCGATCCTTCCGTACAGATGAATGTAGAAACCATTCCCACAGGCTCACTGAGTCTGGATATCGCACTTGGACTGGGCGGTATTCCCAAAGGCAGAGTTATTGAAATCTATGGTCCTGAGTCCAGCGGTAAGACCACGGTTACCTTACATATGATCGCGGAAGTGCAAAAGCGGGGCGGCATCGCGGGCTTCATCGATGCCGAGCATGCGCTGGATCCTGTCTATGCGAAAAATATTGGTGTCGATATTGATAATCTCTACATTTCACAGCCGGACTGCGGCGAGCAGGCTTTGGAGATCACGGAGACCATGGTGCGCTCGGGTGCGGTGGACATCATTGTGGTGGACTCTGTGGCGGCGCTGGTGCCCAAGGCGGAGATTGACGGCGATATGGGTGACAGTCATGTAGGTCTGCAGGCGAGGCTCATGTCGCAGGCTCTCAGAAAACTCACGGCAGTCATCAGCAAGTCGAACTGCACCGTTGTCTTTATCAACCAGCTCAGAGAGAAAGTTGGCGTCATGTTCGGGAATCCGGAGACCACCACGGGCGGCCGTGCCCTGAAATTCTACTCTTCGGTGCGCCTGGACGTCAGACGCATTGAATCCCTGAAGCAGGGCGGAGAGGTGATCGGTAACCGGACGAGAGTTAAGATCGTAAAGAATAAGGTGGCTCCTCCCTTCAAGGAGGCCGAGTTTGATATTATGTTCGGTGAGGGTATCTCCACAGAGGGCGATATACTGGATCTGGCGGCAGAGAATAACATTGTCAATAAGAGCGGCGCGTGGTATGCCTACGAAGGCAATAAGATCGGTCAGGGCAGGGAGAATGCCAAGCAGTATCTGAAAGATAATCCTCCGGTATGTGCCGAGATAGAGAGGAGAGTCAGAGAACTCTTTAATATGGAGACGGATCCGGCGCCGGAAACGCCTGCAAAGGAGGCAGAAAAGGAGACGTCGAAGAAGGCGTGAGTGTTGCAGATGGCTGATACAGCCCGGGAGGATTAGAGAATGACCGTGATGCAGCTGACAGCCCTGTCCCGGGGGAGATACCGGGTTGAAATGGAGGATAGCACATCCTTTGTCCTGTATCGGGGAGAACTTGCAAAATTGGATATCAGAGAGGGCGGGAATCTCCCGGAGGAGACCCTGTGCAGGATCAGAGGTGAGATACTTCCCCTGCGCGCAAAAAAGCGTGTGATGAATCTTCTTCAGAGGAAGGACTATACGACAGCAGGACTGCGTGAGAAATTGCGGGAAGGTGCTTACCCGGAGGCGTGCATCGAGGAAGCCATTGCCTATGCGGCATCCTACGGTTATGTGGACGATGCCCGTTATGCGGAGGATTTTATTCGCTGCTATCTGGAGAAGAGGAGCAGGACGCGCATAGAGCAGGATCTGATAAAAAGGGGCATTTCCAGAGAGCTGATCGGTGAGGTGTTTGAAAAACTTGCGGCGGAGGGAACGACACAGAATGAAGAGAGTATGATAAGGGACCTTCTTGAAAAGAAAAATTTTGACCAAAAGACGGCTACGGGACAGGAAAAACAAAGGATGTACGCTTTTCTTTACAGGAGAGGATTTCACACCGAGGCGATTAACAGAGCTCTTTTGCTTGACATAACATAAAATTCAGTATAGAATTAGTATGTTGTAGTTTTGCTGACTATCAGGCTGTCACTTATGGCAACAGCCGACAGCCGACAATAGATTTGGTAATCGTACAATGAAAACTAAATAAGGAGGTGCTCCTGTAAAATGTGGCAAGTTGTGGTAGCAGTAGTCGTCACACTGGTGATTTCTGTTCCGGCAGCCGCGCTGGTCGCAACCAACTATCATAAAAAGATGACGGAAGCGAAGCTTGGCAATGCGGAAGAGAAAGCCAGAGAGATCATTGACGAGGCTCTCAAAACTGCTGAGACGAAGAAGCGCGAGTCGTTGCTTGAAGTCAAGGAAGAGTCCATTCGCACAAAGAATGAGCTGGACAAGGAGATCAAGGAACGGCGTGCAGAAGCGCAGCGCTATGAGCGTCGCGTGCAGCAGAAGGAAGAGAACATCGACAAGAAAGCGGACGCTATTGAAAAAAAGGAAGCGAGCCTGGCGCAGAAGGAAGAATTACTGGCCAAGCAGCGCGAAGAAATTTCCAAACTGAGCGAACAAAGATTACAGGAACTGGAACGAATCTCTGGATTAACCTCCGAACAGGCAAAAGATTATCTGTTGAAAATTGTTGAAGATGAAGTGAAACACGAAACTGCTGTCATGATCAAGGAGCTTGAGAGCAGGGCGAAGGAGGAAGCGGACAAGAAGGCGAAAGAATACGTTGTGACGGCAATACAGAAATGTGCGGCCGATCATGTGTCCGAGACCACGATTTCCGTGGTACAGCTTCCTAATGATGAGATGAAGGGCAGGATCATCGGCAGAGAGGGACGTAATATCAGGACCCTCGAGACGATGACCGGCGTGGATCTGATCATTGACGACACACCTGAGGCAGTCATTCTTTCCGGCTTTGATCCGATTCGTAGAGAAGTGGCAAGAATTGCACTTGAGAAGTTGATTGTGGACGGACGTATTCATCCGGCCAGAATTGAGGAGATGGTCGAGAAGGCGCAGAAGGAAGTTGAAGTTATGATCAAGGAGGAGGGCGAAGCGGCCACCCTCGAGGTCGGCGTACATGGCATCCATCCTGAGCTTGTGAGACTGCTTGGTAAGATGCGGTTCAGAACCAGCTATGGTCAGAATGCATTGAAGCATTCCATTGAGGTGGCACAGTTATCAGGCCTTCTGGCAGCGGAGATGGGTTTAGATGTCAGGATGGCGAAGCGTGCCGGCTTACTGCACGACATTGGTAAAGCAGTGGATCATGAGATGGAAGGATCTCATATCCAGCTTGGTGTGGAATTGTGCAGAAAGTATAAGGAAGGGCCGGTGGTCATCAACGCGGTGGAATCCCACCATGGGGATGTGGAAGCACAGTCCCTGATCGCATGTCTGGTGCAGGCGGCGGATACCATATCTGCGGCGAGACCGGGTGCGAGAAGAGAAACATTAGAGACATATACAACAAGACTGAAACAGTTAGAAGACATCACAAACAATTTCAAAGGTGTAGACAAATCTTTTGCTATTCAGGCAGGTAGAGAGATTCGTGTAATGGTAGTTCCGGAACAGATCAACGATTCTGATATGGTACTCCTTGCGAGAGATATTTCCAAGCAGATTGAAGCTGAGTTGGAGTATCCCGGACAGATCAAGGTAAATGTGATCCGTGAGAGCCGTGTCATAGACTATGCCAAATAGTATGAAAAACCCCGCAGTAATCCTGCGGGGTTTTTATATGTGCGCCTTGCGGCCATGTTTCTTAATATATGGGCAGTCTCTTGAAAAACAATACACCTGATAGTAAGATAAAATAAGAAAAAGCTGTAAAAGGAGCTAAACTATGTCGCTTGGATTTCGTTTGTCTGTTGTTATCATTGTCTTTATTTTGATAGGCCTTGCCATGTTCTGGTTAAGTGTCGGTATTGTCGGAAAGAAGGCAAGAATTCGTCCCATTGTGATTTATGCGGTCTGTTCCGGTGTCTCATATTTATTGAGTATGTTTCTTTCGATGTGGCTGTTTGGTGAGAATACGGTTTTCGCTGATTATTTTAATGTGCTGTATTCTCTCGTATGTTATACGATAGAAGCACTGGCGCTGGGAATGGTGATCTGGAAATGTTATGATACTCCCTTGGTGCAGGGCGTAACAGCATCCATGCTCAGCCATTTTATTATTTATACGGCGGACAATGTGGTGGAGCAGGCAGCGGCGACTTACAGCCCCTTATTTGACAGAAAATATTTCTATACCTTTATTACGATCGTTATCCCCAAATTGTGGGCGTTTTTCATTGCATTTGCGGCGGCATATGTTTTGCGTAAGAGCGGATTTTACCGTTATTTTGCCTCATTATTTTCAAGTAGATTGAGGACTGTGCTGTTGATGGCGGTAAGCTTTCTGCTGATGTTCGTCTGGGAGATCATTGATTACTTCTATCCGAATGCAGAACCAAACGCGTTGTATGCTGTTTTCTTTTTCTCTTTGATAGCAGTGGTGTTATTGTGGGTGCAGTTTATGGCGATGTATACTGCCGGTCAGGAAAAGATACATATACAGGAAGAGACGATTTCACAGCAGCGGGCGCATATGGAATTGCTGGAAGAGCTGCAGCAGGAAATCCGTGCGTTCAGACATGATGTAACCAATTTGTTTTCGGGGTTGACGTTACAGGCGCAGGAAGGCGATCTGGACGGTATTCAGGAATTCATGAGAAAGACGAGCAGCTACTTCGACGAAAAGCTGGGGAATGAGATTAAGCAGATGGATTGTCTGAATAATATACGGATTTATCCGATTCGCAGTCTGCTTACCACAAAGCTGGCGGCGATGCGCCAGAAGCATATGCAGGGTGTATTGGAGGTACTCTATCCGGTACGGGAGAGCCAGATGATGGAGACAGCGGATATGCTGCGCGGACTGGGCATTTTAATCGATAATGCCATGGAAGCCGTTCCGGAAAAGGATGGACAGATCCGCCTTGTCATGCTGCAGGAGGAGAGAGAACTTTACATAGCGGTTGCGAATAATTATGAAGCAGAGCCTGACCTGAATGCATTGTCCGAGAAAGGGTATACCACGAAGGGGAGCGGCCACGGCACAGGATTGTCCAGCTATCGTAAGATCTTATCCCGCTATCCGGGATTTGTTGCAAGGACATACTTAAAAGATGGATTTTTTGTACAGGAACTGCGGATGCCGATGCGTACGGCATGAGAGGATGGGCTGAAAAACAGGTTGTTACGCATGATCAATCAGGAAGTGTGGAGGAAAGCTCATGATACCCGTGTATATATGTGACGATGAGCAGGCAATCAGTGAGCGTCTTAAGAAAATCATATCAGACCAGATCATGATTCTGGATGGCGATATGGGACCGGTGCGGGTTGCGGATGCGCCTGCGAAGCTGTTGAAATTACAGAGACAGGATACGGTACCGGCAATCTATTTTCTGGACATTGACTTTCCGAGGCAGATCAGCGGTCTTGCGCTGGCGCAGGAGCTGAGACGCTATGATCCCAGAGGATTTATCGTGTTCATCACCGCTCATGGCGATCTGGCGTTCGAGACATTCCGCCTGCGGCTGGAAGCCTTGGATTATATTGTAAAAGGAGATTACAACGCAATGTCCGTGCGGGTGCGTGACTGTCTTGTCAGTATACAGGAGCGTCTGCGCAACGAGCCTTCCGGACAGGGCAGGTACTGTACATTAAAACTATTTGATACGGTGCGGCATATTCCGGTGGAGGATATCTTATATTTTGAGGCATTAGGATATAAGCATACGCTTCGGCTGCATTTGGTGAATGAGTTGTTGGAGTTTAACAGCAGCCTGGACCACTTTGCAGAGCAGCTCGGAGAAGGATTCTGGCGGTGTCACAGGGGATTCCTGGTAAATCGGGAGCATATCAGGGCTGTGTATATGAAAGAACAGCTCGTGGAGCTGGATACAGGGGAGAAGTGTCCTCTGTCACGCAAGGCGAAGGCTGCCGTTCGCGAATTCAAATGAACCATTTGCGAAAGAAATGTGCTGCCGGAAAAGGGCGTTGCTATAATGGGTTCAACATCAAAACAAAGGAGCGTGACCATTATGGCAACCACAAAAAGAATGAACCAGATTTTAGAAAACATGGGCTTTGAACCGGAGGAAGGCAAGATGATCGTTGTCTCCTATGCACCGGAGAATTTGAGTGACACGATAGCAAGGCTTCTCAAGGCTGCTTTCCAGTATTTCAACTTCTATGCACTTTCTTTCTGCAAAGAATCTATTGTACTGCTTCCGTTTTCAACTTACTGGGCGGACGTGAAGAAGGACGCTGTTCTTAAAAAGGAAGGGATTCTGGAATTACCATATTCCTCCATTCGCAGCGTGGAAGTGTCGGAGACAGGATTGAACTATCGTATTGACATTCAACTCGAAGACGAGGTGATCTCACTGTCGACACAGCAGGCGGAGTTGAGCCTTATGAGGATGTCGGCGATGTACAGTATGGAAGATTGGACTTGCGTTCATAGCTGGCACAAAAATAATCTGAAAGGGACATTGAAAGCACTAAAGGAAATCGGAGCTGCATAGGCAAAGTCCTTTTTGCACAATTTCACCAGAAAATCTGAATTCTGCGCCAGAAAATTTTCTCATCTGCATACTTGTGAAAAGCCTTTATTTATAGTAGAATAATTAACGGTGTATGATTGTATACAATTATTCTATTATATAATATAGAAGGAGAGCTAAAAAGACTATGAAACCGTACAGTGAGATGAGCAGAGAGGAACTGGAGGCGCAGAGAGCGGAGCTTGCAAAGCAGTTTGCACAGGCGAAAGAAAAAGGCTTAAAGCTGGATATGTCGAGGGGAAAGCCGGAGCCTGCGCAGCTGGATATGGGAATGGCTCTTATGGACGTCTTAAAATCCGATTCGGATATGAAGTGTATGGAGGGAATCGATACCAGAAATTATGGTCTGCTGGAGGGTATCACGGAGGCAAAGCATCTCATGGCGGATGTGATGGGAGTTCCGGCGGAAAATGTAATTGTTTTCGGAAATTCCAGCCTCTCGATCATGTACGATATGGTTTCCCGTTCTGTGACGCACGGCGTTATGGGATCTACGCCATGGTGTAAGTTGGATAAAGTAAAGTTTTTATGCCCTGTACCGGGGTATGACAGACACTTTGCAATCACACAGCATTTCGGTATTGAGATGATCGCGATTCCCATGACATCAGACGGACCGGATATGAATCTGGTAGAAAAATATGTGTCTGAGGATGAGGCGGTGAAGGGCATCTGGTGTGTGCCCAAGTATTCTAACCCGTCAGGTATCACTTACTCGGATGAGACGGTGAAACGGTTTGCGTCCTTAAAGCCTGCGGCTAAGGATTTCCGTATCTATTGGGACAATGCCTATGCAGTGCATCATCTCTATGAGGATAAGCAGGATACGCTTCTGGAGATTCTGGGTGAGTGCGAGAAGGCGGGCAATCCGGATATCGTGTACGAGTTCTGCTCTACTTCCAAGATTTCCTTTTCGGGTGCGGGCATAGCGGCGATGGCATCCTCCCCGGCCAATCTGGCGGATATCAAGAAGACCTTAACCTTGCGGACGATCGGTTATGACAAGGTAAATCAGCTGCGTCATGCCAGATTTTTCAAGAATGTGGAGGGAATGCTTGCCCACATGAAGAAGCATGCGGATATCATCCGACCTAAGTTTGAGGCAGTGCTCGAGGTGTTGGAGAAGGAGCTTGGCGGTCTGGGAATCGGTGAGTGGACGAAGCCCCTTGGCGGATATTTTATCTCCTTTGACGCGATGGAGGGCTGCGCGAAGGCGATCGTTGAAAGATGCAAGGAGGCTGGTGTGGTGCTGACCGGCGCCGGAGCGACTTATCCCTACGGAAAGGATCCGAAGGACAGCAATATCCGAATCGCGCCTACCTATCCTACGGCTGAAGAGATGGCGGAGGCCACAGATCTCTTCGTGCTGTGTGTGAAGCTGGTCAGCGTGGAGAAGTTGTTAGCGCAGAAGTAAAACGCGGAAGGAAACGCGCCAGAAATAAACTCATAGAAAAATATTGTGAAAGATATGGTTTCCGTGTAGAATGGGATACGGGAACCATATTTTTATTATATTGAAAATTGTGAGAGTGTAAACTATTTAAGGAGAATAAAAAACATGGAAAATTATGAAAGATTAGGCAGAGAACTGGTACACAAGGGCGCGATCATCGATTATTATCAGGACACGATACGTGTCGCAAACGGCAATGTGGTCAAGTGGGATCTGATCGATCACAAGGGAGCAGCAGCTGTAGTGGCGGTGCAGGACGATGGCAGGCTTCTGATGGTCAGACAGTATCGTAATGCGTTGGATCGGGAGACGCTGGAGATTCCGGCGGGCGGCCTAAACAGTGTGGATGAGCCGACCGAGATTGCCGCGGCGAGAGAGCTTGAGGAGGAGACCGGCTATATTGCGGGCAAACTGGAACTTTTACTGACCCTTCGCACGACAGTGGCTTTCTGCAACGAAAAGATTGACGTCTATCTGGCGACTGACTTGAAGAAGGGGAAACAGCACCTTGACGAGGATGAGTTTTTGAATGCTGAGAGCCACGACCTCGACGAGCTGATTCGCATGATCTATGAATGCAAGATCCAGGACGGAAAGACGGTATCAGCCCTCTTAGCCTACAAGAATAAATACAGATTATAATTATTATGTAAACTAAAAACTTTGAGAATGTAGTCATCCCTCGTCCGACTGGGACATATACATGCCATAAGAGAGCGAGAAAAAAGGCGGTACGGCATTGCGAAGGCAGACCTTTATGAGGAACGGCTATCATATGGCATATCTGTTTATGATCAGCCTTTTCATCGGAATCCTGATCGTTAATCTGGGGCACGAGGCATGGATTCAAAACGGCAGTCTTTTTGGAGCGGACATGATGAGCCGTCTGAAAAGCAGCAGGCCGAAGGGGGCGGGGATGGTCGCTTATATCCTGCGGCGCCGGCTTTCGGCGGTCTGCATGTTGAGTCTGATTTCCACGACCATGATCGGTCTGCCGGTTCTTGGCGCATATATTTGTTATACGGGACTGGCGGCGGGCTGTCTTTTGTCGGTGGCGGTGATTCGTTACGGGATCAGGGGACTTCTCTTTATGGCAGCGGCTCTCTTTCCTCAGGCGATTCTTTTGATACCTGCCTATGCCGCGCTGTTTCTCTGGGCGGCCAGTCTAAACCGCACCCTCTATGCTTCCCGGACCAATCTGGCTGGCTATGAGCGTTTCAGCGGCCGGTTTTATTTGGGGAAATGTGTACAGATGATCGGTATTATGGCAGTTGTCATAATGGGATGTTTGCTTGAAAGTTATGTCAATCCTAATATTCTGCATTTCGTTTTAAAAATTTTTTAAAAAAATTTTTTCACAATGATTTTCCAAGATATAGTAGACATAAAATCATCTGCGAACGATATGTTGTACCTTCCCTGAAAAACAGCGCAAAAGCCCATAAAATCGGGGAAATTTCCATTTGCTTTTCTGAAAAAATCTGATTATAATGGTACTCAGACAGTGTTTTGATTTACATAAAGAGAACGCACAGGGAAGGATTTCCGGGCAGAATGGAAAAAGAGATCAGCGCATTTATCACATATTTACATAATGTGAAGAATACCTCCAGCAACACGGAGATGTCATATAGAAGAGATCTGGAAAAGGTACAGCATTTTATGGAAGGCCGGGGGATTAAGGAAACGAAGGCCGTGACAGCGCAGGATCTTGTTGATTATGTCAAATATCTGGAGGAAAACAAATTTGCGGCGGCTACGGTGTCCCGCAATATTGCATCCCTGAAAGCATTCTATCACTTTATGCTGCAGGAGGGGATGGTGGAGGAGGATTTCACCGATAAACTGAAGGCCCCCAAGATTGAAAAGAAAGCACCGGAGATCATGTCTCCCGACGAGGTGGTGCGCCTTTTGGAGCAGCCCTCGGGTGACAGTCCGAAGGAGATCAGAGATAAGGCGATGCTGGAGCTTCTCTACGCTACAGGAATCCGTGTGACTGAGCTCATTACGCTGAATCTTGCCGATGTGAATATGCAGATGAATTTCATTCTCTGTCGAGACCGTAATAAGGAGAGGATCATTCCTTTCGGTGCAGCGGCCAAGAATGCTATGACCAGATATCTCAACGGCACCAGAGAGGAAATGTTGGAAAATAAAGCATCGGAGGTGCTCTTTGCCAACTGTTCCGGACAGCCGATGAGCAGACAGGGCTTCTGGAAACTGATCAAACACTATGCAAAGAAAGCGGATATTCAGGCGGATATTACGCCGCATACGCTCAGGCATTCCTTCGCAGCGCATCTGGTGGAGAACGGCGCGGATTTAAGGAGCGTGCAGGAAATGTTGGGACATTCCGATATTTCCACCACACAGATCTATGCGAACCTGAATCACAACCATATCAGAGAGGTATATGCAAAGGCGCATCCGCGCGGCTAGAGGAGAAGTAAATTCCTTCGGAATTAACTTCAGTTTATAAGGCATGGGACTGTCGGTCAACCGACACCCCGTGCTTTTTTTGCGCGCATAAGCAGAGTCAGAAAGCGACGGAGACAGGCTGCATGCTTGCATGCAAGACTGGCTATGGCGGTTTATGACGAGCAACGCGAATGAGAAATGCGAAGCATTTCGAATCTGCTTATGCGAAGTAAGAGTCAGAAAGCGACAAAGACAGGATATATACATTCTTAAAAACTATACAAATACATTCAATATAGATATTTGCTATTATTCTGTTTTGTATTTATATTAAAAATGGCATAGAAAACATCTCGGAGGATGGAAGGAAACGATAATGAAAAGGCTGGGAACTGTTACAATTGTATTTCTATTATCGATAAGTCTTGCGGGATGTGGGAAGCTTGCAGCAGATGAGAATGTGAGTCACTCTATGAGTGGGCACAGTGTATCAAAGGAAACAGCGACTTATGAAGCCGCGACAGTGACAGTACAAGTGACGGAAGAGGTAGAGGAACTGGAAAAAGGGTTTTCTGCTGTTCGATTTGAGGGGGAAGATGGGGTTGCAGAGTTTCTTGCCGGAGGAGGAGCGAAAACAGACCGGGAGGTCGTACAGTTTTTGGCAGGCCGATTTCTCGCAGGAAACGAAGGTGCACTGAGTATGAATACACAGTCGTTCGGGTGCAGTACTATATCTGTAGCAAATGAGGAAGGAGCTTATCTATTTGGACGCAATTTTGACTGGAATACTTGTGATGCACTTGTTGTCACATCTTATCCACAAGAAGGATATGCATCTGTTTCCACAGTTAATATGGATTTTATTCATCAAGGGGTCGGAATGGCAGAGCGTCTGTTAAGCGACGATATGATGACCATCGCTGCACTGTACGCGCCGTTGGACGGTATGAATGAGAAAGGTTTATGTGTTTCTGTCAACATGATTCAGGATGGGACGTCGATTGAGCAGAATTCGGAAAAACCGGATATCACTACGACCACAGCTGTTCGGCTTTTGCTGAATCAGGCGGCTACTGTGGAGGAAGCGGTTGAGCTGCTTGGAAAGTGTGATCTTCATGCTTCCATGAATTACATGGTTCATTTTGCGATAGCGGACAGTACAGGAAACAGCGTGGCAGTGGAGTATATTAACAATGAAATGGTTGTGATAAAAACGCCTGTTTTGACAAACTTTTACCTTGCGGAGGGGGAAAAACAGGGAATCGGCACAAGCCAGTCCCATGAGCGGTTTGACATCTTAACGAAAACACTGGAAGAAAAGCCGGCTATGACGCAGACGGATGTGCGGGATGCCTTAGATAGTGTGAGTAAAGACAATTTCGGAGAATTTGAATCTACAGAGTGGAGTATTGTGTTTGATCAGTCTGCTCTGACTGCAGTTTATTTTCACAGAGAAAACTACAAAAAGGCATATTGTTTTCAAATCATTGTTTAAAAGGCAAGAAAAAATTTCTGAATTGAGGGGTGTAATAGATGTTAGGTGGTTATCAAACGGAGGCGGAGCTGATTCAGAATATGACGGATGCCGGCTGTAAGGAGGAGGCTGTGATCGGTATTCTGACCTGCTTCAAACAGGGGCAGAAGAAGAAGGGACTTTTGCTGTTGCAGGAACAGAGAGAGGCGCTGCTTGAAGGAATTCACAGAGATCAGTCTTGCATTGGTTTTTTAGATAATGTCCTGTGTGGGATGCGAAAGGAGTGCACATGATGACGAAATGTTTTTGGAAAGGTCAGCGATTTGCTTTTGTGTGGATATGCCTGATATATGTTTTGGCGGGATGCGGTAATTCTGCATCAAAGGAGGAGTCACAACAGAATTTATCAAATTTGGAATCAGTAGGATTTTCTGGAGAATATGAAATTACAGGACAGACGGATGAAATAGAAGATTATGCTGAGAAAAGCAGTAAACTGCTCAAAGAGCAGAATGAATCGGAGCAGTTAAACAGGGAACAAACGGAAGTAAGCGGAAAGGAGCAGGAAGAAATGATCATCGAGATGAAAATTAATGGCGAGTCTGTCGTGGTTGCATGGGAAGAGAATGAGTCTGTTGCGGCTCTTAAAGAAATTCTTCGCGAACAGCCAATGAACATACAGATGTCAATGTACGGCGGCTTTGAACAGGTCGGATCTCTTGGAACAAGTCTGCCAAGAGATGACAAACAGACAACGACGCAGGCAGGAGATATCGTTTTATATTCCGGCAGTCAGATGGTGGTGTTTTATGGATCCAATTCCTGGGCATACACAAGGCTCGGAAAGATTACGGACAAATCCGACGGGGAAATGGAAGAACTGCTCGGCGGCGGAGATGTAACGATTACTCTGGAATTGCTTTCATAGGCTGCCGATGCCGGTTTCCAGTCGGTTTAAAAACAGTTTGGCAGCTTTGGAAAAAACCTGATACTTTTTCGTGAAAAGATAGACATCGGAAGAAAGCCTTGGAGACAAGGGGCGGAACGTCAGAGGATGGCTGCCGGCAGTGTTGATGAGTTCATCAATGCACAGGGCATAGCCAATCCCTGCTTCCACCATAAGTCCGGCATTATAGATCAGATTGTAGGTGGAAACAACATGAGGTTGAACCTCGACATCTGCAAAATATGCGGTCAGGCGGCCGCTGTTGGATGACTGGCTGGGCATGATCAGCGGGAGGTCCGCAAGTTCCGAAAATGATATTTCCTTTTTTGCGGCAAGGGGTGAATCCTTGCGCATGAGGATGCCCCATGATTCATGAAGCGGGAGTTTCCGGCAATCATAGCGATGACTGATTTCCGGTTCCAGTAAAAAACCCATGTCCAGAAGTCCTTTATCCAGCCGTTCTATGATGGCGTCGGCATTGCTGCTGAAAAAGTGGAACTGAATATCAGGATACTCTTCCTGTATTGTTCGAATAATCTGCATGATGGAAAAAGTGGAACGGTGTTCGCCACAGCCGATATAGACATCACCGGCGATGCTTTCTTCATTTTCCCGAAAGGCGCTTTCCGTCTTGTCCATCAGGGAAATGATTTCCTGTGCGCGACCACGCAGAAAAATTCCTTCTTCTGTCAGGGTGACTCTCTTTCGGCCACGGATCAAAAGCTGTTTTCCCAGGTTTTCCTCCAAATCCATCATCTGTTTGGACAGTGTGGGTTGTGAAATGTGGAGATATTCGGCGGCTTTTGTAATACTTTGTTCTTCAGCAACAGCGAGAAAATATTGCAGCAGGCGGGTTTCAATCATATAGCACACTCCTTTTATTATTTGCTAAAACTATTTAAAACCATTTTATATAGTTTTAGGCTATTTTGCAAGAATGCAGTGCGGGAAGATTGACCAAAGTACAAGAGCTGCGGATTAAGAGTGTTACCGAAGGTGGAGGAGAGGAATTGTTAATGAAAGAAGAATCAACGATTTGCAAAAGATTAGCGGAGGAGGGCGCTGATACTGCAATGCTGGAGCAGTATCGCCATTATGAGGAAGCCGGAAACATATATGGGCAGTACGGATTAGTCTGCCGTTTCCGTAGGAAGAAAAGCGAAGAATTAAAAGAGGTGCGGGAGAAACTTGCATGTCTGGACTATCTGATTGCAAAGGTGGAAAATGCCGATTTCGGACAGGAAATGGAAGAGGAGAGAGGTGCGCAGGGAAGATGAAAGAGGTCATTTTTCAGGGAACGGATCTGGTGAAAACGTTCGGAGAAACAAAAGTGTTGCAGGGAGTTAGTCTGGAGCTTTATAAGGGTGACTTTACAGTCATTATGGGGTCCTCGGGTTCTGGTAAATCGACTCTGCTCTATATGCTTGGCGGAATGGATCGGTTGAGTGGAGGGCAGCTTCTTTATTATAATAGAAAAATTGATATGACCCATGCCTCGGAAAAGCAGCTGACTTCTCTTCGAGCGGAAGAATTTGGCTTTGTGTTTCAGCGTACTCATTTGGTCAGCAGTCTAACGCTGGAGGAAAATATACGCATGGCAGGACTGATTGCTGGCTCCATGTCAGAAAGGGAAATCGCGGAGAAAACAGAGACCTTAATTCGGCAGATGCATTTGGAGAAAGCGAAGGATAGACTTCCGGCGCAGGTTTCCGGCGGCGAGGCGCAGCGCGCGGCCGTAGCGAGAGCTGTTATCACAAAACCTGCGATGTTATTTGCGGATGAACCGACCGGAGCCTTAAATAAAGCGAACACGGAGGAGGTGTTAAATCTGCTGACAGTGCTTCATACAGAGGGACAGACAATCCTGTTGGTGACTCATGACAGGGAGGCGGCTTTGCGCGGAAACCGTATCCTTTATCTGGAAGATGGTGCCATTGTGGGAGAACTGAAGTTAAGTCCTTATCAGGGGAAGGATATAAAAAGGGAACAGGAGCTTGCTTCCTGGCTGGAAGGGTTTCGTTGGTAAAGTGTGAGAAGAAAGGGGCAAGGAGTATTGATATATGAAAAAATATCAGATGCTGTTAAAAGCGGCATGGAAAAAGCAAAAGGGAAGTATCTGTGGAATCTTTTTTCTTGTGTCAGTTCTTTCCCTGTGCCTGTTTTCTTCCCTTACGCTGTATGTCAGCGGAAGGTCTTTCGTGAAGAAGGAAATGAACAGGCTGGGGTTTGGAAATCTGACCATATGGGTCAGTGGTGCAGGAGAAGGTTTGGCAGAGGAAATAGAAAATGTTTCCGATGTAGAGCAGGTGATATGCCAGCCACTTATTTATGCCGGATATGAAGTGAATGGCGCATATTCCGATAACGAAGGGCAGTTGATAGTCTATGACGGCACCGTGCCGTACCGTTTTCTTACCAGAGAGGGGAAAGAGATACCCACCCCGCAAATTGAGAAAGGAAGCGTTTACATTTCTCCGGCCATGAGATCTGTCTTCGACGTGGAGGTGGGGAATACCATTCAGTTTGAATTATCTCGTAAAGACGGTATTGTGAGCCTGACTGTGGCGGGTTATTTTGCGGACGGATTTATGGGAAGTTCTATGATCGACATGAAAAGCTTTCTGATAAGCGGAGAAGATTATGCTGCCATGCAGGAGATCGTTTCTCATGCGGCGGCGGTAGATGTTCTGGGGCGAGAGGGCGCAATGCTGCATATTTTTCAAAGCCCGGAAAGCAGTCTTACGGCATTGGACTTTCACAGAGCAATTCAGGAAGGAACAGATGTTTCGCTTGCTACGGAATTTAGCTATAGGCAGGAATCTATTTTGAATTATATGCTTTTGCTGCAAAACATCCTTTCCGGTTTTCTGCTTGCTTTCTCGGCCGTGTTATTCCTTGTATGTATCATTGTGACGGGAAACAGCTTATCAGCAGTGGTGGAACAGGACAAACGGGATGTGGCGGTGCTAAAGACTTTAGGGATGCCCGGAACAGAAATTAGAAATGGTTATCTGTTGCTTTACGGAGGGGTTGTTTTGGCGGGATTGTTCTTTGGTCTGCTGTTTGCTGAGAGGATTGCCGGCGGAATGGCAAGGGGACTGGTTTCCTCTACGGGATTGTTGATTTCCGTTAAGCTGCCCCTTCTCCTCAGTTTGCTGCTGCTTGCGGCGCTGATTCTGCTGTTTGCGGTTTTCTTAATCCTGCGGACTGGAAAGATACTTGCGGTTGCACCTATGGAGACCATCAGAGAAACGGCAGGGGGAAAACAGGTGCGGACATTAATCGGTCAGAGATTTCTGGAATGGGATATTGCCCTGCGGGAATTAGGTTTTGGGAAGAAAAATTATATTGCTTTATTTGTGATAGCTGTTTTTCTTTCTGTTTTTCTTGCAGTAATCGGGCGGATGGGAACGTGGCTCGGACCAAACGGAGAGGGCCTGATGAATGCCTTCAGTGTGGCGAATCACGACCTTGGGGTGCAGCCTTTTAACCGGGATGTGCCAATGGATGAGATTGAGCGGGTCATAGAGTGGTATTCACCCATTCAGGAAACTTATGAGCTGGCGATGGAAAGCGTTACGGTAAATGGGCAGGAATATGAGGCAAATGTGTTGAATGACACAAATTGGTTTCATATTTTAAGAGGGCGTGTCTGTGACGGGGACAGTATATTGATCACGGATACCGTAGCAAGTGAACTGCAGCTTTCCATAGGGGATACTGTGCGGGTGTCGGCAAACGGACGAGTGGAAAGCTACCGGATATCCGGAATCTATCAGTGTGCAAACGGCATGGGAAGTAACATCGGCATGAGTATGGAAGGCTACTCCAGAATTGGTGATATTACGGGTTATATCTGGTGTTATCACTATATTCTGGAAAACGGAAATATGCGGGATTTTGCAATGAATTATCTGCAGGAGCATTACCGTGGGATTGATGTTCATACCAACAGTTGGTCAGGTCTGAATGGAATTGTATTTATGATGCATGTCTTGATCGTGGTGATCTATCTGATTGCGGCAGTATTTATTTTGGTATCTGTGGCGCTTATTTCCGGGAAGCTGCTGCGGGCAGAAACGGGAAATATGGCTGTTTACAAAAGTATGGGATTATCTACGCAAAGACTCCGGTTATCTTTTGCTCTTCGTTTTCTGATTGTGGTAACGGCAGGAACGTTCGGAGGTATTCTGTTTTCTGCCGTGTTTGCCGATGGGATGATCAGAAGGCTGTTTCGGTCATTCGGGATCGGAGATTTCCATGCGGGGGTTGGTATAATGGGTACGCTTTTACCGTTTATTGTCATACCGGTTTTATTTTTTCTTTTTGCCTGGGCTTTTTCTGCAAAACTAAAGCAGGTGAGCATAGTGACGTTGATAACAGAGAACGATGATTAAAAGAGGAGATGAGTGAAATGAAAAAGAGTAAAATGATGATTTTAGCGGTGGCAGCTACACTTGGCGTGTCGGTATTTTCCGGCTGCGGAGCGAGGGTGGAGGATCCGGGAGAACCGCCCGCGGAAGTGATAAGCGGGAAAAGCGCAGATGCAGAAAATGATGCAGTGCAGGGCGAAGACAGCGCTGACAGGGATAGAACGGATAACGGGGATGAAATTCTTGCAGATGCAGTTTCTGTCCGTATCGGCAGGGATGGCACTGATGAATGGAATATAGACATGTATCACAACGATGCGGTATTAACCATGCTGGATTATCTTTCCGATTCCGCATTGCTGTTTCCGACTTACACTTATGAGGAAGAGGACGGCTTTGTAGCACAGAGTGTCCGTGGAAATTATACCAGAGATGACGAAGTGACCATAGCTGATGTAAAGACCGGCGAATTGTATCTGTTTAGCGGCGGACAGCTTCGTTTTTACTTCAAAGATATAGAGGGAGCGGATATCACTGCAACGCCTATAGGATATTATACAGATACGGAAGGTCTGACAGAAGCTGTGCAGAAAGCCTATACTTCGAATCTGGATGATACATGGGGTGTGGATGTGTATTTCTGGATTACAAAGATATTGGAGTAAAGGGGTGGAGAGGTGATATGCCGGATACCGGTTCCTTATATGTAATGATACTTCTTTCGTTTCGCGAACAGAAAAGCGGCAGAGAGCGCGCAGGCGAACACCTCCGCTGCCGTGATTGCCCACCATATGCCGTCCACGCCGAAAAACAGCGGCAATAACAGGACGGATGCATTCTGGAAGATCAGCGTGCGCATAAACGATACAGCCGCCGAGATTGCTCCATTGTTGAGGGCAGTGAAAAAGGCGGAAGCAAAGATATTGAATCCGGCCAACAGGAAGGAAAAGGAAAACAGCCGGAACGCATGGCATGTCAGCGCAAATAGTTCAGCGTCATAGCCTACAAATATTTTGGAGAGCGGAGCGGCCAACAGGAAGGCGGATGCAGTCAGGACAACACTGGCGCCGCCAATAAGGCCCACGCTCTTTTTCAGCATATTTTTCAGTTCGTCATAGTTCCCCGCACCGTAGTGATAGCTGATAATGGGGGCTGCACCAATAGAATAGCCGATGTAGATGGCGATAAAGATAAATTGTACATACATCAACACACCGTAGGCCGATACGCCGTTCTCACCGATGTACCTTAAAAGCTGAAAATTATAGATCATGCTGACAACGGAGGTGGAGATGTTGTTCATAAGCTCTGACGAACCGTTGGCGCATGCCTGCAGAATCGGTCTGATTTCCAGCCTGGCCCGGGTGAGCCTTAAAAGGCTGGTGTTGGGGCGGATGAAATAGAGCAGGGGAAGTAAGCCGCCCACACACTGGCTGATGCCGGTGGCAAGCGCAGCGCCTGCTATGCCCCAGCGGAACGCGCCTACAAAGAGAGCATCCAGAAACATGTTTGTAAAGCCTGCACTTACGGTCGCTGCAAGCCCCAGCTTCGGTCTTTCCGCCGCAATCAGGAAGCTCTGAAAGACATTCTGCAGCATAAAGGGGGTAGTGAAGCATAACACGATCCTGCCGTAAAGGACGCAGTTCTCCAACATTTCCGGCGTTGCACCCAGCAGACCGGCAACGGGACGCGTAAAGAGTACACCCAGCACAGACAGGATGATACCGAGCAGAACAGTCAGATATACCATCATGGAAAAATAGCGGTTCGCTTTTTCACGGTTGCCGGTGCCGAGTACCAGCGAAACTAAGGCGGTGCCGCCTGTTCCGATCATAAATCCCATGCCGCCCAGGATCATTATGAAGGGAAAGATGAGATTGACAGATGCAAAGGCCGTCTTTCCTGCAAAATTGGACACGAAGAATCCGTCTACCACACCGTATATAGAAGTGAATACCATCATAACGATGGAGGGCAGGGTAAAGCGCAGCAGTTTGTTGTAGGCAAAATGGTCTGATAACTGGATTGCTGTTTTCATGAGTTTATTTCCTTGTCGATAGGGATTGATTGCTATATCATTTTGAGGATATTGCCTAACGTTTAAAAATAACCGTTTCTTCATCACCGCTTTTCAAGTATACTGTATTTATTCCATGTAAATCGTCCTGAATATCGATGGTGAAATCGCCATTGGGATATTTGTTGCTCACAAGTCCGCCATATACTGTTATATAGAGAGAATTCTCCTTGATCGTGTAGACGTATTTTCTAAAACTATTACCGCTGGAAGTGAATGTGCCGGCAGCGTTTAACGCTGTATCAGACAGGCTGATATTGGTCAATACTACTTCAGAATCGGTTACTATTTCACTCCTGGTTAGGATTAAAAAAACAGAACTTATAATGGCAATCAGCGCAATGATAGCAGTCATCCGAATAAGTCTGTTTTTCATTTCATACCTCCCTATCAGAGCAGTTTGCTTTCAGGATTTATTCTCCCAAGTATAACATACTTTGGTTTATATGCTGGTATTATAACATACCTATGAATATCTGTCTCTTCCTATCATTATGATGTGGCAAAACATCTGGATTTTTCGGAGCATAGCGCCCTTTAGTAGAAAGAGAAACTTGTCAATGTGGTAGGTGTATATTATGATAATTATGTACTCCAAAACGGGTAAGTGATTCACCTTTTATTGAATGACTACAACAAGTAGATGTGCCGGTATTCTATGTGTATATGAATGGGAGATAACAATGAAAAAACGAATGTCTAAAATATACATATTTATTCTTACCCTACTGTCAGTCATGATCGTGACAGGCTGCGGGAACAGTGATCACAGTAAAGCGAAAGAATACTTGGTGGAAGAATATCATACCACACAAACCGAAGCGATTCCTAAAGTGATTCTGGATTGTGACATGACTTATCTTGGAGATGATGCCATGTGTCTGAGTATTTTAGCGCAGGCAGACAAATTGGGATTGATTGAGCTATTAGGCATAACGATTACGGGAGGAAATAATTTTGTCTCTTATGGAACAAACGCTGCACTGGTTCAATTGGAACAGATCGGCAGGAAAGATATTCGGGTGTATATGGGTACGGATATACCACTGAATGGAGTACGAGATTTTGCGGAACAGGAAAAGATTGTCGGACGCATTGATCACTGGGGAGCATTGTATCATTTTGATGAATACGTAGAACCGGAGGATTATCATAACCTGGGATCTCTATATGAAAGAAAATGGGGGTATTCAGAGAAAAAAGCTGAGGATATCAGTGCGGTAGACTTTATGATAGATCAAGTTTCCCGCTATCCGCATGAAGTGACACTGATTTCTGTTGGTGCTGCTACCAATATAGCGATGGCATGCCAAAAAGACAGCAATTTTGCATCGGGAACAGCAGGAATCGTATATATGGGAACGATCGTAGAGGAGCAGGGAACTTTTACACCTTATGCAGATTTTAACTGCTTTTACGATGCAGACGCTTATGATATCTGCCTGAAGAGTGATTTTCCAGCTCAGATGGTAATACCTCATGATGCCTCAAAAACGGCTTTTTTGAATAAAGCTGTTTTTGATCTGTTGGACGCTAAGAATGATACGTTGACGGCAGCTTTCTGGCTGGAAAATCTATACAGTCAATATCGAAGAAACCCGAAAAATAAGCAGAGCTGTTCGGATGCGATCGCAGCGGTATGCTTCTTAAATCCTAACGTGATAACCGGCGAAAAGATGCTTTCTTTGGAAGTGAATACAGATGTTGAGAGCCCATATTACGGACAAGCTACATCTTCTGAAGAAAACGGGAATATTCAGGTTGTTTTGGCTGTTGATGAGGAATTATACTGGAATTTTGTTACGGATCTGTTATGTGAGATGACTGAAAAATCAGATCAGGATTATTCCTATTATGTTGCTTTGCAATGACGGTAGTTTCAGAGCCGGATATGTGTTACCGCATCAGTAATGGCGCTGCGTGACTATTGGAGGGTAAAAGATGAAGTTGAGATATGGTAGAGTGCTTGCGTTACTGCTCTTGCTCTTATTGGTGTTGTGTGCCTCTGGTGAAAAACATGACGCATATCGTCGGGGAGGCGTGAATTTATTTATTGATGGTGAAAAATATATCGAGACGGAGGGGCTCTATAAGGAATCGTATAAAAAAATATGCAAAACATCTGATGGATTTGCTCTTTATGAGGTGGTGGGAGATAAGGAGCGTAATTATGTGGTATGCCGTGCTTATTGGGACGCAAGATTATTTGTTAAGGAATCATACACGCCGGACAGAACCATCGTAAGTGCAGTATGCTTTGGCGAGAATAGAGACTATATTTCTGATGAAGAGATCATAGATTGTGTATTATCATTAGAGTCCAATGAGGAATTTTTTGATGGAAAAGAAGATTTGATGGAAAACCGAAGCAAAGAAAAAAAAATATTCATTAAGTACGGAGATGAAGCTGTTGGGGAATGTGTAGGTTCTGTTTTTCTGTATGAGGAACAATACATGTTCTATAGCTGGAGCAAACGGATGGTGACAGTACTTACGGACGACCAGCGTGATCTGATTCAAGAGTACATATTATGAGGAAAAATTGAAAAAAGCAGCCCATCAGGCTGCTTTTTACGTTACACGTCTCTATTCTATTCATACTCCGCAATATCATAAATCAACCGCTCTGATGCCTCCCAGCCCAGACAGGGATCGGTGATGGACTTGCCGTAGATGCCCTCGCCGATTTTCTGGCAGCCCTCCTCGATGTAGCTCTCGATCATAACGCCTTTGACCATGCTGTGGATGTCACTGTTTAAGCGTCTGCTGTGCATGACCTCCTTGACGATGCGGATCTGCTGTTCGTACTCCTTGTTGGAGTTGTTGTGGTTTGCGTCGATGACGCAGGCCGGATTGAGCAGGTCGTAGTCCTGATACAGGGTGTAGAGGGTGTTGAGATCCTCGTAGTGGTAGTTCGGGAGACTTCTGCCGTGCTTGTTGACGGAGCCCCGCAGTACCGCATGTGCAAGGGGATTTCCGCCTGTGCTGACTTCATAGCCTCTGTAAGTGAAATCATGGGGATGCTGCGCCGCATAGATGGAGTTGAGCATCACGGAGAGCGTACCGCTGGTGGGGTTCTTCATCCCGGCAGGCACGTCGAAACCGCTGACGGTCATGCGGTGCTGCTGGTCCTCCACGGAACGCGCGCCGATGGCGACATAGGAGAGAATATCTTCCACATAGCCCCAGTTGTCGGGGTAAAGCATCTCGTCGGCGGCGGTGAGTCCGGTCTCCTCGATGGCACGGATGTGCATTTTGCGCATAGCGATCAGTCCGCTTGTAAAATCAGGCTTTTTTTCCGGGTCAGGCTGGCTGACAATGCCCTTGTAACCCTCTCCTGTGGTGCGGGGTTTGTTGGTGTAGATTCTGGGAATCAGGATCAGCTTGTCCTTTACCTTTTCGTTGACACGGGCAAGCCGGTTTACATAATCACAAACCGCTTCCTCGTTGTCTGCGGAGCAGGGCCCGATGATTACGATAAATTTATTGCTTTTTCCGGTAATGACATCCCGAATCTCGATGTCCCGTTCTCTCTTGATCTCCACAAGATGCGCGGGCATTGGAAACTGCGTGCGGATCTCTTCGGGCGTGGGTAATTTGGCTACATATTGAAATGACATAGTTACCTCCCGGCGGAAACGGTGATGCTGTTTCGCCTGTATCTTAATCTTATTCTCTCTGGCAAAAACACCTACATTATAGTATATTGCGCAGAGAATCACAAGTTATTTTTGTGTGTCCTGTGTGAAATGTGAAGCGCCGACACGGTGCACAGAGCTGTCTGCAGCATCTGGCTGGCAAGTATGCCCCACAGATAACCTTTGATCCCGTAAACGGGAATGGCAAAAAATACAAACAGCAGGCGCAGCAGGAGACTTACCACGCTGAACAGGAAGGTTTGTATGGTCTTTCCCAGACCGTTAAGAATACTGTTTAGTGTACTTGCAATATACATGAAGGGACAGATGAAGCTGAGAGTCAGGATAAAACTGCCCGCCAGCTCCGAGTGAAAGAGCAGGCGGCCGGCCAGTCTTCCGAACAGCAGAAACATAGCGGTACAGCCAAAGCCGAGGAGAAGGCAGCATCGGATCGAGGTGAAGATGGCGCGCCGCACTGCGGTATGGTTGCCGTTTAGGTCCGCCTCAGCCACGATGGGCAGCAGCAGAACGGATATGGAGTTGGTGATGGCGGAGGGAAACAGGATCAGGGGCAGGCTCATGCCGCTGAGTACACCGTAGACACTCAGAGCATTCGCGTTGCTCAGGCCATATGCCATCAGGCGGTTGGGAATGTAGATCGCCTCCACGCTCTGTAAGAGATTGAGCACGAGACGGTTAGCGGACAGGGGAACGGCGAGCTGTAAAAGCTGTCCCGTGATGCGCCGGTATATATTGATCACGGAGGAGAAAGGCTGCGTAGTCCGGCGGTGAAAAAACAGGCATGCTTTTGACCCTGACGGGCAGACAGACGGGCGCTGTACCGAAATATGCCCGCGGGAAGGAAATAATTGGTGCGCACGGGCCAGGATCGCTACGACCGAGACGATCATGGAGGCGCTCTCACCGATCACAAGTCCTACCACGGCGAAGCTGATCGTGGGTGTAAGGCCGTGTTTTTGGCAGATAAAGTAGATCAGGTAGACGCTTCCCACCCGACAGACCTGTTCCGAGAGCTGAGAAAAGGCGGGAACAGCAGTCTTGCGGATGCCGTAGAAATAGCCGTTGATGCAGGAATGGACTGTTGCCATGGGGATGGAGAGAGCGATGATGCGAAGCAGAGGGGCCGTCCGCTCCTCCATCAGGAAGACGCGGGCAATGTGTTCTGCGCCCAGATAGATATAGAGGGTACAGGCGACGGAGAGCGCCATTGCCAGAAGGAAGCCGGCCCAGAGCGTGCGGAAGGAAGTTTTGTAATCGCGGGTGGCGGTCTCGCCCGCCACATACTTGGAGATAGCGGTCTGGATGCCGGATACGGTCAGGGAGAAGGAAAGGGCCAGCACCGGAGAGATGAGCTGGTAGATGCCCATGCCTTCTGCACCGAATACGTTGGAGAGGAAGATACGATAAAAAAAGCCGATAAAGCGGCTGACTAATCCGGTCAAAGTCAGAATGGCGGTTCCGGTAACCAGAGGGTGATTCCATTTTTTAAACGTCATAGAGCACCAGCCAGGTATGGGGTATGGTCTATGTTTATGTCGGAAGGAAAGAGAATAGAATTTCTGACCGGATAATGTCTTTTATAACGAGCAAAGAGTTGGTGGTTTTACCAAGAGATCAATGGCGGATGAGACGGAATGAGATACAGAGAAGAAGGAAGAAATCTTGACAACAATAATACCATATAGTACTATTTTGTGCAGAAAGATGAAATTGAAAAGTAAGTCGAATGACCTGATTTTAATTGTTAATTTGAGATTCTGACACGGAGGAATCATGGAGACACAGGCAGGTTTTTTGATAACGCAGATCAAGCAGATCGGCGGACGGGTGTTTGAAAAAATACTGCAAAAAGAAAACATAAGGGAATTTAACGGTGCACAAGGTAAAATACTGTACGTTCTGTGGCAGCATGACCATATATCCATTATAGAACTGTCAAGGCTGACAGGGCTTGCAAACACTACGCTCACGAGCATGCTTGACAGGATGGAGGCAGCGGAGCTTCTGCGCCGTCTGCCCGATCCGAACGACAGGCGGAAAAACCTGATCGCGCTGACCGAAAAGGCGGCGCGCTTAAAAGAAAGCTACGATGAGGTTTCCGGAAAGATGCATGAGATTTATTTCAAAGATTTCAGCACAGAGGAGATCATTGTCTTTGAAAGCTATCTGCGCAGGGTGCTGGACAATGTGAAAGAGGAATTGTGATATGGCAAAAAAGGTAGTGGTTGGCATGTCAGGGGGCGTGGATTCCTCCGTGGCGGCCCTTTTATTGAAAAGGCAGGGGTATGACGTGGTGGGAGTTACCATGCAGATCTGGCAGGAGGAGAGTGCACAGGATACTGCGGAGCAGGGCGGATGCTGCGGTTACAGCGCTGTGGAGGATGCCAGACAGGTGGCAGAAGTGCTGGATATTCCCCATTATGTGATGAATTTCAGGCAGGATTTCAGGCAGAAGGTCATGGATTACTTCGTGGCAGAGTATCTGGCCGGCAGGACGCCCAATCCTTGTATCGCCTGCAACCGCTATGTGAAGTGGGAGGCCATGCTGCACAGAAGTCTGGAGATCGGGGCGGATTATATCGCTACAGGTCATTATGCCGGGATCATAACACTGGGAAACGGCAGATACGCCGTGCGAAGCGCAGTAACGGCGAAGAAGGATCAGACCTATGCCCTCTACAGCCTGACGCAGGAACAGCTTGCGCATACCCTGATGCCGGTGGGGGATTACACGAAGGAAGAGATCAGACAAATCGCAGAGGAGGCCGGACTTCCTGTGGCGAACAAGCCGGACAGTCAGGAGATCTGCTTTATCCCCGACAACGACTATGCCGCTTTCATTGACAGAGAGGCAAAGGAGCGCGTTCCGAGACCGGGAAACTTTGTGACGAAAGACGGTGAGGTGCTGGGTCGGCATCTGGGGATCACTCACTATACGGTGGGGCAGAGAAAGGGCTTAAATCTGGCCATGGGCCATCCCGTGTTTGTGACACAGATCAGACCGGACACGGACGAGGTGGTGATCGGCGAGGCGGACGAAGTATTCGGGACGACGCTTGTCTGTAACCAAATCAATTACATGGGAATGGAAGGGCTGTCAGAGCCGAGAGAGGTCCTTGCCAAGATTCGTTATGCCCACGCGGGTGAGAGATGTCTGATTGAGAAAACAGGGGAAGATCAGATTCGGTGTGTGTTTCAAAAGCCCGTCCGCGCCATCACGCCGGGACAGGCGGTGGTGTTTTATGAAGACGGGTATGTGCTCGGAGGGGGAACCATCATTGGGCCGGCAACCTGACAGCTGCGAGAGAATTGATTGAGCGTTTATACGCTCAATCGCTTTATGGCCTGCTTATTTTCATACATGCGGTTGTCTGCCATCTGATAGATTTTCTCAAAATTATATTCTTTCGGACTGCATGAGGCATGGCCGTAGGCAATGGACAGATGCAGGTCGGGAATCGCCACATTCTTTTCGTCAATACACATCTGAAACTCTCCTATTATGGTAGAGATTTTTTGAGAGTCCCCTGTTTCTGCAATGGCAATGAATTCGTCACCACCCATCCTCGCCACGATACCGTAAGGACTGAAAGCCTTGTCGATGACCTCAGCGGCGCTTTTGATCAAAAGATCGCCTTTGGCGTGTCCGTAGGTGTCATTCGTAACTTTCAGGTTGTTTAAGTCAAAGCAGAAAACCGTATAGTCCGGATTTTCCATTTCCATAATGCGGTCCATGTATTCCATGCAGTAGCGCCTGTTGTGAAGCTTGGTCAGTTCGTCGGTGTAGGCGCTTTTAATCAGAGAATTGCGCTCCGTCTCCTGCATCATCTTCTGTGTCAGATTAATATAGAAGGATACGATCAGGAAAAAGATAAAAAGGACCAGACCGAAGGAAGCGATACCCTTTGTCGGGAGAATGCTCATGCCGCCATAACGCTCCAGATTATAGTAGAGCAGGTCATAGGAGACGCAGGCGAAAAGTATCAGAACACCCAGCAGAAACAGTCTGTGGACGAGTTGATGGCTGCGCCGCAGATTCATAAACTCTACGATGATAGAGTAGAGCAGATGGCAGACGATCAGGGCCTGCATGTATTTCAGTGATGCCGCGCAGTGTACCACATTTACGCTGTGCAGAAAGATGGTACCGGTGGTGGCTGCGATCTGGAGAACAAACAGTAGTTTGTATATTGTATACATAAAGGGCTGGTTCAGAGCGCGGACATCCTCCCTCATATAAAGGACCATGGGGATCGGGGCAAGATAGAGCGAGATATATTCCAAAAGGCAGGTCGTGTACAGTGGAATGGAGAAGATCATGAGGACATTGTAGTAGCATAGTGTCCATAGTCCGATGCAGATGGAAAACACAGAAATGCACAGTATGCGCAGAAATTTTCCGGAAAACAACAGTGCAAAAACTGTGATGCAGCAGACCACCAGCCCGAAGACCATCAGAAAGCAGCCTAAGAACAGGGGCAGGCGGTTCTCAGTCAGAAGCACGCGGTAAATATTTTCCCACTCATAGATTCGAAGCGGGTCAAAGCGGGTAAAGGCTTTGTCTTCGGAAGCCGTCAGAGTGATCTTCAGCGTTTTTCCTATGTAATTTTGGGGAAGCTGCACGGCCAGATAGCCGCTTCCCACAGTTTTATTTTGGTCGATTCGATCCAAACCGTACTGATAGATCTGATCGGTGTCCACATATACGTTGACAGCACACTGTCTGGTGTGCAGCAAAAGTGCATTCTCCGAGCGGGTCAGACTTTCGGGAAGGGCAGTCGTCATGGTGATGGTATCGCCTTTGTTTACGTTGCCAAACTGAAAATCATCCAGAGAGACATCAGGATAGGGGGTGTTGTTGATCATGATATCCCAGGAGTCGTTCAGTGTAATGCAGTGGGAGATGTCAGGATATTCTTTTGAGAGCAGATGGTCGATCGCCGACGCAGTGAAACAGACACTCACAAAAGCATAGACGGTAAGCAACACCTTTAAGATAGTCCTACGGGTGATTTTTCTCTTGTTTTTCATTAGCATCATTCCTCTATAATCTGTGGAAGACGGGCTGGCGTTTCTCATAGACAGCATAGTAGCGGAAGCCGCAGTCCTTTAGAATCTCACCTGCCCGGTCAAAGGCATGGGTGATCAATTCCGGCACGTGGGCGTCCGAGCCTACGGTGACGATCTCGCCGCCAAGCTCCCGGTAGCGCTTCAGGATGCCGCTGCAGGGGTGCGCATCGCGCATGCCCTTGGCGAGTCCGCCCGTGTTCACCTCAACACCTTTCTCCATATCTATGAGTTTTGTCAATATTTTGTCAAACAGCTCGCGGTACAGTTCATAGGAGTATCCTTCGTCTTTTTGCGGGCCGTAACGCACCACATAGTCCAAATGCCCGTAAACATCAAAATTGCTGTAAACCTTCAAATTTTCAAGGATGGATTCGAAGTACTCCCGATAGGCCTCCTCCTGAGGCCGCCCCTCGTAGAAAGATGCGTAATAGGGATCCTGTCCGTTACACAGGTGGGAAGAGCCGATAATGAAGTCATAATCATGGGCTTTGGCAAACGCCGCATTCCTTTTGGAGAGATGAGGCTGCAAGCCCAGCTCCACGCCGAAAAGGAGCGTTATTCTATCCGCGTACTTTTCACGGAGCTTTAGAAAATCATAGAGATAGGCGTCCGGGTTTACCTCCCAAAAACCGGAGGGATGGCTGTCGGTCACCGTATAGTCAAAGTCGTTGTGTTCTGTAAAGCACATCTCGGTAAGTCCCAGTTCGATTCCCTTAAGGATCATAGCCTCCATTGGAGTGTCGGAATCCCCCGAGAATGAAGAATGTAAGTGAAAATCTGCTGTGATTGCCATAGTGTTGTCTCTTTCCCCGCAAATCTGAAATATTTTTAGATTTACGTCTTGAATTTTTGGGACAAATTGGGTAAAATGAAATCGTTGACAAAATTTTGTCAATCTTTCCCAATCAGATTGACAAGATTATATAGTAAAAGCTATAAAAAATCAATATTAGGAGGAACGAAAAATGGCAGTAAGAGTAGCAATCAATGGTTTTGGCCGTATCGGTCGTCTTGCATTCAGACAGATGTTTGGTGCAGCGGGTTATGAGGTTGTAGCGATCAACGATCTGACAAGCCCGAAGATGCTGGCACATCTGTTAAAGTACGATTCTTCTCAGGGTAAATACGCTCTGGCTGATACCGTATCCGCAGGCGAGGATTCCATCACGGTTGACGGTAAGACATTAAAGATCTACAAAGAGCCCGATGCAAACAACTGTCCTTGGGGTGAGCTCAAGGTTGACGTTGTGTTGGAGTGCTCCGGTTTCTACACCAGCAAGGAGAAGGCTCAGGCACACATCAATGCAGGCGCAAGAAAGGTTGTTATCTCTGCTCCCGCAGGAAACGATCTTCCTACTATCGTATACAATGTAAACCACGAGACACTGAAGGCTTCGGATACCATCATTTCCGCAGCTTCCTGTACCACAAACTGCCTGGCACCCATGGCTAAGGCTCTGAATGATCTGGCTACCATCAAGTCCGGTATCATGAGCACCATCCATGCTTACACAGGTGATCAGATGATCCTTGACGGTCCTCAGAGAAAGGGTGACCTGAGAAGATCCCGCGCAGGCGCAGTGAACATCGTTCCCAACAGCACAGGCGCAGCTAAGGCTATCGGTCTTGTTATCCCTGAGCTGAACGGCAAGCTGATCGGTTCCGCACAGCGTGTTCCCACTCCTACAGGTTCCACCACCATTCTGGTTGCAACCGTAGAGAAGTCTGTTACCAAGGAAGAGATCAATGCAGCTATGAAGGCAGCAGCTACCGAGTCCTTCGGTTACAACGAGGATGAGATCGTTTCTTCCGATATCATCGGCAGCACCTATGGTTCCATCTTCGATGCTACCCAGACCATGGTAGGCGAGGACAATCTGGTTCAGGTTGTTTCCTGGTATGACAATGAGAACAGCTACACCTCTCAGATGGTTCGTACCATCAAGTACTTCTCTGAGTTAGCATAGAAGTAAATTCCTTCGGAATTAACTTCACGAGCGCTGCTTCGCAGGCTCGGCACGAATGGGTTTGAAAAAGCACAAACCTGTGCATGAAAAATGAAATGTAATGAAGATTTTAGAGGCTCGGCCGCTGGGCCGGGTCTCTTCTCATATACGGTTAAGGCCGCATATGGAAATAAAATAAAAATTAGGAGGAAACACAAATGTCATTGAATAAGAAATCTGTAGATGATATCAATGTTAAGGGCAAGCGCGTCCTGGTAAGATGTGACTTTAACGTACCCTTAAAGGAGGGCAAGATCACGGACGAGACCCGTATCGTGGCTGCACTGCCTACCATTAAGAAATTACTTGCTGACGGCGGCAAGGTGATTCTTTGCTCCCACCTGGGCAAGGTAAAGAACGGCCCCAACGAGGGCGAGTCTCTGGCACCTGTGGCGGAGAGACTTTCCGAGAAGCTTGGCAAGCCTGTTAACTTCGTAAAGGACGACAACGTGACCGGCGAGGCAGCTACGGCGGCTGTAGCGGCTATGAATGAGGGCGACGTGGTGCTTTTACAGAATACCCGTTTCCGTGGCAAAGAGGAGACCAAGCCCGGTGATGCAGGCGAGGCTTTTGCAAAGGAGCTGGCTGATCTGGCTGACGTTTATGTATGTGATGCTTTCGGTTCCGCACACAGAGCGCACGCTTCCGTTGCGGTTGTCACCAAGTATATCTCTGAAAAAGGCGGCGAGAATGCGGTTGGTTATCTGATGCAGAAGGAAATCGACTTCCTGGGCAATGCCGTAGAGAATCCTGTACGTCCTTTCGTGGCGATCCTGGGCGGCGCAAAGGTTGCCGACAAGCTGAACGTGATCAACAACCTGCTTGAGAAATGCGACACCCTGATCATCGGCGGCGGTATGGCATTCACCTTCTTAAAAGCGCAGGGTTATGAGATCGGTAACTCTCTGGTAGACGAGGAGAAGCTTGACTACTGTAAGGAAATGATGGCTAAGGCTGAGAAGCTCGGCAAAAAGCTGCTGCTTCCCATCGACACCGGCGTGGCATCCGGCTTCCCGAATCCCATCGACGGCCCTGTTGATGTTGAGTATGTAGACTCCGACAAGATTCCCGCTGACAAGGAAGGTCTTGATATCGGTCCTAAGACGCAGGAGCTGTTTGCAGATGCAGTGAAATCCGCAAAGACCGTTGTATGGAATGGGCCTATGGGCGTGTTTGAGAACCCGACTCTGGCAAAGGGTACCATCGCTGTAGCAAAGGCGCTGGCTGAGACGGACGCTACCACCATCATCGGCGGCGGCGATTCTGCGGCTGCTTGTAACCAGCTTGGCTTTGCAGATAAGATGTCCCACATCTCCACAGGCGGCGGCGCTTCCCTTGAGTTCCTTGAGGGCAAAGAGCTTCCCGGCGTTGTTGCAGCAGACGATAAGTAGGAATTGCGCAGCAATTTCGAGGCTCTGCGCATAATAGAGAAAAATAAGGAGAATAGAATCATGGCTAGAAGAAGAATTATTGCCGGAAACTGGAAGATGAACATGACTCCCAGCGAGGCTGTAGCGCTCTGCGCGACTTTAAAGGATCTGGTAGTGAATGATGCGGTTGACGTCGTTTACTGTGTACCTGCTATCGACATTGTACCCGTGGCTGAGGCTGTGAAGGGTACCAACGTGCATGTAGGTGCTGAGAACTTCTATATTGAGGATAAGGGCGCATATACGGGCGAGATTTCCGCTCCCATGTTGAAGGATGCGGGCGTCGAGTATGTGATCATCGGCCATTCCGAGAGAAGAGAGTACTTTAAGGAGGACGACGCTTTCCTGAACAAGAAGGTGTTAAAGGCATTAGAGGCAGGTATTACCCCGATCCTCTGCTGCGGCGAGTCCTTAGAGCAGAGAGAGATGAACGTTACCATGGATTGGATCAGATTGCAGATCAAGTCCGATCTGGCAGGCGTTACCGCTGACCAGGTAAAGGGCATGGTCATCGCATATGAGCCTATCTGGGCGATCGGAACCGGCAAGACCGCTACTTCCGATCAGGCGCAGGAAGTCTGCAAGGGCATCCGTGACTGTATCGCTGAGATGTATGACGCGGCTACCGCAGAGGCTGTACGCATCCAGTATGGCGGTTCCATGAACGCTTCCAATGCGGCGGAGCTGTTATCCAAGCCCGATATTGACGGCGGCCTGATCGGCGGCGCTTCCTTGAAGCCTGACTTTGGTCAGATCGTAAACGCTTAATATCCATAATGTAATGATTAAGGCGTCGATCCTTTGATCGGCGCCTTTTCTATATGGCAGACTGTATCTTTTGTTTATGACTTTCTATTCCACAAAAATCTTGCACACCACGGGGAAGTCGCTCTTTACGCTGCGAGCAGTAAGATGCAGCCCTGCATCGTCAATGGCAAACTGCGGCTTTTCGGGAAAGCCTAAAAACTCCACATCACGGATGATGCCGTGGAAATTCGGTTTGTTGGGATCCGCAGAACGTCCGAGGGAGCGGATCAGGAAATTCCCGTCCTTGGGACATCGCAGGCAGGCGGCGTAGATACAGCCGTTTCCTGCTGTAAAACGGAAATCCTCTTCGGTGTAGCTTGTGGCTGTGGCGTCAGAAAACTGCCCTTCCGTCTCTTTCGTCGGGCCTTCCGCCGCGTGACGCCAGGGCTTTGCCCGATAGATGGCCTCCTCGTTTACAGACAGCCACGCGCCGATATCCTGTAGGATAGCGGCATCCTCATCAGCAAAGCTGCCGTCCGCTTTCGGGCCAACGTTGAGCAAGAGATTGCCGTTTTTGCTGACAACATCCAGAAGATAGCAGAGGATCTCATTACTGCTCTTGTAGTCAAGGGTGGTGGTGTGACACCAGGAATTTCTGGCGATGGCGGTGTCGGTCTGCCAGGGGTAGGGCTTTGCGTCCGCAAACTTTCCGCGCTCCACATCCACAATACCGCTGCCAAATGCCATAGCATCGTGTTTGTAGCAGACAGCGGCCTGGTACCCATTTTCGGCTGCCCGATTATAGCAGTAAGCCGTAATCTTTTTCAGATAGGGTTTGTAAGCTTCATGCTGGATCCACCAGTCGAAATAGAGGAGCTTTGGCTCATAGCGGTCGATGATCTCGCAAGTGCGGCAAAGCCAGTCCTCCAGAAATTCCCTGTCAGGGTAGGGCTTTGCGAATAGATCTTGATGATCGGGCTGAGTCTGCTCCGAGGGCCAGTAGAAATCGCCGCAGGAGAGGGGCTCTTTGATGTCACTGTCGAAGTCTTTACCTCTTCCCATAAACCAGTGATGCTCCGCCCGGTGACTGGAGGCACCGAAGAGCATTCCCCGCTTTTCGCAGGCAGTCTTCAATTCGCCCAGGATATCCCGTTTCGGTCCCATTTGCGCAGCATTGTATTTGGAAAGGCTGCTCTGATACATCTGGAAGCCGTCGTGATGTTCCGCCACGGGGATCACATAGTTTGCGCCCGCCTTCGAAAAGGTTTCCGCCCAGTGATCAGGGTCAAATTTTTCGGCTTTAAAAAGGGGAATAAAATCTTTGTAGCCAAAGTCCTTATGAGGACCGTAGGTTTTGATATGATGCTCGTATTCGGGAGATCCCTGAACATACATATTACGGGAATACCATTCATTGTTATAGGCCGGCACACTGTAGAGACCCCAGTGAATAAAGATGCCGAATTTAGCTTCTTGAAACCAAAGGGGAGTCTGAAAGGCTGTCAGGGATGCCCAGTCGTCCCGGTAGGGTCCTTGTGCGATCACCCGGTCAATCTCCGATAGATAGCTTGCTTTGTCAGTTATTTGAAACATAGTTACCTCCGTGTCAGGGTGGTTTCCTGCGCTGGCGTGCAGCTTAATTATCTGATAGTATGATTATAGCAAAAGAAAGGCAGTTTTGCGATGATTTTGACAAAAACAGAGCTTGAACTTCACAATAAAGTTTTTATTTGGTAAAATAAAAAATATAGGGAAGAGCTTATAGAAATAAAGTGGGATGGGTTAAAATATGACGCATAGAGAGAAGGCGGAGAAGCTTTTACATCAGAAATACCATTGTTCTCAGGCATTGTTCGGTGCTTTTGCATCGGATTTCGGGTTGGATCTGAAGACGGCGTTTAAGATCAGCACCTGCTTTGGCGGTGGCATGCGACAGGGCGGCGTCTGCGGCTGTATTACCGGGTCCCTGCTGGTGCTTGGCATGGCACTTGGCTTTTATGATTCCCAGGATACGGAACGGGAGGTCTATGGCAATAAAAAAACAGAGGAGTTTATCAGACGCTTTACGGAGCGGATGGAAGGCGTAACGGAGTGCAGGGAGATTCTTGGTAAGGATATTTCCATTCCGGAGGAGATGGCTGTCATCCGTAAGGAAGGGTTGATCCTGCAAAGATGCCCCAGAGCGCTCAATGTCAGCATTGAGATTCTGGAGGATATGCTGGCAGAATATCTGAAAGATATGTCGGAAAGCAATATCGCACCGGAGGATATCCCGCATAATGACGAGATGCAGGTGGTTCTCAAAAGAATTGGCAGAGTGCGCCGTTTTCGGAGGAATGTCAATGATCTTCTGCTGGAATCAAAGAGGAATATCGGGTTTATTCAGTTTGATATTCGCAAATTTAAGATCATTAATGACCTTTATGGAGAGAAATTTGGTGATGAGGTTTTGGATTTCATCCTGAAGCAGCTTCAGGAGCTCTGTAACGAGAGACAATTTTATGTAAACCTAAACAGCGACGTATTTATCGTGGTAACAGAGTATGACAGGGAAGAGGAACTGGTGGCTCTTATACAGGAGCTGAATGGCAGGATCAATATTTTCAAGGATGTAAAGCTGCAGATGTCCTACGGTGTGTATACGGTGGAGGACAGGCAGATGGAACTGCGGCAGATGGAAGACCGCGCCGCTATGGCAAGAAAAACGGCGAAAGCCAGTATGATGGGCAATATCATCTTTTATAAGGAGCAGTTTAAGGATTCTCTGTATAATAGAAGGTTTATTGAGGAAAATATGCAGGCGGCGATCACGGAGCGGCAGTTCCAGATGTATCTGCAGCCCAAGTACAGCATTGCTCAAAATGAGATCATTGGCGCGGAGGCTCTGGTGAGATGGAAGCATCCGGAACGTGGCATGATCTATCCGAATCAGTTTATTCCGATCCTGGAGGAGAATGGGTTTATCCGCAAGGTGGATTATTATATATGGGAGGAGGCATGCCGTTTTATTAAACGGTGTGAGGAGGAAAACATGGATCCTTGTCCAATCTCTGTGAATGTCTCCAGAACCCATCTGAGAGATGATGAATGCATTCTGGTACTGGATGATATGATCACAAGAACCGGGATTTCCAGACAACTTCTGGAACTGGAGATCACGGAGACGGTGGACGACCGGCAGGTGAGTCAGAAAGCGCTCCAACTCAAGGAGGAAGGGTTTAAACTTCTGATGGACGACTTCGGAAGCGGCTATTCCTCTCTGAACATTCTTTTGGAAACGCCCTTCGATGTGATCAAGCTGGATAAGCGGTTCATGGAAAACATGATGGTCTCCGATAAAGGGAAACTCATATTAGAGCAGGTGGTCGCCATGTCCAACAAGCTGGGACTGGAGCTTTTGGCAGAAGGCGTGGAGACAAAGGAGCAGGTGGATCTTCTGCGAAGCATCGGCTGCGATCAGGTGCAGGGATATTACTATGCAAAGCCCATGCCTGCGGAGGAAGTCTTTGCGCTGTTAAAAGAGAAAAATTAGGTAGGTTATGCTGTTTTAAGTTCCACGCTTCGGCGCGGAACTTTCTGCTTATGTGGACCGCAGTGGGAAGTATGACAGAGAAAACGGTTGGGCGGGGAGGTTGTTGATATATGAGTGGAATATTGTATGGAGTGGGAGTCGGCCCGGGAGATCCGGAGCTTATGACATTAAAGGCTGTCAGGTTGATCAAAGAAAATAATATAGTTGCTTTTCCGGGAGAAAGACCAAGGGAAACAACTGCATATAGAATCGCCGTTGCAGCAGTTCCGGAGCTTGCGGACAAGCAGTTGATTCCTGTCCATATGCCTATGACACGAGATAAGGAAGTACAAGGGAAATGTCATAGGGAAAATGCAGAAATGCTAGAAATACTTTTGAAAGAAGGAAATAATATTATATTTCTTACACTGGGAGACCCTGCAATCTATTCTACCTTTACCTACATTCAGCAGATTGTGGAAAAAGATGGATTTCGGACACAATTGATTAGCGGAGTACCGTCTTTTTGTGCGGCAGCAGCAACAGTAGATGTGCCGCTGGCCGTGGGAAATGAACAGATTCATATTGTTCCGGCTGTGCAAGGTATGAAAGAATCCTTTTCGGATTCAGGAACCTATGTTTTAATGAAAGCGGGAAGCAAAATGAAAGAAATCAAGGAACTCATAAAGAAGAGCGGACGTTCTGCGGTTATGGTTGAAAATTGCGGAATGAAGGAAGAACAGGTTTATTTTCAGGTTGCCGATATGCCGGATGCGGCGGGATATTATTCGCTGATTATTAGCAAAGAGACAGGAGAACTATAAGATAGAGAAGCCGGATTATCTGATAGAGATATTTTACCCGTATTGACAGAAAGAAAAAATATAGTTATACTTTGTTCAATTGAATAATAGCATACAGGTGTCAAAACAATGCGTGAAATGAGCATTGGTTTTGGTGAAAAGGGAAACAGGTGCAAATCCTGTACGAACTCGTCACCGTAATTAGGGAGTAGAAGCCGATATGTCACTGGGAAACTGGGAAGACGGCCGATGTGATGATCTTTAAGCCGGGAGACCTGCCTGCATGCTGTACGGAAACATTTGTTTCAAACCACGAGTAACTGGTTGTACGTTTTAAACTTGCTGAAGATACGATGGACTATTGTTTGCATCTGCGTATTCGGCAGGCTTATTTTGTGTACGAATCCTTTACCGTAGTTATGTTTCGGTAGAGGATTTTTTGATACAAATATAAAAATTCCTTGTATCATGACAGGGAAAGAAGAGGAGAAAAAGATGAAAAAGAAATTATTAGCAGCTTTATTGACTGGTGTCATGATCAGTTCACTGGCATTGACGGGATGCTCAAAGGATACTCCGACGTCGGCGGAAAATACCGTTCAGACGGAACCGCAAAGTTCGGAGATTGCAAAATCGGAAGTAGAGATGGAAAACCAGGAACAGGCGGACGAACCGATAGTGGAAGATGATACTGTTTCTGATCAGGCAGCGGCGGATGAAGTTGCCGCATTGATTGATGCAATCTATGTGCAGCAGAGAACAGAAGATACCGATGCGCAGTGTGCGCAAGCAAAAGCGGCATGGGATGCGCTGACGGATGCCCAGAAAGAATTGGTGGAAGGAGAAGAGGCTGATCCCGATTATTTTGGCAGGGATACAGGCGACGCTTCCAAAGATGATCCGAGAAATCAGGATGATATCGGAGAAAATGAGATTCTGGTAGTCAGCTTCGGTACTTCCTTTAACGGCAGCCGTGTTGACGATATCAAAGGAATTGAGGATGCAATACAGGCGGCAAATCCTGACTGGTCTGTAAGAAGAGCTTTTACGGCACAGATTATCATCAACCATGTGCAGGCGCGCGACGGTGAGTTCATCGATAACATGGATCAGGCATTGGATCGTGCAGTGGCAAACGGAGTGAAAAATCTGGTATTGCAGCCTACTCATCTGATGCATGGAGCAGAGTATGATGAATTGATGGAGGCAGTGGAAGCATACAGGGACCAGTTTGAAACAGTAAAGGTTGCGGAGCCGCTTCTTGGCGAGGTCGGCGCAGATGCATCGGTCGTCAATGAGGACAAGGCAAGGGTAGCGGATGCGATTCTTGCGGCAGCCGTGGCGGACGCAGGCTATGGAAGTCTGGCGGAAGCACAGGAAGACGGCACGGCATTTGTATTTCTGGGACATGGTACTTACCATACGGCAAAGGTGAGTTACAGCCAGATGCAGACACAATTCACGGACATCGGCTGTGTCAATGCATTTGTTGGAACAGTAGAAGGCGATCCGGAGGAAACAGCTTGTGAGGCAGTGATAGATGCTGTGACGCGGGCAGGTTATACAAAGGTAATACTTCGTCCGTTGATGGTGGTAGCAGGTGACCACGCTCACAATGATATGGCGGGAGAAGATGAGGATTCGTGGCTCAGTATGTTCAAGGCTTCCGGAAATTTTGAGAGCGTGGATGCACAGATTACAGGTCTTGGTTCCATTGAAGCAATCCGGCAACTTTATGTAGAGCATACAGCAGATGTAATGAATGATTAGTAACGGTTCTGGCAGATTTGAGTATACTGCGAAAATTACGATAATATGGACGAATTGGAAGAGGTACGAAGTATGAAAAAAAACATAATGATCGTCAGTGCGCTTCTCACAGTTTCTTTGCTTGGCGGCTGTGGAAACAGCAATGCCATACAAGAGTCTGATCATACTGTCATTGCTGACGCTGCAACGGAAGAAAGCACAGAGCTATCGACAGAATCTGTGCAGGAAGAAGCAGCTGAAGAGCCGGTGGAAGATAGTACTGAAAGTGAGAAAACGGCTGAGCAGACTCAGGAGACAGTGGAATTGCCGGATGGGATTTATACGGCAGAGTTTACGACAGACAGCAGTATGTTCCGTGTCAATGAAACCTGTGAGGGCAGGGGAACGCTGACAGTAGAGAATGGGGTAATGACAATCCACATTACCCTTGGTTCCAAGAAGATTATAAATCTTTATCCCGGACTGGTTGAGGATGCGGAAAAAGAAGGAGCCGAGCTGCTTTTTCCTACTGAGGACACAGTCACATACTCTGACGGCATGATAGAGGAAGTCTATGGCTTTGATGTGCCGGTTCCCGTGTTGGAAACAGAATTTGATCTGGCCTTGATTGGTACCAAGGGAAAGTGGTATGATCATAAGGTCAGCGTTTCCGATCCGGTTCCGCTTGAGATTGATGAACAGGTAAAAGCTGCGGTCTCTTTGGAAGAAGGTACTTACAGCATGGAGATTACCTTTGCAGGAGGAAGCGGTAAAGCAGAGATTTTATCTCCTGCAAAGGTAACGCTTGAAGATGGAAAAATTACAGCGACCGTACAGTGGAACAGTCCTAATTATGATTACATGATAGTGGATGGAGAAAAATATCTGCCGGTAAATACGGAAGGTGATTCTGTATTTGAGATACCTGTTCTGAAATTTGATGAACCAATAGAGGTGATCGGGGATACTGTGGCGATGAGCAAACCTCACGAAATAGAGTATACACTTACATTCCATCTGGATACGGCAGTTAAAGAGTAGTAGGTGAAAAGATATTCTAAGTTGTCTGAGAAGGTGGGAATAAGATGCGAAAAAGAAAAAAGGCGCTTGTTTTGCTTCTTATGGGACTGCTATGGCTGTATGGCTGTGGCAGTCCTTATCCTGATTCCGGAATAATGTCGGATATAGAGAAAAAATCAGAGTCAGATTCGGATACAGCAGATGTTGATGTAGGAGTTGAACTGGTTTATGATAGAAGCATAGAGTTACAGTATGCGGAAAATTTTAAAATTGATCATTACGAGGGTGGCTACACCCTGCTTACGATAACAATGGATGGCACACAGTTTTTGATCGTACCGGAAAACAGAGAGGTGCCGCAAGCTTTAGATAAAGAAATTGCGGTACTTAGACAACCGATCAAAGACATCTATTTGGTGGCATCTTCGGCAATGGATATTTTTAGTGAGTTGGATGGACTGGCTTCCATTTCTTTTTCGGGACAAAAGGAGGACGGCTGGTTTATTGAATCGGCCAGAGAGGAAATGCGTAAGGGGAATATCCTTTATGCAGGAAAATACAGTAAGCCGGATTATGAACGGCTTGTTTCAAACCACTGTGCGCTTGCCATAGAAAACACGATGATTTCACACTCCCCTGAAGTGGTGGAAAATCTCAAGAACTTTGGAATTCCTGTTATGATAGACTATTCCAGCTATGAGTCGCATCCCCTTGGAAGAGTGGAGTGGGTGAAATTTTATGGGGCGCTGCTTGGAAAGGAAGAGGAAGCAGAGAGAATATTTACGGATCAGGCGGCAATCCTTGAGAGAGTATGTGCATCTGAAAGAACAGATAAAACAGTAGCGTTCTTTTTTATTACTTCTAATGGCCTGGTACAGGTACGCCAGTCCTCTGATTATGTTCCGAAGATGATAGAATTTGCAGGGGGCAGTTATGTCTTTCAAGATTTAGGAGATTCCGAAACAAAACGATCTACTATGAATATGCAGGTAGAGGAATTTTATGCCGGAGCGAAAGATGCGGATTTTTTGATCTATAACAGTTCCATTGACGGCGGCGTTTCCGGTGTTGAGGAGCTGCTTGATAAATGTGAGCTTCTTGCGGATTTTAAGGCTGTGAAGGAAGGGAATGTGTGGTGTACCACAAACGATATGTATCAGCAGTCTCTTGCAATCGGATATTTTATGGAAGATATCCATAGGATGCTTCAGGGAGAGAAGGGTGATATGCACTATCTCTATCATTTAGATGATCATAAGTGAAAGGCTGCGATTATGATGTATAAGAACAGAAAAAGCAGAAGCATAACGGCTTTCCTTTTGCTTGGAGCCTGTGTTTTCGTTTTTTATATACTGAATATTTGTATTGGAAGTGTCAGGATTGCATTACCTGAAGTGGCAAGAGCGTTTGGCGGGCAGGTAAGCAATGAAACGACAGCAAGGATTCTGTGGGATATCAGGCTCCCAAGGGCTACAGCTGTGCTGATCTTAGGCGGGGCGCTGTCACTTGCGGGATATTTGCTACAGACATTTTTCCATAACCCGATTGCTGGGCCGTTTGTTTTAGGAATATCCTCCGGGGCGAAAATGCTGGTAGCGTTTGTGATGGTATTTCTTATGGGAAAGGGAATCAGGGTGACATCGCCAGCCATGATATTTGCTGCGTTTATTGGTGCTATGCTGTCTATGGGGTTTGTACTTTTGATGTCCCGCAGAATCCATAATATGTCAATGCTGGTAGTCAGCGGTGTTATGATCGGCTACATTTGTTCGGCGGTCACGGAATTGGTTGTTACCTTTGCCAATGACGCAGATATTGTAAATCTCCATAACTGGTCACGAGGGAGTTTTTCGGGAATGACATGGGAAAACGTAAAGGTTATGACAGTGGTGGTGTTCTTAGTGTTTCTTGCAATTTTTCTGATATCAAAGCCGCTTGGCGCATATCAGTTGGGAGATGCCTATGCGCGGAATGTGGGTGTTAATTTACAGCTTTTGCGTGTGTGTATCGTAATTTTTTCCAGTATTTTATCTGCGTGTATTGTGGCATTTGCGGGACCGATTTCCTTTGTTGGAATTGCAGTGCCGCATTTGGTTAAAAAATTGCTGATTACAACAGAACCGATATGGATGATACCTGCCTGCTTTGTTGGGGGAAGCGCTTTCTGTCTGTTTTGTGATCTGCTTGCAAAAACAATACTTGCGCCGACAGAACTGAGTATCAGTACCGTGACGGCTATTTTCGGCGCACCGGTGGTACTTTGCATCATAAAAGGGAAAAAGGCATGAAGAAATACTATTTTTCGACGAAAAAGATGTGCGTGGGTTATGATAATAAACCGCTGATAAAGGATATGGAAATTGATTTGCCAAGGGGAGAAATCCTGTGTCTGATCGGACCAAACGGTGCGGGTAAATCTACCGTTTTAAAAAGTATTGCGGGGCAGCTTGAATTGCTTGGCGGTACGGTATATCTTGGAGAAGATGATTTATCTGAAATGAAGGCAGAGGAACTAGCAAAGAGAATGTCTGTAGTGTTCACGGAGAGGGTAAAGGTAGAACTGAGGAGCTGCAGAGACATGGTTGCAACCGGACGCTATCCATATACCGGATGGTTTGGCATTTTATCAGAAGAGGATGAGCGGATTGTAGATGAAGTGATGGAGCTTACTCATATAACGGATATCAGTGAAAATGATTTTGACAAGATCAGTGACGGGCAGAAGCAGCGGGTGATGTTAGCCAGAGCAATCTGTCAGGAGCCGGAGATCGTGATCCTGGATGAACCGACATCCTATCTGGATATCAAATATAAGCTTGAATTTTTGTTGTTATTACAGGAAATGAGGGAGAAAAGAGGACTGACGGTTATCATGTCCTTACACGAACTGGAACTGGCAAAGATCATTTCCGATAAAATACTCTGCCTGAAAGGAGAGTATGTGGAACGATACGGGACGCCGGAAGAGATATTTGAAGGGGATTTTATGGAACGATTATTTGATATCAATGATAAAAACTTTTTAGGGAATGAAAAACTCCTTGCGTATATGAAGCAGATTGCAAAATATGAGAGGTAATTATGGCAAAAGTTATTATGATTCAGGGAACTATGTCCGGTGCAGGAAAGAGTCTTTTGACAGCGGGACTATGCAGGATCATGAAGCGGGACGGCCACAGGGTGGCTCCTTTTAAATCCCAAAATATGGCGCTCAATTCCTTTGTGACAGAGGAAGGACTTGAAATGGGAAGGGCTCAGGTCATGCAGGCGGAAGCGGCGGGCATTGCTCCACTGGTCTGCATGAATCCAATCTTACTAAAACCGACAGACCATACAGGCTCGCAGGTGATCGTAAATGGACAGGTTCTTGGGAATATGAGTGCGAGGGAATATTTTTCTTACAAGCGCATGCTGATTCCGGATATTAAGAGAGCCTTTCGGAAATTGGAAGAACTGGCGGATATTATTGTGATAGAAGGGGCAGGAAGTCCGGCGGAGATAAACTTACGTGAAAATGATATCGTCAACATGGGAATGGCGGAACTTGTGGATGCGCCGGTGTTGTTGGCAGGCGATATAGACAGAGGCGGTGTATTTGCACAGCTTCTGGGAACATTGATGCTGCTTTCCGAAGAGGAAAGAAAGCGGGTAAAAGGATTGATCATTAATAAATTCAGGGGAGATATCTCCCTGCTTGACTCCGGTATTGAGATATTGGAAGAAAAGGGAGGTATTCCGGTAACAGGGGTAGTTCCTTATATGGATATACAATTGGAGGATGAGGACAGTCTGACAGAGCGCTTTGAAAAAAAAGAAAAGGGAAAGATTGATATAGCGGTTGTCAGGTATCCCAGAATTTCCAATTTTACGGATTTTAATGTTTTTGAGCAAATACCGGAGGTGTCAGTGCGCTATGTTGCTTCTGCAGAGAAATTGGGTTCTCCGGACATGATTTTTTTGCCGGGCAGCAAGAATACAATGAGTGACCTTGATTGGATGCGGCGGAACGGACTGGAAGCTGCAGTAAAAAAAATAGCAGAAAAGACACCGATTTGTGGCATCTGTGGAGGATATCAGATGCTGGGAGAACAGATTTCCGATCCGGATGGAATGGAAAATGGCGGAACTATGAAAGGGATGGGATTATTGCCTGTCATGACAACGCTGAAACGTCAAAAAGTGCGCCGTCAGGTACAAGGTACAGTGAATAAAACGGAAGGCTTTTTTTCTGCACTTTCGGGACTGGCGTTTGAAGGATATGAGATACATATAGGAGATAGTGCAAGAAGTACTGAATCTCATACAGAAACGGCATTTATAACCGGAAAAAATAAAAATGTATGCGGAACGTATATCCATGGGATATTTGACAAGGCCGTGATTGCGACCACTCTTGTGGAGGCATTGGCCAAGAAGCAGGGAGTATCCGTCGAATCTGAATCCTGCATTGATTATAAGGATTTTAAAGAGAAACAGTATGATAAGCTGGCAGATATCTTATCGGAGTATCTGAACATGGAGGAAATATATGGAATGCTCAGAGAGGCACATATTAGATAAACGTACAGAGGAAGACTTGGAAAAACTGAAATTGGAAGAACCGGACCGTACAATATACGAAAAGATATTAAAAAATTGGGATTCCATAGCCAAACCTCTTGACGGGATGGGAAGATTCGAAACGATCATTGCACAGATTGGTGCGATTTTAGGTACGGATGAAATTGATATTTCAAAAAAAGCTGTCATCATCATGTGCGCGGATAACGGAATTGTAGAGGAGGGCATCAGCCAGTCCGGTCAAGAAGTTACAGCGGCAGTAGCGGCGCAGATGGGAAAGGGCGCGTCGTCTGTGGGGAAAATGGCCGCAAAGGCAGGGGCGGATACAATTCCTGTAGATATTGGAATCAATGGAAAAGAGCAGATCGCAGGCGTGCTTGACAGAAAAATCCGCTGCGGCACCGGAAATTTTAATAAGGAACCCGCTATGACCAGAGAAGAAGCTGTCAGGGCGATTTTTACCGGTATAGAACTTGTGGAAGAGTGCAAAAAGAAGGGGTATCAAATCCTTGCAACTGGGGAGATGGGGATTGGAAATACGACAACGAGCAGTGCGGTTGCAGCAGCATTGTTAAGATGCGAGCCGGATGAAGTGACCGGGAGAGGAGCAGGACTTTGCGATGAAAAATTACAGCGAAAAAAAAGAATGATCATAGAGGCAGTCAAAAAGTATGATCTTTATAAAACAGATCCTCTCACTGTGTTGGAGACAGTCGGAGGATTGGATATTGCCGGGCTTGTGGGAGTCTGTATTGGCGGCGGCGTGTTTCATATACCGATCGTGCTTGACGGTGTGATTAGTATGGTTGCGGCACTGCTCTCAGAAAGAATGGTACAGGGAACAATACGGTATCTGATTCCATCACATAAGGGAAAGGAACCGGCAGTGGAGAAATTGATGAACGCACTGAAGTTAGAGCCTGTGATAGACGGCAGGATGGCATTGGGAGAAGGGACAGGCGCCGTGATGATGTTTTCGCTGTTGGAAATGGCATTGTGTGTTTATCATAAAAGAACTCTGTTTTCGGATATTAACGTGGAACAATATGAAAGGTATTCCTAAATATGATGGTTTTGGTTGTTGGGGGAAGTGGAAGCGGTAAATCCTCTTATGCGGAAGAGGTGGCTGTTTCTCTTGCAAAGGAAAGTGTAGGAGAAATCGCAATGAAAAAATATTATCTTGCAACGATGCAGGTTTTTGATGAAGAAGGGCGAGATAAGGTTGAACGACACAGGAATCTCAGAAAGGGAAAAGGTTTTTTCACGATAGAACAGCCGACACGGATTTCTGATGCACTAGAAAAAATGGGGGATGGAGACAGCCTTGCTTTGTTAGAATGTATCTCTAACTTGACAGCAAATGAAATGTTTTCAGAGGAAAATGCTAAAACAAAAATGCAGGTTGCGGAAAATATAACACAAGATATAAAGATGTTGAAAGAACAGACGAATCATTTGGTTGTGGTAAGCAATAACGTATTTGAAGATGGAAATACCTATGATGAAACGACAACGGAGTATATACATGCAATGGGAATGATCAATCAAAAACTTGCGGCATTGGCTGATCAGGTAGTGGAAGTGGTAGCAGGGATTCCGGTGATTTTAAAACTCCCTTATCGGAATAGTGTACTCATTAAAAACAGGTTATGATTATACTAACAATCGATAGTTGAATTGGAGGAAGTTAGTATGGTTGAAAAGAATATTCGCAATATATTTTTAGAATATCCCGAAGTTATTTATGGATTTACAAATATTGCGTACAGTGAATATGCAAGTACATATAAATCTGCTTTAGTATTTGCAGTACCTTACGGGGAACAACTTACAATCGAAACATATTCTGAAGAAAAGTTTGAAAAGGGTATTCAAGATGCAAAAAAAGTACTGGAAAAAATTTTAACACAACTGCAAAATGCGCTTGATGAATATAAAGTGAAATATTATATTCCACCTATAGCACAAAACAACGAGACGGATTTGATAGCCCCTTTTTCTTTCAAGTTTGCGGCAGTAAATGCTGGATTAGGTTGGATTGGGAAAAACGATGTTGTTATTACAAAAGAATATGGACCAAGAGTAAGACTATCTGTAATCTTAATAGATGAGAAATTTATTTATGGTAATAAAATCTTAAAGAGTAATTGTCCTGAAAATTGTAAAAAATGTGTTGATGTTTGTCCACACAAAGCGTTGCATGATGTGCAATGGGATATCAACTCCTTAAGAAGTGATATAATAGATTATAGGTTATGTAACGAAAAAAGAAGTTTATATATTAAAACACATGGAAGAAAAAATGCCTGCGGCCTTTGTATGGTTGCTTGCCCGATCGGAACGTAACAACAACTTTCTATTTGTAGAATAGCTTATGGGAACATTTTTCCGAAAAGGGAGTTATAAAATAATAGCGGCGAGAGGAAACAGATATGCAGGTGATAAAGTCTTTTTTTATAGCAGTATCCATGTATTCTAAAATTCCTGTTCCGGTTTTTGACTGGAAAGAAGATGATATGAAATATGTCTTTTGTTTTTTTCCATGGATTGGTGCACTGGTCGGCGGTTGTATTTATTTCTGGAACTGTTTTTTTGGCGCATATCCTATTGGAGATTTGTGCAGAACTGCGGTAACAATGGCTGTTCCGATCTTTATTACAGGTGGGATTCATGTTGATGGATTCATGGATACAATGGATGCCATACATTCTTACAGCTCCAAAGAAAAAAAATTGGAAATTCTAAAGGATTCCCATATCGGGGCGTTTGCAGTTATCATGCTTGCTGTCTATGGATTGGTATTTTTGGGAGCATTTTTAGAGATAGCAGATGCGGCACTGTTAAAGATTGTATGCTGCGGGTTTTTCCTGTCACGCTGTTTATGCGGTATCAGCGCCGTGTCCTTTCCTTTGGCGAAAAAGGATGGGATGCTTTATACCTTCGTGGACAGTTCCCATAAAAAAATCGTGAAAGGGTCGTTGTTGATACAAAGCGCGTTATGCATCGGACTAATGTGTTTTTGGTCATTTCCGGCAGGTTTGATTGTGGCGGCGACGGCTGTGTCAGCGTTTGTTTATTATTTTTATAAGAGCAGGAAAGAATTTGGGGGGATTACCGGCGATACGGCGGGATATTTTGTCCTTCTCTGTGAAGGTTGTATTGTGGTTGCTGCGGCAATGATTGATGTTTTTATATGGAGAACGTAAAAAGATGAAATGGCTTATGTGAGGAAAGACGGGAGTAAATATGAAATTGATAATAGGCGGAACAGCGCAGGGAAAGCTGGTTTATGTACTTCAAAAGTATGGTTTGCAAGAAAATATGGTGTGGGATGGAAGCCTGCCAAATGAAATAAATGACATAGAACGAAAAAGAAATCCAATCATCATTAATCACCTTCATCAGTGGATCAAAAACTGTATGATAAGCGGGGGATGCCCGGAAGATGAAATTATGTCATTTTTGGATTGCAACGAGGACTGTATTCTTATATGCGATGAGGTTGGAAATGGGATCGTTCCGATAGATCCGTTTGAAAGAGAATACAGGGAACGTGTGGGAAGGATTCTTGTGCAGCTTGCAAAGAGAGCAGATGAGGTAGAGCGTATCATATGTGGGATCGGGCAGAAAATCAAATAATGCTGGTATTCATCCGTCATGGTGAAACGCAGGCAAATAAAGAACGAAGATATCTGGGAAAAACGGATGAATCCCTGTCGGAAGAAGGGATAGAACGATTGGAATCCTATAAAATGCAGAAATTATATCCGGATGTGGAGTATCTGTTTACCAGTCCCATGAAAAGATGCAGGGAAACTGCTAAGATCATTTATCCCACCTTACGCCCGATCGTGATTCCGGAATGGGAAGAGATTGATTTCGGACGGTTTGAATATAGAAATTATGAAGAGTTGAAGGATGTTGCAGAATATCAGGAATGGATCGACAGTGGAGGTATACTGGATTTCCCAGAGGGAGAAACCAGAAATGATTTTGCTTTGCGATGCAAAAGCGGTTTTATAAGAATGTGTCATGAATTGAGGAAGGTTGTAGGAGGAAATGCAAAGAAACCGGTTTTTGCAGGAATGATTGTTCATGGCGGAACGATTATGTCATTGTTGAGTTTATATGGTGGAAATGATTATTTTGATTATCAGGTATCAAACGGAAGAGGCTATCTATGCAGACTGACAGGTGTGAATGACGTGACGACACAAGAAGATCAAATACAGATAAAGGTGGAAGCGGAAATATGAGATTTTATATGAGCTGTCACATGATCGCCTTTTTTATGGGATTTCTGTTGGATTTGGTTTTAGGTGATCCCTATTGTTTTCCTCATCCGATTCGCCTGATTGGAAAACTGATAACAGAAACAGAAACAATACTTCGTGGAATAGGGATAAAAGGAAAAGAAAAAAAGACAAATCATAATGGAAAGGAACTTTTGCTGGGATTAGGGCTGGTGTTCCTTGTGAGTGTCAGCGTGGTGGCAGTCACATCATTTTTGCTGTTTATGTCATATCGGGTGCATCCGATTCTGGGAGTGGTGGTGGAGTGCATTATGACCTATCAGATACTTGCGGTAAAATGTCTGAAGGTGGAGAGCATGAAAGTCTACCGATGCCTGAAAGACGGCAACTTGGAACAGGCAAGGGAAAGTGTTTCCATGATCGTAGGCAGAGACACGGAAGCTCTGGATGAAGAAGGCGTTGCGAAAGCAGCGATAGAGACAGTGGCGGAGAATACTTCTGACGGTGTGATCGCGCCGATGCTGTATCTGGCACTTGGCGGTCCGGTGCTTGGATTCTTATATAAAGCCGTAAATACGATGGATTCCATGGTCGGATATAAAAATGAAAAGTATCTTTACTTCGGAAAAGCAGCGGCGAAGCTGGATGATTTTGTGAATTTCCTTCCGGCTAGAATAAGCGCCGGACTTATGATTGCAGCATCCTTTCTTGCGGGAGGTGATTTTTCCGGGAAAAGTGCATGGCAAATCTATAAAAGAGACCGCAGAAATCATGCCAGTCCTAATTCAGGTCAGACGGAAGCAGTATGTGCCGGAGCACTTTCCATAAGACTTGCCGGTGATGCCAGTTATTTTGGAAAGACAGTAAAGAAACCGTATATCGGTGATGCGGTGCGAGAGGTAGAATACGAGGATATAAAACGGGCGAATCGTTTGATGTACATGACTGCATGGATATGTGAGGGGTTATGTCTGTTGGTAATGTACGCACTGCGGAGCTGATAAAATGATAAACGGAGGAGCATGGATGAGCATTCATGGAGGCGATGTTTATAGAAATCATGTGGATATTGATTTTTCCGTTAATGTAAATCCGCTTGGGGCGCCGGAATGCGTAAAAGAGGCACTTCACAGGGCAGTTGATATGTGTGGGAAATATCCGGATATGGAAGCGGAAAGACTCGGAGAGGCAGTCAGTACATTTCTTGGAATGCCAAAGGAATATTTGTTATTCGGAAATGGAGCTTCAGAGCTTTTCATGGCAATCGTTCATGGTATAAATCCCAAAAAGGTCGTGATACCGTTGCCTTCCTTTTACGGTTATGAATATGCGGCAAAAGCAGTGGACAGCGAGATCATTTATTATGAGATGAATCGGGAAAACAATTTCTGCATGACAGAGGATTTGATCCGTGTCCTGACAGAAGATGTGGATCTTCTCTTTCTTGCCAATCCTAACAATCCGATTGGGAATCTTTTAGAGATAGAGATGATAAAAAAGCTGTTGCTGCATTGTAAGGAAAAAGGGATTTATGTGGTTGCAGATGAATGTTTTATTGAATTTTGCGGAAATCAGTTTTCTTTACTACCTGAGATACGGAAATATGAACATCTGATACTTGTGAGGGCGTTTACAAAGATATTTGCGATCCCGGGAGTGCGTTTAGGGTATCTGGTGTGTAAAAATAAGGAGGTACATACTAAAATAGCCGGACAACTTCCTGAATGGAATCTTTCCTGTTTTGCGCAGGAAGCGGGATGTATATGCGCTAAGCAGACTGCGTTTATAGAGGAAACAAAAAACTATATTGAAAAAGAACGACAGTTTTTGGCAGAAAGACTCTTGCAGTTAGGATGTAAGACATTTTCGTCTGTGTCAAATTTTATCATGCTCTACAGTGAGAAACCTTTATATGAGAAGCTGTTGAAAAGAGGAATTTTGATCAGGGATTGCAGTAATTTCAAAGGATTAGGAAAAGGGTTTTATCGTATTGCGGTAAAGAGCAGGGAGGAAAATGAGCTTTTATTAAGGGAATTGGAAACTTTGTGAAGTACAGTTTGTATCGCAGAAAATCCGCAGATTGAGAAAGGGACAAGGATATAAAATGGCACATTCTAAAATAGAATATCTGCCGCCGGAAGGAATTGAAAAGAGAAGCTTTGAGATCATTACAGAAGAGCTTATAAAAAGAGGTATCAGTCTTCCGGAAGAGGAAGAATTGATCACAAAACGGGTCATACATACCAGCGCAGACTTTGAGTATGCAGAAACGCTTTGCTATTCCGATGGGGCAGTGGAAATTTTAAAAGAACTGATAAAAAACGGAGCCGACATCGTAACGGATACCAATATGGCATTGGCAGGAATCAATAAAAAGGCTCTTGCAAAGTTTGGAGGAGAAGCGCATTGTTTTATGGCAGATGAAGAGATTGCGCTTTTGGCAAAGCAAAGGAATGTGACACGGGCGTCAATCAGTATGGAAAAGGCGGCAGCGATTGAAAAGCCCGTTGTTTTTGCAATCGGCAATGCACCGACGGCTCTGATCAAGCTGTATGAAATGGCGGAAAAAACAGATTGGAAGCCGGCCTTTATCATTGGTGTTCCGGTGGGATTCGTCAATGTGGAAGCAGCCAAGGAGCTTATATTGGAATCGGATATTCCATATATCATAAACAGAGGACGAAAAGGCGGAAGCAACATTGCTGCGGCAATTTGCAATGCCGTGTTGTATCAGATGTAGGAAGGAAATATATATGCGATATGGTTTTACGACCGGAAGCTGTGCGGCTGCAGCGGCAAAAGCTGCGGCTTATATGCTGCTGACAGGATTAAAGAAGAAAGAGATCAGTATAGAAACGCCAAAGGGAATACGGTACGATGCAAAGCTTCTGGATATCAAGTGCAGCGAAAAGGAAGTAAGCTGCGCGGTAGAAAAAGACGGCGGGGATGACCCGGATATTACGACAGGCACATGGATTTATGCGAAAGTTTCGTATGCAGAAGAAAGGATGAAAGAAGAAATCATCATTGAGGGCGGAACGGGTGTGGGGAGAGTAACTAAGCCGGGACTTGACCAGCCTGTAGGAAATGCGGCGATCAACCGCGTTCCGAGGGAAATGATTAAAAAAGAGGTATTGGAAATCTGTAGGATGACGGACTATAAGGGCAGTCTGCGAGTTGAGATCTCAGTGCCGGAAGGGGAAAAGCTGTGCGTACATACTTTTAACCCAAGGCTTGGCATTGTGGGAGGCATTTCCATCTTAGGGACGAGCGGCATTGTGGAACCTATGAGCAGTCAGGCCTTACTTGATACCATTCGGGTAGAATTACGCCAGAGAAGGGCTTTGGGATTTGATTATGTGGCCGTTTCGCCGGGAAATTACGGTTTGGATTTTATGCGAAAGACGTATGGATATGATCTGGACAAAAGTGTAAAATGCAGTAATTTTATCGGAGCGACTATTGATATGGCAGTAGAATTGGGGTTTCAGAAAATGCTCCTGACCGGTCATATAGGAAAGCTGATCAAGGTTGCCGGTGGGATCATGAATACGCATTCCAAAGAAGCTGATTGCAGGATGGAGCTTCTTGTAGCATTTTCAGTAAAGGAGAATGTTGAACTTTTACAGATACGGAAAATACTGGATTGTGTGACTACGGAGGAAGCAATCCCTTTTTTAGAGAAAAGCGGGAAATTGCAGCAGATCATGGAAGAGATTGCAGAGCGTATCTGTTATTATATGGAAAACCGCGCCGGAGGAAAAATGAAAACAGATTGTATTCTGTTTTCCAATGAATATGGAGAACTGGCTAAAAGCAAGGGGGCAGAGGAATGGTTTATTTTGTTGGGGCAGGAACAGGCGCAGTAGATTTGATAACTGTTAGAGGAATGCGCCTGTTGGAACAGGCAGATGTGATTATTTATGCCGGTTCTTTGGTGAATCCGGAGCTGCTTTCCTATGCAAAAAAAGACTGCGAGATACATAACAGTGCGAAACTGACATTGGACGAAGTGTTACAGCTTATTTCCGCTGCGGAAACCGAAGGGAAAACAACTGTACGCCTGCACACGGGAGACCCGAGTATCTATGGGGCTGTCAGGGAACAGATGGATGAATTGGATGCGCTTGGCATTTCTTATGAAAGCTGTCCGGGGGTAAGCGCCTGTTTCGGCGCGGCTGCTTCCCTGAATCTTGAATATACTTTGCCGGGAATTTCACAATCCCTGATCATCACAAGAATGGAAGGCAGAACCAAAGTGCCGGATAGAGAAAGCATCGAGGGCTTTGCAGCACATAGGGCATCTATGGCAATTTATTTAAGTGCCGGAATGATTCAGGAATTAAGCAGACGGCTGATAGAGGGGGGATATGCGGGAAGCACACCGTCAGCACTTGTTTATAAAGCAACTTGGGCTGAGGAGGAAGCATATCTGTGTACGATTGAGACATTATATGATGTATCTGTAGAGCATGGGATTACGAAAACGGCTTTGATATTGGTCGGAGATGCGATCGCTCATCAGCACTACAGTAAATCGAGGTTATATGCGCCGGATTTTTCGACTGCGTATCGAAAGCGTAAAGACAGTGCTTTTCCGGAGAGGAAAGATAAGAGATTAAGTATTATCAGCTTTACGGAAAACGGAGAACGGCTTTCAGAGCATATAGTAAGACTGATAGAGAAAGAAATAGACGTTGCATTATATACAAAATGTGAGGCACATATAAATGACGCTGCTCATTCGCACATTGTATCTGTAAAAACATCCATTGGAGAGTGGGCGAAGGAGCGGATGCAGGAAAGCAATGCTCTGCTGTTTATCGGAGCATCTGGAATTGCAGTCAGGGCAGTTGCTCCCTTTCTTACGGATAAACTGCATGATGTGCCGGTGCTTGTAATGGATGAAAAAGGAAAATATATCATTCCGATCCTATCAGGACATGTGGGCGGTGCAAACGATCTGGCAAATCATATAGCAGAGAAAATCGGAGCGGAACCTGTGATTACCACGGCGACAGATATCAATAAAAAATTTGCGATTGATCTGTTCGCAAGGAGAAATAATCTATATATTGCAAATAAAGACGGGATTGCCAAAGTATCATCAAAGGTATTAGCCGGACAAGAAATTACCATATCCATAGAATCGGATCATAAGATCACTGGCGAAGAAACAGCCGTGCAGATTGTTCCATATCCGCCGGACGGATTTGTAGATGTTGTGGTCACTTCCAAAGAGGATGTGTTTGATACCTCTATTCTGTTGAAACCGAGGGAGTATGTCATAGGAATCGGGTGCAAAAGAGGAAAAAAAGTAAATGAAATTGATCAACTTGTTACAAAAACAATAAATGAAATGGGAATATCTGTCACGCAGATTTTTGCGCTTTCTTCTATTTCTCTAAAGCGGGAAGAACAGGGAATCGTGGAATGGTGCCGAAAGGAGGGGATACCATTCTTTACCTATACAGCGGAAGAATTGCAGGAAGTAAGCGGAAGTTTTAAAGAGTCATTGTTTGTCAAAGAGCAGGTGGGAGTTGACAATGTTTGTGAGAGGGCGGCAGTGAAAGCCTGCGGAGAAGACGGTAAACTGATTTTTCCTAAAATCGCTGAAAATGGTATGACAATTGCGGTCGCGAGGAGAGAATGGAAGGTATGTTTTGATGGCAAATAGAATTTATATCGTGGGAATGGGACCCGGCAAGGAAGAAATGATGACAGAAGAAGCATTGCAAGTGTTGGACCAGTCGGATGTGATCATTGGATATACATTATATTTAAAGCTGCTTGGCGGGCGCTTTCAGGGGAAGGAACTTTTATCCACACCGATGCGTCGGGAGGAAGAACGATGCAAGCTGTGTTTTGAAGAGGCTGAAAAAGGGAAAAAAGTAGCACTTGTATGCAGCGGCGATGCGGGAATTTACGGGATGGCATCTTTGATGTATGAGATAGGGAAGGCATATCCGGAAACAGAGCTGCATGTTATCGCAGGGATTACGGCGGCGAGCAGTGGGGCAGCAGTTCTGGGAGCGCCTCTGAACCATGATTTCTGTGTTATAAGCCTGAGTGATCTGTTGACACCATGGGATATCATTGAAAAAAGATTAAGTGCAGCCGCAGAAGGTGATTTTGTCATTGCTCTGTATAATCCCTCCAGTCATAAGAGAAAAGATCATCTGATGAGGGCATGTGATATTTTGCTATGCTATATAGAAGGAGATCGAGTCTGCGGCTATGTGGAAAATATAGGAAGGGACGGAACAAAAGCGGAGACCTGTACCTTAAAGGAATTAAGAAACAGGGAGGTCAATATGTTTACCACAGTATTTATCGGGAGTTTGGGAACAGAAATTATAAACGGGAAACTAGTCACGAAACGAGGATATCAAATTGAAAGAAATATTGATATTTGCAGGGACAACTGAAGGAAGAAAATTATCGGAATTTCTTGCAGAGAATGAAATGAGACATACGATCTGTGTGGCAACAGAGTATGGCGAGATTGTCTTAAAACAGCATCACCTTGTAAAAGTACATCAGGGAAGAATGAATCCGGAACAGATAGAAAGCTTCCTGAGCAATGGAAGATTTGATGTTGTGGTAGACGCAACCCATCCTTTTGCCAAGGAAATTACTTATAATATTCAGGCGGCAATAAAAGAAATGAGGCAGGCGGGAATGTCAATATCGTATTTACGTTTGAAACGAGATGGCATTGCCGAAAGGGAAAGCGGCATTACCTATTTTGAAACAAACGAAGCTTGTGTGAATGCGTTGGAAGATACGGAAGGAAACATTCTCCTGACTACCGGCAGCAAGGAATTGCACAAATATTGCGTTTCTGAAGGAATAAAAAATAGATTGTATGTAAGAGTGCTTCCAAGTATGGAAAGTCTATCTCTTTGCATAGAACAGGGCATCCATGGGAAACAGGTTATTGCGATGCAGGGGCCGTTTACGACAGAGATGAATGAAGCGATCATCCGCCAGTATGAAATAACCTGTCTGGTAACAAAAGAAAGCGGTCTCCCCGGTGGTTATCAGGAAAAAATAGACGCTGCAAAAAGAACAGGAGCGAAGGTATTTGTTATAGGCTGTTCCGAAGAGGGTGAAGGGTATTCTTTTTCTGAAATATGCCATAAACTCGAAGCTATGGGAGGAGAAGAATTCCAAACAAAGAATCAGATCAAAGGAAATATGGAAATCATTCTGGCAGGCATTGGTATGGGACATGCGAACTGCCTGACAAAAGAAGTTGAGAGGGTGATCGGAGATGCAGATATTTTATTAGGGGCAGAGAGAATGATTAAGACTGCCTGCTCTAAAGCAGAAAAACACCCTTTTTATCAGGCAGAACAGATCATTCCTTACCTGTATGATAAACAGCGTGAAAATGATTTAAAGGGAAATAAAAAAGTTGTGATTCTTTTTTCGGGAGACAGCGGATTTTACAGCGGATGTCAGTCTCTGTATGCGAAACTGGAAAAAGAAGTGTCAAAAGAACGTTTAAAAGCATCTTTGCGCATTCTTCCGGGTATTTCTTCCGTGGCTTATCTGGCTTCCTGCATCGGAGAAAGCTATCACGATGCGGCTGTCTGCAGTATACATGGGAAAACATTATGCAACCTTGCACGCCGGATCAAAAACAGTCCTAAAACATTTCTGCTCACCTCCGGTGTGAAAGATATAAATCAGTTAGGAGAATTGCTGACAGATGCCGGTATGCCGGAATGCGAAATCATAACAGGATATCAATTATCCTATGAGGGACAGCGGATAGAGCGGCATACGCCACTGGAATGTACGGAATTGGATGAAGAAGGTTTATATACCTGTTTTATCAAAAATCCATATGCCATGAAAAGAAGACTGACACATGGTATTGCAGATGGAGATTTTATTCGAGACAGCGTTCCCATGACAAAAGAAGAGATACGAGAGGTTAGTATCTGTAAGCTGCGATTAAGAGAAGAGGCGGTAGTCTATGACATTGGCAGCGGAACCGGTTCTGTCGCGATAGAAATAGCGGGCATTTCTGACAGTATACAAGTGTATGCAGTGGAACAGGATCACGAAGCAGTTTCATTGATCAAAAAGAATCAAAAGAAGTTTGAACTGCAAAATGTAACAGTGGTAGAATCGAGAGCCCCGGAGGGATTGGCCGGACTTCCGATGGCGACACATGCATTCATAGGAGGAAGCAGTGGCAGATTAAAGGAAATACTAGCCTCACTCCGACAGATTAATCCGAAGATGAGGGTTGTGGTAAATGCCGTCAGTATGGAGACAATCTGTGAAATAAATGAAATTCTATCAATGCGTAATATGATAAAAGAGGAGGAAGTCGTACAATTACAGGTAAGCAGAGCAAAAAAAGCAGGAAACCATCATCTGATGCAGTCTGAGAATCCGGTTTGGATCTGTGTATTTGAGTTTCGGGAGAAGGTCTGAAGTATGGCTTTCTCCGCACGAATTTATGATTCCGCTATGCGGAATCATGGAGGTAGCATGAAAATGAAAAGAGTTATGATTGCCGCACCTAAAAGCGGAAGCGGAAAAACAGTAGTCACCTGCGCCTTGCTTCAGGTGCTAAAGGATCATGGGTGGAAGGTGGCTTCCTATAAATGCGGACCGGATTATATTGATCCGATGTTTCATGAAAAGATAATAGATGTTCCGTCAAAAAACCTGGACACCTTCTTTACAGAGGAAGAAAGAACAAGAGAACTTTTCCTAAACAGTGCAAAAAACCGGGACTTTGCAGTTTTTGAGGGTGTTATGGGATTATATGATGGTTTAGGCGGAGTCAGGAAAGAAGGTTCTTCCTACCATCTTGCAGAAGTGACAAAAACACCGATCGTGCTTGTTGTTGAAGCGAAGGGCATGGGACGCTCCGTGATACCATTGATAGCAGGGTTTCTTGCTTATGATAAGAAACATTTAATAAAGGGTATCATACTGAACAGGATATCAAAAGGATACTATGAAACAGTAAAAACGTTGATAGAGGAAGAACTGAAAACCAAAGTAATCGGATTTCTGCCGGAAAAGGAGGAACTGCATTTTGAGAGCAGGCACTTGGGACTTTTTCTGCCGGAAGAAGTGAATCATATCAAAGAGAGACTACAGGCTGCTTCGGAATTGATCTCAAATACCGTTTCCATAGAATGTATCAAAGAAGTAGCAGAAAATGCAGAAGAACTGGAAGTTGATGAAACAATAGTGAAAGTAACGGTGACCGAAGAATATGGGGAAGCAGATCATGAAAAAGCAACCGGCGGCTTAATGGAAGGAGTTGTTGCCCAGGATGGTCGTCCCACGATTGCAGTTGCAAAGGATGAGGCCTTTTGTTTCTATTATGCGGATAATATTCGCCTGTTGGAGGAATATGGCGCAAGGATAACCTATTTTTCCCCGTTGCATGACGAAAAACTGCCGGAAAAATGCCATGCTCTGCTAATCGGCGGCGGATATCCGGAGCTGTATGCAAAACAGCTTAGCGCAAATAGGAAAATGTGTGAGGCAGTCAAAAACGCGGTGGATAATGAAATGCCGATCGTGGCAGAGTGCGGTGGTTTTATGTATCTGCATTCTTCCTTGAAAGATAAAGAAGGACTTTGTTATGATATGGCAGGTGTTATTCCTGCGACCTGCTTTTATACCGGAAAACTGGTTCGTTTCGGTTACATAGAGCTTCGGGAAACACAAAAGAATTTTTGGCTGAATGGTGAGGGGATAAAAGGACATGAATTCCATTACTATGACAGTACCTATAATGGAGCGGACGTAATAGCAGCCAAGCCGGTGACAGGGAAAGAATATGCTTGTATCATAGAAAATAAGAGGCAGTGGATGGGATTCCCGCATTTATATTATCCGTCAAATCCTGTGTTTGCCAGAGCATTTATTGAGAAAGCAAAGAAATATCAGGAAGACAGTTATCGCAGCCGTAATTACTGCTAAGTCATGATCAAAAAGGCATGAGAAAACTTCTTGACATAGATATGTTTAAGTTGTATTATAAATTCATACTAAACAAATAGGAATAATATAGAAAAGAGGTTCAACATGGCTAACGAGAGAGGAATCGGCACAAAATGTCTGCATCTGGAGGAGGAAGGCTTTGACAATTACGGCGCGATCAGCTTCCCCATCTACCAGACCGCCACTTATGCCCATCCGGGAGTGGGAAAGAGCACGGGTTATGACTACAGCAGGCTGCAGAACCCGACCAGAGAGCAGCTTGAAAAGGTGGTAGCTTCACTGGAGAAAGGGATCGATGCGCTGGCGCTGTCCTCCGGTATGGCGGCGATCACCCTGCTGATGGAGCTGTTTCGGCCCGGCGATCATATTATTGCAGATGCGGATCTCTACGGCGGCAGCATCCGTCTCTTTCGGAATGTGTCGGAAAAGAACGGTATTACCTTTACCAGCATTGACTGCTGCAGGGAGGATGTGGAGGTACACATCAGGGAGAACACGAAGGCGATTTATATTGAGACGCCCACCAACCCCATGATGCACGTGACGGACATTGCGGCGCTTTCTGAAACCGCACGCCGTCATAACCTGCTTCTCATCGTGGACAACACCTTTCTTTCACCCTATTTTCAGAATCCGCTGGAACTGGGAGCAGATATCGTAGTCCACAGCGGAACCAAGTATCTGGGCGGTCATAACGATACGCTGGCGGGATTTCTTGTGACGAACAGGGAGGATATCAGCGAGAGGTTTCGCTTTCTTATAAAAACTACGGGAGCCGGACTTGCACCCTTTGACAGCTGGCTCATCCTGCGGGGGATCAAGACCCTCGGCATTCGCATGGAAAGGGCGCAGGAGAACGCTCTGCGCATTGCGGCATGGCTGAAAGGGCAGAGCGGCGTGACGGAAGTGCTCTATCCGGGCCTCCCTGAACATCCCGGCTACGAGATTATGAAGCGACAGACCAGAGGTTTTGGAGCGATGCTGACCTTTCGAGTAGAGAGCAAGGAACTGGCCCTTTCCATTCTGGAGAATGTGCGGCTGATCCGTTATGCGGAGAGTCTGGGCGGGGTGGAGACACTGATCACCTATCCGACCACGCAGACGCATGCCGATGTCCCGGAGGAGATACGCCTGCAAAACGGCATTACCGAAAGCACGCTGCGATTATCCGTGGGGATTGAGGATGCGGAGGATCTGATCGCGGATCTGGCAGCTGCGCTTGCGAAAAGATAACGAAAGACAAGCCATCCTATCCCTAGACAAACCCTGTGAAAAAAGGTATACTGAATATGTATTTCGTTCTTAAAATCGGGGATAGGAGAAATGATGGGCATGAACTATAAGGCGGTTCCTTTTGAGCAGCGGATCAAGGATAACGTAAAGAATTACGGCTTGGATCATCTCTACCAAATCGACGCCATTTCGGAGTACATGAAAGCGCTTTGCGCCGTGAGCGGACTGGAGGTGCTCCTGACGGAAAGACACGGCGAGAAGGTGGTCTGTGTGGGAAATTTTGCAGGCTTTACGCCGGATGTGGTAGGGGAGCCGGGCAGAAAGATCAGAGTCTACGGGCGCACGATCGCCCATCTCTATGCAAAGACAGGCGGGGTCGCTTCGGAAAAGAAAGAGGAGGCAGAGAAACTCCTCGACACATTTTCCCATATGCTTTCCCATTGGGGAGAGGAGGCCTATCTCCACAGGGAGTCAGCCATTTATGTGGATGAACTGGAGGAGAAGCTGGGCGTACAGCATGTCCGGACTGCCAGAGGGGAGAATGAGGATGCCCTCACGGGCGTGTACAACAAGGTTTATTTTGAGGAACGTATGAGGGTGATCGATCGGGCAGAGGTGGTGCCCGTGGCAGTCATCAACTTCAATATCAATGACTGGAAATTTGTCAACGATCACTTTGGTGACGAGGAGAGTGACCGCCTGATCCGTACGATCGCTGATATTTTGAAACAGGAGAAGAAGCCTGATTACGTGATTGGCCGTGTGGACGGTGACGTTTTCATTGTGCTGATTCCCATGGCGGAGGACGGCGAGGCGGAGGATTACTGCTGGCGGGTAAAACGGGCCTGCCAGACCTTTGAAGATGAGATCCTTGCGCCCTCCGTGGCATGCGGTCTGGTCTATAAGAGCAATGTGGAGGAGAAGCTTGCCGATAAGCTCCCGGATGCAGAGTACGAGATGTTTAACAATAAGTTTGAGTTAAAGAACGCGCCGGGGTATCGGGAAAGGCTGGAACGCGGACTGAAGTCTTGATTCTCCAATTCTAAAATAAGTATAAAATTACTTTTTGTGGATAGAAACGAGATAATGAGAGAAAACTAAAGAAAATAAGAGGAAACAAAAGAAAAAGTCATATATGCAGCTGTGAAACAATTTGCAAACCCCTGCATATATGACTAATATATGTTCTAGCGTTAGCACTCGATGATAACGAGTGCTAACAAGCCTATGAGAAATCGGAAGTAACTACATTATAAAAAGGAGGCATTCATTATGAAGTTAACACCACTTGGCGACAGAGTCGTATTGAAGCAGCTTGTGGCGGAGGAGACCACAAAGTCAGGTATCGTCTTACCCGGACAGGGCAAGGAGAAGCCCCAGCAGGCGGAAGTGATCGCAGTTGGTCCCGGCGGCGTTGTGGACGGCAAGGAAATCAAGATGGAAGTGAAAAAGGGAGATCAGGTTATCTTCTCCAAATATTCCGGCACAGAGGTGAAGCTGGATGAGGATGAGTACATCATCGTAAGACAGAGTGATATTCTGGCAATCGTCGATTAAATGCTGATGCATTTAATCTAGTCATGAATGAAAATAATATAAGTAAGCAGGAGGACATCATTATGGCAAAGGAAATCAAGTATGGCGCAGAGGCCAGAGCGGCTCTGGAATCAGGCGTAAATCAGTTGGCAGACACCGTCAGAGTGACCCTTGGACCTAAGGGCAGAAATGTGGTTTTGGATAAGTCTTACGGCGCACCCCTGATCACAAACGACGGCGTGACCATCGCAAAGGAGATCGAGCTGGAGGATGCTTTTGAGAACATGGGCGCTCAGCTTGTCAAGGAAGTAGCGACAAAGACCAACGATGTGGCAGGTGACGGTACCACAACGGCAACCGTGCTGGCACAGGCGATGGTAAATGCCGGAATCAAGAATCTGGCAGCAGGCGCAAATCCGATCATCCTGAGAAAGGGTATGAAGAAGGCTACCGAGACGGCGGTAGAGGCGATTGCAAAGATGAGTTCCAAGGTAAACGGCAAGGAGCATATCGCGAGAGTTGCGGCTGTCTCCTCCGGTGACGACGAGGTAGGTAAGCTTGTGGCAGACGCGATGGAGAAGGTTTCCGGAGATGGTGTCATCACCATTGAGGAGAGCAAGACCATGCTCACAGAGCTTGATCTGGTAGAGGGTATGCAGTTTGACAGAGGCTACATTTCCGCTTATATGGCTACCGATATGGATAAAATGGAGGCGGTTTTGGAGAACCCTTACATTTTGATCACTGACAAGAAGATCTCCAACATTCAGGAGATCCTGCCTCTCTTAGAGCAGATCGTACAGTCAGGCGCAAAGCTCCTCATCATTGCTGAGGACGTGGAGGGCGAGGCGCTCACCACCCTGATCGTTAACAAACTGCGTGGTACCTTCAACGTGGTGGCGGTGAAGGCTCCCGGCTACGGTGACAGAAGAAAGGCTATGCTTGAGGATATCGCGATCCTCACAGGCGGCCAGGTGATCAGTTCCGAACTCGGCTTAGAGCTCAAGGATGCGACCCTTGACCAGCTCGGCCGTGCGAAGTCCGTGAAGGTTCAGAAGGAGAATACCGTCATTGTGGACGGCGAGGGCGAGAAGAAAGATATTGAGGCAAGGATCAGCCAGATCAAGAAGCAGATCGAGGAGACGACCTCCGATTTCGATAAGGAGAAGCTGCAGGAGCGTCTTGCAAAGTTAGCAGGCGGCGTGGCAGTGATCCGTGTAGGTGCGGCAACAGAGACCGAGATGAAGGAGGCAAAGCTTCGTCTGGAGGATGCACTGGCGGCTACCAGAGCGGCCGTAGAGGAAGGTATCATTGCGGGCGGCGGTTCCGCATACATTCACGCTGCAAAGGATGTGGCGAAACTTGCGGATAAGCTGGAAGGCGACGAAAAGACCGGTGCACAGATCGTATTGAAGGCATTGGAGGCGCCCCTCTATCACATCGTTGCAAACGCAGGACTGGAAGGTTCCGTCATCATCAATAAGGTGAGCGAGTCCAAGGTTGGCGTAGGTTTCGATGCTCTTACCGAGGAGTATGTGGATATGGTGAAGGCAGGTATCCTTGATCCCGCGAAGGTGACCAGAAGCGCTCTGCAGAACGCGACCAGCGTAGCGAGCACACTGCTGACCACCGAGTCCGTTGTGGCAAACATCAAGGAGCCCGAACCCCCGATGCCTGCAGGCGGCGGCATGGGGATGATGTAACGTAATAAGCTGCGGCGCAACGAACACGAAGAAAAAGCCTGTCCCAAGCTTGCTTGAGGACGGGCTTTTTATGAGTGGACGGTATGGCGAAGCCAAACGATAGCGAGAGGCTTTGCCTCGAGCTATCGTTGCGCCGTTAGCGTCGAAGATGGCTGATTTTACTCCGTTTTCTGAAAACTACGATCAATCCTGTTATAAATAAAGCTGATGATAAAGCACAGCACGCCGCTGACAAAGAAACTGACGGCATTTTCCATGGTGCTGTCGTACTGGATATCGATCATGATCAGTTTAAAGATGCTTATCATAGACAGGAGCAGGCCATATAGCCGGAAGGATTTGGTATCCTTATAAAATCCGATCACAATGCTTAGGATAGCAAACACGAGCAGACAGATGCTTATGAGATAGTTAATGACATCGTAGGAATTCAGAATGCAGAACAGTAATACGGTATATTTGAACATAACATAATATCCGGCATAACTGTATTTCTGAAGGAGCCTTTTGGAATTCGTCAGGAATAACAATACCGTGACCAGGATGACGGGAATCTGCCATACCGATTGATATAGTTCCCTGCAGCCCGCGGCCATCAAGCATCCGTTGACTGCATACATCATTATTTCGACCGGTTTTTCTTTGCCGAAATATTCCAGTTGATTCAGGATCAGATGGATCGCTGCGACTGTGAAGAAAGTGATCAGGGAAGCCTTTATAGGAGTAAGGGCTATCTCTGTCGAGAACCCGGTCGCGCAGAAGGGCAGGGAAAGGAAAGCGGTAGCAGTATCCCGTACGCTTATCATAGTGAGCAGACAGAGAATCACGTAGCCGACTATTTTATAGGCGATCAGCTCCTCGGTTCTGCATACATATAAAAAGACCGCATACATGGCAATGAGCATGATCAGATACTCTATTATTTGAGTGCTGGAAGAAGAGAATTTTTCAAGTATGAAGAAAAATCCCGCCAGATAAGCAAGGCCTGTATACAGATAGAGCTCTTTTCCTTTCCATTTACCATAGAGCATAAATGGGATGACAGTGAGATAGGCAAAGAGGTGCTTACTTATTAAGGGATAATTGTAACAGCCCAGATAGATCAGAGTAAAGCAGCATATCTCCGAGATAATCTTATATTCTGCATTCTTAAGGTTTACATAAAATAGAACGGCGACAGCAACAAGGTACATAAAAGCGAAAGAACGCTCTTCCGCAATGATATCCATTGCATGGAATAAGAGGATGAAAACAATAGAATTGACCACTGTCAATAGCTGAAAGGCAAGGCCATGGGTGCATTTTTCCTTGAAAGAAAAATAAAATTCAAACAGGATATAAGCCATGATCAGAAGAATGTTTACAGTCTTGAGCGTCGAGGAATCCATGAAGATGAGGCCGAACAGAAAGGCGATTAAATTCAGGGATTTGAAGAGGTGAAGGCATAGATTCTGTTCATACGTGATACTGTCATCTGTTTCTGCTTCGTCTGAATCGGCATTACCGGAACGCTTATCTCTGACGGCGAAGACAATCGAAGCAATAAAGTAAAAGACGGTCAATACCAGAAATTTCTGCGCATCCGAATCATGAACACAGAGAAGGACGCCCAGAATCGATGCGATCAAGATACCCAGCTGTCCGATGATATGGAAGATCAGGCTTTTCAGTCTGGTTAAATATTTAACGAAAACAGCCCAGACTAAAATAAATGTATATAGTAAAATATCCCCGAATACTTTAAAATACAGATTGCTCAACAGCAGCGTGATATACAGCGAGCCGACGCCGCAGCCGATGAGCGCGACGTAAAATTTGTTGCTGCTGTTTCTGTTTACCAACACGAATCCGGCGGCGATCAGCCCAAAACTGATGATGTAGAGCCCGATTAGTTTCATGGTATCGGTCAGATACGGCAAAAGAAGCGTGGCAAAAATGATCAGGCTGATAAAAATCAGTACAGATGCAAAAATGCCCATGAAATTTTTGCCGAAGATTTTTTCATAATCCTTATGCGCTGCCCGTTTTGGGGTCTGAATCCATGCCTGAACATTGACAGGTCTCCTGTCGGCAGGGTTCCATGCAGGTGCAGTTGCAGGCTGTCCGTAGGTCTGGGAAGCGTTATTCTCGACCTTCGCATATACGGGTTGTTCAACTTGTTTTAAGAGTTGAAACTGCCTGTTCAAATAGGTGAGCTCTGTTTCCAGATGCTGTATCTTTTCCTGATACAGCGCTTTCTCTTCGTAACCGGGTTGTTCGTTGGCACATTGATAGATCAGATCATTTAGTTTTTTCCTTGTATTCAGAAGTTGGTTCTCAAAATTTAATAAATCAATTTCTCTTTGATTCATATTTATCTCCTCGAATTCCGGGCAGAGTCCCGAAACTGTCCTTTGCGGACATTATATCATATAGTTTTCAGGATTTTAACTTATTTATTGTTTTCCCTCCTGTCTCCTCAAAAGTAATAAATATTTTGACTGGTCTTGCAAATAATATTATAATGGCGTAAAATAAACTTTATGTAATCCAACAGAATCCCGGTGAGCGTATGACGACAGAAGAAAAGAGCGAGCTGATCATTGACGACGGCAGAATCGAATCAATTGAAGAATTTCAGACTCCGGAACAGCTCTATGAAGAGCTGATTCTTCGTGTGCGCAAATACCATCCTTCTGCGGATATCAGTCTGATCAGCAAGGCCTATCAGGTTGCCTTCGACGCCCATAAAGGCCAGGTTCGTAAATCCGGAGAGCCTTATATCATTCACCCGCTTTATGTTTCCATTATTCTGGCAGATCTGGAGATGGATAAGGAAACCATAGTTGCGGGTCTTTTGCATGATGTGGTAGAAGACACCATCATGACGGACGAGGAGATACAAGAGCAGTTCGGAAAGGACGTTGCGCTTTTGGTGGATGGCGTCACGAAGCTCGATAAACTGAGTTTTCACGGGGAACACGGAACTCACGACAAAGATGCGGAGAAGCTGGAGAGACAGGCGGAAAATCTGCGCAAAATGTTTCTTGCCATGGCAAAGGATATCCGTGTCATTCTGATCAAGCTGGCGGATCGTCTGCACAATATGCGCACGCTCCAGCATATGCGTCCGGAAAAACAGCAGGAGATTGCCAGGGAGACTTTGGATATCTATTCTCCCATTGCCCAGCGTCTGGGGATTTCGAAGATTAAAGTAGAATTAGACGACTTGTCGTTAAAATATTTGCAGCCGGACGACTATTACGATCTGGTGGATAAGATCGCTATCAGAAAGAGCGAGCGGGAACGTTATATTCAGACCATTGTGGACGAAGTGAGCGTCCATATCAAAAATGCGGGCATCAAGGCCCAGATCGACGGCCGTATCAAGCATTTTTTCAGCATTTACAAGAAGATGAAAAACCAGAATAAGTCCATTGACCAGATCTATGATCTGTTTGCGGTGCGCATCATCGTGGACACGGTGAAGGACTGCTATGCGGCGCTGGGGGTGATCCATGAGATGTATAAGCCGATTCCCGGCCGTTTCAAGGATTATATTGCCATGCCGAAGTCGAATATGTATCAGTCTCTCCACACGACGCTGATCGGCGCGAGCGGCCAGCCTTTCGAGATCCAGATCCGCACCTACGAGATGCACAAGGCGGCGGAGTACGGTATCGCTGCTCACTGGAAATACAAGGAGGCTTCCGACGGGAAGAAAGTGGAGACGCAGGAGGAGGAGAAACTGGTCTGGCTGCGCCAGATCCTGGAATGGCAGCAGGACTTATCGGATAACAAGGAGTTTTTGAACCTTTTAAAGGACGACTTAAACCTCTTTGCCGACAATGTGTACTGCTTCACGCCAACGGGAGATGTAAAGAGTCTGCCGGCGGGTTCCACGCCCATCGATTTTGCCTACAGCGTGCACAGTGCGGTGGGGAATCAGATGATCGGCGCCCGAGTGAACGGTAAGCTTGTCAATATCGACTATGAGATCAAAAACGGCGACCGGGTGGAAATCATGACTTCCCAGAATTCAAAGGGACCCAGCCGTGACTGGATCAATGTGGTCAAGAGCACGCAGGCGAAAAATAAGATCAACCAGTGGTTTAAACATGAACTGAAGGAAGAGAACATTGTAAAAGGCAAGGAACTGATCGCGAGCTACTGCAAGGCGAAGACCATCAACATGCAGGAGGTGATCATACCCAAATATCAGGAAGCTGTTATGAAAAAATACGGCTTTCAGGATTGGGAATCGGTTCTGGCTGCGGTGGGACATGGCGCTCTCAAGGAGGGGCAGGTCTTAAACCGTATGCTGGAGATGTATGAGAACGACCACAAGCGGGAGATGACCGACGCGGAAGTTATGGCGGAAGTGGAAAACAGCGTCCAGATAAACCGCAGCAGGATACAGAAGAGTGCGAGCGGTATCGTGGTGAAGGGAATTCACGATGTGGCCGTGCGCTTCTCCAAGTGTTGCAGCCCTGTGCCGGGTGATGAGATCGTTGGGTTTGTGACGAGGGGCAGAGGCATCTCCATTCACAGGACAGACTGTATGAACATTATGAATCTGCCGGAGATCGACAGAAACCGTCTGATCGACGCGGAATGGCAGCCGGAGGAAACGGCGGAGAACGGAAAATATCTGGTGGAGATCACTATCTACGCCAACAACAGAAACGGGCTGCTGGCCGATGTTTCCAGAGCGCTTACGGAGAAGAATATTGATATTCTGGCGCTTAACACCCGCGTGAGCAAACAGGGGACAGCGACGATCATGACCAATTTTGAGATCAGCGGAAGAGAAGAGCTGCAGCGTATCATGGATAAGCTCAGAACCATTGAAAGCATCATCGAGATAGAGAGAACGACCGGTTAACATAATGTGGAATAGAGAAAGAGAGAAAAACGATGTCAGATTTGAAGATAGGCAGATTAATGCTCGGTATCTGCCAGACAAACTGCTATTTTGTATACAGGGAAGGCACGAAGGATGTGATCTTCTTCGATCCTGCGGACAAAGGTGACTACATCTACGAGACTCTGCGTGAGAAAGGTTTTGCGGTGAAAGGGATTCTACTGACCCACGCACATTTTGACCATATCTGGGGCTCGAATCGGCTGCGTGAGCTCTCGGGCTGCCCTTTGTATGCTTATGAGGCGGAACAGGTGCTCTGTGAAGATGCGGTCACCAATGTCTCCGACCAGGTGGGCAGGCCCTACACGGTGATCCCTGACCGTTACTTAAAGGATGGGGAGGAGATCACGATTGCGGATATGACCTGTAAGCTGATCGCGACGCCCGGTCATACGGTGGGGAGCTGCTGCTACTATTTTGAGGAGGACGGCATCCTGATCGCAGGAGACACGCTCTTTCAGGAATCGGTGGGAAGAACGGATCTGGCAACGGGAAGCATGAGCGCGTTGACTAGATCAGTCAAAGAAAAGCTTTTTACGCTGCCTGATGAGACAAAGGTATATCCCGGTCACGGAGACAGCACGACCATAGGTCATGAGAAGGCCTATAATCCTTTTGTGCAATGAAGACTTTAAGCAGAGATGCGATAAAATACATAGCCATGTTTACCATGCTGTTAAACCATATCGCGCATGTGTTTCTGACAAGGGGAACGCTTGCCTATGAACTTTTGGAAGATATCGGCTATTTTACGGCCCCGGTGATGTGCTTTTTTCTGGTGGAGGGATATCTCCATACCCGCTCCAAATTTAAGTACGGCTGCAGGCTCTTTTTCTTTGCCATTTTATCTCAATGGCCCTATCTGCTCGCTTTTCATTTTGGTAATCTGAACATGTTTTTTACCCTGTTTTGCTCCTTCCTGATTTTGGTCGTTCTGGAACGGGTGGACAGTTATCTGCTTCAAAATATCCTTTTTGTCTTGCTGATCCTTGCCACAGTGATAGGCGACTGGGCGGTAATTGCGCCGCTTTTGACGCTTCTGCTGGCAAAAAACTGGGAAGATAAAGGGCGGATGTGGGCAAGCTATGTGGGGAGCGCCCTGCTCTTTGCAGCGCTTAATGTGATGGATTATCTGGTCAGACAGCCGGCCGGTCTGTCCGTTTTGACAGTGTGCCGTGCGCTCTTTTCCGGCATTGGGATCCTTGCCGCGGGAGCGGCCGTGCTTGTGCTTTATAACGGGCAGCGGGCAAAAAGAGGACAGACCTTCTCCAAGTGGTTTTTCTATTTCTTTTATCCGGGACATCTTTTTATTCTGTATTTGATCAAAATAAGTTTACATAACATATAAGAGACGATAGATTTTGTTTTTGAATCCGGGAACTGACAGGGTATGGAGAAAGGAGTAAAAGGGCGGGATGGAGACAGCACAAAACGCCGACAGACAACAGAAGATCCAGGATCTGGCGGATAAGATCCTGCGCCTTTCCCATGACGGACTTTTAGTCAACATGAGGTTTCTGGATGTGGCGCTCTCCAGGCTGCCTGTGGAGTGCCGGATGGGAATGGGGGTGCATCTTTTTGACGGTGCGCGTCTTTTTTGTGATCCGGTTCTTTTGATCAGGCAGTATGAAAGAGAGCCCGCTGCCGCGGCAAGGCTCTATCTGCATACCCTTCTGCACACCGTGTTTTATCATGGTTTTCAGAGCGATAAGCAGTATGCTGTTTACTGGGATCTGGCTACGGATATCGCGGTGGAGGCAACAATTCTGGAGCTGGATCTGCATCTGACCAGAGTATCTGACGACGAGGAGCTGCAAAGCCGCCTGGCACTGTTAAAAAAGCAGGCAGGCGGATTGAGTGCGGAGAAACTCTATCGGCATTTCCGGATTGAGGAGCCGTCCAAGAAGGCGATGGAGCAGTGGCGAAGGCTTTGCAGGCGGGATGAGCATGTCTACTGGGACAGAAAGGAAGAACTGGAACTTTCCCAGGCGGAGTGGCGCAAGATCAGCGAGCGGATCCGGGCGGATTTAAAGAGCTTCAGCAAGGATAAGAATAATACCGAGAGCATGGCGGAGAATCTGCAGGAGGCGGTCAGGGAGCGCTATGATTACACGGCGTTTTTGAGAAGGTTCATGGCGCTCGGGGAGTCCATGCAGGTGAATGACGAGGAGTTCGATCATATTTTTTATACCTATGGGTTACAGACCTACGGGAATATGCCGCTGGTGGAGCCTTTGGAGTACCGCGAAAACCATAAGATCCGGGATTTCGTTATTGCCATAGACACCTCGGCTTCCTGCAGAGGTGCCACAGTACAGGCGTTTTTGCGAAAGACCTACAATATCATGCAGGAGAGCGAGAACTTTTTCTCTAAGATTAATGTCCATATCATCCAATGCGATAGTGAAGTACAGCAGGATGTGAAGGTCACAGAGCGGGCGGAGTTTGACGCCTTTTTAAAAAACGGGAAACTTACGGGCTTTGGTTCCACCGATTTCAGGCCGGTATTTGAGTATGTGGATACGCTGCGGGAGGCGGGCGAGTTTGAGGATCTGAAAGGGGTGCTCTATTTCACGGACGGTTATGGGATCTATCCGGAGAGAATGCCGGACTATGAGGTGGCTTTTATCTTTTTGCAGGAAGATGACAACAGGCCAAAGACGCCGCCCTGGGCGATACGGCTGGTGCTTAGCGAGGAGGAGATCGAGGCATGAATATCAAGGAAGCAAAAGAATATATCAAGGATTCCGTCAGGCTTTATCTGAAAAAAGACGAGGAAGGGGAATACCGGATCCCTCTGGTCAGACAGCGCCCTGTTTTTCTGCTCGGTGCGCCGGGGATCGGTAAGACCGCCATTATGGAGCAGATCGCGCAGGAGCTTGGGATCGCGCTGGTGTCCTATTCCATGACCCATCATACCAGGCAGTCGGCGCTGGGGCTTCCCTTTATCGTGCATAAAGAGTACGGGGGCGTGTCCTATGACGTGTCGGAGTACACTATGAGTGAGATCATCGCTTCGGTCTATGAGGTGATGGAGACAAGCGGTATTCAGGAGGGAATCCTGTTTCTGGATGAGATCAACTGTGTCTCCGAGACGCTGGCGCCTTCCATGCTGCAGTTTTTACAGTATAAGGTGTTCGGCAGGCATCAGGTGCCGGAGGGATGGATCATCGTTACGGCGGGCAACCCGCCGGAGTACAATAAATCCGTGCGGGAGTTTGATGTGGTGACGTTAGACCGCATGAAGATCTTGGAGGTGGAGGCTGATTATGAAAGCTGGCGGGAGTATGCCAGAGAGCAGAGCCTTCACACGGCGGTGCTGAACTATCTGGATATGAAAAAAGAGGATTTCTATCTGGTGGAGAACACGGTGCGGGGCAAGAACTATGTCACCGCCAGAGGCTGGGAGGATCTGTCCCAAATGCTTTCCCTCTATGAGGAGGAGGGATTGACCGTGGAGGAGTCTCTGGTGGGACAGTACCTGAAAAATGACCGGGTAGCGAGAGAGTTTACGGCATACTACGACCTGTACAGGAAGTATCAGAACGATTACCGGGTGGAAGATATTTTTGCCGGCAAAGTCAGCGAGCAGGTGAAGGACAGAGCCAGAAAAGCAGGCTTTGACGAGAGACTGTCGCTGATGGGCATGCTGTTAGATAAGCTGCGGCAGGAGCTTAAGGAGAACGGGCAGACCGCCCGGCGGTTAAAGGATATGTTAAATCCTTTGCGGGCTTTAAAAGAGCGGGCCGCGGCTGGAAGTACCACAGACGAAATAACGGATGTTATGAAAAAACAGGCGGACGGCCGGGAACAGGCGATGGCCTCTCTTGCCAGTGCAGGCGCCTTGTCGGCGCAGGAGAAGCAGGCGGGCAGAGCGGTTGTCAAATTTTTGCGGGAGTGCGTGCGGGAGATCCTGACGGCAGGCGTGCAGGATGGCCAGACGGCATTTGCACTGATCAAGGAACGCTACGATGGGCTGGTGGAGAACTACAAGGAGGAGACGGGCCGGGAACAGGAGCGGCTGCATTATCTGTTCACCTTTGTGGAGGATACCTTCGGGGAAGGCAATGAGATGCTGATTCTGCTGACGGAGTGCACGGTACAGACGGACTGCGCCGCCTTTATCAATGCCTACGGCTGCGAGGATTATGCCAGACACAATGAGGAACTGATGCTGACGGAGCGGGGCGATGTGCTTTTAGAGGAAATTAAGGAACTTGCCTTGTAACAGACATCGGTTTTGGAACAGGAACATCGTGTCTGAAAAAATAACATTTGTGATGGAATGATTTGGAAACGGAGACTGTTATGGAGACAAGAGAACAGAGCACAGCGCAGGGCAGCATACGGTATGATATTCTGGAAGGTATCGCAGTGGTTGCTGCCTACAGCGGTCGGGACGCCGAGCTTGTGATCCCGGAGCAGGTAGAGGGCTTTCCGGTGGTCTGGATCGGCAAGAAAGCCTTTTTGAGCAATAAGACGCTGCGAGAGATCGTACTGCCGGAAACGCTTGCGGGAATCGGGGACTGGGCCTTTGCACACTGCGGGAGACTGGAGAAGGTGACGCTGCCTTACAAGCGACTGGAGATCGGACAGGGGGTGTTCCGGGAATGCCCGGCTCTCTCACAGATCGCAGACAGGGAGGGTACGCAGGATGACGTTTCTTATCTGCTGGCAGCGACTGTGGGGCTTCTGGATGCCGCCTATCTGTTTGATCTGGAGAATGCAGGGAGCGAGAACTGGCTGACTGCCTTTGATGCCAGAGTGAAGACACGGATGGCGCTGGCGGACAACGACGGCTTTTCCAAAATGCTCCTGTGCGGCGAGGAGGACTGCGGCAGCAGGGACACTGACATCGGCTATTACATGGAGCAGAAGAGACGGGAGAAGGTAAGGCTGGCAATGCTGCGGCTTTTCCGCGATCACGGACTGAAAGAGGATTTTCGAGAGGAGCTTGCGGCCTACCTGTTATCCCATGTGAAAGGGTGTGAGAGTGAGGAGACTTGGCGTGTGATCCTGGAGGAACACGGGGATGAACGGCAGTTTTATGAGCTGTTGACGCAGCTGGGCGGAGTCACGGAGGAGAATTTTCCGGGCATGATGGAGGATATGGGAGAGCGGCATGCGGAGATGAAAGCATACCTGATGCGGTATCATGACAGTCAGCGGAAAACAGAGGATGCTTTTGCAGCGTTTGCGTTGTAGCAAAGTGACACTGCAAGGAGAAACTGATTGGCTGCACGGATTTCCGGATAGATTTATCACAGATTTGTAAGGAGGTAATTTCAGGATGAGAATAGATTTGAAAAAGTACAGTTGGGAAACAAAGATAGCGGCGTTGCTTGTCCTTTGTTTTGTGCTGAGCATGATTCCCATTCTGGGGGTGGGTGTTTATGATTATCCGGCGGCGGACGATTATGGTTACAGTGCTTACTGTCATGTTGTGTGGGAAAAGACACATTCTGTGTTCCGTGTGATAGAAGGTGCATGCGTTACCGTTGCGGATCGATGGCAGACTTGGCAGGGGACTTTTTTCACGAATTTTTTCATGGCGCTGCAGCCCGGAATATGGGGGTTGTATGCTGTTGTTCCGTTTATTATGATCGGAATGCTCTGTGCTTCCACTCTATTTTTGTTATATACGGTCATGGTAAGGGTGATCCATGCACGCAAGTCGGTATTTCTATGTGTATCCATGCTGTATCTTCTTTTTGCAGTGCAGTGTATGATCGATAAGGTTCAGGGATTTTTTTGGTATAACGGAGCAGTTCAATATATGCTGTCGCATTGTATGGCGCTGTTTCTGTGCGGACTGCTCGTCCTGCTTTTGAAAGAGGAGGAAAAGAGGAAAAGAAGGATGGTGTTATCCTGCCTGCTCGCAGTTTTTACAGGCGGCAGCAACTATATTACGGCATTGATCACGGGAATTTTGTTTGTGACGGCGCTTGTGCTGTTGGCAGCGGCAGGGCAGAAAAGAAAAGTCGTGCGCCTTCTTGTTCCCTTTCTGTTTTTTACGGCGGCCTTTCTTGTGAATACACTTGCTCCGGGGAATGCTGTCAGGCAAGAGGAGATGTTGATGCGCCCCGGCGTTATAAAATCCATTCTTCGGTCGTTCTATTATTGTACGGAATATCTTCTGCACAGCTGGTTTCAATGGACTCATCTACTTTTTGCGCTGGCGCTCGTGCCCTTTTTGTGGGAGGCTGTCAAAGCGGTCGGGAAGCGTTTTTCTTATCCGGCGCCGCTGCTCGTCGTCTTTTATTCTTACGGCATCTTATCGGCCATGTTTACGCCCAGTCTTTTTGCGACAGGGATACCGGGCGGTGGCAGGGTCTTTAATATCATTTTTTTAGATTCACTGCTTCTTCTGGCAGGAAATCTGTTTTACTGCATGGGATGGATGTTCAGAAAGTGGCAAGCATGGTACGGAGGCGCAGCAGAGGGGAAAGAAAACGGCGTAAGCTGTCTGGAAAGAAAAGAAACCTTGCAGTATCTGGTTGGGATTCTCCTTTTCGGCGTTGTGATTGGAGCTATGTATACCAAGGTAAATCCTGATTATTTTACAAGCACGTCTGCTATCTGCTCCCTTGTAAGCGGTGAAGCTGCCGCCTATGGGGAGGAAACGAGAGGGAGAGAAAGAATGGTGCGGGAAGCAAAGGCGGATGAGATCACACTTCCGAGGCTGCGCACGCAACCGTATCTGTTGTTCTTTAGCGATATCGAAGAGGATCAGGGAGATTGGAAGAATAAGAGTATGGCGAAATATTATCAAAAAGAAGCCATCTCAGGACGGAACGAGTGAGGATCATACACGGATTTTGGGTATTGCACAATGAGAAAGATTGTGGTATCATGTGGTTTGTTTGGAATTTTGTGTGATGCACATTCAGGAGGAAACAGGATAACATGGGAGCATTGCGGATTATATTGACAATCGTTTATATTTTAATCTGTGTGGCTTTGGTCATACTGGTACTGATGCAGGAGGGAAAGGCAGCAGGTCTGGGAGCGATCAGCGGTGCGGCGGAAACCTACTGGGGCAAGAATAAAGGACGCTCCATGGAGGGAAAGCTTGTAAAGATCACAACGGGACTTGCAGTCGGGTTCATGGTTTTGGCAGTCGTCTTAAACCTGACACTGTTCTAGGATTCTGAAGAGAAAGGCACTCTTGCACAGGTAAGGGTGCTTTCTTTATGTGAACTTGCGCCCGATGCAGGATAACAGGTTGGAAAGAGGGTGAGAGGGTGGCAAAGGAAGCCATGAAACTGGTGGCCAACAATAAAAAGGCTTACCATGATTATTTTATAGAGGAAAAGTACGAGGCAGGCCTTGCGCTTCACGGCACGGAGGTAAAGTCTCTGCGCCTTGGGAAGTGCAGTATTAAGGAGGCTTTTGTGAGAATTGAAAACGGGGAGGCTTATGTCTACGGCATGAATGTCAGCCCCTATGAGAAGGGCAACATCTTTAATAAGGATCCCCTGCGTCCCAGAAAGCTTCTTCTGCATAAGCAGGAGATCAGGAAGCTTGCAGGCGATATGAGCGGGCAGGGCTACACGATCGTTCCGCTGCAGGTTTATTTTAAGGATGGCAGAGCAAAGATAGAGATCGGTCTGGCAAAGGGTAAAAAACTCTACGACAAACGCCAGGATATTGCGAAGAAGGATATCCGCAGAGAGCATGAGAGGGAGTTTAAGATCAAAAATTTATAGAAAGATTGCATGGGACATATACCTGTGCTATATTATAATTAATAAGGGCCAGTCAAGGTTTCGACAGGGGTCTTGCAGCTGGAGAAGCTATCCGCAGGCGATGCGTCAAATCGCAAACCTAAATATAAACGCTGAAGATAATTTAGCATTCGCTGCCTAAGGGCAGCTGTCCGCCTTAGTGCACCTACACATTAAGATCCGGGCATCGACTTTGTAGGAAACGACGCGGGTGACGCCTCTAACCCGCGGGCGTATCAGAGGCTACTGAGCGCGGTGGGGTGTCTGTCTCCTGCCGGGTGAGGGAATGTGGAGTGATCCGAAATGACGGACTATGATAGTAGAAGGACAGGGAATGGGCTTTTGGACACGGGTTCGACTCCCGTCTGGTCCACTGTAATCAAAACGGTCGAACACCGTTCAAATCCGCATTTGATGATTTCAAATGCGGTATTTTTTTCTGTACAGAGTTTTCTTTTGGTGGTAAAATAAAGGAAATGTATTGTAGCCAAAGATATGGTTGCCGTGGACAGTAAACGCTGCCCGGGGAGGAAAAAATATGAAGAAAAATGAGGGAAAGAATCTGTTTCAGTCTGTGAGGACTAAGATAGTCGGAGTGTTGGTGATTTCGATGACGATCTTAGCCGTTTGTTTGTCCATCGTTTTAATAAGAAATCTGAGAATTCCGTTGATCGATCTTAACAAAAATTATCTTTATGATCTCGCGCTGGCTTATGGAGAACAGGTTCAGGATCAGTTAGATATGATAGGCTATAACACGGCAACGAGCTACTCCAGTCTGAGTGATGTCATCGGGGATGTAGGGTTGGAAGGCGTGGCGTCCAGCTACGCTTATCTGGTATCGGAAGACGGTACTATGCTTTACCATCCCACAAAGGAAAAGGTGGGACAGCCTGTTGAGAATGCGGTGGTAAAAAATGTAGTGGGGCAGCTGCAGGCGGGGAAAGTGCCGGAACCCGAGGTGGTAGAGTACGAGTTTAAGGGCGCGATGAAGTATGCGGCTTACTATGTGACAGAGAAGGGACACTGTATTCTGGTGGTGTCTGCAGATCAGGACGACCTGATGAGCACAGTGCGTCGTGTGACGATCATAGGGGTGTTCTGTACGATCTTTTTAGTGATCATTGCCAGTATCATAGGATTTTTTATTGTGAACAAGATCGTGAAGCCCATTCTGGAGGTGACGAATATTGTGGGCCGTCTGGCGCACATGGATTTTTCGGAGATTGAAGGACAGGATAGACTGACTGCCCGTAACGATGAGACGGGACAGATGAGCCGGGCGGTAGCAGAGCTTCGGGGACAGCTTGCGGATGTGGTCTCCGAATTACGGGAGCAGAGTCAGCAGCTTTTTGCGGCCTCTGACACCTTGAATACCAATGCTACTGAGACCGCTACCACGGTGGAACAGGTGGAGAAAGCCGTGTCGGACATCTCCGACGGCGCATCCTCGCAGGCGGATGAGACCCAGAAAGCCAAGGAAAATGTGATCCTGATGGGCAATATGGTGGAGGAGACGACGAGAGAAGTAACGGAGATGATCGATAACGCCAACTCTATGCAGCGCTACAGCGAGGAAGCTTTTGCTACTTTGCAAAATCTCGCGAAGATAAACGATGAGGCCAGGGGTGCCATCGATGTGATCTATGAACAGACTAACACAACAAACGAATCTGCCATGAAGATCAGAGAGGCAACGTCGCTCATTACCTCCATTGCGGAAGAGACAAATCTTCTCTCGTTAAATGCAAGCATTGAGGCAGCAAGAGCAGGCGAGCAGGGCAGAGGTTTTGCGGTGGTAGCCGGTCAGATTCAGAAGCTTGCGGAGCAGTCGAATGACTCTGCCCGTCAGATAGAGAATATCATAGACTCCCTGATTGAGGATTCACAGAAATCCGTGGAGACGATGGAAGATGTGAAGCGGATCATGGAGAGTCAGAACGAGAGTGTGGGACACACCAACGAGAGATTTCTTCAGGTCGGCGAGGGGATTCGTTCCTCTATTGAGAGCGTGAAGAGAATTTCGGATAAGACGAGAAAGCTGGACGAGGCCAGAGTTAACGTTGTGGACGTGGTACAGAACCTGACGGCGATAGCCGAGGAGAATGCGGCAAGTACGGAGGAGACATCCGCTTCCGTCACGGAGGTAAGCAACATTGTAGGTAATATTTCCGAGAATGCAAACAGTCTCAGGGATGTTGCAAACAATCTTGAGAAAAATATGGAAATTTTCAAGATCTGACAGATTTTTGGAGAGATGTTATGGAGAAGCAGGATGATCTGGTTGTTGAGGGGTATCGGTTTGCTACGGTGGCTGATGCCGAGACAGCCAGAATGGAACTGAAAAAAATCGAGAATCTGGAACAGAATCTGGATTATCGACGCCCGCAGAACGTGTTGCTTGTCTATAATCGGGCGGTGGATAACCGGGTTTTTTTGACACCTATCGGCTTCAGCTATCTGCAGAAGATGCAGCGGGAACTGTTAAAGTGGGGCGTGCCGGCGGATAAGGTGCGTCCGGTGCCGCTCTACGCGACTTTTAGTAACAAGACGGCGAACAGCCGCTCGATCAGACTGAGCGTTGCGCAGAGACACCCGGAATATCAGGGGCGTTTTCTGGCCTCGCTCTTAGTCAATATTGTGCTGGTCGCTCTGGTGGCGCTCATGGTTTTGTTTGCCTGGAATACCGATATACCGAATATCATCAATTACAGACAGGCTATAGAGAACGAGTATTCGGAGTGGGAACAGGAACTGATCCAGAGAGAGCAGGATGTGCGGGACGCGAAACGAAAGCTTGACGCGCAAGGGTTACAATGAGGAAAGGCAAGGACAGCGTATGGAGAAATCAAAGGTCCTGGTAGTGGATGATGAGAGTCGTATGCGCAAGCTGGTCCGGGATTTTTTGGTGAAGAGCCATTATGAGGTTGTGGAGGCGGCGGATGGCGCAGAGGCACTTGACCTCTTTTTTGAAAAGAATGATATCGATCTGGTAATCCTGGATGTGATGATGCCGAAGATGGATGGGTGGCAGGTATGTCGGGAAATCCGCGCATACTCCGGAGTACCCATTATCATGCTGACTGCCAGAGCGGACGAGCGGGATGAGCTCATGGGCTTTGAACTGGGCGTTGACGAATACATCTCGAAGCCATTCAGCCCTAAGATTTTGGTGGCGCGGGTGGAGGCGATCCTGCGCAGGAGCGGTCAGGCGGCTGTGGAGACGATCGTGGAGGCCGGCGGGATCTGCCTTGACAAGCAGGCGCACAGTGTCACCATAGAGGGACAGGCCGTCGATCTGAGCTATAAGGAATTCGAACTGCTTGCCTATTTCATGGAGAATAAAGGGATTGCTCTGTCCCGGGAAAAGATATTGAACAGTGTATGGAATTATGATTATTTTGGGGATGCCAGAACGATAGATACGCATGTGAAAAAACTCAGAAACAAGATGGGAGAAAAGGGCAACCTGATCAAGACCATCTGGGGAATGGGATATAAGTTTGAGGAAGAGTAGGTCATAAGGGTTCAGGTGGACTGACTCGTATGGCAGGAGGTAAAGGATGTCCAAACGCTCGTTTTGCCGGGAGAAACTCGATTTTGCTCAGAACGAAGAGAATCTTTTAGAAGATAATCAGGATAAGGTCGTGGACATGCGCAGCAGGAATGTGGATGAGAGCGTGGTCGGCGGCTTCTATGAAGAAGCGATTCGGATGCTTCAGGACGCTTATTTCAGAATCAGCGCCATCGATCTTGAAAAAAATACAATCGTGAATCTGAAGTTTATGGAGAGTGAAGCCTTGGAGGTGGAGCGGTTTCATGGTGATTACCGCATGACGATCCTCTCCTGTGCGGACAACCATGTTGCGGAAGATGATCGGGAAAATTTCAAGAAGATCATGGCAGCGGAAAACTTAAAACAGATCTTTCTGGACGGATGTCCCTCTCTGCACTTCAATTATCTGCGTTTTCTGGGCGGTGAGTGGAAGTGGGCGCGGACAGAGTTAGTGCCCGTAGAGAACTTCAGCGCGGAAAATGCCAGAGTCATGTGGTATGTGAAAAATATTTCCGAGGAAAAATCAAAGGAAACGGAGATGACGGATCGACTGCTTCGTACAAACGCGGAGCTGGTTCAGGCCAAAAAAGAGCTGGAGGAAGCCAACGCAAAGATTCGGAAATCAAATCATATGCTGCGCCGGACGCTGAGTGCGGAGGAGCAGTACAGACAGGCAATCGTTTCCGAAGCGGTTTTTGTTTTTAATGTAAATGTATCGAAAAATCTGATCGAGGAAGAGTTTTATGAGATGATAGACGGTCAGATGGAACCGGTGCTGGGCCGGATGGGAATGCAGGCTCCCTGCAATGCGGATGATTTTTTCCTGCAATGGAGTAAGGAACGTGTCTTCCCCGAGGACAGGGAGGTCTATGTGCAGACGATCAATACGAGGCATCTGCTGGAGGCCTATGAGCGGGGAGAGAACGAACTGATCATGGAGATCGAAGCTTCGGGCTCAGACGGACAGCCTGAGGTTTTAAGACACACGATCCTGCTTACCAAGGACGGTGTCAGCGGCGATATATTGGCCCTCAACAATGCCAAGGATATCACAGATATTCGCAGAAAGGACAGAGAAACAAAAAAAGCGCTTCTGGAAGCTTATGAGGCAGCAGACAGGGCGAGTTTCGCAAAGACGGAGTTTCTATCCAAAATGTCGCATGATATTCGAACACCCATGAATGCGATCATAGGTATGACTGCCATTGCAGGCACAAAACTCCGTGATCCTGACGGGATGGAAGAATGTCTGGCTAAAGTTTCGGCTGCAAGCAAACACCTCCTTTCCCTGATCAATGAAGTGCTTGATATGAGCAGGATCGAGTCGGGTACTCTGACTTTGGAGGAAGTGGATTTTAATATTCTTGATTTTGTTGAGAATATGGTGAAAAAGCTGTCTGCGACTGCCCGCGAGAAAAAACAAAAGATAGAATTTCACGTGAAGGACATTCAAAATACCAATGTGCGGGGCGATGTGCTGCGGCTGCAACAAGTGTTCTCGAACGTGATGAGCAATTCTGTAAAATATACCCAGGAGGGTGGCGCGATCAGTATACATATCACGGAGAAGCCCTCCACGCAGGAGCAGATCGGCTGTTATGAATTTGTGTTCAAGGATAACGGCATCGGTATGGAGGAGGAATTTCTGCAGCATATTTATGATCCGTTTGAGCGGGCAGAGGATGTGCGGATCAGCAAGGTTCAGGGTACCGGACTTGGCATGACGATCAGTCGGAATATCATTCAGATGATGGGCGGAGATATTGAGATTGAGAGTGAGCCAGGAGAGGGAACGATCGTTACGATCACCATTCCTTTAAAATATCAGGAGCCTGAGCCGGATAACAGAGAAAGCACGCCTGCTCCGGAGCGCACGCTGGAGCAGATTGAGGAAGCAGACTATAGCAGCAGACGGATTCTGGTGGTGGAAGATAATGATCTGAATCGGGAGATCGCTATGGAGATTCTCTCCATGACGGGCGCCATGGTGGAAGCGGCTGAAAACGGGAAAGAAGCTGTGGAGATGGTGGAGGCCTCAGAGAAAGATTATTATGATCTGATTCTGATGGATCTGCAGATGCCGGTGATGAACGGATACGAGGCGACCAGCGCACTGCGGGCGATGGAACGGAAGGATATCAGGGACATTCCCATCATAGCGATGACGGCTAACGCCTTTCTGGAAGATGTGCAGAAGTCTAAGGCCTGCGGCATGAACGAACACATGGCGAAGCCCTTGGACATTGAGCAGCTGCATCAGATGTTAGCCAGATGGCTGGGTAAGAAAAAGGACAGGTAAAACGAATCGGTTTCCCTTCGGGGGAGCCGATTTTCTTGGAAAGAGATAGGTGGAAAAGATAAAAAAAGTGTTAAATGTGTGGAAATCTACTTTACATTTACATAATTTTGATACATGATAAAACATGCAAATAGTTGACAAGATTGCAAGGAGGCTATATGAAAAGGCATTACATAAAATACGGCTGGGGGAGGATGGCGGCTTTTCTTACGGGAGCGTGTCTTTTGGTATCGCTTGCGGGATGTGGACAGGCAGCGGAAGAAGAGGAGACATTGAGCGAAGTGATTCCGGTGGAGGCGCAGATGCCTGTGGCCGGAACGCTCACGCTGGAAAATCAATTTGTAGGCACGGTCAGTCCGGAGGAAGCAGTGTATGTGATTCCTATGGTGACAGCGGAGGTATTGAGCGCAGAGATCAGTGTGGGAGATACCGTCACTGCCGGACAAGAGTTATGTAAACTTAATGCGGAGGCGGCGGAACTGCAGCTTGCCAGCGCCGAGGCACAGTATAACAGTGCGGCAGCAGGCGTGAAGGCAGCTGAGGTGGGTTATGAGATCGCCCAGGCGCAGTATGACAGCACGGTGGCGCAGCTGGACATACAGAATGAGCAGACCCAGAGGCAGAAGGATCTGACCATGTACCAGATGCAGATGCAGATTGACGGCATCAACAGCGGTATAGATGATATCAATGAGCAGCTCGCGGATCTGGAGGAGAATAAGAAAGATGCCAAGAAGCAGCGGGATAATTTGAGCAAGGCTAAGAAAAATGCAAATGAATATGTGAAACAGGCGCAGGCGGCGTATCAGGCGGCGTTGGCAGCGGTGACAGCTCTGGAACCGGCGAATTATCAAGATAAACTGACATTGATTTCTCTGCCGCCTTTTAATGGAAGTGAAGAAGCTTATGAGTATGCGTTAAAACAAGCAAAGGAACAGCTTGAGGCAGCAAAGGCAGCTTATGAACAGGCACAGGCGATGGCTGCTCAGGCCAGTTCCGCTTACGAGCAGGTGAACGCGGGCATCGACTCTATCGAGGACGGTGAAGAGCAGCTTAGAGATGCGCTCTCTGACACCTACACGAGCAAGGAACAGACGGAAACCATAAAAAACCTGACGGAGGCGCAGCTGAACATCAACTCCGATAAGGTGCAGGATATCGGAAAGAGAACGGCTGCACTGGGCGTGGATTCTGCAGCGGCACAGGTCAACAGTGCTAAAGTCGGCGCAGCGGGAGCGAAGATTGGAATTGAGAGCGCGGAGTACCAGCTTGACATGTATACGCTGACGGCGCCCATTGACGGCATTATTGAAGCAGTGAATGTGAAGGAGCACGATTTTGCATCCCCGCAGACGCCGGCTTTCGTGATTTCCAATAAAAATACCATGACCGTCACCTTTGGCGTCAGCGAGGGCATTCGGTCTACACTGCGGGTGGGACAGAAAATAGAAGTGGACAGGAACGGAAAGTTTTATGATGCGGTCATTACCGAGATCGGGAGTATGATCGATCAGTCTACGGGATTGTTTATGATAAAATCCTGTGTGAGTACGCCGGATGACAGCTTGCTCACGGGCAGCAGTGTGAAGGTGACAGCGCAGACATACAGTCAGGCGGATGCCATTCTGATTCCCTATGACGCCGTGTACTACGACAACAGTCAGCCCTACGTCTATGTGGTGCAGGATGGATTTGCTAAGAGAAAGGACGTTGAAACAGGGATTTTTGATGAGGAGATGATCACAGTGCTTGACGGTCTTTCTACGGAGGATGTGCTGATCACGAGCTGGTCTGCAAATCTGCGGGAGGGAGCGGAGGTTTCCGTGCAGATGAAGCGTGATGAGAAAGAAGATGCCGGAGAAACAGCGGGTGAAGAGTAGGAGATTGCGATGAGTTTAACAAAATTATCTTTAAGGCGCCCCGTTTCCATTGCTATGATCATCCTTGCTCTGGTGGTGTTTGGAATCTCTTCGATACCGGGCTTTCAGCTGGAGCTGACGCCGGATATTGAGCTTCCCATGCTCCTGGTTTATACGATTTATCCGGGAGCGGATCCGGAGAGTGTGGAAGAGCTGGTGACGAAGCAGGTGGAAGCAGCTGGTTCCGAGCAGAACGGTGTGTCCACATACACCTCCCAGTCGGCGGAAAATATGTCAATGGTCATGTTTCAGTATGACTACGGGACGGATTTAGATGATGCCTATATGGATCTGAGGACAGCGCTTGATGCTGCAAAGGCTTCCATGCCGGAAGATGTGCATGAACCGACAGTTATAGAGATGGCCATGGATCAGATGGAGACCATGGATATTTCCGTGACTGCTGTGGGTGACAGTGATGTTTTGAGTTATGTAAACGACACGATGGTGACGGAGCTGGAAACCATTTCCGGCGTAGCGAATGTAGAAGTGTACGGCGGCAGGGAGAATTATATCCGTGTATTGCTCGACTCTCAGGCCATGAAAGAGTATGGAGTGACTATGAGCGGTATCGCGCAGACCATCGGTGCCATGGATTTTACAGTGCCTGTGGGAGCCGTGAGTCAGGGGTCGCAGGATATTGCGGTATCCAGCAGCGCGGATATTTCCGGTGTGGTACAGATCCAGAATATACCGATTGCCACGGCCAGGGGGCAGGTCATTCCCCTCTCGGAACTTGCCAATGTGAGCGAGAGCCAGCGGGACGCATCCAGTATCAGCCGTTATAACGCGCAGGAGAATGTCACTGTGGCGATCACAAAGAAGAAAAGCTATGGTACTGTGGATGTGACCAGAGCTGTGGACAGGATGTTGGCGCGTCTGCAGGCGGATAATGATGTAGTGGAGATCAAGACGATCTACAATGCCAGCGATATGATCATCTCATCCCTGACCTCTGTAGGCAGTACTTTGGCTCTGGGTGTACTGTTGTCTATGCTGGTGCTCTTTCTCTTTTTCGGAGATATTCGTGCCAGCTTGATCGTGGGAAGCGCTATGCCGATCTCATTGTTTGCCACAATGATCGGGATGAACCTCCTGGGGTTTTCCTTTAATGTGGTGACTATGGGCGCGCTTGTCATCGCTATCGGTATGATGGTGGACAGCTCTATCGTGGTGCTGGAGAGTTGTTTTCGCCTAAAAGACGAAACAGGGGAGTATCATGAGGCAGCGCTTCAGGGGACAGGAGTTGTGACGGCGTCCATTATTGCCTCCACGATCACTACGGTGGTAGTGTATGCTCCGCTGAGTTTGATGAAGGGCCTTTCCGGGCAGCTGTTCTCCCAGCTTGGCGTGACTATTATCATGGCGATGCTCGCTTCCCTGATCATGGCAATGACTATTATTCCGCTGCTCTTTGCAAAATTTAAGCCTGTAGAGAAAAAGGAACTGCCGATCAACAAGGTGCTTCGTAAGATCAACAGCGGTTATGATAAACTTCTGCGTAAGCTTCTGCCAAAGAAGGTTTTTGTGCTGGTGGTGTCGGTGCTTCTTCTGGTGGCCGCCTTCATGCTGGTAAGCCATATCCACACGGAGCTGATGCCTACCATGGACGAGCATGCTTTTGCCATAACGGCAAGTTTTCGTTCAGGCACGAAGATGGAACGGATTGAGGAGCAGACACGCTTCCTTGAGGATATGGCCGAGGCGGATGAGAATATAGATCATTATTCTTATAGTGTTTCCGGCGACTCTGCCACTCTGACGGCATATCTTGTGAAAGGTTGTGAGTTGTCTACGGGGGAAGCTATCGAGCAGTATACGAGGGCGCTTTCCGATTTGACGAATATGGATATCAGCATCAGTGCCAGCGGTGCCAGTATGACCAGCATGATGAGCAGCGGCATCGAGATTGATCTGGTGGGTCGTGATCTGGATGATCTTCGCGTGGCGGCAAAGCAGGTTCAGGATATGCTGCAGGGTATCCCCGGTATTTTGCAAACCTCCTCCAATCTTTCGGAAGCCTCCACGCAGGCAAAGATTATTATTGATCCGTTAAAGAGCATGGCGGCAGGAATTGCTCCGGTTCAGGTGGCCGGAGAGATGTACAATACCCTGAGTGGTATAGAGGCGGTGAAGCTTAAGAGAAGCGGTAAAGAACTCAGTGTGAGACTGGAATATCCCGAAGGTGAGTATGCGGGAATGAACGAACTGCTAAATATGATGCTTTCTACGCCTTATGGTACGCAGATTCCTCTTTCGGAGATTGCTGCGGTGGAGTATCAGGATGCACCGGTGACGCTGACTCGTGTGGACGGCATCTATCAGGCGGCAGTGACGGCCAGCACTACGGAAGATGCCAGATTTACCGCGCAGGAGGCAGCAGATAAGGCTGTGGATCAGATGGTATTTCCGAGAGGTGTCTCGCGGGCGTCAAGCATGATGGATGATATGATCATGGATGAGTTTAAGGCGATCATCGTGGCTATTTTTGTGGCGGTATTTCTGATCTTTCTCGTGATGGCCATGCAGTTTGAGTCTCCGCGCTTTTCGATTATGGTCATGATGAGTATTCCTTTCGCGTTGATCGGTTCCTTCGGACTCTTGTACATGACGGGAACCACGCTGAGCATGGTATCCCTAATGGGGGTTCTGATGCTTGTGGGTATTGTCGTGAATAACGGAATTCTGTATGTGGATACGGCAAACCGCCTGCGGGAGGAGATGTCTTTAGAAGAGGCGCTCATCCAGAGCGGACAGATTCGTCTCAGACCGATCCTGATGACCACATTGACGACGATTCTCTCTATGGTGCCTATGTCTTTGGGAATCGGTGACGGTTCCGTGATGATGGAGGGTATGGCCATGGTCATCATCGGTGGTCTGGTAGCTTCCACAATATTGATTTTGCTGCTCATGCCTACTTTTTATCTCATCATTGATAAGCGGAGCAGAAGAGAGAAGAGACTGTTGAGGAAACAGAAGAGAAGAGAAAAGAAGACCGGTTCCGGATCCTAGTGGATCTGGAATCGGTCCTTTCCATTCCATTTGGCTTCATAGAGCGCCTTGTCAGCGGCCTGATAGAGCGCTTCATAGGATTCGCAGTGGGATGCGGCACCGGCACCGATACTGGCTGAAAGTTTCTGATGAGGAAACTTATAGTCGAAGGTCTGATGGACGATGGATATAAATTTGTTCAACATACTTTCTGTTTCGGCTGCAGTGATATCCCGACCAACGAACACAGCAAATTCATCGCCTGCAAGGCGGGATACAATGTCCTTGTTTCGGTTAAAGTAGTTTTCCAGAATAGAGGCAAAATCCTTCAGGACCTGATCACCCACGGGATGTCCGAGCTGATCGTTGATCAGCTTAAAATTATCCAGGTCAATGATCATCAGGAATCCCTGTCCCGGGCGATCTTCCAGTGAAAGATGCACGAGTTCTTCGAATCCCTCTCTGTTGAGCAGTTTGGTAAGCGGGTCAAGCTGCGCCTTGGTGCGGATCGAGATCATCTCTCTGGAGAAGAGGGAGGTCAGTATAAAGAGCACAGCGCAGGCAATCACAGCCAAAAGCAGCATGGGAAATTCTATCCGCCACAGATCTTTTAACACCTCATTACGGTTCATACAGGTAATAAAATACCAATCGGTATCGGGGATCACGTTGATATCTACGAAAAAGACACTCTCATCGCCCAAAATCGCACTTTGACCTATTGTTTCAGCATCCAGAAGACGGCTGATATTCAGGTAGAGAAGGGAATCGCTCTGGCTGTTCAGGGAGAGTCCTACCATGGCGGCGTCTGAGTCGGCTACAATGAGTCTGCTTTCTCTGGTGACAAAAAAAGCGTGTTCAATATTGTCGGATGTGACGGCATTGGCAAGCTGGGAGGCATAGTCAAGATAGACATCTGTGGATAGCACCGTCACGGCGGGGGCTGTGTTCAGACGACAGGTTACACTCACGCAGGTACCTCCGGTCATGGCGTCTACATAGGGCTCTCCGAAAGCAAATTGGTCATGAGTCAGCCCTTCTATGTACCAGTCTCTTTCCGATACGACATAGTCTTCTTCAGGCACCCAGCCGGAAGAGTCAAAGTAATTTCCAAGGTCGTCCCCCATATACAATCCGTAAGGATAGGCATCGTGTGAGCCGGCGCTGGCAGCCATCAGTGTATAGGTGGTCTCGTTTTCCAGACCGAGCTGTTCGATCATAGTCTTGTAGATCGTCACCTCATTTAAGACCGATCTTGCCCAGGTACTGATTTCTTCCGCATAATATTGGGATCTCAGAGCAAGCTTCTCCCTGGCGAGCGTCAGAACTTCTCTGCGAACGAGCATAAAATAGATGACGATCATAATGAGAACGACGGGGACTATGGTGCCGACCAACTTTATATTGGCCCAGATATAGCGACGCTTTGCTTTCAATGGTCTCCTCCCGTTTTGTAGATAGCTTATCAGCAATAAAATAACTGCTATCATCTTAACATATACGGGAATAAAGTCAACCCGACCGCTCTATTGACAAATGTACGCTAAAATGCTAACGTTGTGGCGAAACGATAACCGGAAAGAAAAAGGACACGGTCTATATCACTATGAAATATTCCATGAAAAGACAATTCGCTTTTCTGTTTATAATCCTGATTACGGGCACGATCCTGTTGTGTCTGCTTCTAAACTCGACGCTTCTTGGCACTTATTATCTCAACAAGAAACAGAATGCGCTTGTGAGTGCATATCACAGTATCAACGAGGCTTCCAGTGCAGGCGATATCGCCACGGAGGAGTATGATATTGAGTTGAAGAAGATCTGCGAGAAGTATGATATTCAGGTATTGGTGGCGGATGGGAAGTCGGAGATTGTAAAGTATTCCATGAATGATCCCCAGGTGGTGTTAAGACAGCTCTTTGACAATATTTTTCTGGGTGTGGACGAGGAGCGCTTATTACAGAATACAGCAAGTTATAAAATGCGGCTGGTGCGGGATAACAAAACCCAGACTGAGTATATCGAAATGTGGGGAATGCTGGACAACGCTTATCTTTTCATACTGCGAAGCGCTATGGAGGGAATCAGGGAAAGCGTGTCCATATCCAACCATTTTCTTGCCTATGTGGGTGTGTGTGCGATTCTTGTCAGCGTGCTTCTGGCTGTTTGGCTTTCCAACCGCGTCACGAAGCCGATCCTGAAACTTGCAGAGATATCGGAGCGGATGAAGCATCTGGATTTTGAGGCGAAGTATACAGGGGAAGACAAGACGGAAATCGCGATTCTGGGAAATAATATCAACGAACTTTCCGAGGCGCTGGAGGAGACCATTTCCGAGCTGAAGACAGCTAATAATGAGCTGCTTAAAGATATTGAGAGAAAGGACAGGGTGGATGAAAGACGGCGGGAATTTCTCTCAAATGTCTCTCATGAGTTGAAAACGCCCCTTGCGTTGATCCAGGGCTATGCGGAAGGATTGAAGGAAGGGATCAACGATGACGCGGAGAGCAGGGAATTTTATTGTGATGTCATTATGGACGAGGCAGCAAAGATGAACGCAATGGTAAAAAATCTTCTCACTCTCAATCAGCTGGAGGCAGGAAATGAGATTGTGAGCATGGAGCGCTTTGATGTAACGACCCTCGTGATGAATCACATTGCTGCTTCCGATATCCTGCTGAAGCAAAAGGAGATATCTGTCCGCATGGAGGACTATGGACCAATCTATGTCTGGGGTGATGAGTTCCGGACAGAGGAGGTCTTTATGAATTATTTTTCCAACGCCATCAATCATGCACAGGGCGAAAAGATCATTGACGTCAAGATTCTCGAGATACAGGATAGGGTGAGGGTATCTGTATTTAACACGGGAACCCCTATTCCGCAGGAGAGCGTAGCGCATTTGTGGGAAAAATTTTATAAGGTAGATAAGGCGAGAACCAGAGAATATGGCGGCAGCGGCATTGGTCTTTCTATTGTGAAAGCCATCATGGAATCCATGAATCAGAAATACGGAGTCATCAATTATGACAACGGCGTGGAATTCTGGTTCGAATTGGATCCGGCGCAGCCTCATGAGATTTAGTCGATGAACTTAATTTGAGCAAAATTTTGGATATAGAGAGCGGGTTTTGACTTGTAAGAATAAAAATAGTAGGGTATAATGTAAGAGCATGACTTTACGGTACGATCAGACGAAAAACACGTGAATGTGGTTTTGCAAATTCATAAACTATATTTGGCAAAAACATCATTAACAGGGAGATAAATCGTGAAAAAGGTGAGTGTTCTTTTGAAAATTATGGCAGCGGCGCTTCTGATGACAGGCTGCGGGGCAATGCCGAATCTGACGCAGGATGAGACAGAATTAATATCGGAGTATGCAGTGGGTGTACTGTTAAAATATGACACGGCGCACGGCAGACGTCTGGTAGATACTTCGGGTTATGAACTGGTGACGGAGGAACCTGCTCCGGAAGAGCCTGTGGAGGAGCCGATTCAGGAGGAGCCGGAACCGGAAATCGAGGAGCCCGTGGTGGTGGATGTGAGTCAGGATGAGGAGGAGACACAGCCGACTGCTTCTTCAGTGGAACAGTATTACGGCATTCCAAATATCATGATCACCTATCAGGGGTGTGAGACAGCAGATTCCTATCCGCCTGCGGGAGAGGGAGATACACTGTTCTTTTCTATGGATGCAACGCAGGGGCAGCAGCTTCTGGTGCTAAAGTTTATCGCACAGAATCTGACCGAAGAGGATCAGACGATGAATATGCTTGGATATGGCGCGACATTCCGTGTATCTGTCAACGGTGAACCTAGTAAGGGCGCATTAGCCACTATGCTGGTGAACGATATGCAGACTTATAATTCAGTAATTCCGGCAAGCTCTTCGGTGGAACTGGTCAGCATTGTGGAAATACCGCAGGGGACCACTCCTGGCACGATAGACTTCATTCTTCGCGGCGGTGAGACGGACGGTACTTTGCATTTGCAGTAGACAGAGGATATTTCCAACGCTTTGAGAAATTTGTAAAAATTTCAAAAAAAGGACTTGACGATGCAGAATGGGTGTGGTAGTATCAACCTGTTGCGCAAAGAGTAAATTCCTTCGGAATTAACTCTACGAGGATACTTCGTATCCTCGGCGTGGATGAGATTTACTCTATGAACCTTGACAAATAAACAGTAATGCAACCCTGAAAGATTCCATAAAGAACCGAGGTAAATCTCTATGAGATTAACCTC
>JAIEFE010000007.1 GCA_029067085.1 Lachnospiraceae bacterium | reverse complement strand
CACCTTGAAAGCCCCGATGGAAACCTGCCCGAAGGAATCATCCGATTCCGGGTATGCCCCTTCCTCATCAATCCATGATGCCTCGCCTTTGGATGCCACCACAGGAATCTTCCGGTCACCGCTGGACGTCTGGATCACCGTTGCAAGGCCGCGGAAACAGTTCTCTTCCTCCAAAGCCTCCACCAGCGTATGCTCGAATTCATCCGGCACAAGGTAGCCGCCCTCGGAATCCGTACCCACCTGCAGGGCGTTCTCCACATCGAAGAAATTCTTCCTCCGCATGGCGTTCCAGAATGTCCTCTTGTATTTATCCGTTGCCCTTCCGGTCTTTTCCTCCCCATCGGGATTGTTGTTAGGCTTGTTGGTAATCGGCTCTGATGTGGGCTTGTTCAGTTCTGCGTCAATGGCGGCCTGCCGCTCCAGGCGCTCGATCTCCTTCCCCAAATCCACCACTTCTTTTTCCATCTTCTCATAGGCGGCGGTGTCCTCTGCGGAAAGCAGCCCGTCCTCACCGCGCTTGCTGTCTAAGAATTTCTTTGCCGCCTCCCATGCTTTTGCACGTTTCTCCCTCAGTTCTAAAATCTTGCTCATAGCATTTCCCTCCATAAATTTAATGTGATAACAGTTGCAGTCTTTTTTCCAGTTGCTCTACGGGTACCGTTGCCTCCGGCTTTTTCGGAATCAGCTTGGTCAGCAGGGAATTGGTCACTGCTGTCCGGGAGAACATCAATCCCTCTGCTGATTCTTCCGTACCTTCCCCTTCATGCAGGATGCCGTCCGCAAAGCCAAGCTCCACGGCTTTCTTTGCATTGAACCAAGACTCCGCATCCATGAGGTGTGAAATCTTCTTCCTGTCCATCCCGGTCTTTATCTCGTAGGCGTTCATGATGCCTTCTTTGACTTCCTCCAGCATCTCGCCCGCCTTCTGCATCTCTTTGGAATCACCGATTGCCACGGTAATGGGATTGTGTATCATCATCATGGCCACCGGGGACATCAGCACCGTGGTACCCGCCATAGCAATGACGGACGCTGCGGATGCCGCCAGTGCGTCCACCTTCACGGTCACATCGCCTTTGTACTCCATGAGCAGGTTGTAAATCTGTGCCGCGGCGAACACATCGCCGCCCGGTGAATTGATCCACACGGTGATGTTGCCGCTCCCGGCATTCAGCTCCTTTGCAAAAAGGGCAGGCGTCACTTCATCCCCGTACCACGTTTCATCCGAAATCTCACCGTTCAGCACAAGGGTGCGCTCCTCCTCCCCTCCTACATCGTTTTTGATCCAGTTCCAGAATTTCCTCTTCATTTCTGCTACCTCGCTTTCCGAATTTCTGCATAGAAAAAACAGGCAGAATATTTCCCGCCTGTTTCTGTATATTTATTCCTCGTGCATCTGCTCGCCCTGCCCCTTCCCGGCAAAAAGCCCGGCATCCTTAAGGCGGCACATATTCCCATTTACGAGGAAATACTCTCCACCCTCTTCTTCCGGTATCAAATCCATGCTTTCCAGCCGCCTTGCATCATTCGGACACATGAATCCGTTCTGTATGCCAATGGAATAGCCTTTCATCCTGCTTTCATAGTCGCCCCGGAGCAGACCGTCCACATTCATCTTCACAAAATACTGTTTCTTCTCCTGCGGAAGGAAGAGCGCCCTCTGTATGGACTGCTCCCACCGCACCACCCACGGGTCTAAGGTATATTTCACGAATTCCAGTGACTGCTGCTCGATGTTGGAAAAGCTGCTCTTGTCAAGGTCACCCACCATGTGCGGCGGGATGCGGTACAGCCTTGCGATCTCATCAATCTGAAATTTCCTTGTTTCCAAGAACTGTGCTTCCTCCGGGGGAATCCCGATCTGCTGGTACTTCATGCCCTCTTCCAGCACAGCCACCTTCCCGGCATTCTTGGAGCCGCCGTAAACGGAATGCCAGCTCTCCCTTACCTTTGCCGGGTCCTTCAATACTCCCGGATGCTCCAGCACGCCTCCCGGCGTGGCCCCGTTCTCAAAAAAGGACGCACCGTATTCCTCGCAGGCCAGTGTCATGCCCACTGCATTCTTCGCCATAGCGATAGGCGAATATCCCACCAGCCCGTCAAAACCAAGACCGGGGATATGCAGCACATCCTCCTGCCGCAGACGCACCCTACCATATTCATTAAAGTTTGGATTCTCATCCGTGTTCCGGGTGTAGGTGTAGAAAAGCTGCCCATGTTCGTCACGGTCAACCTCCATCTTATCCGGCAATAGCGGGTATAAGGAAAGCACCCTGCCGTTCCCGTCACGGATGACCTGCGCGTAGGCATTGCCCCAGATCAGCAGATGGCTCATGAGCGTCTCCCGGAACACGAAAGAAGTCATCTCCGGGTTCGGCTCGTCATGGAGCAGATAGTATAATGGGTGGTCATACACTCGCTCCTTCCCCGTTTCCGTATAGCGGTACACATGGATTGGCAGCGATGCCACAGCCTCCGCCAGTATCCGCACACAGGAATAGACCGCCGTGGTCTGCATTGCCGTGCGCTCGTTTACATTCTTTCCGCTGGTGCTTCTCCCAAAGAAAAAGGAATAAGCCGAACCGCCGTAGCTGTCCTTTGGCTTATCCCTTGCACCCCGGTTTCCCAAAATGGATGGTAACTTCATACACACCTCCTAAAAATATGCAGAAAAAAAGCACCTCCGAAGAGATGCTCTCAAGCAATATAATTTATGGAACTTTCGAATTATTAGCCTAAAACTTCTTCCAATAATTCCATTTCCTCATCCCGCACTGTTTTCATCCCAAAAAGATGCTTTACATCATCATGATTGGAGTATTCATAAACAGGTCTTATATCAAACAGGTTTAAAATTTCATTGCAGTAATCTAAACAGACGTTTGATATTTCAAATATATCATCATAGGTTTGGTCAGTCATTCCCCAATTATCAATATATGCCGCCGTAAACCAATGATACTCTTGATCATTATGAGCATAAACCCTATTTCTGCTATCTATGATGATATTCTTTACATCACTATATTTGTTTAAACTGGCTTTCAATTCTTTCTTCATATCCAACAATTTCTGTCGTACATTAATGAATTCATCCAACTTTACCATTTCTGTATAAACTTCATTTGCCATACCATAAATATTTTGGGAGTTACTCTTAGTGTCATAAAGCATTTTGTATGTTTCCAAGATTATACGAAATATACAATTATCTTGAATACACCCATAAAAAGCACCTGTACTTCTTTCTTTAAAATATGGTTGGAGTTTCCAAACATCCTTTAGAATTTGAATATTAGTTTTTATACATAACGCCTGATTTCTAAAAGCTAATACTTTCTTCAACCACGGAAACTTTTTTATGATTTCACTGTCGTCTATATTCACGTTCTATCTCCTTTACTTTTGTATATCATAAAATATCAATTACTGAATCAGTATACCATAAACCACATTTGTCTAAAAGGACAAAATCCCCCTCTCGTCATACACGCTGCCCGTGCTGCCCTCATTCCTGATCGCCCGGTCAAGCCCCATAATCGTTGCAACCGCGCCGTCTATCTTCTCCGTGGATTTTTCCTTGTCTGGCTTGATGTTCCCTGCCGGGTCCGTGCGGACAAATATATTATCCATCATCCACCGGAGTACCGGATGCCCGCCGTGGGCAATGTTCTTCTCCAGCACAAGCTCCATCAGCCGCTTGGAGGGCGGCGACATATCCTTAAAGCCCTGCCCGAAAGGAACCACCGTAAATCCTAATCCTTCCAAGTTCTGCACCATCTGTACCGCGCCCCATCTGTCAAAAGCAATCTCTTTGATGTGGAATTTCTTTCCCAAATCATCAATGAATTTCTCTATAAATGCATAGTGGATCACATCGCCCTCCGTGGTCTGCAAAAATCCCTGCTTCGCCCACACGTCATAAGGCACATGATCACGGCGCACACGTAGGCGCATATTTTCCTCTGGTATCCAGAAATAAGGCAGGAGGATGTATTTCTCCGTGTCGTTCCGGGGAGGGAATACCAGGACGAAAGCGGTGATGTCAATGGAGCTTGACAGGTCAAGCCCGCCGTAGCACTCCCGTCCAAGCAATTCCCGCTCATTTACCGGAAAGGCGCAGACATCCCATTTATCCATCTGCATCCATCTGGTGGACTGCTTCACCCACTGGTTAAGGCGCAACTGCCGGAATATATTTTCCTCTGCCGGATTGTCCCTTGCGCTTAAGTAGGCATTCCGCACTTTCTCAATGTCGATGGTATGCCCAAGCGAGGGATTGGCTTTCCTCCATACTTCCTCTGATGACCAGTCCGCATCATCGGACGCGCCGTAGATAACGGGATAGAATGTAGGGTCTATCTTCCTCCCCTGCAGGATATCCTCCGCCTTCTGGTGCTGCTCGAAACATACGGAATGTCTGTCCGTTCCGGCTGTGGTGATCAGGAAGAATAACGGCTGCGTCCTCGCATCGCCGGAGCCTTTGGTCATGACATCGAACAGCTCCCGGTTCGGTTGGCTGTGCAGCTCGTCAAAAATAACAGCATGGACATTCAGGCCATGCTTGGTGTAGGCTTCCGCAGAAAGCACCTGATAGAAACTGTTCGTGGGCTTATACACCAGCCGCTTTACTGACATGACGGGTTTTATTCTCTTTTTCAGCGCGGGGCATTGCTCCACCATATCCACCGCCACATCAAAGACGATGGATGCCTGCTGCCTGTCGGAAGCGCAGCCATAAACCTCCGCGCCCCACTCATTATCCCCGCAGGTCATATACAGAGCAACGCCCGCCGCCAGTTCTGATTTCCCATTCTTTTTGGGAATTTCCACATAGGCAGTGTTGTACTGTCTGTACCCATTTTCCTTTACCGTGCCGAATACATCCCGGATGATAGCCTCCTGCCACGGGAGCAGTTCAAAGGGCTGCCCCCGCCACTGCCCCTTGGTATGTTTCAGGCAGTTAATGAAATCAACGGTACGCTTTGCCTTTTCCTCATCAAACACTATCCGCCGCCTCCCTTAAAGAGCAAAAGCTCCATCGTGTCGCTTTCCTTGTCCTCCCCGTTATCAGCAACGATACGGCTCCGGGAGGAAGGGGTAAGTCCGAACTGCTCACAGAAACGGTTCATAATTTTAAGGTAGGTCTGGGCGATGGAAACCTGCGGCACCTGCTGCCAGTAGCCGGAAGGAGTCTTCACAATGGAGCCATGCTGTGTGATGAATTCCTCGGCTTCCTTCCACCGCGCATAGGCTTGGCAGTATCCGGCAAAAGCCGCCATGTCGATTTCCGTAAGGATGCCCAGCTTCTCCATCTGCCCCGCCATACGCTTCCACTCTTTCTTTGCCTCGCCCTCCAGCCATGCCGGACAACGGGGCGCTTTCTTTTCCGGCTTTGGCTCGCCCGTATTAAGGCTCCGCTTGCCGGGGTTGCCCTCCAGTGCCTTTACTGCCGTGGGCTTTGGTTTCCTTCCGCTCTGCGCCATCTGTGCCGCCTCCTTCCCCTTAAATTTGAGCAACAGAAAAGGGCTTCCGAAAAGCCCTCCCTGCCGCTATGTATGTGCTTTTTACTGTACCCTGCTGATCGCCCACTCTATGGCGTGTCCGGTGTCCGGAAAGCCCTCTTCCCTTTCAATGCGGTTCAGCCTGCATTCAATGTACCCAAGCCCCGTCTCTTCCGGCGTCTCAACGAACTCGTAAATCTCTGCGTAGTAGGTGCCTTTGTAGGTGTCCGAGGTGTAAAGCACCTTGTTTCCATATTTCAGGATCGCCCCGTAGCAACCGCTTGTTTTCATCTCCAGTTTTTCCATCGTTGTAAATTCTGTCATCCTTTTGCCCTCCGTTTTTTCGTGTTTTCCCTTTCGGTAGTACACATATTACCTCTGAAAGCACACATTATCCACTTATATCTGCGCCATAAATGTACCAAAGATAGCAGCCGGGAATTGTGTACATTATGGCAGACGGCTCCCCTCTCCGGAAAGCCGCCTGCCCTGCCTCATTCCTTGCCTGTAAGGATGAAGTCCCAATATTCGTCCCTGTGTTCCTCTATGAAAAGAACCAGTTCGTAGAAATCCCTGTCAAATGCCGCCCGCTGCACCGCCGCCATGTCACACATATTGGCTACACCGCTGTCCCGGACCGCAAATATCTGATCCTTGATTTTTTCTGTTATCATTTCTGCATCCCTCCAAATACTGTTATTAAAACGGAAGCGCCTCCATCTCATCCAGTTCCTTTTTCCACGCTGCGTATTCTTCATCGGTGACTGCTTCCGCCCCGGTGCAGACCGGGCATTCCTGCCCCATCTCCTTTGCCGATGGTGCCTTCACTCCCGGCTCATACCAGTTCGCTTCTTCCCACTCCCTCCGTGCCTTTTCATCTGCCTGCCGGACTGCCGTTTCCTCATCGGGGGCCTGCTCCATGTCGTTCCACCACTGCGGTTCGCAGGGGCCGTTTTCCGCATCGCCGTCCGTTCCCGGAACCACCAGCCAAACCTTGTACCATCTCATCTCTGCCATAATAAATCCTCCTGTCTGCTTGGTTCTGCGGGAGCAATCCCCGATGCTCCCGCTCCCCGTATGCCTTTATGCTTCCTCTGCCACCATCCTGATCGCCGGAATGACCGCCCGCTTATTGGTCTGGAAATCCATGTGGTTTGCCTTTACCTCGGTCAGCCCCGCCATCTGGAAGCCGTGCTTTGCAAACTCCGCAAGGGTCGGTATCAGGCTTGAAAAGGTGCTGCTGATTGTGAACTCGCTGATGCCGTTTTCCTTAAGCGTCCCTGTGATCTCCTCGATGTCGGTGTCCCAAATGGTCTCGCTGAAATCGATCTGGTCGTTGCCCGCCATGATGCTGTTTCGGTATGCCCAAAACAGTGTGGGGTTGATCCCCCAATCCTTAAGGCTTGCTGCCTGCTCTGCGATGGCTCTCTCAAAAAGTTCAATTTTTTTCATGGTGTGTACCTCCGTTTTTTTTTGTGTTTTCCCTTTCGGTAGTACACATATTACCTCTGAAAGCGCACATTATCCACTAAAACCGCAGGCATAAATGTACCAAAGATACCGCCTGCGGTTTGTGTATATTATGGCGGCTTTTATGTGAAGTCCACCATATGTAATGTCTTGCAGATGCGCCTATAATCCCCGCGCTTTAAGGATTCCTTCCCGCTGTGCCGGACTTTCCGGTTCAGGTATTTTTTCTTAAGGGAAATGCCGCGCCGCAGTTCGCCCCTCATGCTGCAGGGGCCGTTCCCCCTGATCCAGCAGTTGCGTTTCTCGTGTGCATTTCCCGGTGATCTTTTCTGCATTGCCATACCAATCCACCCCCTTTCCTCATTCCAGATGGCGGATAAAGGCTATCTCCCGTTCCGCCACCTCGCGCATCAATCCTTCCGCCTTACGGCATTCCTCGGCAAGCTCCCCGATCAGCCGCGCTGACATCCACCTGTCATCCCTTTTATGGACGGCGGCTTCAATCCGGAGTGCCACCTTTTCCTCTTTCCTGCCGATATCCATAAGATTGGCACACTGGACGCATCGTAAGTCCAGCAGGTGTTCCCTGCCCTCCCAATCCACCCGCGCTGGCACACCGGGCTTCGTCCGGTATCCGTGCTTTTCCATGATGGCTTTTACCTGCTGCTCTGCTTCTGCCCATTCCATCCCGCTGCCCTGCCTTCCCTGTCAGTACACAAGGGCGCTCACCACACTCTGTTCATCCCGGACATCCGCCTCTTTGCACCGGAACTCCAAAAGTTCCCGGACTTCCATCTCCATTGCAAATTCCGGGTTGCCCGGATGCCCTTTGGGTTTCATTTCCCCCGCCAGTATTTTCTCTGCATCCTGATTGGTCAATCCAACGTACCCGCCCGGAGTCATAAAATGAAATGCTTTCCCGCTTGGGAGGTAGCGCCGCAGCAGTTCCTCCACCGTGACTTCCCTGTTCCCGTCCAACTTCTGGCACTCATCCTCTTTGTACACTACGGCAAGGCTGCTGCCGTTCTCCCAATGGACGTGTATGGAGCCGGAATCATCCACTCCCTCCACCGTGCCTTTCAGTCCGGGCGGCATCTTCCTGTAAGGGTCATCCATCTTGACCAGTTCCACCCTGCACCCCTGCGGGTATTTCTCCCGCAGGGCATCCAGTTCCTCTTTTTTAATATAAATTCCCATGCCATGAATCTCCTTTCGTATGTTCCGGCAGGGAGGGGAATGCCGCCTCCCTGCCTGTTCCTCTCCCTATTCCTCGGTGCTGGAACTCTGGCCGGCCTGCTCATCCGGGGCAGCATCTGCCGTGTCCTGATCCGGCTGCTCCGCTGCCTCCGCAGGTGCCTGTTCCTGCTGCTTTGCCGTCTCGCGCTCATTCCTGCGGGCTTCCTGCCATCTCTGCTTATTTTCCTCGGTGCGGAAAGCGGAATGCCCTTTCAGCTTTTTCATAAGGAGGTCCCGCATTTCCTTCCCCTCTTTCCCGCCAAAGCCGAGCCGCAGGAGCCATATCCTCATGTAGTATTTTTCATTTTCCTCAATGGTCTCTTTGGGGCTGATGCGTTTCTGCTCCTTTGCCTGCTGCGCCATCGCCGCGGCAAGGTTCGTGAATGCCCGTATCATGTCCGGGTCGTTTATGGCAGGGAGGGTGAATGCCGCTTTCCCGTCCGGGAAGCTGATGCCCTTGCACTCCCCGGCGTGTTTCTGGAAAGCCTGCAGGAATGTTTCTGTGCTGGAAACCTCCGCGCCGCCAAGCTCCTCCACCAAGGCTGCCGGAATCCGGAAAACCTCCTCCGCAAAGGCGCGGTTTATAAGGTACTGCTTGCTGTGGATCAGGTAAATGAGGTTCTTAAGCCCATCTGCCGCCATGCCGTCCGCCGGAAGGCTGACCGTTGTTTCCTCAATCTCCGTCTGCGGGCTTTCGATAAGGCCCTTCTCCAAAAGCCCTGCCCTTACCAGCTCCGCTATTTTTTCATCCTCAGTCTCCACCGCGCCGCTCTTGTCAATGGTGCAGTTCCCGATCTGGTAATTGCAGGTGGGAACTCCCATGTATTTTGCGGGCTGCTCTAAAATCCCGCTGACCGCCTTTACTACATCTTTCCTGTTTGCTGCATTCGTTTCAATCCTCATTCTTTTTTCCTCCGTTTTCGTGTTTTCCCTTTCGGTATTACATTAATCACTCTGAACGGGGATAAAAGCAACTTAAATGTGAGAATAAATGTCACAATAAAAAGTCCGGGAACTGTGCATAGTACACAATGCCAAAAAGCACAAAAATCACTCTGCCATTGCCGCCAACCTTTTCTTTAATTCCTCGAAAAACTTCTTCCCTTTGATGGGCATTCCTTCTCGGAGGCATTCTTCCTCAAATAAAAAACGGACTTCAAGTTCCTCCACGCTGTAATCAGCACGGAATTTCCTCCAAGTCCGTTGATCCCAATTTTTCAATTTTTGCCACAAGTCCGGGTGGTGATAAAATAGCTGCCGCAGCTCTGGTAACGGCTGTAACGGACAGCACCAACAGGACACCCGCTTGAACTGCCCATACAAGCCATTCCAGTCGTACCCATGATCATAACAATATTTCAGGCAGTCCGCCTCTGTCATTCCCCACTCCACAAGGGGATGCACATGGCCGGGCTGCCTATTCTGCTTCCGTTCCAGACGGTATCCTTCATCTGCGGCAATACCGATATATTCTTTCACAGTATATTCCTTCCGGATTTTCTGTAAAAATTTCTCCCTTGGCGTATCTTTCAGCCTTGCCGTACACCACCGCATCCGCGGGCCTGCCCATCCGTATCCCTTAATATCCGGGCCATACCGCTTAAGCGCCATAGAATCCGGTTTCCGTTTGATATCTGCATAAAACATTAATTCCTCAAAGGATTTCTCTGCCCGGACACGGGTGATCGGCCTCCCTATATCCTTCTCCAGTTTTGCGATATGCTCATACATGGCCGGAAATTCAAGCCCCGTATCGCAGAAAAGGATACAGTCAATCTGCATCCCTCTTTCAATCATCCCAAGGAGCATGGCCGTTGAATCTTTCCCGCCCGAAAATGACACCAAGTGGTATTCCGGTTTATCCATCCGCTGCCACCTCCTTAAAAAACGCTTCACAGATAGATAACTCTGCAAAGCGTCTACATTTTTCTACTACTCTTTTTCTTATCCAGTCCGGTGGCTTTGGTACATCATTGTATCTGCCATACTCACCAAACATACACTCCATCCCTATATTCCTTGCCTGCACCGCCTCGGTAAATGTCAAATAATATCCAAGATGAATATCATGCTGGCAGACTTTTATCCTTGCCCTGTATTTCCTCCGTGGTGGATAAAAACTCACACCTGAAACTCCCGATGTGTTGTTTTTCTGCAAAGGCTGGTTACACTGGTTCTGCTGATGGGTGCATATCCTCAGATTGCAGAGACGGTTATCAAATGTGTCTAAGCTGATATGGTCTATCTCATATCCCGGAGGACATTCCAATAAAAATGAATGCAGCATATCCCCATTGTGGTTTATGATATAAGTGCTTCTGGGGTCCCCGTTCCGTTTATTCCGATACCAGTTGGTATCCTTAATTTTTTCAAAACATATGCGGTCAAACCAGAATACCGTACCGTCCGGCAAAGTTCCGCAGCCAGTACCATCATCAAAAAACTGATATGCAACATTACTCATCTGCTCCCTCCCCTGCCAGCGCAGAGAAAGCAATCCGCTCTCCATCCCTCTCTACAAACACATTCTCCGCAGAGCCGGCCTGTTCGATATAGCGGTTCACGATAACATCCGCAAACTTCTCATCCAACTCTATGGTGTAGCAGATACGGTTGGTCTGCTCACAGGCGATCAGCGTTGAGCCAGAACCGCCGAAAGGGTCTAATACAATGCAGTTGCTCATACAGGAATTCTTGATAGGGTATGCCACCAAGCCCACGGGCTTCATGGTGGGATGCTGTTCGCTTTTTTTCGGGCGGTCAAATTCCCATATGGTGGTCTGCTTCCTGTCGGAATACCAGTTGTGTTTCCCGCCCTTTTTCCATCCGAACAGGCAAGGTTCATGCTGCCACTGGTACGGGCTCCGCCCAAGCACAAGGCTCTGTTTCTTCCAGATGCAGCACCCGGAAAGGTAAAAGCCTGCCGCCTTGAATGCGCTGCGGAAATTTAAGCCCTCGGTGTCAGCATGAAACACATAGATGGATGCGTCCTGCTCCATGTTCTGCTCCATATTTACGAATGCGGCAAAAAGGAACTGATAAAAATTTTCATCCTCCATGTGGTCATTCTTGATTTTCCCGGCAGTCCCCTCATAGTTCGCATTGTATGGGGGATCGGTAACCACAAGGTTTGCTTTCGCCCCTGCCATCAGCACATCGTATGTTTCCGGCAAAGTAGAATCCCCGACCACCAGCCTGTGCCTGCCAAGCGT
>JAIEFE010000006.1 GCA_029067085.1 Lachnospiraceae bacterium | reverse complement strand
GATAAGATTTATTATCCATTCATGTACTTATCTAGGGTTTATTGATATTGGATCATGTAATAAAATGACCTAAGCGGTTAATCGTATCAATGAGAAAGAGGAGGGATACTAATGGAAAATAGTGAGATCTTAAATAGCTACGAAAAACGATTGCGAAAAGATGAAATGTCGGAAAACACAATCAGGACATATGTAGGTACGATCAGGTACTATCTGAAAGCATATAATTCCATAGATCGGTATAGTATCTTGCAATATAAGGATTTTTTGATGTCAACGTATAAACCGTCCACGGTTAATTTACGATTGCTGGCGCTTAATAATTTTCTGCACTATATGAAAAAGGATAATCTTAAAGTCAAGACAATTAAAATACAACAACGAGCTTTCCTTGATAACGTGATAAGCAATACAGATTACAGGAAGCTTATCAGGTGTTTAAGGGAGGATGAGAAAACAAAATGGTATATGATAGTGCGAACATTGGCATGTACTGGAGCAAGAATCAGTGAAATGCTTGCATTTCAAGTAGAAGATGTATATCAGGGATATGTAGAACTATATGCAAAGGGCAATAAAATGCGAAGAATATACTTTCCGAAGGCTTTACGAGCAGAACTTTGTCAGTGGGTGGAAGAGGAAAACAGAACAGAGGGCTCCTTGTTTTTAAACAAAAATGGGGTTACGATCACTGCTAATGGTATATCAAGAATGTTTAAAAAACTCTCTGAATTATATAGGATTGATCCGAAAGTCATGCATCCGCACAGTTTTCGGCATCGTTTTGCACTAAACTTTATGGCACGAAAGCCTAATGAGATCCTATTATTAGCAGATCTTCTCGGGCATTCTAGTGTCAACACAACAAGAATTTACACGCGCCGGACTTCGCAGGAGCAGTATAGAATTATCAATTCGGTTGTAAACTGGTAAATAGAAATAATTACAAGTTGCAAACGTATGTTCGATATGTTAAAATATCCACACAATAAAGTGGGTGATCTAAATGGAGAGTATTCTACGGCTGGAAATACCAGTTCAAATGATATTTTGTACGGACACTGATGGGAAAATCACGCCGATCAGGTTTCGATTCAGAGATAGGGGTGGTGAACTCATAGTAGTGAACATCAACAAGGTAATATCATCTGATCAGGAGCGGAATTCGATGGCTGCTCAATTTGTCTGCGGAGCTGTATTTTATGGCAGACAACAGACATTTCAATTACGCTACAGTTATTATGCCCATGAGTGGAAGATGACAGGGGTGCATTCCTGTTGACTAAAGAAGATTAAGCATAGGGCTGTCAAAGTCGTAGATATCATCCAAAGGTATAGAAGTACCGTTTTCCAAAATGAGGGATCGGGAGTTTTCATCTATTTTCTTAAGAATCCCGATGACAGATAAATAGGAACCCCCAGATTTTTTAGTATCCCGTAAGAAATAGGAGATGGAGACTTCTGGATGATAGGTTAGGCATGATCTAATCATCTGGAGCTTTTCATCCAACTCTTCCCTTTTTTCAGGGGTAAGGATGTGTTTCGACTCTGTGATCCTTCCCGTCTCGGAAATGGCTTCTTCGTGGCCGGAAAGCGCAGCGAAGGGAGAAAACTGAGCGGCTCGGTCTAAAAGAGGCATATGCGGATGCGTTGAGGATCTGTGATGGGGAAGATCTATGATATCATCGTATTTTCCCATTATGCCTTATGACCTCCAATCTGGTTGTTCCTGTCCCTGCTGGTGGCACCTTCCTCCAAATTCATTCCTTTGAGGATTGCGTTCTTTCCATACTTTTTCTGAACGGAGAGGATTGCTGTTTGGATGGAATGCTCCTTTTTTCGTTCTGCAGCTTCCCGTTTCCTTTGTTCAGAGAATTCATCATAATCCGTAAACAGATCAAGCTGCATATAAGTTTCCTTTTTATCTGTAGTGGATTCGTCCTGCAGGCGGTTTGCAGAGATGTTGATCCTGCGAACGAATAGATCCGGATCAACGATCCTGTCGTAGAGTCTGAGAATAGCGTCCATGATGACTCTGGTAGAGGAGGAATGCTCTGCCAGGTTTTCTGTTCCGTGGGCGTGTTTTGGTACTTTGCGACCGTAATGGTCTGTGGTAGTCTCTCCGTTATAGGATTTTCCTTTTCCTTTCAAGTTTTCGATATCATAGCCAATAGTGAGTACCAGCTGGTCTGTCACCAGTTTCTTATCCACCAGATCGAGTACCAGAAGATCTGTCATTTCTTTAACGATCAGACGTGCTTTCTGGAAAGTATAAGGAGACTGCAGAACCTGTCCTGAACACAGACTGGTAGTTGCAGGACGATACTCTTTGATCAGGTCTATGGTCACGGGTTCCCATCCCCAGGCATGATCGATCAGAAGTTCTGCGTTTACGCCAAATATTTTGTAGAGCAGATCTTCATTGTAAAAATCGCGGGATGTACCGATGGAGCATCTGGCCACGTCACCCATAGTAAACATTCCATATTCCATAAGCCTTCTGGCGGAACCGGCGCCTACCCGCCAAAAGTCCGTTATCGGTTTATGATCCCATAGAAGTTCCCGATAGGTCCTCTCGTCAAGCTCTGCGATACGAACGCCGTTTTCATCAGCATCTACGTGTTTTGCAACGATATCCATAGCGATCTTACACAGATACAGATTTGTACCTATACCGGCAGTGGCCGTAATGCCGGATTGCGAAAGGACATCCTGGATTATGGTCATAGCCAGCTCCCTGGGGGTCATCTGGTATGTCTTTAAGTAGGGTGTTACATCCATAAATACCTCATCAATGGAATAAACATGGATATCTTCCGGCGCGATGTATTTTAGATAGATATCATAAATCTTAGTACTGTACTCCAGATAAAATGCCATGCGCGGTGGCGCAATGATGTAGGAGAGAGCATACTCAGGGTGGCTTGAGAGTTCATTTAAAAAATAAGATTCGCCGGTGAGAGTTGAACCGGGAGCGGCATGTTTCCGCTGCTGGTTAATCTGATTCACCTTCTGGACTACTTCAAAGAGCCGGGGACGTCCCGGTATTCCAAAAGATTTTAACGAAGGGGACACGGCAAGGCAGATGGTTTTCTCTGTCCGGGAAGCATCAGCAACGACTAAGTTGGTATTCAGGGGATCGAGCTGGCGCTCTACGCATTCGACTGATGCATAAAAGGATTTCAGATCGATAGCAATATAGATTCGTTCACTGCCCATGTACCATACCTCCTTGGATACAAATTATATCATAGTTATGTGCAGAACATAAGTTCTAAATTACAAATATATGAGTAAAATAGAAATAATCCTGAAATTGTTATAGCATTTGCAATAGATATATGATTATGGTATAATATACGCAACTTAAAACATGATAATAAAAGCTATGAATACCTATTTCTCAAGGAGATGGGTATTTTTTTATATATAAATTTATAGCCTTAAAGGCAGAAAGGAGAAAGAGTAGATATGGGATATCTTGAAGCACTGGGAACGGTATCAAATCCCGATGTCGCTGCTGCGTTTCTAGCAGGTCATCTTACGATTGATGATGTTAAGGCAATCGCGGGAGAAAGAGATGCTGAAATTCTCAAAAAGTACATGAAATGAAAAAGGCCGGATGTTGTTGATTATCGGATATATACATGACAAGCCAAAAAGATCGAGGAGTAATGGGCCGTAAAGTGCGAATTAGCAACATCTGTACAGTGGTAAGGAAAGTGGAAGCTTTCAATGAGCACTTAAAAGAACAATAAATCACCAATAGGCTGCACTGCATGCATCAAACGGTAAAAGCAGTCTATTTAATTTTGAAGGAGGAAAAATGGAAGTTAAATTTACGATTGAATTTAGAGAAGCGAAAGAATATCAGATTAACATGATGGAATTAGGTCCAATAGACATTCATTTTAAAGAAACGGTTGTATATCCCGGCAAGTGCATTGCATTTGCAGAGATAGAAGAGGGCTATCGTGGGATGGATATCTTACATATAAGTGAGATCAAAAAAATCTTTGTTTACGAAATTCAGGAAAAAAAGCTGAAAAATTGGGTTGCACTGAAGTCGATCACGCTAGAAGCACCATCATACTATCAGGAGATTCCGGAGAGATTTTTTCAGAGATTTATTATGAGAGATCTGTATATCAATGGAACTCACATGAGCATCGCTGAGGATGTATACCAGAAGTTCGCTTCATATGTGCGAGAGCAGGATATCCTTGAAAATCTGAGAGGTGCAATCTACAGCAATATGGCAGATAGCTGTTATGAAGAGGTAGTAAATTATCTGCTGGAGGAAATGGATCATAATCCTGAACCATATTGCGAAACTTTCCGGCATGTGTGTGATTATAGTGGAGAGGACGAATTGACGTACTTAAATGCTATTCTTAATGAGCAGGGTGGCATGTGCCTTTGCACTTTGATTTCGAACGAAGGAAGCGAGAATGAAATGAAAACAGAAGCATACCTTATGAAAGAGCAGGTGGAACGCTATAAGCCTTTCATTTCTTCAAAAAAGAAAGGGAAAAAACGGTTATCTGAAGGAGAAAAAATTCTGAAGGATGTTTTAGGAGAGACGATAGATCTGTTTTATGTGGATTCGTTTATCGTGGAAAAGGAAAAAGTAGAAATCTAAAGGAGGTGCAGGAGGCGATGGGAAACACAGAAGCTGTATTGAGTGTGGAAAAGGCATCGATTTTAACAGAGGACTTCGGCATAGATATGCTGGATCCTGGCTTGAAACATACGATTCGGATCACGCCGGTGACACCAGATGAAATAAGGATTGTCGGGTTCAAGTCTGCAGTGAGGAGTCCAGCGGCAGCAAAGGTACTTACAGCTGTTTTAGGGACTAATGTTACGGCGGTGCCTGATAAGGTGGATCTTTCCTGCCAGGAATGGAGGACACTGTATGTGGCAAAGTTGAGCGGCGGTCGTCTGCCGGAAGGAGCAACAAGACTCCCGGAGGGATTTTCATATTCTTTTATCCGGGTAGATAAGATGTAAAAAAGGGGCTTCCATACGTGGAAGCCTCTTTTAATGAGTGTAGTAAGATACATTAAACTATATTTCTGGAAACGGCTACAAGCCATTCATGTGCATACCTTTTCGTTAAACATAAAATGGTTTTCTATCAAACGGAAAACCATTTTTATGTCCACGGTGGACTAAACCGCAGTACTAATTGGCTGGATTACTGTCTACAGTGTCTCTAAGGAACCAGTTTTTAAAGCTTCCTTACGAGATGCTTTTTTTTGTTTGATATTATTCCGTTGTTTCCAGTAGGGATGTGTTTCATCTTTGATCAGAAAGGTGCAGGTGGCATGCCCTTGGCGGTTTAGGCAGTTGTGCTTCTTCAGGAGAGCGGTATTAAGATAACCTTTGTGGGCATCACAATAGCATCGGCCGATCGGACGTTCTTTTCTGCAGATTCCGTCTATAAATCTATATTGAATAGATGTCTCTTCGGAAATCTCTTTAGGAGATACATAGTTGCGACTTCGTGCTGCATTATATTGAGATGCGGGTACCGTAATAAGGAGTATTCTCTCAATGTCAAGATAGGACTCCTGGATCACTTTGGCAGGGATCCGTCCGGCATAATTTGTATAAAAATCATGCCCTGAGATCACACAAAAATTTTCCGCCGTTACCTCAAGCTTCTGTATAGTACCTGTAAAATACAGATGTTTTGGAGCAATTTTGAGGTCAACGCCATCTTCTAATAAGATGCACAACTCATCATATGGCGTGTTATCTAAGGTTGCCTCGATAACATCAGATATAGTCATAAGTATCTTTCCTTTCAATATAGAGGTCATGTGTTCCCTGTACCTATTGTATCATATCAGCGCATTTCTTGCGATGTGTGGCTGACATTTTTGAGTTCTAGGAGAAATTTCTGGAACACCTACGCCAGAGTTTTCAATTTGGTGGTTTGAAGTACCGGATCAGACTTCATCTCTGTTTGCATTATAAGTCTAGCATTTGAAGGAGTATGCAGCGTCTTCCTAAAACAGCCAAAATAACCCCTATTATAAGCATAATATAGAAAAAACGCAAATTGGCTTGATTATTTGGTTTTTTCATGGTATATTTTAAAATGTAATTAAAGGAATAGTATACCAATAGACATATTGACGGAGACAAAAGTGGATAAAAAAGAAAATTCGGCTCAAAAATCCTTGGCATCTCGAATTTTATGTTACGTGGCTATGGCTGCTGTGGCGTGTATCCTATTTCTGATAGCATATTTACTTATTAAAAGCAGGACGGAAGTAGAACCAATAGAAGATGAAAGGAATGTATATAAGGCGAGCGAGGAGGATAGGAGAAAACACCCATATCTTACAGAAACCAATTTCCATGGTGAATTCGATGATCTGTCGCTATTTGACTACCCTTTTAAACGAAGCGATTCTTACATATGTAATAGGGATTTAGATCAGGAGGAGTTGTGTGAGGTTCTATCGCAGAGAGCAACAGATTACGTGGAAGGCATGCTGAACGTAAATTACAGAGATCTTGCAGCGGATCCACAGTCCTATCTTGAAAACCTGTCAAGGAATTGCATTATGGATATCCAGATCATGACAGATCTGACAGATGAGGGAGACGGAGAGATCATATCCAGAGAAGAATACCTGGAGAAGTGCATTGATTATTTTGTCCAAAACCGCGTTTCAATGGATGCATCGTTCATGACAAGCACTTCGCTGGTATGGAAAGATGATTATTATTTCTGTCGCGGCATGATTGATTTGACGGTAAATACAGCAGATAGCCTGAAAGAGTTTGAGGAGGAGATCACGCTGGGTGAGCCAAAGAAGTTCATGGTTGAACTTGCATTCCGGTTAGCTGATGTGGCCATTGGGGAAGATCAAAGTGACTATATAAATAAGTACAAAGTGGTTTTTTTACAAGATACGATAGCATTCAGACGCTATCTTGACTCGGAAACATAGCTTAAGTGATAGAGCAACGGTAGAAATATCGTGATCCGGGATCATTACTCGGTGTTTCACTTCGTGCTTACAAGCGCGAATCCTTCGCTGCCAAGTGTGGTGCAGTTAAGGGATAATGGAGGCTGCTTCGTGTGGGAGTGAACCTCAAGTGAAAGAGACGGCGGCCCCGACCGCCGCTCCTGGGATCTTAGATAGGCGTGGATGCAATCACCGATGTGCGCTTCGGAGAGGCAGGTTCAACTCCTGCAGGTCCCAATCGCTATTTTAGTAGCGAAAACTATAAACTGGCAACACAGGAGGGAACAAATGAACAAAGTGGAATTGATTGAAGCGATCAGCAATCGGACCAACATTACCAAAAAGGACACGGAAAAGATCGTCAATGCATATACTCAGGTGGTCATGGAAGAGCTGAAGCGCGGCGGCAAGGTACAGTTGATAGGATTCGGAACATTTGACTGCGTAAAGGCTGCACCAAGGATCGGAAGAAATCCGCAGACTGGAGTGACAATGCCGATACCGGCGAGGAGGCTGCCCAAATTTAGACCGGGCAAGCTGTTCAAGGACATGCTTAAATCTTAATTTTTCATGCATTCTTCTCCATTTTCAGGTTTGCATACTGTCAAAGGTGTGCAGATCTTTGGCATCTAGCCCCATAGATGCAGAATTTATCTTATGCCCGGCGGACTTAACGCCCGCCGGGTCTCTCCATGATAGAGCTTATTTTGTAGAGGGGATTCCTATGGATTTATTCATTATATTACTGGATGATGCAGTAGAAAACAATATCATAAACTCGGATAAGTTGGATGAAACCGATACGATCCTGTTTGTGTATAAAGAGGAAGGCGGGGAAGATAAGCCAGTTCTTTCACTTAAACTGTATCAGAAACTCAGGGGGTTAATGTGTAAGACAGAGTTTATTGGATTAGACGTGCCAAATCAGGATGACTTGGAATTGTTTTTGGCTTATTTGTGTGGAAAATATCCGGGAGCACAGGCTATCGGGAGCAGCGAACAGTTGAAAAGGCTGTGGATGTTAGGGATAAAAACGTACCCTGATCTAAAAAGCGCTACTGCATCAACTTCAAGGGGGAGAGAAAAGAAAAAAGAAACCACAGGAAAAGCTGGCACCATAGAACAGAAAAAAAGAGGTAGACCAAGATCCAAAATAGAGCGGTCTAAAACCAGTTTACTGTCAGAGACCGAGCAAAATAATGTAGTCGAAAAGAATTGCTCGGCATCGATTTCCATGGAGACGCTCAAGAGTTTTCTTTCTGAACTAAAGACGGAAAAGCTCGATCCTAGCTCTTTGTGTATGACGATTTATGATGCTGCGGAGCGAGTGATCGGGACCGGATCAGATATGGAACAGGAAATCGAAAAGGCCGTGGTGATTCCGGAAAAGATAGAGGCTGTTAAAGAGGCACTTCAGGGCAGCTATGATCAGATTATTGAAATTGCTAAAAAGATCATGGCAGATCGGAGAGAACATGAAACCGACAATTTGCTGACATAACAGAGATCAAGAAGGCATTATGAGGATCAATCAATGGATTATGAAACCATCAGAAATTTCAAAGAAAATCTGGAAGTAAGAGTTTGTACCCGAATCGGGGGAGATTACAGGGGGACGCTGGTCAAGAACAGGGAGCATGATGCGATGCATGGGGTTAGTTATCCCTTTTTGGTTGTGCAGACAAAGTCTCAAAAGGGGATCAAGGAGCCTGGGATACATATTAAGTGGGATGATATCGTCTCGATCGATGAGATTGGAACCCGAATGATTCAGGAAAAGGTGAGATGTTGATCGAAGCAGAGGAGATAGACGTCATTACGCGGCTCACGGTCAAAGGCCGGTATAGGAAAGAATACCCGAACAAAAATAGCATGACAGTATGGAAAACGGGAGAGGATCAATATACTTTTTCATTCCATCGTGCAGGAAGGGATACTGTTTCAGGAAAGAACGTTACGCTAAAGGTTTTGCTGGCAAATTGGCGCTCATTGATCAAGCATAGCTGATCAGATCACGGAGGGTTTGAGATGTATATTGTAAAAACCAGGGCAGTGTTGATCGTGTATTTAGCGGTGCTTACCTTTTTCTCGGGTATGATGTCTGTGTTTGGAAGCCAAGAATCAAAACAGCAGCCGCGATCCTATATTCTGGATGTTGACATGTCAACAGATGTGGACGATGTGTGCGCACTCCGGATCGCGAACAATTACCATAATGAAGGGGAAATTGTGCTGAAGGCCGTAATGAGCAGTGTTACAGGGGAAAATAATCTAAAGGCCATTCAGGGGCTTATGACCTATGACGGAGTAACTGTTCCAATAGGAAAGAGTGCGGTACATATTCAGGATAAGTCTCCATACTGGGATGAGCTGGCACAATATGCAAGCGATGAGCCGGATGTGGAGGATGCGGTGACATTATATAGGAAGATTCTCTCATCTTCAGAGTCAGTTAATATTGTGACAACGGGATATCTGACAAATCTTTACCATCTGCTTCTGAGCGAGCCGGATGATATTTCGATGTTGAGTGGCGTGGAGCTGGTCGCAGAAAGATGTGAACAGCTATATGTCACAGGGGGCTCAGATCCGGATGGGTGCGATAATAACTTCCACTTTAATGCAGAGGCGGCAGAAGCAGCTAAATATGTTACGGAACATTGGCCGGCACCGATCATATTTTTTCCAAACAATGTAGGTGGACAATTGACCTGTGGCGCCAAGCTGCAGGAGATGGATACAGAAAACGAAGATCCGGTAACCCGAGCGTTAAATGCATTTGGGTCAACCTCCGGATGTGTCGCATGGGATCCTTTTGCCGTATACTGTGCAATAAACGAATTATCAGAAAAGTGTAAGGCCAAGCTGGAGCCGGCTGATATGTTCATAGATGAGGATGGAGAAAACCACATTCGATACCATGAATACGGGCAGCATTATGTTGTAAGATTCGCAGAGGAGGATATGGATATAGGAGCATACAATGAGGCTCTGGATGCTGTTTTAGTGCGGGAGAGTGGTAAATGAATGATACACTAAATGCTTCAATATAAATCTCAGGAAGGAGGATACAAGGATAAAGTGCCTTGTAAAGAGGATGATGAAGAGAAGAATTGGTTTATTAGTGATGCTGATGATGTTGGTAACGGCAGTGAGCGCCTGCGGTGGGAAGGAAAAGGATACCGTGGAGGACGCTTTTTCTCAGGAGTCGAGCCAGGATGAAGGATCTGATGATGCTACTGACACTGCAGACATTGTAGATGATCTGCAGTCTGATCCGCCGGAAGATGCGACAGATCCGGAAGAGGTCAGCACGGATATGACTGATGTCGATCCGAATGATTCGGTGAAGCAGGAAAGCCCCGCTTTGATGGCGAAGCAGGTAGCTGATGGTGATAACGAGGAAAAGAAAAGCTATAAGAAGGGCTATTATGAGATTGGCCAAGAGGACATGGGATACCTCTTTTTGCCGGATACTATGGTCCTGCAGGATGCTGAGGACGGATATTACCGCTTCATTGACAATCGAAAGAGTGTGGAATTCGCCTATTTTGACTATTCACTAACTGAGGCATACAATCGTTATGTGGATGGACTTTTGAATAATTCCCAGGCTTACTATGAGATTGGGACAGAAAACAGCAGTGATTACAAAATCGCTATGGTATCGAATCCAATGAATGACGGTGTTTACGATATGGGGTATTCCTTCCTTATAAATAATACGAGGAATCCGAATTCATCCATAGGTATCATCATTTCCACAAAAAAAGATAATAAGGAAATGCAAAAGATAGCGGGAGAAATCTTGGCATCTTGGCATGCGGATCAGAAATTTGATCTGACAATGGGGACAAATCAGTCTGTCTATGCGCCGGCACAAGCAGATGAAGATGAAGAGAGTACAGAAAGTGAGGCAAACGAGGAGCAGGCGGATGAAGAAAAGGCAGAAGAATAAGTTTGCATTATGGTGATCATATGCTATAATATACATAACTTAAAAAATTTTAATTTGAATTGAAAAGACGCCTATTCGCGAGAATGGGCGCTTTTTTATTTTTCAAAGGAAAGGAGAAAAATGGAAAAAACCAAAGATGTGCCCGAAGTAGAGTTCGTTGATACGAAAAATTTACTTCGTGAGCAAATGAGCAAAATGAAAGCCAATCGGAGTAAAATACCGATGGCTGATCAGAAAGGCAAGTACAAAAAAGCTTTTGAGCAGTTGGAGCGGGAGATCGCGACTACTCTCTATCAGTTAATGAGAGAAGATCTGTTTATTCTTTGGGTCCGTCCTGAGAATAAGGAGGAACTCAGGAAGTATGTGGTGGAGCTCTTAAATGATAAAAGCTTTGTCAGGGCAGTAAAAACGTGTGATGCGGAGGCGGTTTTTGAAGCGCTGCAGAGAATTAGGACAGATCTGCTTAAGCGGATCTTTACTAAGGAAGCAGAGGCACGAGACTTCCTTAGTACCGAAAGATCCTCCCTGGATCCGTTTAATCCTCAGACAATGTGTGATGTAGAGGGACGGATCTGCATCATCAACGAGAAGGAAATCCAATGTAAAGGAGGGCTGACCTAATGGGATGGGAGTATATTCACGCAACAAAGTACACCTCAAAGGGTGCTGTTGATAAAAAAGCCGAGATTGATGAACATTATAACTGGCAAGACGAAAAGAAAAAAGTCCAGGTAATAAAGTCCTGCATGGTCGGAGCCACTTACTATGGAGCTATACAGGTAACCTATTTTGACACTGGGAAGAGAGAAGTGTGCGCAAGCGTTGTATTGACACATACAGACAGCCAAAGCTATTATAATCTTGGCATGAAGTTTATGACTGAATGTTCTGGACCATATGCAGTAAACTGTCCTGCAAGCATCTTGAAGCTGCTCACGCCTACAGAAGATGAATACGCTATCGAGTGGCGCAAACAATGTTATGCAGCCATTGAGCGAAAAAAGAGCCCTCGAGCACTTAAAAATCTCCCTATAGGCGCGGTGATCCGTTACACAAACAGAAACGGAGAGGTCATCGAGTTGCTGAAACATCGGCCAGGATACCAGTTTAAGCGACCATTTTGGTACTGCGCAGCCTCCGGCCGCTATATGCCTGCTAATCGGATACCCGATGATTACGAAATAGTGAGCGCATAGGAGGATCTGAGAGAATAACGAAAGAAGTGAAATCGTTGCTGCAGCAGATAGCTGATCTATGCTGCCAAGCAGGCGATGTTGTCTTCAAAAGCGATGAAACAAGGAGCATATTAAGTTCCTGTGACGATCTCAGCTCACAGGTTGATGAGCTGTTATACGATGAAAGGAAGTGAACTGAGTAAAATGTTATTATTTATATATCTGATAGCGTTGTTGTGTTTATTGATTAAGATATCCAGGCAGCCTGACATCACATGTCAGTATGGAAAACAGTATAAGATAAAACCTAAGCCGAATTATCCGGTAATAGAGAGAAAGGTTATCTACAAAAAACCACTTTGGATGGAAGATTATCTGGAGAAGCGGCTGGACGAGATCAAGGATAAGATTGCCAGACAGGATTCCATGTTTTCCTTCTATGTTGGTGATCTTACAGAAGAAAAACGCAATGAGGTCTTGGAATGGTTCGTTAGTCTTCCTACGACCAAAACAGCCTACTTGGAGGATGAACAGATCCGTTGCACGAATTTTTAAGGATAAAAAGATAATATAAAGAAAAGCCCCTGATAAAAAATCAGGGGCTTTTTGACTACAAAACATAATACATCTTGCGGAGCAATCTATAATTTGGTATAATACGCCTATAATATAAACAATGCTAACAACAATTTATTTACGGAAAGGAGAAAACCATATATCCAGCGTAACATAGGGTTTTAGCCTGTGAAGCCAACAAATGTATGGGGGTAAAGCATGGGGAACTTTCGTGAAAAGACAACAAAAAACAATCAAGAAGAGGTAGTTGCAGCGCCGCTGCTTTCGAATCTGATCAAGGTATTACATGTATACACTAAAAAGCAGCTGCTAGAGTTAAGAGAAGCAGTGGATGAAAAAATACGGGAAAAAGAAGAAAAATGAGTTTTCAGTGTATACTGCTGACCATCCGAAAGGGATGGTTGGTTGCTTTGAATTATGGCGAGATAAAGAATGTGAAATAGGGTATGGAGGAATCTGGTCATGAAACAAGATAAAAAAACGATCAATGGCAGCGCACGATATTTGTTTTATGTGATACTGGCCGGTATTGTTTTTGGAGTGGGGGTCCTGCTCGCTTTTTTTGTTGGGAAAAACATAGGCTATGACATGGGAAATAAAGCTGTGAGCAGCGATCAGCCCGCCCCGGAACCGTCTGAAAATCCTTTAAATTTGCACATGGCGAGAATGAAAGCACCAATGGATGCTCTATCTCAACTTATGTATGATACCAGCGCTATATATGACAAGGAAAATGCCACTTATGTATGGTCGGCTATCTATTACATGATCAATATGTATCCCAATGATGAAAAAAACGTGGAAAAAGGACTTATGAAGCTCCATCCGGACGAGATGACCGTAAGTGTGCACAAGGATCTGCTTTTGTCCTATGCGCAGGCAATGTTTGACAGCTTGGAAGAGCTTCCGGAATTGGAGGATTTTACTTCTCAGGAAGAGGACAACAACAGACCGCTCATCCAAGAAGACAGCGAAGATCCGGATTATTATATTATAACGATATCGGAGAGAGGGCCGTATCGAGGAGAGATGAGGACCTGGTGCGAGAATGAGGACAATACTGCGATTGCGCAATTTCTCGTTGCTGATGCGACAGATAACAGTGTACTGGCGTATTACATGTATGAAATGACTCCGGCGAGCGATCAGGAAAGCATTTTCCCTTATCGGGTGTCAGGTCAATCTATGGCCCGCAATACATACGAGGCGACAGGGGAAATAACTCCGGAAATAGATACTTCGGTGATGATAGATATCCCTGATGATATAGATCTGGAATGAGTGATAACGGATTCATTTCATGGCATTAAGGGCCAGAAAGGTAGGATAGAATTGAAAAAGCCAGTGTTATTTGCATTACCCCTATTTATAATAGGTATATTTCTGTTCATCTGGATAAGCGCCGGAAAGAAGGAACAGGAAAAACTCCCGTATATAGCGGTCAAAACGGGTACAGAGAGTTCTATATCTGAGACAGATATCGTCGATGCTCACTTGGAGGCGGATCCGGAACCTGAAGAATCATTGTCTTATGCGCAGTATATATTTCAACAGCGGAAGCTGGGGATCGCCAAAAGTGCAACAGTGATGCGGGAAAAGTCTGCGACAGATGATACTGGCTCGACGGCAAAGGAAGAAAAACATTATCAGGAACCAATTAACGAGGTACCGGTAGAGCCGGAACCGGAGATCAGTCAGGAGACCAACGGAGAAGATGAAGGATTTGAAGTTAATGGGATCTCATTTGCTTCTGCAGAAGACGTGGGGGCGGTAAAAACAAAAGGAAGCGGCGTTAATATGCGAGCTGTTCCATCGGAAACGGGGAGGCTCATTACAAAGATTGATGATGGGATTGAGGTTAGTGTAACAGGTGTTTCTGATGATTGGCTAGAGATAGAGTATAATGGCGAACTCGGATATATAAAGAGAGAGTTTCTGTTGATGGGCGCGGAGGAGCCATGATAAAAGGATGTATTTGTTTTGGGGTGCTGTTTGTACTGTGGGCCGCTGGTTGGATACATATTCACAAAACGATCGGTATAAGAAGATTATTCAGGGAGTCAAAAGAGAATCTATTTATTATGTATTTTTAGGGATCACATATCAAGTGGCAGAATGCGTTAAAAAAGAGCAGCGGGGAAAAAGATGTACGATTTTCTTATGATTGTGGTAGGGTATTTCCTGATTCTGGGACTGTTTATGATTTTTTTTTCTATTTTGCTGCCGATCTTTCAGCGGGTTCTTCGTTTTGGGGTTCAATTCGCACATAAATGCGAGAACGGCAAAAACATGCAGAATATCTTATTTGGAGTGGGATGTATCTTTCTATGGTGTATACTACTAATTTACTGTTTTCGAAATAAATTTGGCTGATAGTATTGTATAGAATAGGGGTACTGGGAAGATGGAAGAGTTATCGCGGTTGATTTTTTCATCCTGGATCAAGGTGAATGCATTATGTTTTTTGGTGTTTATCGCGCGTGGAAATAAAAATGGCAAACTATATGGCAGCTGTTTAGGCTTAACTATTGCGGTATGGCCCATTATGATGTGGGCATTGGCGGAATTTGAAAAGAATCCCTATGAAGCCTGCAGATGCACTAACATTACTATGGTTATTTTATATGCTGTATTTTTCTTTCTTCTGTATCGATCTGTAAAAGGGTTTTTACACTTAATAAAAACCGAGGTCAACATAGAGAATATGATGGGGATTTTGCTTGAAGAGGTGATTGTGGAAACCGGTATTGTTTATATAGCCTGCTTATTGCTGGAAGCAGGATATAAATATATTACTATACGATAAAGGAGATAGGCTAAACGATGAGAGAGAATGTAAAAGAGAAACCCGAAGATTATGAAAAAATGACGATTCTGGAGAAGTTAGATTATAATGATCAGCTGGTCGTCATCATTGATTCTACTGCAGCGTTTCTGTTTATAGCAGCACAACTTGCTTTTGGATGGTTTGTTAACAAGATCGGGCTTACGATTGATATAGTGTCATACTTCAATTAGCAGGATGGACGTATCTTTTGCATGCCGAAGGAGGAATAACGATGAGTTTATGTGATATTGCAGAAATCTCCTGGTATGTGATGATTCTTGTAGGTTAATGAGGGGAAAAGGGCATGCATGATGCGGCGGTCTATGTAAGCATGATGTTGAAGATCGACTTTGCGAACGCAAAATCCAAGTGGGAATCCTTAAAAATTTCTTTTATATGATTTACATTCTCATTCTCAGAAATGTAAGAAAGTAATGTATAAACAGTGTTGATATCTTTTTCTGTGGGCAATTTGTTTTTCGTCATACCTTTCATTAAATAAAGAATATTATATCTTAATTTCGATATCTTTCCCATTTTTTATATAATATTTGACAGTGGTTGTAAACGTCGATATAATTAAAAGACGTCAAATAGTAGTCTAATTGCATGGCAGGTTTGTTGGAGAAAAATTAAGATAAAAGATTATCTTAGAAATCAGGAGGATTTAGGAGTGGAAAAAATAATTACTTTTATAAAGGGCGTAAAGGAATTTGTAGGAAATTTACCAGGGAAGTGGCAGAGTAAGAACTCAAATTATAAAAATACGTATATGGTTGCTGGAATGTTTATCTTGCTATCCGGAATATGTAGATTGTATGTGCTATTTGCCAGTAGTGGGAGTGATTATATAGACATAGCAGTAAAATATGTATTTGCATATTTGGGGTTTTTATTGATTATTACATCAGTGACTATGTTGGTATGGGATTTCTATATAAATAATTCGATTAAAAAAATTGAAAAAGCTGGGCACTTTTTTTTACTGTTGTCATTAATAATATCAATGCTGGCATTATCAGCCGCGATTCCTGCTATCGTTATTTATATAGTTTTTCATTTCATTATTGATAGAAGGGCTAAGAAAGCAGGAAATTTTATAAATTTTTTGCTAGTTCTTGCAATTCTTCTTATTGCCTTTATATTTTTATTAGTTCCCAACTTAACATTCAGTATGTGGGCGGTTGATTTCATTGGTAAATTAATTGCCAATAAAGTTCAAATAAATGTGGTTAGCTGTATGCTGTTTTTATTCATAACTCTTTGTGTACTTGAAAGTTTTTTGGAATGCTTTATACTCCTATTGATTTTAAAGCATCGGCAGAATAAAAAGAAAAAAGAAAATTTTGCGAAAAGTAAGAATCCTATTGAAGATATAGAGGAACAAGAAAAAATCAATAGAAGAGATAGGGAATATTTATGGAATGGCATAAAGCGAACTTGGCTATTTATATTAGTGCTTATGTTTGCTGTATTTACCTTTATTGTCGTGGAAATAGAGGGTATAGAGGGTTATAGTGCCGAAATCAAAAATGTTTTAACAATATATACATTATTTTTGCTCTATTTGGACAAAAGAAAACAGTGGGTGTAACAAATATAACAGTGACATCTCAGACCTGGCAGTTATGCCAGGTCTTTTGTCTGCTTTTTCATGTTTCATACTGTAACTGTGCAGTTTGCTCTCCCGAAAGGGAATTTCCCTGAAACAAAGGAGAAAGCAGATGACAACAGAAGAAAAACAGGCGAGGATCAGAGACTTCCACTTCATGGATGATGTATTCTTTGAGGGTTTTGAACAGGATAAGGCTGCATGTCAGGAGGTCCTGCGCTTTATTGCATGATCACTGATAAAATGCTATAATATACCCAATAATAATAATTATAATATGAATTTATAATGACGCGCATCAAAGGATGGCGCGTACAGTAAAAAACAAGGGTGATCCCTCGAAAATTCCAGAGGGAGCCCGGGCTTTCTCTGTTTATATATAGTTGCATTGTAAATATAACATAGAGAAAGCGAGGCAAAAATGGAGACAAAAAGTTATAAGGAACTGGATCTTACGAGTAACTTCATGTTCTGTAAGATCATGTACAGTAATCCGGACGTCTGCAGGCAACTTTTGGAGATGATTCTCAAAAAGAAAGTAAGCAGGATCGAATATAGCGCGGCAGAGAAAGCCATTGAGATCACTGCAGATGCGCGGGGCATCCGGATGGACGTATATCTGGAAGATGAAACCGATACCGTTTACGATATCGAGATGCAGACGACGGTTAGCCGTAAACTGCCAAAGAGGACCCGCTATTACCAGGGGATGATCGATCTGAACCTGATCGAACGCGGTGTAGACTATGACAAACTCCGTAAGTCATACGTAATTTTTATATGTCTGGAAGATCCCTTTGACCGGAAAAGCAGCATTTATACTTTTGAAAACAGATCTGTGGAGTACCCGGATCTGGCAATGGGGGATGATGCTTTTAAGGTATTTCTCAATGCGTCAGGTGATAAGAGCGGGATTCCTGAGGAATTGGCCGAATTTCTGAATTATCTTTCCGGAGAATCCCCGAAAGACATGTTCACGAAAAGGCTGGATGATCTTCTCCGGCAGGCAAGGGAACACAAGAAGTGGGAGGTGGAATATATGACCTTGGAGATGCAGTACCGAGAGAAATA
>JAIEFE010000005.1 GCA_029067085.1 Lachnospiraceae bacterium | reverse complement strand
AACGTTCGGAAAATCGTTTGTTTTGGGGTGTCTTTCGAACCCCTGTTCTTTATACTTATATTGTAAAGGGAAAGATCCCCTTTTTTCACAAAACGATCCACGCTTGCTTAAACGCCGGCATATACTGCGTCTGGCACTTTGCTGCGCCTGCCTGTCAGGGCTGTTTGTCTATGGCAGATATTTTATAGAAAACACATATAGTATGGCATTTATTGACACAAAAAATGTAAACGGAAGCGAAAATAAACGATACATATTATATAATTTTATAAAAAACGACAAGCAGACTAATATTAATATGAGCAATGTACAGGACAGCTACCGCTTTTTTCTGGACAGGCAGACGCCAAACGATCAGGCAGGTACAGTCAACAAACCGAATGTAATTGTCATAATGAGCGAATCGTGGTGGAATACAGATAATATTACCGGCAGCGGCATTACTTTTTCATCGGATCCGATGGAGACCTATCATAAACTTGAAAAATATTGTTCGTCCGGTCATCTTACGTGCAATATATTCTGCGGCGGTACAATCGGATCAGAGACAGAGTTTTTGACAGGACTGAATACAAAATACTTTGTATCATACACAGGAATATCCTCGGTGCTTGAGGAACGCAAGATACCCTCCATTGTGGATTATTTCAACGCATTGGATTATGATACGGTGGCAATCCACCCGTATGAAGGAAGTTTTTACGGCAGAAACGTTATTTATCCGACTATGGGTTTTGATAAGATAGTGTTCGAGGATGATATGGATTATACGGATATTTATTCGTGCTATATTTCCGACGAGAGCCTTGCCCGGCAGATCATTAAAGAATACGAGGAGAGTAAAGCAGAACAAAAATTTATATTTGCCGTGTCCATAGCAAATCATATACAAGGTTTAGATCGTAAACATGACTCTTTAAAGGCTTATCCATATCCGATTTCCGTGAAACTGGATGGTACTCTGGATGAGGAAGCTTATATGGATCTGGTAAGTTACATCAACGGTATCTATCTCGCCAATAAGGCCTTTGAAGAGCTTGCAGCTTATTTTGCGCAAACGGGCGAGCCGGTAGTGTTGGTGATGTATGGAGACCATATGCCCGGTTTTTCCAAGGAAGCGCTGGAATTAATGGGATTAGAGGGCACGGATCCCGAGACGCAGAGACGCCATTATTCCGTACCCGTGCTGATATGGAGCAGCTTCGAGGCGGACAAGATAGAGCCGGACGGCGAAAACATCAATTATCTGCCGCAAATGCTGCTTGAATATGCAGGGCTTCCGGATACGGATATGTCTCGTGTACTTAAGCAGCAGAGAGAAGTTTTAAAAACCAATACTCGTATGTTGGTAGCAGATGATCAAGGAAGAGCACTCGATGCATATGATTCCAGGCAAAGGGAGGCGGTCCAACATTTCATGGTGGTAGACTATGATATTTTATTTGGTTCCGGGTCGAGCCGTGAGCGGGTATGGCTGCCCTATGGCGTGGAAGATTGAGACAAGAGATTCATGTATTGCACTTATATTTGCACAGCGGTAATGGTAGTCCATACGCTCCAAAATACCGTCAATCGTGCTGTCCTCCCAGTTGTACGGATTTTCGGGAAGTGCTTTCCCCCTTTTCTTTGCATAATGTACTTTTGCAATCAGCACGTTATCCGCTTTGAGGATATTCGCTATCTGCGAGGGCCTTTTTCCGTAAATGTATCCATTCTCACTTATGGCTTGCCGGACAGATTTTGCTTGTTGGGAAGAATCCAAAACCCTCTTGAAAATCCTCTCATTACCTACAACACAATCTTGCTGATTTTCTTTTCTATGATAAAATAGAACCCTACACTGTAACACCAGACTTCTCAGCTATGGTATATTGGGGGGAGAATGGAGGCGGGAAACAATGAACACATACAAAACTGCGGAAGTTGCCGCAATCATCGGAATACACCCCAACACAGTACGGTTATATGAAAAACTGAAGCTGATACCTAAGCCGGAACGATTGTCAAATGGCTATCGTGTGTTTACAGAATTTCATATCAAGCAATGTAATCTGATACGACTTGCATTTCAGATAGAAGTTTTACAGAACGGGCTGAGAAAGAAAATCGCACAGATGATTACCGTATCAGCAACAGGAGATTTCGATACTGCTATTGCGCTTACGAAGAATTACTTGGAGCAACTTGGGAGGGAACGCCGGAACGCAGAGGAAGCCATTGAAATTGTGAAGGAGATTTTATCCGGTAGTATTGAGGAAAACTCCCGACATTTGAAACGAAAAGATGTATCGGAACTGCTTGATATTTCTATGGACACTCTTCGAAATTGGGAAATGAACGGTCTGCTTACCGTCAAGCGAAAAAATAATGGCTACCGCATCTATACGGATGTGGATATACAACGGCTAAAAATCATTCGTTCATTAAGATGTGCCAATTATTCTTTAGAATCAATCCTGCGGCTTTTACAGCAGTTATCCCAAAATCCCAATACAGATATCCGCGCCACACTGAACACGCCAAAGCGGACGGATAATATTATTTCTGTCTGCGACAGACTAATCGTGTCGTTGTTGGCGGCAGAGAAAAATGCGATTGCTATTTTGGATATGCTGCACGACATGAAAATTGAATTTTCATAAACCCTACACTTTGCCACCAATGTTTTTATTGGTGGTATTCTTATCTCACGAAAAACAAAAGGAGGATTTGGTATGCAAACTGTAATCAATGTGAAGCAGTTGTCGAAATCCTATGGCAATCTGCTTGCAGTAGACAAAATCAGTTTATCCGTAAAACGTGGGACTGTTTATGGACTTCTTGGCGCGAACGGCGCGGGGAAAAGCACGACGATTGAATGTATCTTAGGCACAAAGAATGCCGACAGCGGTACGGTATCGGTCTTGGGCTATAACCCAAAAAAGGATAGACACCGCCTGTTTCAGGATGTGGGGGTCCAGTTTCAGAAGGGCGATTATCAGCCGGAAATCAAAGTGTCAGAGCTATGTGAAGAAACTGCCTGCCTTTATGAAGCACCCGCCGACTGGAAAAAACTTTGTGAACAATTTGGGATAAGCGACAAGATTGGTAAAGCGGTAAAGGAGCTGTCCGGCGGGGAACGTCAACGCCTGTTTATTGTGCTTGCCTTAATCCCTGACCCGGAACTGGTATTCCTTGATGAATTGACCACCGGGCTTGACGCAAAAGCCCGTCGTGATGTCTGGAAAATATTATCTGAATTAAAAAGCGGAGGATTGACTATCTTCTTGACTTCACACTTCATGGATGAAGTGGAAGCCCTTTGTGATGAGATTTGTATTTTAAGAAATGGGAAAACCGTATTTTTCGGAACCGTTGAACAAGCAAAGAAAACCAGCAAGTGCGAGAACTTTGAGGACGCTTATCTTATGCTCTCGGGCGAGGAGGTAGAGAAAGAATGAAGTCATTTGGAACACTTTTGAAAAACGAATTGAAACTAAACGTCAGGAACATGAATATGGTTATTTTCGCGGTCATTATGCCGCTGATTGTTCTGGTTATTCTTGGCTTTATTTACGGAACAAAACCCGCCGCGGACGGGGCAGCATACACGTTTATGGAGCAGTCTTTTGGTGCACTCTGTTGTATTTCCATTTGTGCGGGTGGGCTAATGGGGTTGCCCCTTGTGGTATCAGAATATCGGGAACGAAAAATTTTGAAGCGTTTTCAAGTTACTCCTGTCAGTCCGGCAAAATTGCTTCTGGTAGAATTTTTGATTTATGTTATCTACTGCATTGTGTCAATGGTTACCCTGCTTCCACCCGCCATGTTGTTTTGGAAAATAGAAATACAAGGTTCTGTCCTCTTGTTCTTGGGAAGTTGGCTTTTGACTATGGTATCGACTTTGAGTATCGGATTGTTGGTTGGGGGAATTGCTAAAAACATGAAAAGCGCAAGCGTGATTGCTTGTATCTTGTATTTCCCCATGCTGATTTTTTCTGGCGCGACACTTCCTTTTGAAGTTATGCCCGTTGCCATGCAGAGGATTATCAGTATATTTCCGTTGACACAGGGTATTCAGTTAATGAAAGCGACATTTCTTGGATTACCGATTGAAAATGCGTTGCTTCCGGTTACTGTTATGAGTGCTGTTACATTCATTTGTTTTGGTATCTCTGTAAAATGTTTCAAATGGGAATAAACGTTTAGACAAAAGGCTAAGCCATAATAAGTACTAGATAAATCTGCCGCACGACGGCTGTGCCACACAGTAGCAAAAGAAAAAAACGTCGTCGTGCAGATAACTTTCCATTCCATTCAACGAAAGCGGCGGTTTTGAAATAAGAATCAAAGCCGTCGTTGTCATATAATTGAAGAGTTTTATGGATATGGCGGTATTGTGAGGTACTGCCATGTCTGTTTTTTATTTCATAAGTGTTTTTGGTTATAGTGAATTATCAAAAAATCCTGTCTTGTGAGATACATCAAATAAATAATGCAAGTTATAGCCCGAAGTAGCCGATTCTATTGTAATCATAACCACCGGCTTAGCCGGCGGTTTGTTCTGGCCCTATAAGAGCCTATTACTGGCACTGAGTCTAAGGCGAACATTCAAATATTCCAATATCACAGTTCTTTCACAGAGTTTTCGACAATCCGGCAAGCAATGGATTGGGATATCCTTTTCGGATATCCCAATCACCGCTTCGCCGCCTCTGGCGTCTTGCTTTGCTTGCTGGGGACACCCCAAACCCCAGCCCACCCGACAACACACTACTTTCACACCTTTTCATTCAAGCAATTTATCTGGCATTAATAAAATCGCTCATACACTCAATCAATCAACGGTGCAATCTCCGGCATAAGAACATTCTTAAACTCATCAATCATCAGTTTCCTAAATTTAAATTTAGGTAATGCCTCTTCGTTTGCTTCCTTATAGGCAGCATAATCTGCACTGTCTTTTAATTTATTTTCGTTTGCCAGTTCGCCGTCGCTGAAATGAAAGGCTTCATACTTGACATCTTCAAAATCCAGATACCATTTTTCAGCATATCTCCTGATTTCCGCATCAATAACAGCATATCGCATCTGATTGATAATAACGGAAATATCCTGTCCTAAAAACCTTTCTTTGTCTTTTTCAATCTCATCCACAACCTGCGTAAGCAATACACCTAGTTTTTGATTATCACTTGCAAATTCTGCTATGATCTCCCTAATGGCCCTTATCCTGATTTCAAATTCTGCTTCGTCAAAATCATTTTGTGATTGATCTAAGGACTCCAAAACTCCCCGCAGTAATTCTACAATATACTCAAAATCAATCCTTAGTTTGCTGTAGGCTACTAAATCATAGTCATCCCATACAGGTTCTTCGTCAGGATCAGGATTATTGTCCGGCTTTTTAAGCTCTTCCATCACATTCTTATACATTGCGGCATAGTCTTCATATTCACTTTCGGAAAATCCGAACTCGTCCAGTATATATGGTTCATACACCGAGAATGATTTCAGGTGTGCAAAGTCGTGATCCAACGCTCTGAAAAGATGGACAAATGCCTTCTTTTGTTTCCTTGACAGACCTGCTATGTCTGCGGATGTCTGCGCCAGATTACGGATTGTTTTAAGGGATATGGAAAAGGATGCTTTCACATCATCCCAGTCTTCCGCAATAGGATTGCCGTCACCTCCGCGTGAATATAATCTGAGCGCTGTATTAATTGCATCTTTATATTCTTTTGGAGCCTGAAATGTTACGATCTGCCCATACTGTTTATTGTTATCAAACAATCTGTTGGTACGGGAAAACGCCTGAATGATATTCTGTGGAGCCATGGGCTGCCTGTCAATAAACAAAGTAGACAAACAAGGTGCATCAAATCCGGTTAAAAGCCGATCAACCACAATCACCAAGTCAAGCTGCTGACCTCGATCCAGATATTTTTTCTCTTTTCTTGCCAAACGCTCATTGAGATTATTATTGTAGGCATTAATAGCATCTATCTTATAGCTGCTCCCAAACATTTCAGAATAATCTTTTAACGATTCCTTCATTTTATCCTGATTTACAGTAGAAACTTCTTCGTTTTCCGACAGCGAATAGGTTATCGCAAACTTAGGGAAATCAGGCAGTGCCTTATGTACAGTATCGCTGATCTTAAGCTCATCCTTCCCCTCTTTCACCTTCTTCAGCAAATCGTAATACTTCTGTGCCCTTTCAATCGAACCGGTTGTTAAGATTGCCTCATAGGTTCTACCTTTATCATTGTTCATACCAAATTTGTCATATGACTGATTCAGAATAACATTCAGAACTTTCCGCATATGCTCTTCGGTTTCATATACCTTCTTAGCATCATCAGCATTCAAATCTTTTGCCCCAAGATTCTCCACCATGAAACCCAAAACCGCCTCATCATGGATAGCTTCTTTAATGGTATAGCTATGCAGGCACTCCCCATACAACTGCTCTGTGGTCTGCGGCAGATCACCCTTCTGTTCATAACTGTTCTCCTCAAAAATAGGCGTCCCCGTAAAACCATACCATAATGAATTAGCAAAAAACCTCTCAAGGTCTCTTTTTGTTTGAGGCGTTACAGCCCTGTGACATTCATCTACCACAAAGGCAACCTTTAGAGATTTAATCTTTTCATACAGCTTAGTCCCTTCCTTCAGCCGCCGATTTACCATAATCTGCATTTTCTGCCTGGTGGTTACTATCATCTGGCGGTTGTCATCCGCCATCTTCTCTATAAGGGAATCGACAAAGTCCGTATCATCCACATCTATCGTATCGTTATCAGCATATGACTGGAAAGCCATTTTAGTCTGTACATCCAAATCCTTTCTGTCAATGAGAAATACTGTTTTCTCGATTGCCGGAATGTCCATCAACAGATTTCTTGTAGCCTTATAGGAAGTCATCGTCTTCCCCGAACCTGTTGTATGCCAGATAAAGCCGGATTTACCCTGTTTCGAAGCAGCCCTCATCGCCTCAATTGCATGAATCTGGTATGGGCGCAATATCAAAAGCTTCTTTTTATCATTGTCAAGAACCGTGTATCTGGCAATCATCTCATGCGCTTGCGGTATCTTAAGAACTGCACTGGCAAACTCAATGTAATCGCAAACAGGATGATTTTCCTCATCAAGCCACCCTGTTATAAATTTCTTATTTAATTCTGTATCCCTCGCAGCAGAAAAATACTTTGTATCAACAGCATTGCTCACAACAAACATCTGCACGTTTGAAAAGATACCGTGAAACTTTCCCTCCGCAATGTATTTTTTGATCTGGCGGTAGGCATCCATATAGGAATGCTCTTTACTTTTCAGTTCAATATGGATTAAAGGAATCCCATTAATAAGGAGCGTTACATCAAAGCGCCTGTCTCTGTCTCCCTCCGCATCTTCTGATTTAAAAGCCTGATATTGATTGATCACCTCATATACGCTTGTCCCGCCGGCCACATGCTCATTATTTATCACTACAAGATGCAATGTTTCATTTCCACGCTGGACATGGACATATACCTTACCGTTTTCTCCCACCAACCATTTCCCGGCATCGTAAAAGGAAGCATGCGATACATCATTCTTGATCTTTGCAAACTCGGAATCGCTGAGAGGAACATCATTAAGCTTTGCCTTGTTATTCTGTTCAAGGATATATTTAAAGTTATTCCATAACTGTTCCTCTGTTCTGATATCAGGTCTGTAAGTCCATTGAGACTCATCGCAGCAGAGCTGGTCTATCAATCTCTTTTCCATTACGGATTCTAATTCTGCCATAAGCTATCCTTTCTGTGGGAACATATTTTGTAACATAAATTTTTTTACTTCTTTTAGTTGATCGCATTTACGTTGATGAAGAGTGATGAGGTGGTCGAAACCCAGAAAATAGTTTGCAATTTTTGTTTGCTCTTCTAATGATGGCATATACAACTCTATTGTAGACAATACTGGATACTTTAAATTCCATGTATCTGATGTTAAGCCCTGCGACCACCTTTGGAATATTTTCAATGTAGATTCTTTCTTAAATAATTCCATAAAGAACTTACCATTTGCTGCCGCCATCGGTACGAGCACGGTGTATGCAGGACTTACAATTCCGTCATATTCTGAGTTTCCAACTGCACCTTGCCACATTCTCATAGAGTTATATGGAACATCACCTTTTCGCACTACTTTATAATTACTTCTATCTTCTGAAGCTGTATTTCTCTTATCAGAATCTGCTTGTCTGATAACTCCATTGCCTATCGTTACCGACAGTAATTCTTCATCTCCATTTGCTCTTTCTATTCTTTCTGCAAAAACATCCCCCAACTTACGCTGTTCCCAATCTTCCGTAAATCCTTTGAACCGAATCTCTGGAATTTTCTCTCCGTCTTTGGGAAACATTTTTTGTAACATATATTTCTTCAATTCTTTTGTCTCGTCACACTTACGCTGATGAAGGGTTATAAGGTGGTCGAGACTGATAATTACTTGTCCAACTTTGTCTTGTTCCCCTTTTGATGGGACTAATATATCAAGTGTTTTCAAGTTCTTCAACGAGAGAACAACTTGACTCGTTCCAACAGCTAAAACAGCAAGTTTATTTCGTATTTCGGCATTTGTATTAAGATATTCTGTTATAAATTTTGCATCGCCATTTTCAATGCTAAAGACAGGATAAAACTTACTAACTATGCCTCTTTGGACACAATCATTCACGTTAAAAGTAAATGTCTTATCATCGCTGCGATTCCTATATGTACAATATCCTTTAGGAATAACATTGTAATCGGTTGTATCATGTTTTTGCTCACTTCCAAAGTGGTCTTCCTGTTTTTGGATACCCTGTCGAGAAGAAGTCAAAACAGGCAAATCTTCGCCATCAGGATTCTTTTCAGTGTAATCAAGAATTATCTCCCCCAGCTTACGCTGTTCCCAAGCACCAGTAAACCCTTTGAACCTTACCTTAGGTGTATCTGCCATAATTACACCTCCTTGAGAACGCTGATAAATTCCTCAACAGCATCCTTCGTTTCAGGATTTGCAAAGGTTAATTCCCCAAGCATTCCAAGCAAAGCATCATTTCCAGCTTTGATGGCCCTGCTTGTCTCCCTTATAGACCCGGAAAGCTGCTTGAGATCCACTTCCGGCTCTTCCTCACTGGTATCTATATATCTGGGAATATTGAGATTATAGTCATTCGCTTTAATATCCTCGAAAGATGCAAGAAAAGACACTTTATCAACCGTTTTTCTGTCATTATATAATTCCAACACTCTGTCGATATGTTCCTCATGCATGACATTCTGTTTCTTTTCTTTTTCATAGAGTTTGGACGCATCAATAAACAATACATCACGCCCTTCCCTGTGCTTTTTTAATACCACAATGCATGTAGGAATTGAGGTATTATAAAACATATTGGAGGGAAGGCCAATGACCGCATAGATCGATCCATTTTCAAGAAGCGTCTCCCTGATCGTCCCTTCCGCTGCGCCTCTAAATAAAACGCCATGCGGAAGAACAATAGCCATCGTACCTGTCTGCTTTAAATGATAGAACCCATGTAGTAAAAAGGCATAGTCTGCTTTTGACTTAGGGGCAAGTTTACCCCCATAGTCCATAAACCGCTCATCCTGTTTGAATCCCTCTGCCGCAGACCAATTAGCCGAATAAGGCGGATTCATTGTCACAACATCAAACTCGGTCTCTTCGTCTGTCGGCCAGTCAGCATCGAGAGTATCTCCATTGCGCAAGTGCTGGTTTTCGGGCAGGACACCGTGCAAGAACATATTCATACGCGCCAAATTATAGGTTGACGGCATGAGTTCCTGACCATAGTATTTAATGTAATCGGACTCTTTTGAATAATTCCTGCAGCTAAGCATCAACGAACCAGACCCCATACATGGATCGTATACCTGCAATCCTTTTTTACTTTCCTGCCCGGACATGGCAATCCTGCAAAGAATCTGCGCAGGTCCATGCGGCGTATAAAATTCTCCGGCCTTTTTGCCGGTTTCAGATGCAAACTGACCGATCAGATACTCATATGCATTACCGAGGACATCCCCTTCTGTATGTATAATATCCACCCCATCCAATACCTTGATAACTTCCGCTATTGTAGCGCTCTGCTTCTGGTCGCCCGTACCAAGCCGATTGGAATACAAATCCACATCCGCAAATAAGCCGTTAAATAACGCATCTGACTCCTCTATTCGGTTAAAAGCCGCCTGCAGCTTCTCTCTATTAAAAGAATTATTTTTGGCCGCCTTTAACATACTTATATAAGTCATGTCAGGATTAAGCGTATAATGCTTTGATTCCTTGATCTCGCTCAGCAAATCTTCGGCATCTTCTGATTCCATTGCTTCTTCATATACGCTCTGCGCTTCTTCAAGACTATCCGGGCTTTCATCCTTAAGAAGGTCATACACTTTTGCAAGATATGAATCCGACAAATATTTATAAAAAACCAATCCCAAAAGATATGTCTTGTACTCGTTTGCATCCATTTTACCCCTGAGTATATCCGCTCCGCTCCATAGTACCTGCAATAAGTCTTTTCCTTCGGCCATTAGTGATTTTCCTCCATTTTATGAATCAATGCCCTTATCTTTTGCCTTTAATAATATTTCTGCTCAAACTCTACAATCCATTACTTTCCAAGATTCGAACGCCTTTTTCCCTTCTTCATAAGTCTCCGCTCGCACCGCAAGGCACAATAATTTACGCGGCCTGCTCATGCCTACATATACGCATTTGCGACTATACTCGCTAATCGCTTGAGAACCTTTTTTCCCTATACCCCAATATGGCAGAATTCGCCTAATATCCGATGATCTGCTTTTTTCAGTTTCCAAATACAATGTAGCATCATGAGTTTCCCCTTTGACACCATGAACCGTATCAATCTCTATTTTTCTGCCTCGAATCGGTTCAATGAAAAAATTACGATTTCCCTGTTTGTTCCCTTCTAAATCCCCTTCTCTCATGAAATATTCTGGAAAAAGTCCAAAAAAATCATCTTCTGTTTTTCCTTTAAAATCAATTAAGTCTCCTAACAACATACGAATTGCTGCATCAACAGATTTTATATCATGAGATTTCAATTTTGTAATCTGAATCCAATCATTTCTATAATGTTCAAAATGTTCTTCATCTATCCTTTTCTTAATAGTTTTATATGTATATTCTCTGCCTGAAACTTTATTTTTTACACCCGCATAATGAAGTATTTTACACAACAAGCTCCTAAATTGGCCTTCCACGTAATAAAGCTTTCCAGCCAAAAGTCCTTCCGAAATTCTCCTTACATAACTCCAATAATTATATTCACTTTTAAGGTTGCTGCTATCATCATATTCTGTCCAATAATCACTAATCTTCAACCCTGTCAAATCTCTCTTTTTTACCGCACCTATAATCTTATAAATTCCATTAGGATCATACAATTCGTTTTCATCTAAAGCTAATATGTATTTCCCAACAACTTTATCTATTGACGCATCGTCAAATATAATGACAGTTGGAATGTAACCAGTCTTACCCAAAGATGCATTTATCACTTCTTTATCCGTTCTTAGATTTGTCAATACATCCGCTATTTCCTGCCCATACCTATTTGATGATGCCATTGGAAGACAGTTTGTGGCTGGTTTCCAGTCCTCTGTTCCACTATTATCTGAATTATAGATGGCCTGATCCGAATCTCCAATATGAAAAACACAACATTTATTTTGGTCGAAGAGTTTATCGAGCGCGTCTCTCTGCATCTGATTACAATCCTGGTATTCATCAATAAACACATATTGAAATCTTCGGCTAAATAAATCCGTATATTCAGTCGATAGTTCTCTAATACTTTCAACCGCATACTGATACGCATCTTTATACCGAATCAAGCCCTCTAAAGTAAGTAATTCTTGAACTGCTGCTTCATATTGCTTTGCAGAAAGTGAATCTGCTCCAGCAAGTGGTTTTTTTTGTTTGGAAGCATACAACGCTCCATCTTTTTGATAGAGATTTTCCATATAGCTTATTTCATCGCCATATTGTCCCGAACCATTTTTAACATTGTATTTTATAAAATATCTTATTTTTTGATATGGCGATTTTTGACTCCTATCTTTCCACAATAATTTATACAAATGTTGTGCGTACACGGAATCCTCTACAACCTGAATACTTATATCGGTTTTGTGCTTTAAATATGGTTTCGTCACAAACTGATCAATAAAAGATTGAATTGTACCAACATAATTAGGATAGCTCATTAATAAATCAGCATAATCGGCAAGTTTCGTTTTTATTTCATTGATAGCAACATTTGTATGTGATAACACGCAAACGCCTGAACCGCTTTGAAGCGGCATCCGATCAGCCAATAGTTTAAGTTTCGCTAAAAGCACTGTCGTTTTTCCGCTACCCGGACATGCTGAAACATCTGCAGATTCCCAGCATCGAATCACATCCCTTGCGTCACTTGGAAAATGACAATCTTTTGCAAGAAGTATTTTTTCTACAATTTCTATTTCTTTTTTGTCAATTTCCAAAATAGTCTTTCCTCCACCCTTATTTGCGAAATCATTTCATTATATGGATTCACCAACAGCATACTGAATGGCTTTGATCAAATACTCTATATATTTATCATTCATAAGTTCTTCTTTCAAATCCTCTCGTTTTTTCTCATCAACCAGACACTGATATAAATCTAAATCAAACATCTGCTCTTGATTTATTTCATCCGGAATACTTGAAATATCCCATTTTAGCAAAGAGGCAAGGCTTTGTGCAACAATAGCTTTTAAGCCGCTTTTATCATTTCCATCTAACATCAAATGATATATTTTATATGCACGTTCTTCCTTTGGCATCGAATTCCACTTTTTATATTCCTCTGCCGCTTCTTGATTTGCTTTCATAATCTTCTTAAGAGTCAACGAATACGTATTACTATTTCTAATTTTCTTCCCATAATAAATCGCTCTGTGAAATCTCTCACTCAAACAACTCATAGCCAAGCAATATTCCAATGTCCATCTTGGAGCTATAAATCCTTTTACTGTACCAACAGAGTATCTATTTTCCTTTTCTTTCACCGCCTCCAACGATTCCTGCTCTCTGAAATCAAATTCTTCTATCCCAGTTTCTACAGAATCATTGTAATTAGGTTTTACATCACAATCTGTAACAACAGAAACAGGTATGCCAATCGTACTTCCGTCTTTTCTAATAAAAATCCTTGAATATCTAAGAAATGCTTTACTTCCAACATTCACAATTGAAATTCCATACTTTTCCAGTGGATATCCAAGAATCTCTGCTAACACCGGAAGTAAAAGACTTTCTGCATCTCCTTCTACCATAATTACACCTTTTGCAAAAAACAAATTTGATTTTGTTGCATCTAAAAATCTCTGCAAAAAAAGATAGTCTCCCTTTTCCAGCCCTGTTTCACCGTATGTCAAATCATATCCGTGCCCCTGTTTCATTAAAATCAGGTTTCTTAAATTAATCTTCGATGCAAGTATCGTACTATGTGTAGATATGATAATTTGTGCCCCAGACTTGTTATATTCATTTTGCAAATAATCTATCAATCGAAGTTGTGCCTGCGGATGAAGGTGCGCTTCTAATTCTTCAATTAGTGCCAGCTTCAATCCTCCTGTAGCATCATGCCTTAAGAGAAGTAGTTCTGCCGCTATAAACAATAAATTTAATTCCCCTAAGCCAGGATGAATTTCAGGCGCGTTCAGTGATAAGCTCTCTAATATTGCTTTCAACTGAATATCTGATGTTTCCAGTTTTGCTTCATCTGACATATCCTGAGAATTTAAAACGGAAAGCGTATTACGAATTGTCTGTAAAATTACTTTTCCATCTTCTTCTATAAAATATTTCTCTATATCACCATTCGCATTGCTAAGTATTTCTTTTAATCGGTGCCCGTCACGATCACTAAACACAGGATGACTCATCAAAATTTGTGATATTCTGGAATTTCGTCCAGAACTCATTTCACGTTCCGCATCTCGCAATGGTTTCAAATATACGGCTTTTAATAGTTCTCTGGCTTTCCCCTCCATAATAATACCATCGTCCTTTTGTCCGATTCGTAATTCTGTAAAAATTCTATGATTCTCCCTCCACGCCCGATAATAAAGTTTTAACGTATAATTTAGAGAATCACCTTCTTTTGAAAAAGTTAGATATTCAATAAAATTTTTTGCTTCGTTGTCCGTAAACTTTTCCAAAACACAATCAATTCTAAACTCCGTTACAGAACTTCCTGTCTCATCCATATAAAAGTCGTCTTCAGCAGGACGAATATATTCATTACTCTGCGTAAGTAATACCAATTTTAATGCATCAATAATAGCCGTTTTTCCCGAATCATTTTCTCCAATTAAAGCATTCAATCCTTCATGAAATGTAATAGAAAGACCTGGCTTTCCATCTATAGACCTGAATCTTCGGAAATTATATATTTGCAATTGTGATACAATCATTACAGAACCTCCTGTGTCTTTCCCAACACTTTCTAACTCCTTACTTCCAAAATAAAATTTTTTCTATAAAAATTTAGGTCTAAACAAAAAATTCACATCATTTCACCACTTCCCAATATCCGCCGCGGGCAAATCCATTCCGTACAAGCATTCCCTTTATATTTCAGGTAATACGGTCTGTGTGGCTCTGGTGCAACTGTAACTTTGATAATAGTCTTACCCTCAATCATATACGGCTCAATTTTCGGCACAATCTGCGGTTCGCAAGAGTCCGACATAGCATTGGCAATGCTGTCCATAGTCTGAAACAAATGAGCTTCATCCACCCCAACGATTTCCCTCGTTTCATCAACCACACCAATAAACAGCTTACCTCCTTGTTAATAGACCGTTGGACAGTAATGCAACAAACAAATTCGATAAGAGCACATACTCAGTGCGGTATGCTTCTTGGTATTTCGGAGCGATGACGTAAAAAACTGCAACTCATTCTTCGTTTTCTGCAGACACAAAATCTTTCTGCGGACAGAGTAAATTTGTTGGAACTCTATATATTTCATCGATTGCACTCTGCAGTGAGTTCTCAATGTTTTCTTTAAATGCTGCGGCTTCATTGGCATCTATACTAAACTTATATCTGTATTGCTTTGCTTTACTTTCGTTATATGTAATAGTCAGTTCAATAATATAGTCCGCTTCCTTCCAGTAAAAGTTCTGCAGTAACTCATCTCTGAAATCTTGATAATTCTGCAAACTGGCAAGCATTTTCTTGGCTTGCTCGATTGTAACATTAGGTTGGATGATGTTGAAAGCTTCAGTAGTCATTGTACTATAGATTTCAGAGCGTCTATTATTTTCTTGCGTGTCTACAGATGCAAATTCAACAAATACTGGATAAAGACTACCTGCTTCAACCTTAAATGGTCGTGCAATTTCGCTGGTAGTTACTGCATTGCCGCCGATGGATTGAAAAACGGGAACCATGAATGATGACCAGTCTAACTTCAATTCAGCTTTATCATTTTGTCGAATAATTTTAACTGATATATCTTTTACCACAGCCGCCTGATTTTTTGATTCTATAACACCTCCGAGATATACATACGCCCCACTTCTATTGTAATAAAGCTTGATTTGGGCCGACGGAATAAATGAAACACATATCTTTCTCAAAAAATGATTATAAAACTTGATAATCCATGGTTGAAGAAGCGCGATTACAGCGATAACAGTTGCGATAATTTCGTATGTTGTCATAATGTTTGTTGTATCTTGCGGCATATACTTACTCCTTATCTTTTATACTAACGTTAATTGATATATTTTTCTAATTTTAATTCTCATATTTTGTTATTTCAAATCATAATCCAGCATTGTCTATCAAAAGTTTGAGGCTGCGTTTTGCGCAGCCTCAGATTGTTTCCACTTACGGTAGGACTCACCGCTTTTATCGGTTCCACTCCCAGTAGGACTCACTGCTTTTTACAGGAGTTCAACTCCCATATGATAAGCTACGCCTATCTCTAATTAATTTATACCGAAAAACAGAAACTATGTCAAGAAATTTCTAAGACATTTTGCCGACATTTAGCACAGAATTGTCATAAATATGACATAATAGGCTATCTACTGATATACAATCTCCCGCATCACCACTTCCTCTGCCATTGCCCTCAGCGCATTGACCTTCCGCACCCATGCCATCTGATCCGAAGCTTTCAGGACCTCGTCTACGCCCTGCCTCTCCATCATCTTTCTGATCAGACGCTCCACTTCTTCCTCCGCCTGCCCATTGATCTCCTGCAGATGAGTCGTTAGGTTTCCCATCAGGAGCATTACCGTATATGTCCCATGTCGGTGTTCCCGCAGAAAACGCTCTCTCAACTCCCCATACTGCCCTATCTCTTTTTCCGGGCAGCCTTCATATCCTTCCCCATCCAAGATCAGTTCCGGAATCAGATAATCTCCTTCAACTCTATAGGTAATATCAGTCATTGTTCTTCCTCCTCTTCTTCACTCATACATATCGATGTGTTATATTTCCGGAAGATCGCATAGTCAATTGATCCCCTAAGCTGTTTTTAAGCAATCCATGCTCAAAAACTTACCGGCGGAAAAAGAAATATCTCCATCCGCAGTTTTCGGCTACAGTAAAAGTGAAATAAGAAGAGCAGCGCTGTCCCGGTTTGTTTCCGGTTACCATTCGCATGGTTGTTTTTGCAGCCATGCGATCTATTTCTTTATCTGATGATAAAAATTTATAACATAACAAAACCCGTAAACTCTGACGTCTACGGGTTTTTTTTACCTCCCCGAGTAGGGCTCGAACCTACAACCCCGCGGTTAACAGCCGCGTGCTCTACCATTGAGCTATCGAGGAATATAGTAAATCTGCTTCGCAGATTAACTATACGAGAATTACTTCGTAATTCTCTGCATTGGCCAATCTGCTCTGCTTCGCAAAACTGCTCGAGGATCTGCGATCCTCGGTACTGGCTTTGCGGAAACTTTGAGGGTACATACCCTCAAAACCGAACACTGAAAAACCATTCTATCCGTTTCTCTCAACTGAAATCATTCAGGCGGAGAATCGT
>JAIEFE010000004.1 GCA_029067085.1 Lachnospiraceae bacterium | reverse complement strand
GATAACTCCTGATTATCCATACTTTATTAAAGTGGGCAATCCACAACCGAGTGGATTGCCCATAACTTTTATATATCAAAATCTTTCCTCGGATGTTTCGTGGCAAGAATATTTCTCTGCTTAGCCACAGCGACATGGGTATATATTTCTGTGATATTAATAGAACTATGTCCGAGCATCTCTTGAATATAGCGAATATCAACGTCTGCTTCCAAAAGGCTTGTTGCAAAGGTGTGGCGGAACATATGCGGTGTTATGTGTTGCTCTATGGAGGCAAGGGCTGTATATTTGTTGATCATTGAGCGTACTGTCTGATCAGATAGAGCTTTTCCTGTTTGATTCACAAAAAAGTGGTTGCAGGATTGTCTCTCTGCACTGAAATCTTCTTTGTATTCTGTTAGGATATGGATGACAGATTCATTGCCGACTTGGATGCGGCGTTCTTTGTCACCTTTTCCATAGATGAGAATCGTACCATCGTATAAGTTTACATCACCGTCTTTTAAGGAGCATAGCTCGGATATTCTTATGCCGGTTGCAAATAGCAGTTCCGCAACTGCTGCGTCTCTTAAGGCATTTCGTCTCTGGTAAAGAGTTCTGGCATTTGCGCGTTGCTTATATATTGTAGATAAAAATGTTTCGACGGTATGTAGAGGTATGGTTTTGGGTAGAATTACGGGCTCACGAAATCGTATTATGATTTTGCTGAATGGATTACGGTCAATTATTTCCCGGTATTCTAAGTAATAAAAAAAGGCTTTTGTAGATGCTATTTTACGTTTTACGGTCTTCGGTTTGTATTGTGTATGCAGCCGTGCTATGTATTGTTCTAGGGATTCGGGAGTAATTTCTGCAATAGTAGTATAGGGATTTTGTTCAGAGAACTGTCGCAGATCAATGCGATATGCTTTGAGAGTCTTTTCGTCAAGACGTTTTTGAGCATAACAGTATTCCAGATAGTTTTTAATGCATTTGTTTACGTTGTCCATAGTTTATTTCTCCTTTGTGCTTTTTATGTAACATTTATCATTCTAGTTCTTGTGCCGATATATTTCTACTATTACAGAAGGTTTATAGATATATTAATTTTAGGGACATCTTATGTGATATGATACGGAGTGAGCGGCTGCTCCGTTTTTTTATGGCAAGAAAATAGGAAAATATCTGGTAAAAACCTAACAGCAACCCAAAGTTGCGAAATTGTCATCGTAAAAAGATAGACATTCTACAGGTCTTTGCTATCATAAAGGAAAGTCAGGAGGCGAATATATGACATTCGGAGAAAAACTGTATCAATTAAGAAAAAGGCATGGATTTTCGCAGGAAGCATTGGCAGAAAAACTGAATACTACAAGACAGGCAGTCAGCAAATGGGAGAACAATAACGGGTATCCGGAAACGGAGAAAATTATCCTGCTTGCGAAGCTCTTTCAGGTAAGTCTGGACGATCTTTTGATGGAAGAGAGGGACATAGGTGCGGCGTCTGACGATGGGGACAGAAATGGTGAAAAACAGTACGCGGACAAAAGAGAAAAGAGGGATGAATATTATGTAAACCGAGAAACGGCTAACGGCTTTCTGCTTTATTATAAAAAGAAATTCTTATGGATTGCTGTGGCCTGCGGGCTTATATTGGGCTGTAACGCGGTTTCCTACTCCTCATTAGAACCGGGTTTTTATGAACTGATGGTGCAGCCCATTCTCACAACGTTGTCGGTTATGGCTTTGCTGTCTATTTCATTTTACATCGTTTTAAAGCAAAATCCTTATAGAAATCTTAGAAACAGGGAGCTGATCTTTTCGGAAGACGTCAGAAGAGAGCTGTGGGATGAATTTAAAAAGATGAAGAAGGTGTTACTGGCGGGCATCGTTGTATGTTTGGCGGTTGTGGGGATAAACGAAATGTATTTCAACTATTTTCTCAGTATCAATTGGAAGACAATGTATCTTATGAGCGAAGCCGAAATGCGGCAGGGCGATGTGTTTTATATGATACTTGTGGGCGTCTGCGCATTTGTCGCGGTTTTTTGTGCGGGAGTGTACTGGTCTTATGCCGTATTACTCCGAAATCAGAGCGAGAAGAACATATGAGGAAGGGCGGCGCGTTATGACGGAACAGCATTATATAGAGGTGAAAGATCTTGTTAAAAATTACGGCACAGGAAGCATGATGGTGAACGCCGTTGATCATGTCAGTTTCTATGTGGATCGGGGAGAATTTATCGGCATCATGGGTGCTTCCGGTTCGGGTAAAACGACCATGTTAAATGTTCTTTCTACCATTGATACCATGTCGGACGGACATGTGTCTTATGACGGAACTGATATTTTGAAGATGAGAGAAGAGGAATTGGCGGACTTTCGGCAGAAAAATCTGGGGTTTGTCTTTCAGGACTATAATCTTTTAGATACATTGAGCATTGAAGAAAATATCATGCTTCCTATGTCTCTCTGTGGTCGGAAGAAAGAGGAGGTAGATTTTAGAGTAAAAAGTATTTCGGAGACCTTAGGTATTTGTGATATTTTAGGCAAATTTCCGTACGAAGTGTCCGGAGGGCAAAAACAGCGGGCGGCTTGCGCAAGGGCGCTTGCCAATGATCCGAAACTGATTCTGGCGGACGAGCCGACCGGAGCATTGGATTCCAGATCGTCCGCAATGCTGCTGGACACCTTACAGGTTATGAACAAGGAACTGGGCGCAACAATCTTGATGGTAACACATGATGTGTTTTCGGCCTGTTATTGTGACAGAATCTTGTTCTTGAGTGACGGTAAAATATACTGCGAATCAAAGCGGGGAAATCTGAACAAAAGAGAGTATCTGGATCGTATTTTTGACATACAGGCCCAGATGGGAGGTGTAGAGTTACTATGCTAAATAAGATTGCATTGCGAAACGCCCGCAGATTATGGAAAGACTATCTGAATTATTTTTTGACTTTGTGCGTGATAACGGCGTTAATGTTTTCTTTTCACTCTCTGCTCTTTTCCAAGGATATTTATGAAATGATCCATTATGGAAATAACGGGGAATTATCTACAGCAGGCATGATGTTGATCACTTTTATGATCCTCTCCACGGCAGTGATCCTTGTCATATTAGCTTGGTTGATCCATTATATGACACGCTTTATCATGGAAAAAAGAAGCCGCGAATTTGCTATTTACCTGATATCGGGAATGCAGAAAGAACAAATTGCGGTTCTTTATAGAAAAGAAAATTTTTATCTTGGAATAGGCGCTCTTTTTGCGGGATTGCTTTTGGGAAGCGGGTTAAAACAAGTACTATTTTTTGTTTTCTATAAAAGCATCGGGAGAAACTACGAGTTTGAAAATCCGGGTTTTCAGGAGAACCTATCCGCTTTTTTATTGACAATGCTCTTGTACGGAACGTGTCTTCTTATGGCTCTTTTTCGGAATCAGAGGAATTTTTCCAATATGGAGATCATCGGGCTGCTCAATATGGATAAACAGAATGAAACTGTGGATGAAAAGAGAAATTTCCTGTGGAAATGGCTTTTCTTGCTCTCTGTCGGAAATTTGTTGCTTTTATATTTTCTTGTTTTTACCGGCAGAGTGACAAAGATAACTGCAATATGGGAAATGATCGGGCTTACTTTCACGTTTTACTTTTTCTACTTAGGGCTTTCCGCTTTTCTGATGAACTATATAAAACGCAAGGGAAGCTTTCTATATAAAAGAGAATATCTGTTTTTGATGAGACAGTTTTCTTCAAAAGTGCGAAATACCTGCTTTGTGCTTGGCACATTAAGTCTTTTATTTATGTTTGCTTTGGTGGGAAGCTCCCTTGCATTTATGTTGAGTGATTATCAGAATAAGCAGTTGGATGTGGAATATCCTTATGATGTGATAATCATCAGTGACGAAAAGGAGAATGATTTTTCTAGAGAAGAAGCGCTGATAAGGGAGAACGCAGACATACAGGATATATGGAAATATACAGTTTATCAAAAAAGGACAAGTGATGTGGGAGATTTTTTATATCAGAATTTAAGGCTATTTTCCGACAGAGACAGCGATCCTGTTATGGCGGAGGGAAAGAGAGCAGTTGCCTATTATGATTATGATGTGTATATGGGAATTACGGATTATAATCATTTGCGACGGATGCTCGGTCTAGCGCCTGTCGTTTTGCAGGATGACCAGTATTTGATTCATATGCCAAATCGGGTATATCAGGAGATAAAAGATAAGGGTATGGAGTTGGAAAACAGTTTAGATATAGGCCTTCAATTTGCCGGATTCAAAACGGAGGGTTTTGCACAAAACGGACATAATGGGGCGGACTATCTGTTGGTAGTGCCGGATCAGAAGCTTGCCGAAATGGACATCTATTTTTCTCTTATGGCAGTTATGACCAAGGAAGATGTGCCGGAAGAACTTTCGGAAGCTCTATATGAATTGGATGGGAAAACAAGAGGATATGATGAACTGGCAGATTATATCAAAATCGGAAGTGAGGAGCTTTTTTTAATGCCCGCTACGATACAAGTCAAGAGCCGGGAAGTTTTAGAATTGAAATTTTTAATGAGTACTCTTTCCTTTCCGTTATTTTATATCGGACTGGTATTTTTATGTGTATCGCTTACGGTTCTTTCCGTTCAGCAGCTGAGTGATTCCAATAAATATAAATTCCGCTATCAGATTTTACACAAGCTTGGGATGGGAAAGAGAAGGATCGGAATGGTGGTGACAAAGCAGTTGTTTTTCTATTATCTGTGTCCGGTTATTCTTTCGGTTATAGTCAGTGCGGTATTTATTTTATATGTAGGGCGGCAGTTTGTTATCTATACAGGAATACATACGAAATGGGGGCTATATTTTGGTATCTCAGTGGCCAGCTTTTTAGGAATATATGGCTTGTATTTTATGCTGACGTATTTTCAGTTTAAGGGAAATATTGGAAGGAAATAGTATAGGCCAATGGCTAAAATTAACGGTTGAGAAGTAACGACAAATGCGTTACAATATATAGCAGAAGGAGATGAATGCTATGGAAAAAACAGCGACGTTAAATTTGCGAGTAAATCCAACTGTTAAACAACGTGCAGAAGAAGTTTTGTCACGTTTGGGAATACCAATGTCAACAGCTATTGATATGTATCTAAATCAGATTTCATTGACTGGCGGAATACCTTTTACGGTGGCATTACCGAAAGCACCACAGTCTATCAATACAGATATGATAAGTGTTGAGGAAATTCATGCAGAGCTACAGAAAGGTTATGATGACATAGATGCCGGAAGAGTGCAAGATGCGGCGTCGGCGTTTGCCAAATTCAGGGAGAGCCACTAATATGCAACAATATGCAGTGCAGATTACAGACAGGGCATTGGCAGATATGGAAGAAATTTATACTTACATCACAGAGCAGCTTCAAGCCCCTGAAAAATGCTATGAGACAGTATAATCGAATTGCAGAAGCGATTCAGAAATTAGTCGTATTTCCGGAACGTGTACGAATTATGGGATCTGAACCAGAGAATACAATGAGGTTGCGGCAACTTCCTGTGGATAATTTTTCAGTGTTTTTTGTGATAAAAGATGATTGTGTGATTGTCACAAGAGTGCTTTACAGTGCTTCTGATATTAGCCGGAGATTGTTGGAGAGTTAGGGGAAATGGTGGGGAGGTAGAAATTACCTGCCCCCTTCTTTTATTGTCTCAATCCAATCCTCAATTGCCTGGGTCAGCATAAGCTGCTGCCGCAAAACAGCTTTCCCGGTTTCAGGAATATCTGTTCTGTTTTCCTTCTCCAGCAGATTTATTTCCTGATATGCTTTTAACTGTTTTACATTCTTTTCAATTTCTACCAGACATTTCTGCTGCTTGTCAGGAGACAAGCTGTCCAGATTGACAATGACGGCATTAAAATCCAGGAATATGTTGACTGATTTTGCAGAGATCTCAAACATCAACTTTTCAAATTCCTGTTCACCTTGAGAGGTCAAAGAATAGACCGCTTTTTCCGGCATGTTTCCCTCTTTTTCTGTATGGCTCCTGATGAGGCCTTTTTCTTCCAGTTGAATGACTTTTTTGTAGATAGAGGGGGTGCTGATCTTGACCCACTTTGATATATTGCGGTATTCTACAAGCTTTTGCATGTCATAAGCGCTTAATGATTTCTGCTTCAACATTCCCAATACGATCAAATCGATGGTGGCCATATGAATCTCCTTTTAATCTTTTCTTGACAGGTACTATAAATTATAGTATTATACATTTTGCGTTGCAACTGCTATAAATTATAGTAATATAAAAGATATTATGTTCTAGAAAGGAGAAAATGAGATGAAGGAGAAGAATAACAAGATAGAGCTGCTTGGCAGCGCTCCGATACCAAAAGCGCTTCTGGCGTTGGGGCTTCCGACAATGATCGGTATGTTGATCAATGCGCTTTACAATTTGGTGGACACTTATTTTGTAGGAGGACTTGGAACGGAGCAAATGGGTGCGGTGACAGTGGCCTATCCGCTAGGACAGATTATTGTAGGACTGGGACTGATGTTTGGCAATGGGGCGGCAGCGTATCTTTCCAGACTCTTGGGGCGGGGAGACAAGGAAACGGCAGAGCAGGTAGCCAGCACCGCCTTGTATGGCAGCGTTTCCGGCGGAGCGGCGGTCATACTCTGTATGGTTCTTTTCTTAAAGCCGATTTTGAGTCGACTGGGGGCGATTGACAGTGTGATGCCCTATGCGCTGACTTATTCAGGTATTTATATCGTGGGTTCCCTGTTTAACGTTTTCAATGTCACCATGAACAATATTGTATCCAGTGAGGGCGGCGCCAAAATAGCTATGTGTGCACTGCTGGCAGGTGCCGGGTTGAATGTCCTGTTAGATCCGATTTGTATTTATCATCTTAATCTGGGCGTTGCTGGAGCTGCAATTGCTACGGTTATTTCACAGGCTGTTTCCGCGTTGGTGTATCTTTGCTATATCTTTCCGGGAAAAAGTGTGTTTCATTTTCAGAGGAAGAATTGCCGTTTCACAAAAGAAATTTTGTCCGAGGTTTTAAAGATAGGAATTCCCACCTTACTGTTTCAGCTTTTGACAAGCTTTTCTATAGCGATGAGCAACGAGGCAGCGACAAATTATGGGGGCTCTGCGCTTGCCGCAATGGGACCGGTCACAAAAATGATGTCAATGGGAAGTCTGGCGGTGTTTGGATTTCTGAAAGGGTTTCAACCGATTGCCGGATTCAGCTATGGATCTGGAAATTATAAACGGCTTCGAGAAGCGATTCGAACGGCTGTTATCTGGTCCACTATATTCTGTGTGTGCTTTGGGCTGGCGGTTGCTGTATTCTCTGAGGAGCTGATATCACAGTTTACTCAAAATGACTGGGAGATGGTACGGATCGGTCAGATGGCGCTGCGGGCAAATGGGATTTCTTTCATGGTATTTGGTTTTCACACGGTATATTGCTTTTTATTTCTTGTGATGGGAAAAGCGAAGGAGGGATGTATTCTGGGAGCCTGCAGACAGGGAATCTGTTTTTGGCCTGCTATTTTGTTCCTTCCGAAGTTTTTCGGACTGCGTGGTGTTCTCTATGCGCAGCCGGTGGCAGATGTGCTGGCGGCTGTGGTGACTGTATTTATGGCATGGAAGCTTTATTCTTCTCTTTTGGACAGTTGAGCGCTGCACCATAAGTACCAAATTTGATAGATATTACAATTCCGGTCTGCTATAATGGTGTAAAGTTAAAAATCACAGGAGGCTTACATATGGAAGTTTCACAGATTATTTTCAGTCCGACCGGAGGAACGAAGCAAGTTGCAGATATCATAACAAAAGGGTGGGGAATGTCGGTCAACGAAATTGATTTGACCAATGCAGAAACCGATTATGCGGCCCTTAGTCTGCAAGAAGATGATATTGTGGTTATTGCAGTTCCCTCTTATGGCGGACGCGTTCCCGCTCTTGCAGCCGAGAGAATTTCCAAAATTTCTGGCAATCAGGCGCAATGTGTCATTGTCTGCGTATATGGAAATCGGGCATATGAGGATACTTTGATCGAATTGAAGGACATTGCAGAAAAAAGCGGATTCAAGGTAATTGCTGCGGCTGCTGCTATTGCGGAACATTCTATCATGCACCGGTATGCGGCAGGAAGACCTGACACCAAAGACAAACAGGATTTACAAGATTTTGCTGAAAAAATTTTAGAAAAAGCAAACAGTGGTGTGGCGGAAACTTCTACACTGCAAATTCCGGGGAACTATCCATATAAGAAAGCAGGCGGAGCAGGCTTAGTACCAAAAGCTGACAATAAATGCACGAATTGCGGACTTTGTGCTGAGAACTGTCCGGCACAGGCAATAAGTAAGAAAGATATAAAAACGACAGACAGTAAAAAATGTATTTCGTGCATGCGTTGTGTGGTAAAATGCCCTCAATCAGCCCGTAAAGTAAATGGTGCGATGGTTTCGGTTGCCGCATTGGCAATGAAAAAAGTCTGTTCCATAAGAAAAGAGAATGAGTTGTACATTTAAGATTTATGGAAAACATATGAAGTATGTTGTGGCAGTTCGCAGTAATATGCGGAGTGCCACTTTTTTATAGAAAACCAAGCATTAATATGGTAACATATAAGAGCAAAGATAAAAACACAAACGCAGGATATTCCTGTAGAGCCGGTAGGTAGTCCGGCCGCACCATTTTGGTGTAAGTAACCCTCCCTCCTTGGGTCGTCCGTTCTTTGTGCATTACAAACAATAAAAGGAGGAATTGTCAATGGACAAAGTATCGGGAAAATTGACAGTGTTTTTTGAGGAGCCTTTCTGGGTGGGCGTGTTTGAATGTGTATCGGACGGAAAACTTTCTGTAAGTAAGGTTACATTTGGCGCAGAACCCAAGGACTATGAGATCTATGATTTCATTCTGAAAAATTATTACCACTTGCGGTTTAGTCCGGCCGTGGCGACTGATGTAAAAGAAGTTGGTCACAATCCGAAACGGATGCAGCGTGAGGTGAGGAAACAGATTCAAAATGCTGGAATAGGGACAAAATCACAGCAGGCTTTGAAACTGCAGCAGGAGCAGTTGAAAATGGAACGCAAGACTGTGAGCAGGGAACAGAGGGAAGCAGAGAAACTGCGTCAGTTTGAACTGAAACAACAGAAAAAGAAAGAGAAGCACAGGGGGAGGTAGTTACATCATAAAACCTGATGAGATCCTTGAAAACAATAAGACATATTGGAATGAACATGCTGATTTGTGGTTTGGCACAACGGCCCTTCCGGAGTATGGAGTACGCTTCCCGACAGAAGATGACCTGCATCTCTTTGGTGATGTAGCGGATAAAAAATTATTGGAGATATGCTGTGGCAGCGGACATTCTTTGAAATATCATGCGGAAAAAGGAGCAGGGGAGTTATGGGGTGTTGACTTGTCACAAAAGCAGCTTGACAATGCCTCACGACTTTTGAGTGAAAGCGGATACGCGGCAAGGCTCATATGTGCAAAGATGGAAGATGAGCTTGACGTGCCCAAAGAGTATTTTGATTATGTGTATTCCATATATGGCATTGGCTGGACCACGGACTTGCAGGGAACATTTGACAAGATCGCGTCTTATTTGAAGAAAGACGGCATTTTTATATTCAGCTGGCATCATACGTTGAATTATTGTGTGGCGTGGTCCTGTGAAGAACGGAAAGATGTGTTTGAGGATGACAAGCTGGTCATGACGAAAAGCTACTACGATGAGACTTATTTTAAAATGCCTGTGCATGATAGCGAAATCGTCCTGTGTAACAGGAAGATATCGACCTATATTAATGCTTTGGCGAAAGCAGGCTTCGCAATCGAGAAGCTGATAGAAGAAGCAGATGAGGAGTCGTTACATGCAACAGGAGAGGTTGATCCGAAAACCAGAAAAGCCCAAATGCTGCCCATTTCCTTCTGCATCAAGGCGAGGAAGCTTTAGAATAAAATATAAAACAATATAGCAGCCTCGGAATGGGAGAAAACTCTCATCCCGAGGCCGTTTTTATTTTGATCCCTGTCTAGCACTCAGGGTGTCAGTCGATGAATATCTCTGGGAAACAGGCAGGTCTCACGCACGTTCTCACGGGCCAGCAGCCGGGCGGTAAAGCGTTCCAGACCAAGGCCCAGGCCACCGTGGGGCGGGATACCGTGGCGGTGCATCAGCAGATAACTGGCAAATTCCTCCGTATTCATGTTCCGCCGCTGCAGTTTTTCTAACTGTTCCTGGTAACTGTGGATGCGCTGTCCCCCGGTAGTGATTTCCAGTCCCCGGAAAAGTAAGTCAAAGCTCAGGGTTTCCGTCGGATTTTCCGGATCATCCATGGCATAGAATGGGCGCTTTGTTGATGGATAATGGGTCACAAATACAAAGGCACTTCCATAATGCTCTCGGATATATTGACACAATAAGTTTTCCTCCTCCGGTTCAAAGTCCTCCTTTTCCGACATGGGACGGTGGTAATGTTCGGATACCAGAGCCTTGGCTTGGGCAAAACGGATCCGGGGGATACGTCCCATAGGAAGATAATCCCGTTGGGGCGGCAGTGTTATCTGCAGAGAGTGCGAGGTTTCTTTTGCAAAGCGGGGGATGGACACCTCCAGCAATTCCAGCTCTTGAGCGCAGGCTGTCGCCAGATGGCCCAGTGCCGCCTGTATCATTCGCTCTTCCATCTCCATAATTTCCTCAAAGCTATTGATATAGCCCATCTCGAAGTCCACTCCTGTATATTCATTCAAATGCCGGGAGGTGTCGTGTTTCTCAGCCCGGAACACAGGTCCGACCTCGTAGACCCGCTCAAAGACTCCCACCATCATCTGCTTATAGAATTGAGGACTCTGGGCGAGATATGCCTGTTTGCCAAAATAGTCCAGCGAAAAGATATTAGCGCCGCCCTCTGCGCCCGCTTCCACCAGTTTTGGGGAATGAATCTCAGTAAAATTCTGCGCTTGCAGGAAGTGGCGGAAACCCTCGCAGATTCCCTCCTGTATTTTGAAGACAGCCCTCTGTTTTTCGTTGCGCAGAGTCAGCATTCGGTAGTCCAGCTGCTTCTCCATAGATGCCTCCACCTTTTTCTGATTGATGACAATGGGCATGGGCTCTGCCGGAACGGACAGCACCTCCAGTTCCAGCAGTCGCAGTTCCCAGCCCAGGCGGGAGCGCTCCTCGGCTGCCACCAGCGCCCGAACTCGGACACAGCTTTCCTCCACCAGCTCCTCCATGTCAAACCGGGAGGACTCCGGGCTGTACACACACTGGATCACATGCCTGCCGGTGCGAAGCAGTACAAAGGCAAAGCCGCTCATGCGCCGCAGTTTGTAGACGCTGCCGTGGAGAAGGATTTCTTTTCCTGCCTGCTGTCCGATCTCCTCTAAGGAGAAACCGGAGACTTCTTTTGAAATTTCATTTATCTTTTCTGTCATGATTTTCACCCTTTCTATCTAAAGCTCTGAGTATTTTCTACAGTTACATATTCCACGGTTTCTGGCGTCCATACGGACATCGTCACAATGTCCCATAGGATCACCCCCCTTCATCGACATGCTAATTGTGGCATCCTTTTCTAAGCACATAAAAAGACCAGTCTCGCATCTGTAATCACTTACCAATGCGGTACTGGTCTCTCTGATTGATATTCCTGTCATGGCAGTCTGCAATACACATCCGCCGATGTGGGAAGTTATCTTTCAGGCTTCGGCTGCTCTCCGCATAGGCACAACACATTCAGCGCTTGTACCTATGTCTCCACAGCTACAAGCGCTATCTATCGTCGTCCCTATTCTCTAACAGTCCATATATCCGAAGCATCTCTTTCTCTCCTGTAAATCATAATACCACAGCAACTCTTATACGTTGCACAGGCAGCTGCTATGTGAAGATTGAAGTTATCATAGCACAGCCGATTCGGAAACGCAAGGGCTATTCTCTTTCAAATTTTTAGTATATTGACATCTGAGAATGTGATATAATCAAGTTGCAAATCGGCAGCAGAGTACCTTTATTAAATAGGGTGATTGGAGGAGTACATAGTGAGCGATATCATGGAATTTGCCGACAGAGAAGCATTCAGGAAATGGCTTAATGATAATTGTTTATCAAGTGAAGGCGTTTGGCTTTTGTTTGGAAAAGCCGGAGGACCGAAGACGATCAAGGCGGGAGAGGCGCTTGAAGAGGCGCTCTGCTTTGGATGGATTGACGGACAGATGCAGAGCCTTGACGATAAGACTTATAAGAAATATTTCTCTCAGCGCAGGGAGAACAGCAAGTGGTCAGAGAAAAACAAAGGCTTGGTCAAAAGTCTTGAAGAACGGGGAATTATGACCGATTTCGGAAGAAAGAAAATTGAGGAGGCCAAGAAGAACGGCCAGTGGGATGCGCCGAAATCTATAGAGATTACAGAGGAACATATTGCCCAGGTTTCCACAGTGCTGAAAGAATATGAGCCTGCCTATACAAATTTTCAGGCGATGTCCCCATCCGTAAAGAAAACTTATGCGCGGGCGTACTTTGACGCAAAGACAGATGCCGGACGGGAAAAACGAATTGCCTGGATGGTGGACAGGCTTAATAGAAATCTGAAACCTATGTAATGGCGTGAAAACTGATTGACATTTTGGTAAAGATTCGCTAGAATGAGAGCAAGCACTTGCATGGAGGCGGTGGGATGGACGAAACAAGTCAAAAAATCATTGATGCAACCATGTCGCTGATACGCGATAAAGGATATGTTGCCACTACCACAAAGGATATTGCGCGTCTGGCTGAGGTGAATGAGTGTACCCTCTTTCGGAAGTTCGAAAGCAAAAAAGATATTGTATTGCAGGGAGTGGCTCAGGAAAAATGGCGGGCGAATGTTACGCCGGATATTTTTCAAAATGTGCAGTGGGAACTGGAACCGGATCTGGAAATGTTTATGAATGCCTATATGGACAGAATAACGCCGGATTTTGTGAATTTGTCGATCGGTCTAAGGGCGCCGCAGCTTTATGAGGAAACCGCGCCGTTGATCATGAAGGTACCGCAGGCATTTGTATCTTCTCTGACGGAATATTTCAAAAAAATGAATGAAATGGGGAAGTTGGGAGATTTTGATTTTGAGGGTCTGGCAATGACTGTTTTTTCTTCTACTTTTGGCTATACATTCCTGCGTGCCTCCTTCCATGAGGATCTTGCAAAGACGAGCAGAGAAGAGTTTATCAAATGCAGTGTGAAGGTTTTTGTGGAGGGCATTGCAAAGAAATAGCGAGAAGATATAATTTATTATGATTATAGAAAAGTGGCACTAAATTAATGGTGCCTTTTCATATACATCATAAGCAAGCAAGTACTTGCAAACATCATACAAATTATGCCACAAGGAGGAAAACGATATGGAAATAACAGGAGCAGAATTGTTTATAAAGGCGCTGAAAGTAGAGCAGGTGGATACACTTTTTGCCTATCCGGGAGGACAGGCAATCGACCTGTTTAATGCGTTATACGGGGAAGATGACATTGATGTGATTCTGCCAAGACACGAGCAGGGGTTGGTCCATGCGGCTGACGGATATGCGCGCTCCACCGGAAAAGTTGGCGTTTGTCTGGTCACAAGCGGCCCCGGCGCGACCAATTTAGTGACGGGAATTGCAACCGCAAACTATGACAGTGTGCCGCTTGTCTGCTTTACCGGACAGGTACCGACGGGGCTGATCGGGAATGATGCTTTTCAGGAGGTGGATATTGTGGGGATTACAAGGAGCATCAGTAAATATGCTGTAACCGTCCGTAAAAGAGAGGATTTGGCAGGGACAATCAAAAAGGCCTTTTATATTGCAAGGACAGGGAAACCGGGTGTTGTCGTGGTTGATTTGCCGAAAGATATACAGCGGGCATATGGGAGCGGTGCATATCCTGAAAAAGCAGAAATCAGAGGGTATAAGCCGAATGGTTCTGTTCACGCCGGACAGATCAAAAAGGCAATAGATTTATTGCAACAGGCGAAAAAGCCGGTTTTTCTGATTGGCGGCGGCGTAGCGATCAGTCATGCCGGCAGGGAAATGCGCAAGCTTGCAGAGATAACGGGAGTTCCGGTTGTTACAACTATTATGGGAAAGGGCGCAATCCCGACCACACATGATTTATACGTAGGCAATATCGGTATACACGGCAGTTACGCAGCCAATACGGCAATCAGTAAGTGCGATGTGCTCTTTTCCATCGGAACAAGGTTCAATGACCGCATTACGGGAAAGACGGAACAGTTTGCCACGGATGCTGCTATCATTCATGTGGATATAGATGCTGCTTCTATTTCAAGAAATATTGCCGTTACGGTTCCGATTGTGGCGGATGCAAAAATGGCAATCAGCAAGCTGCTTGAAATAGCAAAGCCGTTAGATATAGAAGCATGGGTGGAGCAGATCGGAGAGTGGAAGATGCAGTATCCTGTCAGGATGAAAAAAGAGGGCATGACGCCGGAAAAAATCATACAGTCAATTAACCGGATTTTTGATAATGCAATCATCACTACAGACGTGGGACAAAACCAGCTGTGGGCAACGCAGTTTTTAGAATTGCATGAGAGAAAGCGGATGTTGACCTCCGGCGGCCTGGGAACGATGGGGTATGGATTTCCGGCGGCGATCGGAGCTAAAATTGGGAATCCGGACAGGGATGTGGTGGTCATTTCCGGCGATGGTGGTATGCAGATGAACATACAGGAAATGGCGACAGCGGTAGTTTATGAACTGCCGATCATGATTTGCATCTTAAACAATGGCTATTTGGGGAATGTCAGACAGTGGCAGGAAATGTTTTTTGACAGACGATATTCCAGTACCTGTATGCGGTACAGAAAAAGCTGTGCTGTAAACTGCAACAAACCCACCCAGTGCTGTCCGGAATATACGCCCGACTTTGTCAAACTGGCGGAAAGCTATGGAGCGAAAGGAATTCGGGTAACGGATGAGAAAGAGATCATGAGGGCACTGGAAACGGCAAAAGGTAACAGAAAAGTGCCGACAATCATTGAATTTATCATTGACAGGGAGGAGAATGTTATGCCCATTGTTCCGCCCGGAAATGCCCTGCATGATATGATTTTAGAATGGGAGGGCAACTAAAATGAAAAAAAGATGGCTCTGTTTGTTTGTGGAAAATGAAATCGGTGTGCTTGCCAGGATTTCCGGTCTGTTTTCGGGGAAATCTTATAATTTAGACAGCCTGACTGTCGGCGTTACGGAGGATGAGACGGTTTCCCGCATGACAATCAGTCTGACAAGCGATGATCAAACGTTTGAACAGGTAAAAAAGCAGCTTAACAGAAGCGTTGAGATAATAAAGGTGGTGGATTATACGGATGTTGCCATCCATAGGAAAGAGTTGATGTTTGTCAGGGTAAGCGGCTGCTCTGAAAAGGATATCGAGGAGATTTTCAGGATATCGCAGATTTTTAACGCCTCAGTGATTGATTATGACCGGGATGCGGTGTTGATAGAAAGCGTGGAAACAGAGAATCACAATAATGATTTGATCGCGTTATTGAGGAAATGCTGTGCAAACCGGATAGAGATCACGAGAGGCGGGAGCGTGGCGGTGGAGGCATTGAGTATTAGTAACAGCTGATTTATATTATGTTAAGACGGAGAGCGTTTGTCGGAGGAAAATCGGCGGACGCTTTTTGCATGTGGCGGCGGAAGGAATGGTATCATGTATAGCAGAATCCTTTACAAATGCTTTCGTATAATATATGCTGATAGCATCATAAAGAAAGGGGAGACGGGCTGTGGTTAAGATCCGTTGTGTGGTGGAGAGAATTACTTATCAGAACCCCGAGAATGGCTATTCTGTCCTAAAGTGCAGGGTGAAAGACTATAGTGAACTTGTTCCCGTGGTAGGAAATCTTTTGGATGCCAATGTGGGCTCCGTCCTTCTGGTGGAAGGTAACTGGAAGGTGGATGCTAAGTATGGCAGGCAGTTTGTAGCCGAGAATTGGGAGGAAACCCTTCCGGCAACGGTATATGGTATGGAAAAATATTTGGGTTCCGGTCTGATCAAAGGCGTGGGGCCTAAATTTGCGAAGAAAATTGTTCAAAAATATGGGGCGGATACCTTTGCTGTGATCGAAGATAATGTGGAGCTTCTGATCGAGGTGGAGGGAATCGGTAAAAAGCGTGTGCAGATGATAGCCGAATCCTGGGAGCGACAGAAGGAAGTAAAAAATATTATGCTTTTTTTGCAGGAACACCAGGTCAGTTCTTCTTTTGCGGCTAAGATTTATAAGCAGTATGGAAATGACAGTATTGTCGTTATGAAGGAGAATCCCTACAGACTGGCGGACGATATCTGGGGAATCGGTTTTAAGACAGCGGATCAGATTGCCGGAAAGCTTGGATTCGGGAAGGAGTCTTATGTGCGCCTGCGGAGCGGGCTGATGTATACTTTGTCGGAGCTTTCAAACGACGGACATGTATACGCCCGGAAGCAGCAGTTGATCGACACAGCTGCGCAGCTTCTGGAAGCGTCGCCGGAAACTGTCATTATGACCATGGATGATATGCTTCACAAGGGAGAACTGATCCGGGAGAAAAACGTGGAAAAGATAGATGAGGAGGGAGAACCGATCGATGCGATTTATCTGCCGCCTTTGTATTATGCCGAGGTGGGTGTGGCGGGAAAACTGAAAAAGCTGGCCCAGTCCCCGGCGAAGGACAGGCTTTACACGAAGCTGACGGAGGCCAGGCGGGCGGCGGGCGATGACAGCCTTTCCGTCAGTGTGGAGCTGATTCAGGAGAAGGCGGGTGTGCAGTACGATGAGATTCAGGCGAAGGCGATCCGCAAAGCCGCCACGGCAAAGGTCATGGTGCTGACGGGAGGCCCGGGCACAGGCAAGACAACTACGACCCACGGCATTATTTCCGCCTACAGGGCCTATGGACTTAAGATTCTTCTGGCGGCTCCTACGGGACGCGCTGCTAAGAGGCTGGCGGAAGCGACCGGACTGGAGGCAAAGACCATACACCGATTGTTGGAGTGCAAGCCGCCGGAGGGGTATCAGAAAAATGAAGAGAATCCGTTGGAGGGAGATGTGCTGATCCTAGACGAATGCTCCATGATCGATATGGTTCTGATGAACGCACTTTTAAAAGCGATTCCGCCGTCGATGCGGCTGATCATGGTGGGGGATATTGACCAGCTCCCTTCCGTTGGTGCCGGTAATGTTCTCAGAGATATCATTGATTCTGAGACCTTTCCCGTCATCCGTCTGACTCGGATATTCAGACAGGCGCTGAGCAGTCGTATCATCACGAATGCCCATGCCATCAATGAGGGGAAGCTGCCGGATCTTTCCAACGGAAAAAATACGGATTTCTTCTTTATGGAAAATGAGGATGGGGAGGCTGTTGTACCGCAGATCGTAGAATTGGTAAAAAATAAGCTGCCCGGCTATTATCAAGTGGATGCGTCCCAGATTCAGGTATTGACACCGATGCAGAGAGGTGTGGTAGGGGCTGTCAACCTGAATCTTTCTTTGCAGGAGGCACTGAACCCCGCGGAGCAGGAGGTATTTATGCGCGGGCGTGGTGCGGTGGCTGTGCCGAAAGACTGTCTGAGAAGGAGTGGTTATGCTTACCGGGCGGAAGACAGAGTCATGCAGATCAAGAATAATTATGACAAAGAAGTCTTTAATGGAGATATCGGCATCATTGCATCGGTGAATGCGGCGGATCGGACATTAAAGGTAAATTTTGACGGCCGACAGGTAGAGTATGACAGCACGGAATTGGATGAACTGGTACATGCCTATGCGGTAACGATTCATAAGGCACAGGGTTCGGAATATCCGATCGTGGTGATGCCGGTCCTCATGAATCATTATGTCATGCTGCAGAGGAACCTGATCTACACGGGCATTACCAGAGCAAAGAAAATTCTGGTCATGGTTGGCAGCAGAAAGGCGCTTGCCTATGCGGTGAGGAATGTGGTTGTGACAAAGAGGAATACATTGCTGAAAGAACGGTTGGTTGAGAATAACCACAAGTCGTGATAATATTTTATAGAAACCAAATGAGACGAGGAGAAAAACATGAAGCGCTTAAGTGAGAGAACCGCGGGATTTACAGATTCTGTGATACGAAGAATGACGAGAGTGTCCAATCAATACGACGCAGTCAATCTGTCTCAGGGCTTTCCGGATTTTGATCCGCCGAAAGAGATTACGGACAGGCTGGCTGAGATCGCGGGAATCGGGCCGCATCAATATGCACTGACCTGGGGTGCACAGAATTTCCGGGAGGCGCTGGCGAAAAAGCAGGAGCATTTTTACGGTATGCAAGTGGATCCTGACAGCGAGATCGTGGTTACCTGCGGCAGCACGGAGGCGATGATGGCGGCCATGATGTCAGTGTGCAATCCGGGTGACAAGGTTGTCATATTTTCTCCCTTCTATGAAAATTACGGTGCGGACACCATCCTGTCCGGGGCGGAGCCGATCTATGTGCCACTAAAGCCACCAGCCTTTTCTTTTGACGGGGACGAGCTGGAAGCGGCGGTGAAGCAGCCGGGCGTGAAAGCGTTGATTCTGTGCAATCCCTCCAATCCCTGTGGCAAGGTTTTTACCGTTGACGAATTGAAGGCGATTGCAGAGCTTGCCATAAAATATGACATATATGTCATAACAGATGAGGTGTATGAGCATATCGTATACCAGCCCTATGCGCATACTTGTATCGCTATGCTGCCGGGCATGCGGGAGAGAACCATCATCTGCAATTCCCTCTCCAAGACCTACTCCATTACGGGCTGGCGGCTGGGCTTCGTCATGGCTTCCCCGGAGATCACCGATCGGGTTAAAAAAGTTCATGATTTTCTGACCGTGGGGGCAGCAGCGCCGCTGATGGAGGCGGCTGTGGTGGGCTTACAGTTTCCGGATTCCTATTATGAGGGTCTGCGGGAACATTATACCCATATGAAACGGTTGTTTACAGAGGGATTACAGGAGATCGGCCTGCGGTTTACAGACCCGCAGGGCGCCTATTATGTGTTGGTAGATATCAGTGAATATGGCTATGAAAGCGATCTTCTTTTCTGCGAAGAGTTGGCACGGAAGGTGGGCGTGGGGGCAGTACCCGGTTCCAGCTTCTTTAAAGAGCCGGAAAACCGGTATATCCGTTTCCATTTCGCCAAGCAGGACGCTACGCTGCAGAAAGCATTGGAACGGCTTGCAGATATCCGGGGGAAGATGAAGCTTTACATATAATCATTGTAAAAGCAGGATGTCCGGAAGGAGGAAACGGAATGGAGGTAAAAGCAGAAATCATGACAGACAGTACGACGGTATATTACAGATGATTGAGATGATAGTTAACGGATGCAAGGATCTGGATGAGGCCAAAAAAAAGATAGCTGAATTGCGAGAAGAAAAGAAATAGAAGATGCGTTATGAGAAAGATGTCTAAAGAAATGAGAATACGTCACGCAACAGAAAAAGACTTTCAACGGATCATGGAAATCTATGAATATGCCAGACATTTTATGGCAGAGCACGGCAACCCGAACCAGTGGGGGCCAACAAACTGGCCGCCGGAAGCATTGATTCATGCAGATATTGCCGCTCAAAACAGCTATGTGTGTATTTGTGACGAAAGGATCGTCGGTACATTTTTCTTCCGATACGGTGAAGATATCGAACCAACCTACCGCGTGATAGAAGACGGCGGCTGGCTGGATGACAGCGCGTATGGGGTAGTTCATCGGCTGGCAGGAGACGGAAGCGTAAAAGGCATAGGAAAATTTTGCATTGACTGGGCTTTTGAGAAATGTGGTCATTTGCGCGTGGATACTCATGGTGACAATCGGGTCATGCAGAAATTACTTGAAAAGTGCGGTTTTACGCATTGCGGCACCATTTATGTGGAGGAAGATTGTTACCCGAGGCTGGCATATGAAAAATCATAGAAGGAAACAGAAAAAGGAGGGCTCATAAAATGTCAGAAACGTTAAAAGTATTAGAAACAAGAAGAAGCTGTCGTGCTTACAAGCCGGAACTGATCGAGGAGGAAAAACTGCAGGCAATCATCAAAGCCGGAACTTATGCACCCACAGGGATGGGAAAGCAGGCACCTATTATTATCGCGGTTACCAATAAAGAACTGCGGGACAAGCTTTCTGTCATGAATGCAAAGATCATGGGGCAGGGAGACGGTTTCGATCCTTTTTATGGAGCACCGGAGCTTTTGATCGTTCTGGGCAACAAGGCGATAGGTACATACCTTTATGATGGCAGTCTTGTAATGGGTAATCTCATGAATGCAGCGGCTGATCTCGGAGTGGGCAGCTGTTGGATTCACAGAGCGAAGGAGGAATTCGAGTCGCCGGAAGGGAAGGAGATCCTGAAGGATCTGGGTATTGAGGGGGATTACGAAGGAATCGGTCATGTGATTCTTGGGTATGCGGCAGAGCCTCTAAAGGAAGCTGCACCGAGAAAAGAGGATTATGTTTATTTTGTCAGGTGATCAATATGTGATTGAAGGATATTTAATATTGTTGAAATGACAGAAAAATTAGCACCAAGCAATAGGAGGCAGACATGTTAGAAGTTGGAACAAAAGCACCGGCATTTGAACTGCCGGATCAGAATGGCGTAATGCATACATTAGAAGAATACAAGGGCAAAAAGGTTATTCTATATTTTTATCCCAAGGACAATACGCCGGGATGTACCAAGCAGGCCTGCGGCTTTTCGGAGAGATATCCGCAGTTTCTGGAAAAAGGAGCTGTTGTAATCGGAATCAGTAAAGATACGGTTGCTTCCCATAAAAAATTTGAAGAGAAGTATGGGCTGGCATTTACCTTGCTGGCGGATCCGGAGCGGAAGGTCATTGAGGCATACGATGTGTGGAAGGAAAAGAAAAACTACGGCAAGGTTTCGATGGGAGTCGTACGCACCACATATTTGATCGATGAGAATGGAATGATTGTTAGGGCTAACGATAAGGTGAAAGCGGCGGATGACCCGGAGAAGATGCTGGGTGAAGTGTAATGAAGATCATTCTTTCACCGGCTAAGAAAATGAATGTGGATACGGATTCGCTTGAAATACAGGGAATGCCCGTATTTTTAGAGCAAACGGAAGAGATTTTAAGTTGGCTGAAGTCGAAATCCTATGCGGAGCTGAAAAAGCTTTGGAATTGTAATGACAAGATCGCAGAGCAGAATTTTGACAGATTGAAGCATATGGATATCCGAAAACAGTTGACGCCGGCGGTGCTTTCGTATGAGGGCATCGCCTATCAGTATATGGCGCCGGCGGTGTTTGAGGACGGACAGCTTGCTTATGTGCAGGAGCATCTTCGAATCCTATCTGCTTTTTATGGCGTGCTTAAGCCGATGGATGGCGTGACGCCATACAGATTGGAAATGCAGGCCAGAGCGTCTATTTCGGGATATAAAGATCTGTATGATTTTTGGGGGATTGGATTATATGAGAAAGTCCGGGATGATTCGGGCGTTATTATCAATCTGGCATCCAAAGAATATGCAAAGTGCATCGAAAAGTATTTGAAACCGAAGGATACTTATATTACGGTTACATTCGGAGAACTGTCCGGCGGCAGGATCATCACCAAGGGAACTTATGCAAAGATGGCCAGAGGTGAGATGGTGCGGTTTATGGCGGAAAACAACGTTGAAGATCCGGAAGATATGAAGGCGTTTAACAGGCTGGGATATCTTTATCGAGACGATTTGTCGTCTGAGACGGAGTATGTGTTTGAAAGGCAGGTGCACTGACGGATGATGAAAACAGTCAAAGTAGCAGCCGCCATCATCGTTCACGGCGATAAAATCTTTGCTACCCAGAGAGGTTACGGTGAGTTCAAGGACGGCTGGGAGTTCCCCGGCGGCAAGATTGAAGAGGGCGAAACGCCTCAACAGGCTCTTGTCAGAGAGATTCGAGAAGAACTAGATACGGAAATCGAAGTGGGCGACTTGTTTGATACCGTGGAATATGATTATCCGACCTTTCACCTGTCAATGGAATGTTTTTTCTGTACAGTCAAATCTGGAAATCTTGTGTTAAAAGAGCATGAAGCCGCAAGATGGCTGACGAGAGATCATTTGGACAGCGTGGAATGGCTTCCGGCGGATAAAGGATTAATAGAAAAATTGAAGGTTTACAGCGCTCCCCCGTGGTAGTAGCACTCGTAAATCCGTTCTTCTTCGTAAAAAATTTCCTCATACCCCTGAAACCAGATGAAATCACCATTTACCCTGCTATGGTAACGGTATGCTCCCCTGGTATAGATTTCCGGTCCGCGGAATGGGGTTTTTGCAGGGACATGACGCAGCGCCTCTTTCAGAAAATCTCCGTTAAAGGGTTCTCCGATTACTCTACCGGCGTAATTCATACTCCAGATTGGTGCAGTATGATCCCATACCGCTTCTTCTCCCGCAAACTTTTCCCCGCCCAGATACGTATCATAATAAGTGTACGTTTCTTCTTCATAGTAGAAATCATGGGACTGTGGCCTTGAAGGCTTGATTTCCTGCGCTTTCCCGGCATAAGTATTTTGCTTTGCACGGATCAGAAAGGAAACGATTTTGTTGATAGTAAGATCCGTTCCCGGATTTAATGAAAGATTGCAGGCTTCATCTTCCTTCACTATGCGGTCAATTGTTACACCGTATAAATCACTTAGCAGGATGAGACCATTCAGCTCCGGAACTGCCTGACCTGTCTCCCATTTGCTGACGGTCTGTCTGGCAATGCCCAGTCTGTCGGCAAGCTGCTCTTGGGACAAACCGTTTTGTTTTCTCAACAACTGTAATTTTTCCTCTAATTTCATATCCTGTCCCGATCCCTTTCCTGAATACTATAGATACAGTATACACGATATGGCCGAAGCTAACCACCACCATCACCTTGCATTTATGTCACGTACTCCATACATGTTTCGGTTTGTAGAGAGCAACAGTCGGTATGTCTTACATTCATGTGGCAAATGAAGTATGGAAATGATATAATCAAAAAAGTGACCGGCCATATGTTTTCAAGATTGAAAGATATGTTATGAAAGGAGCTAAAGCAATGAGCGAAATTACAAATATTGAATTACTATTTGGAAAAGATATCGTGCCCGTATTTGCTGAAAATGATGCTTATGTTCCGATGATTCAAAGCATCCGGGAAGGATACAAAGAAATGAGCGTGACATTTCCGATCGTTCATCTTAGAGATGAGAACAGCCTGTCTGCCAGACAGTATGAAGTGCTGATTAATGGAGAACTCGCAGCGGACGAGACAATCAGTCAGATTACAGATACTACAATGACGGAGATACTCACAAAGCTGAGCCATGCATTTTGCGATTACTATAATGCTCGTGTATAAGCTGTCTTAGCAACTGAGCAGAACCTTTTTAGGGGAGATAGAATGACATTATACCATGGAAGTAACACGGCAAATATAAAAATATTAAAACCAAATCAGGCAGATCATGACCGGCCATATGTATATATGACCACCATAGACGTGGTTGCCGCTTTCTATCTATGCAATGCAGTGGCAAGGCCCTATTATTGGTTCCCTTATGGGTTTGAAGGCGGCAGTGAAATACCTGTCTATCACGAATTGTATCCGAATGCACTGAAAGAAGTATCAGAAGGCGTGAGCGGGTATCTCTACGAAGTCCATGTAGAAGAAGATCAGGTCATTCCGTTTAAAAATATCCCATGTGCGAGATTGGCGACAGAGCCCATTGAAGTATCAAACTGTACCCGAGTGGAAAATGCGTATGATTTATTTATGGAATATGTGAAGCAAGGTAAATTGAAGATCGGTCGTTTTGAAGTCAAATCGCAGCAGCAATTAGAATGGTGGTATTCTTGCTGTGTCGAATATTTAGAAGAAAAGAACATGATGGAAACACCGGAATGCTCCTATGCGCTCTTTATAAAAGAAAAAATACCGCAAGTATGGGAAAAGTATTCTGCTAAAATGAGAAAGTTGTCCGAAGGGTGAGATAAAATGGAACGGATCAAAAAGGTACTGGTACATGAATATCTGAGAAAATGGTGCAAAACAGTCAGCCGTTGAGGGACAAAGGATGATTTGAGGAGGAATGCGGTATGACAAATATCGAGAAAACTGAAGCTTTTCTGAAAGAGCAGTTTGCAAACTGTGCCTTTTTTAAGGAACATCCCGCTGATGGGGAGTACCGCCTGCAGCATTCCTATCGGGTGGCTCATGCGGCCGGAGAGATTGCCCGCAGGGAGGGGCTGGACGAAGAAGGACTGATCATCGGCGGACTTTTGCATGATGTGGGTTATGCCATGCCATTTGAGAGGGAGAACGTCTGGCAGGAACACGGGCGAATGTCAGCCCGGCTGGCAAGACCTTTTCTGGAGCAGCTTGATCTGAGCAAAGAACGGGTGCAGGAGATCTGTTATGGCATTGCAATCCATGTAGACGGCAAGGCGGACTTTCCCGGAGAGAAAACAGCGTTTGCATACAGCATCGGGGATGCGGATGATGTAGACCGTTTTGATGCCTATCGAATCTATGATGCAATGGAATGGGCAGGTTTCCGTAATCTGAAGATAGAGGATAAGCGCAAATGGCTTCAGGAGAAGCTGGACTGGATCAACTGGCGGCTTGGTGAAAAATCCGGAACTGAGACTGCCAGACAGATGATCGCGGAGCGATTGCTCTACCAGCAGCAGTATTATGAGAAAGTATTGGAGCAGATGAAACACAGTGAAAGGATAGAACTTTAGTATGTGATGCGAAAATATTGTAAATGAAAGGAGGAAAAATGTGGTTAAAATAGTGGCAATGTCAACGATTTGTGCAGATGTTTTTGCCGATACAGATGAGATTAGGTTAGGTGGAGAAGCACTGAATTTTGCAATGACTATTTCAAAATATCCTCATGTCAGTATAAGTCTTATGGGTGCAATTGGGGATGACCATATTGCCCAAAAAGTGATTCAGTGTATCAAAGAGAGAAAAACAATAGATATGTCTTGTGTGCACGTTGTAAATAACGGAAGAACAGCAACAAACACAATATATCACGACTCAGGAGGAAACCGATATTTTAAGCCTGACTCATGGGATGGAGGAGTATATCAGAATTTTAGGTTGACTGAAATTGATAAGAAAAAATTGAAAGAAACAGATGTCGTATTTATCAACTATTTCAGTACTAATTTTCAAGAAGTTTTTGAGTTGAAATCGGAATATGGATATCAGATGGCAGTTGATTTTGATGTGTTCAGAGATTTTGAAAAATTAAAAGATATCGTCAATCAAATTGATTATATTTTCTTCAGTGGAGATGAGCAGACGCTTAAGGTTTTGAAAAATTGGTCTAAATTGTATCATGGTATTTTTAATGCAACTTTAGCAGAAAAGGGAAGTGTTACTTTTTATCGTGGTAAAGAATATCGTACTGAGGCTATTTCTGTGGAAGAAATTGTCGATACTACAGGGTGTGGCGACAGTTACCACGCAGCATTTATTGCATCATATCTGAATCATCATGATATAAATTTGGCAATGGAAGAAGGAAGTCTGCAGGCATCAAAGACACTGGCATTTTTAGGCGGATTTGAAACTGGCACACTATACAGTGAGTGAAGTTATGTAAGAGATAAAATTTATCAGAATGGCTATGCTTTATCTGTTTTTATGCTATAATAGACGCAGACTCGGCAGTCTGCGTCGCAAGAATTACTGCGTAATTCTTGTTGGCGTCATGCAGCATAACAGCATCAGAGATAGGGGCGAATCAGCACTCCGACAAGGAGTAAGATTATGAGCCGAACGACAGAAGGAAACTAAATATTTCAGGAGAAATAACCATGAGTACAGCGACGAAAAAGGGCGAAATGGATCAGTCTTATAAGCTTGTATGGGAAGATAACTTTGACGGAGATACACTGAATCCGGATAACTGGAGTTTTGAGAAGCATGAGCCGGGCTGGGTCAATGCGGAACTGCAGGAATACGTTGTTTCAGAAGAAAATACCTATATAAAGGACGGACTGCTCTACATCAGACCGACGGAGCGGCTGGATGAAGCGGGCAACGCCATATACGAGGAACGAGGTGGGCAGCGGTATAAGACATATCTTTCGGGCAGGATCAACACGCAGGGTAAGCATGAGTTTACCTATGGAAGATTTGAAGCAAGGGCAAAAATACCGAAAGGGAAAGGATTTCTGCCTGCATTTTGGATGATGCCGGCGGATGAGGATTACTATGGACAGTGGCCCAAGTGCGGGGAAATCGATATCATGGAAGTGCATGGAGACAAGCTTTCCAGATCATATGGAACGCTGCACTTCGGAGAACCCCACACAGAGAGTCAGGGGAAATATGATCTGCCGGAGGGGGCAGCGGATTTCGGATCGGATTTTCATGTCTTTGCATGCGAATGGGATCCCGGTGAATTTCGATTTTATGTGGATGGCACGTTGTTTTACACGGCAAATGACTGGTTTACCAAAAGACCGGGATGCGAAGAAGTGCCTTATCCGGCGCCCTATGATCAGCCGTTTTATATCATCCTGAATTTGGCGGTTGGCGGAAGCTGGGTCGGCTATCCCGACAATGACGCGGTGTTTGGGGAGGATGCGCAATTTGTCATTGATTATGTCAAGGTATACGCGAAGGACAGCTATGACACGAATGTTGTAAAACCCGAGAAGAAGAAAGTCGTTTTGCGGGATCCGGATGAGAAGGGAAATTACTGCATGAACGGCGACTTTGCGACAGCGGAAGATTTGACGAAAGAGGATGCAAACTGGGGGCTCCTGCTGGCGGATGGAGGAGAGGCAGAAACCCAAATAAGCGGCAATACGCTGCATATCACGACAGTGGAGCAAGGCGGTATGCAGCATAGCGTACAGATCGTGCAGGCGGATATTCCTGTCGCGAAAGGCGCAAAATATGAGCTGCGTTATGATGCGTATGCGGATGAAGCGCGTACCATGGTTACGAATATCACAGCGCCCGACAGAGGTTATTTCAGATATTTGGCGGATACGAAAGTCAGTTTGACGACAGAGAAACAGACCTTTACGCATCGGTTTGATATGACGGAATATGATGATGCGAATGCCCGCGTGGAATTCAATCTGGGAAGACAGGGTTCTACTGCAACAGTTCATATCAGCAATGTCACGTTGAAGAGAGAAAGCTGATCAGATTCCGTAAAAGGATGATATAACGTACGCGTTGGTAATGAGCAACGACACTGCGGATATGTATGACACACGGAAAAGGAGTAAAATGCTATGAAATACAAGATTTTGCTTACGGGAAATAACAAAATGATCATCAATGAGTTTTTTACATACATGGATTTCAGTTTTGAGTGTCTGAGCACCTCGGACCGCTACGACGATATTATAAACCACGTAAAGTACATACAGCCGGACGCGCTCGTCTATTGTCTCTACGGAGAAAATCCGGACGATTTAAAGCGATTTGTCAACGTGGAGCGAAAGATAGCGGAAAACCGGATTCCCATTATCATCATAGGAGATGCCGAGGAGTGCGATCAGTTTGTACGTATTGCGCCTGCCATGGAGGTGAATATATTTAGGAAGCCTCTTTCATCCCAGAAGATTGAAGAGGGCATTGTCAAGCTGCTCAAGGAGAAGCGGCCGCAGGCTGGCGAAGAGAGTCATTCTGTAACAGTGAAGAAGGAAGATATCAAAACACAGGATATTATGCGTGTAGCGGAGCAGCTTTTGGCTCAGCTCGCAAAGGAGGAGGAAAAGGAGAAAGCTCTGCAGGCGGAGATGGAGCACAAAAAACACATTCTCCTCGTGGACGACGACAGCAGTGTGTTAAAGCTTTTAAAGGGCTATCTGGCGGAGCGCTATGATGTGGCTACTGCCATCAACGGAAAGATTGCCCTGAAATTTCTGGAGACCAAAAAGACGGATATGGTGCTCCTTGATTACGAGATGCCGGCGGAAAACGGCGCGGCAGTCCTTCAAAAGATCCGGGGAAATGCAGCGACGGCCAAACTGCCGGTGGTGTTCCTGACGGGCGTGACTGATAAGCAGAAAATTCTCGAGGTGCTGGCGCTTAAGCCACAGGGATATCTTACAAAACCGATCGATATGGAAAAGCTTTCGTCCACTATCAAGGGTGTATTAGGCTGATAAGATATGACTTGACAGAGGGAAAAAGCTATGGCAGTCATTGAGGATAAATATAATTTAACAGATTTGATAGATTTGGAGACCCTGCAGAAGGTACAGGATGCTTTCTCGGATATGTCCGGGATCGCGGCAGTCATCACGGATGTGAACGGTGTTGCGATCACAGAGTCTTCCGGTGTTTCCGATTTTTGTACCAAACACATCAGAAGTACGGAAATCGGCAGAACGCAGTGCGCAAAATGTGACAGGATGGGAGCGGGAAAGGCAGCAAGCGCCAAGGCTTCCTGCGTTTACCTCTGTCATGCGGGTCTGGTGGAGTTCGCTGCGCCGATCATGGCACACGAGACTATGGTGGGCTGTATTATCGGCGGACAGATCCTGTCCGTTCCGCCGGAGGAGAATAAACTCAGAGAGGTGGCGGAAGTAATCGGGGTGGACGCTGACAGGCTGATCGAGTCGGCAAAGGATCTCCGGATCGTGGATAAAGAAACCATTGAAAAGGTCTCAAACGCGCTCTACACGATTGCCAATGTTTTATCTGATGTGGCGTACAACAGACACCAGGTAAATCTGAAAAATATGGAGCTGAGTAAGAATTCCAGCATGAAATCGGACTTTCTGGCGAATATGAGCCATGAGATCCGTACGCCGATGAACGCGGTCATCGGTATGGCGGAGATGGCACTCAGGGAAGAACTGACGCCGGCGGCAAGGGAGTACATCGGGCAGATCAAATCCTCCGGGCGGACGCTTCTTACGATAATCAACGATATTCTGGACTTCTCCAAGATTGAGTCCGGCAAGATGGATATCAGCGACGTGGAGTATGAGCCCATGTCTGTGATCAATGACGTATCAAATATCATTATGACACGTATCGGCACCAAGGATTTGGAGTTGACGGTGGACGTGAATCCGAATCTTCCCGTCGGCCTTTATGGGGATAATATCCGTATCAAGCAGGTTATGGTCAATCTGGCGAACAATGCCGTCAAGTTTACCAGGGAAGGAAATGTCCATGTGAAAGTGGATTTCCGACAAATAGATGAGGAGACAATAGAGTTGTCGATCTCCATCGCAGATACGGGAAGCGGCATCAAAGAGAGCGATATGAACAAGCTCTTTAGATCTTTCCAGCAGCTGGACAGCAAGCGGAATCGCAATATTGAGGGAACGGGACTCGGTCTTGCGATCTGTAAACAGCTTGTATCCCTTATGAACGGAAAGATTTATGTGAGCAGCGTGTATGGGAAGGGTTCCACCTTCTCCTTCAGCATTCCCCAGAAAGTGACGAACAGCGCTCACAGCGTTGAGAAGCCGGACGCGAAACTGACGGCGGCGGGACTGATCAGAAGCAAATATATTGCAGAGGAACTTGCCGGTGACATGGAGAAGCTCGGCGTTTCCTATGAGAGACTGGAATCGGAGGATTCCTTGAATCTTGTGAAAGAGAGACAGATCGGTTTCCTTTTTATTGAACAGCCGTTGTTTACGGAAGATGTACAGCATTTTTTAAAGCGGAATCCGGATGTCAACGGCGTATTGCTCACGAATTACCGTACGATGCGTTCCTACGATCTTCCAAACCTTCGGGTGGTGAAAAAGCCGCTTTACATTTTAGGGCTTTCCAATATTTTTAACGGCAGGGAGGACAACGTGGCCTATGCACCGACGGAGGCACAAGATTTTGACTTTGTGGCGCCCACGGCGGAAATATTGATAGTGGATGATAACGCGATCAATCTGACGGTTGTAAAGGGTCTCCTGAATCCTCTGCAGATGAAGATGGATACGGCCTTGAGTGGGAAAGAAGCCGTTTTGAAGGTAACGGACAAGCGCTATGACATAATTTTTATGGATCATATGATGCCGGAGATGGACGGCGTGGAGACCACTCGTGTCATCCGGAGACTTCTCGGCAGTAACGGACAGGTGCCCATCATTGCGCTCACGGCCAATGCGGTGGAGGGAACGGCGGAGATGTTTATCAGCGAGGGTATGAACGATTGCGTGACGAAGCCCATCGAGATGCGGATTATTCTCTCAAAGCTGCGTAAATGGCTGCCTCCGGAAAAGATCGAGAAGCGCAGAAAGAAAAGACAGATGCCCCGCCCTGTCCACAAGGACACTCCGGCACAGATGCCTACGAATATTGCGATTGACGGGCTGGATGTGGAGAAGGCCATGAGTTTCCTTGGAAATGAGGCACTGTTCTGGTCTGTTTTAAAGGAGTTTTATCGTGTCATCGACAAGAAATGTGCCCTCATACAGGAGTACGATCAGAAGGAGATGTGGCGGGAGTATACGGTTGAAGTGCATGCTTTGAAGAGCGCATCCAGACAGATCGGCGCTATGGATCTGGCATATACGGCGGAGCAGATGGAAGCGGCAGGCAATGCGGAAAATGCTGCCCTGATCCATAAGATCACGCCGGGCATGTTAGAGGAGTATATGTTCTACAAGGGAATTCTCGCTCCTTACTTTACAAAGGAGACGGAGGAACACGCCGGCAGAGAGGCAGAGCAGAGTGAGATCACGGATCTCTTTGCGGCAATGGAAGAAGCCATGGAAAATCTGGATATGGACGCGATGGAGAAGGTGATTCGGGACATGAGCCAGTATTCCTACGACGATGCGCAGCAGAAAGTGTTTGAGGAGCTTCAGAATGCCGTGGAGGATATTGATACGGAGGAATGTGAGGAAATATTGTCGGAGTGGAGGAGTCTGCTCGGAAAGGAACGAAGATGATGGCGAAATTTAGTAATGAATTTTATAAATGTTTTATAAAGGAAGACCGATATAAATTATTAATAAGCGGTATCGGCGTTACGATAAAGGTTTCGCTCTTGGCGATCATCATTGGTATTTTGATCGGGATGCTGATCGCGATGTGCAATCTGTCGAAGAAAAAAGTCCTTCGCGTGATCGGTGGTATCTACACGGATGTGATCAGGGGAACGCCATCGGTGACGCAGCTGATGATCATATATTTTGTGATTTTCCCCCCTCTGCAGCTTGAAAAGTGGATCGTTGCGGCGATTGCTTTCGGCATCAATTCGGGAGCCTATGTGTCGGAGATCATTCGGGCGGGCATCCTGTCGATTGATAAAGGGCAGACGGAGGCAGGCAGATCGCTTGGCTTAAACGCCTTTCAGACCATGAGCAGGATTGTCATTCCACAGGCAGTCAAAAATATTTTTCCCGCACTGTGCAATGAATTTATTGTATTGATCAAGGAGACGGCTATTGTCGGGTATGTGGGACTGATGGATATTCAGAAGGCAGGCGACTTTATCAAGAGCGCGACCTTCTTAGCTTTCATGCCGCTCATCGGCACTGCGGTCATTTATTATGTGCTGATCAAGATATTGACGCTGGCGCTGAAAAAAGTGGAGAACAGGCTTCGCCGGGCCGATGCTGTTTAACCCTTTTTTTGCAGACATAAACCGGACAGCAGATGGAGATTTGAGAATGATAAAAGTCCAGAATTTACATAAAAAATTTGAAGATCTGACCGTTCTAAACGGAATCGATGAGCACATCGCACGGGGCGAGGTAGTGGTGGTGATCGGCCCCTCAGGATCGGGGAAGAGTACCTTCCTGCGATGCCTGAATCTCCTGGAGACAGTTACAGAGGGCGAGATCTATGTGGACGACGAGCTGATCACGTCCCCGAAAATAAATGTGAACCAGGTGCGGCAGAAGATGGGGATGGTGTTTCAGCAGTTCAATCTCTTCCCGCATCTGACTATCATGGAGAATATTACATTGGCCCCCGTCCTTCTGAAAAAAATGACGAAGGAGGAGGCGAAGAAACGCGGACAGGAGCTTTTGGAGAGAGTCAATCTCGGGGAGAAGGCGAACGCCTATCCGGCACAGCTCTCCGGAGGCCAGAAGCAGCGTGTGGCAATTGCGAGAGCTTTGGCAATGGATCCCGAGATCATGCTTTTTGATGAGCCTACTTCGGCGCTCGACCCGGAGATGGTCGGAGAGGTACTCGACGTGATGAAGGATCTGGCGAAGTCCGGGATGACCATGGTGATCGTTACCCACGAGATGGGATTTGCCAGAGAGGTCGCGTCCAGAGTGCTTTTCATAGATCAGGGCGTCGTTATGGAGAGCGGTACACCCGAGGAAGTTTTCGGCAATCCGCAGAACGAGCGGACGAGAAACTTTTTATCAAAGGTTTTATGATCGCGACATTAAGCGATTGTAATAAATGTTGTAAACAACGAGGAGGAAAAGATTATGAAAAAGACAACAAAGTTACTGACAATGATGCTTGCCGGAATCCTGGCAGCTTCCCTTACGGCCTGCGGAGGCGGCTCCGCAAAGGGCAATGCCATCACCTTCGGCACAAACCCTGAATTTCCGCCGTTCGAGTATGTTACCTCAAACGGTGTGATCGGTGAGTTCGATGGTATTGACATGGCGATCGCGAAGCAGATCGGCGAGGACAACAGCATGGAGGTCAAGATGGAGAGTATGGAATTTGACTCTCTTCTGATAGCGCTCCAGAATGGGCAGATTGACGCGGTCATCGCGGGCATGACGGCAACCGATGAGAGAAGGGAGACAGTGGATTTTTCCACTCCGTACTATACGGCTACGCAGGTTATGATCGTGAAAGAAGACTCCGATATTGCCTCTGCGGCAGACATGGCTGATAAGAAGATCTGCGTGATCCAGGGCTATACCGGCGAGGTTTGCGTGCAGGATATGGGCTACACCTACGAGGCGTTCAAGAAGGGAACCGAGGCGGTCATGGAGCTGGTGAACGGCAAGTGCGACGTGGTGGTGCTTGACTCTGCGACAGCGCAGAAGTACGTCAGCGATAACGAGGGCTTAAAGATCGTGGAGGACGCCTCCGCTTTCGAATCTGAGGAGTATGCGATCGCGGTACAGAAGGATAACACAGAGCTGCTGAATAAGATCAACGCTTCCATCGAGAAGATGCTTGCGGACGGCACGATCAATGATCTTGCAGTGAAGTATACGGAGGCGACAAACGCGGAATAAATACAGAGATAATTAAATCCCCCGTTAATTGACGGGGGATTTCTATTTTGCGCATTTACTTTAGCATACTGCTGTGATAAAATACATAAGTGTTTGAAAACATTTAGGAGGAGAAGATTATGAAAAAGAAATTTGCAATGTTACTGGTACTTTCAACAGCAATCTGCACCATTCTTACGGGTTGCGGCAACAAGACAGACAGTAAGGATATGGTGTATGCCGTGGAGGCAGGTTCTGCGGGCGAGGCGGCAGCGCAGGAGAAGGGCTATCAGATGAATAGTGTGGCTTCTCAGGCGGATGCGCTGATGGAGGTGGCTTCCGGGACATCGGACGCAGCGATCATCGACCTTCTGATGGCGGGCGCTATGATCGGTGAAGGCACCAGCTATCCGAATCTGGTACATACGGAAGAACTGACGACGGAGGAGTATGGCGCAGGCTGCCGCAAGGGCTCCGATCTGGCTTCCTATATCAATGCTGTACTTGCGGAGAGCTATGCGAACGGTTCCATGCAGGAGACGGCAGCGACTTATGGTGTACAGGAGGCTCTTGTAGAGCAGAAGGCGAGCGAGTATACGGACAACGGTTCCGGAGATGTGGCTTACATTCAGGGCAAGGGTACGCTGATCGTGGGCATCACGGAGTTTGAACCCATGGACTACAAGGATGCTGCGGGCGAGTGGATCGGTTTTGATGCGGACATGGCACGCATGGTGGCGAATAAGCTGGGCGTGGAAGCACAGTTTGTAGTGATCGACTGGGATAATAAGATCATGGAGTTGGATTCCAAGAACATTGATGTTGTCTGGAATGGCATGACGCTGACCAATGAAGTGACGGAAGCTATGGAGTGCACGAACGCTTACTGCAATAATGCACAGGTGATCGTGGTACCCGGAAAGTAAGGGAGTAAAGCATGTTTTTAACAGTAACGCAATCTCTGCTTGGCGGTCTTTGGACCACCTTTCAGATCTTTCTTTTCACACTGCTCTTTGCGCTGCCGCTGGGATTGATTCTGGCCTTCGGCGCAATGAGCAGATGGAAGCTTCTGCGCGGGCTTGTGGAGACGCTTGTCTGGATCATACGGGGGACGCCGTTGATGCTGCAGCTCATCATTATCTTCTACGGTCCGGGGCTATGGCTTTCTCACAATATCTGGAGCGGCAGTGAAGCGGGGCGGATCACGGCTACGGTGGTGGCTTTTTCTATCAACTACGCCTGCTACTTTTCGGTTATTTTTCGTGGAGGCATCGAAGGTGTTCCCGTGGGACAGCGGGAGGCAGGGGAGGTGCTTGGCATGACGAAGAGTCAGATTTTTTTTCAGGTAACGCTTTTACAGATGGTAAAACGTGTGGTGCCGCCTATGTCCAACGAGATCATCACTTTGGTGAAAGACACCTCTTTGGCACGGATCATCGCGGCTTATGAGCTGACCTTCGCGGGCTATTCTTTTATGAAGAGCAACGGTCTTACCTGGCCGCTCTTTTACACGGGAGTGTTCTACCTTCTGTTTGTAGGAATATTGACACTGTTGTTTCGCTATATCGAACGCAGACTGGATTATTTCAGATAGATCATTTCAGAGTGAGGACGGTTGAAAAGAATCTCTGAGGCGCAATTGATTCAATTTGGATTATAACACTTTAGAATAAGGAGAAATATGGCTGTCTTAGAAGTAAAAAACATCGGAAAAAGATTCGGTTCCACCAATGTACTTGACGATGTGAGTTTTACATTGGAAGAGGGAAAGGCGTTAGCGATCATCGGTTCCTCCGGTTCCGGAAAGACGACATTATTACGCTGCCTTAATTTCCTTGAGACGCCGGATCACGGCTCTATCACGGTGAAGGGAGAGACGCTGTTTGACGCGGAAAATCCCGTGAGTGGTCAGGGGAGCAATCTGCGCACCAAGAGGCTGCATTTTGGGATGGTGTTTCAGGCGTTTCACTTGTTTCCGCAGTATACGGCATTGGAGAATGTGATTCTGGCCGAAAAGCTTCTGGCGAAGGAACGACCGGATTTTAAGCAGAAGAAAAGAGAGATTTATGAGGAGATCGAAACTCACGGCAGAGATTTGCTTAACCGGATGGGACTGGCGGATCGTATGGAGCATTATCCGCATCAGCTCTCCGGAGGGCAGCAGCAGCGCGTGGCGATTGCCAGAGCGCTTGCCTTACAGCCTGATATTCTCTGTTTTGATGAGCCAACCTCGGCACTCGATCCGGAATTGACAGGCGAGGTCCTGAAGGTGATCCGGGGACTTGCCGAACAGCATATGACAATGATCATCGTGACACATGAAATGGCATTTGCCAGAGACGTGGCGGATCAGATCATTTTTATGGATGAGGGCGTGATCGTGGAGCAGGGTGATCCGAAACAGGTCATCGACCATCCGAGGGAGGAGAGGACAAGACAGTTTTTGACAAAATACTAAAGAATCAGAGAGCTTGCCTTTGGGCAGGCTCTTTTGACTGAAAATACTACCTTTGTTCGGAAAAGTAGTATAGAATTTTGCGCGTAGTCTGTGCTATTCTTTTAGAAAAAAGGAGGAATGTACCATGATCATGGAGATTATCAGTATCTTGCTGGGTATTTTGATTTTGCTTGGCTTCTCTCAGGGGGAGGCTTTGGGAAATATGCATAATGTGGCATTTGCGCTGCTCGATCTGCCGTCGCTTGTCATCATTCTGGTATTTACCGTGCCGGTGTTGATCAGGGGCGGTGTGTGGAAGGATTTTACGCGGGCTTTTCTTCTCTTGAAGAATGGATATACCTGCCATTTAAGTGAGCTCAGGCGCACGCAGGACGTATTGGAAATGCTGCAGAAACAGGTGGTCTATGCGGGGATCATGGCGATGCTTCTCACCTTTATCACCATTATGAGGCAGCTCTCTGATCTGGCATCACTGGGACCCAATCTGGCGGTAGCTATTCTGACTGTACTCTATGCGACCGTCATAGAGATGCTGCTCTTACCTCTGCATCTTGAGGTGAAGCGGCAGATCATCAATTATATGGAATTGGATGGCGATACAGAGGAATCAGATGTAACGGTGATCGGCAGCCGGAGGGAGATGCATGCGGAAAGCGGGAAGCAGGTAGAAATGGGTGCAGTAAAGGACGGAGATGCAGAAGCATGAAAAGGCGTGCGCTGCGATTTTTTCTGGGGGTTGGCTATGTGCTGCTCTTGACAGCCATGCTGCTGTATCAGGCAGGCGCCTTTGGCGGCAGGAGAAATTGGGCGTTTGCAAGCCTTTGTACCCTGTCTCTCGGAGTGGCGCTGGCGGTGGTTCTCGCGCTCTATGTGCGGGTAAACGATCAGATTCGGAAAGATGGCGGAAAAATTCGGCAGGAGGAGCAAAAAAAGGCCGGAACAGGAGTCGTAGAGACGAATGGAATGGGAAACAGGAACTATGAGGAGATTTATGCCGATTTCCTGCATACCTGTGAAGACCGGGGCCTCTCCGAGAGAGAGCTGGAGGTAGCCTGGCTTCTCTATAGAGGGCACACCAACAGGCAGATCGGGGAAGAACTCTTCATTGCCGAGACTACAGTGAAGAAGCATGTGTCCCATATTTACGAGAAGATGGATGTGTGCAGCAGGAAAGAATTTCGCGGGAAGGTGCAGACTGATGCGTTTTTAAACGGCTGTTTGGATGAAAAGAAATGAGCAGGCATCGAATTTTATGCCTGCTCTGAATTTTTATGAAATAAATTTTCTCTGGTAATGTTTTTCAGCCATGTTCCACGCCGATAATGTTTGATGACCCAGGGCCATTTCACAAACTCGTCGGTGCACAGCAGAAAATATACCCAGAGAACGGGCAGCTTGAAGACAAAGGCCGCAAGAAACCCGAGTGGGACTGCGTAGACCCACATATCGATCACGTCACAGATCAGACCGAAGCGGCTGTCCCCACCCGCCCGGAATACACCGGCGATCAGCGTCGTGTTGACGGCGGCGCCCATGATGTAGTAGGTGTTGATGAGCAGCATCACTTTGAGATATCCCATGGCTGTCTCGGAGAGCTTCGCAAAATGCAATACGAAGGGTGTGGCAGCAAGCACCATCACGCCGCCGATGGCTCCGGTGATGACTGTCAGCTTGATCAACTTGGAGGCGTACTCCTGGGCGCGCTCCATGTTGTTTTCTCCCATCACATTTCCGAGAAGGATGCCGCCCGCGCTGGCTACGCCGAAGCAGAGTACGGTGGCGAAGTTTCGGACGACGACGACTAAGGAATTTGCAGCCACCGCGTCAGAACCCATATGCCCTAAGATTACGGAGTACATGGAAAAGGCGACGCTCCAGGCCAGATCGTTTAATACAGCCGGCAGGGAGAGACGCAGGAAATCTTGAAACAGGAGTTTGTTGCGCAGGAACATATAACTGAATTTCAGCTTGATATCCTGACTGAACAGAGACACCACGAGACAGCCCAGCAGTTCAATTACTCGGGAGAGGGCGGTGGCGATGGCCACACCCACAGCGCCCAGCTTCGGCGCACCGAAGAGGCCAAAGATGAAAACTGCGTTCAGCAGGATATTCAGGGAGAAAGCCGTCACATTTAAGATCATGGATACGGTCACGCGGCCGATGCTGCGAAGAATCGCCAAATAGACTTCTACAATGCCCCAGCAGAGATAGGTGATGCTCATCACGCGCAGATAGCCTGCACCGATAGCAATCAATTCCGCATCGTTTGTAAAAAGTTTCATCATAAGATTCGGAGCAAAAAAGGCGAAGGCGGAGAAGCTAAGGGAAATGATCAGGGAGAAGCGCATGGCGATGCCCTGAATCGCGCGGATCGGCTGGAGATCTCTCTTGCCCCAATATTGTGCGCTCAGCATGGTAGCGCCTGTTCCCAGACCGTAATAGATCATAAAGAGAACGCTGGCGTAGTTGGCTGCAAGCGATACAGCGGAGATGGAGGATTGCCCCACATAATTCAGCATCACCACGTCTGCGGAACTGACAGCCGCACTTAAGAGATTCTGAATGACGATCGGTATTACCAGTTTGATAATCTGTTCATAAAACCTGTCTTTGGTGAGTGTGCCGTTCATAGGGTGCCTCCATTTATTTTTGCGTAAAGTGATACTATCTTAATACATTCCCACATTACTGTCAATCGGTTTTGTTTTCATTGCATGGGTTTTCTTTTGGAATTCTCGATTTGTATTTGAATCTGCCTCCTGATCTGTAATATTTTATACTTTTTATGAAATAGGTACTTGCGTTTTTGACGCAGTGTGATAGAGTGGAAAGAAGTTCTAATGCTAAAACGGGTATTCTCCGTGAAGCAGGATCATGGAGGTTTTTATGGAAAAAGATATGACGAAAGGCAGCCCTATGAAGCTGATCCTGGGATTTGCCGTGCCCCTGTTATTTGGACTCATTTTTCAACAGTTCTACAGTATGGTGGACGCTGTCATTGTAGGACATTATCTGGGTGTGAACGCATTGGCGTCGGTGGGAGCGACAGGCTCCGTAAACTTTTTGATCATTGGATTCTGTATGGGTATCTGCAGTGGATTTGGGATTCCCATCGCGCAGGAGTTTGGCGCAAAGCATGATGAGGCGCTTCGCAGGTATGTGGCGAACAGTGTCTGGCTGTCCATTATCTTTTCCGTGGGAGTCACGGTGACAGTCTCTCTTTTATGCCGTCAGATCCTGCGGCTGATGCGCACGCCTGAGAACATCATTGAGGGATCTTACAGCTATATTATCGTGATCTTTCTGGGGATTCCTGTGGTGTTTCTCTACAATATGACAGCGGCCATTCTGCGCTCTCTGGGGGACAGCAGGACGCCGGTGGTCTTTTTAGTGATGGCGGCACTCTTGAATATTGTATTGGATTATGTGTGTATCGTGGTGATCTCCATGGGAGTAGCGGGAGCGGCAGTGGCGACGGTGATCTCCCAGGCGATTGCGGGACTCTCCTGTCTGATCTATATGCGAAAGAAATTTACGATTCTGACTTTCACGCCGGAAGAGCGGAAGTGGAACGGGAATTATGCGGGAAAACTCTGCAGTATGGGCGTACCCATGGGCCTGCAGTATTCCATCACCGCTATCGGCAGCGTGATCCTGCAGAGTTCTGTGAACGGTATTGATTCCAATGCGGTGGCGGCTGTCACGGCAGGCGGCAAGGTGAGTATGCTTTTGGTCTGCCCCTTTGACGCTATGGGTTCCACCATGGCCACCTACGGCGGCCAGAATGTGGGTGCGGGCAATCTGGAACGGGTGGACAGGGGATTGAAGTCCTGCACGCTTTTGGGCTTTCTCTATTCGATGATTGCTCTTGGCGGAGTGTATCTGTTCGGGAAGCATCTGCTCCTGCTGTTTCTTGATGCGGGAGAGACGCAGATCATCGCAAACGCCTTCTCCTTCCTTCAGATCAATGCCCTCTTTTATTTTCCGCTGGCGCTTGTGAACATCATCCGCTTCCTGATTCAGGGAATGGGCTTCAGCAGGCTGGCGGTCTTTGCGGGAGCCTTTGAGATGCTGGCGAGAGCGCTGGCCGGCTTTTTGCTGGTGCCTCATTTCGGATTCAGTGCGGTGCGTTTTGCGAATCCGCTGGCGTGGATCTTTGCGGATATCTTTTTGATTCCGGCCTTTTTCTTTGTGCGAAAGAAACTGGCGGGTATTCTGAACAGGCAGAAAGAGAGTGTGTAACTGTTCAAGCATCCGGATAGAGATGTGTTTGGACGAGACGCCGGAATGAGCCGGAAACGGCACAAAAATGAGGTGAACATGAGCGTAACGATTTTTACCATGACCCACAAAAAATTTCCGACACCGGCTGATCCCATCTATGTGCCCTTGCAGGTGGGAAGAGCTGGAGCGCCGGATCTCGGCTATATGAGAGATGACACGGGTGTCAGTATTTCGGAAAAGAACTGCTATTACGGAGAATTGACGGGTGTTTACTGGGTTTGGAAAAACATAAAAACATCAGATTACGTGGGAATCTGTCATTACCGTAGATACTTCTGCACGGAAGAAGGACGGATCCTGACGGAGAAGGAGTATGAGGCCATTCTCTCCGAAAACGATGTGATCGTCTCCAAAAAGCTGAAGCTGAATTTTTCTTATTATGACGGTTACGCCGGGGATTACAATATTCGTGATCTGGATGCGGTGGGCGAGGTGATAAGGGAGCATTATCCGGACTATTATGAGACCTTTGAAAGGCTCGTGCGGGAGAAAGGAACTTACTTCGGCAACATGATGGTCTGCAGGAAGGCTCTCTTTGACGAGTACTGCGAATGGCTTTTCGGCATTTTCCAGAGGGCGGAAGAGAAGATCGACGCCTCCGGTTATGACGCTTATCACAGGCGGGTCTACGGCTTTATCTCGGAGTTTCTGCTCTACGTTTGGGTAGAGAAAAGAGGACTTCGGGCTTTTGCGTGCAAAGTCGGCATGACCGATGAAAAGCGGGAGACAGCGGAGTTGAAGGAGCGGCTTGCAATCTACTTTGCGAAGAAAGATATCGCAGGTGCGAAAGCGTATCTTCTGGACTGCCTTGAAAAGAGGCCGGACGTGCTGATGGAAGCCTCTGACATTACGGGTGAGTTAAAGCTTTCCATGCAGGTAATCGCGGTGTGCGAACTGGAGCAGGAGACTTATGGCAGCAGCACTATCGACAGGATGCAGGATTTCGGAGCGCTGATGACACATTTTCGCAGGCTCAACGGCCTGATTCAGGCATGGAAAGAGGGGGAGATAACAATGTCTCCCCCTGAAGCAGCGAATTATTTGAAAAGTGAGCATATCACTGATATCGCTCTGGAAGCTTCGGCCAGATTGTTCTATCCGGCGGCAGAGGCGGCGAGGATCGCAACGGAGATAGTGGTGTTTAGAAAATAGAAAGCTTTGCGAGCGATTCGGAGCGGGCATATTTACGGCTGAGCGGGCAGAGTGACATACCCTTCGTCCCAATACATATAATACAATCCCTTCTCTTTTGTATAGCCGAAAATATAGGAACGCGGATAGCTGACTCGGCTGCCGTCACTGTTTTCCCCGTCTCCAAATTCCGTGAACAGCACGGCAATTGCCGGAACTCCCCCGTCCGGAGCGTCCGCATGATACAGGGCATAGGTGGTTTCCATATAGCCGTTGTCTGCGATATTCTGCAATTCGTCTTTTATGACTTCCCCGTAATCTTTCCCGTCGATATAAAAAGCATATCTGCCCTCGGCGGTGGCAGGGTCAACGTAGTAACCATAAAAGGCGAGCCCTTCTTCCGTGCCGTCACCGTCCAGATCAAAATAGCAGTCGGGCGTTTCGTCTATAATGGGTTCAAAGGTTTCCGGGTCATATTTGTAGATATAATAGCGTTCCTCCACGAAATTGCCGTTGTAGCGGTAATCCTCTTTTAAGCCCAGATCATAGGCTTTCTCATAGGGCAGCATAAAGTAAATCTCTCCGGAGGCATACGGCCCGAGTATATAGGGATCGATCATAAAGCTGATGCCGCTTAATGTGAATATCCAGTTTTCCGACCTAAACAGCGCACTGTCCAGATCTGCTTTAGAGGGGTTTTCAAACAGCTTATCCTTATAGGAAGGCGTCTCCGCCAGATTAATCATATAATCCAAAACAGTGGCGTGAAAAGCCTCGTAGTCCTCGGAAAGTTCATCAAAACGAATAAGCTCGCCTGTTTTCACGTCGTAATTTCTGCCGATGGAGCCATAGTTGCCGTGCGCTCCGCCGGTGTATGAGGAAGAAACCAGCTCGAAGGAGAGCACGGCGTCATCCATGCGTGTCACCTTCGCGGTTACAGCTGTGTCGTAGCCTCGAAACTCCCAGCCGTCTTCCCCGAGGCTTGCTGTATAGTCTTCCTTTGCCATTGAGATCGTTTCGTCGATGGAGAAGGATTCGTAGTATGCGGTGATGTCCGCGTTGATCTTTTCCGCGATATCTTCTGCGCCCTCGATGCTTACCACGGGTATCTGTACGTCGTTTCGGAGAATCACCGTGCCGTCATCGGCCTTGATCTCGTCGAGGGTCTCCTGAAAGGTGACAGTGATTTTGGAGGAAGTGTTTTCCTCTGCTCCCGATGGATTATTTGTGACATCTATGTCAGAATTTTTATCAAATTCGTTTTCGCCGTCTGTGCCGTCTTCTGCTGATGCCGCGTTCTGTGAGTCCTTGGATTCCGACTGTGTCCCGGCGGATTCTCCGGCATTAGCCGCTGTCTCTGAGTGTGTGTCTTCTGCGCCGCACGCACCCGCGCTGACTGCAAGTAAAATGGCAGTTAGCAGTACGGCGGATCGCTGAAGGGAGAAAGATCTCTTTTTCATAATAAGGTCCTCCATTATTTCATGATCCAATATCCGTCATATGCGTATCCGGTCTTTCCGATCAATAATTGGTCGGATTTCGAAAAGCCTGCTTTCTGTATCGCTTTCATTCTTTCTACCGCATAGATGGGAACTTTGGTGATGACTCCGTCACATCCCAGCATTTCTGAAAGATGAGGCGTGATAAGCGATGCGATGTCATACAGCGCAGCTTCTTTTTCATAGTCGCTTCTGACATCGATTCGCAAGATTCCCATATTATTATATGCATCTTCCGAAACTCGTAAACAAAGCTCAACGGTTCCGATTACCGTTGAGGCCGCCTTATCGACAATAGATAGCCTTGCAAACCAGCCGTTTTGGTAAGATAATTTCCAAAAATCAAGAGCTTCCTGCATTCTTTCTTTTGTTGCATAGTAAAAATTATCGCCGTCACAATTATCACTGTTAAAGAATGGCAAAGCATTCTTATCGCTGTAAACCTTTAACAGATCGTCGCAATCGTCCTCTTGGAACAATCTCAATATAAATTTTTCGCTTTCCAGTACGGGACACGATTCATAAACTCTCATAAGACACCTCCATAAACTTCTTTATTTGTTTTGTTCGGGCTTCCAGGGCGGCGGGCATAACAATGTCGTTTGGCCAATGTCCGGCAGGACATCGTAAATCGAACATCCCATTTTTTCTTCAAAATATTCTTTGTTGTGGAATGTGATATCCCATCCCTGAATATATGTTTTCATAATTCCATATCTGCGCGTTACATCTACAAATCTCTTTTCCAAGATGACAAAGCCATAATCTGTAGCGAGGGCATCGCATATTTGAATCAGCTTATCATAATCATCTGCCTGACAATTTACGATATATTCTTTGATAGCCCTTTCCTCTTCGGTATCCGGTATGTAATCGAATTCATCCTGCATAAGGGGATAGGAATGCGTCATACAGATTCTTGCGACCTCTTCCCATCCCTTTTCCATAGAATAGAGATATCCTTCATATACATGCTTGGGAATAGAGACAATACCGACTCTTCGTCCGATATCGTGCAGCATTCCTAAAATATATGCTTTGTTTTCATCCAGGTCAGGCAGCTTTTGCGCTATATTTCTAGCTGCGATTCCTACATTTAAGGAATGCTTGATCCAGGGCCCCGGATTCATTTGTCCTGCAACTTCCAATTCTTTTTTTGCTTCTTCAATTGTGGGGAGCATAAAATGTACCTCCAATCTAGAGTGTTATTTAGTATCTGGTTTATAATTCAGTGCTCTTTTTTGAAAATCTGTATTTGCCTTTTCCGTGCCCAGACACAGGTTCAATGATCCCTGCCTGTATCAATTTAGAAAGCAGAATCGAAGCGGATGGATTTTGAAGGGTAAGAAGTTCAACGACTGCGCTTCTGCCAAAAATTTCATCAAATCCAAATGTAGAAAACATTCTGAGAATGTGGTGTTTTGTTTTGCTTGAAAAATCCTTCCCTTGTGATAAAAGCAATTGCTCAATGTCCGCTTTTTCGCTTTGAATGTCTACTTTTTTGCTCTCAATGTCTACTTTTTTGTTCTGAATGTCTTCCTTTTTTACTGTGAGAAGGCCGCTTATGTGCAGATTACGATTATGTAATTCGTTTTTTTCGTTCAAAAGCAGGTTTCTCAGAAAAAGTATAAGATATTCAGGCGTTGTATTAATTTCTTTCTGTAGGTTTGTGTAATTGGCACGCACAAGTGCATTACAGGATAAATTTATAAATTTGCTAATCTGAGATTTTCGTACATATAATTTTCTATTTTCTTATATTCTTGTAGATTCATAATTGTTCTGTACCTTCTTTAACTGTGTAACCCTAAAAGGGGATTATTTATTTGATATCGGATTTTTATGAGCGTCTCTTTGCGCAACATAAGTCACAACATTCGTATCTAAATGACTGATGATTTTATCCCGCGGAATATCATATTCCTGCGCTGTCACACTCGTTTTCAAAACACGCCAGCCCGAGAAGGTATCTTCTAAAAGCAGTTGTAATCTCTCTGTCGGGAGATTGACCTCAAATTGCGGTTCCATGATTTCTTTTGTCGCGGCATTCGTCTCGCGGACATTGGAGTTGATCACCAGACATACAATGCCGTTTTCCCTTACACCGTTTCTGATTTCAGTTAATTTTCGGACAAAGGATTTTTCGCTGTCGATGTGTTCTAAGGCAGATACCGCCATAATCAGGTCATAGAAATTGCTTCGAATTTCATATTCCTCAATGGGTTTTAAAATTTCGCTGATGTTTTCACTGACACCATATTCTTTCGCGTTCTGCTTTAGTTTTTCAAGAGCTATCTCCAGTAGATCGACACAATCTATCGTACAATTGATATTTTGATAGGTTTCTGCAATGCAGATACTGTTGCGGCCGATGCCGCAGCCCAGATCCAGTACGTGAAGCTCGGTGTACGCATGAAATAGTGGGAGAATATCCAGTACCGTTTTGATCGGCTTTTGCAGCCAGCTGGTTTTGTCGTACAGCTTTTCATTGGTATAGGCCGCGGTATGGGATATCTTTTCGTTTTCTCTGATACGGGTCAGTCTGTCGTTCATTGGTAGGATGCCTTTGTTTTCTGTTGTCTGTTACCTTAAAATTCTATCATAGAATCGAGTGGGCTACAATGATATCTCAACCGACCTGTCTATGGATATACATTCTTGACATATCCGGCTCGCCGTCTCCCTGTACCATGCACAGGAATTCCCATCCGTATCTTTCGTAAAAGGAAGTATGATCCGTGAGAAGATAGAGGGTATCAATGTCCTGTTTCTTCATATCATCACAGACATATTGCAGAAGTTTTCCGGCAATCCCCTGACAGCGATACGCTTCCTCGACATAGACGGCGCACACATTGGGGGATAAGTCTTTTCGGTCATGAAAATCATTTTCGATCACGCCTAAACCTCCGGCGATTATATCATGATCCATTGCAAGATACCATTGCGGCACAGCATTCTCGTGCTTCAGGCAGTCACGAATGCTTTCATGATAAGCCTCCAACGGGATGCCCCATTTTTGGTGAAACCAGTTTGCAGCACGATCTGCCAGCTCTTCATGTTCTCTTATTTTTTTGATCGTGATCATGTCATTATCTCCGTAACAAATCAAAAGAGTTTAGTTGTCAGGGGCGTCCTTCATTTTAGCCATCAGCAGGATAGAGAACGCAGCTAAAACTGATATCGAAAGAATGCCGGTAGGATTGGGTCCCAATAACCCGCTCTCCATACTGTGGGTCATATAAACAGGAAGTTCGCCTATCACATTTACGACTCCATGCATGATTGCCGCATACATACAGTTTCCCGTCTGAATTGTGATATAGGAAAACAGGATTCCTGTCACTACACAGACAAGTAACATCAAGGCCATATTCGTATACGGTGCTCCCGGATTGTTCAGGCTGTAATTAAATCCAAAATAGATTAGGGGAAGATGTGTCAATCCCCATTCCACGCCGTTTATGAGTACCGCTTTCCGAAGGCCGTATCTTTCAATCTGAAAACCAAGGAGATAGCCTCTCCACCCGATTTCCTCTCCCAGCTCAAGCAGCTGTATCGGTATCAGGACTGCGGCAATAACGATACATGCCAGAGCTAAAACAAAAGGGGATTTGATGGTGATCTCCGCATTTGTTCCCAAACGCATTCCATACCGGAATACCCCGCTGTATTCGTGTGGAAAAACAATAAAATACAAGACAGTTCCCAATACGATCAGGATCCCCGGCACGAGCGCTGAAAACAACCATGACTTAGGATGCTTCCAAACCTTTAGCGAAAGACGAATCTTTCCCGGCGCACCTGTAATACGGCGTGTCAGAAATGCCGTCAACACCGGTAAAAAGGTAAATGCAATCCCTAAAAAGTGATAAATCTTTCCCGTTCCTGTCACAAATTCCAGGAAGCCCAATCCGTAACATATGAAAAAAATAAGTCCCAGATAGATTTTGATCGGATCTTTACGGTTTTTCTGATTGTTCATTTTACGATGTTTCCCTGTGAATGTTTTTCTAATTATATCATACAATCGGCTGAAAGGGATAGAAACCGAGTGCCTTTTTTGCACTAATGAAGAAGGCGCCTATATTTTCGGATTGAGTCTGCTGACGCGTCGTGTTAAAATGATGAAAATGACAGATACCGGAAACGGGGCCGTGTCGTCGCGCATCGGGCACGGAAACTCCGGAAAAGAGAATAAAGCGGGCGCGGGAAAAGAGGATGACATGAATTATCAGGAGGCATACGACAAACTGAAAAAATACGGACAACTTCATGTGCTGCAGTACTATGAGGAACTGGGCAGCGAGGAGCGGGAGGAACTGCTTTCACAGATCGAGCAGACGGATTTTGAGGTGCTGTCTCTGTGCGAGAAAAAGGAAACCTTAAATCCGAGAGGAAAGATTGAACCCATCGAGGTCATGGAGCTTTCCGAGATCGAGGCTAAGAAGGAAGAATACACGAAGATCGGTCTTGATGCCATCCGTGCCGGCAAGGTGGGAGCGGTGCTGCTGGCCGGCGGTATGGGTACAAGGCTTGGCTCAGACGAGCCCAAAGGAGTATATAACATCGGCTTGACGAAGGATGTTTTTATCTTCCAGAGGTTGATCGAGAATCTGATGGATGTGGTGAATCAGGCCGGAGCCTGGATTCCCCTCTATGTGATGACCAGTGATAAAAATCATGACACAACTGTCAGTTTTTTTGAGGAAAAGAATTATTTTGGCTACAATGCGGATTATGTGACTTTCTTTATGCAGGATATGGCGCCGGCCGCCGACTATAGCGGAAAGGTCTATATGGAGGCGAAATATAAAATGTCCACCTCCCCCAACGGTAACGGCGGGTGGTTTCTTTCCATGATGAAGTGGGGCGTGACGGATAAGATAAAGAAGGCGGGTGTAGAGTGGCTTAATGTGTTTGCTGTGGACAATGTGCTGCAGCGCATCGCGGATCCCTGCTTTGTGGGAGCGACGATCGCAACGGACAGCGCAGTGGGTGCGAAGGTGGTGGCGAAGACCGCGCCGGACGAGAAGGTGGGAGCGATGTGTCTGGAGGACGGAAGACCTTCCATTGTGGAATACTATGATATGACGCCGGAGCTGATGGAGGAGAAGACGAAGGACGGAAAGCCGGCCTATCATTTCGGCGTGATCTTAAACTATCTGTTCCGGGTGAAAGATTTAGAGGAGATCGTGGCGAAGAAACTGCCGCTTCATATTGTGGAGAAGAAGATTCCCTATCTGAACGAGGCTGGCGAGCCGGTGAAGCCGGAGGAGCCAAACGGTTACAAGTTTGAACAGCTTGTGCTTGATATGATCCACGAACTGGATTCCTGTCTGCCCTATGAGGTGGTCAGAAATAAGGAGTTTGCGCCCATCAAGAATAAGACGGGGGTTGATTCTGTGGAGAGTGCGAGGGAGTTGTGTAAGGAGAATGGAATTGTATTATAACATATTGACAGGTTTAGATAACATTCCTACATTGAATATGCGGGGAAAGCGATGTAGACTGAAAGCTGGTAGAGAACAAAAATCATAGAAAGGCAGGAGCGGCAAAACGCTTCGGAACGGAGGAGACTATGGCAATCTTAGTGGCAGGCGGCGCAGGATATATCGGTTCCCACACTGTGGTAGAATTACAGAATGCGGGTTATGACGTGGTGGTAGTGGATAATCTGTCGAATTCCAGCGAAAAATCTCTGGAAAGAGTGGAAAAGATCACAGGGAAGCCGGTAACCTTTTACAAGGCGGACATTCTGGACAGAGAGGCGTTGGAAGAGATATTTGCGAAGGAACAGATTGATTCCTGTATTCATTTTGCGGGTCTTAAGGCGGTGGGAGAGTCCGTGGAGAAGCCATGGGAGTATTATGAGAACAATATTGCCGGCACGTTGACTTTGGTGGATGTGATGCGTAAGCACAATGTGAAAAATATCATTTTTTCCTCCTCCGCAACGGTGTATGGTGATCCGGCAGTGATTCCCATTACTGAGGAATGCCCCAAGGGACAGTGCACCAACCCATATGGCTGGACAAAATCGATGCTGGAGCAGATCCTGTCTGATATCCAGAAAGCAGATCCCGAGTGGAATGTAATCCTGCTGCGCTACTTTAATCCCATCGGTGCGCACAAGAGCGGTACCATTGGCGAGAATCCCAATGGCATTCCGAACAACCTTATGCCTTATATCACGCAGGTCGCGGTAGGCAAGCTGAAAGAGCTGGGCGTTTTCGGCAATGACTATGACACACCGGACGGCACGGGCGTGCGCGACTACATTCATGTAGTTGATCTGGCTTTAGGACATGTGAAAGCTTTGAAAAAGATTGAGGAAAAAGCGGGACTGTGCATTTACAATCTGGGAACCGGTGTGGGCTACAGCGTGCTGGATATTGTGAAGAACTTTGAGGAAGCCACAGGCGTGAAGATTCCTTATGTCATCAAGGACAGACGCGCGGGCGATATCGCCACTTGTTATTCCAACGCGGACAAGGCGAAACGGGAGCTGGGCTGGGAGGCGCAGTACGGCATCAGGGAGATGTGTGCCGATGCCTGGAGATGGCAGAGCAATAATCCGAACGGGTATGATGACTAACCCCGGAATTTTTTTGGCGTGACGCCGGTAAACTGTCGGAAAGCATAGGTAAAAGCGCTCTGGGAACAATACCCGAGCGATGTGGCAATTTCGGAGCAGCTCAAATCGCTGTATTTCAGCAGATTTTGGGCTGTATCCATTTTTGCCGCGGTCACGTAAGCTTTGATCGTTTTCCCGGTTTCCTGTTTAAACAATTTGGAAAGATAGGAAGCATTTAGCTTCGTTAATTCGGCCAATTTCTTCGTAGACAAGTCCGCGCTTAAATCTTCATAAATATGCTCGATACATTTTCTGATGTGAATGGATATTACGTTGTCTTTTTTGATTTCCCGGATTCGCTTTGTATAATCCAGACACATATCCTCCAATAAGTTCTGTAAATTATCATAGGATGCGGCTCTGTCTGCTTTCCGGCAGTAAATATCTGCGATCATATAGGTTTCATCATGTCCTAAGCCGCAGGCAAGACCTGATTCTGCAAGAAATGTTGCCATGATCATGAAATGATATTTCCCGTTTTTTATTTGATTTTTTGATAAGGTTCTCATTCCGGAAGAGAGCTTTACCGATCCGGATGCAATCAGAGGTTTCAGCTTTTCTACATCGCCGTTTCGTATGGCATCCAATACCGCTTTGTCAAAATAGTATGGTCTTTTATCATAGCCGTAAGCTTTTTGCTGATATAATTGTCGGTTAAGTTCTCTTCTGATTTTCATAGATTCCCAGCTGCCTTTCCGGTTCTCCTGCATTATACCCAAAAATTGATAAAAAAGCAAAGAATTTGATATAACTGCGTTGGAATCTGTGGTAAAAAGAGACGATCAAATTTAATCATCGGGAAAGGTACAGAATGCAGCAAACAGATTTTACGAGAGGTTCTATAACGAAAGCTCTTTTACCATTTTTCTTTTCCATGCTGCTTGCCAATATCTTACAGCAGTTTTATTCGTTTGCGGATATGGCGATCATCGGCAAAGGACTGGGTGATACAGCCGTTGCGGCAGTCGGAAATTTTACCACGTTATCCTTTTTGATCACGGGCTTTGCCATGGGTCTGGCAAACGGGTTTTCCGTGAACATTTCACAGGCATACGGAGAGAAGGATTTTGCTGCGCTGCGAAAGGCGGCGGCCGCATCTGTAAAGCTGTCGGTCTTGTTTGCGGTTTTTCTAACGGGAATTGGGTTGGGCGTTTTAAAGCCTGTTCTGAGGCTGATGAAAACAGAACAAATGCTGATGGAAGACTGCCTGTCCTATGGCTATGTCATATTCGGGGGTTTACTGATCACAATATTATATAATTTGCTTTCAGCCATGCTGCGGGCAGTCGGAGACAGCAGGACGCCCCTGCTGGCAGTCGGCGCAGCTTCCTGCGTCAACATCGGGCTGGATTTTTTGTGCCTTTTTGTGTTTGACACCGGTGTCGCGGGTGCGGCGTGGGCCACGATTCTTGCACAGTTTGTCTCCGTACTCATCTGCTGTGACAGATTGTATAAGATCAGGGAATTTCGGATTGAAAGAAGTGATTTTGTCTTTGGTCGTAAGCTGGAACCGGAACTTTTGAGAAACGGCATGCCCATGGCGCGGATGAATGCCATCACTTCTCTGGGCTGCATCTTTGTGCAAAGCCGCATCAACAGCTATGGCGTCATATATACTTCTGCGTATTCCGTGTGCAATAAATATCTGAATTTATTCATGCTGCCGGGTATTACGATCGGCTTTGTGGTATCTGCGTTTTCGGGACAGAATTTCGGTGCCGTGAAGTTTGAAAGGATTCGCAGCGGAACAAAAATCGCAGATTTGATGGCGCTGTTTTCATCGTTATTACTCGGAATCATTTTATTTTTCTCTGCCGGACCGCTGGCACGGTTGATGCTTGCAGAGCAGGAAGCAATCGGCTATACGATCATCTATCTGAGGTTTCTGGCCTTGTTTCTCATCCTGTTAAATCTCCTGTTTGTTTTTCGAAGCTGTGTACAGGGGATGGGAAAACCAGGCATTCCTATGTGTTCCGGGCTTGCGGAAATGGCGATACGCATATTGGTCATTATCTTGGGTCTGCCGGTGGTTGGCTTTACAGCGGCGATCTACGCGGAGGGTATGGCATGGTTTGGTGCCTTAATGTTAAATTTATTTGCGTATCTGTTTTATATCAGGCCACATACAGATACATGAACACAAAGTGACACACGCTTCCGCCCATGACAAACAGGTGGAAGATTTCGTGGGAACCGAAATTCTTGTGTCTTGCGTTGAAAATGGGGAGCTTTAGCGCATAGATCACACCGCCTGCCGTGTAAATGATGCCGCCTGCGAGAAGCCACAAAAAGGCGTCTCTTGACAGCGTATTCCACAGCGTGCTGAAAACGGCGAGGCATGCCCAGCCCATAGAGATGTACAGAATCGATGAAAACCATTTGGGGCAGGTGATCCAGCAGAGCTTGATCAGCATACCGGCAATGGCGATGCCCCACACGGCTGCCAGAAGTGCATAGCCCCGGCGGTCGCCCAGAATGACCAGACAGACCGGGGTGTAGGAGCCGGCGATCAGCACAAAGATCATCATGTGATCCAGTTTGCGGAATATTTTTAAGATGCTGTCCTTGACGGTGACGCTGTGGTAGAGTGTACTTGCGCCGTAGAGAGCAACCATGCTGCCGATAAATACTGTCAGCGCAAAGAAAGCGATGTGGTCTGTGGTGACGTCGCTTGCGGCTTTCACCATCAGCGGCGTAGCTGCAAGAATGGCTGACATCATACCTATAAAATGTGTGATAGCGCTTCCTGGTTCACGAATCGTAATCTGCATAAAATGAACTCCTCCGAAATAATGCGGTTTTATTTCCTGTTTGAAACGGGCAGGAAATACTAAAGTGTTAACATGTAGTATTTAATACTACGTGTAGTATAGTATGATACTACTACTTAAAGTGTGCGAAGTCAATTATTTTATGCATTTTTTTAAAATTGTTTTAGAATGCGGCTATTTCATGCTTTTCAGCTTAAAAGTTTCGAAATGCAGCTTGTATTCTTTTTTGAACAAAGTATAATGAAAAGGAATGAAGATAAATTGTATGCTCAGAAAGGAGGTAAAAGGATGAACAGCGCACTTTTGACGATCGATGATTTTTCATCAAAAAATACGCCGGCAATTGTGGATTACTTAAAAGAAAAAGATATTAAAGTGATTTTTTTTGCAGCCGGGCAAAACGTGGAACGTTTTTATGAGGAAGCGCTCTATGCTGTGAAGAATGGAATGATCGTAGGAAATCATAGTTATTCGCATCCGGCATTTTCCTCTCTTACTATGGAAGAGTGCATCGAGGAAATTGAAAAATGTGAGAATGTTCTTGATCAATTATATCACGACGGCGGTGCAGAACGTATTTTCAGGCCGTTTCGGTTTCCCTATGGAGATAAGGGAGGCGGCAACAAGGAGAATTTACAGAAATATTTAAAGGAAAAAGGTTTTCACAAAGTGGATGACAGGCATATTTCTTATCCTTTTTGGAAGGAAAACGGCTTGGATCGGGATGTTGACACATTTTGGACATTCGACTTTGCGGAGTACAACATGCATATGAACCCTGATTTTACCAGGGAATCGGTGTGGGAAAGGATGCATGATACCGACCCGGAAACCGGCGCGTCCCTGTTTGGGGAGAACAACAGACATATTCTTCTGCTGCATGCACATGATGAGACGGAGGAAATGCTGCCTGAATATTATAAGTTATTTATTGAGCACCTTTTGGAGAATGGTTTGACGTTTGATGAACCCCGATTTCTATGAGACGATGAAATGGTAATGTTAGGCGGTGCCTGTCAATCCTCCTCAATTACATGGATTTCGAGATAATCGAAGTCGATTTCTTCTATAAAATTATCCTGCGAAAAACGCGCCTTGCTGTGGCGCTTGAAATCGGAGACGGTAGCCTCCAGCCAGATCGGTTTTCCCAGATCAAATTGCAGGCAGACCGTCTCCAGAGCATCAAATACCTTGTGAGTACGGGTCTCCTCCCGGCTGTCCTCGATCACGGTATCCCGTATCATTCGATTATCCTTAAATTCCTTTGCCCATAGACGAAACATATCTCATCCTCATCTTTCCGCTCTGCAATTCGGCTTTTGACCGTGCAGTAACCATTTCGCATTCGCTAAAAGTCCCTCTACCAATATACAAATCCCTGCGGCAAAAGTAAAGCCTTCCTGCCCAAATGTTTTGCGGACATATCCGTTCACAAATTATTTTTTGCAGCGGCTTTTTTTATGATATACTGAATCCATGAAAAAGAGAAAGAAAATGGCATATTTCCGGGGAAACGGCATATATATTTATTTGGTGGAAAATAAGCGGCTTCTTTGTTGGGCTTTCGTATGGGGCATTCCGTTTGCCATGTCCTGCGTGCTGGGGTGGCGGCTGGCCAATGAGGGGACGGCATTTGGCCCCGGCGGTTCGGCGGTGGCTTACGCGTGCAGCTTTTTATTTTTCCTTCTAGAAACCGCTGTCTTATCCGTGCCGTCGGCAGGTTTTGCAATGCTGGTTTTGCGGGGAGGCATAAGGCGGGGAATACAAACCGTCGGCGCGACGTTTGAAAAAGCGGGAGAGTCGGAACACACGGCGGGTGAGGTGGCAGAAAGCTCGAAAAGGCGATGTCCTGCCTGGCAGGTATGGCTTTTCTACAGCTTGTTGATCTTTTTGTGTTGGCTGCCTGTTTTTCTGGCCTACTATCCGTCCGTCTTTGCGTATGACGCGGAGGGACAGCTCTATCAGGTGATCGCGAAGGATTACAGCACACATCACCCGCTTCTGCATACGCTATTTCTGGGAGCCTTTTTTAAGTTGGGCGGCGTGCTTGGATCTTATCAGACCGGGATGGCGGTGCATTCCGTAGTGCAGATGCTTCTGATGGCAACGGCTTTTGCCGGAGCATTGGTCTGGTTATATGAGGAACGAACACCAAGATGGATCAGGTTTGTGCTTCTTCTGTTTTACGGTTTGTTTCCGGCAAATTCCATTCTTGCCTTAAGCACCACCAAGGATGTGCTCTTTTCGGCTCTGGTGCTGCTGTATACGCTGAAATTATACCGGCTTGTGTGCGGTCGCAGCCTGCGAACGGCGCGAGGCGGAGCGGGAGACTGGATGGCTTTTGCAGGGCTTGCGGTTCTTGTGCTTTTGTTTCGCAATAATGCCGTGTATGCTTTTGCAGTCAGCGTGCCGATTGTCTATATTGGGCTTCGAAAGAAAAAGTGGCTTCTCGCGGCGGCAGCAGTACTGATCCTTTTCGGAGTATGCTCCTTTTCGCTGAAGGCGGTCACCCATGCCCAAAACGGCAGTCCGCGGGAAATGTTGAGTGTGCCCTTGCAGCAGATGGCCCGTGTCAGAGTGAATGCTGAAGAGCGGATCGATCCGGCCATGCGGCAGGAACTTGACAAATACATTCCGGCGGAGTGGGTTTTTGCGGCGTACAATCCCCATCTGGCTGATCCGGTGAAAAACCGTGCCGTGATTCATGATGATCCGGCGGGACTGATCAAAGTCTGGATGAAGCTGGGAATGCAGTTTCCGACGATTTATGTGGATGCCTTTCTGGACAATTCTCTGGGGCTTTGGTATCTGTGGGATACCTCCCACGCCGAGATATACGGGATCGGAACGGAGAGCGGCTTCGGCTATTTATCCACGGACAATCGCACCATGCCTGCGGGCAGTGAGATTGTGGAGAAAAGTTTTCTGCCGGGCTTGCGAACTTTCATGGAGCGGATCATATCGGATAACGCCTATCGGAAGCTGCCGTTTGTCCGGCTGCTCTTTGCACCCGCACTCTATTGGTGGATGCTGTGGCTTTATCCGGCAGCGGCAATGTATCATAAAAAGAAGCGGGAAGCTCTTCCGGCGGTCTTTTTGATTGCTTACTATCTGACATTGCTGTTCTCTCCGACCGTGATTGTGCGCTATCTGTACCCGCTGATGGTGACGACTCCCGTCATTTTGCCATGCCTTTTGACGAAGAGCACTGGTAAAAAATAGGAAAATGTACAATAAAATATTAAAATTTTAAAAAGTTTTGTCTAAAATATACATTTTTATATGATAATGTGCTATACTAAACAAAACGGAGCGGAATAGAATGATGCACTGCAAAAATTATGTGTGTTACACTGAAAAATATTTGTATTACCGGGGGAACTATGTAATATGGAAGTGATGGTTGAAAGAGAAAAAGATGGCGATATCGACAGTTGGAAAGAGGTACAGCTGATTTACAACTCTGCGTTGAAGCAGATATCCACAAAGCTTGAGATTTTAAATGACGAGTTTCAGCATGTTCACCGCTACAACCCGATCGAGCATATCAAGTGGCGGATCAAGACACCGGAGAGCATAGTCAAAAAGCTGAAAAAGCACGGTCTGGAATCCACCCTTGACAATATGGTGAAGCATGTCAACGACATTGCGGGTATCCGCGTGATCTGTTCCTTTGCGTCGGACATATACCAGATCGCAGAGATGATCAGCAGCCAACGTGACATACGTGTCATTTCTGTCAAGGATTATATCGTCAACCCGAAGGCCAGCGGTTATAAGAGTTATCACATGCTGGTATCGGTTCCCGTATATCTCTCGGATCGGATTGCGGACACGAAGGTTGAGATTCAGATCCGCACGGTAGCAATGGATTTTTGGGCGAGCCTTGAGCACAAGATTCATTATAAGTTTGAGGGAAATGCACCGGAACATATCAGAGAGCAGCTTGTGGAATGTGCTCAGATGGTGGCCGCGCTGGATGCCAGAATGATGTCCCTGAATGAGGAAATTTTACATATCGGACAGCAGGAAGAGGACTAGATCAGTCCTCTTCCTTTTATTTTTTGCCTGCGCGTATAAGCAGACTCGAAATGCTGCGCATTTCTCGCTCGCGTTGCTCGCCGTAAGTCTGCCGAAGCATCCATTCATGCAAGCATGATGTCTGCTTCATCAGCCTTCCTTCTCTGCTTATACGCGCAAAATGAGGAGTGCCCAGGCACTTTTCAGCACCTGGGCTATTATGAAAAAAATTTATCTATGTGTGCGAATTTTATAAAGCATTTCTTTGAATTACTATAAATTAAGTATACTGCCATAATATGAACAAACCATGAACAAAATGTAAAAATATAGTTAATATCCCCAACTATGTAAATTTTTAATAAGAAAAAATGTGCAATATGCACAAATAGTTGACTGCTATTTGTGATGCCCATCGGAGCAGGACTTTTCCCTGTTGTCAAAGAAAGCCGGAAATGGTAAGATATACGCGATGGGAAAGTAGGAAAAAGAGAGGACGAACATGGACACTTTTATAGATAAGCTTGCACAGAAAAAGAATGCGCAGGAAATGATCCGGGCAAATTCCGCGGCGGAGGCGGCTAAGATGGCACAGATGCAGAATCAGTTGAACTCTTACGATGAGATCATGCAGGAGATCCGCAGGGTAAATCTCAAGACCTCCGAGAATGTGGAGAACGTGCGTAAGGTGCTTGCGGAGTGCATGGAAAAGCTGGAGAACCTGGAAACCGAAGCCAGGGATGCCGGAAATGCGGAGCAGGAGCTTGCCGGGATCAAGGCGCTTTTGCAGGAGCGCTTTGCACAGTCTGAGGATTTTATGCACAAGGAAAGTGTGAAGGTTTACCGCAATGTGCAGGCGGCCTTTACGGATGAGCTGGAAAAGCGGACTGAACAGGCAAAGGTTTCGCGGGGACATGGTACGCCTCTGTGGCTTTCTGTTCTGATTTTGGCGGGTGTGATAGTGGATATTGCAGTCACATTGATTCCGCTTGTTTTGCAATTAACGAATATAAAACTGTTTTGAGGTTAAGCTAAAAACGGATCGCAGAGAAAACGATCGAATATTATTATAATGAAAATACGGAACAGACAACATAAAAAAATGACAATTGCATATATTAAGGTTGCGGCGTTGACGTGTGCCGTCGCAGCTCTTTTTCTGCCTCATATGCAGACCCTTGAGAGCACCGGAGATAATTTGTTTACGGTGTATTTAAACGGTGTTCAGGTGGGCGTGATGAGTGATGCCGGAGATGCGGATGAGTGCCTGATTGAGGCCAGAAAACGCCTTGCGGGTGAAGATGACGAGATGGTGCTTGCGGAGAGCGATCTTACCTGGACGGGCGAGGAGGTGCTTTGGGGCAAAATAGATGACAAAGATGTCATAATCTCCAACATGCTGGCTGCTCTGCGGGGAAGCGTCAAGAAGACTTTAAATCGTTCCTACACGGTGAAGATCAACGAGTACACTGTCAATCTGGCGAGTACGGAGGAGGTGCTTGCGCTTTTACAGGCCTCCCTCAAGAAGTATGACAGCGAAAACCGTTACTATGCGGATCTGGTGCTCGATTCCAATAGAGAGCTGAACGTATTGACGACGCAGATTTATTCCGCGAAAGAGCAGGAGAAGGAAGAGATTGAGGAGGTAATGACCAGTTCCGGAATCAATGCTACGCTGGACGAGATTTTTGCGGACATTGAACCGGCTTCCGAGAAGGACTTTTCCGACTATGAGCTGGGACTTTTAGAGCTTGACTTTGGCGATACGGTGGAGGTAGTGGAATCCTATCTGCAGGACTATGAGCTGACGCCTTTGGAGAAAGCCATTGAGGAAGTGACCAAAGATCAGGAAAAGGAACAGATTTACGAGGTGGTCGCGGGGGATACGCTCTCTCAGATCGCGGAGAATAATGGGATTCCGTTGGACAGGCTGATTGCCATGAACGACACCATAGAGGACGAAAATTCTCTGATCCGTGTGGGAGATGAATTGATCGTGACTGTGCCGGAACCCGAGCTTTCCGTGGAGCGCACGGAGCAGATGTACTATGAGGAGGATTACGAGGCGGAAATTATTTATGTGGAAAACGATGACTGGTACACGAACCAGACACAGACGCTGCAGGAGCCTTCCGCGGGCCACCGCAAAGTGGTGGCAGACGTATCCTATCGCAACAGTGAGGAGGTCTCCAGAGAGATTTTAAAGGAGGAGATCACTTATGCGGCTGTGCCGAAGATCGTGGAGCGCGGTACAAAGATTCCGCCCACTTATCTGAAGCCGATTTCAGGAGGCAGGCTTTCCTCCAGATTCGGCAGACGCAAGGCACCCACCAGAGGCGCAAGTACCTATCATAAAGGTGTGGACTGGGCGACGCCCGTCGGTACGGCGGTTATGGCCTCCTGTACGGGAACGGTCTCCAGAGCGGGATGGGGAAAAGGCTACGGCTATGTGGTCTATATCAACCATGCAGACGGCAGGCAGACCCGTTACGGGCATTTGAGTAAAATTCTGGTAAAACAGGGGCAGACTGTGACGCAGGGACAGAAGATCGCCTTAAGCGGAAATACCGGCGTCAGTACCGGACCGCATATTCATTTTGAGATCCTGATAGGCGGGACACAGGTCGATCCGTTTAAGTACCTGAACTAACTGTAGACTTTACAAATATGCAAATTATGGTATACTGTATTCTAATGTTTGAGTTTTTTCGAAATGAGAAAGGCAAGTAAACATACATGGAACAATATGCGATTAAGGGTGGAAATCCGTTAGTCGGCGAAGTGGAAATCGGCGGCGCGAAGAATGCCGCACTTGCGATTCTGGCAGCGGCCATTATGACGGATGAGACTGTATTGATAGAGAATCTGCCTGATGTCAGAGATACCAACGTGATGATGCAGGCGATGGAGAGTATCGGCGTAGTGATCAACCGGGTGGACAGACACACGGTGAAGATCAATGCCTCACAGGTCCACGATCTGGTGATCAAGGACGATTATATCAAGAAGATCAGAGCCTCCTACTATCTTTTGGGAGCGCTTCTCGGTAAATACAACAGGGCGGAAGTAGCTCTTCCCGGCGGGTGTAATATAGGACTCAGGCCCATTGACCAGCATATCAAAGGCCTTCGGGCACTGGGCGCCAGTGTCAAGTTCGAGCACGGCCTGATAAAATCGGAGGCGGTGAAGCTGAGAGGAAACCATATCTATATGGATGTGGTGACTGTGGGCGCGACCATGAACGTGATGATGGCGGCAGTCATGGCGGAGGGGCAGACGGTGATCGAGAACGCGGCGAAAGAGCCGCATGTGGTTGATCTCGCGAGTTTCTTAAACAGTATGGGCGCCAATATTAAGGGTGCAGGCACCGATGTGATTCGTATCAAGGGCGTGTCGAAACTGCACGGAACCGAGTACGGCATTATTCCCGATCAGATTGAAGCAGGTACATTTATGTTTGCGGCGGCAGTCACCAAGGGTGATGTGACGGTGAAAAATGTGATTCCGAAGCATCTGGAATCCATCAGCGCAAAGCTTTTGGAGATCGGCTGCGAGATTGAGGAGTCTGACGATGCGGTGCGCGTGGTGGCGGCTAAACCCCTCGGACATACGCATGTCAAAACTCTGCCATATCCCGGCTTTCCCACAGATATGCAGCCACAGATCACGGTGGCGTTGGGATTGTCTGCAGGTACCAGCATAGTGACGGAGAGTATTTTTGAGAATCGATTTAAATATGTGGACGAGCTTACCTGTATGGGAGCCAATATCAAAGTAGAGGGCAACACAGCTATCATCGATGGCGTCTCCAAATATACCGGGGCCAGTATCACAGCACCGGATCTGCGCGCGGGCGCAGCTCTCGTCATTGCGGCTCTTGCGGCGGAGGGCGTCAGCACGGTGGATGATATCAAGTATATTGAGCGCGGCTATGAGGACTTTCATATCAAGCTGCAGGGTCTGGGAGCGCAGATCGATCTGGTGACTACAGAGAGGGATCTGCAGAAATTTAAATTAAAGGTCGGTTGACACTGGCCGCAAATAGGTGTATGTTTGATTTGGTAGATAAATTTCATATGTAATATCTTTCTCTTATTCAGAGTGGTGGAGATACAGAGGATCTATGAAGCCACGGCAACCCCTGACAAGGAAGGTGCCAACCTGAGCGAGACCGTCCGGGACGGTGATGATCGAACAATAAGAGGATTTGGTGTGGTAATCGGATCCCCTTATTTCGTAAGAGATGAGGGGATTTAAAAATACATAGAAGGAGAGGAAAAATGGAGAAGAGATTATTTACATCCGAGTCAGTAACTGAGGGACATCCCGACAAAGTCTGCGACGCGATTTCCGACGCGATTCTGGATGCCTGTATGGAGAAGGATCCCATGAGCCGCGTGGCCTGCGAGACGGCAGTTTGCACGGGCTTTGTACTGGTGACCGGAGAAATCACCACGAATGCATACGTAGATATGCAGAAAATTGTGCGCGATACCGTCAAGGAAATCGGCTATACGAAGTCTGAGTACGGATTCGACGGCAACACCTGCGCGGTGCTTGTGGCGATCGATGAGCAGTCGGCGGACATTGCTATGGGCGTGGACAAGGCGCTTGAGGCGAAGAAGGGTGAGCAGAAGGACGATCTGGACACAGGTGCAGGCGATCAGGGTATGATGTTCGGCTATGCCACCAATGAGACGGAAGAGTATATGCCCTATCCCATCGATCTTGCGCACAAGCTGGCGCTGCAGCTTACCAAGGTTCGCAAGGACGGGACGCTCAAGTATTTAAGGCCTGACGGAAAAAGTCAGGTATCCGTGGAGTACGATGAGGCGGGCAAGCCGGTTCGTCTGGAGGCGGTGGTCCTCTCCACACAGCATGACGATGATGTGACACAGGAGCAGATTCACGAGGATATCAAAAAGTATGTGTTTGATCCGGTGCTCCCGAAAGAGCTCATTGACGATAAGACGAAGTTCTTTATCAATCCGACCGGGCGTTTCGTGATCGGCGGCCCTCACGGTGATGCAGGTCTTACAGGACGAAAGATCATTGTGGATACCTACGGCGGTTATGCACGTCACGGCGGCGGCGCATTCTCCGGTAAGGACTGCACAAAGGTGGATCGTTCTGCAGCTTATGCAGCGCGCTATGTGGCGAAGAATATTGTGGCAGCGGGCCTTGCAGATAAGTGTGAGATCCAGCTCTCCTATGCGATCGGTGTGGCACAGCCTACTTCCGTTATGGTGGATACCTTTGGCACGGGCAAGGTTGCCGATGAGAAGCTGGTGGAGATCGTGCGGCAGAACTTTGATCTAAGACCTGCGGGTATCATCAAGATGCTTGATCTGCGCCGTCCGATCTACAAGCAGACTGCGGCATACGGGCATTTTGGACGCAACGATCTGGATCTGCCCTGGGAGAAACTGGATAAGGCGGATGTGCTGAAGAAATATTTGTAACAAATATACGGCCCTGAAAGAGAAATCTTTCGGGGCTTTTCTCTGGTATGATGCGGCAAAGAAGAAGGTTTGAAATCTGTGTTGCGTGGAAAGTCTGGATGCATGAAAAATCGGCACGAAAAGCTGTCGTTAAATGATTGACCAAATTATGGATTTCGTGTAAAATAATAGGATAGAATAGGCTATGTATAGTTAAAAGTCTATCTGTATCTTTTAAGGACATTTAAAGTTTCATGTGTAAGAGCTGGAGGCGGTGAATATGTATAGGAAGTGGAAAAAGGCGGCGGCTTTGGGTCTGGCAGTATTGATCGGAGGCATGATGCCGACGAGTACGATGCTGGCGGCAGAGGAAGATGCTGCAGTTGTTCAGGAGCTTGAGGCGGATGCCGGTTCTGAAGCCGGGGCGGTTTCTGATGCCGAAATAATTTCAGATGACAATGAAAGTGTTGTCGATGAAGCGAGCGCAGATGACGAGAATGTCGGCGATGAAGTGAATGCGGATGACGAGAATACCGGCGATGAAGTGAATGCGGATGACGAGAGTGTCGGCGATGAAGGCAATGCAGATGAAGCGATTGTCGATGAGCAGAATGCCGGCAAAAAGGTCATGTCTGTATCGGATGCGGCGGAAGCAGGGGGTGCAGAAGTTCAGGAGAATACGGATGCACCTGTGATCAATATCACGTTGAATGGAGAGAGCTGTAAGGTCGATGGTCTGGGCGGAGGTATAGATTATAAATATACTAACGTTCCTAATTCGACGCTTGGGTTTTCAGCAAGTCTGAATGGTACGCCAATCATGTTCTGTTACTGGTTGGACGAAAGTCCGGGTGATGAAGCCAAAGATAACATTCCGTGGTCGGGGAAATGTACGGCGATGGAGTGGACGCTTTCAAGTAATAAGTCCTATGTTGTATATGTGAAAGCAGAGAAGGATGGGCAGACTGTTTATGCCCGATCTTGTGGAATCGTGGTGGATACCACAGCGCCTGAGATCGTCGGCGTAAAGGAGGGAGAGACTTATCCGGCAGGAACCACTTTTACGGTGTCAGATGCCAATTTAGACGTTGTCAAAATAAATGAGACGCCTGCGGCACCTGAACAGGATGGAAGTTATCGGGTGAGAGCAAACGGCACATCCTGCATGATCAGGGCAATAGACAAGGCGGGGAATGAGAAGACCTGCAGTATTACCGTAACCGGCGGAGAGCCGGAGGAGGATCCGAAAGAAGATACTGTTATTTCCGAAAGCAAAGTATATACGCTGAAGGCCGGAGTAAAATATCATCTGGCAGCAGGAAACTGGAAAATAGACGGTGATCAATCCGTTTATCAGGGTGATAATGATTTTTATGTAAAGAAAGACGGCGATTATAATTTTTCAAAATAGTTTGGCGGATAAGGGCAGTGAGTCGAAAGAGGGCGAGGTAAATGATGCAGAAACTGATGTCATATAAGAAGATCATAATTTGTGCTTGCGCCGCGGTGGCAGTGATCGCTGTGGCGGCAATCGTATTTTTATCAAATAAAGAAGAGACCTTTCGATCCATACTGGTCTACGATGTGCAGGGAAATGCCGTGATCGAGCGGGAGAATGTAGGAGCTATGAATGCGGCGGAGAACCTGTATCTGGAATCCGGCGATCGTGTCAGCGTGGCTTCAGATTCCAGTATGCGCATGAAGCTGGATGACGATAAGTATGTGATGGCGGAAGCGGATACGGTCTTTTCTGTGGAGGCGGAAGGAACGGATGCAGATTCCAGAACGAAGATATGTCTGGAACAGGGTGCTATTACCAATGAGATTCAGCATCCCTTGGGGGAAGGTTCTTCCTACGAGACTTCCACGCCGAATTCGGTCATGGCGGTCCGCGGAACCATATATCGTGTGGAATTGTATGTGGATGAAAATGGTGAACAGGATACAAAGTTATGCTGTTTCCAGGGAAAAGTTGAAACGTCACCTGTTCTTCCGGACGGAACTTTCGGAGAAGCGGTATTGGTTCCGGCGGGCAGTGAGTTGATCGTATATGAAAACGGAACAGTGAGCGACGTTAAGGATATCGCATATGACGAACTTTCCCGGCAGGCGATTGAAAATCTGATCAGTCTGATGGAGAGCGGTCAGTCTGTGACGGGTATTACATTAGAAGATTTGACGCAGCTGGCTTCGGAAATGGAGGATGTCAGCAAAGCACCGGAAAGTGAGATGAAACAGGCAGAACAGCCTGCTGCAGAGGAAACGACTTCAAAGACAGATGCGCATAATGAAGTGAACGCGCAGATAGATACAAAGACTGATCTGGCAAAGAATGATCCGGTACAACCCGCCAAAAGAGAGCCGCGAGTTTCGAAAACGCAGCCGTCGGCTCCCACAGTTCAGCCGCCAAAAGCGACGGAACCGGTGCGCAGCGGTAATGTTGATAATGGCAATACGGGAGGGGATGACTCTCAGAACGGAAATCCCGGTTCGGACGATAAGAATAAGCCGGATAAACCCAATAAACCAAATAAACCTGACAAACCAAATAAGCCCGACAAACCGGATGAACCGGATAAACCGGACCAGCCGGATGAACCGGATAAGCCGGACCAGCCGGATAAACCCGACAAGCCGGATAAACCCGACAAGCCGGATGAACCGGATAAGCCCGACAAACCGGATGACCCCGCAGATCCGACGACTTACACAGTGACTTTTATGTATCAGGGCAAGGTATTTGCAACGCAGACTGTAAAGGGCGGAGAAACCGTATCGGTGCCGTTGCTGGTTCCGGCAGAGAGCGGAGCGTGGGATTTTGATTTTGAAACCAAGATCACGGCGAATACAACAGTATCTTGGAAATAGCAGGATATGATTTAAGAGGGACATTGGATAAAAAGCGATGAGATATCTGAGTAAAATGATAACGGCGGCGGTTACTGCCGCCGTTATTCTGACCTCTCTGGTATTTTTGTATTTTGGGACGGCGGGATTTTGGGATATGGGAATATCCGACAGGCTGAACCAACGGGAGAGTGTCACCAACAAGAAAATTTATATCATAGGAATCGATGATAAGACATTGGATGAATATGGCCCCGTCAACACCTGGAGCAGAGAGGTTCCGGCAAAACTGGTATCCTTGTTAAACAGTGCGGGTGACATGCGTCCTGCGGTGATCGGATTCGATGTGATCTACAGTGAAGAGGCTGATCAGGAAGCGGACGATAAGTTTGCCGATGTCTGCGGGGAAGCGGGAAACGTTGTTGCCGCTATGAGTTTTTCCTTCAAAGAACAGCCTGAAAAAGGAGCAGACGGCCGGATTGTCTACAATCCCTACCATGTGGATCATGTGATCGAGCCCTATGACAGTTTAAAGGATGAAGTCATACGCGGATTTGCCAATACCTTTGTAGATACGGACGGATATGTACGGCAGGCCATGGCTTATCTGGATTATGAAGGAGAGAGAGAATACAGTCTCTCTTCTCAGGTCTATAAAGTATATCAGGAAAGCAGGGGAAAGGAAGCGGTATTTCCGACTGTTTATGGAAGAAATAACCGCTTTTATTTTACCTATTCCGGCAAAGCCGGAGGTTACAGCGTAGTCTCTATGGCTGATGTGCTGGATGGCACGGTGGATCCTGCGATCTTTCAGGATGCGGTGGTGCTGGTGGGCGCCTATGCCGTAGGTATGCAGGACTCCTATATGCCGGCTATCGCGCATAACAGCCAGATGTACGGAGTGGAGATACATGCTAACATCATTGAAGCGTTACTGGAAGGAAAAACACAGCTTCCGATACCGCCCCTGATGTATGCGCTGGCGGCGGCGCTTCTTTGCGGCATATTCTATGTTTGCAGTGAAAAAATGAGAATGCTGTATTCCACGATTCTACTGGCAGTGCTGGCCGTTCTTGACCTTGTCTTCGCAACGGTAATGTATAGGAACGGACGGATCGTGCCGACTGTTCTTTTTCCACTCTGTCTCCTGGTCATCTATCTGGTACAGATGGTGCGCAGATATCTGACGGAGATCATGCGCAGGCGGCGGGTGATCAATGTCTTTAAACAGTATGTGGCCCCTCAGGTCGTGGATAAGATCAGTAAGGATAAGGATTTTGAACTGGTGATCGGTGGAGAGAACCGCCATATTGCAGTACTGTTTGTAGATATTCGGGGATTTACCACGATGTCCGAAAGTTTAAAGCCCGAGGAAGTGGTAGAAATATTGAATGAATATCTCGGACTCACCACACAGGCGATTTTTGATCATGGCGGGACCCTTGATAAGTTTGTGGGAGACGCGACCATGGCGGTCTTCAATGCGCCTTTTGATCTGGACGATTATATATATCGGGCGGTTGCTACAGCATGGGAGATGCAGGCGGGGGCGGACAGAATTGCAGAACAATTTAACAAAAGATTTGGTAAGAGTGTATCCTTTGGAATTGGCGTAAATTGCGGTAATGCTGTCGTGGGTAATATAGGATGTGACTTCCGAATGGACTATACAGCCATTGGAGATACGGTCAATACGGCGGCGCGGTTGGAGAGCAATGCACGGCCCGGACAGATTTTGATCAGTAAGGATGTCTATGAAGCGGTTAAAGACAGAGTTGCCGTGACGCCGATCGGAGAGATCCCTTTGAAGGGAAAGAGTAATGGTGTCTTTGTATACCAGGTAGATAACGTGAGCTGAATAAAGAAAGAAGTGAGAAAAATGAGCAAGCTGTATTTGGTTCCTGACAGGAAAGATATGGACCGGATCTGCGGTCTGGCCACAGAGTACGGATGTGCGTTTGAATATAATGATTTTTTTATACCAAAGTGCATGGATGATACCGGGGAACAGGAGAGGATCATTGCAGACTACAGAAAGTACAAGGAAGAATTTCCGGAGAATCGGTTTTCTGAAAAGATATTCTCCATGGATACCATGCACGGGGCTTTTCTGGATGTGACGATCCACAGCGATGATCCCTTGATCGTGAGTGCATCCATGCTGCGGGTACGTCAGTCGATGCTGATCGCAAAGAACATGGGATTAAGGGGTGTCGTGTTCCATACGGGACGTCTGGCCGGATTTCGGGCATCGGATTATCTGAGGAACTGGCGCGACAGAAATGCAGCGTTTTTTACGGAGATTGCGCTTCAATATCCGGAGCAGCAGATTTATATGGAGAATATGTTTGATGAAGCGCCGGATATTCTGGCGGGGCTGGCGGAGAAGATGCGGGATGTCAAGAATTTCGGAGTTTGTCTGGACTATGCCCATGCCATGCTTTCGAGATGTTCGGGAAAGGAATGGATCGAGACGCTGGCGCCTTATATCCGCCATATGCACATCAATGACAATGATATGCAAAACGATCTGCACCTGGCAGTGGGAGCAGGACAGGTGGACTGGCAGGAATTTGATCATCTGATCAGGCAGTATCGGGTAGAGGCGTCGGTATTGGTGGAAGTAAACGGTTATGAAGCACAGAAGGAGTCGCTTCAGTACATGAAGCGCCACGGGATCTATCCGATGGAAAGGGAGAGGTAAGACCAGGATGCATCTGCAATACGAAGATTTTGAAAAGATAATGGATATCGGGGTACGCCTCTCCACGGAAAGAGACAGAAACCGTCTGCTCATGACTATTCTGGATAAGGGGATGGAGATCACGAACTGCGATGCCAGCACCCTGTATCTGTATGAGAATGACGAATTGCATTTTAAGTTTATGAAGACACTCTCCATGGGAGTCAGCAGAGGATTGGACGGAGAAGCCATTGATCTGCCGCCTGTGCCGATGAAAGAGGAAAATGTGTGTTCCTATGCCGCGATTCATCAGGAAGTCGTGAATATACCGGATGTTTATGCCAGCAGCCGCTTTGACTTTTCCGGGCCCAGACAGTATGACAGTCTGACCGGATACCGTACAAAGTCACAGCTCGTAGTGCCGCTGGCAAATAATGAGAATGAACTGATAGGCGTCCTGCAGTTGATCAATGCTATGGATAGAAAGGGCGATCTTATCGCTTTCAATGAGGCGTATGAGATCATCATCCGTGCTTTGGGGGCCATGGCAGCGATCGAACTGACGAATCTCTCTTATGTGGAAGCGCTCAAGACGCAGATTTATTCCTTTGTGGAAGCGCTCACGACGGCCCTGGAAGAGAGAACGCCATACAATGCGCTGCATACAAGAAATGTGCAAAAATACGCGAGCCTGCTGGCGGAATATATTACGGAATTACATAAAGAAGGAAAAAGTGAAAAGACATTTGATTCTGCGAGAAAGGAACAATTGATGCTGGCGGCGCTCATTCATGATATCGGAAAGATGGTGGTGCCTCTCAGTATTATGAATAAAGCGACCAGACTGGATACGCAGATTGAAAAAGTAGACGATCGGTTTGAACTGTTGCGGGCATTGTATGAGATCGATATGCTACGGGGCAGAATAACGCATGAGGAATACGAGGCGGTCGTAAAGGATTTGAAGGAAGAACTGGCCTTTATCCACGAGATCGACGTGATTGATTATGTGACTGACGAGGACTGTGAACATATCAGAAACCTTGCGGGAAAACAGCATGTCAGTGAAGATGGAACGATTCTCCCGTATCTGACACAGAAAGAGGCAGAATGTCTGGAAATCCGAAGCGGTACGCTCACGGTGCAGGAACGTAGGGAGATGGAGAACCATGTGGTCATGACTTCCAGGATTCTGGAAAAAGTACAGTTTTATAAAGGGTTTTCCATGGTGCCAAAATGGGTGGGCGCCCACCATGAGTATCTTGACGGCAGCGGATATCCGAACGGTCTGAAAGGCGATGAACTGGATCTGGAGACAAGACTTCTGACGGTGGTGGACATCTATGATGCACTGGTGGCCACGGACAGGCCTTACAAGGAACCGATCTCGAGATCCAAAGCGATTCAGATATTAAAGGATATGGCGCAGAAGGGGAAAGTGGACTTACAGCTGGTAGAGTGGCTGGACGAGGCGCTGGAGAAGGTGATCTGAGTTATAATATGTATGTCTGAAAACGCGCCAAAAACGTAAACTGTACAGGTTATCGGGAAGGATACCATCATGGCATTTGCGCATCTGCATGTTCATACGGAATTCAGTCTGCTGGACGGATCCAACAAAATAAAAGAGTACGTGAGATATGTGAAAGAGCTGGGGATGGACAGCGCAGCGATCACGGATCACGGCGTCATGTATGGAGTAGTCGATTTTTATAAGGCGGCGAAGGAGGCGGGAATCAACCCGGTGATCGGCTGTGAGGTTTATGTGGCCCCACACTCCCGCTTTGACAGAGAACTGACGGGCGGCGAGGATCGTTATTACCATCTGGTTCTCCTTGCGGAAAACAATACGGGCTATGCCAATCTTACGAAGATCGTCAGCAAGGGCTTTACGGAGGGCTACTATTACAGGCCGCGTGTGGACATGGAGATATTGGAGCAATACCACGAGGGACTGATCGCACTTTCGGCCTGTCTGGCGGGGGAAGTGCCGCGCTATATCCAGAAGGGGCTTGTGGAGGAAGCGAAGAAGGCAGCATTAAAATATCAGAGTATCTTCGGGAAAGATAATTATTTTCTGGAATTACAGGATCATGGGATTCCGGCGCAGCAGTCGGTCAATTCCGTGCTTCTTCGCATGAGCAAAGAATTGGATATTCCTCTTGTGGCCACCAACGACGTGCATTATACCTATGCGGAAGATGCGCAGCCCCATGATATCCTGCTCTGCCTGCAGACGGGAAAGAAGCTTGCGGATGAGGACCGTATGCGCTATGAGGGTGGTCAATATTATGTGAAGAGCGAAGAGGAGATGAAAGGGCTTTTTCCCTACGCATGGGAGGCGGTGGAGAACACGCAGCGGATTGCCGACCGCTGTCACGTAGAGATTGAATTTGGCAATTACAAGGTGCCGCATTATGAGGCGCCTGCAGGTTATGATTCCTGGAGCTATTTAAATAAATTATGTCAGGATGGCATGAAGGAGCGATATCCTGAGGACGACGGTACGTTGCAGGAACGTCTGCGCTATGAGCTTGACACGATAAAGAACATGGGCTTTGTGGACTATTTTCTGATCGTGTGGGACTATATCAATTTCTGCCGGGAAAACAACATTGCCGTGGGGCCGGGGCGCGGCTCTGCGGCGGGCAGCATTGTATCCTACTGTCTGAGGATCACCAACATCGATCCCATCAAGTACAGCCTGCTTTTTGAACGGTTTTTGAATCCCGAGCGTGTCTCCATGCCGGATATTGACGTGGATTTTTGCTACGAGCGGCGGCAGGAAGTGATTGACTATGTAGGTGAAAAGTATGGCAGCGATAAGGTGGTGCAGATCGTCACCTTCGGTACGATGGCGGCCAAAGGTGTGATTCGCGATGTGGGAAGGGTGATGGATCTGCCTTACGCCTATGTGGACCGCATTGCAAAGATGATACCCGTCGAACAGAATCAGGGCGTTTCCATTGAACGGGCTCTGGAGATGAATCCGGAATTTAAGAGTCTCTACGAGGAGGACGAGCAGGTGCACAGTCTGATCGATATGTGCAGAAGGCTGGAGGGCCTGCCCAGACATACTTCCATGCATGCGGCGGGCGTGGTCATCTGTCCGGAGGCGGCGGATGATTTTGTTCCCCTCTCCCGGGGGGCCGACGGCTCCATTACGACGCAGTTTCCCATGACCACGATCGAGGAACTGGGCCTTCTCAAAATGGATTTTCTGGGGCTGCGGACGCTGACGGTGATTCAGAGCGCGGTACGGCTGGTGGAGGAGAGCATAGGAATCACCATCGATATCGATGAGATCGACTACGATGATAAGGCAGTACTTGCCTCTCTGGGAACAGGGCGGACGGACGGCGTGTTTCAGCTTGAGAGCGGCGGTATGAAAAGCTTTATGAAGGAGTTAAAGCCCCAGAGTCTGGAGGATGTGATCGCGGGCATTTCACTCTACCGTCCGGGGCCGATGGACTTTATTCCGAAATATATCAAGGGCAAGAACCATCCGGAGACCGTGACTTACGACTGTCCTCAACTTGAGCCGATACTGGCGCCTACTTACGGTTGTATCGTGTATCAGGAGCAGGTGATGCAGATTGTCAGGGAGCTTGGCGGTTACACCATGGGAAGAAGCGATCTGGTACGCCGTGCCATGAGTAAAAAGAAGCAGTATGTGATGGAGCAGGAGCGGAAAAACTTCACATACGGAAACCCGGAGGAGGGTGTGCCCGGCTGTGTGGCGAACGGTATTGATGAGAAGGTGGCAGATCACATCTACGATACGATGATGGATTTTGCGAAGTACGCCTTCAACAAATCCCACGCGGCCTGCTATGCGGTGGTGGCCTACCAGACGGCCTACCTGAAATACTATTATCCGGTGGAGTTTATGGCGGCCCTGATGACATCCGTGATCGACAATCCCGCAAAGGTGGCGGAGTATATTATGACGAGCCGTGCCATGGGGATTCAGATTCTGCCGCCTGATATCAACGTGGGTGCGAACGGCTTTTCCGTTTCAGGAGGCCAGATCCGTTATGCCCTTTCGGCCATCAAGAGTGTGGGGCGGCCCGTGATCGATGCGGTGGTGGCGGAGCGCGAAGCCAGAGGGCCATACAGGAATCTGGGAGATTTCGTGACTCGTGTGACGGATCGCGATATGAACAAGCGTGTGATCGAGCATTTTATTAAGGCGGGCGCTATGGACAGTCTGGGCGGCACGAGAAAACAGCTTTTAAGTGTTTATCTACAGGTGATTGAGGGCATCCAGCATGATCGGAAGAATAACATGGCGGGCCAGATTACGCTATTTGATATTGCGGACGAGACGGAGAAGGTGGATTACAGAGTGAGCCTTCCAGACGTGGGCGAGTATTCCAAGGAGATGAAGCTGGCCTTTGAAAAGGAAGTACTGGGCATCTATATCAGCGGACATCCCCTGGAGGAATATCAGGAACTCTGGAAGAAAAATATCACAAACACCACGGCGGACTTTGTCTGGAATGAGGAGACGAACGACACCCGTGTGGAGGATGGCGCGAGGGCCACGATCGGCGGTATGATCACGGAGAAGAAGATCAAGTACACGAAAAACGAGAAAGTGATGGCCTTTCTGCAGGTGGAGGATCTGGTCGGTTCCGTCGAAGTAATTGTTTTTCCGAAGGATTATGAACGGTACGGAAACAGCATTGTGGAGGATGGAAAGGTCTTTGTCAGGGGGCGCGTCTCTCTGGAGGAGGATAAGGGTGCAAAGCTGGTCTGCGAACAGATTACGCCCTTCGAGCAGGTGCCCAGAAAGCTGTGGATCAAGTTTCCCACGAAGGAAGCCTACGAGGCGAGGAAGGAGGAAGTCTTCTCTCTTCTCCGGGAGGCCGAGGGAAGGGACAGCGTGGTGATCTACGTGGAGAATCCGAGGGCTAAGAATCAGCTGCCTGCCAACTGGAATGTGGCGGCGAACGGAGCACTGGTGGAAAGGCTGGAGAAGGCGTTCGGTGAGGGGAATGTGAAGGTGGTATAAAAGCATTGAAAAAGCCTCCGCAATAGAGTAAAATGGGAATAGGATAATTTTGCCTGCGGACGGGAAACAGAGAACCTGATGCGGCAGAAAGGTATGGGAATCGGTATGGCGAAGCAGATCAAAACAATCGGCGTTCTGACGAGTGGTGGCGATGCGCCGGGCATGAATGCGGCAATCCGCGCAGTGGTCAGAAAGGGAATTGCTAATGGCGTTAAGGTAAAAGGTATTAAGAAGGGATATCAGGGTCTTCTGAACGAGGAGATCATAGATATGGAAAAGTGGACCGTGGCGGACACGATCCAGCGCGGCGGCACGATTTTGGGTACGGCGCGTTGTCATGAGTTCCGTACTGAGGAGGGGCAGCAGAAGGGGGCGGATATCTGCCACAAGCACGGGATAGACGGTCTCGTGGTAATTGGCGGCGACGGCTCCTATCGAGGCGCTCAGGCGCTTTCCAGGCATGGGATCAATACCATCGGCATACCGGGAACCATTGATCTGGATATCGCTTGCACGGAATACACGATCGGCTTTGATACGGCAATCAACACGGCGATGCAGGCTATTGATAAGGTGCGCGACACTTCCTCCTCCCATGAGCGGTGCAGTATCATTGAGGTTATGGGAAGGAATGCGGGCTATATTGCTCTGTGGTGCGGCATTTCCAACGGCGCGGAGGATATTTTGCTTCCGGAAAAGTACGATTATAATGAGCAGCAGATCATCAACAATATCATTGCCAACAGGAAGCGGGGTAAGACGCATCATCTGATCATCAATGCGGAGGGCATCGGCCATTCTACCTCTATGGCGAGGAGAATCGAGGCGGCGACGGGCATTGAGACCAGAGCCACGATCTTAGGCTACATGCAGCGCGGTGGTTCCCCCACCTGTAAGGACCGCTACTATGCTTCCATTATGGGGTGCTACGCGGCGGACATCCTCTGTGAGGGCAAGACCAACCGTGTGGTGGGTTATCAGCACGGCGAGTTTTTGGATTTCGATATTGAAGAGGCGCTTAACATGCAGAAGGGGATTCCGGATTATCCCTTTGAGATGTCGAAGATTTTATGATAACCAGTGTGCACAACAAATTCATCAAAGAGGCCGCAGCCCTTCTCGCGAAAAAAAAAGAGCGGGATCGGCGCGGTCTCTTTGTGGTGGAGGGCGTGAAGCTGTTCGGGGAAGCGCCGGCAGAGCGGATCATGCAGGTGTATATCGCCGAGAGTGCGCAGAAACTGCTTACTGCGCAGTATCGGGAGAAGCTGAAAGATCTTCCCTGCGAGATCGTCTCCGATGAGGTGTTCGGAAAACTGTCTGACACGGTAACGCCGCAGGGAATCCTTTGTCTGGTGCGGCAGTATTCCTATAATATAGAAGAAATACTGTCGGGAGACAAAAAGAAACAGCTGCTATTTATTCTGCTCGAGGATATTCAGGATCCGGGTAATCTGGGGACAATCTTCCGCTCGGCGGAAGCTGCCGGGGCGGATGGCGTTATTATGAGCAGCAGGACGACGGATATTTACAATCCAAAGACCATCCGCTCCACTATGGGTTCCATATATCGGGTGCCTTTTCTCTATGAAGAGGATCTTTCTTCTATTATAAAGCGGCTCCGAAAAGAGGGAGTGAGCATGTATGCCGCTCATCTTTCGGGGAAAGCCGACTACGATGCCTGTGACTACAGGATGGGCACGGCTTTTCTGATCGGGAACGAGGGAAGAGGGCTGCGGGAGGAGACAGCTGCCTGCGCGGATACCCTGATTCGGATTCCCATGGAGGGACAGGTGGAATCTCTCAATGCGGCTGTGGCTTCTTCTATTTTACTATATGAAGCCCACAGGCAGAGGAAAATGAGTTAAATTAAGATTTAATTACAGGAAAACAGTGGTTTTTTATAAATGAACGACAAATATCAGGAAACACGTTTTTGCCTTAAACAGTAGGAAAGTAACGAATGTTATTGAAAGAAAGGCGGTATGGCAGTTATGAAAATTGGATTTATCGGATTGGGAAATATGGCACGGGCCATTATCGGCGGTATGCTGCAGGAGGGGATTGCCTCGCGGGAGGATATCATCGGCTCCGCGAAGACGCAGAGGACACTGGATGCCGTGCGAAAGGAGTACGGCATCGGCGTGGAGCACTCCAATAAGGCAGTGGCGGAGGCAGCGGATGTTTTGATTCTGGCGGTCAAGCCCCAATTTCTGGAGGACGTGATCAAAGAGATCAGAGAGACGGTGAAGGAGGGGACGCTGGTGATCAGCATCGCGGCAGGAAAGACTTTGTCATGGCTTTCAGAAAGCTTTGACAGACCGCTCGGACTGGTGCGCTGTATGCCGAATACGCCGGCTCTCATCGGCGAGGGCTGCACGGGTATCTGCATAAATGACATTGTGACGGAGGAAGAACTGGCTTACAGTCTGCGTCTGATGGGCAGCTTTGGCAGAGCCAGTCTTGTGGAAGAGAGGCTGATGGATGCGGTAGGCGCGGTGAGCGGATCCTCCCCCGCCTATGTGTTTATGTTCATCGAGGCGATGGCGGATGCGGCGGTGGCGGCGGGGATGCCGCGCGCGCAGGCATATGAGTTTGCAGCGCAGGCGGTCTGCGGCAGCGCAAAGCTCGTTCTGGAGACGGGGAAGCATCCCGGTGAACTGAAAGATATGGTCTGTTCCCCCGGAGGCACTACCATAGAGGGCGTGAGGGTTCTTGAGGAGGCGGGCTTTCGCGGCGCGGTGATGGATGCTCTGCACGCAACGGTGGAAAAATCCAAAAAATTGTGAACCTGATTTGCCACTTAGATGAGTGTCTGGTTGAACTGTGTCGGAATATCTTGTGCCCTGTAAAAAAATAGTAACAAAATATTGAGATATTTCAGAGTCAAATTGTATAAACTTGACAAAGAATAGGTGTTTTGCTAAAATAATCCATACTTAATCAAACTGTAACATTTTTGTAACATTCTAATATTGTATTTGGGAGATTATGGTATGGAGACGGAGGGATGTTTATGCTGAAGGGCTATAAACTTCTGTGCGCCGGTCTTATTCTTGGAATCTGTTTGTACTGTTTTTCTCTGGAGACGCAGGCGAGCGGCAATGAGCCGATGGATTCCTTAAACGTGGGGATATCTCAGATCGTGGATCCTACAGGAAAATCTGCGAATGAGGATGCAATCCGAGAGCTGACAGAGTTGTCAGAAGCTAACGGCGGACAGGTAAGGAAGGAGACGGATCTGGTCATGGCCAATGTCCAGATTGCTCTGAATGTGCGTGCGGAGGCCGACGAGGAGTCCGATAAGGTGGGACTGCTTTACAAGGACTGCGGCGGCAGGATATTGGAAAGAAAGGACGGTTGGACCAGACTGCGCAGCGGAAGTCTGGTGGGCTGGGCCAGTGATGAGTACCTTCTGTTCGGGGAAGATGCGGAGGCTTTGGCAAACGATGTGGGAAATCTTATTGTCCAGATTGAGACGGAGACGCTTTGCGTAAGGGAAGAGCCGAACAGCGTGGCTGCTGCGGTAGGCTTTATTCCGCAGGATCAGGAACTGGAGATCATCGAGGTGCTCGATGAAGATTGGATCAGCGTGGATTATGAGGGCGCGACAGGCTATGTTTCAGCGGAGTACGTGGATATAGACTTCCACATTGACGAAGGTGAAACTCTGATTGCGATCAAAAAGAGAGAAGAGGAAGAACGGCAGGCGAAGCTGACAGCCAATCGCGGCGCCGTGGTAGTGGGAGGCGACGACACCAGATTGTTGGCGGCGCTGATCTACTGTGAGGCCGGCATTGAGACCTACAACGGTAAACTGGCAGTGGGTGCTGTAGTTATGAATCGTGTCAGAAGCGCCGCATATCCGGATACGGTATCGGGTGTTATTTTTGCATCGGGGCAGTTTACCCCGGCCATGAACGGCAAGGTAGCCAGAGTCTACGCCGGTGATATTCCTGAAAGCTGCTGGGAGGCGGCCAGAGCTGCCATCAACGGAGAGACCAACGTGGGCGGTGCAACTCATTTCAGAAGAGCCGGCAATCATGACGGGCTTCTGATCGACAGGCAGGTGTTCTGGTAAACCGGTTCAGCCGGACCGAATAAGCGCGTGCTGAACGGAACGATCAAATAGAGTAATAAGTCTGATAACCCTTGCCATTATGGGGATAATATAGTACCATGGAGACAGAGAAAAGAGCATCGTGGCATGGAGGATGAGAGAATAAGATGGATCTAATGAATATGACGATGATCTGGCTGGTTGTTTTGGTGCTGCTCGTGGTCATAGAGCTTTTGACAATGGGATTGACGACAGTCTGGTTTGCCGGCGGTGCACTGGTGGCCACGCTCGCGTCTTTAGTTGGCGCGCCTTTAGCGATACAGATTATTCTATTTCTCGCAATATCGGGACTGCTCCTGTTCTTTACAAGGCCCATAGCGGTGAAATATTTCAATAAGGACAGAGTCCGCACCAATGCAGAGAGTCTGGTGGGACGGCAGGCCATCGTGATCAGCGAAATCGACAACCTTCAGGGTATCGGTCAGGTCAACGTAGGCGGTATGGAGTGGTCCGCCAGAACCAGAGACGAGAATATAACGCTGCCCGTGGGCGCGGTGGTGATCGTGCTGGCCATAGACGGTGTGAAGCTGATCGTGGAGGAGAAGCGGTAACGGCGAAAACTGCGTAAAAAAATTAATACTATAAAATAATACTAGTTACAAAAAAGGAGAAAGAGATATGGGTGGAATCATTGCTTTTGTGGTACTGTTAATTCTTGCGTTGATAGTTTTGATGTCCTGTATCAAGATCGTACCCCAGGCGCATGCGTATGTGGTGGAGCGTCTCGGCGCGTACCAGCAGACATGGTCTGTCGGTCTGCACATTAAGGTGCCCTTTATCGATACGGTGGCAAAGAGAGTAAATTTGAAGGAGCAGGTGGTGGATTTTGCGCCCCAGCCCGTGATCACAAAGGATAACGTGACCATGCGGATCGATACGGTGGTCTTTTTTCAGATCACAGATCCGAAGCTCTTTGCCTACGGCGTAGAAAACCCGATCATGGCCATCGAGAATCTGACGGCTACGACCCTGAGAAATATCATCGGCGAGATGGAACTTGACCAGACACTGACTTCCCGCGAGGTGATCAACACGAAGATGCGCGCCTCTCTTGATATCGCGACAGATCCCTGGGGAATCAAGGTGAACCGTGTGGAACTGAAAAACATCATTCCCCCGGCTGCGATTCAGGATGCGATGGAAAAGCAGATGAAGGCGGAGCGTGAGCGTCGTGAGGCGATCCTGAGAGCCGAGGGTGAGAAGAAGTCCACCATTCTGGTAGCCGAAGGTCAGAAGGAATCGGCGATTCTGGAAGCGGAGGCGGAGAAGCAGTCCGCGATCCTCAGGGCCGAGGCGCAGAAGGAAAGGATGATTCGTGAAGCGGAAGGTGAAGCTGAGGCCATTCTCAAGGTGCAGCAGGCTACGGCTGACGGTATCCGTATGATCAGAGAAGCAGGCGCGGATGAAGCGGTCTTAAAGATTAAGAGTCTGGAGGCCTTTGAGAGGGCGGCTGACGGGCAGGCCACGAAGATCATCATTCCCTCTGAGATTCAGGGAATTGCGGGTCTTGCAGCATCAGCAAAGGAAATTTTGAAATAAAGTAACATGTATTATGTAGTGCTTTGGGAAAAATATATGTATTGAGCAGACAGAATGAGCAACAGGGCGGTTTGTCGAACCGTCCTGTTTGACACTTATTTTACTGGAAAAATACGGCAGCGTATGCAATTTAGGGAGGAGACAGGACATGGATTTAAAGGGACGGCATTTTTTAAAGCTGCTTGACTTTACACCGGAGGAGATTCTCTATCTGGTGGATGTGGCGGCAGATTTAAAGGATAAGAAAAAGAAGGGGATTCCCGTGGACGTTCTGCGGGGAAAGAACGTTGCCCTGATCTTTGAAAAGACAAGCACCAGAACCCGCTGCGCCTTCGAGGTGGCGGCTCACGATCTGGGCATGGGGAGCACCTATCTGGATCCAGCAGCATCACAGATCGGCAAGAAGGAGAGTATTGCGGATACGGCCCGGGTGCTTGGGCGTATGTTTGAGGGAATCGAATATAGGGGCTTCGAACAGGACATCGTGGAGGAGATCGCAAGGCATGCGGGCGTACCGGTCTGGAACGGACTTACGAACGAGTTTCATCCCACGCAGATGCTTGCAGACCTTCTCACCATACGCGAGCATTTCGGCAGGCTTTCGGGCATCCGCCTGACCTATCTGGGAGATGCCCGCTATAATACGGGCAATTCATTGATGGTGGTCTGTGCAAAGATGGGCATGCATTTTACTGCCTGCACGAACCGGAAATATTTCCCGGATGAGTCTTTGGTGAAGACCTGTCAGGAGATCGCGGCGGGGACGGGCGGCAGTATACGGCTGACAGAGGATGTGAACGAGGGTGCAGCGGACGCTGATGTGATCTGTACCGACGTGTGGGTGTCCATGGGCGAGCCGGCGGAGATCTGGGAGGAGCGCCTTAAGGATCTCTCCCCTTATCAGGTCAATGCGAAGGTGATGGCTCTTGCGGACAAGGGAGCGGTCTTTATGCACTGTCTGCCTGCCTTCCATGACCACAATACGGGCATTGGAAAAGAGATTGGCGAGCGATATGGTATGGCTGAGCTTGAAGTGACCGATGAGGTGTTTGAGTCGCCGCAGTCTCTTGTGTTCGACGAAGCGGAGAATCGAATGCATACCATTAAAGCAGTTATGTTAACCACTCTTGGCGGGGTGATCTGAGACACACCATAACGCTCCGAAAGAAGGAGTAGTATATGAAGACGGATAAATCGGATATTTTGACATGCCTGCGCGGCAGCGGAGGCTACGTTTCCGGACAGCAGCTGTGCGAGCGTCTGGGGGTCTCCCGGACAGCGGTCTGGAAAGTCATTAACCAACTGAAGGCGGAGGGCTACTGTATTGAGTCGATCTCAAGGAAGGGATATCGTCTGCTGGAAAGCCCGGAGGATATACTGTCCGAGAGTGAGATCGCGAGTCGTCTGACAACGGAGTGGGCTGGCAGAAAGCTCTGCTACCGCGATGAGACAGGCTCAACCAACAATGATGCAAAGCGCTGCGGGGAGGAGGGGGATCCCCACGGTACGGTGGTGGCAGCGGATGTCCAGAATGCGGGGAAAGGCCGCAGAGGCAGGACGTGGCACACGATCCCCGGCACGGCGCTCTCATTCAGCATCCTTCTGAGACCTTCTTTTCCTGCGGAGCGGGCGTCCATGATCACGCTGGTGATGGCGCTTGCTGTGGCGGAGGCCGTGGAGGCTGCCTTGAAGGAGAGCGGACAGGGAAGCATAGAGAGCGGCGCAGAGAATTCTTCAGGGATAGAGGTTACGATCAAGTGGCCGAATGATATTGTGGTAAATCAAAAAAAAGTATGCGGAATGCTGACGGAAATGACAATGACGCCGGATCTTGATGAGATTCAGTATCTGGTAGCAGGTGTCGGCATCAATGTAAACAATGTGAGTCCGCAGGAGTTTCCGGAGGAGATAAGGGAAACGGCTACATCCCTGCGGATCGCGGCGGGACGGCGGCTGAACAGGGCGGAACTTTTGCAGGATGTGCTCTGTCGCTTTGAGAAACATTATGAGACATTTCTTGAGACACTTGATATGTCCCGCCTGCGGGAGCCTTATCAGGTCCGACTGCAGGGACTTGGGAGTGAAGTGCGCGTGCTCGATCCGGCGGGTGAATACACGGGAATCTCCCGGGGCATCAACGACAGGGGCGAGCTCATTGTGGAGCGGGAGAACGGAGAGTGTGTGGCAGTCTACGCCGGAGAGGTCTCAGTGAGAGGATTGTACGGGTATGTGTGATAACAGGATCGTGCTCTGCGGTGCAAACGCCTACGAGCAGAAATATTATTTCAATGAACAGTTTTCGAAGATCCCGCAGTCAATTCAGGAGGAGCTTCATGTGATCTGCGTTCTCTTCACGGAGGAGGTGGGAGGCATTTTTACCATCGTCTTTGAGGAGGATGGCAGTATTTCTTTAGAAACGGACGCCGAGGAGGACGATCTGCTCTACGATGAGATCAGCAGCGGACTTCTGGTGGGGGAGATCCGCAGGAACAGACAGGAGATGCTGGAATCCCTGCAGCTCTATTACCGTGTGTTTATTTTACATGAGGATATTATTGCGGGTTAGTCACAACTTTAAAATCATGAGGAAAAGAAATATGAACTGCTTACATCCGCTTACGATCGGCGGTGTTACCTTGAAGAATAATCTCATACTGGCTCCCATGGCAGGCGTGACGGACCTGCCATTTCGTTTGCTGTGCAGCGGTCAAGGGGCGGGGATGACCGGCATGGAGATGGTGAGCGCTAAGGCGATCCTCTACGGGAACAAAAACACAGAGGGTCTCCTCGCAATTCATCCCGAGGAGGGGCCTGTATCTCTGCAGCTTTTCGGTTCCGATCCGAAAATAGTCAGCGAGATGGCAGCCCGCATTGAGGAGCGTCCCTTTTCGATGCTTGACCTCAATATGGGGTGTCCGGTACCGAAGATTGTGAATAACGGCGAGGGTTCGGCCCTGATGCGCGAGCCGAAGCTGGCGGGCGAGATCATTGCCGCTACCGTGAAGGCTGTGAAAAAGCCTGTTACGGTGAAGATCAGGAAGGGGTTTGACGAGGCGCATGTCAATGCGGTGGAGATAGCAAAGATCGCGGAAGACACGGGGGCTGCCGCTGTGGCGGTGCACGGCAGGACCAGAGAGCAGTTCTACAGCGGGCAGGCGGATTGGGAAATCATAGCGAAGGTGAAGGAGGCAGTCTCCATTCCTGTCATCGGAAACGGTGATATCGTGGATGGCGTAAGCGCCTTCCGGATGCTTTTAGAGACTGGCTGCGACGGGGTGATGATCGGTCGCGCTGCGAGAGGAAATCCCTGGCTTTTTGCACAGATTGCCGCTTATCTTGCGGATGGCAGCATTCTGCCGCCGCCTCACCTTACAGAGAAAAAGGAGATGATACTGCGCCATGCGAGGCTTCAGCTTGCCGTCAAAGGTGAGTACACGGGCGTGCGGGAAATGCGAAAGCATCTGTCCTGGTACACGACGGGAATGCCGAATTCCGCGAAGCTAAGAGGGCAGGTCAATCTGGCGGAAACCTTCGAGGAGATTGAGCAGCTGGTGGAATCCCTGTAAAGGGCCATGCATATACTGTCACAAAGAAAAACGGAAAATATCGGGTGTTATAAGATTGGAGAGTCTGCTTTATTTTTATCCGGCCCCGGAGGGTATGTATCAAAAGAACGCTGTCAGGAGACACTGGTGGCAGAATACCGGTCTGTTTTTGCAGGAGCTTCCCGCGAGGGAGCGGGAAGCGTTTTTTCTGCTGGTGAGTTGTCCCGTGCCGCTCTATTACCATAAAAAACGCCCATGGTCTTCGGACGTCCTATCGGCGTGTATGGAGGAGGCGGTGTATGGCGCGCGGGGAATGACGGATGTCTGGCTACACCCCAACATTATGACACTCATGTCAGAAAGACTTCGGGGACGCTGGGAGCCGGAACGGGATACGCTGGAGCGGCTTTTGGCGTGCTTGATCTCGATTTTTGCGGCCGATTGTCTAAAGAAAAGCGGCACGGCGGTGGTACTGCTGGGAAGAGCTCCTGATACCTTATGGCAGACGGAGATGACGGGACGGCTTCTCGCGCCGTACCTGCCCCGGATCAACAGCCTTACGTTCTGTTACGAGGAGGCTGGAACGGATCTCTGGGAGGAGGCTGCCGACTGTTTGGAGGACTACAGCTATGAATACGGCCTTACGCCCTGCCTTCTTCCCTATGGAGAGGGCACGGGAAGGATGCCGTGCGGAAAAAGCTTCCACGACGGCCTGATTCTCGACTATGGCGCTTTTGCGGGCAGTTGGCAGTTTCAGGGCGAAGCGGGGAGCGTTTACGTGGATCTGGAAGGGAGTCTTTCAAAGGAGCGGAAATGCCTTGCAAAGGGTGGCCGGATTCGTTATGTTTCGCCCCTGAAATACCTTGACACTGCAGTGAAAAATGAGTATGATAGAAAAATGTGAAATAGGATAGGCAGAATGATTCAGGCATAACGAGAATGTGTATTAAATAGAGGGAAAGGACGATAGCCATGCATGAGAAGAAAAACATCTTAACCTATGAGGGCCTTCGGAAGTACGAGGATGAGCTCCATGATTTAAAGGTGGTAAGACGCAAGGAAGTAGCACAGAAGATCAGAGAGGCGAGAGAACAGGGTGACCTCTCCGAGAATGCAGAATATGATGCGGCCAAGGACGAACAGCGTGATATTGAGACCAGGATAGAGGAACTGGAAAAGATTCTCAAAAACGCCGAGGTTGTGGTGGAGGACGAGGTTGATCTGGATAAGATCAACATTGGCTGTCAGGTGAAGATTCTTGACATGGAATTTAATGAGGAACTGGAATACAAGATCGTGGGTTCCACGGAGGCAAACAGTTTAAAAGGAAAAATCTCCAACGAGTCCCCTGTGGGCAAGGCGTTGATCGGCAGCAAGATCGGTGAAACAGTGGAGGTGGAGACGCAGGCAGGTGTCATTCGTTACAAGGTGCTGGAGATACAGAGATCTAACTGAGCGCACAGAGCATGCTTGGTCCAAAGTGAAATAGGAAGAGAGAGGAAAATACGATGGCGGAGGCGCAGAATCAGGATATCAATCAGCTTTTGAAAGTCAGGCGGGAAAAGCTTTCCGCATTGCAGGAGGCGGGGAAGGATCCCTTTCAGATCACAAAATACGACGTGACCCATCACAGTCAGGAGATTAAAGACGCTTTTGACGCTCTGGAAGGCAAGAAGGTCTCCATTGCGGGTCGTGTGATGAGCAAGCGTGTCATGGGAAAGGCATCTTTTTGCAATGTGCAGGATCTGCAGGGTAATATCCAATCCTATGTAGCTAGGGATAGCATCGGAGAGGAGCCTTACGCCGATTTTAAAAAATATGACGTGGGTGACATTGTCGGAATAGAGGGAGAGGTCTTTAAGACCAAGACGGGGGAGATATCCGTTCATGCGGAAAAAGTGACACTCCTGTCAAAAAGTCTTCAAATCCTGCCGGAGAAGTATCATGGTCTGGTGAATACCGATATTCGTTACCGTCAGCGTTACACCGACCTCATTATGAATGAGGACGTGAAAAAGACCTTTGTGGCGCGCTCAAAGATCATCAGCGCCATCAGACGATATCTGGACGATCAGGGCTTTCTGGAGGTGGAGACCCCCATGCTTGTCTCCAATGCGGGCGGTGCGGCGGCGAGACCGTTTGAGACGCACTATAATGCGTTGGATGAGGATGTGAAGCTGCGCATCTCTCTGGAATTATATTTGAAGAGGCTGATCGTGGGCGGCATGGAGCGCGTCTATGAGATTGGAAGAGTCTTTCGCAACGAAGGGCTGGATGCGAGGCACAACCCGGAGTTTACACTGATGGAGCTCTATCAGGCCTACACTGACTACAACGGCATGATGGATCTGACCGAGAATATGTTTCGTCATGTGGCGAAGGAAGTATGCGGCACGACACTGATCCCCTATCAGGGAGCGCAGATCGATCTGGGAAAACCTTTCGAGAGGATTACCATGGTGGAAGCCGTGAAAAAATATGCGGGCGTTGACTTTGACGAGGTGCCGGACACCGCAGCCGCGAAGAAGCTGGCGGATGAGAAGGGCGTACATTACGAGGAGCGCCATACAAAAGGAGATATCATCAATCTCTTCTTCGAGGAATTTGTGGAGGAGCATCTGATACAGCCTACCTTTGTGCTGGATCATCCCGTGGAAATATCACCGCTCACTAAGAGAAAGCCGGACAAGCCGGAATATGTAGAGCGGTTTGAGCTGTTTATCACGGCTAGAGAGATGTGCAATGCTTATTCGGAGTTGAATGATCCTATCGACCAGAGAGAGCGCTTTAAGGCACAGGAAGCGGCTCTTGCGGCGGGCGACGAGGAGGCTAACACCACAGATGAGGACTTTATGAACGCACTGGAGATCGGTATGCCTCCCACCGGCGGTATCGGCTATGGAATCGACAGACTGGTGATGCTACTGACGGATTCCCCTGCAATTCGCGATGTGTTGCTTTTCCCGACGTTAAAAAGTTTATAAGTAAACGATAAAACAAATATGAGAGCGTACCGCTGTTAACTGTGGTACGCTTTTTCTTTTTCTCGTTTCTTTCGACTGCCATCTGAAAAAAGGAATTTTTGTGGAACATGACGGGAAGGTGAGACTTGCATTTTTATGCGATGATGATAAACTGAATATAATAGGTTTATTATGGGAAAAGATGTGCGGTAAGGCGAGGGAGATAGGAGAAAAATAGTGAAGAGAAAGAAGAAACGTTTTTACATAAACAGAAAAACCTGCACGGCGGTTCTTTTATCCTTCGTGCTGGCATTTGCGTCGGTGAGTTCCATCCAGACGCAGGCGGAGGAACCGGGCGCTGAGGATTGGCCCGCGGCGGAAGCGCAGCCGGGAGATATGGTGGCACCGGAGGAAGGAGAAGGCGCAGCGGGAGCGGAAGCAAAGGAAGAGCCCGCCTATGTCAGGACGCAGGAGGGGGCTGTCATCATAACCGCCTTTGCACCTCTGTCGGATGACCAGGCGCAGATTTTGCTGGAGGAACGGGAAACTCTGGCGGAGGTAACAGCGCGGATGCCTGGGACATTAAGGGCTTACGCCAGCGCCTATGTGACGGAAACCCCTGATGAGGGGGAGGAACCCGATGAGGGAGAGAAAAATCCTGATGAGGGAGGGAAGAATCCTGACGAGGGCGAAAAGAATCCCGATGAAGGTGAAAAGAATCCTGATGAGGGAGAGAAGAATCCTGACGAGGGAGAGAAGAATCCTGACGAGGGAGAGAAGAATCCTGACGAGGGAGAAAAAAATCCTGATGAAGGAGAGAAAAATCCTGACGAGGGCGAGAAACCCGGAGAAGAGGAGAATCCCGGTGTCAGCGACGAGCCCGGCGAGGGCGGCAGCAGTGCAGAAGACGGGCAGGCAGTATCGGACGACGCGCCGGTGACGGAATCGACTGCCCGGCATGGCTGGTGGCATTTTTTTGTTGAGACCGTAAGTGGGAATTCCGATGAAAGCACAGAGGAAAACGCGGGCGAAAACCAGCCGGGCGGCGACGATACGGAGAAAACTCCGGAGGACGAGGATAAGAAGCCGGAAGAAGCTGAGAAGCAGCCGGATGATGGCGGCGGGCAGCTTCCTGCAGAGGAGCCTGCAACGCAGTATGTCGAGGTGGAGCTTCCTGTCACATGGGAGTGTGCCGAGTATGAGAGTGAAGATTTAGAGGCGAAGAAATTCGAATATATTTTTACACCCAAATGGGACAGTGCGCTCTGGTTCTATGATATAACTGCGGAAGAAGCTGTGATTCCGACGATCACGGTACGTTTTGCAAAAGAGGAGATCAAGACGGAGGTTTCCACTCAGGAGGAGCTTGCGGCTGCTTTTGCTGCGGGCGCAGATAAGGTCGTCCTGAAGGAGGATATCGCCTTGACGACCACGTTGCATCTTCCGGCGACGGCAGAGATCGAGCTGGACGGAGAGGGACACTCCCTGCTTCGCGGCGTGGGTGAAGACGGCACTCTTTTTATCGGCACGATGATCGCTATGGAGGGCGAAGATTACACGGAGGAAACTTTCGGCACCCTGACGCTCAGAAATGTTGTCGTAGATGGAAAGACGGAGACAGACTGTGCAGCTGCTCCTGCGGTTCTGGATCGGGGCGAGCTGATCCTGGAGGAGAATGCGGTCGTTCGTGATAACTATAATTATGGCACTTATCCCGGAGAAGGAGCGGAAGGTGCAGAGACGATTCTTGATTATGGCGGCGGTATACAGGCATACGGCAGGCTGACGTTGACAGAGAGTGCGCTTGTCACGGGAAACTTTGCGGATGAGCTTGGCGGCGGCGTCTATCTTGCGAATGGTGCGATACTCTATCTGTATGCGGATGTGATCCGGGAAAATGCGGTTCCCGCCGAACATGGGTACGGTGCGGATCTCTATGCCGCTTCGGGTAGCACGATCTATTATGACCCTTCGATCGACATGACCAGAGAGGGTTTTTATATCTGTGAAGGCGCGATCCTGATCCCTATGGGTGAGATGGCTCTGATGGCGAATGCAGCCAATGCAAACGGGAAGGAGATTTTTCTTCAGGTCTCTAGGGACAGCGGCTATACTGACGAACAGGTGGCGGCGATCAAGAATGCCCTGCAGGAGAAAGGCTACACGGTTCTGACGGACAGGCGTGTTGATATCAATACGACGGATCTGCGGGACTGGTATGTGTATGATCACTACGATACGGCGATCTGGGGAGCGGGAAATACGAAAAATCCTCCACAACAGTGGTCCGATGAGTATGGAGATCAGGAGAAAAGGAAGTTTTATCCATACACGGAGAATAATAGCTATACGCCCCCAAATACGGAGCCGGTGACGACGATCAAGGAATGGCTGGAAAAGAAAGAAGCCTATAAGCATCCATCGATGGGGTATTGCCTGGCGCACTTTAAAGAGCATATCTGGAGTCGGCAGGACGGAGGGAAGGCGTCGATGACCTTTGCCGGATATGGTAGGCAGTCATGTGTTGATTTCCTGTTTTACGACCCGCAGTCCGACGGGGAGAAAGTGGTAGATTTTGACGTGGATTCTTCCATGGTCAATCCCCATACGCTGGCAGGCGCAGGCTTTCTATTCAACACGAAGGTTGTGGAGGATAAACTGACCGGTTATGTTGTCCTTTTTGTATATCAGGATGGTGGAACGACAAAGCCATTGGCAGTATCTGTCTATCGCTTGGACGATGTGCCGGTAGCAGACATACATAATAATACGAGCTATACATATTTTAATGGTAAATCTCCTGTTAAGTCGGTTAATTTTTCGAATATCGAATGGACCGACCAGATGAGTATTCAGATCAAGACGACACCGACTAAGATTGAAGTCAGACAGACACCGAAGACGGAAGGTATTAAAGATGCGAGCGGGGGAGAACTGATACTCTCCTGCGAAATAAGCCCCACGGGCGGCAGCGCGTTCGGGCCGCTGGTATCCTATTATTCACACGATTGTTTCCGTGCCAGCAGTTTTACTTATTCCAATCTGAGCATGTACTTCACAGACGCGGCCGAGGAACAGAGCGATATCTTTAAAGCGTTTGAACGGGCGGATTTTACCCAGCGGGATACACAGAAATACTTTATCAATCTCCTTGGAAAATCGGACGCACAGTATAATGCTGACGTGAATATGGGGCAGTACCGGGAGTATCTGAAACTGCTGCAGGAGGAAGGAGTTGCTCTGGTCACGGACAGAGACACGCCCTTTGATGACTATCTGGGCGAGGCGAATGCGAAGGACTCCAATCTCGTAGAGTTCTCCCACGGCGAAGAGCTGCTGTCTGTGGAGGCTTTGGTGGAGAAGATCGACGAACAGTTGAGAGAAAAGACGACCACCGAGATAAAGGATAAGGTGGGTGAGGCTGTTGAGGAGGGCGGGCTCAAGGCGCCGGATGTGCATTTCTCGGCAGGAAATATCTGGTTAAAATCCGTGACGGACGGAAGCCAGGTCAGAACGCTTTACGGCGACGCTTTTGGCGACGGTGGCTACGCGGTGCAGATCATGGACAATATCACTTACTATCATGGCGACAGAGAAACGGTTTCTCCTGTCACCTATGAAGTGTTAAAGCCGGGCGCTTCTGCCTATGTGAATCTCTTTACGGGGGCATCGCCCGAAGGAGGCGGCGCGGAACTGAACAGTATAGGAGGGACGGATGATGGATATCGGATCACACCGCTGCCCTTCACAGTGGAGAAAGATGCGCAGAAGTGGCCGGCCGGTACTTATGTCGTGAGGCAGACGATCAATAACGGCTCGATCTGCGGGTACGCCTACTTTGATATGATCTGGAGTGATCCGGTCGAACCCGATCCTCCGGTCGATCCGGATCCAACACCGGTTGAGCCCGATCCTCCGCCGGTCGATCCCGATACTCCGATTCCTGATCCTCCGGGACCGGAGGGACCAGATCCGGACCCAACACCGGACCCAACACCTGACCCGGCACCCGATCCGACACCTGACCCGACACCGGATCCAACGCCTGACCCGGCACCTGACCCGACACCGGATCCAACGCCTGACCCTGCACCTGATCCGACGCCTGCAAAGCCGCCGGAGAACATTTCACAGGGGCCGCCTTCGGAGTATGGTGAGGAGACAGTTGCGATCACGGCGGCCGAGCAGCCGGACAATGATTCTCCTGAATCGATACAGGAGACGGAGAGAAAGCCGGGTGAGCCCAAGACAGGAGATATGCCGATACCGGCGCTTCCGATATCGGTGGGAGCCTGCACGGCGTTTGTGATGAAGCTGCGTCTGTGGCTGTATGAACTGGAGACCGGCATATCGGAAGAGAAAAAGAATGAGATGCTCAGGGCGATCATCTCCTGGGCAAAGAATAAGAATATGGTAAAAGTCTATCTGGCGCTCGCAGCGACCGCTGTGGTGGTCACGGTCTTCCATCTTTTGAAGACGGTGAGCGACGGCAGGAGACGGGTGGTGGCATTGTTTGAAAGGTAAGAAAAAAGTCCTGTTTTCGGCGCAGAGGCAGGTGGCGCGCCGCCGCGTGGCAGTTTGGCAGCGCGTGCTGACGATCATTTTGCTTGTCTGTGGCGCATACCTGCTCTGCTATCGTTGGGAGAGCAGCGTGACAGCGCGAAAAAACCGTGAGCTGCAACAGATTGCATGGCAGCCGGCCGGCGAAGATGCCGACGACAAAGATAGTATAAAAAAGCCCGGCGATGAGGCAGGGGACAGGAAAAACGCTGTGCAGGAAGAGAACGGAGCGGAAAAAGGCGAGACGGAAGAGAATATTTCCGAAGAAATGACGGGATTTGAAGCGCTTTTACAGATCAACGGGGATTTGAAGGGCTGGATCAGCATACCGGGTACGGTGCTCTCACTGCCTGTCGTACAGGGAAAAGATAACACATGGTACTTATCACATGATTTTTATGGAAAGCAGGACAGACACGGGACGATTTTTGCGGATTGCGGGGCTGATCTCTCGGCGGGAGAGCCAAATCTTGTACTCTATGGCCATCATATGCGGGATGGCAGTATGTTTGGTATTTTGAAAGAATACCGCGGAGAGGAGTTCTACAGGGAGCATCCCTCCTTCTTCCTTTATCTGTCGAATGAGGAACGGGAATACGAGATCATGGCAGTTCTCAGAAACGATATTTTTGAGGGGAACGGAGATTCGTTTCAGTACTATGACTATAAAAAAATCAGCGATGAGGAGACTTTTGAAGAATATTGCAGGATCCTTCTGAATAACGCAATCTATGATACCGGCGTGGAGGCGCAGGCCGGGGATGAGCTGGTGACGCTCTGCACCTGTGATTACGGTAGCGAGGATCAGCGTCTTTTGGTGGTGGGAAGAAGGAAAAGGAAGGAAAATCCACATTGACATCTATGGCCGGTAAGTGTATAATTAAGCGGAAATTATAATGTACTTGTGTTGTCTTGGATCAGGATACATAAAATCAGGAAAGGGAGGGAAGAATTCGCCTGTGCAGGGTGGATTCGATCGGTGAGATGAGTGAGAATACGACCAGACAAAAGCTTTTGATCGTGGATGACGAAGAAGTCAACAGAACCATACTCAGTTTGATGTTCGACTCCGATTATGACGTTGTGGAGGCTCAGAACGGGATGGAAGCGATCGACGTGATTGAGAAGGGCGACGATATTGCACTGATCCTGTTAGACGTTATCATGCCGGTCATGGACGGTTTTGGTGTGCTTGACTATATGAAGGATAAGGAACTTCTGGAAAAGATTCCCGTTATCCTGATCACAAGCATGACACCGCAGGAGAGCGAGGAGAAGGCCTATGAGTACGGTATCGCGGACGTGATGCACAAGCCCTTCGAGTCGGCTATCGTAAAGAGACGTGCGAAAAATATCATTGAGTTATATCAGAATAAGAAGAACCTGGAGATTCGCTTAAAAGAGCGCGAGGAGACCATCCGCGAGCAGGAAAAGGCCATCCGCGTGAACAATGAGTTTATGATCGACGCGCTCGGTTCCGTCGTGGAGTTTCGGAGCGTTGAGACGGGCGACCATGTAAAGCGTATCAAGTATCTGACCAGGATTCTGTTGAAGTACCTTGCGAAATATTTCCCGAAATACGGATTGACGCCGGTGCAGATCGATCAGATCGCCAGAGCTTCCGCGCTCCATGATGTGGGCAAGATCGGTATTCCGGATTCCATCCTCTTAAAACCCGGTAAGCTGACGGCTGAGGAGTTTGAGGTGATGAAAACGCACACCACGATCGGCTGCGAGATCTTGGAGTCTTTCAAGCCGCCGTATCCGGACGACTTCTATCAGTACTGCTATGAGATCTGCCGCCATCACCATGAGAGGGCTGACGGTAAAGGCTATCCGGATCATCTGGCAGGTGACGATATTCCGATCAGCGCCCAGATCGTTTCCATTGCTGACGTGTACGAGGCGCTTGTCAGCGAGAGAGTTTATAAAAGTGCATATAGCAATTCTGAGGCATATGAAATGATCTTGAATGGGGAATGCGGACAGTTTTCAGACGACGTCATAGAGTGCTTTAAGCTTGCTAAAGAGGATTTCTTCAATATTGTGGAAGTGATCAATATGTTTAATTTTACATTATAAGTGAAGCGTCGAAGACTGTAAAACAAATTGTGTGTTTTGCAGTCTTCTTTGCATTTTATTGGGAAATTGCGGCAGGGTAAGGAGAGGAGAAAAAAGTATGGATGACAAGTTTAGACAGCAGTTGGAAGAGGGCGGCGCGGATGTGGAGACGACCTTAAAGCGCTTCATGGGAAACGACGCGATCTATCAAAAGTTTTTAGGGAAATTTCCCGCTGACCCGAACTACGCAAACCTGGGCACGAACATTGAGGCGGGTGCTTTTGAGGAGGCTTACAAGTGTGCACATGCCTTAAAGGGTGTGGTGGGTAATCTGGGTCTTACTCCGATCTTTAACAAAGTGTCGGATCTGGTGGAGGAGCTGCGCAACAAGGCTGCCGAGGAAGTGGATGCAGCCCGCGCGAACGAGCTTTGGCAGGAGATCAAGGTGGTGTACGAAAAATTCATTGCCATCATCAATGAGAACATACCCGGCTGACGGAGAAGTTTTTCAGATAAACTTTTTTTGAGGAATCCAAAATGGAATTTGAATGGTTAAATTCCCGCATTGCGGACGAAACCATGGAGCTTGTTCTCCTTTTTAATGAGGAGGGCAGTATTCTTTATGGGAATCAGGCGGCGGCGACAAAGCTGGAATACGACGGGGATAAACTGGAAAAGTGCAGTATGTCCCAGATTTTCAGGCAGGACTTTCCGAATTCTCCTGATGGTTTCATCACATTTGTAAAAAAGAGTATGAAGGGCGTCAAGGAAATGACCATGTATCGGAGCAACAATTCCTGTTTTTCGGTCAATGTCCGCATTTTTCCGGAAGACAGGACAGACGCCTATCTCCTTCTGGCGGAGGATATTTCCGCGCAGAAGAATATGAATATGCGGATTCGCGAGCTCAAGGAGCGGGAGGATGACAACAACCGTGCCAGAAATGAGTTCACAGCCAATGTGACGCATGAGCTGCGTACTCCGGTAAACGGTATTAAAGGCCATGTACTGGAGCTTTTGGAGGAGATTCAGAATCCTCTTCACAAAAAGACGCTGAATATTATTCTGAGCTGTTGTGACAATATGTCCACCATCATCAACGATGTACTTGATTTTGCAAAGCTGGAGTCCGGCAAGTTTGTCATCGACGAGAGGCCTTTTGATTTTCAGGAGATGATGGATAAGGTGATTGCTACCCACAGTGCGGTGGTCAATAAAAAAGAGCTGCATATGAGTGTGGATATCGATGACAAGATTCCCAGAAAGCTGATCGGTGACGAACTGCGGCTTACGCAGATCCTGAATAATCTTTTATCAAACGCTATCAAGTTCACTACGGTGGGCTATGTTAATGTGGTAGTCGGAATGACCAGACGGGTCAACGACGAGGTGGAACTGTTCTTTATGGTGCGGGACAGCGGCATCGGCATTTCCCAGAAGGAGCAGGACAGACTTTTCCAGAGTTTCAGTCAGGTGGACGCCTCCATTACCAGACGTTTCGGCGGAACCGGACTGGGGCTTGCGATCACGAAGCAGCTGGTGGAACTGATGCACGGCGACATACATGTGGAGAGCGAGAAAGGCAAGGGCAGCGCCTTCTCCTTCTCGGTAAAGCTAAAGAGCGAGCAGGTCCTCGATGAAGCGCAGAGTCAGGTCTATGTGAACTGGGCCGAGTATGTGAAAGACGGCGAGAACGGGAGTGTAGACCGTCTCATGCAGTTTGGCGAGGAGGAAAACAGGAAGGAACTCAAGAAGCGCATGGATAAGCTTGTGCTCTCCATCGAGATGGGCGCATGGGATAAGGCGGAGCTTTTAGCGTCTACCCTGAAGGCGCTCATGGAGTCGGCGGGAGACGAGGAATTAAAGCGTCAGGTGCTGCGTATGGAGATGGCGATTCGCAAGTCCAACTATGACAAGAGTGTGGAAATGTACGGAAAGCTGAAGGATGCGATCACTGAGCGGGTCGGCGATATCTGGAGTGCAGAATAGACTGATATAGACGGAGATAAGAAAAGACAGAAAAACGATAGGAAAAGGAGGGCAGTGATGGGAATAGAACATACCAATAAGAAACCACCCACCATTCTGATTGTGGATGATATCAGTGTGAATGTAACCATTCTGGAAAATATTCTCACACACGAGGGATATGAGACCTTGACTGCCCTGAGTGTTCAGGAGGCGCTTGAGCAGATCAAAGTGACTATGCCTGATCTGATCCTCTCTGATCTTTCCATGCCGGAGATCGACGGGCTGGAATTTTGCAGGATGCTGAAGAGCGACCAGTCCACCAGAGACATTCCCTTTATTTTTATCACGGTGTTAAATACCAGCAAGGAGAAGGAAGAGGCCTTTATGGCGGGGGCGGTGGATTTTATTCCCAAGCCTTTTGACAACGTGGAGGTTCTCATGCGGGTGAACAACCATTTGAGCATCTATCGTCTGCGGCAGGAGATGACAGACTATAACAGAATGATGCACAAAATGGTGGAGGATCAGAAGAATCTGAATGAGAAGATTCATGTCAATGTGCTGCGCGCTTTGGCCAGGCTGGTAGAAAAGAAAGATCCCGGCAAGGGAACGCACAGATCAAACGTGGGCTACAACAGCAAACTTCTGGCGCAGGGAATGCAGTTTTCCCCGGTCTATGAGGACGAGATCACGGACGAGTTCGTGGATGCGATCGGCGTTTCCGCCAGACTGCACGATGTGGGCAGCTTTGTTCTGGACGAGGCGTTTTCTTCAGAGAGACCGGATAGAGAGTATATCAGAAGATGCGTCGAGGAGGGCGCAGGAGTGATCGAGGAGTTTGGTGCAGAGCAGGAGGAGGGCGGCGCGCTTGGGATGGCAAAGCAGATCGTGTCCTGTTGTCACGCCCATTGGAATGGTACGGGATATCCTGAACTTTCCGGTACGCAGATTCCGCTTGAGGCCCGGATCGTGGCAGTGGCGAACGATTTCGACGAGCTGATCACACCCGGGGAGGGGAGAGCTCCTCGCTCCATAGAGGAAGCCGTGGAAATAATTGACAAAAACAGCGGTGTACTCTACGATCCCGACGTTATACAGGTCTTTGACAAGCTTTATGGCCGGATGAGAACAAATTGACTTTTTGCTGGATTTATGATTTAATTAAAGATGGTAATTTAGGGAGGCGAAAGAAGTGATTACCGACAGTGAGTTTCAGCGGATCGCCGGATATGTCCACAAGCACTACGGCATCGATCTGAGTCAGAAAAAGGTTCTGGTGGGCGGAAGACTGGAGAATTATCTGGCCCGCAACGGTTACGCAAATTATAATGAGTTCATGGAGAAGGTGGAGAAAAATCCGCGGGGCAGTGAAGGCACGGATCTGATCAACATTCTGACTACGAACCATACATACTTTATGCGTGAGAGCGAGCATTTCGATTTTCTGAAAAATGTAGCTCTCCCTTGGGCTAAGTCCAAGGCTATGAATACGAGAGACCTGCGAGTCTGGTGCGGCGCGTCTTCCACAGGGGAGGAGCCGTACACGATGGCGATGATCATCAAAGACTTTTTTGCAATGGAACGGCCGGCCTGGGATACGAGGCTTTTGGCGACGGACATTTCCATGCGGGTTTTAAATCACGCTTCGAAGGGCGTATATCTGCGGGAGCACATCGACCCGCTTCCACCATCCTGGAAGAAACGTTACTTTAACCAACTCAGTGAGGAAGAATTTCAGGTAAAGGACGAGTTAAAAAAAGAGGTGATCTTCAGGCAGTTTAACCTGATGGATCCAATCCAGTTCAAAAAGAAGTTTCATATCGTATTTTTGCGGAACGTGATGATCTACTTTCAGGATGATATCAAGTACCCGCTCGTTGAGCGGATATACGATCATATGGAGCCGGGCGGCTATCTCTTCATCGGGCTAACGGAGAGACTGGACCGCCAGAAGGTAAAGTTCAATTACGTTCAACCATCAATTTATAGAAAGTAGGAATTCGGAATATGATGCCGATTAGAGTATTGGTCGTGGACGATTCGCTGATGTTCCGTAAGCTTTTGGTAAAGGCTCTGAATGCAGATCCCAATATCGAAGTAGTGGCGGATGTGGAGGACGTCTACGAGGCGAGAGATGCTATTTTAAAATTTAAACCGGATGTTATGACGCTGGATGTGGAGATGCCGAAGATGAACGGCATCGAGTTTCTGCGGAGGCTGATGCCGCAGTATCCCCTCCCCGTCGTTATGATCAGTTCCTTAAACGGCAAGGTGTTCGATGCGCTGGAGGCGGGCGCGGTAGATTTTATCAATAAGCCAACCAATTTAAATCAGGCCCAGTTGAACGATTTCCTCTCACAGGAGCTGGCAACGAAGATAAAGATTGCTTCTACCGCGAAAGTCGGGAAGCTGAAACGGGTGGATAACACTTCTATCATGGGGCATATCAGCGCGGCGGGCGGCAAGGATCGAATCGTCGCGATCGGTGCGTCCACGGGAGGCACCGAGGCCATTTTCGAGGTGGTCAAACGCTTCAAGAGAGATATACCGGGCGTTGTTATCGTACAGCATATGCCGCCCGGTTTCACAAAGATGTATGCAGAACGCTTAAACAATCAATGCGAGGTAGCGGTCAAGGAAGCCCAGAGCGGTGACCGTGTCCTGCAGGGACAGGTGCTGATCGCGCCGGGAGACAGGCAGATGAAGCTTGTCAAGGTAAACGGCGTCTATCAGGTGGAGTGCAGAGGTACCGAGAAGGTGAGCGGGCATTGCCCCTCAGTTGATGTGTTGTTTTCCTCCGTGGCGAAGGCAGCCGGTAACAAGGCAGTCGGCGTCATCCTGACAGGCATGGGAGGCGACGGTGCGAAAGGTCTTTTGGAGATGCGCAATGCAGGAGCGCTGACGGTGGGACAGGACGAGGCCACCTGCGTTGTCTACGGTATGCCGAAGGTCGCTTTCGACATCGGTGCGGTACAGCAGCAGGCACCGATCACGGCAATCGCAGGGAAGGTTTATAACCTGTTGAGCAAATAGAGAAAGCAAAAAGATTGCAGAAGAAAATATGAAAAGAAAGGAGATAGGCGCAGATGAAGATTTTATTGGCTGAGGACGATTTTGCCAGCCGCAAGTTTATGGACAAACAACTTTCACGCTACGGGGATTGTGATGTGATGGTGGATGGCGAAGAAGCAGTAGATGCCTTTATGATGGCGTTGGAGGACGGAGAGCCCTACGATCTGGCCTGCCTCGACGTGATGATGCCGGTTATGGACGGCTATCAGGTATTGAAAGCGATCCGCGACATTGAGGCGCAGAAGGGTATCCCCAAGAGCAAACGCGTTAAGGTGATCATGACCACGGCGCTGAATGATGAGCGCAATGTAAAGATGGCGTTTGAACTTGGATGCGAAGCCTATGCCGGGAAACCGATAGATGTGGAAAAGTTTGAGAAGGTTTTAAATAAGCTGGGGCTGATTTAGGAGATCCTTAAGATTAGGAGGAAGTATGGCAGAAGAATTCAATACAGACAGTATGCTAGACATGTTTTTGTACGAGAGCGGCCAGCTTTTGGAAAAACTGGAAGGCATCATATTAGAAAAACAGGATGCAGACTGCTTTGATGATTCCGACATCAATGAGATCTTCCGTGTCATGCACACCATCAAAGGTTCCTCAGGCGTTTTGATGTATGAAAACATCACGAAAGTGACCCATAAACTGGAAGATGTATTTTATTACCTGAGAGAATCCCATCCGGATGACGTACCCCACATGGAACTGGTGGAGAAAGTACTTGCAGTATCGGATTTCGTGACGGGAGAGCTTGACAAACTTAAGAGCGGAGATAACCCCGATGGTGATGAAAAGCAGCTTGTAGCGGATCTGGATGAATTTCTCGGCCGCCTGAAAGGCGAGATCAAGAAACAGGGCATCGAGATGCCGCAGGCCAACAGGCATGTGGAGCCCACGCAGTTCTACATTACGCCTGTGGCGGGGGATGACAGTCATTTTTATCGGATTTCGATCCATTATCGAAGCGATACACAGATGAGCAATCTGAGAGCCTATTCGGCCACTTACGCCTTGAAGGAGGTGGCGGAGGATCTGCTCTATACGCCGGACGATATCCTTTCCAACGAGGCCAGCTCCGATGTGATCATAGCGGAAGGCTTTCATATGCTGCTGCAGACGAAGAGCTCCAAAGAGGAGGTCATTGCTCTGATCGACAGCTCTGAGGCGGAGGAGATCAACTTCGACGAGCTCACGAAGCAAGAGTACGGAAACGCACTCGGTGAGTTCGGCAGAGAGAATGTTGCACCTGCTGAACAGCCGGCCGATGCGGCTAAATCGGATGACAAGGAAGCAAAGAAGGAAGGGCCGAAACCGGGCGACTATGTGGTCAAGACCAAGGAAGCCGGCAAAGGTAAAACACTTGCAAAGAACCAGCCGAAGCAGCAGAGCATCATCAGTGTGAATGTGGAGAAGATGGATTCGCTGATGGATCTGATCGGTGAGCTGGTCATCGCGGAGGCGGTGGTACTGCAAAATCCCGACCTGAAGGTGCCGGGACTGGAGCTCTCCAATTTCCAGAAAGCTTCCGGACAGCTCTCCAAGATCACCACAGAGCTGCAGGAAGTTATCATGTCAATGCGCATGATGCCGCTGACCAACGTATTCCAGAAGATGCGAAGGATCGTCTTCGATGTGTCCAGAAAGCTCGGCAAGGATATCGAGCTGGAGGTGATCGGTGAGAATACGGAAGTGGATAAGAATATCATCGAGCACATCACCGATCCGTTGATGCACCTTGTGAGAAACTCGGTGGATCATGGTATCGAGGAAGATGCGGCTGACCGTACCGCAGTCGGCAAACCGGCGAAGGGCAAGATCACGCTGGAGGCAAAGAACGAGGGCGGCAAGGTTTATATCAGCGTCAAAGACGACGGTAAAGGCTTAAATAAAGAAAAATTATATCAGAAGGCTCTGGATAAGGGCCTGATCGACAAACCGATGAGCGAGTTCACGGATAAGGAAATTTTCCGCTTTATCACACTCCCGGGCTTTTCCACCAAGGAACAGGTCACGGAGTATTCCGGCAGAGGTGTCGGCATGGACGTGGTCGTGAAGAATATTCAGACCATAAGCGGAAGACTCGATATCACCAGTGTAGAGTATGAAGGATCCGAGATGACTTTGGTGATACCGCTTACACTGGCTATCATCAACGGTATTGTGGTGCAGGTAGGTAATTCCCCGTTTGTGATTGAGACGGCGTCTATCAAGGAGTTTGTGAGATTGGGTGATGATTCTCTCATTCATGAACCGAGCGGCGAGGAATACATTGTATTGAGAGGCGAATGTTTTCCGTTTATCCGCCTGAATGAAAAGTATGATCTGCCCGATTCAATCGATAAGATTGAAGAAGGAATCATCGTTGTGCTGGAGCATGAGGGAAGTCAGGTATGCGTTTTGATCGACAAGCTGCTGCAGGAGCAGGAGATCGTGGTCAAGCCGATTCCATCTTATGTAAGGAAGGTCAAAGGCCTTTCGGGCTGTACGCAGCTGGGAGACGGAAGTATTGCACTGATCCTGGATATTGCCGGACTGCTGATGCACGACGGAGAAAGGAGATAGTACATGGCGGAAGAGTTATTGAAAAATGAAGATACTGACGACACAGAAGAGCTGTTGGAAGATGATACTTCCCAAAAAGGAATGTTCATGACATTCCAGATCGGCAAAGAGTTCTTCGGTATCAACATCAGCTATGTGAACGAGATCATTGCGATGCAGCCGATTGCGGCCATTCCCGAGGTAGACGATTACATTAAGGGACTGATCAATCTCCGAGGCAAGATTCTTCCGGTGATCGATGTCCGCGCCAGATTTAAAATGGAACCCTGCGAATACACTGACAGGACGTGTATTATCGTCATTGATGTAAAATCGACAATGATAGGTCTGATTGTGGAGAAATTAGCGGATGTGGATACGATTGCAGAAGACAGCATTTCTCCGCCGCCATCCCTCGGAAGGAAAGAGCATGAGCATAACAAATATGTGTACGGGCTTGCCAGAACGGGAGATACGGTGACGCTCCTTCTCGATCCCGAGAAGCTGATCAAGCAGGATGAAATAGTAGCAGTGGTGGAAGATAGCCGCAAGGAAGAACAATCATAAAAAGGAGAAACTACCATGAAGAAATCTTTTATTAACGACATGAAAGTCAAGACGAAAATTACGTTGTTCAGTGTTTTGATGTTGATTCTGATCATTATTATTTCGGCTGTGGGGCTCTGGTCCTCCAATATGGTGAACAGGGCGCGTAAGGGTCAGTATGACAATTATGGAATGGGTCAGTTTTATATGATGGAAGCATTTGCCGATTTTGCTAACATTCAGACCAGAGTGCGAAATATCTTATTTGTATACTACAATGATCCTACAGCGTTGCAGGAGCAGCAGGCGAAAATAGATGAGTATAGAGCGAATGCCCGCAAATATCTGGATCTCTTTGAAGAGGTACTGCCGAAGCTCCCGGATAATGTTGCTACGGCATATCAGCCGATCGAGGACGATATCACCAGCTGGCTTGAATCCACAGAAACATATATTGATATGGCAAAGTCAGGACAGCAGGATGCTGCAATTACAGATCTTTTGGAAAATGGGAAATATATCGCCAATCAGGTGGAGGAAGATATGACGAAGCTGATCGAGCTTCTCGATTCCCAATCCGATGCACAGGATGTTAAGCTGTCCCAGCAGTTATCCGGATTGATGGCGGTACAGGTCGTAGTGGTGGTCGTGGCTATTATCATCACACTTGCATACTGCGCTCTGCTGATCAAGGCTATCACGCTTCCGATGGCGAAGCTGTCTGAGGCGGCGAAGAAGATGGCGCTTGGTGATGTAGATGTAGACTGCACCAAGATTTACAATGACGATCTGGGCGATCTGATGGATGACTTTGCACAGATGGTTGAGGCGACGAGAACACAGTCAGGACTTGCGGATTCTATTTCCAAGGGTGATCTGACCATGGAAGTAAATCCCCGCAGCGACAAGGATATGCTTGGCAGAGCGATCCGCAAGCTGGTGGTGGAGAACAACATGACACTCAGCAACGTCAAGGAAGCAAGCGCACAGATCACAGTCGGTTCCGAGCAGGTGGCAAATGCCAGCCAGGCTCTTGCGCAGGGTTCCACCGAGCAGGCGAGCGCTATCCAGCAGGTAACTGCCTCTATGGATGAGGTGACACAGCGTACGAAGGAAAATGCGACGCAGGCAGGCGAGGCTAACGTATTAGTAGGCAACATCAAAGAGATGGCAACATCCGGTAATGATCAGATGAGATCCATGATCCAGGCGATGGATGAGATCAACGCATCCTCCGAGACGATTTCCAAGATCATTAAGACCATTGACGATATTGCATTCCAGACCAATATCCTGGCGCTGAATGCAGCGGTAGAGGCTGCGAGAGCAGGTGTACATGGTAAAGGCTTTGCGGTAGTGGCAGAGGAAGTCAGAAGTCTGGCGGCAAAGAGTGCAGCAGCGGCAAGTGAGACGGCGGAGATGATCGAAGATACAATTCATAAGGTGGGCAATGGTACGAGGATCGCACAGGATACCGCGAAGTCTCTTGATGAGATCGGAACCTCCATCGATGAGATCGTAGCTCTGATCAGTAACATTACCGCTTCCTCCAACGATCAGGCGACGGCAATCTCCCAGATCGATCAGGCAATCTCTCAGGTATCTACCGTGGTACAGACCAATGCGGCTACCAGCCAGCAGTGTGCGGCAGCCAGCGAGGAGCTTTCCAACCAGGCGATCACCTTGAAGAACCTGATGGCGAGATATCAGTTAGCTGCAGACTCCAGAGGCAGCTATGCGGCAGACAGCAGCGTTTCCGCTGCGTCCTATGACGATGAACCCACGATCTCTCTGGACGGTGATTTCGGAAAGTATTAAGAAGCATAAAATAGACAGTATGAAAAGAATACAGGAAAGGCGGCTTGATAAGAGCCGTCTTTCTTTGTAAATCTTTCTTTGTACATTTCCCCACGGTGGCACTTGACATTTTTGAAAAAAAACTATATAATATCCATTGTTGTAAAGATGTGCGCTTAGCTCAGCTGGATAGAGCGTTTGGCTACGGACCAAAAGGTCGGGGGTTCGAATCCTCTAGCGCACGCTGGTTAGAAGAGTCGGGAATGCTTATACATGAGTATTCCCGCTATTTTTCTTTTGACTATATTAATGCTTTCAAGAGAAATTTATAAAATGAATAAATCGACTTAGGAAAGGTTAGTTATGGTGAAAAAAACATACGCAGAAATTGCAGAAGTATTAAAAAAATTTGAAATTGGTGGAATAACAGAGCAGTTGATCAATGAGTATGAAAAGTCCTTTTCTGAAATGCCGCCGGAGATTGAATTGAATAAGACTGCAACGCTCCTTTCAGCGCTTGGACATGGCAAATACGATTATGAAGAGGGAACATGGACCCCATATACCAATGGTGTGTATAGCTTTGATGTAGAAGTATTTGACGTAGAGAGAATGTATACAAACTTTCTTATAGGAATTTCCGCTCTTGATAAAGAGGAACTTGAGTTCAAAAATATACAGGAAGATACCGGCAATATAAACTGGGAGGCCGGAATCGGAACAAGGACTGTTACCTTTGAATGGAAGGGAAAAACATTTTGTTTAGAAGCCAAGGTCATAAATGACTGGTTTGATCCAAATGCCGCATTTGCCCTAAATAAGATCATTATCGAAAATGGCAGCGGTAAGCGTTTATTTTTTGCAGACGACGGTTATCAGGAGTGTATCATTTTTTACCGCGATACAGACTGGGCAGATTCTTTTCAGAAAGAAACCGGACTTGTGCTTTCTTCTGAAACTTAATTAAAAAGATTGGCAATGCAAGCCTCTCCTGCATGAACAACGGGAGAGGCTTTATAAATGCTATTGACAAACTGCATATACTGTGTATAATGATATATATACAGTATATACTGATAAAGCATCGACTGTGACGACAGCGGATGCAGGGAGGTTAACCATTGAAGATCATTATATCAAATCAATCGGAGCTGCCGATTTATGCGCAGATCAGAGAGCAGCTCAAGGAACAGATATTAAACGGACAGATCACGGAGGGGAGCACCCTTCCTTCCATCAGACAGCTGGCTAAGGAGGTGGGGGTCAGCGTGATCACTACCACCCGCGCCTACAGCGAGCTGGAAGCGGAAGGTTTTATTGCTACCATGCAGGGTAAGGGCAGCGTGGTGCTTCCCACGGACAATTCCCTTCTGCGGGAGCAGGCTCTTCTGCGGATTGAGGAGGGGTTGTCCACGGCCATAGAGACGGCTAAAACGATGGGAATGTCCGTAGAGGAATTGCGGGATATTTTTGATAATTTATTGGAAACATAAAGGAAATCGCTTCGCGATCATCTCAGTGAGCTCCGCGTTGCGAATTTCGGAAAGGAATGGTAAGGATGGAACTGCTTGAGGTAAAAAATCTGTCTAAACATTATAAGAACTTTGATTTAAAAGATATCAGCTTTACTTTGCCGAAAGGCTATATCATGGGCTATGTGGGGGCGAACGGTTCGGGAAAGACGACAACGTTAAATCTGATCACGGGAATCCTGAAAGGAAATGAGGGAGAGGTATCTATCGACGGTCTTTCCTGTGAGAAGGATGCGAGAGGCTACAAGGAGAAGATCGGTTATGTGGGAGATGACTGCTATTTTCCGGCACATTTTAAGATCAAGCATATCAGGGCTGTCTTAAAAGACTTTTATCCGACTTTTTCCACGGATCAGTTCAACAGCTTTATCCGGAACTGGAAGCTGCCGGAAAATAAGCTGATCAAGGATTTTTCCAGAGGAATGAAGGTCATGCTGATGTTTGCGTCGGTGTTTGCCAGAGATACAAAACTGCTGGTACTGGATGAGGCCACCAACGGTCTGGATCCGGTCATGCGGACGGAGATCATGAAGCTTTTGCAGGAATATGTGATGGACGGAGAGCGGAGCGTGATCTTTTCCACCCATATTTTAAGCGATCTGGAGCAGATCGCGGATTATATTTACTTTATTCACGGGGGAAAGACGGTTCTCTATGACGCAAAGGATGAGCTGATCGACAATTTCCTTCTGGTAAAAGGCGAGACCGCAAAAATTCCCTCTGCACTGAAGAAAGAACTGATCGGGCTGGACGAAAAGGCTTACGGCTTTGAGGCGATCCTGCCCAGTGATAAGGCGGAGCTTCTTGGGGGCGAGTTCCTGTTTGAAAAGCCGACCATAGACCAGATCGTCATCCACTATATCACATCTCAGATGCCAAAATAGTGAAACATTTAAGAAAGAATTGCAACGCAATTCTTTGGTCGCAGGATGCTGATCCTGCGACGAGTATATCATGTCAGCAGGAAAGTAAGCGTGTACGGAGTGAGCATTCGGGAGAGGAGAAACTAAAATGAGAGCATTCTATTTTATGAAGATAGATTATATTATGACGAGGAAGCAATTGTATTTTATACCGTTTTTTTGCCTCCTTGCACTGGTGATAGGCAAAAATGCGGGTATGGAAGATATGTCCTTGCTGGTGGCATGTTCGTATCTGTTGTTTATGTCCACTATTTTTGCGACGACCCCCTTTGCATACAGTGTCGGGAAGAATAGAGAATTTCTCCTTTTGTTTCCGGCGACGGTAACAGAAAGAGTGGTGGGACGTTTTTTATTCGGACTGTCCTTTGAGGGAGTGCTGGGGCTGTTTTGCTTCATGATTGTAGGAGTGAACATGTTGATTGGCGTCAAGACCCCGCTCTGGATGCTGGGGATCCTTCTGTGCGGTTGTGCAGTAGGGATTATCACTGTGACGCTGGAATTCCTGCTTTTTTATCTGTTTGGAGAAGGAAAGGATAACTGGCAGTATCTGAGTAATATCGTGAGAATTACGCCGGGAATGGCACTGTTTTTTGGCTCAAGCTATCTCAGCGCAGCATTGGAAAAGGCGATGGCATCTGACATGGGAATGAATCTGGAAGCTATGAGCGGAAGGCTTCTGCAGGCGGGTGTGATTGCCGTAGCAGTGGCCTTGCTTTTGACGGCTGCTGCAGTTGCGATCTGTGTGAAGGTGATCGAGAAGCGGGATTATGCGTGATGATATGAAGAATATCGGATGAAAGAAAATCTATGGTAAAAATGTAAAATGTTTGTAATTGTTTGAAATTTCGTCCCTTCCACTTGAAAAAACCTGTAGAATACTGTAAAATGGTAGCGTTATCATTATAGCAATAGTTTTCAAGTGGAGGAGAGATAAGAACATGACAAAGACATGGAGCGTTACAGACAGTATGGGTAATAATCATCATATTACCTTTCAGAAAGGCTTCGGCGGCGCAAAGTGCATTGTAGACGGAGATGCCTACAAAATGAAGTCTAAAAACTGGGTGATCTGGATGGCTGATCATCAGATCAGCATTCCCGGCGCAGAGTGTAATCTGGTAGTTGTAGGCAATAAGGTTCGCCTGGCGGTAAATGGCACATATTTAGAGGACGGTACTCCCTATGAGCCGATTCGGAATATCCCGGTTTGGTTAAATGTGTTGGTGGGTATCAATGCGGTAGCGACGATCTTTATGTTCGGCGTACTCGGTTTCTGCCTTAACATTCTGGTTGATCTGCTGTCCTATAAGCTGAGTCTCTCAAAGAAGAACAGCATTGCTCTGATCATTCAGGTTGTGTGGCTCGTTCTCGTGCTTGTGCTGGGTTTCTTGATTATCTTAGCGTAGGTGCAAGAGGAAGGAGAGGAGCTTACCATGGACGAGAATCAAAATTTCGGTTACAATGACGGCACATATAGCGGACAGGGCGCAGCGCCCGCGCAGCAGTCATATGACAATCAGCAGTACGGCGGACAGCCATATGACAATCAGCAGTACGGCGGACAGCCATACGATAACCAGCAGTACAGCGGGCAGCCATACGATAATCAACAGACAGGACCGCAGTATGGGCAGGCTCCTTACAATCAGCAGGCGGTACCACAGTACAGCCAGACGCCTTATGGCGTGCAGCAGCAGTACAACCAACAGAATTTCGGTCAGCCGGTAAAGGCGGTAGTCTATGATACAGTACCGGATGGAGCGACAGGAACGTCGGTGACGGCGCTCGTGTGTGGTATTCTGGCACTCATCTTTTTCTGGATTCCCGGCCTTGATCTGGTTCTCTGTCTGGTTGGTCTGATCTGTGCGATCATATCCCTGGTCAGAGGAAGCGGCGGCAAGGGGATGGCGATTACAGGATTGGTTCTGTCGATCATTGCGGGTATTCTGAGTCTGATCTTCCTGTATCTGTTTGCACTCGGCATGATGCTGATGTAGACAAAACACGATATGGATCAATGATGCATGTAAATATAGTAGGAACTCCGCGAGGCGGGGTTCCTTTTTAGATTAAAAATATAGGAGACGGCAGTCTTTTATTTTTTTTTTTTTTAATGAAACTTTTCGCAGGGGTTGAATCGTATTACTAATAGGACGACAAGATAAAATGTGTTAAGATAAAGGAGCTTAGAGATTAGAGCGACTTAATGACAGAAGGAAACACGAGGGAATGGAGCAGGAGTGGAGCTATCTGGCGGAAGAGTACAGAGCCATGCTATACCGGATCGCCTTCTCTAACATGAAGAATCGTGCAGATGCCGAGGATGCGGTGCAGGAGGCTTTCCTGCGCTACATGAAAGATGAAAAGCCGATTCAGAACAAGGAGCATGAGAAGGCCTGGCTCATACGAACCACCATTCATATTTGTCTGGATATTTTGAAGAGCGGCTGGTATCAAAGGACAGTGCCTTGGGACGAGTCCTTTGAGAGTGCGGCGAAAAATATCTATCTGCCTTATCAGATCAAGGACGATCAGACGCTTGAGGCGGTGCTGTGTCTGCCGACGCACTATAGGAATCCTATCTACCTTTTCTACTATGAGGATTACTCGATTCACGAGATTGCGGGTATTCTCAATGAAAAGGAGGGGACGATCAAGACAAGGCTGCGCAGGGGCAGAGAGGAAGTAAAGAAGATTCTGACGGAAGGGAGGCCGTAGAACATGGGAGTACAGGAGGTACAGAGCGCGAAGGAGGCGCCGGCATATCAAAAAAAGAAAAAGGCAGGCAGCGCGGAGGGGTTTCAGGAAAGCCTTCTGCAAAACCTGAGATCCAGAGAGCAGGAACAGGAGGAGGCTGCAGATACTGCACAGGGTTCAAATAGGACAAAGAGGCCGTCTGAGACAGCCAGAATCGGTGTGACCGGCGGTGTGCGGGTGAATACAGCCATGTTGACGGAGGCCGTGCAGACGGCGAAGGTGCAGCATATGCGTTATGAGGAGAGCGACCATGTGGAGATTGCTGTAGCGGAAGGGTATACCCTGAAGGGAAAACATATGGAGAAAGGCGACCGGGTTTACGTCGAAGCGAAATATGACGATGGAAGGCTGGAGGCCTATCAAGTGGACGTGGAACGGATTTCGCAGGACACGACCCACACCATTGAGCGGTTTGCTCTGGAGACGATGCGGGAGGCGTAACGATTCGGAGGAGGAAAAGATATGATAAGCAATAATCTATACGGCTATAAAACACCTACCACATACAATGCGGCGGAACTGTTGGCAAAGCAGGTGGCGTCAGCAAATAAGTGGAAGATGGAAAATATGGAAGGAAATGTTGATCCGGACAGCTTTGCTGCCAAATTAAAACGTGCCGACGAGTATGAGGCGTCAGGAGAGCACTGCGGCGCAACGGACTCCATTGCGATCGTGCTTCGACAGATGGATGAACCTACAGCCGGTAATACAGTGACCAAGGATTTCTGGCATAACGGCGCGCGTGTGTCGATCACCAGGGACTTAATTCATGGTGATCAGATCACTATCGGAGGCAGCGCGAGTCCGGATTGGATTTATGTGAGCACTTCCGTTGGGTCGGTGAAGATCGATCTCAATGACATGACCAGCCTGATGAAGTGTCTGGATCTGTTTTCTCCGGAGGACATCAATGCAATCTTGAAAAGAATAACGGAAGTGAAGCAGGCAAGGGAGGCGTTGAATCAGATTGACCGGATGCAGGATGAGTTGATGAAGAATGACCGCAAGCAGGACGAAGACGGAGCTGAGGATTGCTGTGAGCAGTCTGTGGGCGAGGCTGTAGGCGTGGTCAGTGCGGAGGAAATGCGCGGGATTGAGGAGAAGCGTGAGAAGAAATTTGTGGGTTGATTCGCTTGCCTTCGTAAGAGAAAGGGTGATACAATAAGTGAAGTAAATTGCTTCGCAATTAACCGAAGTAAATTGCTTCGCAATTAACTTCGCGAGATTCACTTCGTGAACTCGGATGAAGTAAATTGCTTGAGGATTAACTTTACGAGATTCACTTCGTGAACTCAGATGAAGTAAATTACCTATATCTTACGAAACAAAGGAGCGGCAGACAGTCCGATGCAGAAAAAGCTAGCGATCATCAATGACATTGCGGGATACGGAAGATGCGCCATGACGGTGCTTCTTCCGATTATTTCTTATATGGGGGTACAGGCATGTCCGCTGCTTACTTCCGTCTTTTCCAGCAACACGGCTTTTCCGGACTTTTTTATGGATGACTATACGGATCGAATGGAGTCCTATCTTGAGAGCTGGGAAAAAATCGGTCTGAAACATAAATTTGATGGCATTTCTACAGGATATCTGGGCTCTGTCAGGCAGATTGAAATTGTAAAAAGGTTTGTCCGGGAATTTTCCAGAGAAGACACACTTGTGATCGTTGATCCCGTAATGGGGGATCACGGCAGATTATACTCTGCCTATACGGTAGAGTTATGTACAGAACTTAGAAAACTGGTGGCACTGGCGGATATTGTCACGCCGAATCTGACGGAGGCTTGTCACCTTGCAGATATGCCGTACAAAGAGAAAGGTTGGAAGCGAAAGGAACTTTTCGACTTGGCAGATCGCCTTGCAGCGCTGGGGCCTTCCCATGTCGTCATTACGGGGATTCCACAGGGAGAGTATCTTGCAAATTATGTGTTTGTGAAGGAAAAGCAGGAAAAGCCGATAACGCGTCTGATCCGCATCCACAGAGCGGGAGAGGAACGGTGCAGTACGGGAGATGTGTTTACCGCCATAGTCGCGGCGGATGCCGTAAACGGCGTTCCCTTCGACCGATCGGTCAAAAAAGCAGCCGGTTTTGTAAAACAGTGCGTCGAGGAGGCGGTGAAGCTTGAGACGCCGCCTGCGGAGGGTGTGCCGTTTGAAACGGTGCTGCATCGGCTGAAGAGAGGGTAGGGCGAGCAGTGCGGCGCTTGCACCTGAGCAGTGCGGCGCTCGAAAAACGAAAGAAATCAGGAGGACAACGGATATTCCAGTTCAAACGGATATCCGTCCTTTTTATTTTTCTCGGAGAGGGTGTCCGTCTCAATGACGTAGAAATCGTCACTTTTGATGACTTCCTTCATCTCTTCACGAATGGTTTTAAAGTCTGACACATGGGTAGAGATTCTACGGCAGGCGAAGCTTCCCTCGTTGATGGTACGGACGCTCTGCGACACATCCTCCGAGGCGGGGGTATCGCCGGTGATCGTGAGGAACATATGCCTCTGATACTGTCCGTTATGGTATTCGTGCAGCACGCCGGAGGGATAGGCTACCACGGTGCCCATCTGCTGGGCGGTGACAAAGAGTTTCAGAATATGCTGTCCATAGTATTTCGGGATATCCATCTCCTCCAAGGGGACGGTGAGCATCCGCCGGGTTACGATCTCGTTGTGATAGAAGCCGTCCGGCAGCAGGACGCCGCTCTTGCTTTCCGGAATTTTTGCCAGTCCTGTCACAGAGCTTGCCATATTCTGCAGCGTCTCCTGCAGGGTGGCAAGACAGTTATGTATGTCCAGAATCTTCTGTTCCGCCAGGATCTTGCCGTCGTAGAGGAGCTTCTGCAGATTGATGGAGGAGTTCTCCACATAGTTATTCAGATCTTTTAAGGGGATGCCCAGTTTGATGCAGACTGTGATCGCGTCCAATAGATAGAGCTGCTCTTTTGTGTAATAGCGGTAGTTTGTCTCCGTGTTCACAAAGGCAGGCTTCAAAATCCCGATCTGATCATAGTAACGCAGGGATTTGATGCTCACATTTTTTAGTTTGGAAACTTTTCCGATGGACATATACTGACTCATCATTCACACTCCTATAACGGAATAGATTATCCGGAATTTCTTATATTTTCATTTCGTATGAATCAAAACTATAACCTGTTGGTAGAGTTCGGTAAGTCATATTTTGTCACAAATTTTAGGAGAAAACAAGCCTTTTTGGGAAACTAGTGGTCAGGAAAATTTAACCTACAATATCATGTATGGCAAGGAAAAGAGTGAGATTGTTTTATGCTTTTATATTGTATATAATTGGATTGTATCAACACAATAGTTTTGGTCAGGAGGGAAGATTATGGCAAACATAACGGTTAAGTTTTTTTCGAACTGCCTGAGAAGGCATACCACTTTTGAGATGTTTCTTCCAAATGATCCGCGTGCTGATCTGCCGTGGGAAAAGGAACGCGATGTTTACATGAAACGTCCGATGAAGACGTTGTTTCTTCTGCACGGCTATTCGGGAAGCGCGGGAAACTATGTTCCGGAATACCTTTCGGAGCACTATCATTTCGCGGTGATCGCACCCAATGGTGAGAACGGCTTCTGGCTTGACGGCATATCAACGGGGCATCAATTCTGTACGCTGCTCGGTGAGGAAATACCTGAATATGTGAAAAAGACATTCGGACTGGCCGGGAGCGCTGAGGATACCGCTATTTTAGGCCTGTCAATGGGCGGATTCGGTGCGCTTCATACGGGACTTGCCTATCCTGACCGTTTTGGAAAGATCGGAGCCATGTCATCCGCCCTCATTGTACATGAGGTGGCTGATATGAAACCGGGAAAAGGAAATGCTGTTGCAAACTATGAGTATTATCGGGAGTGCTTCGGTGAACCGGCGGAGCTTTTGAAGAGCGACAACAATCCGGAGACCCTTGTCGATAAGCTCATTGAAAAAGACAGTAAGATTCCTGAAATCTATATGTGCTGCGGTACGGAGGACTTTCTTCTGGAGAATAACCGGGAATTTCATCGCTTTCTGGAGGACAGAAAAGTTCCGCACGAATATTTCGAGAGCAGCGGAAACCATGATATGAATTTCTGGAGCGAATACACGGAGAAAATCGTAAAGTGGATGTTTGCGTGATGGAGCCAGGAGGTACATAATGTCAAAGCTGCTTATTGTTGAGGACAATGCCGATTATCGCGAGCTTCTTATAAGCTTTCTGGAAAACGAAGGGTACGATGTAACCGCCGCAGCCGACGGCGAAGCTGCCATCGGACTGATGAAGGATACCGCATTTGATCTGATCGTGCTTGATTTGATGCTGCCCGGAATAGACGGTTATGAGGTCTGCCGCAGGATAAGAGAAAAGAGTGACGTTCCCATTATTATGCTTACCGCTCTGGACAGCGAAACGCATCAGATGAGAGGATACAGGCTTCATATTGACGACTATATCACCAAGCCTGTTTCCATGCCGCTGCTGGTGCATAAGGTTGACGCGGTACTGCGCAGGACTATGCCGGATCAGCCGCAGGCACTGGAATACTGCGGAATATCGCTCGACCTTAAAGCACATACCGTTTGTGTTGAAAATGATCCCGTGGAATTCACACTCCGTGAATTTGAGATACTTTATGAGCTTATGAAAGCTCCGGGCGAGGTCGTTACACGGAAATCTCTGCTTAACAATTTATGGGGATACGGTTACTATAACGATTCCCGTATCGTTGACACTCACATAAAAAATATCCGGCGGAAACTCGCTGATCACGACTTCATTGATACCGTACGCGGTGTAGGCTATAAGCTGAAAGGCGGCGGAATATGAAAAAGCTTACAGTCAGGACATTTGCGCTGCTGACAGCACTTGCGCTGACAATTTTCTTTGTTGTTTTTCTTTGCATTTGGATTTCTCTTCCTTACACGGGAAAAAGCCGTTCACAACGTTTGCTTGATGCGAAAACGGAGCAGCTCGTGTCATCTCTGCGGACCACCGAAAAACAAAACAGTGAGGCACTGCTTACCGATTTTATACGGGAAACCGGCGCATACCTTTTTCTGCTTGACGGAGAAAAAAACACCGTAAGCCCTTTTACTTTTGAGCTGACAAACGAAACTGTCAGCAATAACGACGGCTATCCGTTTCGTTTCGCCGACTCCGATGATGAATATATTCTGATCGTGCAATACAACAGCTCACGTTCCGACGAATTAACACAGGCAATTCTCAACAGCGTTCCATACGTCACGATAGCCGTCCTGATTCTGTGTTTTGCCGGTGCATGGTTCTTTTCAAAGCGCACAACACAACCCATTATCCGTATCGGTGAAATTGCCGGCAGGATGGCAGATCTGGACTTCAGCTGGTATTGCCCCGATATACGAGACGATGAGATCGGTATGTTGTCCGCAAGTATCAACGAAATGTCAGATAAACTCCACGCAGCGCTTGACGAACTGAATATGCACAATCGTACGCTGAAAGACGAGATCGCACTCGAAAAGGAGCGCGAGCACCGTCGTATGCTGTTTTTCTCAGGAGTATCCCATGAACTGAAAACACCCATTGCAGTCGTAATAGGACAGCTGGAGGGTATGCAGGCAGGCATCGGTGTCTATAAGGACAGAGAAAAATATTTGGCCCGCAGCGCGGAGATACTCCGTTCTCTCAGCAACTTCATCAAAGAAGTGCTGTCAGTGTCCTATCTTGATATTTCCGATGATGAAAATAATGAATCAGTGAACCTGTCCGAGACAATAAAAGCACTTGCCGAAGAATATTCCGACTATGCCGTGGAAAGATCGATAACGATCATGACAGAAGCGGAGGACGATATCATTGTCGGCGGTGATAAAAAGCTCTTTGACAAAGCACTCGGAAATATTATCGGTAATGCTGTTACGTATACGTCCGATCATGGAAGCGTAAAGATCACACTTATGTATGAAAACGGTGCAGTGCTTATTGTGGAGAATTTCCCTGCGCATATTGACGAGAAACACCTGCCGCATCTTTTCGAAGCGTTTTACCGTGCAGACCCCTCCTCGGAGGGGGGAAGCGGACTTGGATTGTATATTACAAGTATGATCTTCGAAAAATATAATATCGGCTGCAAGATAGAAAACACTGCCGACGGCGTGAGATTTACGGCACGTTTTGACAGGATCACAGACTGACTACACACAAAAAACACATTATCTCCCGACAAACTACACAATATTTAGTCTATACTGATTGCAATGCACAACAGAAAGGAATCCGACAGATGAAAATAGATATTGATAACATTACAATGATCTATCCATCAGGGAAAAAAGCATTGCAGGATATAACGGTGAATTTTGAAAGTCCGGGATTTATCGGGATTCTCGGACCTAACGGCGCGGGAAAGACAACGCTTATGAAGCTGCTGATAGCCGGACTTATCCCAACCAGGGGTGAAATACTTCTGGACGGCAAACCTCTGCTTTCACAGGAAACACAGCTTAAGGCGCAGCTGGGTTATCTGCCGCAGAGCTTCGGTTTGTATGATGAATTGACTGTATGGCAGTTTCTGGACTATATGGCGGCGCTCAAGGGTGTTAAGGACAAAAAAGCCGTTGACGACGTTATAAGCCGCACAAGCCTTACGGAGCAAAGGAAAACACGCATACGCAGACTTTCCGGAGGGCAGCGTCAGCGCGTGGGGATCGCACAGGCACTGCTCGGCGACCCGCAGCTTCTTATCCTCGACGAGCCTACGGTTGGGCTTGATCCCGAGGAGCGCGTGAAATTCCGCAATATTTTTTCGGAAATGGCGCAGAATAAGATCGTGCTGCTTTCCACGCATATCGTAGAGGACGTTCAGGCGGTATGCAGCCGCGTTCTTGTGATCTACGACGGACTTATCCTATACGACGGCTCGCCATCCGCCCTGATATTGGACGCGGCAAGCCACGTCGGAACGTATATCTCGCAGGCGGGCGATTCCGTTCCGGAGGGCTGCCGGATCGTTTCCAAGGTGAACGTTTCCGAGGGGATACGCTGCCGCATTGTCGCAGATGAGCTTCCCGGGATCGCTGAGAGCGCCGAGCCTACCCTTGAGGATGCGTATTTGTATTGTATTCACAAGGAGGGCAGACAATGAGATTTTTTTCGTTGTACCGCGTTGAACTGCGGCGGCTTCTGCTGACAAAGTTTATATGGCTCATCTCCGCGCTCTGCCTGTGTTCGCCGCTTCTCGGATATACGGTGTACAAGCCTGTTACCATGGAGGCGATGTCTGCGCTGTATATCGGCAATCCCGTACTTGCAGGAACTGCAGTGGGGGCTGTCTTGTGGGCTGTTATCGCTATTGTCGAGGGTGATCGTCAGCGCCGCAGCGGAACGGATATTCTCGCCGATTCGGCAGCACCGCCGACTGCTCATTCCGCCGCGAAAACGGCGGCGCTTATGACGATCTCGGCGGCAGTAACGCTTTTGTGCGCTCTCGTATCTATTCCGGTCACTGTAGCGAAGCTCGAATACCTGTTTGACGCGGGCTTTTACTTTATGAACTTCTTTGTATTTATGATGCCGACATGGTGGATATCCATACTGTTCGCGGACGGCTTATACCGTATCACGTGCCGTGTGGAGCTGTCTGCGGTGCTGTACGCTGCGCTGGCATATATGAGTTACAGCTGCTTTGCCGAGAGGAACTGGTTTATGCAGTGGCTGAATCCGACTATCGGAGCATATTCGGACGGATTTCCCGATATATGGTTTTTGAGAATGGGCGCGTATACGCGGCTTGTCTGGCTGTGTATTGCCGCGGGAGCATGGACGTTCTCGCTGATATGCAGGCGGAAATATCAGAAAGGGCTTGCGGGTTCTTTCGTGCGCGGACTGAAAAAGGTATATCTGCCCGTAAGCGCGGCGGCGCTTACGGTAACGGGAGCGGTATTGTGGAACGTTCAGCCGTTTATCGGACACGGCAGCGAGGAATTTGACCTGGAGAACGAGTACGAATATATGGGAAATCAGCTTACGGCGGAGCCTGTTACCTCAGCCGATCTTTCTCTTAAACTCGATACCGTTTGGGGAACGCTGTCGGGAAAAGCGGAATATCAGCTCACAAGGACCGTAAAGGGTGAAAATGTTCTGCGCCTGAACGCGGGATATAAGATCAAAAGCATGACATATGGCGGCGAGCCCGTAAGCTTCCGAACCGTTAAGGAGGATATAAACGGACAGTATGACACTTATTTTGAACTGCCCGACAAAAACTACCAAAAGCTGATAATAGAATACGGCGGATATCCGACGGCTGCGCGATGCGGTTTTCCAATGGTAACAGCATCAATCGGAAGTAATTATATCCGCATACAAACCACCGACTGTTTGCCGTTGTTTGGAAACTATATCGCTAATAAACCAAATTTGGAGGTCACACTCCCCGGAGACCTGACTCCGTTTATACAAATGGAACACAAACAGCTTACCGACTTCACCGATAACGGCGACGGAACAAGAACATACAGAACAATGCTCGATTCGGATTTTATATACGATTTTGTTGCGGGCCGCTATGTGACGGATAAATTTTCGTCAAACGACTATGATTTCAGATCTGTATACGGAGATATCTACCGCTCCGCCGTGGAGGAATATGATGTGCGCCAGGCGATATGCGACGTATTCGATTACTGCACGGAGCACTACGGAAAACCGTTTTATATCGACGGCGGTTCGTTCACGCTGTTCCAGTGGAGCTCAATAACAGGTGGCGCATACGCGGGAGAAGGTATGTCAACATGGCTTGAGGACGCTATCTCTCCCAATACCTTGAGCGACCCCAACAAAGGTACAAACGCAACAGAGACCTTTTTTCACGAGATGATACATCAGTGGTGGGGCGGCGTCGGAATGTGGTGTGAGGATGACGGTTTATGGTCCGCCGAGGGGCTTACGGTCTATTCAACGTACAGGCTCGTCAAAGAAAAATACGGCGAGCTTTACGCCAAGCAATACTATGTCGACAATTGGAAGAAATATGTTGAGGAGCAGAACCGCAACTTTTACAACCGCCACCCGGAATATCTTGAAAAGCTGCCCGAACATTACAGGGAACGGCTCAGCGGGTTAAACAAGGGCGTCAACAAATACAGACGTATGCCGCTTATGCTGCTGAAAGCGGAGGAACTTTTGGGCGGCGAGGAGCAGATGGACGCGGTATTGAAGCAAATGTTTTCTGATTACCAAAAAGGGGAACAGTATGAGTTCACTTATAAGGAGTTTTTGGATTACTGCGGACTTACGGAGGAGGACTTGAAGCTTGACTAAAGTATTTGGATATGAACTGAAACGTCTGTTGACAAGCGGACTGTTTATTGCAATGCTCGCCGTAAACGCGGTATTCGCGTGGTATGTGCTCACCACCGAGATAATTGAGGGGATCGCGTACACCGCGCCGTTTTCGGTGTGGAGCAGCTGCGCATTTATCGGAAAAACCCTCCCGATCTCGATAATCACCGTCCTGCTTCTTCAGGCGGGATATTACGGCAAGCAGCAGAAACGCGTTGAGATATTGACTGCGTCTGCGCCTATGACATACGCGCAGACACTGCTGATAAGGACGGCGGTGCTCGGCGTATGCTTCCTGATCATATGCCTTGTTGACAGTTTGCTCGGAGCGGTATTTTTCGCGGTGTTTTTCGGATATTACGGTTTCGGTGCTTTTATTCTCCCGGCGCTGCTCGAAATGATACCGTGCTTCCTGTTTGCAGTCGGTGTCGGACATCTTGCAGGCAGACTGCATTGCAGTCTGATCTATGTGCTGCTGCCAGTTGTTTTCATTGCGGGATTTGTTGGTGGTGTATCGGGAGTGTTCGATTTGTTCGGCGGAGGGTTCTTTTCCTCGTATCCGATGACTCTTCCTGTTGGGCCGGACGGTGAACCTGCTTTCGTGATAAACTCTGTGTGGCTGGCTGCCAGGATGATATATCTGTTGGCAGGCACCGGCGCTATATTCATTAATATCGCGACCCGTCCGAAATTAACGAGAGCCTGATCAAAGAGCAAAAAGATATCGTCGCATCCGTGATTTATTTCATCATGAATGCGACGACATTTTTTGCTGTATTTTTTATCTTTATCCCATCGTTACCACGACATCATAGCTTTCCTTCCCTTTCTCGTAGGGAACTACACATCCTTCTACAGCCTTGCCGTCCACGGTGATGGATTTAACGCCCTTCTCCACGTTGTCAGGGTTTACGACCTTGATGTTGTAGGTGCCCTCCCTGAATTTACGGGTCAGGGTAAAGTCTCCGAAGCCCTTCGGTACGCAGGGATCGATGCTTAAGCCCTTATGGGTCGGATAGACGCCCAGAATATGCTGGGAGACGTTCACAAAGGTCCATGCCGCCGTTCCGGTCAGCCAGCTGTTCTTTGCTTCGCCGGGGATATTCGCGTCCGCGCCCGCTACCATCTGAGAGTATACATAGGGCTCCGTGCGGTGAATCTCGCTGAATTCCTCCACGTAGGCAGGGCAGGTCTTCTGATAGATCTCAAAGGCTCTGTCGCCGCGGCCGATGACCGTCTCAGCGATGGAAACCCAGGGATTGTTGTGGCAGAAGATTCCTGCATTCTCTTTATACCCGGGAGGGTAGGAGGAGATTTCACCAAGCTCTAAGTGATATCTGGTGTACGCCGGCTGTAAGATCATCACGCCGTACTGCGTGTCCAGCTTTTCCTTCACGGAGTCGAGAGCTTTCTGAGCCAGCCCTTCCTTTACACCGATGCCGGCGAGCGGACAGAAGCCGTTTGACTCAATGTAGATCTGACCCTCCTCGCATTCTTTGGAGCCGATCTTCTTGCCGTAAGCGTCGTAGGCACGGACAAACCAGTCGCCGTCCCAGCCGTCCTTTAACACCGCATCGTACATCGTCTGTACTTCAGCGCGGGCGCGGTCAGCTTCTGCCTGATCGTTCATCAGTTCGCACAGCTGCGCGTACTCTTCGCCGTACTTGACAAACATTCCCGCGATAAATACGGATTCCGCCACGGGTCCTTCGGAGGGACCAAAGGTCTGGAAGGATTCGCCCGGATGCTCCGAGAAGCAGTTTAAGTTCAGGCAGTCGTTCCAGTCAGCGCGGCCGATCAGCGGCAGGGCATGAGGCCCTTTATGGTTAACGATATAGTCGAAGGAGCGCTTCAGATGCTCCATCAGAGGCTTTGCAAGGTTCATGTCATTATCGAAGGGCACCTGTTCCGTGAGGATGGAGGTGTCGCCGCTCTCGCGTACGTAGGCGGAGGTGCCTGCGATCAGCCACAGCGGGTCATCATTGAAGCCGCTTCCGATGTCGGAGTTACCTTTCTTCGTGAGTGGCTGGTACTGATGGTATGCGCTGCCATCCGGGAACTGGGTGGAAGCGATGTCGATGATACGCTGCCTTGCCCGATCCGGGATCAGATGTACGAAGCCTAACAGATCCTGACAGGAATCGCGGAAGCCCATGCCGCGGCCGATACCGGATTCGTAATAGGAAGCGGAACGGGACATGTTAAAGGTTACCATACACTGATACTGGTTCCAGATATTGACCATGCGATCAACCTTGTCGTTAGAGGACTTCACGGTGTATTTGGACAACAGATTGTCCCAGTATGCGTTCAAAGCCGCGAAAGCCTTGTCCACATCGGCGTCGGTCTGATATTTTGCAAGCATGGCATTTGCCGGTTTTTTATTGATGACTCCGGGAGATTCCCACTTTTCATCTTCGGGATTCTCCAGATAGCCCAGAACAAAGACGAAGGTCTTGCTCTCGCCCGGTTCCAGGGTCACATTGATCTGATGAGAAGCGATGGGAGACCAGCCGTGCGCAACGGAATTGGTTGCCTTGCCGTTCTCCACGACCTCCGGATTCGCCGCGCCGCGGTATGCGCCGAGGAAGGCATCACGGCTGGTATCAAAGCCATCTACGGGTGCGTTTACGGAATACACCGCATAGTGGTTTCTGCGCTCTCTGTACTCTGTCTTGTGGTAGATCGTAGATCCGATCACTTCTACCTCGCCGGTGTTTAAGTTGCGCTGGAAATTGCGGGAATCATCGTCCGCATTCCAGAGACACCATTCCACATAGGAGAAGAGAGAAGCGGTCTTTGCGCTGCCGCTTTTGTTTGTCAGCTTCACCTGACTGATCTCGCAGTTGTCGTCCATGGGGATGAAAGTGAGGACAGAAGCTTCAAGATCATTCTTAACGCCGGTGAAACGGCTGTAGCCGATGCCGTGGCGGCACTCGTAGCTGTCGAGCTCTGTCTGGGTGGGTTTCCAGCCGGGATTCCATACGGTATTTCCGTCTTTTATGTAGAAATACTTGCCGTTGATATCGTTTGGAACATCGTTGTAGCGGTAGCGGGTCATGCGAAGAAGCTTTGCATCCTTATAGAAGGTATAGCCGCCGCAGGTGTTGGAGATCAACGTAAAGAACTCATTACAGCCTAAGTAGTTGATCCAGGGCAGTGGTGTTTTGGGTGTGGTGATGACATACTCGCGGTTTACGTCATCGAAATAACCAAATTTCATAGCGCCATTCTCCTTTTTGTTTTTTTGTCCGGTTCTTGTAGATTTCCCTGATATGGAAGGAAAGTAAACGTTTAAGTAAAACCCTCTTCCAATCGCATATCTAAATTATACAGAAGAATTTGGAAAAAAGCAATCCATATAATCGTCGCAGGATCAGCATCCTGCGACCAAAGAATTACTTCGTAATTCTTTCTGAAATGTGAATAAAAAGCCCGGAATGCGTTGCGCTGTGGGAAAATGTATTGTACAATAGGAATACGAAAACGTTTAAGAAAACAACGGCGGAGCGGACGTGATGATTTTCGCTGTGAGGGATATGAAATGGTATCGATGAAGGATATTTCGGTGGTCTGCGGCGTGTCGGTGGCCACGGTCAGCAAAGCGTTAAACGATCAGCGCGATGTTGGAGAAGAGACGAAGAAACGCATCCGCAGGACGGCCGAGGAGATGGGTTATTTTTCCAATTCCGCCGCCAAAATGCTGAAGACGAACCGCAGCTACAATATCGGTGTCCTTTTTGCCCATGAGGACTACAGCGGTCTGACCCACGACTACTATGCCTCTGTGCTGGACAGCTTAAAACGCACGGTGGAGCAGCAGGGATACGATATTACCTTTATCAATAGTTATCAGCACTTTGCCGGGACGGCAAGCTATCTGGGACATTGCAGATCGAGAGGCTTCGACGGCATTGCCATCGTCTGTACGGACTTTTATTCGCAGGAGATTCTGGAACTTGTCAGGAGCGATATTCCTACGGTCACGCTGGACCATCTGTTTAACGACGTCTGCGCGGTGATGTCAAACAATGTGCAGGGGATGCAGGATCTTTTGACTTATATCTGGGAGAAAGGCCACCGCCGTGTGGCATACATCCATGGCGCGGATTCCTCTGTTACCCAGAGCCGGCTCGCCTCCTTTTATCGGACGGCAGTGCAGCTGGGTCTTACGATTCCGGACGATTATATCCGCATGTCACCTTACCGCGATACGAAGGGCGCTTATCGGGAGACCATGTATCTGTTGGGACTTAAGGAGCCGCCCACCTGTATCCTCTACCCGGACGATTTTTCCGCCTTTGGCGGCTATAATGCGATTCAGGAGAGCGGGCTGCGGGTGGCTGGGGATATTTCCATCGCGGGTTATGACGGCATCAGGATTGCCCGGCACATCGAGCCTACACTGACTACCCTGCGGCAGGATACGGAGGAGCTTGGACGTCGGGTGGGAGAGAAACTGATCAATCTGATCGAGCATCCGAAGACTACGCTGGTGGAGACCATCGTTGTGGAGGGACACGTGTTTGAGGGAAACTCCGTAGCGGATATCAGGGGAAAAAAGTTATGATTTTGTTTGACCAAAGTAAGTTAAAAGTGTACGATGGTTTCATAAGACTGTGTGAGTATGCGGGGGAAACACAGGAATGGCAGCAGAGCCTTTGGAATGAGTTTCTGGTTAATCAGGGACTGTATGATGCCTTTGTGTATTATCTGGAACACCATGCGCTCCCGGAGACTCCCAAATGCGAGGGATATTCCCTGACGGACTGCTATGTATGGCAGATGGAGCAGGATAATCTGCGTCGGGATACCGGAAAAAATACGGCGCAGTGCAATAAGGAGGATATGGTGCTCCGGTCTTTTATGATGATGGCCGGAATGCAGAGACAGCCGGAAGATTTTTTAAGGAAGCTTCGCGATTGGAAGGGTATGGATCAGACCATGTGAACGACACGGGAGCTTAACGGAAACAAACAGAGGAAAAAGGAAAAAAGATGGATCGGACAGAATTTATGGACAGGCTGCAGCGCGCACTTGCGGGCGGCGTGAACAGCTCTCAGGTGGCGGAGAATGTGCGCTACTATCAGGATTATATTGACACGGAGATCAGGAAGGGCAGGAGTGAGGCGGATGTCCTTTCGAGTCTTGGCGATCCGAGACTTCTCGCAAAGAGTATTATCGAAGCCAACAAGCGTGCGGGTTATATTGAGGGAACCAATCAGAATTTTGATGAAGAGAGGCAGGAGGACAGTGTACGGGAAGGCGCGAGAGCTTCGGGCGGAACAGTCCGTATGCCGGGGTGGCTCATTATCCTGATCGTTACGGTGGTCGCACTTCTCATCATCGGTGTGATCTTCTCCGTGATTTCTTTTTTGGCGCCTATCATAATCCCGGTGTTGATCGTTGTATTGCTCTATAATTTTATCCGAAGCAGATAATCTGTACAAAAAGCAACAGACCATCCGGAAAGATGGCCTGTTGAGGGGAGTATAAAAAATTGATATAAGGGTCTGTAGGCGGAGAATGAAGGGGTATCTCCGTCTACACTTATTATTATAGTACTTTTCCGGGAAAATGCAACAAAAAATAGTACCAAAGTACCAACTTCTCTTTTGTTGCTTTTATCTAAAAAAATAGTACTAAAGACTCAGTATGCGGCTGAATAAGTTTTCGGTTACTTTCTCATACTATTTCTGTAACACGAAACCAATCAGGAGGTATGGAAGATGTCTAAAAACGATTTTAACCAGAACAGCCAGCAGAATGAGAAACAGCAGGACAAGAACAATCAGAACAATTCGAAGAACAGTTCTAACAACAGCTCTAACAGCACCAAGAACAGCTCCGGCAACAGCAGCAAGGACAACTACTAAGCGCTGCCTGATCCGCGAAGGGGACGCATGGTGCGTCCCCTTTCACGTGCTTGACACAGATATCGTTACGGCATAAAATGTAGCTATGGAAAAATTAGAGTATATTGTGCCCTGTCATTTCGGACTGGAGGCCGTATTAAAACGAGAGCTCACGGATCTGGGACTTGTGATTACCTGTGTCGAAGATGGCAGGATCACCTTTGCCGGAGACTGTAGTGCGCTCTGCCGCGCCAATGTTTTTTTGCGCAGTGCGGAGAGAGTTCTGATCAAGATAGGAAGTTTTCACGCGGAGACTTTTGAAGAGCTCTTTCAGGGAACGCGGGCACTCCCCTGGGAGGCGTATATCCCAAAGGACGGAAGATTTTGGGTAGCCAAGGCGGCCAGTGTGAAGAGCAGACTTTTCAGTCCCTCCGATATTCAGTCGGTGATGAAGAAGGCCATGGTGGAGCGCATGAGAAGCGTACACCATATCGACTGGTTTGCGGAGAGCGGCGCAGCCTATCCGGTTCGCGTCTTTATCAAGAAGGATGAAGTGACGGTGGGATTGGATACTTCAGGAGAATCCTTACATAAACGCGGATACCGAAAACTTGTTGCAAAGGCTCCAATTGCGGAGAACCTGGCGGCGGCGCTCCTGATGCTGACGCCCTGGCGGGGGGACAGGATCCTGATCGATCCCTTCTGCGGCAGCGGGACGATCCCCATTGAAGCCGCTATGATGGCAGCTCATGTGGCACCCGGCAAAAACAGGAGTTTTCTGGCTGAGGAGTGGACGAAACTTATTCCGGATAAGCTCTGGCGGGCGGCCAGAGAAGAAGCAGCCGATCTGGAAGATTTTGCGGTTCAGACACAGATTCAGGGCTATGATATTGATGAGGAGATGGTCTCCATCGCCAGAGCAAACGCACGCCTTGCCGGCGTGGAGGAGCTGATTCATTTTCAGCAGAGAGGCGTGGAGCATCTGAGTCATGCGAAAAAGTATGGTTTCATCCTGACCAATCCGCCTTACGGAGAGAGGCTGGAGGAGAAGGAAAATCTACAGACATTGTATCGGACGCTGGGGGAGCGCTACCGGGCACTGGATTCCTGGTCCATGTATGTGATCACGGCCTATGAGCAGGCGGAGAACGCCATCGGCAGGAAGGCTGATAAGAACAGAAAACTCTACAACGGTATGATGAAAACCTATTTTTATCAATACATGGGTCCGAAGCCCGGTGGGAGTAAGAGATAAAAGATGATGCAGACACAGAGTTTGATGAGAAGCACATTGATATACTGCATTTTGTTCGTAACTGCAGCGATGAGCGTGATGCTCTATTATTCCGCAACAAAGACGGTAAACGTGGCGGATGTTGCGCAGGATGAGGTGGTATCTCACGTGCAGCAGGAACAGCAGGAGCAGCAGGAGTCTGAGGCAGCGATTCCGGTACACACCAATGAAATTAAGATTGACCGGAATGGACAAACTTCTAATTATTTTTGCGTACCCATGCCGGAGAGTGTGAAAGCAGAGAATGTAATTCTGGAAAATCATTATATGAATGAGGAGTTATGGGTGAGCATCAGCTCTTCGGAACCAAAGCTTTTTCAGGATTTTTATGCGGCAAACAGCGTTTACGGAAATATAGAAAATGTTGTGGACGGCCATTTTGAGGCAGGCCAGGAGAGAACCTGTCTGCGCTTTGCTCTGAACGGAGTGTATGAGTACCGCAGTATTTTTGAGAATCATATCCTGTATGTAGAATTTGTGCCACCCAAGGAAGTATTCGAAAAAGTCGTGGTAGTGGATCCTGCCTACGGTGGTGAGGATACGGGAGTGGCAGCGAAGGATATCGTGTCTAAGGACATTACCCTGAATATCGCAAAAGCGCTCAAAGCAAAATTTGATGAGAGTGATATCAAGGTGTATTATACCAGAATGGATGACAGCAATCCCACGGCGGCGGACAGAGTGAAACTTTCTGCGGCTACCAAAGCTGATATGCTGATCCGCATTGAGGTGAGCGGTAATGAGAACAGCAAGCTTTATGGCACCACGGCCGTCTACAACAGCCAATTTTTTATTCCCGGTTTTGGGAATGTGGAGCTGGCGGATCTTTTGGAACGGGAGGTGGTCACTTCCATCAGCGGTAAGGCCGGCGGCCTGCTTGAGGCAGCGTCGGAAGATAAGGTGATCGGCGAAGCGACGGTTCCGGCGGCGGCAATTCGGGTGGGGTATCTCACCAACAGTCAGGAGGCGATCCTGCTGCAGCGGGAGGATTATATCGAGCGCATTGCAGAAGGTATCTATAATGCTGTGATGAAAGCATATGAAAAGAGCGAATGAGGAACGAGTATGTTTCAGATTATATTTGCAACGGGAAATGAAGGGAAAATGCGGGAAATTCGCGCAATCCTCGAGGATGTGAAGGCGGATATCCTTTCGATGAAAGAGGCGGGCATCCGTCTCGACATTGAGGAAAACGGCCAAAGTTTTGCAGAGAATGCCGTGATCAAGGCGCGAGCTGTGGCGGACGCGCTTGCGGCAGAGGAAAGATTTCAGGACTGTGTGGTGCTGGCGGACGATTCGGGACTGGAGATTGACTGTCTGAACGGGGAACCGGGGATCCACTCGGCGAGATATCTGGGGGAGGAGACGCCTTTTGACGTAAAGAGCAGAGAGTTGCTTAGGAGAATGGAAGATGTGCCGGATGAAGAGCGAAACGCCAGATTTGTTTGCGCGATCGCGGCAGTGTTTCCGGACGGAGAGACGATCACGACCAGAGGGACCATCGAGGGCAGGATCGGATATGCGCTCAAGGGTGATAACGGCTTTGGTTACGATCCCATCTTTTATCTGCCGGAGTACAGGCGTACGGCTGCGGAGCTTAGCGATGAGGAGAAGAATCGGATCAGCCACAGGAGCAGGGCGCTTGCTCTGATGAAAGAGGAACTGAAGAAAAGGAATATCAGGGAAAATATATGAGAGTATTGATCGTGAGTGACACCCATCGACATAACGATAATCTGTTCCGGGTACTGGAGAGGACAGGACCCTATGATATGTTGATCCACTGCGGTGACGTGGAGGGAAGCGAGCACATCATCAGTGAAAAGGCAGGGTGTCCCGTGGAGATGGTGCAGGGAAACAACGACTTTTTTTCCGGCCTTCCCAGAGAGAAGGAGTTTATGGTAGGACAGTACAAGGTCTGGCTGACTCATGGTCATCACTACAATATTGCTATGAATACCGAGACTATCAAGCAGGAGGCAATCGCCAGAGAAGTGGATATCGTCATGTGCGGTCATTCTCACAGACCTGTAGTGGAGATCGGATCGTCGATCACCCTGATCAATCCCGGCAGCATCAGCTATCCCAGACAGGAGAACCGCAGGCCTAGCTTTATTATCATGGAACTTGACCGGGCGGGTGAAGCGCACTATACGGTTAATTATGTGTCTTAACAGTTCAGCCGGACCGAATTGTAAGTTTTTAAAGAAAGCAGTTGACAGAAAAAAAGCTGTATTATATAATGTAAAATGCGTTGTGAGAACGGCGTCAGTTCCCTTGCGGGGTGTGGCTCAGCTTGGCTAGAGCGCCTGGTTTGGGACCAGGAGGTCGCAGGTTCGAATCCTGTCACCCCGAGGTTGTGAAGCAATCCTCGAAAGTTAATCCAGAAGGGATTTACTTTACCTGACGCAGAACGTCCGCAGACAGTGCGGGAAAAATTGAATGATATTGATTATGCAGGTGTAGTTCAATGGTAGAACACCAGCCTTCCAAGCTGGATACGTGGGTTCGATTCCCATCACCTGCTTCTTTTTTTGTAAGGGAGACCCGTAAAATCAAGGGGATTCCTTTTGTATTTTAACACGCATAATGAATTCATAATGAACTAGAAGTGGTGAAAAAATGATTGGTTATGCGCCCTTGTGGGAAACTATGAAACAGAAAAATATAACAACCTATGCGCTTATAAACAAGTATGGTTTTGATGCACACACACTTAATGATTTAAAGCACAACAAAAGTGTAACAGCTAACACGCTGGAAACGTTGTGTAAAATTCTGGATTGTAAAGTAAATGATGTAATAGAGTTCCTTTAGAATAAAAAGGGACCGCTATGCCCAATGAACCTGATAATCGGATGAGACATCTGGGGATACGATTTGCAGTAAAATTGCGCAAAATCCGATATAAAATAGGAAAACTTTATTGACAACATTATCTCATTATGATAAGATAACTCTCGTGCTGAATCGTTCGGTACGATTTTTTGTGCGGTCAGCAGTACGTGTTCGTAGCTCAGCTGGATAGAGCAACGGCCTTCTAAGCCGTGGGTCGGGGGTTCGAATCCCTTCGAGCACGTTTTTCTTTCATATGGTGGGTATGGCGCAGTTGGCTAGCGCGCCAGATTGTGGCTCTGGAGGCCGAGGGTTCGAGTCCCTCTATCCACCTTTTGCGGGAACGTGCAAAGCACTGCCTGTATTACCAATAATGGGCTATCGCCAAGGGGTAAGGCACAGGACTTTGACTCCTGCATTCGCTGGTTCAAATCCAGCTAGCCCAGTTTGCGGACCACTAGCTCAGTCGGTAGAGCACCTGACTTTTAATCAGGTTGTCGGGGGTTCGAATCCCCCGTGGTTCATTAAAGAAATTCTGAGTGTAAATTGGGGATTCGAACCCCCAGGGCGAAATCCCCCGTGGTTCATTAAAGCAATCCTGAATGTAAATTGGGGATTCGAACCCCAGAGCGAAATCCCCCGTGGTTCATTTAAAGGATTTTTGTAACCGTCGCCATGTGCGGCGTTTTTTAATCATTAAGATATTGCGACAGAGTAAATAGTTTAAGAAGATTGCGGAGGCTGCTATGGAACAGACAAAAGAAAATAAAATGGGCACGATGCCGGTCAATAAGCTGTTGATCACCATGTCGCTTCCCATGATGATATCCATGCTGGTGCAGGCGCTCTATAATGTGGTGGACTCTATCTTTGTCTCCCGCATCAACGAGAATGCACTGACAGCCGTGTCACTTGCTTTCCCGATCCAGACATTGATGATCGCCGTAGCGGGCGGCACCTGTGTCGGTATCAACGCTGTTCTCTCCAAGGCATTGGGGGAGAAGGAGCAGGAGAAAGCGGAAGGTGCGGCGGGCAGCGGCATCGTTTTGATGGCGGTAAGCTATCTGCTCTTTCTTTTGGTGGGGCTTTTTGCGACGCGGGCATTTTATTTAAGTCAGACGGATGACACCCAGATCGTGCAGTATGGCGTGGAATATTTGAGTGTCGCGTGCTGCTGCTCTTTTGGATTGTTTGCGCAGTTTGTATTTGAGCGGCTTTTACAATCTACGGGCCGTACTTTCTATATCATGATCACGCAGGGAACGGGTGCGATCATCAATATCATTCTGGACCCCATCTTTATCTTTGGTCTGTTCGGATTTCCCAAAATGGGCGTGACAGGCGCGGCGGTGGCGACGGTGACGGGGCAGATCATAGCGGGAACACTGGCTTTTTTCATTAACCTTCGGAAAAATGAAGATATCCATTTATCCATAAAGAAATTACGCCCGGACTGGGAGATCGTGGGGCTGATCTATAAGATCGGTGTGCCGTCTATGATCATGCAGGCTATCGGTTCGGTAATGACTTACGGCATGAATCGGATCCTGATATCCTTCACATCCACGGCGACGGCGGTATTCGGCGTATACTTCAAGCTGCAGAGCTTTATCTTTATGCCGGTGTTTGGGTTGAACAATGGTCTGGTACCAATCCTCGCCTACAATTACGGTGCGGGAAGAAGAGACCGCTTTGTGCAGGCGCTGAAGTGCGGCATCTATTATGCGGTGGGGATCATGGCGGTCGGTGTGGCGCTCTTCCAGAGCGTTCCGCATATTCTGCTGGGCTTTTTTGAGGCTTCGGAGGAGATGCTCTCGATCGGTGTTCCGGCGCTGCGGACCATCAGCCTCTGTTTTCTGATGGCCGGCTTCAGCATTGTGTGCGGCACCTCTTTTCAGGCGCTCGGCAATGCGGTCTACAGTATGATCATCTCCATAGCCAGACAGCTCGTAGTGCTGCTTCCCTCGGCTTATCTTCTGTCTCTGGCCGGGAATGTGGATTATGTGTGGTGGTCGTTTCCTATCGCAGAACTGGTGTCTTTGGGCATGACGGTGTTCTTCCTGATTCGAACCAACAGGAAGGTGATCCGGCATATCGGAGAAAACATACAGGAAATGCCCGGACAGACCTGAGGAGATATGCAGATAACGTCGGCGCGAGTCGTTGACAGGATTTATGGAAAATGATATGATACATGGGCGGGTGGAATAGAAGTGACATGTGTGTCACATCTGTTTTAGACTGTAGAATAGGCGGATATGGCGGAATTGGCAGACGCGCTGGATTTAGGTTCCAGTGGGCGACCGTGCAGGTTCAAATCCTGTTATCCGCATAAAAAAGGGCTTTCGAGACATTTTAGGTGTCTTGGAAGCCCTTGTTTTTGTGTTTTGACATCAACGCTGACATCAACGGCAAAGATTTAAGTGGTGAGCATATCGTTGTACATATCGAAGGCACAGGAATTTACAGTGTAGAAATGTTGTTGTAAAATGGAAAAAAGAATGGAAAAGGGCTGTGGAAGTCTCTTCCATTGAGGAAAAGCAGGGTATTAAAATCGGCATAAACACGGGATTTCTTGAATGGAAAATGGAACGCTCTAAAATATTTCAATTCCAGTATGCGTTGGTAAATGAGGAGAGAGATCAGGATGGAAAAAATAACTGTTACAGAAAAAATAGGTAATGAGTACATGCAGTGGGGACCACTTTCCAAAGTTTTTATATCGGCACCTACTGGCTCGGGTAAAACTTATTTTGTTCTTCACAAACTATTACCTTATGTGAAACAGACAAATCAGAGAATTTTATATCTGGTAAATCGCACCATATTAAAAGAGCAGTTGAATCGGGAACTTTCCTTACTTCCATCGGATGTTAGTTGGAGGGTACAGATTGAATTGTACCAGACAATAGAAAACTATATTTTGGATAAAAAGGAAAAAGAACTGAGTGAAATGGCGAATGAGCATAACTATGTTGTCTGTGATGAATGTCATTACTTCCTAGCAGATTCTAACTATAATACGAATACATGTCTCTCATTTCAATGGATACAGGATAAGTTTTATAAAAGAATCAGAGTCTTTATGTCAGCAACTATTGAAAATATAAGAGAATATATTTATGAGCAGGATGTGAAAGCACAGCATCAGTGTACAGAGATTTACAAATTACAATCGGTTTATACAGAGTTTCAACAGTATTTTCTTAAAAAACCTTTGGAGTATACACTGGAGCGTTGCTATGATTATCTAAATGTCAATATTATTACAACAAGAGAGCGGGTTATTGACTTGGTATGCGATGGTAATGCGAAGTGGCTGATCTTTGTTGACAGTATTCCTTTTGGTAAAGAACTGTGCAAAAAGATTAAAAAGAGATTTCGTGAATTATGTAGGAGCCAGAAAGAAACAGATGAGGACTGTAAAGAATATAAGAAAGATGTGGTTTTCCTTTCTTCAGGTTATAGAAGGGAAGGAGGAGATCCGGAAGAAGAAGTGCAGGTTATAAAGAAGGATAATGTGCAATCGGCAAGGATCTTGATTGCGACATCGGTCATGGATAATGGTATTAACCTGAAAGATGAGCGGTTGAATAATGTGATTGTTTTTGCTGACAATGAAACGGAGTTTATACAGATGCTAGGTAGGAAAAGAGAGGATGGAAACCAAGTAAATTTATATATCTTTAAGTGGGAAAAAGAGCATTTTGACCGCAGACGGGATCAATTAATAAGAAAGGAGCAAGTGGCGTTAGATTATAAGAAGCATCTGAAAGAGGAAGAAACAAATATAATAGATAGTGATTATTCCGGACAAATAAATTGGGTAAAATCAAATGATAATGAAGAATGTTTTGTAAAGAAGCAGCATAAACGGCTATTGAAGCGTCTTATAAATGAAGAGGGTGCGTATGATAAGATAAGGATGGCATTTTATGCTAAAGAAGGATATTTATACTTAAATCTCTTATCAGTGAAACAAATGGATAAATTAAAAGATTTTTATAATGACATCATAGAGAAATTTAACTGTGAAGGAGAGGATGCCATTCTAAGAGAGCAACTGCAGTGGCTCGGAAAAGATGAAAAAGAAATTAAGGGTATAATTGATCAGAGCAAGATTACAGAGGAGACAAGGATTAGGCAGGCAGTTTGCGAAGTGATAGATAAAGTTATTGATACTGCTATGACTAAGATGGAAGCAGTTGATTTAAAGAATATGGTTAGTGATGACCTGCGTTTATTGGTTCATTTATGTCAAGATAGTAGTGATAAGGACACCAGTGATAAAGATACAGTAGAAATGAATCTGAAAAAGAATGATCGCCCTATTTCAGATAAAAATATGGATTATTTGAGGGAAAATTGTAAGCTTCCATACAGAGTGGAAAAGCGTAAGGACGGTGAAAAACAATGTCAGTATGTTTTCAGACGTGCCGAACAGTAAAACAATACCTTGCTTATAACGAAATGGTAATTTATTGGAATCAATGGAAATTTGATAAGCGAGGTGAAAAATATGGAAAAATTGGTGTATTCAATTCAAGAAGTGGCAGAATTGCTAGGGATTAGCAGAAGTTATGCCTATGAATTGGTCAGGAATGGAACGATTCCAGCACTGGAGTTGGGAAAGAAACGTCTCGTTCCGAAAGAAAAATTTACCGAGTGGATCAACGGAAGAAAAGAAAAATAAGCGGATTATGGGAAAAGAGCTACAGGAATGTGGCTCTTTTTTAATTGGGAAGGAGAGTATGAAAATGGGAAAAAGGAGTAATGGAGAGGGAACGATTTTTAAGAGAAAAGACGGAAGATGGTGCGGAGCATATTTTGATGAGCAATTTAGCCGTCATTTTGTATATGGGAAGACGCAGAGTGAGGTAAAACGGAAATTGAAAGAAAAGCAGGCGGGCAGAACTATAAAGGGTAAGCCCTATCTGTTTCAAGAATGGATATTGGAGTTTTTGCAGAATTATAAGAAGAATGAGTTAAAGGTAACAACTTATAATTCATATATGCTCAGATATCGTAAGCATATCCTGAATACGCAGCTGGGAATGACAAAACTGGAGAATGTAAAGGCTGCCAATTTGCAGCAGTATTATAATGAAAAGCTCAAAGAGGGCTACAGCAGCAAATATGTCCGTTCGATTGAAGTAATCTTTAACAGCGCATTGGATAGGGCATTTAAGCTTAAAATGATCCCTGAGAACCCCAATATTTTTACTACGCTCCCTCCAAAGGAGAGGTATGAAGCAAAGGTGCTTACCAGAGAAGAGGTTGAAAGGATTGTAGTCGAAGCAAAGGGAGAAGAACTGTATCCTATCGTTGTCACAACGGTATACACCGGAATGCGGAAAGGAGAGGTCATGGCATTAAAGTGGGAAAATGTAGATTTCAACGAGCGAAAGATATATGTAAAAAACAGCTTATGCCGTGTGTATGATGAGCAACCGGGAGAAGATGGACGTTATCGCGTGTCATATAAGATTTTAGAACCTAAAACAAAGAAAAGTATCAGGATGATTCCAATGCTTGATGAGGTCTATACTGCTTTGGTGGAGCAAAAAAAGAGACAGGAGATTCTAAAGGCATCACAGGGGGAACAATATCTGGATCAGGGGCTGGTTTTTACAGATGAAAGAGGGAATTATCTTTATCAAAGAGAGTTTATGGATAAGTATCATCAGTTTTTACAGAAATATCACATTACAGATGTGCGGTTTCATGATCTGCGACATACATTTGCGACGCTTCTGATTGAATCCGACGTCTCTATGAAGCTGGTACAGGAATTGTTGGGACATTCGACAATTACCACGAGCATGGACATTTATACGCATGTATCAGACCAGATGAAAGAGAAAGCACTTGATCAATTAAAGTTGGGAGAGCACAGGAAATAAAATTTGGAAGTATATAAGTAATAAGGTAAGTGGTAGTGGGGATCGCAGAAGCTGGGATAGGAAAAAATCAGGGAAAAAAAGGAGAGCGTGGGAGAGATGGACAGGTTAAGGGTGGAAATCTTGATAAAGAAAGGATATTTCAGTTGGCTTATCTGAAACAAATAGAGTATAGTATAATTGAGACTATGGGTTGTATTCGCTATTAATCTCGATTACAAAGGAGGGTATTCCTATGGAACTTCAGATTCATCATATTGGCAATCAGAACGGCAGTGTTATGTTTGAGGTGATACGCAGCATGGATATGAAGCACACTGCGGCGGTGGCTCTGCCAGATCCCGCAAAGTTTCCTGTGGAAGGACATCCTGCAAAGAAATTTCTTCCTGAACTGCGCTGGTATCTGGAAGACTATCTGCAAATCCCATTTGGAGTATATCATCAATTGGCAGAGTGTATCGCAAAGACTATGCAGGTATGGGGCGCTTCGATATTTAACACGCTGTTTACTGAATACGCTCGGGACTGGTATCAGGATGCAAAGAGGCAGAATTTTGAAGGTTTCCGTATAAAGATCACAAGTGATTCGCCCGAGATCATGTCTTGGCCATGGGAAGCTCTGTATAGCGGGGACGACGGCTGGCTAGCTCTGCGTTGCTGTATTGACCGGCAACTCTCCAGTATCGGTGATCCGCCACCCCTGCCAGCCACTTTGGACCAAGACGCCATCCATATTCTGTATGTCATCCCCAGGCCTTACGGAGAAAACGATGTAAATTATAACGTACTGGCCAACAGCTTGATGGGCTATATCAACACAAACAGCCTGCCGATCACTGTGGACATCCTGCGGCCGCCCACCTTTGAGCAGCTGAGGAAGATGCTTTACGACCATCCTGGCCATTACCATATTGTCCATTTTGATGGTCATGGCGGCTACGGCGCGGTCATGGACACGCCTGCCGGAAACCTGTATGCTGCCCCGGAAGGCCAGCTTGTTTTTGAAGCAGAAAACGGCCAAGCTGACCCTGTTGATACAAGGCTGCTTGCTCAACTATTGGCGGAATATAACATCCCGATCATGGTGATGAATGCCTGTCAGTCTGGCATGATTGATGGCCAGGCGCAGGATCCTTTTGCCAGTGTGGCGGCAGGACTGCTCAGGGCTGGTGTCCGCAGTGTGGTAGCCATGGGATACTCTCTCTATGTAAGTGGCGCAAAAGCGTTCGTTCCGGCGTTTTATGAACGTTTGTTTTCCACCGGCAGAGTATCTGAGGCGGTGCGTGCTGGCCGGGGAAAGATGATACAGCAGCCCAAACGGGACTGCATCGTTGGGGAGCTGCCCCTGCAGGATTGGGTAGTCCCGGTGCTGTACCAACAGATGTCTTCTGAGAGCGTGGTTTTGCCGAAGCTGCGGCCTGCAGAGGAACCAGGCGAAGAAACTTCCACTCTGCCAGAGGACGCGAGGGTGGACGGTGATTATGATTTTATCGGAAGAGGACGCGATATCCAGAGGTTGGAGGGCACCATGATTCGTCAGCCCCAGGCGGCAATCCTGATACACGGCCAAGCCGGAGTTGGCAAGACCAGCCTGGCAAAAGGGTTCCTTCGCTGGCTGAGCCAGTCCGGCGGACTGCGGGGGGAGGTTTTCTGGTTTAACTTCCAAGAAATTCAATCCGCAGAGTATGTCATCAACCAGGTGCTGGACGAACTGGTGGGCACTTCCTCCCTGGCATGGCCGGCAGGGGAAAAGCAGAATCTCTTGATAAGCCTGCTGCGGGACAAGCCCTGCCTGCTGGTGTGGGACAACTTTGAATCCGCTTCCGGTATTGAGGGGACGGAGATTGAGCCGCAGCTAAACACAAAGGATCGGGAAATCCTTGCCCAGCTGCTGAAAAGACTTCGCGCGGGGAAAACGAAGGTGCTGATCACAAGTAGAAGTGAGGAAGCCTGGCTGCCGATGCAGTCCTGCTACCGGCTTCCCCTGGACGGCCTAAATGGAGAAGACCTTTGGGAATACTGCAATGCTGTGGTAAGAGATCTTGGACTGACACTAGACCGAAGCGACGAGAACTACGCGGCCATTCTTGATAAGCTGTGCGGTAATCCACTAGCTATCCGGTCCATCCTGTTGCGACTTCAAAATTGCTCCGCCAAACAGCTGCTAGCTGAACTGGAAAGCTGTTTTGAGGGAATAGAGGGGGACGAGAGCACGAGACGGCTGCAGGCTGCTTATTCCGTATTTGGTAGCAGCCTTACAGATCGTTATCTGCCTATATTGCAGGTGACCGGCTTGCATGAGTTTTACGCAGATACGGATTATGTGAAAGCAATGCTGGATGCGGCAGGATGTCCTGTAGAATCAGATATGGTCAATGCATGCTATCATATTCTGGGAGACGCCGGTTTCTGCACCCATATAGGAAAGAATATCTACAAGCTCCACCCTGCCTTGCGAGGATACCTGCTGCGGGAGACGCCAGCCCCGGAGTCTATACAGAAAGGTTTTGTGGATATTATGGGAAGGCTTGCGGACGATTTGATCGATGAGTCGCTGTATCAAGTTCAGAATGTCTACCAGATGAATCTTGTGAATTTTTACTATGCAAGACGGTTGGCCAAAGCCCAAGATATGGATATAGATTATTTGGCTTTGACCCAGAGTCTTGCGTATCATGCGGAACAAATGCGTCGGTTTGCAGAAGCGAATAAACTGTATTCGGCACAGGTACAAAATGCTGAATCTTCTAATCATTGGGAAGTTGCGGCCACTGCCTACCATCATCTGGGCAGAATAGCCGAAGAACAGAGGGATTTTTCGGGTGCCGAAACCTTGTTCAAAAAAGCGTTGGCTATAGACGAAAAACAAGGCGATGAGCATGGTGCGGCCATTACTTACCATCATCTGGGCATGATTGCCGAGAAACAGCAGGATTTTATTGCTGCAGAAGCTTGGTACAAAAAGGCGTTGGCTATAGACGAAAAACAAGGCGATGAGCATGGTGCGGCCATTACCTACCATGAACTGGGCAATAATGCCTTTGAACAGCGGGATTTTGCGACCGCAGAAGCTTGGTACAAAAAATCGCTGGCGATTAAGGAAAAACATGGCAATGAGCATGGCGCGGCAAGCACCTACCATCAACTGGGCGTTATTGCCCAGGAACAGAGGAATTTTGCAGCCGCCAAAGACCGATACAAAAAGGCATTGGCGATTTTTGAAAAACAAGACGATGAGCATGGTGCGGCCATCATCTACTATCAACTGGGCAGGATTGCTTGGGAACAGCGAAATTTTACGGCCGCCGAAACCTGGCTCAAAAAGGCGCTGGCGATTTTTGAAAAACAAGACGATGAGTATTGCGCGGCCATTACCTACCATGAACTGGGCAATAATGCCTTTGAACAGCGGGATTTTGCGACCGCAGAAGCTTGGTACAAAAAAGCACTGGCGATTAAGGAAAAACAAGGCAATGAACATGATGCGACCATCACTTACTATGGATTGGGTAGAGCTGCCCAGGAACAGCGGAATTTTGCGACTGCTGAGGTCTGGTACAAAAAGTCGTTGGCGATAGACGAAAAACAAGGCAATGAACATGATGCGGCCATCACCTATCATCAACTGGGCATCATTGCCGAGGAACAGCAGACTTTTCTACAAGCAGGTGATTTTTATTTAAAATCCATCAAAATGTTTAAAAATGCAAATAGCACACATAACATAATGATTGTGATTGGTAGTTACGCTCGTCTGTTACATACGACTGCAGGTACGGAGCAGAGTCAATTGAGGCGAGCATGGGAGACATGTATGCCCGAGGAACTGACAAAAATTCTGGAAGAAATGGGGGATGAACTGAATAACCCCAACAGTTGAAGAAATGGAGAGCGTGGGAGAGATGGACAAGCTACGGCTGGAATTCTTGATAATGAATTGATATTTCTGTTGGCTTATCTAAATCAAATAGAGTATAGTATAATTGAGACTATGAGTTGTATTCGTTATCGATCTTAATTACAAAGGAGGACATTCCTATGGAACTTCAGATCCATCATATCGGTAATCAGAACGGCAACGCTATGTTCGAGGTAATCCGCAGCATGGATATGAAGCACACTGCGGCGGTGGCCTTACCAGATCCCGCAAAGTTTCCTGTGGAAGAACATCCTGCAAAGCAATTTCTTCCTGAGTTGCGCTGGTATCTGGAGGACTATCTGCAAATCCCCTATGGTGTATTTCCTCAATTGGCAGAATGCGTCGAAAAGACGATGCAGGCATGGGGCGCTTCGATTTTCGATGCGCTGTTTACTGGGTACGCGCAGGACTGGTACCAGAACGCTAAGAGGCAGAATTTTGACGGGTTCCGCATTAAGATCACAAGCGATTCGCCTGAGATCCTGTCATGGCCTTGGGAAACTCTGTACAGCGGGGACGATGGCTGGCTGGCCCTGCGCTGTTGTATTGATCGACAGCTCTCCAATATCGGCGACCCGCCACCGCTGCAGGTTGCTCCGGCCCAGGACTCTATACATATACTGTACGTTATTCCCCGTCCTTATGGGGAAAACGATGTAAGTTATAACGTACTGGCCAACAGCCTGATGGGGTATATCAAGAAAAGTAGTCTGCCCGTCGCTGTGGACATCCTGCGCCCGCCAACCTTTGACCAACTGAGGAAGGTACTTTACGAACATCCCGGCTACTACCATATCGTCCATTTTGACGGTCATGGCGGCTACGGCGAAGTCATGGACAAGCCTGCCGAGAACCTGTATGCTGCTCCGGAGGGCCGTCTTGTTTTTGAATCAGAAAACGGTGAACCTGACCCGATTGACACAAGGTTGCTTGCTCAGCTGCTGGCGGAATATAACATCCCATTCATGGTGATGAATGCCTGTCAGTCCGGCATGATCGACGGTCAAGCGCAGGATCCTTTTGCCAGTGTGGCAGCAGGACTGCTCAGGGCTGGTGTCCGCAGTGTAGTGGCTATGGGTTACTCCCTCTATGTAAGCGGCGCGAAAACGTTCATTCCGGCATTTTACGAGCGTTTGTTTTCCACCGGTGTAGTATCCGAAGCGGTGCGCGCCGGCCGGGGAAAGATGCTGCAGCAGCCCAAACGGGACTGCATTGTGGGACAGCTACCTTTGCAGGATTGGGTAGTCCCGGTTTTGTACCAGCAGATGTCTTCTGAGAGCGTGGTTTTACCGAAGATCCGGACAGCAGAGAGATCAGACGAAGAAGCTTTATCCATACCAGAGGACGCAAGGGTAGACGGTGATTATGGCTTTATCGGCAGAGGGCGTGATATACAGAGGCTAGAGCGAGCCATGATTCGTCAGCCCCAGGCGGCAATCCTGATACACGGTCAAGCTGGAGTCGGCAAGACCAGTCTCGCAAAAGGTTTTCTGCACTGGCTGAGTCAGTCCGGTGGATTGCGGCGGGAAGTTTTCTGGTTCAACTTCCAGGAAATTCATTCCGCTGAGTATGTCATCAATCGGGTGCTGGATCAACTGGCGGACACTTCGGCCCTGGCATGGCCGGCAGAGGAAAAGCAGAAGAACTTGACAAGGCTGCTGCGGGACAAGCCATGCCTGCTGGTGTGGGACAACTTTGAATCCGCTTCCGGTATTGAGGGAACGGAGATCCAGCCGCAGCTCAGTACAGAGGATCGGGAGATTCTGGCCCGCTTGCTGAAGGAACTCCGCACGGGGAAAACGAAGGTGTTAATCACAAGCAGAAGTGAGGAAGCCTGGCTGTCGATACCAATCTGCTACCGGCTTCCCTTGGGCGGTTTGACGGGAGAAGATTTATGGGAGTACTGCAATGCTGTTGTAGGAGATCTTGGCTTGACACTGGACCGAAGCAATGAGACTTACGTCAAAATTCTTGACAAACTGTGCGGCAATCCTCTGGCCATCCGATCCATCCTGTTGCGGCTTCGGAATTCCTCTGCCGAACAGCTGTTAGTCGACTTGGAAAGCAACTTTGAAGGAATGGAGGGGGATGAGAGCACGAGACGGTTGCAGGCTGCTTATGCCGTATTCGGCAGCAGTCTTACAGAAAAGTATCTTCCCGTATTGAGGATGACCGGCCTGCACGAGTTCCACGCGAAAGCGGATTGTGTGAAATCAATGCTAGATACAGTAGGATGCCCTGTGGAAGTGGATATGGTCAATGCATGTTATCATATTCTGGAAAACGCTGGTTTCTGCACCCATATAGGACAGAATGTCTACCAGCTTCACCCTGTTTTGCGGGGATATCTACTACGGCAGATGCCTGCCTCGGAGCCCATGCAGAGAGCTTTTGTGAATATCATGGGAAGTCTTGCTAATGCTCTGAACGGTAAACCGCTGTATCAAGTAAATGCTACCTACCAAATTAATATTGTGAATTTTTACTATGCAAGACAGTTAGCCAAAGCCCAGAATAGGGATATAGATTATATAGTTTTGACGCAAAGTCTCGCATATCATGCGGAAGAAATGCGCTGCTTTGCAGAAGCAAAAAAACTGTATTTGGCTCTTGCGGAAAAAGCCGAATTTTCTAAAAATGGAGAAGCTGCGTCCAACGCCTACTATCAATTGGGTAAAATTGCCCTAGAACAGCGTGATTTTGCGGTCGCTGAAGACTGGTTTAAAAAGTCGTTGACGATAAAGGAAAAACAAGGCAATGAGCATGACGCGGCTCTTATCTACCATGCACTGGGTATCATTGCTGAGGAGCAACGAGATTTTGCGGTCGCCGAAGCCCAGTTCAAAAAGTCGTTGACGATAGAAGAAAAACAGGACAATGATTATGGCCCGGCTCTCACCTACTATGAACTGGGTATCATTGCTCAGGAGCAACGAGATTTTGTAGCCGCCGAAGCCTGGCTCCAAAAAGCGCTGGTAATTTTTGAAAAACAAGGCAATGATCAGGACGTGGCTCGCATCTATTATGCACTGGGCATGATTGCTCGGAAACAGCGTGATTTTATAGTAGCTGAAAATTGGTACAAGAAGGCGCTGGTGATAGAAGAAAAACAAGGCAATGAGTATGATGCAGCTTCCATTTACCATGCATTGGGCATGATCGCTGAGGAACAGCGGGATTTTGCGGGTGCCGAAAACTGGTACAAAAAGGCGCTGATGATTTTTGAAAAACAAGGCAATGAGTATAGCGCGGCTATCACTTACCATCACCTAGGCTGTATTACTCAGGAACAGCGGGATTATGCAACCGCCGAAGCCTGGCTTCAAAAGGCGCTGGTAATTTTTGAAAAAAAAGATAGTGAATATGACAAAGCCATCGTCTACCATGAACTGGGCATTATTGCCCAGAAACAGCGAGATCTTCAAGGCGCCGAAGTTTGGTACAAAAAGGCCCTGGCGATTAAGGAAAAACAACACGATGAGCATAGCGCGGCTAGTACTTACTATCAACTGGGTACCATTGCCGAGGAGCAGCGGGATTTTATGGTCGCTGAAGCTTGGTACAAAAAGGCGCTCACAATTTTTAAGAAGCTAAACAATAAGCATGACGCGGCTTGTATTTACTATCAACTGGGTACCATGGCCGAGGAGCGGCGGATTTTTTTACAAGCAGGTAATTTCTATTTAAGATCCATTAAAATGTTTGTTGATACAAATGACACATACAACGTGATGTTTGCAATCTGTGGTTATGCTCGTCTGCTGCATGCGACTGTAGGTACAGAGCACAGCCAATTGAGGCGGGCATGGGAGACAAGTATACCCGAGGAACTGACAAAAATTCTGGAAGAAATGGAAGGTGAACTGAACGATGAAAACAGTTGAATATTCTACATATGACAAAAAAAGAACGATAATTGCCTTGGCACAGCAGAATCCCGCTTTTACAGATTTTTATTTGCAATATCAAGACCAAATCGACCTGCCTGCGCCATTGCCCATAGACTTTTGGGATGATGTAATTATATTTGCAGAGAAAGAGCCTGCTTTATCCTCTGCGGTAAAGCGCTGCCGGGAAAACGCACAGGTTATCCAAACTTTTGCTATTCCAGGTTTGCTGGAGGCAGAGGTTTTGATTGCTGCGTTGTTTCTCCTAAGTACACACATCAAAATCCATAGAACAAAAGATGGTAAATGGGAGTTCCTTCTGGAGCACAAAGCTTCCAATGATGGTATTCTTGAAAAAATCGCACAATTACTTACTGATCTTTTCAAAAATTGAAATATTGAAAATGAGTATGTATTCTATAAACCCGGCGAAATAGATTGTTTTGCCGGGTTTTCCTTGCTTTATAGCGATAATCTTGAAGTGCTATCAAGTTGAGAACTTTGCTGTCCTCGGCTATTTGATATTTTTGAAAAAGCTGGGGGTAAAAAATCCCGATCGTTACGTCTTTTACAAGTGAGAAATGAAAAAAATTTCCAATATACGGGGAAATCTACTGGAAACATATATTTTTATTTTGTACTTTCCTGAATAAATTGTATGACAGAAGATTTTGGGATTTTCCATTTCTTTCCGATACGAAAAGCTTTAATTTTATTTTCTGTTAATAAACGGTAAGCAAGATTCTTACCGATCATTAAGATGTCACAGAGCTCATCTATGGTTATTATTTCCTCGTATTGATTTAACATATTGATTCCCTCCTGCTGTTTTATTTTTATGTTATATGATTTGTAAGGGAGTAAGGGGCAAGATAAAGAAAATTAACTAAATGAGGTAAAAGTAGATAGATAATAATTTGAAATAAATTGTTTTGTAACATACAGATGAAAAAAAACAGATTGTTGCATTAAGAATAGATCAGAAATAAAATGTAATACATTTTGCATGTTTACTATAGATTATCCCGTAAGGGATGCTGACCTATCCCTTACGGGATAATCTATAGTGGTCAAGTAATCTTACAATTAGTAGATCTTAAACAGAAAATAAAGCAGTTTATTTTCTAATTATTATTACAACTGTAGAATACAAAAAATATATATTGTGGCTGTGAAGCAGGAAAATAGCGAATGTTCAGATTATTTTCCTGCTTTTTTATACAGATATCTATACGACAAAAGTTTGCTGTCATGACGATGTAGTAGCATGATCAGTGGAGAAATATGACAGGAGGTGGAGAATTGGGAAAAAGGGCAGATTGGAAGGATGTATCGATCACCGCAAGAGTAACGAAGGAGGAAAAGGAGAAAATTAAAAAACAAGCAAAAAAGGAAGGCAAGTCGACAAGCCAATATTTGACTGACGCAGCACTGGCCGGAATGGAGAGGAGGAGTAGTAAAGACAAGAAACGAGCAGGGATATTAATAAATAGTCAGAATATTTTTAATGATATTTTTAAACTCTTGCAGGATGAATCAGTCCCTAAAGAGCTTTGTGAAAAGATATTGGAATTGGCGGAGGAGGACAATAAACTATGGCAATGCTTATGATGATGAGAAGAGGAAGATATACAAACCGTGACGCAGTGGAAAAAGTAATACGTTACATAACCAGAACGAGGCCGATGGAAGACAGGGCAAATGAACTGATAACATGGGGAGGTATGGGGATTGCTACTTATCAAACACCGGAATTAGCCATTGAACAGTTTTGCCATTTGCAGACAGCACATGGAATAGCATCAAGGGGTGGATCAAGAATATTTCACGAAGTGTTGGGAATAAAAGAGGAGGAATTTGCAAAACTCGGGTATGATTATGATCGGGTATGTCAGATAGCCATGAACTGTGCGAAATATTACTATGCGATGGGGCATCAGGTTATATATGCAATACATCATGCAAAAGGAGATTGTCAGAGTAGAACGCAGAGTCTACATATTCATTTTGTAGTTAATGCAATCAACTTTCTGACGGGAAATAAGTGGCATACAAATATGAGAGAAAACCATACAAGAGTGCAGATTTTTAATGACTATATGCGAAGTTTCATGATTCCTGATGCTTTTGAAACAGAGATTTTTTGGAATTAAGGTATCATTATGGAAGTTATACTAGCAAGGGCATGTCTACAGGCGGTTAGTCATGCCCCCAGTTTACATGTAGAGTACAATTCTTCTCAGAGAACATGCGTGTGCAGAATAATTGTAATGAAGCTCAAAGCTTTTCTTCATGCCTAATACCTCAGTTCGTAGGTGAAAGTGGCGTGGAAGTGGCTACTCTTATGTTCACTTTTCAGAATACAGCCGATCTGTATTGTAGTGAGGCTTCCGGTTTATCCTTGAATCGGAAGCGCATCGGGGTGATCTTTCCGTCGGTATCGGTACAGGAGATCATCTGTACTGGGATATTGATGCACAAGATACTTTCCATGTCTATCAACTCCTTAGCTGTAGGAATGTAATGGAACAGATGTTCTGACGCGTCAATGGAAATATTATGTAGGGTGTGTTGTAAAATAAGTAAGCCAAAAAATGAAATTAGAATTCAGATTAGTGAGATATGTTTTGTGAGGATTTAGTCTCCTCGTTAATATGCATTAAGATATCCTCAACGTTGCAATTTAAAATATTACAAAGCAAATCAATTGTATGAGTGCTAACGTAGTAATTATTCTTTAGTCTGGATAGTTGTCCAGCGCTAAAATGAAAGTTTTTTATCAAAGAGTATTGCGTTATGCCCTTTTCTTTCATGGTTTTCCATAATGGATCATATGAAATCAATATCGTTCTCCTAATTTTTTATTGATATAATACAATTATTGCCCTATAATGGATATTAGCCATAAATGGATAATATCTACAAATGGACAATGTTTAGAGAATGACATAATGTGTCAATGGGATTTTGTATAATTAAGACATTCATGAGATGTCATTTAGAAGTTTGTATAGCTGGACCTTACAAAGTGAGTAAATAAATGGTTGTGAATAATTTTTAGTCTTTTATTTTAGTAAATGGGTCGTTTCCAGTGCTGTGAGTGTTATATGTTGATTAAGCAGATGAAAAAATAATGAATTATGGAGCAAGGGAGTTTTTTATGACAGAACATAAAACTTCTAAAAATAACCGAATCCTTAATCTCTATGCAAGTCTTTGTGAGGGAAAAATAATCAACAAAACAGAGCAGGCAAAACACTTCGGCGTGGACGAACGGTCCATTCAGCGTGACATTGACGACATCCGCGCTTTTCTGGATGAAAATAAAACGAACAAGGCATCGGACAATCGCACGATAGAGTATGATCGCAGAATGAAAGGCTTTGTAATGACGGGCGGAGAAGATTCTGTGATGTCGAACAGCGAAATCCTTGCAGTGAGTAAGATTCTGCTGGCAAGCCGCGCTTTTACGAAAAAAGAGATTGACGGCATCTTAAACAAGTTGGTGAAAGGCTGCGTACCTTTAAGAAATATGCGTCTGGTCAGTGAATTGCTCTCCAACGAGAAATATCATTATGTGGAGCTGCATCATAAAAGCCATGTACAGGACAAGCTGTGGGAGTTTGGAAGAGATATTCAAGAGCATAATTTACTTGAGATTACCTATAAAAAGGCTGAACATACGAAAGAAACGGTGAAGCGCCTGATTGAGCCGATGGCGGTGCTTTTCTCAGAATACTATTTTTATCTGAATGCTTTTATTGTGGAGAAAAACAAAGACGGAATGTGGACGCACAAATACGCTTATCCTGCAATTTTCCGCATCGACAGGATTAAGGCATATAAGGAGACAGGAGAAAAATTTCGGGTACTCTATGCGGATCGTTTTGAAGAGGGTGAGTTTCGTAAGCGGATTCAATTCATGTATGCAGGAGAATTGATGAGGATTCGATTAATGTTTTATGGGGCAAATCCGGAGCCGGTGTTAGATCGTCTTCCCACTGCACAGATTATTGAGCAGGGAGAGAATGAGTGTATCATCAGTGCAGAGGTATACGGCAATGGGATTCTCATGTGGCTGTTAAGTCAGGGGAGCAGGATAAAGGTACTGCGTCCGGATAACCTGCGGCAAGAGATACGGGAGAAGGCGGAAGAGATTTGGAAACTTTATAGTTGAGATATCGTTAGTTTTGAAAAATCGGAGATGAATTTATTAGGGTGACATATTTTGTCATACAATAGTTTTATAATATGTTTCATAATTATCATATTAATCTCTACAGAGTGTAGAAAGGAAGGAGGTACCTTATGGGTATCATTTTAGACAATTTGCTATTATGCGGACCGGGCACTGTGTTTTCAAATAGCTACTGGAGAGGCGTGGAGAAGCGGCATCGTAAGATATTCGAATCGGATCAAGTGGCAGCTTACGATGAGAAGACAGAAGACGAAAATGACAACGATGGGGATGAGGAAGAAGTGGAAGAGACCAAGGGGCAGGTAGTTGGTAACACTATCATGCTCAATGCTTTCAATCTCATCGCTTCCAGCGCACATGATCTGAATGCTGAATTGGAGAAGGTTCTCAAAGAAGAGCAGGAACAGAAAACAAAGCAGTTTCCGACAACCTCCGAGAAAATTGTTGACATGGAAATATCTGCAATAAATGAAGAGGAGAGTGTTTTAGACGAAATGGAAGAGAAGGCAATTCGAGAAGCGATGGAAGAAAAAAGTTCTCGGTAATACATAGAGGTAGATTACAAAGGAGAATGTGTAATGGGAAATGAAAATAATTTCTTTGAAGCAATGGAACAGGATATTATGCATGCAGATATTCCTGAAACAGAGAAAAATAAATTGCTTAGAAACTTTTTGAATCTTAAAAAACAAGAGATAAATCTGATGATTACAGGTGCCACCGGGTGCGGAAAGAGTTCTACAATTAATGCATTGTTTAATGTAGAGGTTGCAAAAGTGGGAGTCGGTGTTGATCCGGAAACCATGGAAATAACTAAATATGAGCTGAATAATCTGGTGTTATGGGACAGCCCCGGCTTAGGGGATGGAAAGGAGGCGGATAATCGGCATGCTAAAAACATAATAAAGAAGCTGAATGAAAGAGACGAGGATGGTAATCTGCTGATTGATCTGGTTCTTGTAATATTGGATGGCAGTACAAGGGATCTGGGTACATCTTACGAACTGATTAATCAGGTAATTATTCCTAATTTGGGTGAAGAAAAAGAAAAAAGGATACTTGTCGCGATCAATCAGGCGGACGTGGCTATGAAAGGAAGATATTGGAATTATGAGGAAAATAAGCCAGAGCCTCAGTTAGTAGAATTTCTGAATGAAAAAGTAGAATCGGTAAAAAAACGTATTAAGGAGGGAACGGGAATAAGTACTAATCCAATATATTACTGTGCGGGCTTTAAAGAAGCGGGTAAAGCTCAATGTAAGCCGTATAATCTCTCTAAATTATTTTGTTATATTCTTAAAAACACACCTGAAAAGAAGAGACTTTCTTATGTGGATAATATGAATTCCAACAGTGAAATGTGGGAAGATGATGATAATCTGCGGGATTACAAAAAAGAAATAATGGAAGGATTTGGGGCAGCTATCATTCAGGGTATTGGCAATGGGGCTAAGATTGGTGGCGATATTGGTGAAATATTTGGGCTTAGGAAGGTCGGTGAATTTGTTGGCGGTGTGATCGGTGGAGCAGGTGGGTTCATAAAAGGGATTTGGTGTGGTTTGTAACATGGATTTTGATATATATAGGAAGCAAGATATAGAAGAAAAACTTAAAAAAGCTAAGCTTCCATTAATAACGCTGATGGTTACAGGAGTTACCGGAGCAGGAAAATCCACTACGTTAAATGCAATTTTTCATCGCAAGGTAACAGAAATCGGAAGCGGTGTTAATCCGGAAACATTGAGATTGAGTGAGTATAGACTTAATGATGTAGTTCGTGTATGGGATACTCCGGGGCTTGGTGATGGAGTTATTAATGACCAGCGGCATAAAAAGAAGATAGTGTATCTTCTTAATTCAAAATATTCTGATAAAGGACATACATATGGTCTTGTTGATATGGTATTGGTACTTATCGAGGGCTCAAATCGTGATATGGGAACTACATACACTCTTCTAAATGAGGTGATTGCCCCCAATATTCAAGGAAAACGTATTTTAGTTGCAATTAATCAGGCAGATGTGGCGATGAAAGGGAGGCATTGGAATAATCAAACAAAACTACCAGATGCAACATTGATTGCTTTTTTGGAAGAGCAAGCCAGTTCCATTCAAAGACGGGTTAAAGAAGCGACAGGTATCATAATTCCTAAACCTGTATATTATTCGGCTGAGTATGGATATAATTTAAAGGTACTATTTGATTTTATTGTCGATCATATACCCGATAAAAGAAGGAGAATGAACAGACTGCCGTAAAATAGGGCATGTAAAATTATATATTATAACATTGAAACAGTAAAAAGATTAACTGATTTATTGTTAGGCGGCAGGAAAAATTCCTGCCGTCTAGTATTTTGCCTGAATACCTATAAGACAGAAAATGGAGAGGTCCCGTTGACAAACAAGGTATGGGAGGAGATGAGAAAGTGAGGAAAGGCAAAAAAAGTTTACTGGACATTATCACAGAGCATTCAGTCAATGAAAGACTGGATGCTATTTTATTCTGCGATCCGGTCTTTCGAGATCTGCAGAATAAGATCGAGGAGCAGATGGAGGTGTTTAACAAACTTGGATTCTCAAAGAAAGCACGGCTGGTAGTAGACCGGCTCATATCAGCCTACACGGAGAGCGCCGCTTATCATAGTGCTGTGGCATATCGTTTTGGTCTTAAAGATTGTGCAGCGATGCTTTGTGAGATCGGACTTGTAAAGGCCATAGAGTCAGGTGGCACTGCGTAAATACATGACCGCCGGGAAAGGAGGAGTAAGGCAGGAAGGTGGTCGGATGCATAAATTTTAACTGGAAGACTCAAAGAAGGAGGAAGAGACATGGATTTTGAAATGTTTACAGAAAAAATGATGGAGCTTTTGAAGGAAAGAGTGGGAGATAACTGGGAGGTCGGCGTCTATAAAGCCCTGAAGAATAACGGGATCACAAAAACGGGTATTATGCTACAAAAGAAAGGGGAGCGTTACGATTCAATCCTGTATCTGGAGGAGGCATGCGGGAGATACATGGACGGCATGGAGGTGGAGGAGACAGTGGAGATACTGTTGGATGCGCCATTTGGGCATAACTTTGAAGTGGAATTTGATAAAGAGTTCCAGATTGAATCGTTCAAGGATTACAGCCAAGCAAAAGAACATCTGCGCCTGAGACTGATAAACTGCGAAAAGAATACGGAGCTGCTGGGGGATATGCCTCATGTCTGTTGGAATGACCTTGCAGTCATCTTCTGTTATGAGGTCGAGGCGTGGAAAGAAGGAAACGCTTGTATCATGATACGGAATGATCATCTTGCCGAGTGGGAAGTGACGGTGGAGACCTTATATGAGGATGCTCTGAAAAATATGAAAAACGCAGCATCTGATGATATGTTTTCCCTGAATGATATGTTTATGAAAGAGAAGGCACCAGACAGGGAAGAAATCCCGCCTATGTATGTGCTGACGAATACATCGAGAAAGTTTGGGGCAACGGTCATGCTGTATTCCGGGAAGATGAAAGAACTTGCAGATACGATTGGTTCAGATCTTGTGATCCTGCCATCGTCATTACATGAAGTGCTGCTATTGGCGGATGATGAAGAGAATCATCCGAGATGGAAAGAGATGGTCGGGGAGGTAAATAGGCTGATGGTAGAGCCGGAGGAGGTCCTCTCTGATAACATCTACCGCTACAATAGGGAAAAAGACGTAGTGGAGCTTGTGGCGGCATGATAAGGAGGTGTACCGATGGAGATCATTTTGAAATGTCTTGTAGTCATCATTGCAGGCATATTACATGAGATCAGTAAGGATAACAAAATATAGAGATAAAGAAAAAAGGAGGAAGTGAACGATGGCAGCAAATGTAGAGAGTATGTTTTATGTAAGGGAGACCCCTTGGCACGGTCTGGGAACCAGAGTCATGGAGGCACCGACTTCTGCAGAAGCCCTGCATCTTGCGGGTCTTGACTGGAAAGTGCTGCAGGAACCCGTATATACAGTGAAGAATGAGCATATACCGGGATTTTTCGTCAATATCAGGGATATGGACAGGAAAGTCCTCGGCGTGGTGAGCGACCGTTACAAGGTGGTACAGAATGAAGAAGCCTTTGCCTTTACAGATGCACTTTTAGGCGAAGGAGTCCGCTATGAGACGGCAGGCTCCCTGCAGAATGGCAGGAAGGTATGGATCCTTGCAAGACTGCCTCATGACTATATCATTTCAGGGGAGCGGATCAACCCTTATCTAGTATTTTCCAATGCCCATGACGGGACAGGGTCTATCAGGGTGGCAGTAACGCCGATACGGGTGGTCTGCAATAATACACTGAATCTGGCGCTTGATACTGCAAAGCGTTCATGGGCCTGTGTCCATACGGGAGATATCAGGGGCAAGATCTCTGATGCGCGAGAAACCTTAGCCCTTGCTGGAACCTATATGGGTGAGTTGGGAAAGAAGTTCGATGAACTGCAGAAAAAGAGGCTTACGGACAATCAGGTGAAGGAGTTCATAGAAATGCTCCTGCCGATGGAGGAGGATGATTCCAAGAGGGCAAAGAATGTGAAGAGACTGCGGGAGGATCTGAAGATCAGATATTTTGATGCACCTGATCTGCAGGGCGTGGGTAAGAACGCCTACCGTTTTATCAATGCAGTTTCGGATTTTGCCACACATGCGGAACCCTTAAGAAGGACAGCTAATTATAAGGAGAGCCTGTTTGCCCGCACGATGGATGGAAACCCGATGATAGATAAGGCTTATCAGATGGTGAATGCGGCATGATAAAGTGATAAAAAAACAGAGGATAGTGCTTCCAGCTTTGGGATTTCCGGATAATGCGCCTTTTGGTTGACAGTATATCACGGGAAGCGGGGATCCTAAGAGGGAAGCTGATCCATATATGTCACACAAGAAGGGAGGGATAAGATGTATGAGAAGATATCAATAAAGGGAATGTCGCAGTTAGAGTGGCTGCAGCTCAGGAAGACCGGGATAGGCGGTTCGGATGCAGGGGCGATCTGTGGTCTGAACCCTTACAGCAGTGCCATGAAAGTATTCCGGGATAAGACCGGTGGTGTTGTGGAGGAGCAGGACAGTGAGGCGATCCGTATCGGGCATGATCTGGAACAGTATGTGGCGGAACGGTTTATGGAGGCGACGGGCTTAAAAGTTCGCCGCTCCAACTATATGTACCGGAGTAAAGAGCATCCCTTTATGATCGCAGATGTGGACAGGCTTATCATTGGGGAGGATGCAGGGCTGGAATGCAAGACAGCCAGTGCATACAATGCAGATAAGTGGGACGATGGCAATATCCCGCTCCACTATATGATGCAGTGCTATCATTATATGGCAGTCACAGGAAAAAGAGTATGGTACATAGCGGCAGTCATCTTAGGCAGGGAGTTTGTTTACAGGAGGCTGGAATGGGATGATGCCATTATCAGCAGCTTGATAGCCATGGAAAAAGATTTCTGGCATAATCATGTCCTGATGGGAAAAATCCCGCCGCCTGACGGGAGCAAGGCCTGTGATGAGGTGATCGCACAATATTTCGGTACTGCCAAAGCTTCTGCTGTGATCAAACTGAGCGGGTTTGATGCAAAGCTGGGGAGGCGCAGAGAAATCCTTCAGAAGATCGCAGAGCTTGAGACGGAGAAGAAACAGATCGAGCAGGAAGTGAAACTGGTCATGGGAGAACATGAACTGGCAAGAAGCGAAAGTTATAGTGTTTCATGGGGCAATGTAGATTCTACGAGGCTTGACACAAAACGGATCAAGGAGGAGAGACCGGAGATATATGCGAATTATACTACAGTCTCCCATAGCAGACGTTTTGAGGTGAAGGTGGCATAACAGGAGGAAATGCTGATATTACAGTAGCAGTAGAAAATAGATCTGCCGGGAGTTCCAGCAGGCAGGAAGGAGGGTGTATGGAACAAGAGGCAATACGGCTGTTAAAAGCAGAGGAGATCGAGTGCAGGGTTTCGATGGTCAAGGAGAATGGATTAAGCCTCCTGCTCTATAAGGATGCGCGAGTAGACCAGAAGATCCTTGATGAGACATTTGGGGCATTTGGATGGATGCGAAGCCACCAATGCATAGAAGGGAATCTTTACTGTACAGTGGCAATCTACGATGAAGAAAAAAAGACATGGGTCTCAAAGCAGGATGTAGGGACTACAAGCTATTCAGAAAAAGAGAAAGGGCAGGCATCTGACAGCTTTAAGAGGGCTTGTTTCAACTGGGGGATCGGAAGGGAGTTATATACAGCTCCGTTTATCTGGGTGCAGGGCAATCTGGCCAATATCCAGAAGAAAGGCGATAAGCTGTACTGTAATGATCATTTCAAGGTAGCTTCTATCGAGTACAATGAAAACCGGGAGATCACTTCTCTTGTAATCGTGAATAGTAAAGGGGAGTGCGTCTATACAATGCAGTCCGGGAAATCACCTGAGGCGGGCTCAAAAAAGCAGCCAAAGAGGAAGGTGCAGGAGAAGGCTCTTACCAGAGACCAGATGACAGCGCTACAGGTGGAGCTTGATAGGACAGGTGTTACAGTGGCGGCGGTACAGGAGCGGTATCAGATCAAACAGATGGAGACAATGGGAGAGACGATGTATAAGCGGGTGATGGAGGCATTGGCGAAGACGAAGGATGTAGCTGCATAAAGGCGCTTGGATCGTTCCATTTTCCAGAGATTGCGGATAGTGTAAAAAGAACCATTTTGACATCAACGTTGACATCAACCGGAGAGAATACGGGAAGTAAAATAATATGCTGTATGGAAAAGTCAGAAAATTACGAAGCTATCAAAAGTCAATAAATATGCGGCCTTGAGGAAATCACCAAATTTTTCGATTGGATAGGATTAAGTATATAAGCAGAATTTAGGTTCCAGTGGGCGACCGTGCAGGTTCAAATCCTGTTATCCGCAGTAAAATTTTAAATATGTGTGAAGCAGGATTTGAACCGGTTTAATATCCTGTTATCCGCATAAAAAGGGGCTTTCTTGACAGCAGATCAGAAGCCCTTTTCTTTTAGTTCTTTTATAAGGTTTACATAAAACTCTCGCACATCAAACCCGGCAATATTCTCCCGATTCAGATCGATCATATCCCCGTGGGAGATGCCTCTGCCTTCCGGAACGGTCAGATAAATAAATTCCTTACCCCACTTCATGCTGTCCACAGAGACCAGCCCGTCATTTGCGCCGTCGAAATGTTTGACCATCGGATAGGACAGATTCAGGGGAAATCTGCCGCTGAAGGCATGGTTCATCTTCGTGCCGACACTCTGGTAATATACCTCCGGGCTGTCGGGCAGTTCCTCATTCAGACGGGCACAGGCGGACGCGGTCAGATCCTGTACAGCCTCCATAAAATCCGGATCGTGGTCGCCCAGCAGAGTCAGCGCCGCATTGTATTTTGCAGCTACTTTATTGCAGACGTCATCGGGGATATGCTCTAAAAGATAATCGGCAAAAATACAGCCCCGGTGGGGCGTGTTCACGGTGGTGAGAGAAGCCACAAAGGGAGCCATGCCGCATTTGGAGATGGCGCAGCGGCTGTCCAGCCCGCCCTTGGAGTGGGCAATGATATTCACCCTTTCCGCACCGGTTTCCTGCAGGATCTGCCGGATGCGATGAGAGAGTTCTTCGCCGCACTTAGCAACGGAGGCAGCAGACTGCTGGCTGCCGTAGTAGACCTGAGCGCCGTTTCTTTTCAGTTCTGCCGGAATCCTGCCCCAGTAGTTTAAGAAACGGAAATCCCGGAAGAATACGCCATGGACGAGCAGGATGGGATATTTTGTCAGACATTCCTGATTCTCGGCGCGCACCTGATTGAGCAGATATTTTTCGTTTTCATAGATCACTTCATTTTGAGTGATCAGAATAATTTTATAGAGGATATAGAGGTGCACGATCGGAATCAGCCCACAGACGGCGCCGATCACGCGCCATCTGATGCCAAGCTGTACCGAGGTCAGATACACGCGTATCATACCGTTCCAGAAAAGGATAAATTCTACGAGAAATGCCAATCCGAACTGTCTCAGCCAGAAAAAGGGCTGGCTGAAGCCGGTGTCGTATCCGGGCAGTCCCACGATGAGCATGGTGAGACAGCATACGATCTCAAGCGCGGTCGTTCCCAGAAAAATCTGAAGCAGGGTGATACCGTTTTCCAGGATCTGATTGCGGGTCGTGGATACCTTGCGGAACGTCAATGCAGGGAAAAAGTTGATGTATAAAAGCAGCAGATAACAGACAATTTCTGCGGCAGCGCAGGCGGCGGGAAACAGGCTGTCGATCCGGCCTGCACAAAATAAAAAAGTGCAGACGGAACGTATGTTGAGAGCAAGCAGTACGATGGATCCACTGAAGAACTTCGCAAAAGTTTTCATGGGTGTTTTCATAGATTTCTCCTGTGTGTCGGTTGCAAAATACGAGCAGCTTGGTATAATGTAATATTGTGTAGCGGTTTCCGTGTTTATCGTAGCAAATTCAGTAATGTTATGCAAGCGAAAGGAGTGGGAACCATGGCTGATACAACTGCAATGACGCGCGAGGAGCGGATGGCGACAGAGTCGATCGGCCGCCTGATGGTGAGCATGACTCTGCCATCGATTCTCGCGCAGATCATCAATATTCTTTATAGCATTATAGACAGAATATACATCGGTCATATGGAAGGGGTGGGAGCGAACGCTTTGACAGGGGTGGGCGTTACCTTCTGTATTACGGTGTTCATCTCTGCTTTCTCGGGTTTTGTGAACAGCGGTGCGGCGCCGCTGGCGGCCATCTGGCTGGGTAAGGGAGACAGGGAGCATGCGGAAAAGATTTTGGGAAACAGCGTGAGTTTTCTGGTGTACTGCACAGTGATCCTGATGGTGATCTTTTATGTTTTCCAAAGGCCCCTGCTCTACAGCTTCGGTGCCAGCGATGCAACCATCGGTTATGCGGTGGACTACCTGACCATCTATCTGGTGGGTACTCTGTTCGTGGAGTTTTCCCTCGGTTTAAACGCCTTTATCATCTGTCAGAGCAAGCCGGGAACAGCCATGCTCTCCGTGCTGATCGGCGCGGTGGCGAACATCATTCTGGATCCTATTTTTATTTTTGGTTTTCACATGGGTGTTAAGGGCGCGGCAGTGGCAACGGTGATTTCTCAGGGCCTGAGTGCGGCCTGGGTCATGGCGTTTTTGCTTGGTTCCGGCTCCTCTTTAAAAATCAGACGGAAATTTTTAAAACTTGAATGGGGAATCATGATCAGCATATTTTCCCTTGGCATTTCTCCATTTATCATGCGCGCGACGGAGAGCTTTATCAGCATTGTGTTGAATCACGGTCTGCAGTCTTACGGCGGCGATCTTCATGTGGGATCGCTCACAATCATGCAGAGTGTGATGCAGCTCTTTTCCGCGCCTATCGGAGGCTTTACACAGGGTATGACGCCCATCATCAGCTACAACTTCGGTGCGGGTAATTTTGCGCGGGTCAGGCAGCTCTATCGCTGGATGATCGGTCTGTGCTTTGGATTTCTGCTGATTTCCACTGCTACGACTATGATCTTCCCGGAATTTTATGCCGGTCTTTTTACCGATGAGACGGCCCTTGTGGAATTAGTAGGTAAGGTGATGCCTGTTTTTATGGCGGGTATGTTGATATTTGGTCTGCAAAACGGGATTCAGCCCACATTTCTGGCATTGGGGCAGGCGAAGGTATCTCTTTTTATCGCGGTGCTTCGCAAGATCATTCTACTGATTCCGTTAGCGATCATTCTGCCGCATTTTTTCGGTGTGATGGGCGTGTACTATGCGGAGCCGGTATCTGATATTCTTTCTGCAGTTACGGCGAGCGTTCTATTTTTATTCAATATCAGGAATATTCTGTCACAGGAAGCACTGGAAAAGATCCGGTAGGGATTGGAAAACAGAAAAAGGAAAAATCTGTCTCCCGGGAGACGGGCATTTCAGAATGGAGGAAGATATGGCGGTAGTAATTCAGCTGGCGTTGCTGGCGGTAGGTTTTGCGCTTCTGGTAAAAGGTGCGGACTGGTTTGTGGAGGGAGCAAGCCGTCTGGCGGAACGTTTTGGCATTCCTCAGCTTGTGATCGGTCTGACCATCGTGGCAATGGGAACTTCTCTGCCGGAGGCGGCTGTCAGTGTATCGGCGGCTTTGAAGGGAAGTGCGGAGATCACTATCGGCAATATCCTGGGGAGCAACATTATGAATGTGCTGTTAATCCTGGGACTGACTGCAGTTATCACTCCGATCGCAGTGCAGCGTTCCACGGTGCGCTATGAGATTCCCTATGTGATCTTTGTATCAGTGGTTTTGTGGGCGCTTGGCGGCATGGAAGACCGGATGCTTCGCGTCTCCGACGGATTGATCCTGTGGGGGTTGATGATCCTCTATCTGGCGTATCTTTTGGGGATGGCAAAGCGGGGTGTACCGCTGTCTGAGGAAGGGCCGGAGGATAAGGATAAACATATGCCCATTTGGCGGATGCTTTTCATGATCGTTCTGGGCGGTGTGATGATCGTTGTGGGATCTGATGTGGCGGTGGATGCAGCGACAGAGCTTGCTCTCATTTTCGGCATGAGCGAACGTTTGATCGGCCTGACCATTGTGGCCTTCGGCACCTCGCTTCCAGAGCTTGTGACGAGTGTTACGGCGGCCATCAAGGGAAAGGCGGATATCGCAGTCGGCAACATAGTGGGCAGCAATATCTTTAACATTCTCTTTGTAGTGGGAACGTCCGCTTTGATCACGCCGGTGGAGTACGCAGTAGATTTCTTTGCGGACAGCGCCGCATGTATCGCTTCGGCTGTACTCTTGTGGCTTTGTGTCTTTCGGAAGAAACGCCTCGGCCGCTTGGGAGGCGCGGTGATGTTAGTCTGCTACGGAGGATATTTTGTGTATCTGATACGATAAGAATACGTTTTATATCTGTCAGTATAATTTTTAGGTATCAGTCAACCCTTTCTTTTCCCCAGAAGAACAGCGCCACTGTGCCGGGGCCTGTATGCGCGCCGATTGTGGTTCCGACGCTGTTGATCAGAACCTTGCCGGAAAGATGGGGAAAGCGCTCCTCTACAAGATCAGCAACAAGCCTTGCGTCCGCGTAGCAGGCTGACTGGGAAATGTAGCATTTCCCGCTGTAGTCGAGGCCATCCTCGGCGTATTCCTCCATCTTATCGACGATGGTCTGAATGACCTTTCTCTTGGTGCGGATCTTAAAACGGGGAATCAGTCTTCCCAGATAGTCCACATTGAGAAGAGGGCAGATGTTGAGCATATTGCCGACCATACCGGAGGTCTTTGAGACGCGGCCGCCCTTGATAAAGAAGGTCAGATCGGTTGAGAAAAACCAGTGATTAACGCGTAGGCGGTTATCGATAGCCCACTGGTAAAGTTCTTCTACGGACATCCCCTCGTCGCGCAGATCCGCAAGTTTATCCATGAGCAGACCGAAGCCCGAGGAGGCTGCCAGAGAGTCTACGATATAGACTGTGTTGTCTGGGTATTTTTCAGCAAGCTGGTCTTTGGCTGCCATCGCTGAATTGATAACACCGGAAATTCCGGAGGAAAGGCACAGGTGCAGAACATCCTTCCCCGCTCGCAAGAAAGGCTCGAAGTATTCGATAAATTCATCCACGTTGATCTGGGATGTCTTTGTGTCCGCTCCTTCCGTCATGGCGCGGTAGAAGGCCTCAAAGGACATACTCTTACCCAGATCGTCCAGATATTCTTTCCCGGCCAGTTCATAGTGGAAGCAAGCGTAGGAAATGCCGCGCTCGGCGAAATGACTCGCCGAAAGATCCGCAGTTGAGCAGCAGCTTAAGATATATTTTTTCATATTTAATAAGTGAGATCCTTTCCCGCAGTCTGCGAAACTAGAAGATAAACTATTTAGCTAAAAGTGTACCATGTTTGCGGAGCAAATACAATGAAGAGTTTTTCCTACATCGGATTTCCAATATTTCCCGGGGAAGGCTTGTCTTGGAGGGGGAGTTTTGGTATAATGTACACCGAAAGCAATGAGCAATGCATAGGCGTAAGATGGAAAAATGGCAGCTTGCTGACGATTTTTCCAGATTGCGGCTATATAGGGCGAATGCCCGTGAACGAGGAAAGCCGAAGGCTTTTCGAGTTGGTATTGCGGCTGAGAAGCAAAGTGTAAAGATCAAAATTAATAAACAATAAAAAGGAGAGACGAGCATGAAAGGAAACATTGTAGTTGGACAGTCCGGCGGCCCTACAGCCGTTATCAACTCTTCCGTAGCAGGTGTGTATGCCGCTGCGAAGAAGCTGGGCGTAAAGAAGATTTATGGTATGGTTCACGGTATCGAGGGATTTCTGGAAGACAGAATGATCGATCTGGGTGAATATCTGGACGATGAGACAGGAATCGAGCTTTTAAAGAGAACACCTTCTGCTTTCTTAGGCTCCTGCCGTTTTAAGATGCCGCAGATCGAGGGACATGAGGATGTCTACGAGAAGGTATTTGAGATCATGGAGAAACACGACATTGAGTGCCTGTTCTATGCGGGCGGCAACGACTCCATGGATACAGTTAAGATGCTGTCTGATTATGCAGCGGCACATGGTAAATCCCAGAGATTTATGGGCGTGCCTAAGACCATCGACAACGACCTGCCGGTGACAGATCACTGTCCTGGTTATGGCTCCGCAGCGAAGTATATTGCTGCTTCCTTAAAGGAAGTAATTCGAGACAACGCATCTTTCGGTGCGAAGAAGCCTACGGTTTGTATCGTGGAGATCATGGGTCGTAACGCAGGCTGGCTTACAGCGGCAGCAGCGCTGGCTAAGGGCGATGACTGCGAGGGCTGTGATGCGATCTATCTGCCTGAGAGAGTGTTTGATATCGACAAGTTTGTAGCGGATGTGAAGGAGCTGGCAGCGAAGAAGTCTTCTGTAGTTATTGCGGTTTCCGAGGGCGTTAAGGTTGCAGACGGCAGATATGTCTGCGAGATCGGCAGAGAGGTAGCTGTGGACGCATTCGGACACAAGCAGATGTCCGGTACGGCAGTGATGCTGGCTGAGAAGATCGCAGCAGAGACAGGCTTAAAGACCCGTGCGATTGAGTTCTCCACCCTGCAGAGAGCAGCGACCCATTTAGCTTCCCTGACAGATATCAACGAGGCGTTCCAGGTAGGCCACGACGCAGTGGTAGCAGCGAATGAGGGCAAGACCGGCATGATGATCACGCTGGATCGAAACGGTGAAGATCCTTATCAGTGCGGCACCAGCGCTTACGATATCCACGCCATCGCGAATGTGGAGAGAAACGTGCCCGACGAGTGGATCACATCGGACGGCAAGGGCCTGACAGAGGGCTATGAGAAGTATGCGAGACCTCTTATCATGGGTGAGCTTCAGCCGCTCTTTGTGAATGGTCTGCCGAGACATCTGGTAAGAAAGTAAGAACTGGAAGGTTTTTATAAAGAAAATAATTTGCACACAGGAAACCGGAATTGCTGGTATGTACGGCAGTTCCGGTTCCTTTATTTACAACAAAAAATATCCGTTCTGCGTCATTCTCATTATTGCAGTATCCATATCATTTCGATATACTCTTTATGAAATACAGGGGGAGTGAAAAATGCAGATCGCGATATGTGATGATGAAAAAGAGATCAGAGATATGCTTGCGGAAAAGATAGAGAGACTCTGCCCGAAAGCAGATCTGTCACTGTATAGATCGGGGGACGAGCTGCTATTGTCGGGGGACGAGCCGGATATTTTACTGCTGGATATTCAGATGGCGGATAAGAATGGCATGGAAACGGCAAAGGAACTGCGCAGAAAAAACAAAAAAATAATCATTATTTTTGTGACCGCTTTGGACGATTTTGTGTTTCAGGCGTTCGATGTAGGGGCTTTTCATTATCTGGTAAAACCATTCGATGACGGAAAATTTGCCGAGGTACTGCTTAGTGCCGTAAAACAGTTTGAGGACAGAAGAAAGCTGGAAGACGCAGGCAGAAAGAGGGAAAAGCTGAACCTTATGATAACCACAGGGGGCGAGCATATTACCGTCAATCTGGAGGATATCATATATGCGGAAGTATATGACCGGAAAGTAATCCTGCATACGGTGGATGCAGATATAGAATATTATGGAAAAATGAAAGAACTGGAGGAGAAAACGGGGGATGAATTTTACCGTACTCACAGATCCTATCTTGTGAATTTTGAGTTTATCAAAAAATACGATGCGGCAACGGTCTATCTGAAAAGGGGGCAGGCACTGATATCGAAGCAGAATTACGGAGAGTTTGTGAAGTCGTATCTTCGTTATAACCAGAGAAGAAAGGGAAGGTGAGATGACAGATTTTGATTACTGGAGTGAATGTATTACACAAATAGTTTCAATGATGGAACTATGTATTGAAGGATACTGTCTATACAGGTTCGTAAAGCCGTTTTTAAGGAGTGCCAAGGCGGCATTGGCAGCAGGAGGGTTTTATTTCCTGACAATGTTAGCAGTTGAGGTCCTGCCGTTGTATGTGGATGCGTTTATCGCATATGCACTGGGAAGCCTTACGGTGTTTCTGGTGATGTACAGGCTGGAACGGAGGAATGGTATCCAAAAGGCTTTTCTTGCGATCACCTTTTTTTCATTGCGCTGGTTTACCGCCACAATAGCGGAACTTCTATATGACAGACTGTATCATTTGGTGGAAAAAACCAAGTGGTATCAAGGAAATCCCTCTATGTCCATGCAGTTAATGGTTTATGTCGGAGTCTGTGTATTTTATCTGATCATGGTGTTTTTGATCACAACTGCCGCAGTCTGTTGTATCACAAGAAGTTATATATGTAAATATGAGCAGATGACAAAGCGGGAATTGCTTATGTTGGTAAGTCCGCCATTTCTGGGAGTGGTGGGATACAAAGTCATACGCTATTATCGCAGGTTTTATATATTGGAGAATGGAAAGACGGCAGAGGTGTATGATATGCTGCTGCTGTTTTACTGTGGATTGGCGATCATGGTGGTTGTTATTTTGATCATGCTCTATGAGAATATAAAAGCGGCACAGGAGGAAAAGACAGCAAATCAGTTACTTTCCACGCAGATAGATAATCTAAAACGACATATTGAGCAGGTGGAAAATTTGTATCAGGGCATCAGGAGTATGAAACATGATATGACAAATCATATCCTCACATTAGAAAGGCTCTATGCCGGAAACAATGTGGAGGAGGCATTGGATTATGGCAAGGAATTAAAATCTGCCCTTTCCCCAATGGCAGAGGAAATAAAAAGCGGAAATCCTGTAACGGATGTGATTCTGCAGGAATTAAAAAATGAAGCGGAGAAAAGGAACATACACTTCCAATCAGAATTTTATTATCCCACCGGTACTAACATCAACGCATTCGATGTCAGCGTGATACTGAATAATGCCCTGCAGAATGCGATGGAGAATACAGAAAAAAGCGCGGCACCACATATATCGGTTCTCTCTTACCACAGGAATAATGCCTATATGATTGAAGTAAGCAACAGCTTCAACGGGAATCTGCAATGGGATGAAGAGAGAGGTCTGCCCGTCACGTCAAAGGAAAAAACGGACGGTCATGGGTATGGGTTGTCCAATATCCGCATGGTGGCGAGGAAATATGCCGGAGATATAGCCATTGACGTAAAAGATGATGAATTCTGCCTAAGCATTATGCTGATGATGGAATGAGAGAAAAACCTCGTAAATTTTTAAAAGAGTGGTTTACAAAGCCACTCTTTTGTTATATGATAATTTTGGAAAACGATTTCCGCAAATGACAGGAATCGTACAGATTGGAAAAACGATGGTATCGATTAAGGATGTCGCAAAGCATGCAGGTGTAGCCATTTCCACCGTATCCAAGGTGTTAAATAACTATCCCAATGTGAGCGAAGAGACAAAGAAAAAAGTAAATCAAGCGGTGGAAGAACTGAATTTCGTGCCGAATACCGTTGCGGCGGCGCTCTCTTCCAAGCAGTCAGGAAGAGTGGCTCTTCTTCTGAATCTGGGAAATGTCTCTCAGGCAGTGGATGAGATTTATATGCAGTATATTGCAGGTACAATAGGTAAAGCGGTGGAGCTGAATCTGGACGTGATCACCATCTTCGATTCCATGCTGAAAAACAGGAGTCTTGAAGAAGTGGTGCGCTACCTTCGATCCCAGAGTATTACAGGCCTCATCATCTTCGGGATGTCCAAGGAGGACAAGGTACTGCACCGGCTGATCGACGCGCAGCTTTTCAAGATCGTAACGGTGGACGCGCCGTTGGTAAATGCAGCTTCCTCTGCTATATGGATCGATCAGGCGGCGGCGCAGTATGATGTGGCGAAGAAAACTTTGATGGAGAACGAGGGAAAGAGGGTTCTCTATCTGGCAGGCAAGAAGAACGGCTACGTCAGCGAGGAACGGCTGAAAGGAATGAAGCGGCTTGCCGAGGAAGAAGGCCTTTCGCTGCTTATCCGAAACGGAGAATTTTCCGAGCTTCTGGCCAGAAATCTGACCTTCCGCTATGCGAAGAAGAGGAATATCGTGGTCTGCGCCTCCGATCTGATGGCGATAGGCGCAATGCGGGCCTTGATAGAGATGGATATTTTCCGGCCGGTCTGCGGTTTTGACGGCATCACCCTGATGGGGTATGCGGGTAAGCAGATGAACACGGTAAAACAGGATTTTAAGCGGATCGCATCGGAGGCAGTAGTGGAGCTGAAACGTCTTTTGGACGGCGGTGAGGGAAAGCAGATCATTCTTGACTATGAGCTTGTGCGGATGCAGTATATGGATGTTATCATATAACAATATAAAAGTGCAGTACTATTCATAAGAATTTACAAGGGAGGTTTTCAACATGACACAGGCAAGCAACCTGAAAAGGGACATATTGGTAATGAATCTGGAGCAGGAGCTGGAGAATCAGACCCAGAGCGGATACGGCAAATCCATTTCTGCCTGCAGCAATGAGGAACTCTATTACAGCATCCTCCAACTTTCCAAGAAGCTGATGAATGTGTCGGAGCGGATCGAGGGAGAAAAGAAGGTCTATTATATCTCAGCAGAGTTCCTGATCGGAAAGCTCTTGTCCAATAATCTGATCAATCTGGGAATCTATGACAATCTGGAGAAGATTCTCGCTAAGAACGGCAAACAGCTCTCCGTTATCGAGGAGGTAGAGCCGGAGCCGTCTTTGGGAAACGGAGGTCTGGGACGTCTGGCAGCGTGTTTTCTGGACTCCATTGCTTCCCTGGGACTGCCGGGTGAGGGCATCGGACTGAATTACCATTTCGGGCTGTTCAAGCAGGAGTTTAAAGATAAGCTGCAGACAGCCGAGAAAAATGACTGGATCGAGGAGCAATCTTGGCTGACAAAGACGGACACTACCTTTGAGGTGGCTTTTGGCAAGAAGAAGGTGACATCCAGACTCTATGATATTGATGTGATCGGATATGACAATGGTGTCAATAAGCTGCACCTCTTTGATCTTGAGACGATTGACGAGAGTCTGGTAAAGAAAGGCATCGACTTTGACAAGAAGGATATCGAAAAAAATCTTACGCTTTTCCTCTATCCTGATGACTCTGACGAGGCCGGAAATCTTTTGCGTATTTATCAGCAATATTTCATGGTCAGCAATGCGGCACAGTTGATCCTGAAGGAGTTGAAGGAGAAGCAGTATGATCTGCGCAAGATGTACGATCATGCGGTGATCCAGATCAACGACACTCATCCCACCATGGTCATTCCGGAACTGATCCGCATTCTGGTGGATGATAAGGCCTTTTCCATGGACGAGGCGATCGAGGTGGTGAGCAGAACCTGCGCCTACACGAACCACACGATTCTGGCGGAAGCGTTGGAGAAGTGGCCCCTCAAGTATCTGGAGAAAGTGGTGCCGCAGCTGGTGCCCATCATCAAGGAGCTTGATAAGCGGGTTGCTAAGAAGTACAAAGATCCAAAGGTGCAGATCATCGACAAGGATAAGAGAGTGCACATGGCGCACATCGATATTCACTACGGATTTTCCGTCAACGGCGTGGCAGCGATCCACACGGAGATTCTAAAGAATACCGAGCTGAATGCTTTTTATAAGATATATCCCGAGAAGTTTAACAATAAGACGAACGGCATCACCTTCAGGAGATGGCTTCTGGGCTGTAACCGCGAGCTGGCGGGCTTTCTGTCGGAGACCATCGGCGACGGCTACAAGAAGGATGCGGCGAACCTTGAGAAGCTTCTCGCACATATCGATGACGAGGCGGTGCTGAACCGCATTGCAGAGATCAAGATGAACCGCAAGAAGGATCTGGCGGCTTATGTGAAGGAGACGGAGGGCGTGACCCTGAATCCCGATTCCATCTTTGATATTCAGAGTAAGCGTCTGCATGAGTACAAAAGACAGCAGATGAATGCGCTTTACATCATTCACAAGTATCTGGAGATCAAGGCCGGCAAAAAACCTGTAAGGCCGATGACCTTTATTTTCGGCGCGAAGGCGGCGCCCGCCTATGTGATCGCGCAGGATATTATCCACCTGCTTCTGGTGCTGCAGGAGATCGTCAATAAGGATCCGGATGTCAGCCCTTACATGACGGTGCTCATGGTGGAGAATTACAACGTGGCTTATGCCGAGAAGATGATTCCGGCCTGTGATATCTCCGAGCAGATTTCCCTGGCATCCAAGGAGGCTTCCGGCACGGGCAATATGAAATTCATGCTGAACGGTGCCGTGACCCTTGGCACCTCCGACGGTGCGAACGTGGAAATCCACGAGCTGGTGGGAGACGACAACATCTACATCTTCGGTGAGAAGTCAGAGGCTGTTATCGAGCATTACGAGAAGGCCGATTATGTCTCCAAGGATTATTATAAGAAGTCGCCTGTCATCAAGAAGGCAGTGGACTTCATTGTCAGCAAGGAAGCTCTCAAAGTGGGACATAAGGAAAATCTGGAGAGACTCTATAAGGAACTGTTAAACAAAGACTGGTTTATGACGCTTCTGGATCTGGAGGATTATATTGCCACCAAGGATAAGATGATGGCGGATTACGAGGATCAGGAGAAGTGGAGACGGATGATGCTTGTGAACATAGCGAAGGCAGGATTCTTCTCCTCCGACAGAACCATCGAAGAGTACAACAGAGATATCTGGCGGTTAAGGTAGGTTTTTCAAGCGATTTAGTGCGGGGGCATAGCTCCCGCATTTTTTATAGGCGGCACGCGCTTCATCCGTGCGGCCGGTGCATTCGAGAATCACGCCCATGTTATAATAGGCGAGATAAGTATTAACACCCTCTACGGAGAACTCTGTCATCGTGGTAGACTTTTTGAACTCGGCGACAGCCTTGTCGAAGAGACCGTTGTTCATGTACACAAGTCCCATCAAAAAAACGAAATCCGCGCGGACGGCAAAGGCCTCATAGAGAGAGGAAAGTCCAAGCGCTTCCCGGTTACGCTTCAGGTCTAAGAGCGTGTATCCGTAGGATTCCACCATAGTCCGCACATAGTCCAGGGAGGGATCCACATCAAGCGACAGGCCGGCGTCAAAACTTTCGCAGGCCTTCTCATTTTCTCCCAATCTGCGGTAGGACAGGCCCAGCTGACAATATAGATAAGGATCGGGGCCCTGTGTATCAAGCTCGGCTGTGAGCAGCGCAATGTTGCGACGACATTTTTCCCGCATGGCATCGTTGCTTAGATCATAGCCTACATGTAAAATTGTGACAGGAGCGTCATAAATTTTGTTCGGGAGATCAGGGGAGCGGCGGTTAGTCAACTGTTCATGTACCGCGCCCGTAAAGCAGAACCGTCTGCGATCGGCGAGGCGGCTCACACGGGTCTGATCAAAGGTGGTGCGGCCGTCCTTCGTAAAACGGCTGCGGATCAGGATGCGTCCCACGGCGTCCGGGCAGCTTTCCATACAGTGCAGGAGTGCGGTCGGATCGATCTTTTCAATAAACTCATCACAGTCGAGGGAGAGAATGAGATCGTGGGAAGCTTTCTCCATACAGAAATTCCTGGCGGCGGAAAAATCATTGCACCAGTCGAAATGAAAGATCCGATCGGTGTATTTTTCTGCGACCGCCAGGGTGCGATCCGTGGAGCCTGTGTCCGTCAGCACGATCTCAAAGCCGTATGGCGCAAGACGTCGCAGGCATTCCTCGATATGAATCTCTTCGTTTTTGGCTATCATACAGACTGAGAGCGGAAACAAGGCAGCTCCTTTCGGAAGGCGGATCAGGAAGCGGACTGTGCCGACAGCTCCTTGAGCCTCCGCATGGCGGGCTCGAAGTCCCCGCATTTTTTATAGTAACTTCTGGCCTTTTCAAAATCGCCCATGGACTCGTAGATGTCCGCCATCTGGAAGTAGGCGCGATAACTGTTTACACCCGTGCGGGAGTAGGCCGAGATTCTTGTCGCTTTCTCGAATTCCTCGATGGCCTTTTCCCTTTCGCCTCTCTTCATGTGGAGCATTCCCATCAGGTAGACAAAGTCCGCGCGGTGGGAGAATCGGTCATACTGCTCTTTTAAGGACATGGCGGTGTCGTACTTGGCAAGGTTCATCAGACAGTAGCCGTAGGCTTCCGTCATGCTCTGTGCAAAGTCGGAGGCGGAATCGGTATCGGCATTCAGATCAAGCCCCAGTTTGTAGTAGTGGGCAGCCTTTTCCATATCGTTTAAGGAGAGGTAATTCTGCCCCAGCTGGAAGTACATATAGGGACTCGGGCCTTTTAAGACCAGATCATGGAGAAGCATTTCCAGATTTCGCGTGGCACGCATACGCTTGTCGGATTCCTCTACATATCCCTCATGGTAGAAGGTCAGGGGAATGGAGAAGCATTCCGGTATTTTTCCCTGCAGGGTGCGTACCTGCTCGTGAACTGTGCCCTCGTAGTGGCAGAAGTTCCTGTTAAACAGTCGGCCGATGCGCTCTGACATAATGTTGCGCGCACCCTGCACCGTGTAGGGATTGTTGCGTGTGATCATGCCGACGGCATCTCTGTTTCGGGAAAGGGATGCCTCAAGATCCGCCAGATTTACATTCTCGAGATACTCGTCACAGTCGATGGTCAGTACCCAGTCGTTCGCTGCCTGCTGGATCGAGAAGTTTCTCGCGCTGCTGAAATCATCGCACCAGGCAAAGTGAAAAACTCTGTCTGCGTATTTGTGGGCAATCTCCACAGTGCGGTCGACGGAGCCTGTGTCCACCACGATGATCTCAAAGCGGCAGGGACGCAGTCTTTTTAAGCATTCCTCGATGTGGTTGTCCTCATTTTTGGCGATCATACATACGGAAACAGGTAACATACGGCAACACCTCTTTTGTGATTCATTTTATATTCCTATTTTAGCATCTTCTTTCGGCTTCTACAATACGGTTTTTGCCGTAGAGCAGGGCTGGAGTATTATACTTTTTGTACAAAATCAGAGGAAATATTAGTGAAAAGATAACAAGGATGACGGTATTCCGTTTAAAAATCAGGTTGGGTGCTTCCTTTTTCGTCAGAAATGTGATATACTGTCCGAAGTGAAGAGGAGCAGATTTCTTCTTGATGAAAGAAAACAGCACATGATAAGGGGATAAGGAGGTCTATTATGACGAAGGCAGAAATCTTAAAGGCAGAAATTTTAAAACAGCACAAGAGCGTCAGACAGTTTGCGCTTGAAATGTCGATTCCATACTCTACGTTGGTCACCGCTTTGGATAGAGGAATTGAGGGAATGGCTTACGGAACCGTCATCAGGATGTGTGATAAGCTGAACTTAAATCCGGTGGACTTTACACCCATCAACCAGAAGAGCCTGCTGGGCGGCAAGATCATGGAAAATCGTGTGATGCAGTACTATGTGAAGCTGAATAAGACAGGCCGCAAGAAAGCGCTTGAGCTGATGGAGGATTATGCGCAGCTTGACAAGTATAAAGCGGTAGACGAATGAAAAGAAGTCATTTCATTCAGGAGTATGCCGGAAAAACGAGCATTCTCCGCATAGATTGGAGTTATTATGAATTATGACTATTTAGTGGTGGGCGCAGGGCTGTACGGCTCTGTGTTTGCCCACGAGATGCACGAAAAAGGCCGGCGGGTGCTCCTCATTGACAGGAGGGAACACATCGCCGGCAATATTTATACGGAAGACGTAGAGGGTATCCAGGTGCATCGCTACGGCGCCCATATTTTTCATACTTCCGACAGGAAAGTATGGGATTATGTAAACCAATTTGCGGCGTTTAATCATTACATTAACTCCCCGGTAGCGCGTTACCGCGATGAACTCTACAACCTTCCTTTTAATATGAATACTTTCAGCAGGATGTGGGGCGTTATAACACCGCAGGAAGCGAAACAGAGGATTGCGGAGCAGATTGCGGACCTTGCTATCACGGAGCCGAAGAATCTGGAAGAGCAGGCGCTTTCTCTGGTGGGAAAGGATGTCTACGAGAAGCTGGTGAAGGGCTATACCGAGAAACAGTGGGGGAGAGACTGTAAGGAGCTTCCGGCCTTTATCATCAAACGTCTGCCCCTCCGTTTTACCTTTGACAATAATTATTTTGACGACCGCTATCAGGGGATTCCTGTGGAAGGGTATACCGCGATGGTAGAAAAAATGCTGAAGGGTATTGAGGTAAAGACGGGCACAGACTACCGCGATTTTGTGACGGAAGAAGAACGGGACGGTCATATCCTTGTGAGCGACAGGGAAGGCAATACCTACACAAAGGTGCTCTACACGGGAATGCTTGACGAGTATTTTGATTTTTCACTGGGACATCTCGAATACCGTTCCCTGCGCTTTGAGACCGAAACGCTGCCTGATTGTGACAACTATCAGGGCAACGCCGTGGTGAACTACACGGAGCGGGAGATTCCTTACACCAGAGTGATCGAGCACAAGCATTTCGTCTTTGGTACGCAGCCCTGCACCGTGATCACCAGAGAGTATCCGGCAGCATGGCAGGAGGGGGAGGAACCTTATTATCCCGTAAATAATGAGAAGAACGACGCTCTGTTTGCAAAGTATCAGGCACTCGCAAAAGAAAAGCAGCATGTGATCTTCGGCGGAAGGCTGGGGCAGTACCGCTACTATGATATGGATAAGGTGATCGCGGAGGCGCTTGCAGCCGTGGAGAATGAGGGGTAGCTCAGCACGCGCCATTCGCAAAATCGCGCTTTTAGCTGCTTCGCAGCTGCTTTTGCTCATTAGAAGGCGCTCCCTCAGAGCTGCATCCGTCCGTCATATTCATGCAAGCATGATTTGCCGGACAGACTTGCTCTGGCTGAGCTGTGGGAAAAAATTATATAGGCAGAGTCTTGACAAGAAACGGGGCCCTGCCTATAATGATATCTGGATAGTTTGAAACTCAAAGTATTGGAAATTCAAACAAGATGGAGGCGTTCTTATGAACTGGAACGAGGCAATCAGAGAACTGGACAAGAGAAGAGAGAAGGCACTTTTGGGCGGCGGTCAGAATAAGATTGATAAGCAGCATGCAGTGGGCAAACTGACGGCCAGAGAGCGGATCGAAGTATTGCTCGATCCCGGCACCTTTGTAGAAGTGGACGGTTTTTTAGAGTCACGTATTGACGATTTTGATCTGGATAAGAGACGTGTGCCAGGTGATGGTGTGGTGACCGGTTATGGCGAGATCGATGGCCGGCAGGTTTTTGTAGCCAGCGAGGACTTTACAGTGATCGGCGGCACTCTGGGGGAGTATCACTCCTTCAAAATCTGTCGCATTCAGGATATGGCAATGGAGATGAAGGCACCTCTCATCTGCATCAATGACAGCGGCGGTGCGAGAATCGAGGAGGGCATTTCCTCCCTCAGCGGTTACAGCGGGATGTTCCTGCGTCACACGAAGGCTTCCGGCGTCATTCCCCAGATCGCGGTAATCCTGGGTCCCTGCTCGGGCGGTGCCTGCTATGCGCCTGCCATCTGTGACTTTATCTTTATGGTGAAAGATATCTCCAAGATGTTTATTACCGGACCAAACGTGGTGAAGACAGTCATCAACGAGGAGGTTTCCGTGGAGGAGCTGGGCGGCGCCGAGGTGCATGCGAAGAAGAGCGGCGTGTCCCACTTTACCTATGATACGGAGAATGAGTGTCTGATGGGTGTGCGCAAGCTCCTGTCGTATCTGCCGAGCAACTGGACGGAGAAGCCGCCCGTGATCAATACCGTAGAGAGAATGAGCATTCCCTCCCGGGTGGGCAAGGTATTCGGCAGAGGGGACAACAGCGTAAAGCTGGATGTTTCCATGAAAGCTAAAGCGGCAAAGATCAAGGATATCGTGCCTGACAATTCCCGTCACGCCTATGATGTGAAGGAGGTCATCGACTGCATCGTGGACGAGGGAAGCTTTTTCGAGGTTCAAAAGGAATTTGCGACGAACGCCGTGGTTGGCTGGTGCCGCATGGAGGGCAAGGTGGTCGGCATCGTGGCGAACCAGCCCAATTCCATGGGAGGTTCCCTGGATTACCACGCATCTGATAAAATAGCAAGATTTATTCGGTTTTGTGATTGCTTCAACATACCGCTCATCACGCTGATCGACGTGCCTGCCTTTTTGCCGGGTACGGCACAGGAGCACAACGGCATCATCCGCCACGGTGCGAAGATCCTTTACGCTTACTCGGAGGCCACTGTGCCGAAGATTTCGCTGATTATGCGTAAGGCTTACGGCGGCGCTTACATTGCGATGAATTCCAAGGAAATGGGAGCGGACATCGTATACGCATGGCCGATCGCGGAGATCGCGGTGATGGGGGCCGATGGTGCGGTGAACATCGCCTTCAAGAGAAAGATCAAGGCGGCTGCAGATCCTGAAGCCATGCGGGCGCAGTGCAAGAAAGAATATGAGGATAGATTTTTGAATCCTTATGTGGCGGCGGCCAGAGGCTATGTTAACGAGGTGATCAAGCCAGAGGAGACGAGGGCGGCACTGATCAAGGCGCTGCGGGGATTGAAGAATAAGCAGACGGAGAATCCGAAGAAGAAGCATGGAAATATACCCCTCTAGCCACGAAGGAAAACAATTTGTTTTCCTGTGGCGAGGGGTAACGAGCAAGCGTTCGTCGAAGACGAACAGGGAGCGCGTCAGCGCGTGCTTGCGAGTCTACATTACATAAAAAGAAAAGACAGGTCATTTGCCTGTCTCTTTTATAATTGTGTACTTGATGAAAATAGAATATAATTATTTATGACGAAAGATTAAAATTTTAGAGGGCACACAATGAAATTATTAAGAAGAAAAACATGGAAACATGAAATAACGGGTGTTGATGGAAATACGATTTTATTTGGTGTCAATATCTTTGAGTATGAATGGAAATCAACGCATAAATCTGTGAAAGTTTGTGATCCCTTTTATGGTCAAGAATATAACTTTGCTATTTATACAGTTATGATTAACGGTCAAGAACGGGAATTTGCTGCAGGAGAGTTTAGTAACTGTGTCTGGGGATTCTATCTTCTAAAATATTGAAATCCTACATAGTTAACAATATAACTTAAAGTTGTAAAATATAGGTAGGAGAGAAGAAAGATAAAAAATCACCCCCGTTTCAGATTTGTGTATCTACTGAAAATAGATTATAATTACACTAATAAAATGAAATCTAAAAGAGATGAGAATTTTGAATATCATAACTCATTATGATAAACTTATTGATGATAATAACGATCCATTTCATGATCCTCAGCCATTGAAAGAATATATGGATAAATGGGATGGACAATTGTTTATAGATTCCATGCACCTTACCTCTACAAAAAAAGTTCTTGAAATAGGTATAGGTACAGGTAGAATTGCAGCAAAGGTAGCCCCTTTTTGTCTAAAGTTATCAGGGATAGATATTTCTCCCAAAACAATCAATAGAGCAAAAGAAAATCTCTCTGATTTTAATAATATCGAGTTTATCTGTGCTGACTTTTCGGACTATATTTTTGCTGAAACATTTGATGTCATTTATTCATCATTGTCATTGATGCATTTTGAAAATAAACGGCATTTCATATTTAGAGTCAGTGAATTGCTAAATAGAAACGGCACTTTTTGTTTATCTGTTGATAAAAATTCCAATGATAGCATTGACATGGGTGATTACAAATTAAAAATTTATCCCGATAAAATTGATGATTTAAAAGAATATATCGTTTTATCAAATATGTATATTTCTAGTCAATTTGAAACAGAGTTTGCACATATTTTAATTTGTTCCAAATAAATGCTAGGAGCACTTTTCCGAAAACCATCTTTTACTAAAGCATGGAATGAGAGTAGAGAGGAATATCGATTGATTGGGGATATCAATTACAGATTGTCAAAAAATCAAAGAATAAAGGGGCTGTTGCAAAAGTAGATAAATAATCTACTGGAGCAATGGCTCCCTTTTTGTGTCCGGAAATAGAAAAGCA
>JAIEFE010000003.1 GCA_029067085.1 Lachnospiraceae bacterium | reverse complement strand
TATCTTTGATCCGGATCAAAATAAGCTTGGCTTTTTTAATCCTGAGGTTAATCTCTAAAAGATTTACCTCGATTACTTGGTTTTCGTTCTTCTGAAATTTCTTATGGAATCTTTCAGGGTTGCATTACTGTTTATTTGTCAAGGTTCATCGTCGTTAATTCCGTAGGAATTACGACACGCGCAACAGATTGATACTAACACACCTGTTGAACATCGTCAAGCCCTTTTTTGAAAATTCCTAAAACTTTTTATTTATCAGGATTTCAAGAAAGGAAAAAAAAGAAATCTCAATCTCTTAAGATTCTTTTAACGGAGAAAGAGGGATTTGAACCCTCGCGCCGCTCACGCGACCTACACCCTTAGCAGGGGCGCCTCTTCAGCCTCTTGAGTATTTCTCCACAGTCTGAATCAACCTCTACCAATGCATTCTTGTTTTAATACTCTTCTCCAAAACGAACGCAAAGTAATTATACATAAGGTATTTTTGTTTGTCAATGCCTTTTTCAACGATTCCTTTGGAATTACATTCGTAATTTATTTTCTCGGACTTACAACGTACAATATTCCTTAACCGCAGTCTCGTAGAGATCCTGTCCTTCGGAATCGATCACCACTATCGCCGGAAAGTTTTCCACGGTAAGCCTGCGGATTGCTTCCGTCCCCAGATCGTCGTAAGCAATCACCTCCGATGTCTTAATGGAACCTGCCAGCAACGCACCGGCACCACCCACGGCCGCGAAGTATACCGCACCGTTTCTGACGACAGCTTTTTTCACCGCTTCGGAACGTTTTCCCTTACCGATCATGCCAATCAGTCCAAGATCCAAAAGCGCCGGCGCATACTTGTCCATGCGGCTGGCCGTGGTAGGGCCTGCGGAACCGATCGGTCTGCCCTCCCTTGCCGGAGAAGGGCCCATGTAGTATATCACATTACCCCGCATCGAAATCGGCAATGCTTCTCCTTTATCCAAAGCTTCCTGCATTCTCTTGTGTGCCGCGTCGCGCGCCGTATAGATTGTGCCCGTGAGATAAACGTAATCTCCCGCCCGCAGTTCTTTTGCCGTTTCCTTATCGATAGGCGCTGTTATATGCCGCTCCATACTTTCCTCCACTTCAAGATCTTTGTTAATCAATCACATATCTAGTATTCCATTCTTTCAGAGATACAATATCTATTTATTATAGAAGAAACACAACTTATCTGATAGCAATGAAGCAATACTCGATTGCTATTCTTTCAATAAGCATTTATAAAATCCGCACCGCGTGTCTGTTCACATGACAGCAGATGTTGACCGCCACCGGAAGTCCTGCGATATGCGTAGAATAAGTTTCAATGTTGACCGCCAGAGCCGTCGTCGTACCGCCAAGTCCGCCCGGCCCAATCCCCGTTCTGTTGATCTTTGCAAGCATTTCCTCCTCCAGCTCCCTGATATAGGGAATATCAGAATGCGATTCCAGAGATCTTGTAAGGGCGTGCTTAGCCATCAGCGCACACTTCTCAAAGGTGCCGCCAATCCCGACGCCCACCACCATGGGCGGGCATGCGTTGGGACCTGCATCCCGTACCGCCGTCAATATTACATCCTTAACACCTTCTATGCCGTCCGCAGGTTTTAACATAAAAACTCTGCTCATATTTTCGCTGCCAAAACCCTTGGGTGCAACAGTAATCTTCACCTGATCACCGGGAACGATCTCACAGTGAATGACCGCCGGCGTGTTATCCTTTGTATTCTCGCGGATCAGTGGGTCGTTTACCACGGACTTTCGAAGATATCCCTCCGTATAGCCTTGCCTGACCCCTTCGTTAACTGCTTTGGTCAAATTTCCGCCCGCAAGATGCACGTCCTGTCCAATCTCCAAAAATACCACCGCCATGCCTGTGTCCTGGCAAATGGGAATCATATCCCTTGCGGCAATTTCCAGATTATCCTGCAACTGCCCCAAAATCTGCTTTCCCAGCGGCGAGCCTTCCGTCTGTGCGGCCTGTGCCATCGCACGCGACATATCCTGAGATAGAAAATGGTTGGCCTCTATGCACATTTCTTTGATATTTCGGGTAATTTCTTCCGTCTCGATCGTTCTCATATTCATCCTGCTCCAAATGGCCGCATATTCCAGCCAATCTCATCATCCATTGGCTCAATCAACAAACTGTCTGCGAACCTCATCCAGCTCCTCGGGCGTTACCTCCTGCGGCTTCCAGCCAATCTTCTGCCCATCTGCACCGTAACGCGGAATCAGATGCAGATGAAAATGAAAAACGGTCTGGCCTGCGAGATCTCCATTGTTCTGTACCAGATTAAATCCTTCGCATTTAAACTTCTCCCGCATTTTCACAATCATTCTTTTTGCGAGCTTCATCACATCGCCAGCTTTTTCCTCCGGCAGTTCAAAGAGATTCTTGTAATGATCCTTGGGGAGAATCAGCGCATGCCCTCTGGTGGCCGGCCCCAGATCCAAAATCACACGAAACTGATCGTCCTCATACAATGTCTTTGAATCTATTTCCCCGTTTGCGATCTTACAAAAAATGCAATTATCCTGTTTCATAAATTACCCCTTTCTACATAAAATATTTCAAGATTATATAACACTAGACAGAAAACGACTCGAAGAGGAGTTCTCCAGGAGTTAATTCCGAAGGAATTTACTCAGAGTTAATCCAAAAGGGATTTACTCAACTCCAAACGGCAGCACCTGATCCAGAGAACGCAGTATCTTGAAATCGCCCTTCATCTTCATATCACCCGCCATAAAGGAGGTTTGAAAACTTGTTCTTCCCGAAATGATATCGGCAAAAGAAGCCCGGTCAAGCTGTATCTCCACATCCACACGACCGCCTTCCCCATAATAGCAGTCAAGGTTTGCGCCGTCAATCGCAATGATAAGAGGCTTCTTTTTCTCCTCGATTACCACCTTAAAACCCGCCGAAAAGCCCGGCTGCGGGACAAAATGCTGCCTGATCTCCTCCACAAACTCGGAGGTATCCTCTTTTTCGCTGGTGCCCATCATATCCCTGAAAAGGCTGGCTAGTTCCTGAATATCCGCCTTCTGCCGCTGTACATACGTGTCATCCGAAACATACTGGGAGAGCTGCTCGGACTCCTGAGGCGTGAAATTGATGCTCTTCGTGATGGCCACCTTCTGTTTCACCGCCTGATTGCTGGCCGGCAGACAAGGCATCTTCTGATTGATCGTACGGTATAAATTCTCCGCATTTTTCTCAATGATCCGAATATAGTCTCCATTTTCCTCCAGGAGCGAAGTGTCCGCTATATAGCCGCAAAGGCCGCTGCAGGGAAGACCGCCCAGAATTTCCCATGCCGTAGCAAGCTGCAGTTTACCCTCCTGCTCACCATATGTGGTTGACATAACAATAGGGCACATATAAATCCTGCTGATTCTTTCTTTATCGCCGTAGAGCCAGCAGGCATCCAAAAACTGCTGCATATAACCACCGATGCCATACCACTCTATCGTCGTTGCAAGAATCACCCCATCCGCATTTTTCAATGTCTGCGGCAGGGTCGGAATGCTGTTTTTCTGCTCGTAAAGATGAAAGATCTCCACCGTCACACGAAGTTCCTCCAACACCTCCTTCATCTTTTTTAAGACAAAGAGCGTCGGATCGTCCATCAATCCTCTTCCGCCATAGTAAATATTGATCTGCATAAAACCCAATCCTTTCTCATCTGCACTCAGAAAGTTTCCACATCTTCTTACCTGCCGCAACAACTGCCGCCGCAAAAAAGCCCATCAAAACCCCTCCCACATGGGCGGCATTGTTGACTCCTGCACTGGTAAAGCCGCAGTAAAGAGAAAAAGCGATCGCAAATGCCACTCTTCCAGTCGTCATGGTTGAAAGCCTTCCCCGGCGCAGCATCACCAATAGTAAAAGCGCGCCCTCCACGCCGAACACCGCACCGCTGGCTCCCACTGAGCTGGCATAGCTGCCCGTTAAAAGCTCATATCCCGCAGAAAAAATATTTCCCGCAAGACCGGAAAGCAGATAGAGCACAGCATACGGAAGCGGCCCCAACTCGCGTTCCACCAATGCTCCCACATAATACAATACGATCATGTTGCTGAAAAGATGCTGCACACCCCAATGCAGAAACATACTCGTAAACAGACGGTACGCCCCGCCATGCAAAAGTTCCGTTACGTCAAAGGCACCTTTATTATATAACAGATCTCCCGTAAATGTACATATCAGAAATGAGATCACATTGACCGCCACCAGAAAAATACTGATCCAGGGAAGCGATCTCAGATCCTTTTTTGACCCGTCCGCACATGGCGCCTCTCCGGGCTCCCGCACCGCCGCAAACAGATAATCCTCCAAAATCCCTTTCCATCCATAGAAATCCGAGATCTGCGTCTCGTGCACGATCAGCCGGTAAGCCCTTGTATCAATGATCCAGCAAAAAGCATCCTGCTCGCAAAGCCGCCTTGCTTTCTCCGTATCTTCACTCAGGATCAGGGTCATCACATGGATCTCCGGTTCGCCCCGCGACCCGAAGAACTCTGTGATCTTCTCTTTTAAATGCGCGTACTGGTCTCCCGAAATATAAAGACCCTGCCTGTAATCGATCACATGCAGCACATTGATCCCCTGCATTTCCCGGTGACAGTAAAAATTAAATTCCGGAAGGTTTGAGGGAAGCTTGTCATAGCCCTGCGCAAAGAACAGATCTTCCAATCGGTTCAACGTTAAAATATCCATGAATAGAGAGTATCATTTTCGGTGGGGGATGTCAAACGAGAGCGCTCGTTGTTTATTTGTTGAGATTTGTATCGTATAATTTCTATATGTAATCACCGGCATAACCGGGTATCGCTGACTATTTTTCTATAGAACGCCTAAACTAATCAAAATGCATCTATATTTTAAAAGGAATAAACAATGGCCTATAAACTATTGATCATTGACGATGACACCGAACTTCTCAAAATGCTGAGACAGTATTTTCTATTAAAAAAATACGAAGTCATTACGGCAGAGAACGGCATGGAAGCACTGAACAAAATAAATCTGCAGCCGGACCTCATATTATTGGATATCAATATGCCGAGAATTGACGGGATAGAGGTATGTCAAAGGATACGGGACAAAGTGGACTGCCCTATCCTATTTTTGACTGCACGGGTGGAAGAGCAGGACATCGTGAATGGGCTTTCTTCGGGCGGTGACGATTATATTTTAAAGCCGTTTAGCTTAAAGGAGCTGGATGCAAGGATCACAGCGCATCTAAAGCGGGAAGTACGGCGCAAAAACAGGACTGAGTGCCGCTTTCAGGGCGAATTCGCTATTGATTATGCGGCAAAGACCGTGCAGATTCATGATAATAATCTGGAACTGACAAAAATGGAATACGCAATCATCGAGTTTTTGTCCATGAATCCGGGAATGGTCTTTGATAAAGACAGAATTTATGAGAAGGTCTGCGGATTTGATGCCGAAGGGGACAGCCGGGTGATCACAGAACTGGTCCGCAGAATCAGGAAAAAAATGCAGCAATATACAAAAACGGAATATATTGAAACCGTATGGGGGATGGGATACCGATGGATAAAATAAGAAATCTTTCCCTGAGAAAAACAATTCTTTTATACATGGCGATCGCTCTGCTCAGCACTTATCTTCTCTCGGCAGTTATTATCAAAATTGCCACCCGAACGCAGTTGCGCGTCTGGGGGCATTATGTCAGCGAAGCATATTTTGAGACAGCGGAGGCAGAAGGACCCGATCATGTGCCGGATTTTCAAAGACCGACAGCTTATGTAATGACGCCGTCAGATCATTTCGTGTCAGAACTCTGTGATTTTTTACAGACTTATACAATATTGATTCTGTGTATGGCCGGAAGCAGCGTGGCAGTTTTTCTTTTTTACCGAAACAAGTTAAAAAAACCGATCAGAGAATTAGCTTTAGCCTCAAAAAACATTGCCGAGAATCATTTAGACTTTCATATTACTTATGAAAATAGAGACGAAATGGGTGTCCTTTGTTCGGAGTTTGAAAGAATGCGTGAGCAGCTTGCCCAAAACAATCAGGCATTGTGGAGAACAATAGAAGAGGAAAAGATACTGCGCGCAGCGATCGCACACGATATACGATCTCCATTAACCGTTCTAAAAGGATATCAGGAAATGCTGATGGAGTATCTGCCCAGCGCAGAGATCGATCGCAAGCAGGCCATGGAAATGCTGGAAGAAAGCAGTCATCAGATTGAGCGCATGGATTCTTTTGTAGAAACCATGCGGAAAATGAGCAGTTTAGAAAGCCGGGAGCTCGTCGCATCGGAGATTTCCGCTACAGAATTGGAAGCAGATATTCGAGCAGAACTTGCCATTTTGGAAAAGGAGTACGAAAAACAATATACTTTACAGGCAGCGGAATCCCACGAAATGTTTTATGGCGATAAGGAGATCATTTTGGAGGTAACGGAAAATCTGCTCTCAAATGCCTTTCGTTACGGAAAGCAGCAAGTTGAAATCATGATACAGACAGGATATTCAGAATTGAGAGTCTGTGTCAAAGATGATGGCGACGGCTTTCAGGAAGACACAGAAAAAATTACGGAAGCGTTTCATGCACAGAATGTGAAAGACAGCCTGAAGCATGCAGGAATCGGAATGTATATCAGCAGACTGTATTGTGAAAAGCATGGTGGAAAGTTAATTCTGAAAAATGATGAACAGTGCGGCGCTGTGATGACAGCAGTCTTTCGTCGGATTTCGTAAAGAATCCGGCGATTCTCTTTTTGCATTGTCTTTTTGTTGTGATTCCTCTTTTAAAATAGAATCATCAGAAAACAGAGAGCATGATTTAATTCATGTTTTTTACGCTGAGCAGCAGAGCAGAAACGGAGGATTGCAGCATGTGGCTTATTGTAAAAAGAGAGGTGCGAAATTACATCAGAAAACCCCTGTATTGGATCGGTATCCTGGCCGTCTTTTTCATGGTATTTCAAAGTGTAAGCCCCTATTTGCATACGCATTACCTAGCGGAAGGGGAAAGCATCGTAAATGAGTATCCCGAAACGTTTCGCGATGGGGATATCTATGAGGGATATGTGCCGACGGAAGAATGGGAAAGACGAGAACTATGGGAAAAGCAGATAAAGGAGATCCTGATCTCCGAACTCGAACTGGACAGTACCGGAGCGCAGGCTGTGATCGATGAGATGAAAGAAATGGATATCAGGACAGCCTGTAAGCATCTGGAACAATACAGATTCCAAAGCGCATATTATTATTACGCGAATACAGCCTATCGCAAAGGGACATCTCAGGAAATCAATTCTTATATCGCGGAAAAACTGGAAAACAGGACATTTTCCTATTACTTCTCCCGAAAATTTGCCGATTTTGCAGGATTGTTTATGGGTTTTTTTGCGACGCTTCTGCTATCTGTGTTATATATGCAGGATACCAGGAAGCATACCTATGAACTTCTCCATACAAAGCCTGTCAGTGCAGTAAGTTATTTGCTTGGTAAAGCAGGCGGCGGTTTTGCAGTCTGCCTGATCGTGCTTACGATCTTAAATCTTGGTTTCTGGATCTTATGCTCCCTATTGACTAAGAATCAGGGATTTGAAGTGAGATTAACGGATTTTCTGGCAGCGACCTGCCTGTATATTCTGCCCAATATGCTGATGATCGTAAGTTTCTATAGCTCGATTTCGCTGCTGTTTCGAAGTCCGCTTCCGGCAGTGCCTCTGTTGTTTCTTTATATTACGTACTCCAATATGGGAGGCAGAAACAGGGATGGCGTCTACGGATATTACGGCAGACCGTTGGCGATCATGGTGCGGTTTCCGGGAACATTTTTCGATACCACTCCCCCGCCGATGATATTGCTGAACCAGAGTTTTTTGATCTTTGCATCCGTTTTGATCCTTTCTATTTCAATCTTACTATGGAAGAAGAGGAGAATGTCATGAGAAAAGAATGTAAGATTTCCATGCCGCTTTATAAGATCGCTTATGCCGTTTCCTTTGTCATTCTCTTGAGTCTGGTGAGAGGCGTGTTCTATAGTTTTGAAGTCGGCATTGCCCTAGAACCCCCGATGGCAATCCTGACTGCGGTCTTTTGCGCTGACACTTATGTCATGGAAATCGTCGCAAAACGCTCGGAGATCTGGCGGCTGTATCCGCTGAAAAAGAAACTGTATTCGATTTACATGAGATTGTTCCTGCAGCAATTCTTCCTGTTATTGCTTGCAGCAGCGGGGTACGGACTGTTTTTTCTTTTTCAAAAACCAAGAGTGTCCGGCGTGACATCGATCACATTAATCAGTGAAGCCGCGCAGTTTTGGATCTTCCTTGCAAGTTCACTGGTGACAATTGTTTTTTGGGGAATCTTCTCCAACACCATTGCCTGTATCTTTCGTAATATGTGGTTCGGCATCGGCGCAAGCCTGATCTTATGGATCCTCACAAATTCAACCTTAGGGGATCGTTATTTGGGAAAATGGAATATATTTTCCTATTCGTTCAGGAACGTGGAAAACAGCAGCGATTTCGGCTGGATATGCGGAAAAATCATCTGTATCTGTCTTGGCATCACAGCAATAGCCGTATTGCCAAAAATAATTGAAAAAAGAAGATAATGCGCGGAAAAGCAGCGCAGAAAAGAGGAAAACGATGGGAATTAAAATAGCGGATTTAACAGTTACATTCAAAAATCAGGTGACGGCAATCGATCATGCCGATCTCGAAATTCCAAAGGGAATCTTCGGGCTGTTAGGAGAAAATGGCGCCGGAAAAACAACGTTAATGAGAGTACTGACAACGATTCTGTCACCTACCGGCGGTACCGTAACCCTGGACGATATCCCCTACAGCAAAGAGAATTATGAAAAAATACAGAGAAAAATAGGATATCTGCCGCAGGAAATTGACCTGTATCCGGGATTGACCGTACAGGAATGTCTGGAATATATGGGTGATTTATCCGGTATTTCCAAACAAATATACAGAGAACGCATTGCATATCACCTTGAAAAGACAAGCCTGACAGAGCATCGCAAAAAGAAGATGAAACAGTTATCCGGCGGTATGAAACGGAGAGTCGGCCTTGTTCAGGCGCTTTTAAATGAACCTGAATTCTTAATTGTCGATGAACCCACGACCGGGCTGGATCCGGAAGAACGTATCCGGATCAGGAACCTACTGGTTGACTTTTCGGAAGGACGTACCGTTTTATTTTCAACACATGTGGTAGAAGATTTAACTGCAACCTGTAATCAACTTGCAGTTATGAAAAAAGGCCGATTCCTCTATTCCGGAAACATGAAGGAACTGCTGGAGCAGGCAAAAGGCCACGTCTGGATCTGTAAAACGACAGACGAAACAAAGGCGAGAGAACTGGAAAAAAAGTATCATGTTTCATCGAAACAATATGTGGGCAGCGAATTACAGATAAGGCTGATCAGTGAAACGCCGCCGGAAATTGAATGCAGCTCTTGCGAGGCAACACTTGAGGATGCCTATATTGATATCACGAACAGATAGCCCTCATCTGTCGACCGCAATGTAATACATCACCCAAATAAAATATAGTAGATTATCGTTTGCCTGTATGCTAAGATAAGAGAAAATCCGTGCCGGAGGTATACAATGCAAACCATTATGATCGTGGAGGATGACCCTGTTATCCGCGAGGAACTGACTTTCCTGCTGGAAAATGAGAATTATCAGGTTTTGCCTGTAACGGATTTTGAGACTCTTCCGGAACAGGTGCGCTCTGCAACCCCTGATCTGGTCCTTCTGGATTTGGGACTGCCCGGACGCGACGGCCTTTCCCTGTGTGCTGCGATACGGAAAATTGCTCCCATCATTGTGGTCACCAGCCGAACTTCCGCTTTGGATGAACTCCGGGCATTGAATCTGGGCAGCGACGATTATGTGACCAAGCCTTACAACATCCCTGTCCTTCTGGCTCGGATCAAAGCTGTTCTGCGACGAAACGGCAGCGAAAGTGCGGAGGCAGATATTTTGAAGGCGGCGGGTCTTACACTCAGTCTGACAAAGGGAACCGTGACAGCAGCCGGACAAACAGCTGAGTTGACACGGAACGAATTGAAAATTCTGGCCCATCTGATGGCCCACACCGGAGAAATCGTCTCACGGGGTGACTTGATCGAGGCGCTTTGGGACAGTCAGATCTATATAGACGACAATACCTTAAGCGTCAACGTGACTCGCTTACGGAACAAGTTGGAGGGACTGGGGATGCCGGATGTGATCAAGACCCGTCGGGGAATGGGGTATCAGCTATGACAGTGAGAGAATTTATTCTTGACAGGCTGGAGCGGATCCTTTTTCACATCGCGCTCCTTTTAGTGATCGCCGCATTCTTACTTATGACAGGCACGCAATCCGGTATTGTCACGCTTTTACTGATCGCATGTTTATTGATTTATTTATTGGCGCTGCTTACTGATTATTGGAGGACAAAGAAACAGCTGAACGAGTTACAAGCAATCATGAATGAACTGGATCAGCGATACCTTTTTACCGAGTGCGCACCCAAGCCCCATGATCTCTATGAGCGCAAACTGTTTGATCTACTGCGCCTGTCAGGCAAATCCATGATCGAGTCAGTGTCAGATGCGCGGGCCGCCGGGAAAGAGTATCGGGAATATGTAGAACAGTGGGTGCATGAGATCAAAACACCCATCACGGCGGCAAAACTGGTTTGCGAGAATATAGACAGCGATACACGACGCAAGCTGTCACAGGAATTGGAGCAGATTGACGCTCATGTGGAACGTGCCCTGTTCTATGCCAGATCCGAAAACCCGGAGAAGGATTTTATCATCCGCAAGACAGTGCTCACCACGATATGCGACAGGGCAATTCAGACACACAGGACTTTGCTGATCCAAAACGGCGTCCGGGTGGAAACGGAAAATCTCGATGAGATCGTCTATACTGACGGAAAATGGGTGACATTCATGATAGGACAGCTTTTGCAAAATGCTGCCCGCTATCGTAGTGCAGAACCTGTTATCATGATGTCCGCCAAGAAGTTGGGACGGCAGGTGCAGCTTACCGTTCAGGATAACGGCATTGGTATCCCTGCCCATGAACTGACCCGCGTCTTTGACCGAGGCTTTACCGGAAGAAACGGGAGAAATCGGGGCGGTTCCACCGGTATGGGTCTGTATCTTTGTAAGCGGCTGGCGGATGCTATGGAAATCGGCTTGCAGATGCAATCAACCGTAGGAAAGGGAACCTGTGTAACGCTCACCTTTCCGGCAGAGATGAATCTTTCAAAAATGTAAGGAAAATCAATATTAATTCGATACAACCGATTCTTCTTTTGTGCTATTCTGATCAGGCAAAGGAGGTATCTGTATGCTGCAAGTACGAAATATCGAAAAATACTATGGAAACAAGAACAATATCACCAAGGCGTTGGATCGGGTAAGCTTTGATGTGGCTGACGGCGAGTTTATCGCCATTATGGGCGCGTCCGGCAGCGGCAAGACCACTCTTCTCAACTGCATCTCCACCATTGATACCGTCAGTGCCGGAGACATTTTACTGGATGGTGAGAGCATTGCGGAACTGCCCTCCGAAGAGCTGGCGCGATTTCGCCGGGAAAAGCTGGGCTTTGTATTTCAGGATTTCAATCTGCTGGATACACTGACTCTGGAGGAAAATATCGCTCTGGCCCTGACGCTCAATCATACTGACCACAAGGTAGTTCAAAAACAAGTCAACCGGGTGGCAGCCCAGCTGGGCATCGAGGATGTGTTGGGCAAGTTCCCCTACCAGGTGTCAGGCGGACAGAAACAGCGGGCCGCTTGTGCCAGAGCGATGGTGGCGGGACAATCTCTGCTGCTGGCAGACGAACCGACCGGAGCCTTAGATTCCAATGCGTCCAAAAATCTGCTGGAGATCATGACGCACATAAATCAAAATATGGGCGCCACCATCCTCATGGTGACGCATGACGCATACAGCGCCAGTTATGCGGGTCGCGTCCTGTTCTTAAAGGACGGGCGGCTGTTCAATGAACTGCTCCGGGGAGAGCGCAGCCGCAGCGTATTCTACCATGAAATACTGGACGTATTGGCCTTGTTGGGAGGTGATATCAGTGACGTTATCTAAACTTTCCCTCCGCAACGCCAAACGGCAGGCCGGCGATTATCTGATCTATTTTGTCACAATCGTGATGGTGTGTGCTATGCTTTACGCCTTCAACTGTCTGGTATTTTCAAAGGAAATTCACAATCTGTCCGGCTTGTTGGATAATATGACATTGATGATCGTACTTGCCAGTATCGTGGTCGTTTTTATCATCGGATGGCTGGTGTCTTACACTACGGGATTTATGCTGTCCCGCCGCAGCCGGGAGTTGGGAACCTATCTGCTCATCGGGCTGGAAAACAAACAGGTGGCTCGTCTGTTCTTTTTGGAAAATCTGTCGGTGGGCGGTGTCGCACTGCTGTTCGGCATCCCGTTTGGCAATCTGCTTTATCAGGCGCTCCGCGCCATCCTGCTTACTATGTTCAGTGCGCCGTATCACTTTCATTACCGCTTTTCCCTGAAGGCCATCGTGCTGACTTTGCTTTACTTTTCCGCAATTTATTTCTTTGCGTTGTTTCGAAGCCGGAAACGGATCCGCCGCATGAAAATCTATGACCTCATTTACTTTGAGCGGCAAAATGAGGCGGAGCTTGTGAAAAAAAGCAAGACTCGCAAAACCCTGTTTGTTATTTCCATAATATTGGGCATTGCAGGGACGCTTATGTTGATGGCAGCAACGAAATTGCTGATCGGTGTGATCGGCGCAGGATGTATCATAGCGTTCATCTACGGTTTCTTTACCAGCTTTTCCTCCGGCGTCCCGGCATATTTTGAGCGAAAGCCGGAGCGGAAATATCAGGGCCAAAATTTGATGATCTTCCGCGCCCTGACCTCAAAACTCGCAACCATGGGAATCGTCATGGCAACGATCTCGCTGCTCTTTACCGCCACCCTGCTCACAGAAGGGGCAGGAATGGTGTTTAACGGCATCTTTCAGGGGCGATTGGAGAAAAACGCTTTCGATCTGCTGTTTGTGTCAGATCAGGAAAGCCATGTGGAGCAATGCCTGGAAAGCATGGCAGAGCAAATCCCCTTGACTGCGTCTTGGCAATATAAGCTTTATCAGGGCGTTGACGATTCACTCGTCACCTATCTGGAAGAAACTGCCGGTTACTATCCATTTAGCTATAGCCACGATTATAATAGCGGTTTGTTCATGGCGTACAGTGATTATGCTGCTCTGCGGGATATGCTTGGACTGCCAATAGCAGAATCAGAGCCGGATCATTATATCATTCATTGTATGCCCTATCTGGAAGAGACGCTCAGCCGGTGGAACCAGCCTCTGTCACTGGACGGAAAGACTCTTTCTCAGGGCAGGATCTATACGGAACAATTTGCTCAAAATAATTGGAATGGCAATGGTCATCAATTTCTGCTGATCGTTCCGGATGAAGCGTGCGTTTCCCGTCCGATCCTTCGATACGCTGTGGCTGCCATGACGGAGTATAATATTACGAAAGAGCAGTATGAAACGCTGCAGAACTCCCTCTTTGTACGGGCAATGGACGGAATCAACTCTCTCAAGAATGATTGGGACTATATGTACTCGAAAGCATCCCTTGTGAGAGAGGTTGCCGTATGGTCCGCTATGTCTTCCTTTCCCCTTTTCTACTTGGCTTTGGTCCTTGCTATGACCGCCGCCACTGTTTTGACTGTCCAGCAGCTCAGCGAAGCAGGACGCTACCGTCGCCAGTTTGAACTGCTCCGCAAGCTGGGTATGGACAGCCGCGAAATAAGGAAGACACTGTTCCGGCAGCTTGCGATTTATTATCTTATGCCGGTGATTCCCCCGGTAATGATCGCAATTCCTTTTATTTTGGATCTGTGCAATGCGGTGGAACCGGGAACGATGGTGGGAGTAAACAGTCCACCGGTGATTCTGGCCGTTTCTCTGGGATTATTTTTCCTGGTGTATCTGCTTTACACTGTGATCGCCTTTATCAATATGAAACGAAATGTGCTGCCGGATCATATAAGTTGAATGCTATTCCTGATAGTTACCATCTCACTTTCCAGCGTTCACGCAATGATTCTTCGCTGTTTTCGGAAACGACGCTTTTGCGGGCGGTCTCTTGCTCGCAAAGGCGTTTCAGATATGTTTCGAACATTTCCTCGTTTGTCGGCAGCTCCGCCCAATTGTCCGTCCAGGACGACAAATATGCCGCGTTTGATATTGAGAGCGAATTCAGGCCCTCTCGACCATCCGCGATAAGCTCTGCCTCACCGAGTATCGCTTCGGCAAAGTTTTCAAGCACGATCGGGTGCCCTTCGGGAACTTTTTCAGAATACTCCTCGTAGTCCGAGTCAGGGCAGACAAATCCGTTTTTCTCCGTGAAGCAAAACTCACGCTCGGAAGTTTTTAGTTTCCACCATTTCAGCATTCCGTTCTCCAAGACAAGCTTACCCATATCTCCGCTTATTTCCAGACGGTTCGTTCCCGGAGCCTCGCCCGTTGACGAAACAAACACCGCGGTCGCTCCGTTTTCATATTCGCCGTAGATAGTTACGTCGTCCTCGACGCCGATATTGTGATACTTTCCCTCCGCACAGAACGCGCGAACTCTTTTGGGCATACCGAATATCCACTGCCAAAGGTCAAGATTATGCGGTGCCTGATTTAGCAGCACACCTCCGCCCTCGCCGTTCCATGTCGCGCGCCAGCTGCCCGAATCGTAGTATGCCTGAGTGCGATACCAATTGGTGATTATCCAGACGAGTCGCTTCGTCTGCCCAAGCGCGCCACTGCTGACTATCTCCCTCGCTTTTCGGTAAATGGGGTCGGTGCGCTGATTGAACATTATCGCGAACTTGACTCCCGAACGCTCCGCTGCTTCGTTCATCTCGCGAACGCTGCGCGTGGTCACTCCAGCTGGCTTCTCGATCAAAACGTGAATACCGCGCTTAAAGCATTCCATTGCCCAAACAGGATGTTCATAATGCGGCACGGCAATAAGTACCGCGTCAACGAGACCGCTGTCAAACATTTTCTCCGCGCTGTCAAAGCAGCGGACGGAGGGGCAGATCTTCATCGCGCTGTCCAGCTTTTCAGGGTTAATATCGGTAACCGCGGTCACCTCAACCTTCGGACATTTTCCGTCGGCAACATTTTGCAAATGTCCGCTTCCCATATTACCAACGCCGAGTATTCCAAGTCTTATCTTATCCATTACAATTCCTCCATTATCTTTTTCAGAGCATCAACCGCTGCGCCGAATGCAGTGAGCGGATCGGGATAGCAATATGTAAGCTCCGCCGCTTTGCCGCGCTCAAGTTTTTCAAATCCGTTGAACACCGACAAATGTGGTTCGACAGTCAGTATTTCGCCGCGATACTGTTTGAGGATATACGCTATATTCCCTATGCCTTTTCCTGCCGACACGACGGAACCGTCCGCAAGCGCGTCCTTGATATGCAGATATTCGACATACGGCGAAAGCAGTTCCCATGCCGAGATTGTTTCCTGTCCGCATTGGACAAAGTTCGCCGGATCAAACACCGCACGCAGCCCCGGAAGATTTTTATGTATTTCTGCACAGCGTTCGGCGTTGTCACCGTAAATACCCTTTTCGTTTTCATGGCACAGTATTACGCCGCTGTTCTTTGACACCGCGAGCATTTCTTCCAACCGTTTCATTACCTCGTCCGAATAACACTTTGCGTTGTCTTGCGGAACATAAAAGCTGAAAACGCGCATATGATCGGCCCCGAGAATACGCGCTAGTTCAATCCCGTATTTAAATTTTTCCAGATGCGGTTCAAATTTCTCCGTAATGTCGATCTTTCCGAACGGTGATCCCAGCGACCACACCGATATCCCCGCCGCGTCAAGCCGTTCGCGGACATCCCGCGCCTTATCCGCCGTAATATCCGAAATGTTTTCTCCGTCAACACCGCGGATTTCAAGGTAATCAACACCGTTCTCCTTCATTGCCGATATCTGACCGTCCAGGCTGCTGTCGGCTTCGTCCGCGAACGCCGCAAGTTTGAATTTCATAATTATGACCTCTCAAATTGTTTTTGTTTGATTTATGTATATCAGAATAATATTTGCATTGCAATTGTAGTTTCAGGCACAATATATTGCAATTTCGCGCACCGCGTGATAGGCTTGATATAAAGGTGGAAATAACTGTGGATATTCTTGAGGAATTCAATACGGAAGAGCTGTATATGCGTTATGCCGTCGATCAGGCTCCCGATGATAAAAACTTCACAATGCATATTCATGAACGGTGCGAGATATATTGCTTTGTATCAGGCGACGCGGAATATCTTGTAGAGGGCGCGCGTTATTTGCTGAAACCGGGAAGCGTGCTGATCATGCGTCCCGCCGAATCTCACAGGGTACGAATTCTCAGTCATGAAAAATATGAACGATATGCCTTAAATTTCTCGTTTGCGGCAACGGATATCCTTGACCCCCGCCGTATTTTGATGAAGCCGTTTCTTGACCGCCCGCTCGGACGCGGCAACCTGTATTCTGCTCGGGAACTTGGCAGTGGAGTAGTGCAGCTTTTTGAGGAGATGTGCGGCGGCACAGATGAATACGAACGGAAGCTTATTATATCAACACGGCTTTTCGCGCTGTTGGAGCTGATAAACAAAGCATATCTCAAACGTGGAGCAGACGGATACGCGCCGCTTACGGAATTGTCAGAGCAGCTTGTGGCATATGTCAACGATCACATTTTTGACGAGTTGTCCGTTCCACTGCTGGCGAATCATTTTTTTCTCAGCTCATCGCAGATCAGCCGGATATTCCGCAAGGCCACGGGAGCCTCGCCATGGGAATACATCACGATAAAACGTCTGACTGCCGCGAGAGAGAGAATCCGCCTCGGTGAACCGGCGAACAGCGCCGCCGAGAGCACAGGCTTCGGCGACTATTCGTCATTTTACCGCGCGTATGTAAAGCGCTTCGGCTGTCCGCCCAAGGATGATGTATTACCACCACGAGAAAAACAATCCGGCAAGCGGCGATAACACCACCATGATCACGGAAAAAGTAAAGGATTCCATGGAGATCAGCGTAGCTCTCTGCTCCGACGGAAACATATCCTGCAGGATCGTATTCGTCCTTACCTGCAGCGCATCATCACTGAACGCCGCAATAAAGCCGCCCGCCATCATCAGCAGATACATTCCCGAGTGCTCCAAGATCACCCCAAACAATACCAGCGCTGCCGTAATCGCAAACACGTTTCTGTATCGCAGCCGCTTCCATTTCAAGATGATCTTTGCTCCCAATATTCCTCCCATTTCCATGATAAACAGAGCAAATCCAAGCGCCCAGACCGGCATTCCCGCCGCCGGGAGCTTTGCCTGCAGAAAGAACAATAATAAGATATCCACCGCCCCGACAAACGAATTGACAAACATGAGGGCAATCGCCTTTCTTTCCCTTTTCATAAAAGACAGGCTGGCTAAAAAGCATTGTATCAGCGCCGCTTTGACTGAATGAGTCAAATTCCCTGTCAGACTTTCTTTCCCATCGTTTACTTTGGCTTCATATAAGGACGAAAGGATAGCAATCTGAACAACAGTCATCAAAATATCCGTGCCATATGCCGCCCTGTGTCCGATTAACAGCGCAAAGCCCGCACACATCGTCGACACGCCGTTGCAAAGCCGGTATATGATCAGTTGGTTCGACGCATAGTTTTCGTAGTATGCCTCTTCCTGCACCAGCTTAAGGGAATCGTATGCAAGGGCATCCCCCGAGCCGGATGCAAAGTTATAGCTTGCTGCATAAAACGCAAGAGAGAGACACACCATAAACAAATTATCGGAAAATATCATGACTGCATTTCCGATCATCCTGAAAAGACTGCTCAAAAGCAGCATTTTCTTTCTGCCAAACAAATCGGCAAAAACGCCTGAAGGAATCTCGAGCAAAAGGCTTGTTATGTGGAAAACCGTCTCCGCAAGGCCGATTTGGGCAAGGCTGTAACCTCTAGCCGCAAGAATCGCCACCCATGCTCCGGTCAGCGATAAATTCCCCACCACTGCCGACAGGTACAATCCTGTTATTTGCTTTTTAATTTTCATCACAAAAAAACCTCCTTAGCTTTTCATCGTTAAAAAGTTAAGGAGATAATGGCTCAATTCTTTCCGATTCGTTTATTATAAGACGGTAAGCCGTCAATTTTTTATCAACCGCCACTCGTCCGTTTTAGCACAAATCTTCCTGAAAATGGGCGCACTATCCCCGTAAAGAGGAAAAATGCTTCCTTTTTGCAGTTGTATATTTGTGCCTTTCCAGATCATAATAACCTCCGCGTCAAAGCAGTTTGCCTACTCTGACTTTATTAAAATTCAAGCATCTTTTTGATCTTTTCAATCTGCTTTTCAGCTTTCTTTGCCGTATTCACAGCGTTCTCTTCCCTGGCTTTTTCAAGGACTTCTTCCCAGTCCTCTAATTCATTCAGCAGGAATCCTTTGTATTGGTTGTCTGTCATTCCCATATTTTCCATTTCCCCTACTTTCATTACCCCCTTCCGAATCGCCTGCTTTTAAGAAAATTATAGTAAAAGCAAATGATTCGGTCAAGAGTTTATTTTCATTCGATATTTTCTGTTGGCTACCGAAAACAGTAATTCACATTCCCAAACCGAATCTCATCTCCAGGCTCAATCTCCACCGTCTCCTGCGGCTGCATCCGCAGACCGTTTCGATAGGTTCCGTTGGTCGAATTCATGTCGGTCATCTGAATCCTGTCTCCCACTTTTTCAAAGCGCGCGTGGATGCGGCTCACGGAATCGTCTGCAAGTACGCAATCTACACAGCCCGCCATCTTGCCCACAGTGTAAGGAAAACTATTTAGTTCGATATGCTTCTTATTCTTTTTATCCAACGCATACAGTTTATATTCCACCGTTCTCGCACTGTCAAAAAAGACGGTGTCCGCATAGCTCTCGTTCTCCTCCTGCGCATGAAACGGTATCTGCGGTGCCGGGTTTTTCATCGGCACAGCCGGGTTCATCTCCATTTGTCTGCTCAACACCTGCTCCAGAGAAATTGTTGTCTGTCCCGATGGGAAATAACTCTCCTCCTCAGGGAAGGATTCCGCTTTCTCCCTCTCCCGTTTTGCATTTACTTCCTTAACGCCGCCCCTGACGGTTCCGACTATTCCTACCAACAGACAGACGGCAAGCAGTCCGCCGCATCCGAAAAGCGTCATAATCTCCTGATCCGACAGCTCGTAGTAACCATATATGCAGGCTATTCCGGCAATTCCCAGAATAGAAATCACTGAAAGAGCGGGATAGAACAGGCTTTTCTTTTTTTCGGACGAGGGTGCTGACTCCTCCTCATATCGAAAGTTCCCATCCTCCTCCATAAGTTCGGGAGAAAAGGCCGGCCCTGCTGCCTTTGACTCCGAATCAACAGGCGCGGCCGGAAAAGCAACGACCTTCCCCTGCTCACTCTCTTCCTCATCTTCCGTCAAAAGCTGCAGAGCATCCTGCAGGGAAAACCCGCTCTCCTCCATCCGTTCGTAGACCGTATATATGCAATTGGCAAGTTTTTCATCAGCGCCGTCCAGATGCTCTAACAGAAAATCCATGAGCGCCTCATAAGGCTTGTCCTTCTCGTAGTCAGGATAATAAAGCCCAACGTATTTTTTACGGGACATATCATAATAAATGTATTCCGGCAAAAGCACCAGCCGGGACTCCTCCATAAAACAATTTCCCAGCTCGCAGTAGATCCCGTAAAGCTGCTCAAACAATTCCCTGATCTGCTGCGCATTCATCTGCCTGCCCCGGTACAAACCTTCCAGCGTCGCTCTGGAGCTGATATTATAATAGAAATAGCTCTCGCCGTTAACATGGCGCAGGGAACAGTGCAGAATTCCCTCTATCCTCCCGGACGTGAGAAGCCTGTATTGGTAGCTTTTTTCCGCCTGCTCCTGTCCGCACCGCAGGATCATGTAATTATGTTTATAATCCTTAAAATATCTCGCATCAAGCATACAAACCCTCCCTCTAGTCCTTCAACAAATTTCCGACAAATCTGCATTTTCTTATTATTTTGGTAGGATTGGCGATCTGCGCTTTTGCGCGGGTCCTGATCCTCCAACCCGCCTTCCCCTGCATGGTTAAAAATTCTCTGACCGGTACCTTCACCTGACATTCCCCCGTCACACTGGTGGTATTTCCGTCTCGATCGACCGTTCCTTCTACTCTCCCCACACCGAAATATTTCTTTCCGAACTGCTTCTGCATATTGGCATTTATGTAGGGTACTACCTGATCCTCGTCTTTCTGAATGCTCCCCTTAAAACAGACGGTGTAGGCGTCCTGAAAGAGCACACACTTGTCATAAGAATAAAAGGACAGATAGATCAAAAGAACAAAAAGAAACATGGTCCAGATGATCAGAAAGGTCGCTTCCAACGTCATATATCCCTTCGCTGTCTTTTTCAAAAACATAGCATGACCCCCATTCCCAGAAGAAGAAACGGACAAAATGGAATCTCTTTATCCCTCTGAATCTTCCGAAGCGCAAGCAGGACAAGCGCTGCCGCCGATTCGATCAGAAGTCCTGCCAGCAGGATGAAAAAACAGCGGGAAAAATCCAGAAAGAGCCCGATCATCAAAAGTACCCAGCCGTCCCCGTAGCCCACCTTTTCCCTCGTAATAAACCCCAACAGAAAAAACACCGCGCCGGGCAGTAAAGACAGCGCCACGGCCAGCAGGTCTGTCTCACCCATCATACCCGCTGCACGCAGACAGATCGCTGTCAGAATTCCCAGCCACACCGCTGCCAGCGGAATCTGCTTTTGCAGTCCGTCAAAGACTGCGCAGACTGCCAGAAAGATAAACAAAAAAATTTCTATCCACATTTGGAACACCTCCCTCTTTCGCCGACTTCTGAGAGCGGCACGGTGTAGATCGTCCGCTTTAATCCCGGACAATTCAGACGACTGTGATAACTGCTGCCATAAAGGGTGATATACACCTCGCCTTCCGAAAACGCACCGCACAAGCCGCAGGATATATACTTTGCGCCGGCGGCGTTTCTTCTGTCTCTCACCACCCCTGCAGATACCGCCTCCACCGCAGGATTCAGGTAGGTGCAGTTTCTGTTCAGATGGTAGACTGTCCCCGTCTCGGTAATATACACCATCGGATCCTCCGCCGTCATGTCACTCACTGAGCCGGTGGCGTCATATCCTGTCCACGCCTTTCCGTAATAGCGCTGCGACATCAGAAAACCGTCAAAACCCATCAACTCTACAAAAGGTTTCACGCGGTAGCTCACCTGCAGATCAATGATATCGCCCTTTTCCATCACGGAGGAGCCTGCAAAGGAAATGCCGCCGGCTCCACCCTTTACGCAGGAATCAGTCAGATATGCGCTCCCCAGACTGGAGATCATCTGCCCTCTGGCATAACCGCTGCTCAACGCCACACTGCCAAGTCCTTCCGGAAGCGTGCTGCCCACCGTATTTTCATAGGCATAGCCCGCAAAGGCCATCTTGTTTCCCACCTGATGTAAGGCCGCGCCGATCCTGCTCTGGGTGGCAATAATATTCACTGCAAACAGAATGTTCAACACCGCAAACAGAAAAAAGGGCAGAGCGAATGCCGCCTCCAGCGTCATAGATCCTCTCTCGCGGGAGAAGATAAGAGACGCCCTCTTTGCCAATCGGGTGAAAATGCGATGTAACTGACTATCTTGAAGTGCCTCAAGACGTGCCTCAAGATATGCCTGGAGAGAATGTGCTGTCGTATTTGTGTGTTTTAGGTGTCTTGACTGCAAAAAGGGCATCTCTTATCACCTCCCGTTCAATAAAATCCGTAACGCCTTCTCATCTCGTAGGAATAGCCGAAACGACTGCTCACGGACACCTCAGCCAGAAAAGCATCAAAACACGCATCTATTCGAAATTCCTCATTCCCCGGTGTCCTGCGGATATCCATCTCCATAACATCCATGGCCCGCTTCGTTCTCGTTCCCTCGTCCTGCAAAAACAGCATAATCTGAAGATACTCCTTATAGTTAAGTCCGGTTCCGCCCTCATCCCGTGTCAGGCTTCCCCGCACATTTTTGATGCAATTGATCCCTGTCTTCCAGTCGGCGGCTGTTTTCCAGACGGGTACTCTGCCTCCGCTCAGCAGCGTCTTGACGTCCTGCAGGCTCTCCACATACGCCCAGGCAAAAAGAATCGTATATTTCACAGGTTCCATCAAAGCCGGCAGAAGGATCACCGCAGAGAGAGCCGCCGCCAGCGCCTGCGCTTCCGCTACCTTAGCGCTGTCAGTGAGAATATAGAGGACATTTGCCGCCTCCCTCCACATAAGAAGACGTTTTGCCACCTGTTCCAGATTCTGCCAGTCCGTATCTTTTCCCATCAGAATGTATTCCATCTGATACTTCATCAGTGCTTTTTCGAGTTCCTCCCCATAGTAACCGCATTTTTCAAAAAGATAAGTCTGAAAGACGAGTTCATTTGCCTCCCCACCCGTCTCTACTGCCTCCCCACATAATCCTGTCCCCGTCATCCTGCCCGGGCGACGGGAAAAATACTTCTCAAGGTCAACCTTCACCGCAGACACTGCTGAGGGGTCCTCCAGCACAAGATTCAGAACACCGCTTCCTCTGGTGGCATTCACGGCATCGGCGGGATTGTTTAGGGGAACTTCTTCAAATTTACCCTCCTCCACTTCCACCTCAGGCAAGCCGATCGCCTCAATCTCCGACTCATACCCGCTCCGCATCGCACTCACATCCGTCGAATCAAGTCCAAAACCCTGCAGCAGTCCGACATTTCCCGTGATCTTATCCAGGATCGCCCCCAGCGGATAATCGTTCATATAATCCGTGGCCTGACGTTTTAATACCGCACCGCCCTCATCCGAGGCGACAGAATACTCCAGAATCTCCGCAGATCCCATATGCATCGCCAGAAAGTCCCTGGCTCTAAAAATCCCTTTTCCCTTCTCCGGCTGTAGATTTTTCTGCATATAATCGCGCAGATGTCCCTCCGTATTTGCAATATCCGGCCGCGATCCGCAGTAAGAGGTGTCAACAAACAGAAGATCGTACTGCTTTAGGAGTTCTCTGTGATATTCAGCCAAAACGGAATTCATACCGATATCCGTCACACATTCAAACTTCATGCGTATGGCACTGATCCGTGCCCCTTCTATTACCGTGAATACAAGGGACAGGATCAATGTGAGGGATAGGGATAAGAATACCGTTATATACCCCCTCCTCATTCCATTACCGTGTTGCTGTCTTTGGTGATCTTTTCGAAAACCTTCTCCACCAGAGACCGCAGCTGCGTCTTGAAAATGATGACCAGACCGATCAGCACCACGATGATCAGTATGATCTCCACAGTGCCCATACCTTCCTCCTCCCGAAGGAAGGTTCCAAAGCCTTTTAGTCTCTCGTTTTTGTTTTTTTTCAGCATACGTTTTCCTCTCTTTCCGAAGCAGTATCTGCTTCTTTTATTTTTCTATAGAAACCCGCTCTTCCCCTACAACGTAAAGGAGAAGTAGGCCGGAATCATAATAATGACCATGACCACGCAGAGCATCATCATCATCGGCATGAGCAGCTTTGTTCCCGCCTCCTCGCCCAGCTTTTTTGCCATACTCCTACGCTCCGCAAAGGCATTATCCGCCTCCTGACGAAACATACGCAAAAGATCATTGCTCCCTTTTCTGATATTTTGCGATAAAAGAGCAGCCAGCTTAATATAGGACTGTACCTGACAGCGTTTGCCGAAATGTTCGTAGGCCTCCGTCTCCGACCTGCCGCCCTGCAGCTCATAACAGGTGATCAAAATCTCTTCATAAACATATTTTTTCTTTTGCTTTCGCTGCTTTTTATAATCCTCACCCATTTTGAAAAAAGCATTGCGAATAGTCATCCCCGCACCCATGTAGAGCGCCAGTTTATTTACGATCTCAGGATAATCCAACAGGAGCTCCCGCTTTCTCGCCTCCAGCTTTTGATCCAGTTCTCTGCTTTTTCCCCAATAGAGGACCCCGGCTGCGATCAACACCAGAAACAGAAAATAACCGCTGCTGTCCGTGATAATCTCCCGCCACACGATCGGTTCTGTACCCAGCCTGTCCGGCAGCATCATAGCCTCCGCACTTCTCGTGCTCTCCTCGTTCTCCTTGATCAACTCCTCCATGCGGCTGCGGATCGCCTCCTGCGGCGTGTAGGTCACGGGATTGATCTGCACGGAGAATCGATACTCTCTATTCCAGTCCTCATAGTGAAAGCGCGCCGTCAGGTTAACGATCTCACCTGTCGTAAGCTCCTTGTTATGCACTGTCCCGTCCGTATTTACCAGAGAATAGGCACTGCTCTCCCAACTGATCTGAAAGGGATAACCGGCAAGTTCTGAAACCAGATTCAGATCTTTGCGCACATCTTCAAGCCTTTCGTTTTCCCCCAGAATAGACGCGGAAAGGAGCTCCTGTGCTTCCTCATACTGCTTTTCTAACTCCTGCTCCGTAAACTTTCTCTCTTCCACAAGGTAGTCAAAAACCTCCTCCTGTATCCCCGGAATTTCCGCCGCAAGTTCAACTGTCACTTTTCCCTCCCCGTAGGCGTTTCTGGGAAGATAACTGCCGTCGACCAGGCGAGGGCTGCTGCGGGCGCTGACCCAGACTGCCAGACAGAGCAGATCTCCCACGAACACCACCATAAGAAGCGTGCTGTAGAGCGAATGGTAATATTCCTGCACCTGTCTGTCCGCCGCAATATCCGGTCTCAGAGTCTTTAGTTTATCGCCGAGCTGTCTGTCGCCAACCTCCCGCTTCCATCCATCTTTCTTCTTCCTCCTTGCGCTTCTGCTCTTCTTTTGCCTCCGCAGGATGCAGGCTGCCATCTTCTGAAAGGGATTGCCCGCTTCCTTTGCGGAAAAGAGAAACAAAATCAGATACACTGCCAAAACACTAACATATACGTATACCATAATGCGCTCCTTCTTTATCGTAATCACGGTTTTTAAGATCATCTCCCGCGTCTTTCCACACTCTCTGCAGCTCACACCTCAATTTCAACAATCTTTCTGGAAAGCCGCCAGGCTGCCCCATAAAAGAGTAAGCAGACCGTCATCACCACGATTCCCACGAAATTATGATAGAGCACATCAAAAAATCCCTTAGAGGTCATCCCGATATAAAAAATAATTAAAAACGGCACCAGATTCATAATTTTCTGCTCCAGCTTCCTGGCACTGATCATAAGTCGAATCTCCTTATCGGTCTCAATTTTCTGCTCGATCACTTCGGCCGTCTTTTGCAGAATTTCCGTGAGATTGCCCCCGCTCCTTTTTGCGATCAAAAAGACATCCGCAAACTGCATGATATCCGGCAGATGGCTTCGAAGTCCCAGGTCATAGAGCAGCTTTTCCAGCACAACATTGTTTTCCATGCCGCGTATCATATGCCGTATTTCAAACGCAATGGGGCTGTCCATCCCATAAAGCGGCTCCAAGTCACGGTATGCTTCCCGCAGCGCATTCTCAATAGAGTATCCCGCCTTCATATTTGCCGAGAGTGAGAGTACCAAATCTTTGAACTGCGCATTCAGCTCCTGTCTGCGCCTTTTAGAGAACTCCCTCTTCTTCTCCTTCATATAAAGACCAAACACAGGCAGAAGCAGGGCACAAGCGATGATGGAGCGGTAGAAAAAGTAGCCGATCGCCGCCACGAGAAGCATTCCTTCCAATACGGCAAGAAAGCCTTCTTTCGGGGAAAAGTGATATTCACCATAATCCGGCAGACTGTAATTTTTCGACATAGCCAAGCTCTCCCTTCTTTCTCAGAACGCCCAAAAGCTTCCCATCCGCCGTCTCCCCCTCCTCCTCAAAACAATAGAGGGAAGAAAGCTTTATTTCCTCGTTCTCATAACCAGTCACTTCCACAATTTCCAAAACCTTTCTGCTCTTGTCCCGCAGGCGGCCCAGGTGGACGATAATATCAATGCCCGAAGCAATCTGCTGACGAATTGCTGTCAGAGGAATTTCCATTCCCATCAGGATCATATTCTCCAAGCGGCTGAGCATGTCCCGCGCACTGTTGGCATGGCCTGTGGACATGGAGCCGTCATGCCCCGTATTCAGACACTGCATCATATCAAAAGCTTCGCCGCCGCGTACTTCCCCCACGATAATTCGATCCGGCCTCATTCGGAGAGAGGTCTTGATCAAATCTCTTATGCCAATCTCCTGACAGCCCTCCACATTCGCGTTTCTCGTCTCCATTCTAACGATATTACGTATGTTTAACAACTGCAGTTCCGCGCTGTCTTCGATGGTTATAACGCGCTCTTCCTGCGGAATATAATTGGATAGGGCATTGAGAAAGGTCGTCTTTCCGGAGCCCGTCCCACCGCTGATAAATATGTTGTATTTTGCTTTCACGAGCCTGTCCAGCCACACACATACCTCTTCCGTAACAGAGCCGAAAGATACCAGATCCTCCATGCTGATCGGCTTGTCCGGAAAGCGCCTTATGGTGACAATAGGACCGTTTAGCGCCACGGGATTTAAGACAACGTTGACGCGGGCGCCGTTTCGCAGTCTGGCATCCACGATAGGGGAAGCCTCATTGACCGTGCGATTGCAGTCTGATACGATCTGCTGTATCACATCCTGCAGTTTTTCCTCACTCTCAAAATGCAGCTCGCTTTCAAAAAGTCTCCCTTTCTGTTCAATGAAAATATGGCCGGGTCCGTTTATCATAATTTCCGTGATTCCGGGATTGTCTACCAGTTCCTGCAGCACATCCAGTTTTCGCACGGCATGGAAAAGTTCCTTTCTGAGCTGTCGCCGTTCCTGCAAAGACAGAGGGTGTTCTCTGTTTTCCCTAACGAGCATATCATCGATCAAATCCCGAATTTCCTCATCGCTGCTCTCTCTGGAATAGTCAATGCTCTCTAGCAGCTTTTCTCGCAGCCTTTGCCTTCTGTTTTCCATACCAGCCTCCAACTTCTCACATTATCCATGAATATCTTCTCTGACAATTGCCTTCACGTAAGCTGCCAGCTCTCCGTGCGTCATCATGTCAAGACTTGCAGGCAGCTCCTTGAAGATCGGAAAACGACATTTTACCGTTTTATCCGTGATTTCCTCCAGTTCGTTTACCTGAAGCAGCTGTTCATACTGGCGCAGCTTTGCCACGGCAAACGGATCCTCCCTGGTTATCGTGTAAATTTTATGACAATTTTTTAACAGCTCAAACAGCCCTTCCATACCGTCATCCAGATCCAGGATCAAATACTCATATTTTCCGATCGCTGCAATGTCACGGCACAGTGATAGCCACTGTTCTCCCGGCACTTCTTTGATCCCAAGTGCATACTGCATGGGTGGTATATAATCCAATCCTCCCGCACTCTGTATGATGCCGGGAAGCCGCAGCGCCAGCTTTTCCCGCGCACTCTGGAAATAATAAACAACATCCATCATATCCGTCTGATACTCCCTGCGCAGGATTTCTCCCAGCCCGGAATACATCTCAAAATTCAGATACAATGTCTTATGCGCCTTCGCCAGAAACTGTCCCAGCGTCAATGCAAAGGAAGTCTGCAGACATCTCTTGATCGGAGAATAGATTCCGATCATTTTCGCCGTCACATCCGTCGTCTCGATACACGCCTTCCAGCCGTCCCCTTCCGCTATCCCTTCCAGTATCGCCTGCACCACCTTCTCGGGACTTTGATATTTGCTGATACAGCACAGGTCTGCAGCCACTTGTCCCTCGCTCTCCTGCAGAATAAACAACTGTCCTACCTGCTTCCTGACATATTCCTCTTTCAACAATCTCCAGGCGCTCTCCGCGATAAGCAGGACGGCAATCTCCTCCCGATCCGCAAATCTCTCAAGCTCCTCCACCCCCGTAAACAGGTGTACCGTGTAGGGAAGCCTTACCTTTTCCAGAAGGTACTCCGCCATACGGAAAGCATAGCCCTCTTCGATGTCGCAGACCGCCATGATCTTTTCTCTCAAAACAATCCTCCCATTCTGCACACCACACTGAAAAGCACCGGTACCGCAAAGTGAATCTTACTTTTACAATAGGTGTGATAATCCTGTTTCTGTTCCTCGCCGTAAAGCTTTAAGTGCCCGCTCCCTTTGACCTCTCGCAGATAGATAAAGAAATAGCGAAATCTTTCTCCCGCGTTTTGCTCCGCGACAAGTTTGCAGGCAGAAAATACCGCGCCGATCACAAAAGCACCTGCCAGTATATATGCCATGTCTTTCACTGCGTAAAAGCATCCGATCATTACAAACAGCTTCACATCGCCCGCGCCCAAAACGCCTATCTTATACAGGGGATATAAAAGCAGAAATGCCAGAAGCACAGACGCCGGGACAGCCGATAAGTTCCGTCCGGATAAGATGCCGCAGAGAATTCCGGTCGCGATGCCAAGAAGAATGAAACCGTTTGGAATCCGATCCGTCTTCAGGTCGGAAAACGCTGAAAGAAAGAGCAGGAGCAGTAGAATAGATTGCCAGTTATTCAGTCCAATAAAATCGCCTCCTTGTGTTGTAACTTTATCATACTTTGACTCAATGAAATAATCGGGAGAAGTTCCCTGTGCCATACGGCTTGATCGTGGAATGAAATACCACGCAGAATTTCTTGAGTTGTGAATTGAATTATAGCACAAATATATTACTTGTCCATAGGGTATTTGTAAAAAACTGATTTTTGTGAATACCTCACAAAATTTTGAAGAAATAGATCCCGTAAAGTACCGCAAGCCCAGGAAAACCGAGGACTCCCGATGTCAAAATCGTAAGCGGGTTGATCCCTACCGCCACCTGGATCTGCCTCTGCGCCAACATGTAATTAATCGCGTAAATACCTACAGTTCCCATTACTGCACGTAGGATGAAATTGACCAGCCACTCGACCTTTCGCCCCATCGCACCAATCCCTAAAACGATCAGACAAACTGCCAAAATCGCCGCAACACCGCCTAAATTTTCCATATCTCTTCTCCTCTTTTTTCTGCTGCCGGTACCCGCACATCACAAAGACCGCACTGCAGCCTTTGCCATATCTTGTCTCTCTCTACACGCTATGCACAGGCTTTCCGCAATATGACTGGAATATTTTTGGGAAAATTTACCTAAACTGAAAACAGGAGAATACGGAAGACAGGAAAGGAAAGGTGATCATCACATGAGAGTTATTTTCAGACACAGCCCCTGCATCCCGGCAGATCCGGACATGATCGTGGACGGGCATAGACCGACTATAAGAGAAGAGCTTATCATGACCAGACGAGCCCTGGAAAACGCTTACGCAGGCTTTGACAACGCTACGGATCCGGACCTGATCGACTGCTATATCTACGAGTTGAACGCTGTTATGAAACGATATAAGTACCTGTTGCAAAAGGCAGCGGAGTCTGAACCGCTGCCCGATGCTGAACACGCCGAGGCTATCCGCCCGCTGACGATGTCATAATGCAGTTATTTCGGCCGGAAAATGGTTACGCTTGACCGGCTACACGCTGAATCCCCTGTTCGCGGCAGGATCTGCGGCATTTTCCATAAGATTGTCCCTGCCGTAGGTTAGTCCTGCATATACAGCCTGTGTATTGCCCATAACGGGTCCTGTCGTGTCCTGTTTTTCAATCTGCCTGTAGGCCGCCGCCAGATTTTCCAGCACAGGACGGACATGCTCCAGTTTTTCTCCGTCGTTGTACAAAGCCGCCTTTGCCACCTCTCTGTTGATATAGAGGTAAAGCTGTAAGAGGTTTTGCGCCACCTCATACTCCAGATGCAGAGAGTCCATCAATTCACACATGCAGCCTTGAATCCTGCGCACAGCATTCTTGAAAGCCGTCCTGTCGTCTGCGGCAAGGGCTTCCTTTGCCTCATCCACATACTGCAGCGTCATCTCATAGAGGATGGTGATAAGCTGCGTCTTATTCGCCTGCGTGATCCGCAGGGTATATTCCTGTTTTAATTCCTTGGTCATATCGAAAATCTACCTTCCTTTTCATATTGCGGGAAAAATGTGTTTTTTTACATTCTTCCTTAGATAATTTGCGAAGCAAATTTTCTACAAATCACTGTAACAGCTGCAACACCTGCGAAGGCCTCTCGTTGGCCTGAGCGAGCATGGAGACCGCCGCCTGAGAAATCACCTGCTCTGTGGTATAATTTGTCATCTCTTCCGCCATATCCACATCCATGATGCGTGAGTAGGAGGCCGTCATGTTCTCGTTTGACACCGCCAGATTGTTGACCGTATGCTCTAAGCGGTTCTGATATGCACCAAGTCTGCTGCGCGCATCCGACACATAAAGAATCGCACCTTTAATGGCTTTGTTTGCCTCCGCGCACGCCTTGATAGAGTCCGCCTCGCTGGTATCCGAGACCATGGTCAAATCTTCAAGGTTCATCCTGTTTAAGGAAATCGTGGGTATACGGATCGCCAGCTGCTGTCCTTCGTTTGCACCGGTCTGGATATCCATCGTGCCAAGGCCCGTGACGTCTATTTCCAACGTGGTCGGCGGATTGGTCGTTGAATCAGCTATCACTCTTGTATTGCCTGCTGCAGGGTCATCCTCAAAGGCAAGCGTCATCTCAAAATCCAAAGGCCCGGTTAAAGTAATCTTATTTTTCGTCGTCTCACTAATCTTCACACCCGCCGGGAAATCTCCCTGCAAAGTCGCCTGTGTAGCATCTTTGTCAATCTTTCCCTTTGAATCATATATGAGCTGCAAGTCTGTGATGGAATAAACCTTGGAAATCACCTGATCCGAATAATAATCAACCTTAACTTGATGATCGTTGGTATATCCCCGCAGATCAAAGGTCCCGTCAAGAAGAGTCTGACCGTTAAACTGCGTATCCGTAGAAATACGGGTGATCTCCTGTTTCAGCTGCTTTACCTCCGCCTCTATCATATGACGATCCGTGGTCGTGAGGGTTCCCGTCTCACCTTTCACTGCGAGCTCATTCATTCTCTGCAGCATCTCGTGCACTTCCGTCAGAGCACCGTCCGCCGTCTCAATCACGGAAATACCGTTATTTGAGTTCTGGGTCGCCGAGTTTATACCCGTAATCTGTGTGTTCATCCTTCTGCCGATGGCGTAACCCGAGGGATTATCCTTGGAAGCCGTCACTTTGAGACCCGATGAGAGGCGTCCCAGGGATTTGGACACCTTACTGTCCGACGCATTGAGTGCATTGCTTGCGCGCATAGCCGCTGCATTATAACTGATCTTCATTCTTTTTCCTCCATTCCGAAGCGTTCTTTTTCGTTTCTTTATACTTTTCTTTATGCCGTTAACGCCGTGATAAACGACTTTGCAATCGCATACAGATCCGCCGTCTGCGCCTGTGATTGTTCTTCGGAGAGTGCTTCATAATCCTCATCAGCTATCTCTCTGCTGTAGAGAATCGCCACATTGCCTGTACGTGTCGCCCTGCCGTCCGCACCCGGAACCTCAAGAGCCCCCTCAAGCGCATCCTGTCTGCCCCGCAGCCAGTCCGTTCCTGCCCTGCTGTCGCAGGCGATATAGCCCGATACGGTCTGTTCCTTTAAGGAAAACCGCGCTGTGATCCGTCCGTAATCTGCCGTCTGCGCCGTGATGCTCACCTTCCCGGTCTCACTCCCGTGCAAGACCTTGAGATTGATGGCTGTCAGCTCGCCGTTGATCTCTACAGGAATCTGATAATTTTCTTCCTTTGAGAAACTTCCCGCAAGCGCAAGCTGTTTTTTACAGCTCTGCAGAGTCCGCAGATCCAAATAGCTCTCCGTTTCCTCTATCGCCTCATCTAAAAGCGCCGCATAGTCTTCGTTCATCTCCTCGTAGGCTTCCTGCGCACTGTCCTTATCTGTCAGGCTCTCAAGCAACGCCTCCGCACTGTGTTTTGCCTCCGAAGCATCTGTATTTTCCTCTAAATCTCTCAGTTTCCGATACAGAGCGCCGGGCTTTTTGCGAAGCGCCGCTGCCGCATCCAGATTATTGGCCGTCATCGGCTGTCTGTATGCGATAAGCTCCTGCACCACTGACTGCTCGACATTCTCCAGTCCACGGAAGGATTGCAGCTGTTCCTGCATGTACGACTGCTCGAGGCTTGCATCCATCGTCTGTCCTTGCAGAGCCTCTGCAAAGGCTTCCATCGAAGTGTTTGCTTCCGGCTGCACTTCTGCAAGCATCTCCGGCTCCAGAGAATCGACAATCTGTCCGGCCAGCATGCGGTAATAGCTCTCCGCCTCTCCGGAAGAACGGCGTTCCTGCCCGCCATCCGGGCTGCCTCCGTCTGTCTTCTCCTGTCCGAGCCCGGGGAACCCGGCAAGAATCTGATCCGTAATGGATTTTCCTGCACTCACCGCGTCCACACCGTTGAAATCATCGTTCACTTGATAGTCCATGCCCTGCTTTTTCGTGCTTCGCATAGCTGTCAGAAGATTGCTGAAGGTAAGCTCAGCGCCTTCTTTTAAAAGGCTGCCCACCGCCGCATCGTCCGTCTTTTCCAGCTGGCGGAACATACGGTAAATGCCGATATAGGCCTCTCTCTCCTGCTCGCTGACCGCATGGCTCTTCTCTAACTTATATAAAAACTTACTGAATTTCTCTTCTCTCGCCGCGTCGTCCGCACCGCTCTCATCCAAGTAACGATTCAGTTCCTCAATCGACATCGAAAGGGGATTTTTGTCGTCCCGAATCGCCTGCAGGGTCGCCGCCGGTGTCATTCTGCGAATCGTCTGGCGAAGCTCCATATCATACTTCTTTACGGCATCCATGTTCTCATGATTGATATCCATGCTGTTGTAGCCCAGAATCCGCACTGCTTTGCGGTTTTCCTCGTTCGTCTCAAGTCCCATATCTTTCAGGATATCATCCACGTTGCGGAATGCCTTGCGAATGGAATCACCCAGATCTGCTCTCGGCGCCGTCATCAATGTCTCGTAGGAGTCACTTGCCGCCTCGTAAGCCGCCTTGAGCGCTATACCGTTTGTATGTACGCTGTCAAGCGAGAAAGCCTCCGTGCCGTCCACATAATGTCCGAGAACTGCCGCCGGCAGATAGGGAATCTCCGAAATCTTTAACTGTACTTCATCGTAGAGCGCCGCCTTTTCAGCCGCTGCCGCCGCATCAGATTCTCCGAAAAGTCTCTGGTTCTGCTCTTGTTCCAGCTTTTTCAAGGCCTCCACCAGAGCCTCCAGCTCCGTGGTATCTATGGCGCAGCCGCTCGCTATCAGCTTCCGGTTCGCCTCAATGGTCATCATCAGACGGATCTCCTCGAGCTGCCGTCTCTGTGTGATGGCCGCCGGGGTATCCGTTGTCACTTCACCCCGCTCTATCTTTTCCTGCTCTTTTGTCAGATTGCGCAGATTTACCTCTTTGCCCTCAGCTGCCACCCGATCAACAGCCTCATCGCTGATTCTTCCGTAGGCTTCCGCATAATCGGCCGCCTGCTCCAAAGCACTCCTGCCGTCGGCCAGATTCGCTTCCCCGGCCTTTTTACCGTCGGAGATCGCCGCCGCCACCGCAGACAAAAGCTGCTCTCTGCTCTTTGGCTGACCAGCTTGCTCAATCTCGTGGAGAGCCTTCATGGTTTCCGCTGTCAAGGGCACTCCAGCGCTGATCAGCCACTGTGCGCTCTGCACATTCTCCTCGCTGGTTTCGAGTCCGGCCTCCTCCAGCACACGCTCAATCTGTGGACGAAGCTGCTCCCAGTTATAATCTTCCGCCTTCTTCGCATAGTAACCGGTATTGTCCGCCTCATAATAACCGTGACCCTGCCTGCTGCTGTCCGAAGCAGCACTGTGACCCGCCAGATAGAGATTGTCAATGGTAGGCTCCATGCGGTTCTCCACCATATACTTCACTGTGCCCTCACCGGGCTCTTCCAACTGCATCGCTCTCTCGAAGGCTTCTTTCGCTGCCCGCACATTCTCCTCCGTGAGTGGAATATCGTGAGCAGCAAACTGTCTCGCCAGCTCCTGCGCAAAGGCCTCGCTCCCCGTAATCTGAGCCAGAGTGTCTGCATCCAGATCGTCGGTGTAGCCTTTTACCTGCGTACCGCCCTTTACGAGCGCCGCCTTGATCGTATCGACAATGGTGACAACCTCTTCAATCTCCATATCGCCGGGATAATAGCCCTCCTGCTGTAAGCGGGAAAAATCCTCCCCGGACATAGTATTAGACATCACTGTCATAAAGTCTGTCTGCGTGGCCACGTCAATCGCCGCCGCATCCTGCATAACCTCTTCTGCGGTCGTTCCGTGACCCCCGTAAGCGTTGTTATCCATAACTGTGCCAGAAATGTCTAATGCGTAATCACCCGCACGCTCCGTCCTCGTCGTCCGGGTGTCCCGATATGCAGTTGTCGCCCTGTCTACATTTTGGTTTACACTGTTGTGGTCGAAAGTGATCTTCATAGTTACCTCATACAAAATGTAGTATCCTTTTATGTTATTAACACAAAAAGGGCAAATGCTTTTTTGCATTCACCCTTTATTTCGGCATAGTTCCCATAATTCTTAACCTTTTGGGATATTTTACATCTCACGCATTCTGTATCCGAATCTGCTCCTCTTCGATCGCTGGATAGTGAATCAGTTTATCTCCCTCCAGATCCTCCCTGTGCATATCCACACCGGTGATCTGGTGATTATTGTAAGCGGTGTAATAGTAAATGCCTTTGTCGGCATTGCAGCAGGAGGTATAGATCGTGACCTCGCACTTTCCGTCCTCCAGCACACAGCACCCGCGCTGCTGATCCACGGAGCCTAATATATGGAAAAACTGACTGACGCTCTCCAGCTCACCCTGCCCGCAGCAGGAATTCATCTTTGTGAAGGCCACCCTGACAAAGCGCGACTGGGAGGATAAGTCTCCCGGCAGACCAAGGGCACCCATACCACGGCTGTAGGGTTCCAGAGTAAGTCCCGGTGCAAAATTATTCGCCGGCGCTTTCACCGACAGCGACATATGATTGGTAAGTGCAAACATCTGCATCGGAAAGGGCGGATTGTTCGTCAACACACCCACCGGATTATCATAAATCTTGATGCCCTCCTCCACCGACTCGATCACAACACTCTCCTCTTTATCCGCAAGAATCCAGTGAAGCTGTGCAAGAGGAAGCGATTCCCGAAAGGGAATGTTCGTGATATTAAGCTTTGCAAGAAACTTCCTCGCCTCCTGCACCGTGGCGCACTGCCCCAAAAGCCATGGGATCAGTTCAAACTGCGCAATGTTATCTTTCCCTTCTTTTCTCTTGTGATAGAACGCGTTTCCCACAAAATTTAAACCCGCAATCCCCAGCCCCTTCTCATTCACAGCATCGTAGTAGAGCGGGTAATCCTCCATCACACAGGCCATGCCGATGATCGCAAAGTGACTTTTCATCTCCTCCATCTCCAGAAAACGAAAAGGATAATTTCTTGGCGTGATCGTCACCTCATCTCCATAGGAGAATTCATAGTCAAGCGTCCGTCCGAAATAAAAATCCTTCGTCTTATAAGTGGCTGCCGTACACATACAATTCCTCTCCTTTCTCATAGGTCTATTATGCGCTCCGGATCGCTGATCCCACTTCACAGAGCACACCAATTCTGTGATAAAAGCTTATGTAATACTCTCACAAATGATTCTATAAAAATAAACTTTCTAATGACAGATTTGAAAAGACCCGACTGTCTGATTCCTCTCTGACAGCCGGATCTTTCTATCTCACATAAACTCTATGTAATATCTTTAGAAAACAAAGACCGCTGCCGTGTATGGCGGCAGATCAAAGGAAATGCTGTAGTCCTTGAAGCTGCAGGGCTCCTTCACTGCAGTAAGCTCAGCAGGAATCTCATTTCCGTTGCCGCCGAAACGCTTTTCATCGCTGTTCAGAAGAAGCTTATACTTTTTCTTCTTCGGCACGCCGATCTTATAGTTTTCCCACTTCATAGGCGTCATGTTGATCACGAACATGATATTATTTTTGCCCGTCTCATCCTTGCGGTAAAAGCTGTAGGTGCTGTGGTCCGCGTCATCCGCATTCAGCCATTCAAAGCCTGCCCAGTCATTGTCGATCGAATACATCGCCGGATACTTCCGATACAGCGCAAGAAGTTCCTTCACATACTCGTGCATCCCTTTGTTCTGTTCCTCGCCGAGCAGATTCCAATCCAGCTCTCTTTCCTCGCTCCACTCTCTCTCCTGTCCGAAATCCTGACCCATAAAGAGAAGTTTCTTCCCCGCATGCCCGATCATATAACTGTATCCCGCACGCAAATTCGCATATTTATCTACGGGATATCCAGGCATTTTGTTGACCATGGAACATTTTAAGTGCACTACCTCGTCGTGGGAGAGGGGCAGAATATAATTTTCACTGTTGTTGTAGCTCATCGCGAAGGTCATCGCGTAGTGATTATTCTTACGGAAGTAAGGGTCAAGCTTCATATACTCGCAGAAGTCGTGCATCCAGCCCATATTCCACTTGAAGCTGAATCCAAGGCCGTCATCCTCCACTTTTCCGGTCACTTTCGGCCATGCCGTGGATTCCTCCGCAATGGTAAGAAAACCGGGGTATGCGCCGTGTACCACGGAATTTAAGTGCTTAAAGAACTCGATCGCTTCCAGATTTTCATTGCCGCCGTACTTATTGGGCACCCACTGTCCATCCCGCTTACTGTAATCCAGATAAAGCATAGAAGCCACTGCGTCAATACGAATGCCGTCGATGTGATACTCCCTGATCCAATAGAGAACGTTTGCGATCAGGAAATTCTTCACCTCATTCTTCGCATAGTTAAAGATTTTTGTGCCCCAGTCGGGGTGTTCGCCGATCCTGGGATCGGGATGCTCAAAGATACACTGTCCGTCAAACCGCCCAAGCCCGTGCGCATCGGTCGCAAAGTGCGCCGGTACCCAGTCCAGAATAACGCCTATTTTATTGCGGTGCAGCGCATTGATCAGATACATGAAATCGCTTGGATCCCCATGTCTGGAGGTAGGCGCGTAATATCCCGTCACCTGATACCCCCAGGAGCCGTCAAAAGGATACTCCGCAATCCCCATCAGCTCAATGTGTGTGTAATGCATTTCTTTCAAATAAGGAACGATCCTATCCGCAAATTCACGGTAATTATAAAAGCCTTCCGTACCGTCAGGATGCTTCATCCATGAACCGATATGGCACTCGTAGATCGCCATGGGCTCCTTGTTATAATCCTTGTTCTGCCTGTCGGTAACCCACGCATCGTCCGACCACCTAAACTTGCTGATATCAAAAGTTTTGGAAGCGTTGCCCGGCCGCATCTCAGCATAGTTTGCAAAAGGATCCGCTTTGTAAAGCTTCTCCCCCGCAGGTGTACGGATCAGATACTTATAGAGTTCATTCTCACCAACATCCGGAATAAAGAGCTTATAGATTCCGCCCGGCCCCAGCTTCTCCATCGGATGAGATTCTTCGTTCCAGTCGTTAAAACTTCCTATCACGTGGACGCTGGCTGCATTTGGCGCCCACACGGCAAAATAGATACCTTTTTTGCCGTTCTCCATGGACGGATGCGCTCCCAGCTTTTTGTAAATGTCATAATGCGTACCCTGCGCAAACACATACTGGTCGGCCTCTGAGATAAATACCTCCTCAAGGATTTTCTTTTCCACTGTTTTTTTCGCCGCAGACTTTTTCGTTGCCGGCTTCTTCACCGCCGCTGTACTTCCTTTCTTTTCTGCCATAATGAAACCCCCTGTTTCTTTTCTGCACACTGCGAAGATCAATTGTGCATAAAATCTTTCTCACGCAGTATGATCATGTCCTCTTCATCATACCTCTTTGCGAGCAGAATATCCATAAAATGTTTCGGCGTTTTTTTATTGGCATAGCTGATTGCCTCATCCACCAGCTCACGCACCTCAGCAAGCGTCACCTCGTGGTCGCTGGTCTGCATGTCCGCAATTCTCGTATGAAGTGCTAAAATACCAAATTCGTCGATGGAATACTCCATTTCCTCCGCATACTGCTTCGCGTATGCCACCAGAGACTCATCATTCAAAGGCTCAATATCCACCCGCAGATTAAAGGGTTCCGACAGTCTCTCATTGCGGGATAGCATCTCGGCCACCTCGCTTTTCGTACCCACAAGCAGCGCAAGCAGCCCCATATTTTCCTTTTCCAGCGTCTTGATCATGGATACTATCGTGGCAGGCGTTAACTGATCCGCTTCCGTTATGATAAGAGCGCCTCCGGCAAGCTTTCCGAAGGTTGCTTCCACATCCTTCTTATTCAGGGTATGTCCTTCCACCTTCGCGACCTTACCCGAAAAATTGCTGTCATTAAGCTGCATCTCACGAATCAGAGCCTTTGCCAGAGCAATCGTTGCGGTCTCCTCCTCGCCGGTGATGAGCACATTCCCCGTACAGGACGCCAGACTCATATTATCCAGTACCTGTACCAGCTGTCTTTTTGATTTGCGCTGATGCACGAACTTACCGAAAAGTTTCTGCTCCTCGGGCGTTAACTCCCTGTCCTTTCCGACCTGCTCCTCGACTTCTGTCTTTTCTCTGGCCGGTGTCGCTTCTTTTACAGCCCCGGCAGGCTTTTCTTTCTTTTCAGGACTTTCTGCAGCGGAATTATCTTCTGTCGGATCTTCCTCTGTCACGACCACTTCCTTCGGCGCGGATTCCTCCAAAATCGTCTCATTTGACGCTTTTTCCTCGGCAGCCGGCTCAGACACGGCTTTCTTTTCTTCACGTTCCGGGAAAATCATCTTTTTCACATGAGGATTCTTCCCGGATTCCTTCATGATCGCCGCCATAAATGCCTTCTCCAGCTCCTCCAAAAGACCGTTTTTCGTGGCCTCGTCAAAGCTGGCAAACAAACTGCCTGTCTGGGCAAGGATATGCCGGCGGACATCTTCCATCCGCTTCTCCTCATTATCCTTCTTCATCTGTTCCCACTCAGCCATGATATCGTCTATGCTGAGCTGTCCCGTGATCTGTTTCTCCACCTGACTCGCATCAGGTACTACGAAGCTGATCTGTCCGTCGTACTCCTGAGACAAAAATCTGTCGTACTGCGTGGGTTTCGAAGCCAGCGCCAGCTGCTGTTCCCGCATGGCTTTTGCTTGCAGTCTCTCGGCTTCTCTGGTCATCTCCTCAATGATCTTCTGCGCATCAAAGATCACTGTATCCTCCCGCACAAGTTCCTCACTCGCCTCCTGCAGCTCCTCTGCACTCAGCGCATTACTGTTCTTTTCGTAATATGCGGCTTCTTTCGGCTCTTCTTCGAAAGCCTCTGCTTCCTCCGGCTCTTCCTCCTCGAATGCTGCTGTTTCCTCCGGCTCTTCCTCCTCGAATGTTTCTGTCTCTTCCGGCTCTTCTTCAAAAACTTCAGCCTCTTCCGGCTCTTCCTCTTCGAAAGCTTCTGCCTCCTCCGGTTCTTCCTCGAAATTCGCCGCTTCTTCTTCCAAAATCTCCGCCTCAGGAAGCTTTGCCGTCTCCTCCAAAAGCGGTGCGATCAGTGTATCCGTAATGGACGGCTCCTGCTCAGGGGTCTCCTCTGCCAAAAGCTCCTTCATGCTCTCCGCAAGTTCCATCTGCAAATTGATGGTATTATACTGTCCCACATCCACCGTCTTGACTTCCGGCAGCTCCATGGTGGGCGCCATAGGGACATCCTGCTCTTCCCCTTCTGATATCTGTCCGTGTCTGACCTTTTCGGCTACCTGCGTATCGCCAGGAGGAATATTATCCTCATAATCCTCCGTTTCTTCCGCAGGATCATCCTCTTCGTCTACTCGACCCGCACTCCGTCCTTCCACGAAGGCATCATACTTCTCCTGCTGTTCCTCACTCAGCGGCTGATGCAGCGCCTTCAACTCAAGCGCCTTGATCACATATCTGCCCTCTCCGAACCAGATAAACATTTCATCGCACTCTTCCACGCATTTCGTGGTCAGTCCGATACGATGGTACAGATAGGCCAGCTCGTATACCCATTTTTCCTTCGGTTCCCGCTTCTTAAATTCCTCCAGAACCGCGATCCGTTCCTCAATACTGACGTCCAAAGCCTCATAGAGACGATACTGCAGGACATATCTTCCCGTATCTCTCGGCGCAATCTGCACAAACTCCTTATAGTATCGGCTCGCTTCATCGTACTCGCCCATCTTTATGGCAAGCTCACACAGAGAATAGATGATCAATCTGCCCGTCGGGTGCTTTTCGTAAGCCATCAGAAGAACATCCTTGCTCTCCTGAAATCTTCTGTTGATCTTATACAGATCGCTGATGGTACACAGCATCATAACGCTTCTGACCCGGCGCCAGTCGATCTTGTCCGCGATCTTCATCGCCTCTGCATATTCACCCTCTGCAATCAGCGCCTTGATCTCGTCGGCGCTGGCTTTGTATTCAAACTTATCCAAGGTACTCACCTCATCAACGTACTTTACAGTTTCTTTTGTCTACACAATGACCCTAGTATCTGTTTCAGTTTACCATAGTCCCTCGTCAATGTAAACAAATTCCGATGAAAAAAAGCACCTCTATTCCCAATATATGGAGTTACTTATCCAAAAAACACCTTTATCTTGTATCTCCGATCAAAATCCGCTCTTGTTTCTGATGTGCAAAAGGCGGTTGGAAAAATCCGCGAACCGTTCTAATGTAAACGTTTCGCCGCGCACTGTTTTAGACAGTCCCATCTCCTCCAAAACAAACTCCACCTGTCCTCTGCTAATCCCCAGCCCGCCTGCATTTGCAAGGCCGTTTGCCAGTGTTTTTCGCCTCTGGTTAAAAGATGCCCGAATCAGCGCGAAGAGCCACTCCTCGTCCTCCACTTCGACAGGAGGCTTTTCATGCTTATTCAGGCGCACCACCGTACTGTCCACATTCGGGCGGGGAGTAAAGCAGGAAGCCGGCACTCTGGCCACGATCTCCGGCTTCGCGTAATACTGCACCGCCAGAGAAAGTGCACCGTAGTCCTTCGTGCCGGGTCCCGTCTGCATACGATCCGCCACTTCACTCTGCACCATCACCGTAATGCTCGACAAAGGTATGTGACTCTCAAAAAGCGCCATGATAATAGGCGTCGTGATATAATAAGGAAGGTTTGCCACCACCTTGATGGAACCGCAGTCATTTTCATTGACTAGTTTAGTCAAGTCCACTTTCAGAATATCCTCACACAGAAGCGTAACGTTGTCGTAGGGCGAAAGTGTCTCCTCCAAAATCGGTATCAGTTCTCTGTCAATCTCCACGGCGATAACCCGGCCCGCCGCCTCCGCTAAATATTGCGTCATTGTGCCGATGCCCGGACCGATCTCCAACACGCAGTCCTCGCCCGTGATCTGTGCCGCCTCCACAATCTTTGTCAGAATATTGGCATCGATCAGAAAATTCTGGCCGTATTTCTTCTGCATGCGAAACTGATATTTGCGCAAAATCTCCGAAGTGTTTGTATAATTTCCCAAATTCGCCATGAAAGCACCTCTTTCTTCTGTGGCTTCATGCGCCTTACGTCTGCAATCCAAAAAGCCGTTTCGCGTTCTCCTCCGTAATCCTCTCCACTTCCTCACAGGAAATACCCTTCAGCTGTGCGATCGCCTCCACCACATAGGGGAGATTCAGGGAAGAATTGCGTTTGCCGCGGTGCGGCTCCGGTGCAAGGTAGGGACTGTCCGTCTCCAAAAGAATCCTCTCCATCGGAATATAAGCCACTGCCTCCTTCAGCTTCTTCGCGTTTTGAAAGGTGATCACGCCGCCGATGCCGAAGTAAAAGTCCATATTCAAGTATTCCCGCGCCACCTCTTTCGTGTAGGAAAAGCAATGCACCACACCGCCGATCTCCTCCGCGTGAAGAGACTGCATGATATCCAGCGTATCTTTTGCGGCCTCTCTGGAATGAATGATGACAGGAAGTTCTGTCTCACGCGCCAATAGAAGCTGCCTCTCAAACCATGCCTTTTGCAGAGCAGTTTCAGGCTCCGGATAGTGATAGTCAAGCCCCGTCTCCCCCACCGCCACAATCTTTTCATGGAAGCACATTGTCCTCAGACGCGCAAAATTCTCCTCGTTCAGTTCCTCGACTTCGCTGGGATGTACCCCCACCGCCCCGTAGATGAAGGGGTATTGTTCAGCCAGCTTCACTGTCGCTTCACTTCCGGAAAGGCTCGCGCCGATGTTTACCACTGTGCTGATCCCATGCTCCTGCAGGGACGAAAACAGCGCTTCCCTGTCCTCATCAAAAACTTCGTCGTCATAATGCGCGTGACTTTCAAAAATCATGTATCTGTCCCCTTTCCGCTGCTTTCTGAAAGATTCTTAAATTTTTATGAAAAAAATGCTTGCATTACGGAAAACATTATACTATAATAACTTTTGCGTTGACAAGCACCGCTAGCTCAGTTGGTAGAGCACCTGACTCTTAATCAGGGTGTCCAGGGTTCGAGCCCCTGGCGGTGCACTTGGAAGAACTGTTTTTGGAGACGTAAGAGCTCTGGGGACGGTTCTTTTTTTATTTCACCAGCTCAGCCATGCGCTAAAATTTCAGCCCCAAAACCTCTATCAGCGCACCCGCCGCCACACCGACTCCATACAGCAGCGCAAAAATCCGCAGATTATCTTTTTTATCCTCATTTACCCGAATCAGCACCAGATACCCCACCCCGGAACCGGCAAGAAGCCCGGAAAGTAAAGGCCCCGCCTCCAGAACACCCTCCAGGTAGAGATGTGTCAGAACAACGGAGGATGCACAGTTTGGGATCATCCCCACAAACGCAGCCGCAAAAAGCCCCAGTACCGGTCTGTCTGAGATCAGCGCCGCAAGCCTTTCTTCACCGATCATTGCAATCGCATAGTTTAATATCAGGGAAACCGCCACGATATATAAGAAAATTTTCCAGGTATGACTCGCAGCTGACCGCCAGATTCCCTTCTCGCAGTGGCAGTGATGCTTCTCGCACAAATGCTCGATCCGCGGTTCCTCCTTACCCCGAAAGAGAAGATCCGCCAAAAATCCCACCGCCACCGCAAAAACGATCTTAGTGAATAGGAGCTTTGCGATCAGGGAAATCCCCGCATTCTCGGAAATCATAACAGGAAGCATCTCGTCAGAAGTGGACAAAAAGACGGCCAGAAGCGTCCCCAGAGTGATGATTCTGCCCGCATAGAGATTCGCCGCTGCCGTGGAAAAGCCGCACTGCGGAAAGATTCCCAAAAGACCGCCGATGGCTGGGCCTGCCTTGCCCGACCGTCTGACGATCTCCTGCATCCTTCCTCCCGTCCAGTGCTCCAGACACTCCATCGCCAGATAGGTCAAAAAAAGAAAAGGCAGGAGCCGTAAGCTGTCTATCAAACTGTCATACAACACATCTAAAATCATGGGTAAGCCTTCTTTCCTGTTTATGATACCCGTTCTATTGAAAAATTGCAAGCACGGGCAATTTTTGCATAAATAGCAGGAAAAAGATTGATTCTTTAGGAAAAATGTACTAAAATAGATATGTCTAGCATATTTGGGAGGTTGGAAATGGAAGGCTTACGTAATATCATGGAAGATGCGGTGGAGTATCAGCTCAATAAGCTGCTGCCCACAATGCCGGAGGTTTGTTCTTGCGATAACTGCAAGTTGGACATGATGTCCTTTGCGCTGAACAGGCTTTCCCCTCAATATGTGCGTACGGATACGGGCGCGCTCTTTCAGAAGCTAAACAACTACCAACCTCAGAATGAAGTGGAAATCCTTGCTACTGTAATGACTGCAATCAACAAGATCGGCGCACATCCGCAGCACAAGTAATAGATTTTCATATTTTACTATAAAAAAGGAGCGCCGCTCCATAACTAATTTCCAGTTATGGAGCGGCAGTCTCTGACTCCAATCCCCCAAAAACTCATAGTAAGTATTCTTGAATCAGATCACGCTGGTCGTCTGTAAGTACTGTCACCATCCGTTTGCTACAACTATAGTACATGTATTGTTCCTCATGCAGAAAAACATAACCTACACGTTCCCCAACCGCTTCATCCCCGTACATAATGTATATTACTTTTTCTTTGTCTCGGCTTTCCATCATATCATCATTTTCATTAAAAAAATCCTCATTGGACTCAAGTGATAATACACAGTCAATGATTTCTTCATCATAAATATAATCTCTATTCCCACCAAAACATACAGCACTTACGACGGTTCTGTCCGGCGTGTACGATTCTTTAACAAACAGTCTTGCGTCCCAATAAGCACGGCATACCACATAATTACGCTCCTTATCTCCCACCACCTCATAAAGAGCAAATCCATCAGATGTTTTGCATATTTTTTTATACGATTCCTTATAGAGCCCCTCCGTCTCGATATATTTTTCACCATCAATAAATAAATTCACGCCTCCCCGACGATATGCGTCATGTTTTTCACCAGAAGCACACGACACCAATAACAGCAGGAGCAATAACACAAGCACTCTACTATATCTTAACTTCATCTTTTACCCTCCAACAGTCACGCAGTGCCATTACATAAGGATAATCTCCCGTACTAATTTTTCATCTATGACACGAGTACATCGCCTTCAAAGAGGACATCATATTCCATTAAAAAGAGCAATCATTAACGTCGCATCGTCCTGCGCTTAATCACTTCGATTTCTTAAAATCTGTGGCAAAAGATACGATACAGCTTACTTTTGCCACACTTTAATTATACAAAAAATTCTCGTATTTACAACCAAGAGGAATCATCTCTTCGCCGGCTTTCTGTCTGATATAACAGAAAAATCATCAATATATTCACCTGTCTGATAGTCATAGATAAGAATTTTATGGGGTTCTTGAAGAGAAATCCATATTTCAAAATCTGCCGGTACAAATTCTCCATCCGTTGTCAGCATACCATTAAACCACCAGTAAGATGCGTCTTTCCCATATATAAAATCCACACTGAAACTAATTCCCTCTATGCCTTCCACTGTTGTTATTCCCTGCATACAGTTTAAAGCGTCCGTTTTTTCGTCAAGTTCCGGTATTTTGCCGTATATTTTATTTTTCAAATTTTCTACTTCCTCATAGTGATATGTCCGCCAGTCATATATTTCCATTCGATCATATTCCGGGCAGGCAAGGTAAACCTTTTTTCCTTTTATATTAGGAATTACAACAGAAAAATCAGTCTTATCTTTTGCAAAAGGAATTGTTTCCGCATAATAAACTATCACATTCACAGTATTTGGATCATTCTCATCTTCTTCCCACACCACTTTACTGACGTGGAAGGAATACAGATTTATTCTTCCATTCACAGTAAGCTGGCCTGTTTCTTCATTATATATGACGTCTGGTATGGACATATATCCTGTTCCAAGCGGTTTGCCGATCACATAGATTTTAAGGGCAAAAGATAACAGGAACACAAACAGAATACCCACCAGTAATCCTATGGTTATTTTCAGATGATTCGTGCGTTTTCGTATCTTTTTTAATGCGTCCACGACGATCGCATCATCTGCAGAGCAATCATCTTTTCCGATACCTTCCTCCATTTCCGTATAAATTTTACGGCATTCCTCACATTCCCCTAAATGCTTTTTCACCAGTTCACTTCCTGTGTCGCTCAAAATATTGTCAATGTAGCCGGGAAGAAGATCCCGTATCACATCACAGTTGTATTTGTCATTCATTCTGACTGATCTCCTTTCTGATTTTTTGTTTGGCACGGAAAAACACAGTCCTGCTCCAATTTTCACTTTTTCCCATTATTTCCCCGATTTCGCGGAAAGACAATTCTCCACATATACGATACAATACAACTTCTCTCTCCTGTTCCGGCAGATGGTGTATTGCCTGATAAAGCTCTATCTTATTTTCCTGCCGAATTACAAAAGTTTCCCCTTCCGTCATTGAAACATCCGGCAGATCATCGGTCAGTTCCACCATTTTAAAACGGTTCTTTTTCCGAAGTTCCTGCCATAATATATGCTTTGCAATCTGGCAGAGCCATACAGACAGTTTACAAGAAGCATCATAACGTGATATAGACATACTTGCCTTCAAAAAAGTTTCCTGTGTCATTTCCTCTGACCATTCGGCATTATGCGTATGGGAATATAAAAAGCCATAAACTAATCTGGAATACTTCTGATAAACAATGTCCATATCCGAGTAATCCATTCCTTAACTCACCTCCTCTACCTTATATATCACATTAATCTATAATTCGTTACAAAATCATAATTTTTTAATGCAAAATAAAAACTCAATATCCAGTTTTCAATCAATACATTTCTTTGCAAATATCAAGTCTTTTATTACTTCCGGCAGCAGAAAAAAGCACCCACATTCAAGTGAGTGCTTTAGATTTTTATGTGCTTAATTCCTTTTCCGTATTGCTGTTTTTAATTCACCACGCTCTCAATTCTGTACTCTACTTCGTATCCGTGATCCCTCTCATACTCTTTTCCCATCCAATACGCCGTGCTCTCCAAACTCTCTTCGTAATGAGCCTGAGTCGTGACAGAATAGTCAAACACCTCGCCGTCCCAGGTACAGTTGATCTGCCGCGCTGTGCCATCCGCCATGACAAACAGTACATCTACCGATCCGGAAACCCTTTCACTCTCCGTATTGACCAGATAGTAGCTTTTTATTTCCTCGTAAGTCTCCTGTAGCTCCAGCTTTTCTGTCAAAAACTGCTCCGCCTGCTCACTGACAGAAGCTGTTTGATCCGCCGCCTCTGCGACTGAGGGCCTCTCAGCCATCCTCTCCTTCATATCATGACTGTATGACAAGGAAAGCAGTGAGCCGTCCGCCGCATCGATATGGAAATAGTAATATCTGTAATTTCCGAGATCGCTCCAGTTCACGCAGTAAGAGTTGGGGAAAACCGGCCTGAAGTCATCCTCACTTACATAATAATGGTTTATCTCCATACCGCTCCCGTCAAGTCCGTAAATCTGTTGCAAATATCCCGTGGCAATCTCCACGGCCTGCTCCTCGTTAATGCCGCCGGAAGCAACTACCTCTTTCACCTGTTCCTTCTTTTCCGCTTCTCTTTCGGCAATCTCCTCAGCATGTTGCTCCTGCAAGGCATAATCGCGCTTTTTCTCAAAATCAATCTGCTCCAGGATCTCCTCGTCCGTCAATTCCCGGTTCGCAGGCAGATAAAAGACGGCAGTCGTCGAAAGGAAACAAAACTCATGCTCTGCAGCCTCTTCCTCACTGGCAACCTGCACCAGTTCACCTGTCGGGAAAAGTCCCTCCAGATATTGCGCGTAGAGCTTTCCCCTGCGCTCCTTCTCTCCCGCCGTATAGTCTCTGGTCCTGCTGTCCGCCTCAGCAAGCTGATTCTGCGTCTTCTCCGCGAGTTCTGCGACCTCCTCCTTCGGCTGCGCTTCCATCCGCTCCTGTACCAGAGACTTCACCACCGCACGCACCGGCACACTCAAGATGCCAAGCGCCAGAACACATACCGCAAAGGAAGCCGCAACTCGCAGAACGGCTGCCTGTCCGCCGCGCCGTTTTCCTCCCTTCAGTGCCCGGATCATCTCCTCTTGCTTTTCCTCGTTGAAATCTATCTCCTGTACTGCATTCTGTAAATCAGTAATCTTCATATCGTATCATCCTTTCTTATATCATACTATTTGCTGCATCCTCTAACATTTATTACTCCTCCAACCTGATCCGCAGCATCTCCCTGCCTCTCTGCAGCCTCTTCTTCACCGCATTCACAGAAATCCCGAGTATTTCCGACACCTCTGTCGTTTTGTATCCTTCAATGTAGTGCAGATACACTGCAGCCTTGACAGGCATCGGCAGCGCGACCAGTTCAGCCAAAACCTCGCTGTATTCCGGGTTCTCATAGCTTGCACTGACCTCCGAGAGTTCCGCCTGCGGATGTCTCAGTTGAAACCGCCGCATATCGCGGCATCTGTTCTGCGCCACCTTGATCAGCCAGGCCTTCTCATGTTCCTCATCCCGAAACTTCCCTGCATGCCCCAGATACCTGCAAAATGTATCCTGCACCGCATCCTGGGCATCCGCCTCATTGCCAAGCATGACCACACAGATGCGGTAGAGCATGGGGCTGTATTTTTTGACCGCTTCCTCTATTGTCATAAATTGGCCGTTTCTCCTTTCCCTCTTCCAATCTGCAGACTGTTTTTTGAGTTCTCTACTTATAACACGTCTCGAAGTGCAGATTGGTGCCATGAAAAAAACCATCTGCTCATGAGCAGGCTCGAAATGCTTCGCATTCCTCGCTCGCGTTGCTCGTCATAAGACATGCGTAGAATGTACTCATGCAAGCATGGCCCATTCTACGCATATCTTCTGACTCTGCTCATTCGCGCAAAAAAGGCAGAAAACTTTCGTCTTCTGCCTCTGTCTATTCTTTCTATTTGCTTTCCTTCTGCTTCGCGATCGTACTGATAATGTGCGATCCTACCTTGTCCTTCGGTATGGAGAGCGCCACTGACATCTCGCTGTAGAGAAGTTCTTCCGCCTTGTGCAGATACTGCTCGTCCGAGGAAAGAACCTTTTTCCCCTCGCTGATGCGGCTTGACTTGCGCTGGTAGAGCGTCTTGATGATCTGCACCAGACTTCTGGAATCATAGGTGCGGATTGCTTCCTTATAGGTCTGCTCCCTGCTCTTTTCCTCCTGAATCCACACGGTCTCGATCTCCGGAATCTGCCCGATCAGCACTTCGGCCTCATCCTTCGTCATAATTTTGCGCATGACGACTTTGTCATTATCGACAGGCGTATAAACGGTGCTCGCCTTCTCAAAGACGGGCTCCAGCATATAATACTTTTTCTTGGTATCCATTCGATCGATCGGATTCCCCGTAATGTCGACAACACAGCAGACACCGTGTCCGCCGCACATGATCATTTCTCCCTTCCCAAACATGGCGTTCCCTCCCAGTACAAGCCCTCCTCTACCAACAAACTCCCCTATAGTTCATTCTAGCATAACGCCGTTTTTCTCGTAAGTCTTTTCTGAGCATGAATCTTATTTTCAGCGTTTTTATGGATGAAACCGCCTTTTCTATTGTGAAATATTACCTCATTCAGCGCATTTTAAAGTTATCGCAGATAAACCTAACCTCCTGCATCGGGAAAATACGGATCATAATACCCTTTAAGAGCTTCTCAGACTCAAAGCGGGACAGGATAATCACAACTTCATTACCCGGAAAAGGAAGAATGTCAATGGAATCCACCGCTGACTGATCAGTCACTAACGTCGCCTTGGGCGGATTGATATCCACGGTCTTGTGAATCATCTCCGTGAGGGAGATCGCGGAGGCACCCATCATCTGGTTCATCACTTCGGACACACAGGAGAGATGCATCTCATTGAGTTCTCCCGGAGCAGCAGCGCCTTCGCCGCCCATCATCAGATCCATCACAACCTTTACATCGTTCTCCTTAAACATCAGAAGATTATTCCCGTTGAAGTCGTCCTTGTAGTCGATCTGAACCGTTACGCTCCCCATACCGAAGGCCGCCACAATATTTTTAATGTCCGCGCTGTTGACAACCTTCACCGCGGGCGGGCTGACAGTAATGACCTTCCTGGTCAATGCATTCAAAGAAGTCGCCGAATGTGCCATACAAATCTGCGCTACTTCCGCCATTTTATCCTGATCCAACGGTGATAGTTGTTCCATACGTCTGCTACATCCTTCTCAAAATAGTTGTTCCCTCGGTGACAGTCTCTCTATAATACTATACCTTATTTCTGCCCCTTCGCGCAACATCTTATTTGGAAAAATGTAGGAAATTTTTCGATTGTTTGTGTGTGGAGATAACGGAATAGGCACATAACTCCTATTCCGCTTCCCTGAGTCTCTCCACCACCGACCGCTTTGCCACGTAATAATAGGACACCAGCGGGATCACCGCTCCGATGGCAAGGAATGCTGGCGCCACCAAAAGGATCGGCGCCACGGTCAAACGGTAGCGGAAAAACCAGAACAGACTCTCCATGACACTGCTGGCAAGCGGCCCTGTCACTACCGTCAGGATCAGCGTGACCACGACAGAACTTCCCGCAAATACCATGCCCTCCGTGATCAGCATCCGGTTCAGCTGTTTCCCCGTCATACCCACTGACTGCAGCACTGCAAACTCCCGTCTTCTGGTCATGATACCCGTGAGGATCGCATTCAGGAAATTCAGGATTCCCACCAGACCTACGATCAGAGCCGCGCCGCCTCCCACCATCAGGAACATGCTGCGAAAGCCTTCAAAATCTTCCTCATAAGTCTTTCTGCTCTCATAGTCAAACTCGGAATCGTCACTGCCCGCAAAGTTATGCATCCACTCTTCCGCCGCATCCAGCTTGTCGTCTTCACAGTCAAAAGCGTAATAGAGCACGTCCGATGTACCGGAATCCCGGATAGAGGTCTCCGCACCCAGCACAAACTCATCTGACCATGTAGCACGATAAGAAAGACTTGTCGGTACTTCCACCAGTGCAGCTACCTCATATACCTTTTCGTCGTACACTTTGGCCCTCTGCCGCCATGGTCTCTCGCCGACATTCTCTCCCTCCTCATAGATCTCACCCGTTTCGGGATTGTAGTACTCATACTCTTTCACATAGCGGATCGTGATCTGATCTCCCAGCTTTGCATAATTCCAATCCTCAAATATATTTCCGTATTCGTCCGCATGATAAACCGCCGCCACATAATTGCCGCCCTCCTTCAGCTTATTGATATCGCCTTCCAGAACATTGAGTTTATCCAGAACAAAGTCCTCCATCCCGTAAAGCTGTACATCGTCACTGCAAAGATCACCCACCTTTTCCTTCCACTCAACCATTCTGTCCACGGTCTCCGGGCTGTTCCATGTGCCCATACGCTTCCGCATCCATTCTTCCGTGACAAGCTGCTGCGCCTCCCTTACGTCATGCCGATAGGTTCTGCCGCCCTTTACACCGTCCAGCGCTTCCATCTGCGCGATCATCTCCTCCGGAAACGGAGCGCCTGTCTCCCCACTCGTCTGAAAATAGGGAGCTTCTGCGGTGATAAAGTCTACTGCCACATTGCTTAAATATTTATCCATATCGAATCCGTTTGCAAACATAAAAGTAAGATTCAAAATCACCACCGCAAAGGACATCGAGATCACCGTGATCACAGTCTTGCTCTTGTTCCTGCCCAGATTGGCAATTGCCATGCGGAAAATGGACGCGCCTTTCTCCCCTTTTCTGCTCTTCTTTTTCGTCCCGTTCCCTTCCGTGTAGCGCACCGCCTCCACCGGAGAGATCTTCGCCGCCATACTGCGGGGTTTTCGGCAGGAAAGCCATACTGTCACCAGAGAGAATGCCGCCGAACCCAGAAAGATCACGGGACTGACCGAATAAGTCAACGTCACACCGCTGAGCTGGGACACGACAATGCCTGTCATGATCACACCCGCACCGTACCCAAGTGCCAGTCCGATGGGAATCCCCAGCGCCGACAGCAATAACGCCTGCTGGGAAATGATGCGCTTGATTTGACGGCCCGTGGTGCCGATCGTTTTTAAAAGCCCGTAAAAGCGCACGTCATTGGAAACCGAAATCTGAAAGATATTATATATAATGAGATATCCCGTAAATATGATCAACAGAATGATCACACTAAGCGCCAGGATCGTCTCAAGATCGATACCGTCCTCAAACTGTGAAGACACATAGCCCCAGTTTACGCCAATCGGTATAAAATTATCACCCAGATCCTTGCCCTCCGCCTGATAGCCGTGACGCTCCAGGATCGTTTTCAGGTTTTCCTCAATGTGAGACGCGTTTTTGAACATCACGTCCATATTGTAACTGCCTGTCATGCCATCAATGCCCTGCGTATCCAGCTTATCAAAGATCTCCTGCGTCCGGCTCCGCGGAATCAGCACATGATTGGCCACGATCACGTCATCGTAATCCCAGTAGCCGCACAGCGTAAAGGTCTCCGTGGTCTCCGTCCCGTCTACCAGAAAGGTCATGGTAAACTCATTGCCGATCACGGGCTCCACCCCCAGAAGGGAAAGCACCCGCAGATCCGTGGCTGCCTCGTTTGTCCCTTCCTTCGGCAGGCGTCCTTCCTTCGGCTCCACAAACATCCATTTTGCCTCATTTTTATCGCAGTAACTGACCTCCACATGGCTCCTGTGAAAAGGCGCTTTCTCCGGCATGCCGCAGAATATCCGGAAGCCATACTCTTTGATCAGCGGATCATCCTTTAACTCTTCAAACTGCTCCTCAGTCAAATATTTAAAACCGCCATGCGAGTAACCGCCCACCTGACGGAAGTTCGACTGCTCAAACCCGTGTTTGATGGACATAGCCACCGTAAAGATGACCGTGAACAGTATGGTAGTCAGCGCAATCGCCGCTATCGTAATGATATTTCTGACCTTCGCCGCTTTAAAGCTTGCCACACTGAGACGACGGATGCATTTTCTGTTAGAAACATTCATTATATGTTCCTCCCCTCTGCACTTTTCACATTGCCGTCCTCAATGCGGATAATGCGGTCCGCAAGCTGCGCGATCTCTTCATTATGTGTGATCATAACAATAGTCTGCGAAAATTTCTGACTGGTCACCTTCAACAGGCTCAACACATCCTGACTCGTCTTGGAGTCCAGATTTCCGGTCGGCTCATCCGCCAGAATGATGGCCGGCTTGGAAGCCAGCGCACGGGCGATCGCCACCCTCTGCTGCTGTCCGCCGGAGAGATTGTTGGACAGGTTGTTGAGCTTTGACGAAAGTCCCAGCGTATCAATGATTTCCCGAATATAGCTCTGGTCAGGCGCCGCTCCGTCTAACTGCACCGGAAGCAGAATATTTTCATATACATTCAATACGGGCACCAGATTATAGTTCTGGAATACAAAGCCGATCTTTCTGCGGCGGAATATGGTCAGTTCCTCGTCTTTCAGGCTAAAAATGTCCTTGCCGTCCACCGTGACACTGCCCGACGTTGGGCGGTCCAGTCCTCCCAGCATATGAAGGAGTGTGCTCTTGCCGCTGCCTGACGTACCCACAATGGCCACAAACTCTCCCTTTTCCACCGACAGATTCACCCCGTCCAGAGCGTGCACCTTATTTTCACCCGAACCGTATACCTTTTTCAGATCCTTTGTTGATAATATGGTCATACTTTTTTCCTCCCTTTTTGATAATCGATATCGCAAAAGTCAACTGCACCGTACTTGGCACTATTCCGCTTCTCGCAGCCGTTCAACCACCGACCTTTTTGCCACATAATGATAAGCAGCAAGGGGAATCAACGCCCCAAGGAGAAGGAATATCGGCGCGACCACGAGGATCGGCGTAACAGTCAGGTGATAGCTGAAAAACCAGAACATCCCCTCCAGAACACTGCTTGCCACGGGTCCCATGACGATCGTTAAGACAAATGTGATCACAACAGAGCTGCCCGCAAACACCATGCCCTCCGTAATCAGCATCCGCTTCAACTGTTTTCCTGTCATACCTACGGACTGTAACACTGCAAACTCTCGTTTCCTTGTCATAATGCTTGTGAGAATCGCGTTCAGGAAATTCAAAATTCCCACCAGACCTACGATCAGGGACGCACCGCTTCCCACCATCATGAACATATCGCGAAAACCGTAAAAATCCTCCTCGTAAGTCTTTCTGCTCTCGTAGTCATACTCGGAATCATCGCTGCCCGCAAAATCATGCATCCACTGTTCCACCGCATCTATTTTGTCATCCTCACAGTCGAAAGCATAATAGAGAACATCTGCCGTCCCGGAATCCCGAATAAAGGTATCCGCTCCCATCACAAACTCATCGTCCCCGTAATAACGGTAATTGAGAGTGCCGGGTACCTCCACCCGCGCCGCCACTTCGTAAGTTTTATCCTCATAATCTTTGGCTCGTTCCGCCCAGAGCTGATCGCCTATATCCTCCTCATCCGCATAGATTTCCCCGGTATCGGGGTTATAATACTCACACTCTTTTATATACCGGATCGTGATCTGATCTCCTATCTTCGCCCAGTGGGATTCCTCATGGATATTACCATAGTCGTCTGAAAAATAGACTGCCGCAATGTAATTACCACCATCTTTCAGTTTATCGATGTCGCCTTCCAGAACATTGAGTTTATCCAGCACAAAATCCTCCATTCCGTAGAGCTTCACACCCTCGGCATACAGGTCTCCCGTCTTTTCCAGCAACTCCATATAGCGGTCCAGCTCCTCCGGACTTGCGAATCGTCCTTTCAGTTTGCGTATCCACTCCTCCGTGACAAACTCCTGTGCCGCAAAGGTTTTCTGGTAGGTTCTGCCGCCCTTCACGCCATCCAGCATTTCTATCTGCGCGATTACATCCTCAGGAAACGGCTCATGAGTACGGCTGCCGGCTTGAAAATAGTGGGCGTCAGCAGTGATAAAGTCCGTCACCACTCTCCTTAAATATTTATCCATATCAAAACCATTTTTCAGGATGAAAGTAAGATTCAGCACCACCACCGCAAAGGACATGGAGATTACTGTGATCACAGTCTTACTCTTGTTCCTGCCAAGATTCGCCACAGCCATTCTGAAAATGGATGCACCTTTCTCCCCTTTTCTGCTTTTCTTTTTACTCCCGTTTCCTTCCGTGTAGCGTACCGCCTCCACCGGGGAAATCTTCGCCGCCATCTTACGGGGTTTCCGGCAGGAAATCCAAACCGTCACCAATGAAAATATTGCTGCACCTGCAAAGATTACAGGACTGACTGAATAAGTCAAAGATACGCCGTTGAGTAGTGACACGACGATGTTCGTCATAATAACACCCATACCATAACCGACGACCATACCGATGGGAATACCCACTGCCGAAAGCATGAATGCCTGCTGGGAAATGATCCGCTTAATCTGCTGCCCCGTTGTCCCGATGGTCTTTAACAGCCCGTAAAAACGCACGTCATTGGAGACAGATATCTGGAAAATATTGTAGATAATGAGATAGCCCGTAAAAACGATCAAAAGCATGACCGCGATCAGCGCCAAAATCGTCCCCAGATCAATGCCGTCTTCAAACTGCGCGGACACATAACTCCAGTTCACGCCAATCTGTATAAAATTGTCACCTTGATCTCTGCCCTCCGCCTGGTAACCATGCCGTTCCAGAATCGTCTTCAGATTTTCCTCTATATGAGAGGCATTTTTAAACATCACATCCATATTAAAACGGCCTGTCATACCATCGTTACTCTGGGTATCCAGTTTTTCAAAGATTTCCTGCGTCCGGCTATAGGGAATCAGCACATGGTTGGCCACAATCGCTTCATCGTAATCCCAATAACCACACAGAGTAAAGGTCTCCGTGGTCTCCTCGCCGTCTACCATAAACGTCATCGTAAACTCATTGCCGATCACAGGCTCCACACCCAATAGAGACAACACTCGTAAATCAGTGGCTGCCTCGTTTGTCCCCTCCTGCGGAAAGCGTCCCTCTTTCAGCTGCAAAAACATCCATTTTGCCACGTTATCATCATAGTAGCCGACCTCTACATGGCTCTTATGAAAAGGCGCCTTCTCCGGCATACCACAGTGTATCCGCAAGCCATATTCTTTGATCAGCGGATCATCCTTTAGCTCCTCGAACTGCTCCTCTGTCAAAAACTTAAAACTACCATGATTGTAACCGCCTGCCATCCGGAAATTTGACTGCTCGAACCCATGTTTGATGGACATGGCAACCGTAAAGATGACCGTGAACAGTATGGTCGTCAGCGCAATCGCCGCTATCGTAATTATATTTCTGACTTTTGCCGCCTTAAAGCTTGCCACGCTGAGACGGCGGATACATTTTCTGTTGGAAACGTTCATATTCTAAACCGCCTCCTTTGTCAGAATTTTACCGTCCTCAATGCGGATGATGCGATCCGCAAGCTGGGCGATCTCCTCATTGTGGGTGATCATGACGACGGTCTGTGAAAACTTCTGGCTGGTCACCTTCAACAGGCTCAACACATCCTGACTCGTCTTGGAGTCCAGATTCCCTGTCGGCTCGTCTGCAAGGATGATGGCAGGCTTAGAAGCCAAGGCGCGTGCAATGGCTACACGCTGCTGCTGCCCGCCCGAAAGATTGTTGGGCAGGTTTTCCAGCTTGGAGGAAAGCCCCAGCGTATCAATGATCTCCCGAATATAGCTCTGATCAGGCGCCGCTCCGTCTAACTGCACCGGAAGCAGGATGTTTTCATAGACATTCAGCACCGGCACCAGATTATAATTCTGGAATACAAAACCGATCTTTCGGCGGCGGAATATGGTCAGCTCCTCATCCTTCAAGGTAAAAATCTCCTTGCCGTCCACCGTCACACTTCCCGACGTGGGGCGGTCCAGTCCACCCAGCATGTGAAGGAGTGTGCTCTTGCCGCTTCCGGAAGTCCCCACAATGGCTACGAACTCGCCCTTTTCCACCTGGAAGTTTACCCCGTCCAGAGCGTGCACTTCATTCTCTCCCGCTCCGTATATTTTTTTCAGATCCTGCGTTGACAATATTGTCATTTTTAGTTTTCCTCCTTTTTCTTTTTCACTTGATAAAAGTCGATTGCTCCGTGCTCCGCACTCCCACAATCGCCACCTGCATTCACAATCCGGGCAAATGCTTTACTTTTATCAAAAAAATCTGCACTGTGAGAGATTTCTCTCCACAATACAGATTATCCCATAACATTCTTTCCACAATCTTTCACCGTCTCAAAAAAATGTGACAGTTTTGTAATTATTCAGAGACAGGCAGATATATGGAAACTGCTGCTCCTTTTCCCTCCTCGGAAGCCAGCTTCATGTAGCCCGACTGCTGCCTCAGAATTTCCCGCGCAAGATAGAGTCCGATTCCCACACCCGCACGGTCAGCAACATGCCGGGAACGGTAAAACCGCCCGAATATCTTCGCCTGCTCCTCCTCCGCTATACCGATTCCGGTATCCGCCACTTCGATGCAGACAAAGAGCTCATAGGCTTTGACCCGCACCGTAATGCCTCCTGTTTCCGTGTATTTGATGGCATTATCAATCAAATTTCCCAATGCCTCCAGCGTCCACTTAGGATCAAAGCATGCATTGATCCCCTCCGCCTCCTGCCACAGCACGCGCAGATACAATCCTTTTTCCTGCGCCAAAGCCGCATACTGGTCTCTGGCCTCCTCTAAAAGTGCAGACACTTCATTCTTTTTCGGATGCAATGCAAGGATTCCGGTCTCCAGTCTGGACATCTTCACCAGCGACCGAATCAGAAAATCCAGCTTCTTCGCCTGGGCTTCCAACAATTCCCTATTTTCATTGTTCCCCAGACCTTCTTCCTTCAAAAGTTCCGTGTAGAGCAGAATATTAGCAAGCGGTGTTTTAGTCTGGTGAGAAATGTCCGAGATCAGTGTCTTGATCTTTTCCTTCTCCTCCGCTGTTTTCACCGCCTGAACCTGCGATGCAGCGATATACTCCGCCAACTTATTTTCCACAGAGGCAAACAGAGATTCATCATAAAGATCCGCCTGAAAGGTGCCGTCCATAGCGGACTGTACCATGGCGTACATCCTTTTCAGACTGCGTCTTCTGATAAAAAAGTCAAAAATAACAATTCCTGCCGCCAAGACCAGGCACAATATGGCAATGATGATAATAATGATCGCTCTATCCTCTGTCATCTGTTACTCCCACCGATACCCGATCCCGTACACCGTCCTAATGCGCTCCTGCGCCCCCAGCTTGTCCCGCAGGCGCTTGATAGCTACAGACAGCGCATTTTCATCCACAAACTCCGCATCCACAGACCAGACATGGTCAAGCAGCTGCTCTCTTGTCAGCGTAATGCCCCGGTTTTCCACGAGAATGCGCAGCAGCTTTTGTTCGCTCTTGCTGAGTTCAACCTGCTCCTCCCCATGCCAGAAAAGCATCTGCGGGAAATTGAAGCGATAATCATCTATTACGATCTCCGCTCCCGACACTGTGCCGCCTGCTGCCGCACTGCCACCCTCTACGCCGGCCGTCTCCGATCTGCTCTGCACCACCCGGCGAAGCTGGGTCTCCACCCGTGCCCGCAGCACCGCCAGACTGAACGGCTTTGTAATGTAATCATCCGCGCCCAATTCCAACCCCGCCACAATATCTGTCTCCATATCGTTGGCAGTCAGCATTATGACGCATATGTCATATTTGCTTTTGATCTCCTGTAAAAAATCAAATCCGTTTCCGTCAGGCAAATTCACATCCAGTATCACGAGAGAGTACTGCCCCTCCGTTTGCTGTTTTTCCAGCAGTTCTCTCGCTTCTCGAAGCGTTGTGCAGTACAGCGTTTCTGTTCCGTCATTCTGCAGGGCTCTGCATAAACCGCCTGCCAGCGTGACATCGTCCTCAATGATCAATATATGATGTTCTGTTTGACTGTTCTGTTTCATTTCGATTCCGTTCTGCTCTTTCCTGTATCATTCCGGTGTTTCGTGTTTTGTTCTATTCTTTTTCTATTTCCAATGTTTATCTTATGCTTTAGTCATTTTCCATTTCCGCTGCTTCATGTTCCGCACCGCTTAAATACCGAGGTTTCCAAGGCTCAAATTCTCTGTTCTCTACTATTTCTATCGGCTGCTCCTCCGATTCTTCCTCCACATCATAAGCCTCAGCTATGAGTTTACCCTTCCAGAGCACAAGAATCATGACTGCCGACAATCCCATTCCAAAGTATAAAACATTGCGCCTGTTGCTGAAAGAGATCTGTCTGATCTCATAACCGCCCAATACCTCTTCCTGTGGATTCTTGATCTGTTCACAGTGTTCATAAAACGGAATGTTGGGTGGCATCATCTCTCTTATGATCTGTCCTTCCACATACACGCCCTCGCTATTTCCTGCGATCAGGTCATCCACGGCATCCTTTGTATCCTCATCCGAAAGCTCGATCCTGATATAGCGTGAATCCGCCATAGGAATCGTATAGCAATCAAAAATCGTCGCTCCGAAATTAGTGATAAAACCACCGGATGTCCCCAAATCTTTGCCTTGGCTGCCTAACGTTTGAACATGGTTCGTCAAACAGGATTCAATCGTACCCGCAACGTAGGCTCCTTTGCGATAGTTATCCATGGATAAATCCTCGAGCGGGATGCAGCGAAACTCCCTGTACAGTGATCGGATTCCGCACAGTGTACAGTATACGCCAATCAGCAAAAACAAAATGGTAATTACGAGTTTTTTCGTAATATATACTGTTGTTTTCATAATACCCGCCCTCTACTTCAACTCATTCGCCGTCACATAGAAGTGGTGATAAATGCCGTTTAGTGCAAGCAGTTCTTCGTGGGTTCCCTCTTCCACGATCCCTTCCTCCGTTAATACCAGAATGCGGTCGGAATTGCGGATACTGGAAAGTCTGTGGGCGATGGTAATGGTCGTTCTTCCCTTGGCAAGCGCCTCCAAAGATTTTGCCACCTGAAATTCACTCTCATTATCCAGTGCGGAAGTAGCCTCGTCCAGAATGAGAATCGGCGGATTCTTCAGGAAGACTCTGGCAATGCTGATTCGCTGCTTCTGCCCGCCGGAGAGCTTCACGCCGCGCTCTCCCACATAAGTATGATACCCATCCTTGAGAGCTGTGATAAATTCGTGCGCGCCCGCCTGCTTTGCCGCCTCAATCACTTCCTCCCGCGTGGCGTTCTCCCTGCCGTAGGCAATATTTTCGTAAACCGTGCCGGAGAAAAGATATACGTCCTGCTGCACCATACCGATATTCTGGCGCAGACTCTTGATCGTATAATGATGAATGTTCTCGCCATCCAACAAAATCTCCCCTTCGTTGATATCGTAAAATCGGGGAATCAGATTACACAGCGTCGTCTTGCCGCCACCGGAGGGTCCCACAATAGCAATCTTCTCGCCCTGTCGAATGTGCAGATTAAGTCCCCGGAACACTACATTGTGATCGTCAGGATACTCAAAACTGACATCGCGGAAGGAAATGTTGCCTTTCGGATTCACACAGGCCACCGCATCCGGCTCATCAAAAATCTCAATATCGCTGTCCATGATCTGCACAAAACGTTCGATTCCCGTCATGCCCCGCTGGAACTGCTCCGCAAACTCTATGATCCTGCGAATAGTAGCAATCAGTGTCGTCACATACATCACATAAGCCACCAGATCCGCCGGTGCAATCCTTCCCTTTATCATAAAAATGCCGCCTGCCACCAGAAGCACCAGATACATCAGCCCGTCAAAGGCTCTCGTGGTGGTCTGGAAAAAGGCCATAAACTTATACGTTTCTTTTTTGATCCGGTAAAAGTTGAGATTGTCCTGCTCAAATTTTTCTTTTTCCTTCTCCTCGTTGGTAAATGCCTTTACCACCTTCTGTCCCAGGAGGCTGTCCTCAATACGTGCATTCAACTCGCCGATCTGCACGCGCTGCTTCCGAAACGCCTCCCGCATGCGCAGATTGATAGCCGTACAGGTCACAACCATGATCGGCACGATCAAAAAAATGATCACCGTCAGCCACAGACTGATCCGTGCCAGAATAACAAAGGAGATCACCGCCTTGATCCCCGCAATGAAAAACTCCTCCGGACAGTGGTGGGAAAATTCTGTCACATCGAATAGATCATTCGTGATCCGCCCCATGATCTGACCGACTTTTGTATTGTTATAGTATGTATCCGACAGCTTCTGTAAATGCCCGTAGGCATCCCGCCGCATGTCCGTCTCGATCTGCGTTCCCATCACATGGCCTGTATACGCCATATAGAAATTCGCCACCGAGTCAATAATGCGCAGACACAGATACAACACTCCCAGCCTTGTAATGACTGATACGGTCAACGACGTCAGATCATTCATACCGGCATTGGTGATAAAACGGATGATCATCGGCAGCACCAGCTCACAGATTGTGGTCAGACCCGCGCAAAACAGATCAATGACGACTATTTTCCAGTATTTTTTATAATAGGGGAGAAATCTTTTCAGCAATTCTCCCGCTTGATAGGTTTTTGTGCTTGTTTCCATGTAGATGCTCCCTTAGTTGTTTTCTCAATTTCACCTTTGACGGTCTGCTTATACACGCCAAAGGTTCACTCACCAAAAATTTCTTTATATAATTCCTCATATTCACTCATGGATATTTCCTCATCCCGATAGGTAAACTTGCTGTTTTCATCATATTGATCATCGGGGGAATCCCAATACTCCGCCCCAAACTTAAATGTGTCTACGATCTTCCCCTCTCCATCGTACCGCGTCAGCCAGTGTAACTCTCTTCCCCAATGCAGAATATCACTATGCACGATCCATGTCGCATTATCATAATTTGCATAAGACAAAAGTCCTGTCGTTCCCTCTCCCTCCGCTAACACATAGACTTTTCCGTCTCTAGCATCTAAATACTTGCCTCCATAAGGGCCGCTCACGATTAGTTCCACTTCGCTGTCATTATCCAGATCGATCCGCTCTCCGACAGAATAACGCTCCCAGTCATTCTCATCATGCGGCAGTTGGTCATACATTATGGTGGTTTCTTCTCTATAGTCATAATATGCCGGAATTTCACCTGAGAGGAATGCATCCAGTAACTCTTCCGGTTCCAATTCCTCATTATCTGTATCGTCAGGAATAAATGCCTCGGAAGTCCTCTTATCATCAAATTCTTCAGGATTGTTTTCTTCAATATCTGTTTCCAACACTTCCGAAATGATATCGTCTTCCTTATCTACTTCCTGCTCTTTCAAGATGATATCGTCTACCTCATCTGTTTCCTCAGTGATTTCCTCAACCTCCGTTTCCTGCACTTCAACATCCGATAATACAGCTTCCTTATCCTGTAAGGCACCACAACCACTTAATAGGAATATGCATAACAGAAACACTGCTATCTCTTTAATACGCAAACTTATACCCATTCTTTTTTAATCTCCATATCTCATACGTGTAAAGCAAATAATTGAAGTAGCTCAGTTAGCGTATGTATCTCCTTGTCCTGATCATAATCTTTGATGACGTCGTCTCTATTGATCAGAACAGCGTAAGTTCCTGCATTTTTGGCACAGACCATATCTTTTTCTTCATCGCCTACAAACACGATGTCCGATAGATCTGTCTGCATTTTTTCACTCAACATCTCTAATCCTTTTGTGCAGGGTTTCCTGTATCCGGCATCATTTGATGTAAAAGGATAATCTATATACTTTATGATGGAAGCGATGTCCTCCAATGCATATCTATTATCCATGCCATATGCCACATCCGACAAAGTACCTGTCTTTATCCCTGCCGCAGAAAGTGTTCTCAGTGTTTGTTCCACATCAGGAAACAACGAACAATCCTGCCTGAAATACATAAAAAAGCTTTCTTTGATCTGTTTCAGTTCTCTCAAATCTATGTTCATACCATTCAATATTTCCGTAAAGATCTGCGTAGAAGAAACCTCATATTCCCTTGGATTCATTCTCGTATTATACTTAGTCAGCACATCTCCGGCAATTTGATATTGTTCTTCAGAAAATGTATAACTATACTTTTTTGCAATATACGCAAACGCCGGTCTGTACAAACTTGACCAGTTCATTGGCATTCTATAATCAACTAATGTCTTCCCTATATCAAATACAGCTGCCTGAAACATATTTTCATTTCCTCTTCTCTCATGCCTTTTTATCAAACGAAGAAGTATTCCCACCGTTATCCGCCATATTCACGAATACATCTTTATCGTTATGCGGAAATAACAATTCCATATATAAATTTCCCAACAGATTCTTTACTTTGTCAGCATCAACATCGGAAATGGGAATATCATTAATTTCCAGACGTTTCAGATTATCCAGAATATTTTCTATGCTGCGCCATTCAAAGGATTCCGTCACCGGCTCATTCCTTGAAGTTCGCGGCTTCAGTTCTTTCCCTGAAGATTTCGCGGCATCCGGCTCCATAATGGGCTTTGCTTCAGGGATGTTATGTACCACATTTTTACATGTTTTCTCAAAACATTCCGGATCGTATTCTGCCAGATACCGCAGATCTTCTATGGTCAATGGCTTCTTATTATGTATTTTAAGATATATATTAATTAGGCTGGTATCTTTTCCCATCATTCACCTATACGCCCTTTCTCCATCACTTAATCCCTACGAAAGATTCTTGTGTTTCCCGTGTCATCATGAGAATCTTCTATATTATAGTTTTATTACAAGTAAAACCAAAAATCAAATATAACATAAGGTGTGTAAGTTTTTTTATAACTTACGCACCTTATGTCAGCTTTCAATTATACTTTATAACTACAAGCAATCAAAATGATATGTTACTTGCAACTGTAAAATATCGTTCCAGTTTTGTCTATCTTTTAGAATTCGTAATATAATTACTTTTTGTTCAACATAATCGATTACAAAGAAAATATTATATGTACCGAATGGCTTTATTCTAATTTCATATCCTCGGTACTCCAACCCGATACCCCTATATCCGGTCGGGAAAAACCCAAGTTTCTTTGCTTCATTATCGTATCTGTCCAGAAAATCATCAGCGGCCTTCTGATTTTTTAATTCCTTTATCATATAAGAAGCAAAATTAATGACATCATCAACCGCCTCCATAGTTTCTATTACATTATACCGCATACTCCTTTAATTTCTCCCGTATCATCTGCATAGCTTTATCATGTGGAACTGTCCGACCATTTTCCATAGAATCTATACCTTTATCTAATTCTCTAAAAAGACGGCTCTCCGATTCCCTAACTTCCATTTTGCTCTTTTCATCCAATTTCATAAATTTACCCTCTTCAATCATCAAACCTACATCGTTAAAAATATGATACCACTATTTCTTTTTTATATCCATTACTTTTTATTTATCTTCCAGACAGCCCTTTCTCTCCTGATCTTGCTCTATTTCTTTTTCCCATTATATTCTATAACCCGATAAAAATCCTCCTCCGAGACATACCCTCGTACATCCCTCAGCTGTGAATCCGTCAAAACATTTCCCAGGTCAATATAATGGTAAATGCACTGCATCGTCTGTTCTTCTCCCAGATAGGGGAATACATTTTCGCGCAGGACTTGAAATGTCAGATCATCCTTTCCGAGGGCCAGCACAAGATCAGTCAGATCATCTGACGATATCCATTGCCCAAACTGTGCAAGGATTTTCCCATTAAATTTGTTCTCCCCACCCGCCTTTAATGCATCAATATAATATCGGGCAGACAGATCAGCGTCGGAATAAATAAAGATATTTTGCAAGTCCGATTCTGATACCTTGCCGCGCTCCAAAAGATACCGAAAACACTCGCTCACATCCTTCTTACTCATATACGGTGCAATCTTAACAAGTATCCGGCTGTCGAATTCCTCGACTCCGCCGGCCTCCAGCTCCTCCAGCAGATATTGACCCGCCACTTCCGAATCAGAGTAAACAAACAGATCCATCCAGTTCCTCTCCGATAAGACCGCGCCCTCCTTCCATGCTTTTTGAAATAATACGCTTACCATCCCCGGTTCCAGATAGGGACAAACCCCTTCCAGTCTGGAAACATCGATCGGCTGTTTTCCCTCTAATGCCTGATAGGCATACTCCTGATTCGCATCGCGGTAGATACCATCCACATCCTCTTCTATCACGCCTCCATACGATATGCTGACATTCTTCACCCGCGCCTTCTGCCCTACCATTTTGATCACATTTCTGCCCTGCGGCAGTGTTATCTTATCAACCTTTTTTCCACCGCTCTCATTGAGCGTCTGTACGGTCTGATCCGGCTTTATCCAGACAAACTTAAAACGCCCATCACGAAGATCAAACATCGAAAATATTTCCAACGTAGTCTCCTTGTTGGCATGCACGATCCACACCTCATCTGAACCGTTCAAAGTAAATTTCCCTACATCTACGCTGTTTCCTCCGCCGCAATAGTTCGATGCCACCCAAGCGTCGTTCTCACTCTCTCCGGCAATCAATGCATCATCATCATACATCCGATAAGAATTTCCGCTTTTATTTACCGAAATCAGCTCTCCAAAAGAGGAGGTCGGAATGTCCGGTATATCCGGTACGTCTGGTACGTCTGGTATATCTGGTATATCCGGTGTGTCTGGTATGTTTTTTAAAACACGCCCCACAATGCCCGAAGACTCGTTTCGCATCATAAACACATGCCCTGAATCGGTACGAACACTCGCTGCACCGCACACTACCGCCACCGCTGCAAATGCCGCCAATACCAATGCCGAACAAAAACCGATCAAAAAACCTTTTTTGTGAAATTTTGCAATTTCCCGTAATCTTTCTTTCAACGTACATTTCTCCTCTAATAATGTCATCATGGGCACATTCCTGTGCATGATAAAAGTTTCCTCATGCAGATTCTTTTCCGCCACATCCAGAAGAACATTCCCGTAAATCCTGCGTCCGTCCTCTGAAAGAAGCGCCATCATAGCCTCATCACATGCCAACTCACAATCCACATTAAATTTGCGGTTAAACAAATATAATAACGGGTTGAACCAGTGCACACAGAGCGCCGCCTGAAACAGCCATTTATACCAGATATCTCTCCTCTTGTAATGGATCAGCTCATGGTGCAGTATCAGACTGATATCATTCTCTCTTCCGGTCATTTCCGCCAGAAGCTTCGACGGCAGTACGATATAAGGCTTTCTGAATCCAATCAGCATAGGCGTGCTAATAACCTCATTTTCGTAGAGAGGCAGCTCCTTTGCAAGCCTCAGTCTGGTTTGAATCTCCGCATTTTTATAAAACAGCTTTCGGTCAGTAACAGCAATACAACCTGCGTTTATTTCTTTGACAAATTTTTTATAAATGTATACCCTGTATACCGCTGTCAAAAACACACCCAGAATCCAGATAATCCCTGCTATTTGCAAAATATCTGTTCTCCGGTTCATCTCCAGCCTGTCAGCAGACATCCCTGCTGCCGTTTCATTCGGCTCATTATCCTCAATGATCACCGCATCGAATGTCTCATCTGCAATTCCGGCACTTTCCATGCCTGAGACATTCCCATCCGCCTTCTCTGCTTCTGCATTCTCGATACCTCCGGATTCTGTTGCCTCCTTTACGCTCATCTGCCGGCTGCCCACTTCCGCCATCATCGTTGCTAAGCGCCCCATCAAATTGATGTCCCCATGTACCGGTACAAGCAGTCTCACAAGCAGCAACAGCCAGAGATAATAAGTCCACCTCTTCGCAAAATAGCGCTTGGTTATTGGACGAAACAGCAATATCAAAAGTCCGACCAATCCTCCGGATATTGACAATGATAAAATCACACGAAATATCTGTTCCATAAGTCTCCTCTCCTGCAGATCTCTGCCGTTCTACTGAAAACTATCCCGAAAATATGCTCGCAGCTCCTCGATATCCTCCCTGCTTAAATCCTCGTCCTCGATGAGCGCCGCCGCCAGATTCTTCGCATTTCCTTTAAAAAATTTATTTAAAAAGCTTTTCGTCTCCTCTTTCACATAGGCGCTGCGCTCTACAAGCGGAGTATAGTAATAAACCTCCTGCTTCTCCTGCGTGATCACTCCCTTGTCTAACAGCCTGCGTATCAACGTCAATACTGTGGTGCGCTCCCAATCCTTCTTTTCGTTCAGACGCGCACGGATCTCATTCGCATTCAACGCTGTCCCGGCTGTCCAAAGCACTTCCAATATTTCCAACTCCGCATCCGATATCTTTGTATCCTTCATCTTTACCTCTTTTCTGCGCTGTTTTCTACATTTTGTTTACAGACGTAGACCATCTGTGTATATAGAGTCTACATCTGTAAACTCTATTTGTCAATACCTTAATGGGCATTTCTGAAAATTCATTGAATCGAGATATGGGAAATACTTATGATATAATCTTTTGCCCTTTTCGAAATTGTTTACCCACTAAAACGGGCTTATAAAATAATATTGCAAGCAACAGGCAAATATTTTAATATGTAAGCATATCAATCGGGATATGAAACTGTATGGGGGCTATTTATTATGGAAAAGCAAATAGAGAATTATATTGAAGAAAACTTAACAGATGGAGCACAGCAAACTGCATTAGCGTTTATTAACTATTTACGGACAAACGAATTGGAATTCGTTAAAGATAACGATTATTGGAAAGATAAAATATATTATTTGATAAAATTTAGAAATGAATGTGTATGCTTTATTGCGATCAAAGATCCTGACGAACCGAAAAATCTTTGGACAATATGGTCTGACAACAGCAGAGCATACGAGGATTCTTCTGTGGAAGAAGATATAAAGAATATTGCTTGGAAATATGTAGATCATTGCGGTAACTGCGGTTCATGCGGAGGCGGTAAACGTAAAATAGTGTTTGGAAAGAACTTTGAAAAAGTTTGTGGATGCACCTTTCGAGTTGATAATCCGAAGGCAAGCGATCTTCCTTTTTTGAAAAAGATGGTTGAACTGCGGAAAAACGATATTTTGAACAATGTATGTTAATAAAGATTGCGCTTGTTAGGGAGGAGTGCTGTTATGGTACGCGAAGCCAAAAAAGAAGAGCTGAAAGAAATACTGGAATTATATTTATGCCTGCATGAAGAATCCGTTCCGGAGCAGTCGGACCATCTGACATATACATGGAAACAGATTCTGGAAGATGAAAATCACCACCTGATCGTCAATGAGCGCGAAGGAAAAATCGTATCTTCCTGTGTATGTGTTATCATTCCTAATTTAACAAGAAATGTCCGGCCCTACGCCTTTGTAGAAAATGTGGTGACCCATTCCGATTTCCGAGGGCTGGGACTGGCTACGGAATGTCTGAATTATGCAAAGCAGATCGCGCAGCAGAATAACTGCTATAAAATGATGCTGTTGACGGGAAGCAAGGAAGAAAAGACTCTGAATTTTTATAGCCATGCGGGATACAACAGTACGGATAAGACGGCTTTTATCCAGTGGCTTGATTAGTAAGCTGCTATTTATCTCAAAACTGCGGCATAAACTCCACCATATTGGAACATATTTGAGCAAGCAAGAACAGGACTTTTCGGATCCAGTGAAATACAATAGACCTACACAAGGAAACCGGTCTCGGAAAGGCAAATGTTACCATGGCAATACACCTTATTCAACTGGCGATCAACTATATGGAAGAACACATTCATGAAGACATTAATTATGCTGATGTCGCCAAAAGCATTCATATGTCGAGCTACAACTTTCATCGGACATTCAGCTTTATTGCCGGAATGACAGCCAATGAATACATCCGAAACCGTCGCCTTACTTTAGCGGCGCAGGAACTTCAGACTACGAATCTGTCAGTTATTGATGCCGCATATAAGTATGGCTACGAGTCACCGGAAAGCTTTTCCAAAGCCTTTTCGCGCTTCCATGGTTCCACGCCGAAACAGGCGAAGAAACCGGGCGCGAAGCTTCATTTATTCAACCCCCTTGTGATAAAGATTACAATGGAAGGTGGTAGTATTATGGATTACAGAATGGAACACAGAGAACCGCAGCAGTTTCTTGCAATGGTAAGGGCTTTTTCCAACGAAATCATCAATGACGACAATGACCACAGCATCCCGGATTTCTGGACCGAATGCTATGATAAGAATCTGGTCGAGCCCATGAAGCAGCTTCGGAAGGAGGGAAAACGGGATATCTACGGTCTGTGCAGCCCTGCAAAGGAAAATGAAACGCACTTTGATTACGGTATCGGCGTGATCATTGATGAGGACACGGATTCGGCAGGCGTAAAAAAATTATTGGATAACGGCTATTCCTTATGGGAATCTGCTGCCGCTGATTATGCCGTATTTCAGTGCCTCGGCACCGATGGCGACTGTATCGGCGAGATGTGGAGTAAATTCTACAAAGAGTTTTCTCCCCAGACAGGATATGTGCAGACAGACGATACGGACTATGAAATCTATTTTGAAAAGGGCAGAGAGGGACTGTTTTGTGAATTGTGGATTCCCGTTAAAAAAGACCTTTCCTAAATAAAGTGACAGCTATAGAGGGAGTAAAATCTCTCTATAGCTTTTTAATCACCTATATAATTTCCCATAGAAAAACTGCTCTTGGAAGGAAATATCTCCTAAGATTTTTTCGTCCGAAATATCCTCTCCATCTAAAGACACGATCCATTTGTCTTCCACATCATCAAAACGATGCCACACGGCTATTACCTTGCCTTCAAATTGCTTCAAAGGTGTATCTGCTCCAAACAGATACACATCCTGCTCCGCTCCGTCACCTGCAAATACACCATCTACATACCCGTAATTGATCGGATAAATCATTTTGGGATGCCGGGGATGAGGCGTACCCAATGGCCGGTCAACGGTTCCTTTTACAGTTTTTCCGATGATATGGCTGTAATCCGGTTCATCAACTTCCAAAGCGCAGAAGAAATAATCCAGAGTCGGCACCAGCTTTTTCTCCTCATACAACGCTCTAATATCTGAGACCGTCATCCATTTGCAGGCTGCAACCTCATCCGTGGTGGCTTCTTCCAGTCGTAACTCTCCGTCATAATCGAAAAGCCACACATCCATGATATCGTTGAATACCTTACACTCGTACTTATAATCCGTACCACGGATTTTTGAAAAAAGTAAGCGGCCGTCTTCCTCTTTCAGGTCCAAGCCTACTTCTTCTTTCACTTCCCTGATGGCTCCTTCTATACTACTTTCCCCTTCTATTACAGAACCTCCGGCGCATTCCCACATAAGCGGAAATGTCGGTCTATTGGCGGAACGCTGAGAAATAAGATATTCCCCTTTGCTGTTGCGTATCCAGACATGTACTACCAAATGATAGAAGCCGTCGGGAATCGCTTCTCCACGGATATGTTCTTTTCCTGTATTCTCTCTGTACTTTGTATACAAATCCCATTTTTCCATAATAAGCCCCCGGAAACTTCCCATGTATCTCTATTCTTATGTTTGCAAAAGACATGCTGATCCTCTGTTTAGGATATTATCACAGCAACTTTAAGCAGTTCATCCTCTGTGGCATCATAAAACTTAACCTCAGTCATTAACGCACGCCTCCATCCGTCGCCTTAATTCGTCCCAATTTGTGACTGTCAGAATGTTTTTATCCTCTTTATATGGCAAATCAATCGCCCCTATGTACCATACCGGGAACAGGCCTGCATTTAAGGAACCTTTGACATCACATTCGTACTGATCTCCGATATACCAGACTTCGTCCGGCCGCAAGTCAGCTTTTTCCAAAGCCAGATCGAATATCCTTTTATTTGGCTTACGGAATATAAAATGACTGGAAGTAATCATAATTTCAAAAGCATTTTCCGGAAGCAGCCGATTGATACGCTCTGCAACCACTGACGGATCATAGGAAATATTACTAATTACGCCTGTGCGGATACCTTTTTTCTTCAGATATTCTAAAAAATCTTTTATCCCCTCTGTCGGCACTCCCGGGGCCGCAGCATTCCAAAACACTGTGTCAATTTCTGCATTGCTTAATGCAATCTCTATTCCCTGCGATTCATAGAGATAAGGCGTAAACATTGTATTGGGTATCTCTATTTGAAATATGTGCCTTTTCTCAGGATCAAATCTTCCTAATTCCTGATTGATCTCATTTGCTTTAGCCTGTACCTGCTCTGCCGACAAATTATGTTTATTTTTTGCAGCATACTGAAAACAGCCTCTGTTCCCTTTATGCCGTCAAATTTCTGTTCTGCAATAAGTGTTTGCCCATAATCAAACAGTATCATCTTTGGTAATTTCATGTGATTTATCTCCATTGCATAATTTTCCATAGATAACTACCTTTGTCTCTCCGCCCGTGCTGCCATAACGTGCCTTCTTTATAAATATATTGCTGTTGTCTTGCATGTGTTTATAATGATATTTTATTCCTTGTGATAGAAAATATCAATGTGTTATGGTAATATAGAAAAACCACCCTATACTACAATAGCACAAAACAGTCTTTCAAAAAGCTATTCTGAGGTAAAAACATGAAAAAATGCAAGTTACTTTTATTTGATCTGGATGGAACATTACTTCGCAGTGACAAAACCATTTCACAGTCAACGTTAAGAGCACTGCAAGAATCCAGGGAAAAAGGCATATTAATCGGTGTATCCACGTCCAGAAGTGAACAAAACGCACTATCTTTTATAGAAGAATTACAACCGGATATATTGATCGCAAGCGGCGGAGCTCTGGTAAAATATAATAGCGAATACATATACAAAGCTGAATTTTCCAAAGAAGAAACAAGACAAATGATCGCAGCTGCCAGAGAAGTATGCGGTATGGATTGCGAAATAACGATCGATACAGTAGATTCCCATTACTGGAACTATAAGATCGATCCTAAAAAACAGGATCAAAGCTGGGGAGACAGCATTTATACAGACTTTAAAGATTTTGCAGAAACTTCCTTAAAAATGTGTGTAGAGATTTTTAAAGACAGTCATGCAAAGCTGCTTAAGGAAATGCTGCATGACTGTGATTGTATACGTTTTTCAGACGGATATTGGTACAAGTTTACAAAAAAGGATGTCACAAAAGAAAAAGCCATCATGGAAGTATGCTCCGCATGCGGAATAGAGACGGAAGAAATTATCGCATTCGGCGATGATTATGCCGATATCGGAATGCTTAAATTATGCGGAAAAGGAATTGCCATGGGAAATGCTATCAACGAGGTCCTGGAAATCGCAGATCTGGTGATCGGCAGTAATGATGAAGATGGTATTGCGGCGTATTTGAGACAATCAATCTTGTAATTTGTAGTCACTTGAATGTATTAATTTTACAGATACCCTCGTTTCTTTGCTTCTCTCATCAAATGCGGTTGAATATCGGGGTATGTCCACCTTTCCGGCAGTTCATTCGTTATCACAATTTTTTCAATCTCACTATGTAACTCTGCTTCAAAACACTTTATATCGGCAAAAAACAGCATTCCAAAAGATTCCCTGCCATCAAAATTATCAGGCGCAGTAACAGAGTATACACAAATGGGCTCAATATCAAATTCCAGAGCACCTGTTTCCTCATACAGTTCCCGCTTTGCCGTATCTGTAATATTCTCCCCTTGTTCCCTGTGCCCTCCGGGAATCTCCCATGTATCTCTATCCTTATGTTTGCAAAAGACATACTGATTCTTCGTTTTGGATATTATCACGGCAAATTTAAGCAGTTCATCCTCTATATCATCATAAAACTTAACCTCAGTCATTAACGCATTCCTCCTTGCATCTGCTTAATATCATTACCTAACTTTTCATCAAAATAGCCGCTCGTTTATTTCATAAACTCCTGTATGTGTAAAATGTAAACAAAAAAACAGACAATCGAAATACAAGAGACATAGCTTCTACTTCTTTTACAAAAATTGCGATATGGATTAATGATGCGATAAGAGATTATGTGCCATACACCATATCATAACCGCCTGCTGCACTGCCAGTAAATTCTTTTTAAATTCATATCCCACAAAATACTTAGACTCTATTACATCATCAGAAACTTCCTCGCCGCGATAAAACGGCGGGCAGGGATTTAATACTGCATGTTCATTTGCCATATCCATGATTTCTCTGGTTACCTGACACTCCCTGAAATCGCCTAATACTTCAGCCGGCAAAGAATCGGTACAGATAATATCCTTTCCTTTGACTGCCTCTTTGATATTATGATATGTATTTATGCCATCTATTTCGTATCCGGCACCGCAGCATTGTGACAGATCAAATCCCATCACTTCAGAAGCTTCTTTCCATGCCAAACCGATATTTCCGGATTTTCCGCAGAATAAATATTTATCATTAACAAAATTATCTCTGATTTTTGACAGGGAATACATATCCGTCACTATTTCACATGGATGATTGCTATCTGTCATGGCATTGATAACCGGAACTTTGGAATATTTCACCATTTTTTCCAACACATTAATATCCTTGTGCCTGACGATTATCATGTCCGCCCAATTATTCAAATACCCGCATACATCTTTTAAATCTTCTTTTTTATCAAGCGTTTCAGTTGGGAATAAAATAGGCTGTCCGCCTAACAAATAGATTCCCTTTTCAAATGTAACCCTTGTTCTGATGCTTGCACTTGGGAAAAAGAGAACTACGCTTTTCCCCTTAAAAATATCATGGTATTTCCCTTGCAAAACTTCATCCGCAAGCCTGAAAATATCATAGATATCACTTGCTGTATAATCTGTCAATCTTATAAAGTTTTTCATTCAAGATCTCCTCTGTCAATTCGTGTTTATAATGATATTTTATTATTTGTGATGCAAAATATCAATGTATTATAACAATACAAAAAAATCACCCTACGCCATATGCACGGCGGCCTTTCAAAAATTTACAGAAAGAATGTAGTATGATATTTATGGTAAGCCCTACCTTAAGCGGACGTTGAGGTTCAATTTTTAGGTGGTATGATTTAAAAGAAATTTTAGAAGGGGACTTGTATATGAGAAGATATGTCATGTTTGCATAGCACTGGCTATTGCAATAAAAGAAACTTATGATGCGTGACCAACAGATTTACAAAGATTATCTTGCAGGGCGCAAGACTTCAGAATTAGCCTGTAAATATTACCTGTCGGAGAAAAGCATACAGCGTATCTTAAGAAAAATGAGCGAATGAAAATATGAGCTGATACTTGGTATTGGCTCATATTTTTTTATAAAAAAGCATGAGGTAGCGGGTCGTATTATAAAAATGTTACACTAACAAAAAATTGCAGATTGATCACGATAGTGTTATGGAAAGAGAAAATTATCATGCAAGAGTTTGAACATTATATGCGAGAGGAGTTTATCGGATAAATGTGTGATATATTGAGTGAAATTATGGAAGCAAAGTATTTTGGAATGGACTTTGCCGAAAGGATGGAATTTTATAAAGTTCCCGGATTGTCACTTGCTGTGGCAGAAGAAGGTAATATTCAAACAAAATGTTTTGGTGTCTGTGACAAGGACACCCGAAGAGAGATTAATGATGAGACTTTATTTCAGGCAGCCTCGATAAGCAAGGTTTTGTTTGCAGTTTCGGTGCTGCGTTTAGCTGAGGCGGAAATCATTGATTTGGATCAAGATATACGGCAGTATTCGGATGTTGATTTTTATAAGACTTTTGATGCGAAACCCCATGTTGTTACATTTAGAAATTTGCTGGGGCATGTTTCAGGATTTAATATCAGTGGATTTACAGGTTATTTGAATACGATGGAGATTCCTACAATTGAGCAGATTCTAAAAGGACAATTTCCAGCAAATAACATCGGCCTTTTTATGCAGGCTGCGCCAAATACAGGTTGGATGTATTCAGGTGGTGGATATATTTTGGGGCAAAAAGTGATTTGTGATATTCTTAATGAAACATTTGAACATATTATCAGGGAATGGGTTCTGTTACCGCTGGGTATGTGGCAGAGCACATTTGAACAGCCATTGAATACACATATTCATACAAATTATGCGAGTGGTTATGATGTGTATAACATGAAGATTAATGGTGATTTCTGTATCATGCCGGAATTAGCAGCGGCAGGTTTGTGGACTACTCCAAAAGAATTGCTGCTTCTTGGGATAGAGCTTATGAGGGCGGCAGAAGGACAAAGTAACTTTCTAACCAGAGAAAGCGTTCGAGCAATGATGACGAAAACACTGCCGGGTGCTTTAACCGGACTGGGCCTTTTTGTTCCTGATGAGAATCCGAATGGATATTTTGAGCATTCCGGCGCGAATTTGGGGTATGCTGCCGAAATGTGCTTTCAGATAAAAGCTCAAAAAGGATTGGTTGCGATGGTTAATTCAAGTGTTAGCAGTGGATTTTTAAACGAATTGGAAAATGCAGTTGGAAAATTGTTTTGATGGGGATTCCCGGAGGAACAAATATGTATGAGAGGAGAACTATTTTTATGACTACACCCGTTTACTTTGCATAGCATGGCTATTGCAAATAAAATGAAATAATGTAATAGCCCATGCATCGTGATATGAAGTGAACAGGAGATGCAAATGAGCTATTTAAAGAAAATTGAATATGAAATTGTCCTGAAAGATTCCTTCCTGGTCATTCGCGGATGTCCCAAATGTGGCAGAAAGACACACTTTAAAAACACAAAAAAGTTTCGTATCAATGCCAATGGTAATAAGCTGGATATCTGGCTGATTTATCAATGTGAGGAATGTAAACATACACTCAATCTTACCATTTATGAGCGGCAGAAAGTTTCTTCTATACCTAAGGAAGAATATCAGGGTTTTTTGGACAATAATGAACAGCTTGCGGAAATGTATGGCAGAAATATACAGCTATTTCGGAAGAACAAAGCGGATATTGATTTTGACAGACTAGATTATGATTTTGTTAAGTTGCATGAACCCTTAGAAATCAATGATTCCGGGGAGCAGGTTCTGGTGACAATAAATAATCCTTATCAGCTAAAGATCCGTCCGGAAAAACAAATTGCTGAGGTTTTAGGATTGTCCCGAAGTCAGGTTAAAAGTCTTTTGAAGAAGAAAGAAATAGAATTAAAAATGGAAATGCCGCAATTTATTTCTATCTGTATCAATTCCAACCGGTTTCATATGGATGAATAGCAGCTTAAATAAAATCATTACGCAAATGGCTATATGGAAACATATAGCCATTTTTTATGAGGAGATATATGTTCCCATTTAAGTTCTTTCAGGATTTCCATCGGATGTTATATGATGAAGTGCCTTTACCTTACATTTCTCTGCCATTGAACCTTCTTAAGTTGACGCCATTGCCCGAAACATGCTAAAGCCCATAATCGAGTAGGGGAGATTTTCTCTCCCCTCTCACACCACCGTACATGCCGTTCGGCATACGGCGGTTCAACATAACT
>JAIEFE010000026.1 GCA_029067085.1 Lachnospiraceae bacterium | reverse complement strand
AGATCAAATCTTTATCTTACCCAAAATCAGACGCGCAGTTCGCCATCATGGGAGATACAGTTTATCTGTGTAAAGAAATTTGTTTTGCCGATATCATACAGCAACGATTCCTTTTCTTTCGTACGGATTTCAATGATCAGCTCTGTTTCGCTGTTTTGTGTAGAGCGCGCTTTCTCTTTATAATAACTGCAGTGGCTGTGGATTAAATGATAAAGCGAAGCATAATCAATGTTTTGATCTGTGCCCCGAAGGACCAACAGCTCCGGCGCTTTTACCCCCGGAACCTTGTCCATTAAAAACAACAGAATTGTCATGGTAAGTGACAAAACAAGTACAAGAACATAAAGTCCTACACCTGCTATGATTCCGGCACTGATTGCCCAGAACAGATAAAGCAGATCCAGGGGATTTTTTAAAGCGTTACGAAACCTGACAATAGAAAGGGCACCGACCATTCCAAGAGAAACCAGCAGATTAGACTGCATGGCGATCATAATGGCCGCTACAATGACAGGCATTCCCGCTATTGTAATATTTAAATCTTTTGAGTAAAAAGCTGTTTTACTGGACAGCTTATATACCAGAAAAATATAGATACCCATCAGACAGGCGATCACCAGAACAAGAATAACTGTTTTTGCAGACATGGTGGTTCCACCGCCTAATGATTGATAGACACTGTTCTTAATCACATCTTTTACTGACATAGTTTATCCTCCCGGTAACTTAAGCACATCTCTTTTGTGTCATTGATATCTTTCTCTGCAAAGCCGATACTTGGAATAAGCTGTCTGCAGCAGAGAACTTTGTTCTAAAAGCTGCAGAATAAATTCCGGAAGAAATTCATCATACTTTATTTCCAGAACTGCATCCTGTCCATACAGCGAGTCATAAGAGATTTTTCCTGAACCAAACTCTATTGTCTGCCTGCCGGCCCTTATGTTACGGTCAAAGGTAATACGTACGTTGCCCGGCGCGTAAACATAAGCTTTCCTCTCATAAGCAACGATCACCTTTGGACGCAGGGCCCTGGTTTGAATAGCCAAATTAAATAAAAAAGCCGGATCCTCCATTGAAGAGGATGAGGATATGCATCTGCCGCACATAAGCATTCGCATTTCCATTTCTGTGATCGAACGGACTCTTTTGTAAACCCGGCTTCCCTGTTTTTCCTTGACTTCAAGATTGATCCTGCTAAGAGAATTATTGTAGATACGAATGCGATATTTCAGGCGCTGATCACTTCCTTCCCTCGTCGCATCAAGACAGCTGTCTGCAAGATCATCAAAGTACAGGCTGATTACCTGATAACCTTCCTGGGTGCTTTCATTGCAATCCGCCCTCAACACAGTTTCCAGCCGCTTCTGCAGCTGGTACATTTCCTGAGCTGCACAAATATATTTATCTTCTACCCGGTACATTTTCGTATTCATATTGCCTTCCTACTGGTCCTTTTCAAACACGGCCTGAATAGAAACCTCTCCCTCATCAAGAGAAACGGTAATGCTATCGTTTTCATCTGAAACATCGCCCTGCCAGGAAACAAAATGATATCCTTTGTTGGGTTTTGCCTTAACGGTAATCGGAAAATCACTGTAATAATATCCCTCCCACGCGCTGCCATCTTCCAACGTGGCTGTATTTATGTTAAGGACACCGCCTGAGGGTATATTTGAGCTGATACGGATGCGCTTCAATTCTCCCTGCAAATGAAAAGTCTTTGCCAGACTTTCCATGGCAAACTTAAAACGGATTCGAAAAAAATCATCTATACAGGAAACTTCCTGTTGATAAGTTTCTAAACCGTATAGGGAATCATAAAACCGCTGATGATCTTTGACTGTCTGGATGTTGTATAGACTGCTCCACTCTGCCAGCATGGAATGCATTCTCTCATAAGAAAAAGTAGTATTTGCAATATCCATAAAGGAGATACAAAATTGCCGGCGAAAGGATTCATTATCCAGCAGGCTCAATACAGCGGGTTCCATCATCAGAGGATGCTCCGCCATCCAGTCATCTCTGTTTTCCCGTACATTGCTGTCCGGAAAAATGCACTCATCCAAATCGTAGAGCATATATCGCCACTTTCCATCACTGTAGGGAGTTCCTTCTTGTGTTGTACGCCATAGAGCAGTGTTGTAACCAAATGCAACATCCCTGTTATCCAAATACAAATTGATACAACAGTAATCAATCAGACTTTGGATATCTACCAGTTCACCGGCAAGCGCATAGGTATCGTCATAAATAAGATCACACTCCGTTATGACTGAAAGCATATATTGATAGGCCGCTATGGTTTCCTCCGGAGAAGTAACTGCATTTCCGGCCTTGATCATCATAACGCTTTCCGGTTCAAGTCCATATCGGGCAGACAGATATTCCTCATCGTATCGCTCACGAATGTTATATATCCCCCAATATTCCCCATTTAAAAAGACCACGCAGGGTTTCGATGCCTGTATACTGATCTCCCGCTCTTCGGCTGCCTTTTCCAGAAATGCATCCAGAAACTTTATCTGATCGTTGTTTCCTCCTCCATTGCGCAGCTTAATCGTGGAATAGCAATCGGCATGATCAAAAAATGCATACGGAAGGATTTCCGAGTCATCATAAATATCTCTGGCAAAAATATTAATAGATTTCTGCGGTGCGCTGCGCGTGGAATTCCCGGAAATTCGAATACCGATATCCTGCGTAAAAATATGGGAATGGGTTTCATCGAAATAGGAAATCGAAGCTTTCCGTTCCCATGCTTTTCCTTCATTAAAAGCATTGGAGGCCATATAGCGATATTGGATCACTCCATTTTCATCAGTATACTTATCAAGAACCCGACCATCCTCTATGCCGTCTTTGAGATACGCTTCATATTTTTCCCCATTTCCGTAAATACCGGTCTTTTTGTCAAACAAATCTTTTGGATCTGCTGTCAGGGAAACGACTGCCATATTGTTATATTCCGACTTCAAATGGTATCCCACAAAGAAGGTTTCTGTTACGGTTTTACTGATCTGATTCGTTAAGGGATCATAACAGGCCGCCCGGACAACAACAGCCTTATCCACCGGAAAGTCAGGGGTATAATCTTTAGAAGGAGCTAAATCCTTTCGAGCCGCATAATTATTTTCTTCCTGTGAATTGTCAGCGATCAGAAGCGGCTTTTCGTATACAAAGGAATCGATGCATGGCTCGCTGCCATCCAGGGTATAGTATATCTTTTCTCCTGTCGGAGAGTATAAACGGAGGGAAAAGGCCTCTTCATAAAAGCCGCTGGTATATTCAAAGACCGGCTCTTTTAAGGAAACAGTCGGAATAAGTTTTCCTTCGTCGTTACTTCTGCCGAGAGTAGGGGACATAACGGACCACTCATCACTTCCCGTTATTCTGCCGTAGCTGGTGTTATAAGGAAGAGATGGCACCACCAGCTGATCAAGGTAAACGCCATGCAGGGTATCCGTCAAAAAAATCTCATCTCCATTCTTGGAGATGCGCAGTCCTGATTCCTTATTCAGCCATACCGCAGCATACCCTTTCGCCGGAATCCGAATGCCCTCTAAAGAATATTTTTTCAATGCTTTTTTATCGTCCGTCAGAAAATATCCATCTAATGAAACCTCTAAGTTTCCCGGGTTGTAAAGCTCGATACAGTCAGAATATTCACCGTTTTCATCACATGCAGCCGAAAAATT
>JAIEFE010000025.1 GCA_029067085.1 Lachnospiraceae bacterium | reverse complement strand
TATGTTGAACCGCCGTATGCCGAACGGCATGTACGGTGGTGTGAGAGGGGAGAGAAAATCTCCCCTACTCGATTGTGCATAGGCAGAATCAGAAGACGGCAGGGGCTGGGCGCATACAAAAATGAGTGATGCGTGAGTATTTTGGTGTTGACACGATGGTCTACTGGTGATAGACTAAGTGCGTGGTTTATTGTTGATAGACCAAAACCGGGATTGCGGAAAGAGATATCCATATGGAAAGGATGCACTGAGAAAGGAAAGCGTTCCTGCTAAAGGCGGAGGAAAGGGAAAACAGAATGGTGAAAGAATATAAGCTTGCGGAAGGAGAAGCCAAATTTGCGAAGTTGATCTGGCAGAGAGAACCGATTGCCTCATCGGAGCTGGTGAAACTGTGTGAAAAGGAATTTGACTGGAAGAAATCCACCACCTATACCGTGCTGAAAAAACTGTGTGACAGGGGCATTTTTCGAAATGAAAATGCAGTTGTGACTTCTTTGATCTCAGAGGAGGAATTTAACGGCTTCAAGAGCAGAAAGTTTGTGGAAGAATCTTTTGGCGGCTCCATTCCCCGGTTTTTGACAGCTTTTATAGGGGGAGGGAAACTGACGAAAAAGCAAGCGGAGGAGATCAAGAGGCTGATCGATGAACACACCGGAAAATGACATGGTTATGGAATTGACGGAAATACAATAAATTGATGGGGAGAGAATGCGGATATGACAGCGGTTTTTGTAAGAATATTGAATATGAGTCTGATGGCTGGGTACTGTATTGTGGCAGTTATCGTGCTTCGATTTTTGCTGAAAAGGCAGGCAAAGATTCTGTCCTATCTGCTCTGGAGCGTGGTGTTGTTTCGACTGCTCTGCCCCTTTTCCATTACCAGCAGTTACAGCCTGCTGCGGATAGACCCGGCAGTGGTGTCGCAGGAAAGCTTTACGGATGTCGGGGAAACAGCCGGGACGGTGTGGCATGGGAAGAGCTATATTTTTGATGAGACAGCTACGGGAGAGGGAAGGGGCTCGGATGGGATTGAAGCTGTGCCTTTTGCATCTTCGGGGGAGAACGGGAGTTGGAATCAGGCGGAGAGATGGCAGCGCGCTATTCTGATCGGCGCCTGGGTGTGGCTTGCAGGGATCGGCATGCTGCTCGGATATAGCCTTTGGTCGATGTTTGGGCTCAGATATTTCCTTTCTAAGGCAGTTTTGCTGGACAAAGACGTTTATGAAGCGGAGGGGATCAGCACGCCTTTTATATTTGGTATTGTCTGTCCGAAAATTTATCTGCCTCCGTATTTGCAGCCGGAGGAGCGGCGGTATGTTCTGGCACATGAGCGGATTCACATCGGAAGAAAAGATTATCTGGTCAAGCTGATAAGCTGGTGTGCGGTGTGTTTGCACTGGTTCAATCCACTGGTATGGATCGCCTTTGCGCTGATGGAGCGGGATATGGAAATGTCCTGCGACGAGGCTGTTTTGAGAAGCATGGGAGAGGATGTGAAAGAGGCTTATTCTTTTACTTTATTACAGCTTTCCAGCGAGGGGAGCGTTGTCGGCAGTTCTCCGATTGCCTTTGGAGAAGGGAATGTTAAAAGCCGTATTCAGAATATTCTGGGTTGGCATAAGAAAAGAATTGTGACAGTAGTGTCGCTTGCGGTTCTTTTAGGAATTCTGGTCTTTGGGCTGGCGCTGAATCCGGCAACTTCGGCAGATCGGGAACAGAGGGAGGCGGAGGAGGAATTGAGGCGCGATTTTATTACTGCTTATGCCAATGCCTTTTGCGAGCGGGACGGGAATGCACTGGTCGGGATGTATGCAAATAAGTGGCGGGCATACGAGAGCCTGCCTGATTTGGAAGAAGCAGGGGGAGGATATACCTTCGGTATTTCCAGTCCCTGGCCGGACGAATTTCGCTTTGTGCTGAGCGAGGGTGAGTCGGAGGAGGAAAGCAGGGCGGAAATCTGGTATTATGCCTGGACCTCCGATCCCCATGTGACAGTCTGGAAGGAGTATGTACAACTCTATCATCTGGGAGGACTAGGAGATCCCTATCGGGTGACAGGCGGTCAGATTCACTATCTGGACAGCATTTCTTCTAAGATAGAGTTTGAGGAGGCCTACCTGATCGGCGGCAAATATCAGTTTACCGATTATGTGGAGAGGGGCTTTTTGGAGGGGATTCTTGCGCAGGCAGAGTATGACAGGGAGAATGGCGACTTTGACCGCAATGCTGCCTATCGGAATCCGGATACGGCGGCGGTATGGATTTTTAATCTGAATGGCGGTCGATGCGAGACCCTGTCCAATGTTTCCGGGATGCAGGCTACAGTGGAGTATACTTTTGCCGATGGAAGCAGTGTGCAGATTCCGATGTACAATGTCAGGTATGATGGGATGACGATAGCGACAGAGGAGCCGGAGGGGGGATTGCAGGTGACAGAGGATGTTTGGCTTCCGGATCTGCATGTGTGGAATGCAGGAGCACCGTAAAAAATTAAAAATAAAATTTAAAAAAAGACTTGCATTCTTTCTGAAAATATAATAGAATAAGCAAGTGTCAATCAGATGGCTCGTTGGTCAAGCGGTTAAGACGCCGCCCTCTCACGGCGGAAACAGGGGTTCGATTCCCCTACGAGCTGTTGACTGTTTTGAACAGCCCAACCCAAAAGAAAGCCGGCAACTGCGGACAGCAGTTGCCGGTTTTCTTTGTCAAGTCTTCCCACTCTGATGGATCACATATCTATTTCATTTTCGAGGATCAGATTGGTATGGCGTGTCTTGTCCATGGAAAGTTGAAAAGGACGGAGATTCTTGCTATACTTGCATCAGTATATCTGTTTTAACAGAGCAATTTAGGGTATCAAGAGGGAAGGAGCAGCGGATGCATAGCGTTGGGAAATGGAAGAGAGCATGGAGCCGGCTGATACAGTACGCCAAGTCGCATATCTGGGTGGCTCTGACCGGCTCTATGATCCTGTTCTTTCTGGGGTTGGCAATCATCTTTCAGAATTATCTCAAAAACGAATATTTTAACTATCTTGTTGATGAGACTTGGAAAAGTGAACAGTCAATGCTGTCTGTATCATCCAAAAATCTGAATGGTTTATTATTTGATGCACTCCATGTAGGCAGTGAGGCGGCTATCAATAAAAAGCTGTATGGTGTTGTAAAAAATGCCGCGGAGAACGGAGGCAGCAGCCGCACCCAGTCGCAGAGGGATCTGACTTCCGAACTGACAAGTATTTCTCATTATGCCGGGGACATTGCGGCGGTGTCTATCGTTACGGAGGAAGGTCTGTTAAAAGAATACGGGCGTTACTGGACAGGCAGCGGATATACCAACTTCTGGGTTGGTGAGAATCTACAGGTGTTGGAAGGACTTTACAGCGATGTGATGGAGCGTTTGGAGTATGATATGGTGGGACGTTACTGTATCAGTACGCAGCCCGCTTTTCATACGGGGCTGCCGGATATGACATTGATTCATGTTGCGCTGCCCTTGGTGGGCGCAAATACCAGTTTTGATAACGTTTCTCAGGTCATCGTATTTTCTTTCAGATTGGATAGTATCGCGCAGTCCAGTGGTCTTGTGGATGACAGCCGTCAGGATTATACATACGGTTACCTGACAGATCGGGATGGTATCATCATTTATCATACGAATAAACAATATATCGGAATGCCGGAGGAAGATTACCTGCGGGAGACATCAGCGATGGAGCTGCATCAGCCGCTTGAGTATTTCGGCTGGAATGCACATATACTAATCGATACTGACAATATGCGTAACGATGTGAATCTGATGTACAGGCAGGGTCTGATTTTTTATATCATTTTATTGATGTTGTGCGGGCTTTTATGGCAGCTGTTGGTACGTAGGATCCTGGCGCCGATCACCTCCATACGGGAAGCTATGGAAAAAATACGTGCAGGTAATCTCAATCAAAAGATTGAGATTCAGGGCAGTCATGAGCTTTGGCAGCTTGCGGTTGAATATAACGATATGGTGGACACGCTTAATCAGCAAAAGCAGGAGACGCAGCGTTCCTTTGCGGAGAAAATGCAATCTGTCAAGCTGCGGAATCAAGCGGAGAGAGAGGCGTTGGAATCCCAGATCAATGCCCATTTTATCTGCAATACGTTAAATGCGATCAACTATAATGTGATGGAGGCCGGGAATGATGAGGTTTCGGGATTGCTGAAAAGTCTTGCCAATATCCTGCATTATACTTTTTCGCGTAAGACTGAATATGTCACCTTGGGAGAGGAGATAGAGTGGGTGCAGCAGTACCTTCGTCTTCAGAAATATCGATTGATGGATCGATTTGAATATGAGATCAACTTTCCGTCGGAGTATGATGAGTGGCCCTGCTGTAAGCTTTTCTTGCAGCCCTTTGTGGAGAACTCGATCCTGCACGGCTTTGAGAATATAGAACAGGGCGGTTTGATCTGTATCACCGGACATGCGGAGGAGGATCGGTTTGTCATTCAGATCCGGGATAACGGCTGCGGTATCCGGCCGGAGATCAGCCTGAAACTCAAAAGAGCTCTGGAAAAGGGGAAAACGTTAAAGCTGACGGGCACCGGTTCCGGAATCGGCATACAAAATGTTGTTACAAGAATGAGGATGTATTTTGGAGAGCGGTTTGAGGTCAAAATGGAAACGTCGGAAGGGAATGGTACGTGCTTTACCTTCTGGCTGCCTATTCCGAAGACGGATCGGGAGGAGGATGTCATATGAAAATATTGATCGCAGAGGATGAGCAGAGGGCCAGAGAAGGGCTTAGTAAGCTTTTGGGTACCCTTTCGGGAGATTATGAGCTGATCGGCCAGGCAGCAAACGGTCAGGTGGCGCTTGACATGATCCTGCGGCTTAAGCCGGATGTGGTGTTTACAGATATTAAAATGCCGATTCTGGATGGCCTCGCTTTGATCCAGGCTGTCCGCGACAGACATCTTCCCACTGAATTTGTGGTCATCAGCGCGTATGCTGATTTTGAATTGGCCCGTCAGTCTATTTCTCTTGGAGTTGCGGAATATGTTCTCAAACCGGTGACCAGGGAGGATATAGAGCGGACGCTGCACAGGCTGCAGCAGAGAATTAGCGGGGGCACAGGATATGTCGTCCAGCAGACACAGAGTTTAAGGCAGAAATATCCGGAGGCACATCCGCTCATCCTTCGCACGCTGGATGTGGTTCAGAATTGTTATGCGGGGAAGATCAATCAGCGGGAACTTGCTGAAGGGTTGGGAATCAGCCCGGAGTATTTCAGTTATCTGTTTTCTAAAAATATCGGAGAAACCTTTTCTTCCTTCTTGCGCACCTATCGGATACAGCAGGCTCTGGAGCTGTATCGGGACGGCAGCTGTGACCGGAAGGATGTTCCCTATGCAGTCGGGTTTTCGGATGCGAAATATTTTAATCAGGTATTTCGCAAGGTGACCGGAAAAAGTCCTACAGAGTACCTCTATGAGTGTAAAGGAGATTGATGAGGCGTTCAGGATGTTGTTTCCTTCAGATACTATTTGAGAAAATGATATTAAAATTTTCGCCAAAATATTAAAATATTATACCAGAAATTTGGAAGTATCTTAAAATGTTGGGTTTGCAATTAAGGGGATCGATGGTAATGTGTACATATAAGAGGCGGAGACGTGAATATATATGTACAAATTGCTGATATATCTGTCTCACCCCAATAATATGAAGGAGGAAACAACATGAAAAAGATTTTAGCACTTATGTTGACAGGTGCGATGTGTCTCTCTCTGGTTGCCTGCGGCGGCAACAGTGCAGGCAGCACTGACAACAGCAACACTGACAGCGGCAGCGCAGCACAGGAAAGCGCTGACACACCGGCTGCACCTGCAGCAGATTCGTCAAACACCGAAGCGGCGGCTGATAGTTCTGCTTCCGGCTCCGCCACGGAGGTTGAACTCTGGCATTATTTTGATGCTTCCAATGATAAGGAGGCTATCATTGAGTGGGTTGATGAATACAACACGTTGCAAAACGATATTCACATTACGGCTACCTACGTTTCCCGTGAAGAATTGATGAACCAGTATACCATTGGTGCGCTGTCAGGCGAACTTCCGGATATCGGCATGGTAGACTCTCCGGATATGGCTTCCTATATTTCGCTGGGAGTGTTTGAGGACATCACGGCGGAGTTGAATGCATGGGGCGAGCTGGATAAGTTCTATCCGGGTCCTCTCAGTTCCTGTATGGATTCCGACGGCAACCTTTACGGACTGCCGCAGAACAGTAACTGTCTTGCGCTTGCCTGCAATATGGACTTGTTGAAGGCAGCAGGTTACGATCATATGCCGACCAACGTAGATGAGTTCCAGGAGATGGCGGCTGCGACGACAGACACGGCTAACGGCGTATACGGTTTTGCTATGTGCTGTATCTCAACAGAAGAGGGTACTTTCCAGATCATTCCATGGCTTCGTTCCAATTATAACGGAGCGGGTGTTAACGTAGATAATCTGACAGCGGACTCCGCAGTGCACGGACTGGGCGTTCTGGGTGATTTAATTTCGAGCGGCAGTATGAGTAAGGAGAGCGTTAACTGGACACAGTCGGATGCGTTCAACCAGTTTGTAGCCGGCAAAGCTGCTATGTGTGAAGTAGGTACATGGCATTTGGCGATGACGGGTGATATCAACGGCGCTTTCGAGTATGATTTTTGTCTGCTTCCTACCGGCAGTACGGGAACTTCCACCTCCACCATCGGCGGTGAGAACTTTGGTATCTGCACCGGCGCTGACAATAAAGCGGCTTGCGTAGATTTCTTAAAATGGCTGTGCTCTAAGGAGAAAGAGGGCGAGTGGGCTGTGACAGCAGGTAAGATCCCAACCCGTTCCGACTCCGTTGCAAACTATGACTATGAGCAGGATGGTTTCGCTGTATTCGTAGATGAGATGAATTATGCACAGGCTCGTGGACCTCATCCGGAGTGGCCTACGATCGGTGAGGCAATCTACACGGCAGCACAGGCTGTATTTGTAGATGGTACAGATCCTGCGGATGCATTGTCAAAAGCGATGGAAACGATTGCACCTATCGTAGCGGAGACACCGCTTCCATAAAACCTTTATAAGGTATTGTATCATATATAACAAAGACGCTGCGGTGCCCGCCGCTTATGCTGAAAGCATCCGGTGGAACATCGCAGTGTCTTCGTTTATAGGCGGAAAACTATATTAAAAGGAGGGAAGACTTTGAAAGGAAAGCAACTTTCCATAGACAAAAGGAAAAGGCGGGAAGCTTACGGCTTTATTTTGCCTGCGTTCTTGTATATGCTGCTGGTGTTGGGTTACCCGCTGATATATAACGTTTTTTTAAGCTTCAAAAATGTGAATGTAAAAAATCTGACAAAAGGCGGCTCTGTATTTGTCGGATTGCAAAACTATATTGAGTTGTTTCAAAACGATACATTCCTGCTGGTAATAAAAAATACGTTTGTCTTTACGATTGCCTGTCTGATCTTCCAGTTTACGATCGGCTTTGCTTTTGCTATATTTTTTTATCAGAAATTCAGGCTGTCAGGACCGATCAGGGGTATGGTTTTGGTCAGTTATATGATGCCGATGGCTGTTACCGGTCTGCTCGGCAAGAACATCTTTTCCAATCTGGGATTGATCAATAATCTGCTTTCGAAGATCGGGATTACAGGTCCCGAATGGCTGGTGAATACATCAACAGCTCTGATTGCAGTCATTATCATGAACTGTTGGGTAGGTATCCCGTTCAATATGCTGCTGCTCATTTCCGGTTTAACAAGTATCTCCGGTGAGGTATATGAGAGCGCATCCATTGACGGCGCAAACTGGGGACAACGCTTTGTATTTATTACACTACCGATGATGAAAGGTTCCATGCTCGCTGTTTTGATGCTGGGATTCATCTATACGTTCCGCGCCTTTGACCTGATGTACATTATGACAGCAGGCGGACCATTGAATTCCACAGACGTTTTGGGTACCTATTCCTATATGTTATCCTTTACGCAGTTCCAGTTTTCCAAGGGCTCTGCTGTGGCAATGGTACTTTTCGTGTGTTTGTTTATCGTAGGTCTGTTCTATTTGCATTTATTGTCAAAGGAGGATGATTAGTATGTTTAAAACAAGAGTGGGAAAAAAGGAGTTCTTTAACTCTGTTATAGCGATCATTATTGCAATCATCTTTCTTTTTCCGATTTACTGGCTGGCTCAGATTTCTTTCAAGTCCGATGCAGAGACTTTTGGTAAGGTGCTGACCTATTTTCCACACGAATTTACATTTGATCCCTGGCTGGTAAATCTGACAGATGCGACTTTTTTACTGTCTTTGCGCAACAGCTTTATCAATGCGGCGTGCACCATGCTCATTACACTGGTGTTGGGTGTCCCCGCTGCCTACGGTATGGGGCGTTACAAGGTGCCGGGCAGTAATGTGTTCCTGTTGACCTTTCTGGTATCCCAGATGCTGCCGGCTTCTCTGACGCTGACGCCTATGTACCTGATCTTTAATAAGATCGGACTGCTGGGAAGCCATATTGCGGCACCGGTGGCAATTGCGGCAACTTCGATTCCTTTTGCGATCGTTACCCTGCGCCCATACTTTAAGAGCGTGCCGGTAGCATTGGATGAGGCTGCACGGCTGGATGGCTGTAACTCTTTGCGGGCTTTTATTTCTGTCATGATCCCGGCAGTTAAGACCGGTATCATCACCATTATTGTTATTTCTTTCCTTAATGGGTGGAACGATCTGGTATTCTCCATGACCTTTAATGTAGGCGCGGAGATGCGGCCCTTGACAGCGAATATCTATAAATTCCAGAATGCCTATGGTACAAAATGGAACTGTATCATGGCTTATGGAACGATCCTGGTGATTCCGGTCATCCTGTTGTTTATTTTCCTGCAAAAGTATATCATAGGCGGTCTGACAGCAGGTGCGGTGAAAGATTAAGAAGAAATAGGAAAAGGAGTATAAGATATTATGGCGGCACAAGATGAAGTAAAAGAAGTATTCGGTTATTTTGAGCAAAAGGGTAATACCTTATGTTACCGCTATCAGGCGGAGCGTTTGATCATTGAGCCATGGGGAGAGAACAGTCTTCGGGTGAGAGCATCGAAGCTGGCGGAAATGCCGTCGGAAGATTGGGCATTATTGCCTCCTGTACAGGAATGCAAGCCCAGGATTGTCGTCCGGGAGGATGGCGGCGAGATCACGAATGGCAAGATCAGAGCAGAGATCAACCTCATCGGCAAGCTTTCTTTTTATAATCAGAAGGGGGAACTGCTGCTGGAGGAATATGTACGCACCCGCAAAGATATGTTCGGCGATACCTGCAGTTCGCTTGAAGTGGAAGCGCGTGAATTCAAGCCTATTATTGGCGGAGACTATCGGCTGACCATGCGCTTTGTATCTACACAGAATGAGAAAATTTACGGTATGGGACAGTATCAGCAGCCTTATCTGGATCTGAAAGGGGCAGATCTGGAGCTGGCGCATCGCAACTCCCAGGCCAGCGTCCCTTTTATGATCTCCAGTCTGGGCTATGGCTTCTTGTGGAACAATCCGGCAGTGGGCAGGGTCAACTTTGGAAAGAATATCACCACTTGGGAGGCATATTCCGCTAAAAAGCTGGATTATTGGATAACAGCGGGAGATACGCCTGCCGAGATAGAAGAAAGTTATGCCGATGTTACCGGTAAAGTGCCAATGATGCCGGACTATGCCATGGGCTTCTGGCAGTGCAAGCTGCGCTATCAGACCCAGGAGGAGCTTTTGGAGGTGGCGAGAGAATATAAAAGACGGGGACTGCCTATTTCTGTGATCGTAGTGGATTTTTTCCACTGGCCCGTGCAGGGTGAATGGAAATTTGATCTCACCTATTGGCCGGATCCGGATGCCATGATCGCGGAATTAAAGGAAATGGGGATTGAATTGATGGTTTCCATCTGGCCCACCGTGGATTACCGAAGTGAGAATTTTAAGGAGATGAAGGACAAGGGACTGCTGATCCGGGTAGAGTCAGGGTATCCCATCTCTATGGATGTTATGGGAAATACACTGCACTATGACGCGACAAATCCTGAGGCAAGGGAGTATGTCTGGCAGAAAGCAAAGAAGAATTACTATGAGAAAGGGGTAAAAGTTTTCTGGCTGGATGAAGCGGAACCGGAGTATACGGTTTATGATTTTGAAAACTATCGGTATCATTTGGGACCGGATGTGCAGGTGGGAAATATTTACCCTGTCATGTATGCAAAAACCTTTTTTGACGGCATGAAGGCGGAGGGACAGGAAAATATCATCAATCTGCTGCGTTGTGCCTGGGCGGGTTCGCAGCGCTATGGTGCGCTGGTTTGGTCGGGCGATATCAAGTCCTCTTTCCCCAGTATGAAAAATCAGGTGGCAGCAGGACTGAATATGGGATTGGCAGGAATTCCCTGGTGGACGACTGACATTGGCGGCTTTTTCGGCGCAAACGTGAACGATCCCGCTTTCCATGAGCTTTTGATTCGTTGGTTCCAGTACGGTTGTTTTTGTCCGGTCATGCGGCTTCATGGCTACCGTTGGCCTCTGCAGCCTCAGCAGGGAACGACCGGGGGAGCCGAGTGTGTTTCCGGCGCACCGAATGAGGTATGGAGCTATACACCGCAGGTTTATGAGATCCTTTCGGAATATCTGTACCTGAGGGAGCGTCTGCGTCCTTATGTGGCTAAGCTGATGCAGGAAGCCCATGAAAAAGGAACACCTGTTATGCGGCCCATGTTCTATGATTTCTCCGATGATCCTGTCTGTTGGGAAGTGGAGACTCAGTATCTTTTCGGACCTGATGTTTTAGTGGTTCCAATCACCGATCCGGGATGCCGGAGCGTTAAAGTGTATCTGCCGAAGGGCGCTTCCTGGACAAACGCATGGAGTGGTGAGCAGTTCCCAGGAGGACAGTGGATCACGGTGGACGCACCAATCGAGCAGATACCGCTTTTTGCAAGAGACGGCTTTGAGATACCGGTGCGTTAATACAGCAATCATCAGAAAGAGGTTGAGTTATGAAGGAGCGTCGTGGCGGGGGTCTTGGTGATATTTTTGAATTTGAGGGATCCTTCTATACTTATACGGGAAAGATTTTTGATCTGGTTATGGTCAGCGTACTCTGGGTATTGGGGAGTCTGCCGGTGGTGACTTTTGGCGCCTCATGCAGTGCCCTGTATGCTGCGGTGTCCCGGTCTGTGCGTCAGGATGCCGGTACGGTGACCGCTCGGTTTTGGAAGACATATCGGCGGGATCTGCGAAGCTCTCTGCCGATATGGATCGGTTATGGGGCAGCGATCTTTGTCCTTTTGCTGAATCTCGGCATTGTCAGAAGCAGAATGGAAGGATTGACAGGGCTGTTTTTTATGATGTTCTATGGATTTCTTTCGATTCTGCTGATCATAGCCTGCTGCTATGCGTTTCCGGCATTATCCAGATTTGATATGTCTGCCGGCTGGATCATAAAGCTGTCTTTTTATCTGCTGGTGCGGCATTTTCCTGTTTCCCTGCTGCTTTTGGCGGTGTTTGCGGGGGCTTATCTGCTGATCCTCTGGAAGCTGATGCTGGTAGTCATTGTGCCGGGTGTGGCGGTACTGCTTGCCTCTTTTCTGATCGATCCGATCTTGGATCGGCACATGCCGGATTCGACAGCATCACTGTGATCAGAAGCAGTAGGAAGGGACGGATTTACAGCTTTCTGTCAAATAGCACTTGCAATGCAGGAAAAAGAATGGTATAATGCTTTCAGTATCAAGAATGGTTACTGAGATAAAGAGTGGGCTTGCGAGTCCACTCTTTCTATGTGCAGAGTCGCACAAGAGGAAGAAAGCGTTATGTCAAAAAGAGAGACCTACGAGGAGAAAACAGAACACCTTCTTTTACCCATCGTGGAGAGGGCGGGTGTCGAGATTTATGATGTGGAGTACGTTAAAGAGGGAAGAGACTATTATCTGCGGGTCTATATCGACAAGCCGGAGGGTGTGAATATTCAGGACTGTGAGAATGTGAGCCGCGCCCTGTCTGATGCGCTTGACGCGGAAGACTTTATTCCGGATGCTTATATACTGGAGGTCAGCAGTCCGGGGCTTGGAAGGGTGTTAAAAAAAGACCGGCATCTGGAGCGGAGCCTGGGGGAGAATGTGGAGATAAAGACCTATAAACCCATTGACAAGAAAAAGGAGTTTTCGGGGAGTTTGAAGGCGTATGATGCGAACACGATCACGATAGAGGAAAACGGTGTTTCGCTCGTCTTTGAAAGACAGGATATTGCGACGGTCAGATTGGCGCTTGACTTCTGACACGTTAAGGATAATCAGCAACGAGACATAGGAGGACAATGGAAAATGAATAAGGAATTGATGGAGGCGCTCGACATTCTGGAGAGGGAGAAGGAGATCAGCAAGGATACCCTCTTTGAGGCAATCGAGAATTCACTGATCACCGCCTACAGAAACCATTACGGCAAGGCGGACAATGTGAAGGTGGAGATCGACAGGGATACCTGTGACTACTACTGCTACGCCGAGAAGGAGGTAGTGGAGGAGGTTGAGGATCCGGTGATGCAGATATCTTCCGAGGATGCGGCAGAGATCGATCCGACGGCCAAGGTGGGTGATATCGTCCGCGTGGAGATCCGCTCCAAGGAGTTTGGCCGTATCGCCACCCAGAATGCCAAGAGTGTGATCTTGCAAAAGATCCGTGAGGAGGAGCGCAGCGTCATCTACAACCAATACTTTGAGAAAGAGAAGGATGTGGTGACGGGTATCGTACAGCGTTACATGGGAAAGAACATCTCCATTAATCTGGGCAAGGCGGATGCCATCCTGAACGAGAACGAGCAGGTGAAAAGCGAGCATTTCCGCCCCACCGAGCGCATTAAAGTATATATTCTGGAGGTGAGAAATACACCGAAGGGACCGAGAATTTTGGTGAGCCGCACCCATCCCGAGCTTGTGAAACGTCTTTTTGAATCCGAAGTGACGGAGATTAAGGACGGCACGGTGGAGATTATGAGCATTGCCAGGGAGGCCGGCAGCAGGACGAAGCTTGCGGTGCGCTCCAATAATCCGAACGTGGACGCAGTGGGCGCCTGCGTGGGTATCAACGGTGCCAGGGTCAACTCTATCGTGGATGAGCTTTGCGGTGAAAAGATCGATATTGTAAATTGGGATGAGAATCCGGGCAACCTGATCCAGAACGCCCTCTCCCCGGCAAAGATCGTGGCGGTGTTCGCGGATCCCGAGGAGAAGACGGCCAAGGTTGTGGTGCCGGATTACCAGCTTTCTCTCGCCATCGGCAAAGAGGGACAGAATGCCAGACTGGCGGCCAGACTGACGGGATATAAGATTGATATCAAGAGTGAGACGCAGGCCAAGGATGCGCCCGGTTTCCGTTATGAAGACTATGTCTACGATGATGAAGAGTATGACGAAGAAGACTATGATGAGAGCTACGAAGAGGAGTACATCGACGAGAGTGACGATGAGACCTATGAGCAGGCGGAATCTGTAGAGGAATCATAAACGTGAAGTGAGGGGCAGTATGGCAAAAAAAGTATCTCTGCGCCAGTGCGTTGGCTGCGGGGAAATGAAGGACAAAAAAGAGATGATGCGCGTGCTGAGGAGCGCGGAGGGACCGATTTTCCTTGATATGACGGGGAGAAAAAACGGCAGGGGCGCTTATCTGTGCAAACAGATGGAATGCCTTGCGAAAGCAAGAAAGAACAAAGGCCTGGAACGTTCTTTTAAGCAGCGCATACCGGACGAAATATACGAGACTCTGGAGAAGGAGTTCGAGGAGGGCGGGTATGAAGCAGATACCGGGAAAGGATAAGGTATTATCTATGCTGGGACTCGCCGCACGATCCAGAAATGTTGTCAGTGGCGGATTTGCAACGGAACAGGCGGTAAAAAGCGGGAAAGCACGCCTGGTCATCATAGCGGAGGACGCGTCGGGTAACACCAGAAAAAAGTATGATAACATGTGTAATTTTTATGAGGTTCCCTGTGCCGTTTACGGAACAAAGGCTGTGGTCGGTCATTCTATGGGCAGGGAGGAGAGATCGGTCCTTGCGGTGACAGACGAGGGATTTGCAAATTCGATACAGAAGCATTTAGCGGATTCGAAATAGGTGGAGGTAGTAAGTATGGCGAAGATGAAAGTACATGAGCTGGCAAAAGAGCTGGACAGAAAGAGCAAGGAGTTGATCGACTTTTTGCAGGCTAAAGGATATGAGGTAAAGGTGGCGCAGAGTTCTATTGAGGACGATGCGATCGCACTGGTGCGAAAAACCTTTGGTTCCGCTGACGGAACAACGGAAAAGAAGGCTTCTGCACCTGCGAAGGAAACGGCGCCCGAGGTGAAAAAGGAGGAGAAGGTTCCCGAAGAGAAAAAGACTGCGCCTGCCGGGGAAGGGAAAACGAAGACGGAGAAAGCTCCGGGAGCGTCAAAGCCAGAGGGCGCAAGGACGGAGGGCAGGCCTGAGTCCAAAACCGACGCACCCAAAAAGAAACGGATCATCTTCGTGAGCAATCCCCATAACTCTAAAATGGGAGGAAGGCAGCCGCAGGGCGGCGGACAAAACAGGGGAGGCAGCAGACCCGTATCGAATGGCGGACGCCCCGTGCAGCCTCAGAATACGCCCCATAAGATCATACGGCCTACCCAGAAACCGCTTCCGGTGACGGCGGAGCCCTATGAGGTCCGTCAGCGGCAGCAGGAGGAGAGAAGGCTGGAGCAGCGGCAGCAGGAGAAACGGGAAAATGCCAGAAATGAGGCGGCCGGTACCAAACCGGCAGCAGGACAGGAGAGAGTGGGCAGTGCGGGAGAAAATCGCAGACCTGAAGGCCAGGGCAGGCAAAATCATAACGGTGGTCAGACTGATCGCAGGAGCAGCGGCGCTCCCTTCGCTTCTGGCAGGAATAGCGGAAATAGTGACCGCCCTCAGAGAGGAGCTGGCGGGCAGGACAATAGATTTCGGAAAAATAACGTTCAGAAGGACTTTGTCGCTGCGGCGCCCGGCAAGGATGTACCAAACCACCGGGATGAAGATAAGCGCAGAGCGAATCAGGAGAGGGATAAACGGTCGAAGAAGGATCACATCTACGAGGACGACAACGCGGCGGTAAAGAACCGCAACAAGGCCGGCCGCTTTATCAAGCCGGAGAAGAAACCCGAGCAATCTAAGGAAGAGCAGATCAAGGTCATCACGATCCCTGAGACACTGACGATCAAGGAGCTGGCTGATAAGATGAAAATTCAGCCGTCGGCGATCATCAAAAAGCTTTTCCTGCAGGGACAGGTCGTGACGTTAAATTCCGACGTCAGCTTTGAAGAAGCGGAAAATATTGCCATTGAATACGAGATCATCTGCGAGAAGGAAGTCAAGGTCGATGTGATCGAGGAACTTCTCCGCGAGGAGGAGGAGGACGCCTCCACCATGGTATCCCGTCCGCCTGTCATCTGCGTGATGGGACACGTGGATCACGGCAAGACGTCGCTTCTTGATGCCATTCGTAAGACCAATGTGACGGATAAAGAGGCCGGCGGTATCACGCAGGCCATAGGCGCCTACACCGTGAGCGTGAAGGGACAGAGCATTACTTTTCTGGATACGCCGGGCCATGAGGCGTTTACGGCCATGCGTATGCGAGGTGCGAACTCTACGGATATTGCTGTCCTGGTGGTAGCGGCTGACGACGGCGTGATGCCTCAGACAGTGGAGGCGATCAACCACGCAAAAGCAGCCGGCATCGAGATCATTGTGGCGGTGAACAAGATTGATAAGCCGAACGCAAACATTGACCGGGTGAAACAGGAGATGACGGAGTATGAGCTGATCCCGGTAGACTGGGGCGGGTCTACGGAATTTGTACCCGTTTCCGCGAAATCCGGAGAGGGCATCGAGAATCTGTTGGAGACGATTCTGCTCACGGCGGAGATATTGGAACTGAAAGCAAATCCGGACAGGAACGCGAGGGGATTGGTCATCGAGGCGGAGCTTGACAAGGGAAGAGGTCCTGTGGCCACTGTGCTGGTGCAGAAGGGTACGCTCCATGTGGGTGACTTTATCTCTGCGGGAGCAAGCCACGGCAAGGTGAGAGCCATGATCGACGACAAGGGCAGACGGGTGAAGGAGGCGACACCCTCCACACCGGTGGAGATTCTCGGACTCTCCGATGTGCCCAGCGCCGGCGAAGTGTTTATTGTACATGAGAACGACAAGAGCGCGAAGACCTATGCGGAGACCTATCTGGCGCAGCATAAGGAAGAGATGCTTGCCGATACCAAGACGAAGATGTCTCTGGATGATCTGTTCAATCAGATTCAAGAGGGCAACCTGAAAGAACTCAACCTGATCGTCAAAGCGGACGTACAGGGTAGTGTGGAGGCCGTAAAGCAGAGTCTGATGAAGCTGTCCAACGAGGAAGTGGTGGTGAAATGTATCCACGGCGGTGTGGGTGCCATCAATGAGTCGGATGTGTCTCTTGCTTCCGCATCCTCGGCTATCATCATCGGCTTTAATGTGAGACCCGACGCTACCGCAAAAACAGTGGCAGAGCGCGAGGGCGTGGATGTTCGTCTCTACAAGGTCATCTATCAGGCAATCGAGGATATCGAGGCAGCCATGAAGGGTATGCTCGATCCCATCTTCGAGGAGAAGGTGATCGGCCACGCGGAGGTGCGTCAGATCTTCAAGGCGTCTGCCATCGGCAATATCGCAGGTTCCTATGTGCTTGACGGCGAATTCCAGAGAGGATGCAAGATCCGCATCCGCAGGGGTGAGGAGCAGATCTACGAGGGTGAACTCGCATCTCTCAAGCGCTTTAAGGATGATGTCAAGGAAGTAAAAGCCGGCTTTGAGTGCGGTCTCGTGTTTGAGGGCTTTGACAAGATGGAAGAACTTGATCTGGTGGAGGCTTATATCATGGTCGAGGTGCCGCGCTGAGTGTCTGAATAAGCGCGGACGCGACTTTGCGTAAAATATAACAAAGTCAGAAGGTTTTGCAAGGGAGGGCAGCAATGCGTAAAAACAGTGTCAAAAATACCCGCATCAACGGTGAGGTGCAGCGTGTCCTGGCGCAGATCATCAGGGGAGAGATCAAAGATCCCAGGATCGCGCCCATGACCTCGGTGGTGGCGGTGGAGGTAGCTCCCGACTTAAAGACCTGTAAGGCGTGGATCAGCGTGCTGGGCGACGAGAAGGCGCAGGCGGATACCCTTGCCGGCTTAAAGAGTGCGGAAGGCTATATCCGGGGGCAGCTCGCACGGATCATTAATCTTAGAAACACACCGCAGATCACCTTTATCATGGACCAGTCCATTGCTTACGGGGTAAGTATGTCAAAGCGGATTGAAGAAGTGGTGGCGTCTGACAGGGAGGCCGCCGGAGAAGACAAGGGGAACGAGAATGAAGCGGATCAATGATTTGGCGGGGGCCAAAACCATAGCAGTCAGTGGTCATGTGAGACCTGACGGAGACTGTGTCTGCTCGGTCATAGCGCTGTACCGTTATCTGAAGAAGGAACTTCCCGAAGCGCGGATCGACGTCTATTTGGAAGAGCCCCCCGCTGTCTTTCGGATTTTAGAAGATATTACAGTAATTAAATCGGGATTTAATACTAGTGAGAACTATGATGTTTTCTTTGCATTGGACTGCAGTGAGGAGCGGCTGGGCGATGCACAGCCCATCTTTGCGCGTGCGCGAAGAAGGATCAACATAGACCATCATATCAGCAATAAGGGCTGCGGGGATGAGTGGGTGGTGGAGCCGGAGAGAAGTTCGACGGCGGAGCTGCTCTACGAACTGATGGAACCTTCTCTGGTAGATGAGGAGATTGCCAAGGCCATCTATATCGGTATTGCTCACGATACGGGTGTATTCCGCTTTTCCAATACATCGCCGCGGACCATGGAAATTGCTTCTGAATTACTTAAATTTGGATTTGATTTTTCGAGTCTGATTGAAACGACATATTATGAAAAGACCTATCTCCAGACGCAGATCATGGGAAGGGCGGTACTGGAGAGCGTGCGTTTTATGGATGACCGATGCATTGTCAGTATGGTGAGCCGCCGCATGATGGAGTTTTATCAGGTGGGCCCGAAAGATCTGGACGGCATTGTGAACCAGCTGCAGGGTGTCAGGGGGATAGACTGCTCTATCTTTATGTATGAGACCGGCACACTGGAATACAAGGTGAGTATGCGCTCGAACGGCGTTGTGGATGTTTCCAGGGTCGCCGAAAAGTTTGGCGGAGGCGGGCACGTGCGGGCAGCAGGCTGTACGATGAACGGCACCTATCATGACAATATCAACAATCTGTCGCGGGAGATTGCTGCTCAGCTCAAGCGGGTGCGCGCACAGGAGCAGGCATAGCGTATCGGAAAGAGACAGGGAGATTTATGTATAACGGAATTTTGAATGTGTACAAGGAGGCGGGCTATACATCACACGATGTGGTGGCGAAGCTTCGGGGCATCTGCAGACAGAAGAAGATAGGGCATACAGGGACACTCGATCCGGAGGCGGTCGGCGTGCTCCCTGTATGTTTTGGTTCGGGAACGAAGCTTTGTGATCTGCTCACGGATTGGGATAAGGAGTATATCGCAGTCCTGCGGCTGGGAATTGCCACGGACACGCAGGATATTTCGGGACGGGTGTTATTAAAAGCGGATGATGATACACTGTCAGGACTTTCGGAAGAGCGGGTGCGGGAGAGCATCCTGCATTTTCTGGGGGGTTACGAACAGATACCTCCCATGTACTCCGCCCTTAAAGTGAACGGAAAGAAGCTCTATGAGCTCGCCAGAGCCGGCAAGGAGGTGGAGCGAAAGCCCCGCCCGGTAACGATCAGCGAGTTGGAAATCTTAGAGCTCGCTCTTCCTCTGGTGCGCTTTCGCGTAGTCTGTTCCAAGGGCACCTACATCCGCACGCTCTGTCACGATATCGGAGAGCGGCTTCATGTGGGCGGCGTGATGGAAAGCCTGACGAGGAGCCGGGTGGGAATCTTTGGCATTGACGGAGCTCTGAGACTGACGGATATCGAAAGACTGCGGGATGAAGATAAAATAGCAGATGCTATCATTTCTCCGGACGCGGTGTTTGAGAACTTACAGGCTGTGACTGTTACGGAGAATGCCGAGAGGCTTTTGGAAAATGGGAACCGGATCCCGGAGAAGCTTTTTGCACTGGCTGTGCCGCTGAAGGACGGGGAAGAAATCCGTATGTACGACAGGACAGGCCGATTTTACGGAATTTACCGGTATCAGGGCAGTGCGCGGGATGCAAAGCCCGTGAAGATGTTTCTTGCGGAGTAAAGCAATTTTCAGCTAATATCATGAGGATGAAAACGACATGGAGATCATAGAGAGTACGACAGACTTTTCGCTGCAAAAAAAGAGTGCCGTGGCCATCGGGAAATTTGACGGCATTCATCTGGGACATCAAAAGCTGCTCTCGCAGCTCCTTGCGCAGAGAGAGCAGGGGCTGCTTGCCACCGTATTTACCTTTGCCATACAGCCGGCGGCCTTTTTTGGCGGAGAGGGGAAGGAACTGACCACCAAAGCCGAGAAGCGGGCGGCATTTGAGGCGCTGGGCATCGATGTGCTCATCGAATTTCCTTTAAACAGGGAGACGGCGGCCACCGCGCCGGCTGCGTTTGTGGAAAGTTATCTGGCGGAGCGAATGCGGGCGGCTTATATCTGCGCCGGACCTGATCTGTCTTTCGGGAAAGACGGCGCGGGGGATTATGCTCTTCTTGCACGCTATGCGGACCGTTTCGGCTACCGTACGGAACTGATCGAGAAGGTCAGAGTGGACGGAGAGGAGGTTAGTTCCACCAGAGTCAGAGAGGCAGTCCGCCTCGGAAAGATGGAGGAGGCGGCCGGGATGCTCGGCAGGTTCTATGCCGCGAGTGGTTCCGTTGCACACGGAAAGAAACTGGGGCGCACGCTGGGAATGCCCACCGCAAATCTGGTCCCGGAGGAGGACAAGCTCCTTCCGCCAAACGGCGTCTATCATACGAGAGTGCGAATCGATGGCGTAAACAGCTTCTACAGCAGCATTTCCAACGTGGGATACAAACCGACGGTAAGTGATGAAAACAGGCTGGGAATCGAGACTTATCTCTACGATTTTGAAGGTGATCTCTACGGACGTGAGATCACTGTGGAATTCTTAAGTTTTCGCAGACCGGAGCGGAAATTTAGCTCTGTGGAAGCGTTGCGGACACAGATTGAAGCGGATATCGCTGCGGGAAGAGAATTTTCACAGGGGGCTTGTCAGAAAACCGCATTTTCGATAAAATAGAATCGTGTAGCTTTTTATTGGAGAAGAACAAAGGAAGGATATCTGAAGCGAGATGAATCCAACGATCATTCTTTCCATGGCCGGCGGCCTGGGGCTGTTTTTATATGGTATGCGCATTATGAGCGACAGCATTGAGAAGGTCGCGGGTGCCAGACTCAGAGGAATTCTGGAGAAACTTACGACAAACCGCTTTATGGGTATTTTGGTAGGCGTATTTTTTACGGCAGTGATCCAGTCATCCTCGGCCTGTACGGTCATGGTGGTCAGTTTTGTCAATTCCGGACTGATGACGCTCACACAGGCAGCAGGTGTGATCTTTGGCGCCAACATTGGTACGACCGTGACGGCGCTCCTTGTTTCCTTAAAGCTGGAAAAGGCGGCCCCGGTTATCCTGCTGGTGGGCGTGCTGATCCTTATGTTCGTTAAAAAACAGAAGATTTCCAGATGGGGCGAAGTCATCATCGGGTTCGGCGTACTCTTTATGGGACTGAGCACGATGTCCGGGGCGATGTCTGGCATGAAGGATTCGCCGGCAGTCTTACAGATGTTTGCGTCTCTGCGCTCGCCGATTCTGGCAGTGCTTTTGGGAACGGTGCTCACGGCGGTGATCCAGAGCTCCTCGGTGACGGTCAGTATCATGGTGCTTCTCGCAAATCAGGGACTGATGAGTCTGGATATCGGTATGTTTATTATTCTGGGCTGTAATATCGGCGCCTGCACCTCGGCTCTTCTCGCCTCTCTGAACGGTAAGAAGGATGCAAAGCGTGCGGCGGCGATTCATCTGATATTCAATATCATCGGTACGATCATCGTCTATATCATATTTCTGGCGGCGGTGGAAGAGATTGTGGACAGTCTCGAATTTCTGGCCCACGGCGATGCGGGACGCGTGGTCGCCTATGCCCATATCCTGATCAAGGTATTTCAGGTGATCATTATGATGCCGTTTGTCAAACAGATCGTGAAACTGACTTATCTGCTGGTGCCGGGCGACGACAAGAAGATCGGTTATCGGGACAGCTATCAGTTGAAATACATAGGCGAGAAGATGCTTTTGAATCCTGCTACAGCCATGGTGGAAGTCATCAAGGAGCTTGACCGCATGGGTTCTCTGGCAGATGAAAACTTAAACCGCGCGATGAATGCGCTGATCACGCTTGACAGGGAGGAAATTGACGAGGTTTATGAGGTTGAGAAGAACATTGACTTCTTAAGCCATGCGATCACCAACTATCTGGTGAAGATCAATCAGACGACTCTGCCGATCGAGGATCTGAAGAGCATCGGCGCGCTTTTCCATGTGGTCAACGATATTGAGCGGATCGGCGACCATGCGGAGAACATTGCAGATGCTGCGATGCGCAGGGAAGAGACCGGTGTGGGCTTTTCCAAGGAGGCGCAGCGTGAGCTTGGTGAGATGATGGATATGGTCAACACAGTCCTGCGCTTCTCCTTTGAAATGTTTGCCAAAAGCACGGAGGACCATGTGGAGGATATCAGGAATCTGGAGGAGGCCATCGACGAGAAGGAGAAAGAATTACAGCAGAGGCATATCGAGCGGCTCTCCAACAACGAGTGTACGCCCGAGGCGGGAGCTCTGTTCTCCGATATCGTATCAGGTCTTGAGCGTGTGGCGGATCACGCGACAAACATTGCCTTTGCAAACAGCTATTTTGAACCGAATTAGCAGACGTACCGGGGCGAGAGGAAACGTTTATGAAAAGACGAGGAATGCTAATTATAATAACGGCAGTTATTTTTGCGAGCCTCCCACTGACGGCGCGAGCTGCCATGCCCGTGCCCGATCTTTTGCCGATAGGGCAGTTGAGACTGGATGAGGAACCGGAGCAGGAAGCCGGGGAGGATAACGACAACAGTGTTGAGGAAAGCGGATCGGATGAGGCCGGAGAGACAGCGCAGGATGTGCTGAATCCTTCGATCGGTTCCGGTACGATCCTTATTTCCGAAAAGACTGCGGAAGATTATGAGCTTGCTTATGAGCGGGCAAAAAATGCCAACTGGGGCTATACCAATCTGGGAATCGCCGATGTGAGCGATAACCTGAATATCAGAGCCATCGCTGCGGAGGATGGACGGCTGGTGGGAAAACTGCCCAAGGATGCCGCCTGCGAGGTGCTTGATCTTGAAGATGCCTGGGCACATATTGTCTCCGGCAATGTGGAGGGGTATGTGAGCCGGGATTATCTTTTGACGGGAATTCCTGCAAAGCACAGAGCGGAGGAGCTTGCCACTACCATAGCAAAGGTCACGACAGACAGCTTAAAGGTCCGTGCGGAAGCCAACACGGACTCGGAGGTCATCACACTGGTACCTCGCGGTGAAGAGCTGGAGGTATCCGCCGTGGAGGGAGACTGGGTGAAAGTCTTTCTGGACGACGAGGAGGTTTTTGTCTCAGCGGAATATGTGGAAGTCAGCGCGGAACTGGGTACGGCAGTCACCATGTCGGAACTTCTCTATGGACAGGGCATTTCCGACGTGCGTGTGGACATCTGCCAGTATGCGAAGGAGTTTATCGGAAATCCTTATGTGTGGGGTGGAACCAGTTTGACGAAGGGGACGGACTGCTCCGGTTTTGTAATGGGTGTCTTTAAGAAGTACGGCGTGAAGCTTCCGCGCAACTCCAGAGCGCAGGCGGGCTGCGGCACTACCATCAAAGTGTCGGAGGCGAAGCCGGGCGATCTGATCTTCTATGCGAAGGGCAAGACGATTAACCATGTGGCGATCTATATCGGAAACGGCCAGGTGATTCATGCCAGCAGCCCCAAGACGGGAATCAAGATTTCCAACGTATCCTACCGTTCACCCTTCAAGGCGGTGCGGGTACTGTATGACTGAGACAGCGGAGAATGACGATTCAGAACGGATGGAAAGATGGAGAAACGTATCCTGACTTATCGGAAATATATGGATGAACTGCTTTTGCGGGAAGATGTTGACTGGGGACAGATCCGCGAGGAGCACCTCGTGCAGGTGGGATTTTTTCAGCACGAGAGGCTGATCCACCTGATCGTTACAGTGGTATTTGCCCTGTTTACGGTGCTGTCCATCGGAATGGCTTTTTTGCTGATGGCACAGGGAACGGAGGGCGCGGGAAGCTGGCTTTTTGTGGTGGCAGCATTCCTGATCCTGCTCGTGCCCTATGTGCGGCATTATTATATTTTGGAAAATGAAGTGCAGAAAATGTATCGGCAGTATGATGAAATTATTGCAAAGATGGGAAAAATGGGCTTTACATTATAGAATCGCTGTGGTAAAATATGACGGTATGAATTTCAGCCGATACGCGGAGGCGGGACACTCCGACCCCCTTCCTGGTGTCAGGCGATTGTCAGGGTGATCCCCTGAAGGAAAGGAGAAATTATGATTTCTAAGGAAAAGAAAACAGCGATCATCAACGAGTATGCCAGAACGCCCGGAGACACCGGTTCACCGGAGGTACAGGTGGCGGTTTTGACTGCAAGGATCCAGGAGCTCACCGAGCATCTGAAGGAGCATCCGAAGGACCATCATTCCAGAAGAGGTCTTTTAAAAATGGTAGGTCAGAGACGCGGCCTGCTGGGCTATCTGAAAGATAAAGATATCGAGAGATATCGTGCACTGATCGAGAAACTTGGACTTCGTAAATAATTTGAGCTGATGAGCGGAGATAGGGTTGGCAGGTCCGACCCTAAATCCGCTTTTCATTATATGCGCAGAACCGCACAGGAAAAGTAGCTGCGTTGCAGCGTGCGGTTCGCGCAACGAGTAGAGAAGAAGCATCTCTACTCGATGAGACGAGAAGTGAGAAGAAGAGAAGAAGGAGAGAGGATTATGTACAAGAGTTATACCATGGAACTCGCCGGCCGCACCCTTCGTGTGGACATCGGCAGAGTCGGCAAACAGGCAAACGGCTGCGCATTTATGCAGTATGGAGAGACTACCGTATTGTCCACGGCTACGGCTTCTGACAAGCCCAGGGACGGCATTGATTTCTTTCCCTGCAGCGTGGAGTATGAGGAAAAATTTTATTCTGTGGGCAAGATTCCCGGCGGTTTCAATAAGAGAGAGGGTAAACCCTCCGAGAATGCGATCCTGACAAGCCGTGTCATCGACCGGCCTATGAGACCGCTGTTCCCCAAAGACTATCGAAACGATGTAACTTTAAATAATCTGGTGATGAGTGTGGATCCGGACTGCCGCCCCGAGCTGGTGGCGATGCTCGGCACAGCGATCGCAACCTGTATCTCGGACATTCCTTTTGCAGGTCCCTGTGCGATGACGCAGATGGGTCTGGTGGACGGCGAGCTGATCGTGAATCCTTCTCAGGAACAGTGGGACAAGGGTGACCTGAAGATGACGGTGGCATCCACCTCCGAGAAGGTTATGATGATCGAGGCCGGCGCTAATGAGGTGCCTGAGGCAAAGGTGCTGGAGGCAATCTACAAGGCGCATGACATCAACCAGACGATCATCGCTTTTATCAATCAGATCGTCGCAGAAGTGGGCAAGCCCAAGCACAGCTATGAGAGCTGCGCAGTGCCCGAGCAGATGTTTGAGGATATGAAGAAGATCGTGGCGCCTGAGGAGATGGAAAAGGCAGTCTTCACGGACGAAAAGCAGGTGCGTGAGGAAAATATCAAGAATGTTACGGCAAGACTCGAGGAGGCTTTTGCGGATAATGAAGAGTATCTGGCAGTTCTCGGTGAGGCGGTTTACCAGTACCAGAAAAAGACTGTACGCAAAATGATCTTAAAGGATCACAAGCGTCCCGACGGCAGAGCGCTTGATCAGATCAGACCGCTGGCAGCTGAGGTAGATATCATTCCGAGAGTGCACGGTTCCGCTATGTTCACCAGAGGGCAGACCCAGATCTGTAACGTGTGTACGCTGGCGCCTCTTTCCGAGATGCAGAAGGTGGACGGTCTTGACGCAAACGTTACGGGCAAGAGATATATGCATCACTACAATTTCCCCTCTTACTCCGTAGGTGAGACGAAAGTGAGCAGAGGACCCGGCAGAAGAGAGATTGGTCACGGTGCACTGGCAGAGAGAGCATTGCTCCCTGTGCTTCCTTCCGAGGAAGAATTCCCTTATGCGATCCGTACTGTCTCCGAGACCTTTGAGTCCAACGGCTCTACCTCCATGGCTTCCACCTGTGCGTCCTGCATGTCCCTGATGGCGGCGGGTGTGCCGATCAAGAAGATGGTCGCGGGTATCTCCTGCGGTCTTGTGACAGGCGACACGGATGATGATTTTGTGCTTTTGACTGATATACAGGGCCTTGAGGACTTTTTCGGTGATATGGACTTTAAAGTAACCGGAACCCATGACGGTATCACTGCGATCCAGATGGATATCAAGATTCACGGTCTGACAAAGCCCATTGTGGAAGGCGCGATCGCAAGGTGCCGCGAGGCGAGAGAGTATATCATGGCGAACTGCATGAGTCCGGCAATCTCTGCACCCCGCAAAGAGGTTGGACCTTACGCGCCCAAGATCATTTCCATTCAGATCGATCCTGACAAGATCGGTGATGTGGTGGGCCAGCGCGGTAAGACGATCAATGAGATCATTGCCCGCACCGGCGTGAAGATCGACATCAACGATGAAGGCCAGGTTTCCGTCTGCGGTACGGATGCCGAGATGATGGACAAGGCTGTAGAGATGATCAAGATGATCACCACCGACTTCGCAGAAGGACAGATTTTCCGGGGTAAGGTTGTCAGCATCAAGGAGTTTGGCGCTTTCATTGAGTTTGCACCCGGCAAGGAAGGCATGGTCCACATCTCCAAGATCGCGAAGGAGAGGATCAACCGCGTGGAGGATGTTCTCACACTTGGCGATGTCGTCACGGTGGTGTGCCTTGGCAAGGATAAGATGGGAAGGATCAGCTTCTCCATGAAGGATGTAGCGCAGGTATAAGAAACAGATTTTAATGAGGAGATCAGTCATGAGGGATTCCGTTATCTTGATCGTGGACGATGTGGACATCGACAGGGGGATTCTGTGTGAGATTTTTTCAGATTATACTACGGTGGAGGCTGTAAATGGCAGTCAGGCCATCGAAATCATCGAGGCGGACCCGGATAGAATATCCGTGGTCCTCCTCGATGTTGTTATGCCCGTGATGAACGGGTTGGAAGTGATAGATGAGATGAGACGGCGCGGGTGGCTTGCCCGCATTCCCGTTCTTTTGATCTCGGGCGAGGCAACGCTTGCAGCGGAGCGGAAGGCCTACGAGATCGGCGCGAGCGATGTGATCCACAAGCCCTATGACAGTATAGTGATCAAACAGCGAACACTGAACATCATCGAACTTTACTATAACAAGCGTCATTTGGAAGAGATGGTGGAGCTGCAGACCGGAGTGCTGCGAAAGCAGGCCGGAGAGCTGCAGCGCATGAACGACCGCATTATAGACACCATGAGCAATGTGGTGGAGTTTCGTAACCTGGAATCGGGAGATCATGTCAAGCGGGTGAAGAATTTTACACGTATTCTGGCGGAACATGTGGCGAAAGCCTGCCCGGAATATCATCTGGACGAGGAAGCGATCGATGTGATCACGTCGGCGGCAGCCATGCACGATGTGGGAAAAATCGCGATCTCGGATAATATTCTTCTAAAGCCCGGTAAACTCACCGAGCAGGAGTTTGAGGTGATGAAATCCCACACCACCAAGGGGTGTGAGATCGTAAAGATGCTGGAGGATATTCAGGAGGGTGAATACGGCAGAATGAGTTACGATATCTGCCGCTATCACCATGAGCGTTATGACGGGAGAGGATACCCGGAAGGATTGAAGGGGGAGGAAATCCCCATTGCCGCGCAGATCGTCTCTGTGGCGGACGTCTATGACGCACTGGTCAGCGACCGATGCTATAAGAGCGCCTACACTCCGACAGAGGCCTACGATATGATCATGCGGGGCGAATGCGGTGAATTCTCGCCCAAAATACTCATGTGCCTTGCCCGGGCGAGGGAAGAGTTTGAGCGGGAGGCTATGGAAAACAGGGGATAGACTACCACTGGCTGGAGGAATTGCCGGCCTTCTCCTCGCAGTATTTGCAGCGGTAGATTTCCTTTTCCTCATCTGCCAGCACAAAGATGTGGGGCAGTTCCTGCTCGATAGAGGTAATGCAGCGAGGATTCCTGCACTTGATGACATTGTGGATCTCGCGGGGGAGAACCAGTTCTTTTTTGTCTACGATCTCGCCGTCCTTGATAACGTTGACGGTGATGTTATGGTCGATTACAGCCAGGATATCCAGGTTCAGTGTGTTGATGTCGCATTCTACCTTGAGGATATCCTTTTTTCCTTTCTTGTTGCTGCGGGCGTTCTTGATGATCGCCACCGTGCAGTCTAGCTTGTCCAGATTCAAGTGGTGATAGATGTCAAGGCTCTTGCCCGCTTCGATGTGGTCGAGCACAAAGCCCTCTTCGATTTTTCCTACGTTTAACATGTAAACATTCTCCTTCCTTTTCATGCGGCCTCTCTTTAGTTGTTGCGAGACGGGGTGTTCAAATCTCAGACCTCAATTTCTAGCAGTGTCAATATCAATGCCATTCTGACATAGACGCCGTACTGTGCCTGTTTGAAATAGACGGCTCTGGGATCGTCGTCCACCTCCACGGAGATTTCATTGACCCGCGGCAGAGGGTGGAGCACCAGCATATCCTCCTTGGCGGCAGAAAGCTTTGCCTTATCTAAAATATAGAAATCCTTTAAGCGGACGTAGTCTTCCTCGTTAAAGAAGCGTTCCTTCTGCACTCTGGTCATGTAAAGAAGGTCAAGCTCCGGCATACAGTCCTCCAGACGAATGACTTCCTCGAAAGGAATATTACGTTCTGCCAGCATGTCCGTGATGTAGTCAGGAACCTTTAATTCCGTCGGGGAGATGAAGAGAAAATGGATGTCAGGGTAGCGGATCAGCGCATTGATCAGGGAATGTACGGTACGGCCGAATTTCAGGTCACCGCACAGACCGATGGTAAAGCCGCCGAGTCTTCCCTTCAGGGAGCGGATCGTGAGTAGATCCGTCAGGGTCTGGGTGGGGTGCTGGTGTCCGCCGTCGCCCGCGTTGATCACGGGAATGCCGGAGCGGCCGGCTGCAACCATGGGTGCGCCTTCTTTAGGATGACGCATGGCGCAGATATCCGCGTAGCAGGAGATAATGCGGATGGTGTCTGACACGCTCTCGCCTTTTGCGGCGGAGGAGGAACCGGCGTCCGAGAAGCCCAGAACCTGTCCGCCCAGATTCAGCATGGCGGCTTCAAAGCTCAGGCGCGTACGGGTGCTCGGCTCGTAGAAGCAGGTGGCGAGCTTCTTTCCCTCGCAGGCATGGGCATACTTTGCGGGATTAGCTTCGATCCTGTTTGCTAGATCGAACAGTTTGTCAAGTTCTTCAACGGAAAAATCCAGCGGGTTCATTAAATGTCTCATAGATAGTACACTCCTTTGCATAATGTCTAAAAAAAGTAGAAGAGAAATTTCTCTTCTACTTTCTGAAATCACGATTGATAGGATAATAATTCCTCCACAGGTTTTCTCCGGGGAGCGACAGGTGTCTCATCGGGATAACCGATTGGAATAAGCGCTACAAGCTCTCTGTCTTCGGGAAGCTGTAAGAGAGATTCCGCCGCGTTCTGGTCGAAGAGACCGAGGATTACGGAACCAAGCCCCTTTTCATAGGCCGCAAGACAAAGGCTCTGGGAAGCGATGCCTGCATCGTACATCTGCCAGCCATCACCTCTGGGAGTGCTGAAGGAGCCGTCGCGTTCATAGCCGCTGCGGTTTTTGATGATAGTGACTGCCATCAGCACGGGAGCCGCTGAGATGATATCGCCGTTGGGGGGATAAAGAGAAGAACATTCCCGGGCAATCTTTTCTTTTAATGCGCCTTCCACCGCGATATAACGGGTAATCTGCGTGTGCTTCCAGCTCGGAGAGTAAGAAGCGGTCTCGACAAGCTCGGTGATGAGCTCGCGGGAGACGGGATCGGACTTAAATTTTCGGATGCTTCTGCGGCCGAGAATACAGTCTTTAGCGGTCATATGGAACCTCCTTATGATGTGGGTGATGAAACAGATAATGCTACATTTTGTATATCATAGCACAAAGGCGGAGGGGTTGCAAGGGGAGGCGGAGAAAAGAAAAGAGCAATCTCACACAAAACGAAGGAACGTGAAGTCTGTTAGAGTGTAACTTGTGAAATAGAGGTGTATGTGGTAAACTGAGTTTGGAAACAGGGAGCGGCACAGAAGTTATGCTGTGTCCGAAATATCGGAGAAAGCGAGTGAGGAAAATTTTATGGCAAATGACAAGGATGAAATGCTGAATGAGGATGACAATATGGAAACACAGGGAGAGGAGACTGCGGAGCAGTATGTGGAGCGCAAGCGGTGGCTATTCTTCGGCCTGCCCTTCACCTTTACAAAGTACACGATCAACGAGCGGGTGATCACGGTTGACACCGGATTTCTGAACACAACAGAAAACGACTGTTATTTATATAAAGTACAGGATGTGGAATTAAAGACCTCTCTGATGGAGCGTATTTTCGGATTGGGAACGGTGGCTTGCTACACCGGCGACAATACGCATCCCAAGCTGTTTTTGGAGCATATCAAGCATGCGAAAGAGATTAAGGATTACATCCTGCACACCTCAGAGGAGGCCAGAAGAAAACGGAGAACATTGAATACTCTGAATATTAACGCTGACGATGTTGACGTCGATTGAGTTACCATTTAGTCCGGACGCAGCGTTTCGTCATTTTCGCGCAGAAGCCTCTCATAAAGAAGACCTGTGAGGAACCAGAAGGGCGCATAGTCCAGACGGATCACCTTTCCGAAGTTCCAGCGGGCCCGCTCGTAATTCCAGGGACAGGATTGGCGGCGGTTTAGCCAAACGCCGGTGAGAAATTCTCCGGTAAAGATCAACGTTGTATAGACAAGGCCGCGAAACCAGAGAGAGCGGTTTTTCAGGAGACGGCAGACGGGAGAGAAGAAAGCCATCAGACCGTAGATGGGAAACATCCAGACGGAAGTGACACCGGTGAGTCTTAAATCGCGTTTGCGGAAGGCGTGAAAGGCCGTGAAGATGATTTCCAGAAACCATCCCAGCAGGCCGCAGTGAATGAAGTTATGCAAAAATTTTCTCATGGAAACAGTCTTGCCGGTTTTCGTAATGTTTATGCACATTGAGAGGGAGGAGCCATGAACTATCGGGAAGCCATGGAATATATAGAGGAATTGCGGCCTCTTGGCAGCGTCATGGGTCTGGAGACGATGAGGCAGCTGTGTGCACGTCTGGATGATCCTCAAGAAAAATTAAGATTCGTGCATATTGCCGGCACCAACGGTAAGGGTTCGACACTCGCCTATATCTCCACGGTGATGCAGACAGCGGGGTATCGTGTGGGCAGATATCTTTCCCCCACAGTGCGCGATTACAGAGAGCGCTTTCAGATAGACGGCAGGGCGATTACCCAGTCCGGGCTGTGCAGATATCTGGAGCCGGTGAAGGAAGCGGCGGAAGCTATGGCGGCGGAGGGCCTATCTCACCCTACGCTCTTTGAGGTGGAAACGGCGGTGGCCTTTCTCTGGTTTTTGGACAAGGCCTGCGATCTGGTGGTTCTGGAGACGGGGCTTGGCGGCGCGCAGGATGCCACCAATGTGGTGAGCAATACGCTGGCAGCGGTGTTTTCCTCTATCAGTATGGATCATATGGAGATTCTCGGAGAAACATTGGAGGAGATCGCGCTTGTCAAGGCAGGAATTGTAAAAAACAAGTGTTATGTAATTTCGCTAAGGCAGACGCCGGAAGTTATGAACGTGCTGCGCCAATCCGCACTTCTCAAGAAGGGGAAATTCCTGACGGCTGATGTGACACGTGCAAAGCAGATCAGGTATGGGGTGACGAAACAGAGTTTTTCCTACGACCGCTATAAGAATCTGGAGATCTCAATGGCAGGACAGTTTCAGATCGAGAATGCAACGCTTGCAGTGGAAACGGTCATGGCACTGACCAGATGCGGCTTCACGGTGTCGGAAGAGAAGCTGCGACAGGGTTTGCTTACGACAAAATGGCCGGGACGCTTTGATGTGATCGCTAAGAGACCTCTTGTGATAGCGGATGGCGCACACAATGAAGATGCCGCTAAAAAATTGGCGGAAAGTATCCGTTTCTATTTTACAAATAGGAAAATTATATATATAATAGGAATGCTACGGGACAAAGAGTATGACAAGGTGATCCGTCATACCTTTGATCTGGCTTCCCATATTGTCACTGTGACGCCGCCCATCAGGGAGCGGGCGCTCTCTGCACTGGAGCTTGCTCAGACGGCCAGAGAATACCACAGCGCCGTGACGGCCGCGGACAGCGTACAGGAGGCGGTGGAGATTGCCTATCTTCTTGCGGGAAAGGATAAGGACGCTGTGATCGTTGCGTTCGGTTCGCTGTCTTATCTGGGAGAGCTGATGGATACGGTGGAGCACAGAGATACGATCAGGAGAGACGCTCATGGTAGATCAGATAAAGATTAAGGAAGCGGTCAGACTGCTTCTTGAGGGTATCGGTGAGGACACAGAGAGAGAGGGACTTAAGGAGACGCCGGACAGGATCGCGCGTATGTACGCGGAGATTTATGCCGGGATGGAGGAGGACGCGGCAGGACATCTATCCAAAACCTTCAAAGTAGAGAGCAACGAGATCGTTCTGGTAAAAGATATCACCTTTTATTCTATGTGTGAACACCATCTCATGCCTTTTTACGGAAAGGCACATATCGCTTATCTGCCGGACGGCAGGGTAGTGGGCTTGAGTAAGCTGGCGAGAACTGTGGAGGTGTATGCGAGAAGACCACAGATCCAGGAGCAGTTGACGGTTCAGATTGTGGAGGCAGTCATGCAGCATCTAAAGCCTCAGGGTGTGATGGTGATGCTGGAGGCGGAACATACCTGTATGACCATGCGGGGCGTCGAGAAACCGGGAAGCAAAACGGTGACGCTGGCTTCCAGAGGCTGTTTTCAGGAAGATCCGAAATGGCAGGAGTTATTTTTTCGGATGTTGGGAAAAGAGAAAGTATATAATCAGGATTTGATTTAGCAAAATCCTGTGGATAAATGGCCATATCATTAACAATACGGAGGGAAACAATATGAGGATTGGACAGAGAGATTTCAGGCCCAAAGGGCATACTTATGTGATGGGAATTCTAAACATAACACCTGATTCTTTTTCTGACGGAGGAAGGTACAATGATCTGGATCAGGCATTATACCACGTAGAACAAATGATAACAGATGGTATGGACATTGTGGACGTGGGAGGCGAATCGACCAGACCCGGATACACCAGTATATCCGAACAGGAGGAGATTGAGAGAGTAGTTCCTGTGATCGAAGCTATCAAATCCAGATTTAATGTTCCGATTTCTCTGGATACCTATAAGTCTGAGGTGGCAAAGGCAGGCATTGCGGCGGGTACGGATATGATCAACGATATCTGGGGCCTGAAGTATGATGATAAGATGGCGAAGGTGATCGCAGAATCGGGACTCCCTTGCTGCTTAGGCCACAACCGCAAGGAAGCGAGGTACACGAGTCTGATCGAGGAGATTCTATGGGATTTGGAATCTTCTCTGGAGATGGCGCAAAACGCCGGTATCGCTTATGACAAAATCATTTTGGATCCGGGTATCGGCTATGGAAAGAGCTATGAGAACAATCTGGAGATCATAGATCATCTGCAGCATTTTCACTCGCTTGGATCGCCGATTCTTCTGGGCGCCAGCCGCAAGTCCGTGATCGGTATGGGACTTGATCTGCCGGTGACAGAGCGCGTAGAGGGAACGATCGTGACCACTGTATATGGTGTGCAGCAGGGTGTTATGTTTGTCCGTGTTCATGATGTGAAGGAGAATGTGCGCGCCGTCAAGATGACGGAGGCGATTCGCGATGTTTATAAGAATTAAGAGTTTGAAAGTGCGGATGATGTTTGGCTTGCAACGCCAAATAAATAGCACATGATATTTATTGCGGGACGGGAGAAGATGGTGATGGATCAGATCATTATAAGGGATTTGCAGGTTTATGCCCATCATGGCGTGTATCAGCAGGAGACGGAAAAAGGACAGAATTTTTTGATCAGTGCAGCGCTTGAGACGGATACCAGAGCAGCGGGTATGACGGACGATCTGGGGCTCTCTACAAATTACGGTGTGGTTTGCAGATTTTTAAATGCCTTTTTTACAGAGCATACCTTCAAGCTGATCGAGACAGCGGCGGAGAGGACTGCAGAGGCGCTGCTGTTACAGTTTCCCCGCGTGAGAGCGGTCCTATTGGAGATCAAGAAGCCGGAGGCGCCGATCCCTTTTCCGTTCGGGATGGTGTCCGTAAAGATCCGGAGAGGCTGGCAGCGCGCTTACATCGCCTGCGGCTCTAACATCGGAGACAGAAAGGCCCATCTGGATGCGGCGGTGGAGGCATTGCGAAATGAGGAGCAATGCAGGGTACTCCGTGTATCAGACTGGATAGAAACCACTCCCTACGGCGGCGTGGTGCAGGCGGATTACTTAAACGGCGCCATCGCCATAGAGACTCTTTATCCGCCGGAGGTCCTGCTTTCCAGGCTGCAGGAGATTGAGCGTGCGGAAGCCAGAGAGCGCAAGGAGCGCTGGGGGCCAAGGACGCTGGATCTGGATATCCTTCTGTATGAGGGTGTTGTGATGGAGGAGGAGAAGCTGACCATTCCTCATCGTGATATGAAGAATCGTGATTTTGTGCTGAAGCCTCTCGCGCAGATCGCTCCTTATGAGAAACATCCCGTGTTGGGGAAATGCGTTTTGGAGCTTTTGGATGACGTAGAACAGCACGGAGAAAAACATGTGTTATTGAATTGAAGCCAAGTTCCTGCAATATAAGAAAGGTCCGGAGCATTCCGGACCTTTTGTCATTCTGTGGAAATAGTTATATTATTTCAAATTCTCCAGTGCCGCCTGTTTGGCAGCCTCAAAGGTAGTCACATTGACCGGTCCGTAAGTGTAGGTCTTGTAGACCGGTGTGGACTCATTAAAAGCGTTAAAATACACATACTCAGAGGTGATGTTGATATTCTGGTAGACACCGTCGCGCACAAGCTCCTGAGAACTGCCGTCCGTCCGCATCCTTTTCAGGGCGGGTGCATCGGCCGAACTCACCTGATAGTAGATGTAGTTGTCATAGACGTTAAACATGTCGAGCCGCTCATTGGTCAGTACTTCCACCACCTGTTCGTTTAAGTTGTAACGGCAGAGGCGGTAGTTTTCTGATATATCCATGTAGTACACGTAATTTCCCTGCACGATGGGATTCCAGAGATCTCCCTGCCAGACGATTGAGGAGCGGTCGGTGCGGACATCCAGAGCGCGCAGATAATGGTCTCCAGATGTACCGTTATAATATATCCTGCCGTTTACAAAACAGTTGGGATTGATGATATCTCTGGCTACGGTCTGCTGATCTTTCTTATCGATCCGAATTTTATCAAGGGTCGTTCCGTTTTGATTGTTGTAGGTCTCATAATATAGATAGTTGCCGCAAAGCTGCATTGAGACGATACTGCAGCGCCCGAGTCCGGCGGTGGATTTTCCTTTTTTGGTGCTGCGGTAGATGCCGGCGGACTGGCCCATATAACCGAGGCCGCTTCCGCTTCCGCCGTCACTGGTCATGTAGTAGTAGAGATATTTTCCGGCGGCATTGATGGAGGAGACACTGTTGCCGTTTAGTTTCACCATATCGGACTCGTCCGGGTTCATGGAGTAGAGCGAGTAATTATCGTAAGCGTTTGCGAAGTAGACGCGGCCGTCCGACTCACAGAAATAGCCTCCGTTATTCAGGTTCCCGGGGGTGTTTCCCACCGTATTGGCATCGTTTTCAGGGATGCGTCCGACGAGAAGCACGCAAAGAACCAAAGCAATTAAAATAACAAATGCTATTGTTAAAGCCAGAATATTCTTTTGTTTGCTCGACATCGGATTTCCCTCCACAAAGCTCATGTTTCTTATTTCTATTATATCGACAATCCTGCTTGCTATCAAGAGCAAATTGGGGTAAACTTAGGGGGTAACAAATGCGAAAGGATGCAGGACAGATGGATTTATTGGAATTGCGAAGCAAACTGGATCAAATTGACGAAAAAATCGTGGCACTTTATGAGGATCGCATGGAGATATCCTCTCAGGTGGCTGATTACAAGATAGAGACGGGTAAAAAGGTGTTCGACAAGGTCAGGGAGGAAGAAAAACTCGCGAAAGTGCGCGCTCTTACCCACAATGCCTTTAATGCGCACGGTGTGCAGGAACTTTTCGAGCAGATCATGTCCATGAGCAGGAAGCTCCAGTATAATAAGCTGGCGCAGGCAGGGACACTCGGGAAACTCCCTTTTATTGCGGTGGACAAGTTGGAGACAGAGCAGGCCAGAGTGGTCTTTCAGGGGGCGGAGGGGGCCTACTCTCATTTGGCGATGCTGCGCTATTTTGGAGAGCAGGTAAAGAGTTTTCATGTGGATACCTTTCGAGACGCCATGACTGCTATCGAGGAGGGGAGCGCGGACTTTGCGGTGTTGCCTATAGAGAATTCCACGGCAGGAATCGTGAGCGAGATTTACGATCTTCTGGTAGAGTTTGAGAATTATATCGTGGGGGAGCAGATTATAAAGATAGAGCACTGTCTGCTGGGAGTTCCGGGTGCAGATATCTCTCAGATCAGGACGGTGTACTCCCATCCACAGTCGCTGATGCAGAGTGCAAGGTTTCTATCAACGCATGAAGACTGGAAGCAGATCAGCCTGAAAAACAATGCCTTTGCGGCCCAAAAAGTCAGTGCGGATGGGGATAAGACCCAGGCAGCCATCGCGGGGGAGCAGGCGGCGAAGACTTACGGTCTGGAAATCCTGAAGCGGGGGGTAAATCAGGCGGAGAATAATTCTACCAGATTTATCATAGTGACCAATCAGAAAATTTTTCGAAAAGATGCGAAAAAGATCAGCATTTGTCTCGAAGTGCCCCACGAGAGCGGCTCACTCTACCATATACTCTCCCATTTCATCTACAATAACCTGAATATGACAAAGATAGAGAGCCGTCCCATCGAGGAACGGGACTGGGAATATCGGTTTTTCATCGACTTTGAGGGGAATCTGGCGGACGGTGCCGTAAAGAACGCACTCAGAGGTCTGCGTGACGAGGCGCGTAACATGAAGATACTTGGAAATTATTGAGTGGAGGTTAAGCAGTCGTGAGAGAAGAAGAACTGATCGTATACAAGGAATTTGCGGATGGAGACATCCTTCGGGACGTTGTTTGGCTGATGGAGCATTATCGATCCGGAGACGGCAGGGCAAGACCGCTCTTTTACAAGTGTATGCACAGACTGACCGAGCAGGCGGCGGACCATGGCTTTTACGGGAATCTCTGGCACTGCTATCTGACAAATCTTCTGGTGAACAACGAGAACAGCTACAGTCTTGCCTGTGAGATGCGCGGTGAGGTGGAGGGCAGTGTCGGCGAGCTGGTACTCCACGATATTGCCATTTTTAAGGAGTTCTTTGATTATGATTTCACGGAGATGATGGAAGTCTTGAAGGCTCCCGAATTTGCCGTGATACTGGCTTATGAGGGCCAGTCTGAGGACAGTAAGATCTATAACAGACGCATCCGTGACCGCATCTGCACGCTGGCACAGCACTTTTTACAGAACGAGACTGCTGCAGCCATGAAGGCGACGCTCACGCAGTTTTACAGGGAATACGGCGTGGGAAATCTGGGGCTGCACAAAGCGTTTCGTGTGGAACATGGAAAAGATGGCGCTGCGATTGTTCCGATACGGAATATCGCACATGTCTATTTGGATGACCTTGTGGGTTACGAGATTCCCAAGCAGAAGCTTCGGGAGAATACAGAGGCTTTTGTGGCCGGCAGAAAGGCCAATAACTGCCTTCTGTTCGGGGATGCCGGAACGGGTAAGTCCTCCTGTGTGAAAGCCATAGCAAATGAATATTATGACAAAGGACTGCGCATCATTGAGCTGTACAAACATCAGTTTCAGGACTTAAATGCCGTGATCTCGCAGGTCAAGAACCGCAACTATAAATTCATCATTTACATGGATGACTTAAGTTTTGAAGACTTTGAGATCGAGTACAAGTATCTGAAGGCGCTCATTGAGGGCGGACTGGAAAAGAAGCCCGGAAACGTGCTGATCTACGCCACCTCCAACAGACGCCACCTGATCCGGGAAAATTACAGCGACAAGGAGGACAGGCGGGCGGAGGACATGCACGCGGGAGACACGGTGCAGGAGAAACTGTCCCTGGCGTATCGTTTCGGCGTGAACATCTTTTTCGAAGCGCCGGATAAGAAGCAGTATCAGGAGATCGTGAAGGCATTGGCAGCCAGGAACGGCCTGCGGATACCGGAGGAGGATCTCCTCCTGCTGGCAAACAAGTGGGAGCTTTCCCACGGAGGGCTTTCCGGCAGAACGGCACAGCAGTTTATTGACTTCCTGCTTGGACAAAGCGAGAAGTGAAAAGGGGAGTGCTATGAAAACATTTGCAGCAATTGAGGTGGGCTCTTACGAGCTTGCCATGAAAATATTTGAGATATCCTCCAAGGACGGCCTGCGGGAGATTGACCATATCATGCATCGCATTGATCTGGGAACGGATACCTACGCTGCGGGCAAGATCAGCTATGATCGGGTGGATGAGCTGACCGGTGTGCTGCGGGATTATCGGGAGATCATGAAGAGCTATCGGGTGGATGATTACACAGCCTACGGCACCAGCGCCATCAGAGAGACGGAGAATACTGCGATCGTCCTGGACCAGATCGCTCAGCGGACAGGCATCCGCATTGAGGTATTGAGCAACTCGGAACAGCGTTTTCTGAATTATAAGGCCATCGCTTCCAGAGGGCGCTTCAACCGGATCGTTGAGAAGGGGACGGCTATCGTGGATATCGGCGGCGGGAGTATCCAGATCTCGCTCTTTGAGAAGGATATTCTGGTCACCACTCAGAATATGCGTCTGGGCGTGCTGCGGCTGCAGGACAGGCTGGGGCGTCTGAACATCAGCCCAAGACAGTACGAAGTAATTCTGGATGAGATGGTGAGCTCCCAGATCGCGGTATTTAAAAAATTATATATGAAGGATCGGCAGATCGAAAATATCATCGTGGTGGACGACTATATTTCCGCGATCGTGGGAAAGAATGTGGAAGGACTTGAGGAGAGCAGTGTAGAGGCGCCGGCCGTGGAGCGGTTTCTGGAGCGGATTCGCACGAAATCGAACCAACAGGCGGCTAAAGCTCTTGATATGCCGGAGGAAAGCATACCGCTTCTCTACATCTCTGGCGTGCTGATCAACCGGATCGCCCGTATGATGGATGCGCACCTGATCTGGGCACCGGGTGTGACGCTCTGTGACGGTATGGCATACGAGTATGCCGAAAAGCATAAAATCATCAAAGAGGAGCACGATTTCGAGCAGGATATCGTGGCTTGCGCACAGAATATCAGCAAGCGCTACATGGGGAGCCGCCGCAGAGGCGAGACGCTGGAAAAGATAGCGATGACCATCTTTGACAGCATGAAAAAGGTACACGGTCTCGGAAAGCGGGAAAGACTGCTTTTGCGGATTGCCACTCTGTTACACGACTGCGGCAAGTATATCAGTCTGGTAAATCTGGGAGAGTGCTCCTACAATATCATCCTCTCCACGGAGATCATCGGTCTCTCTCACAAGGAACGGGAGATCGTGGCAAACGTAGTGAAGTATAATCATATGGACTTTGACTACAGTGAAGTAATGGGAACGAGCGACACCATTGACAGGGAAGCGTATCTGACCATCGCAAAGCTGACGGCTATTTTGAAGGTTGCAAACGGTCTGGATCGCAGCCACAAGCAGAAGTTCAAGGATGTAAAGGCTGTCATTAAGGAGCGTGAGCTAGTCATCACGGTGGAGAGTACGGTGGACATTACACTGGAAAAAGGGCTGTTTACGAAGCGTTCGGACTTTTTCGAAGAAGTCTACAGCATCCGTCCCGTAATAAGGCAGCGGGCATAATGCCGATGTCTTGAGAGACAGTGCGGATGGAAATAAGAGAATAGATAACAAGTGTAATATTACGATGGAGATATTAAAGGAGGCCATAAGAAAAATGGCACAGAAGGCGGATTTTTCCAGAGACGAGTACTATACAAACAGGGAGCTCAGCTGGCTTCTTTTTAACGAGAGAGTGCTTTCGGAGGCGCGGGATAAGCAGCTCTCGCTATTCGAGCGGCTGAAATTTTTAAGTATCACTGCCTCGAATCTGGATGAATTTTTCATGGTACGGGTGGCGTCATTAAAGGACATGGTGAATGCCGGCTACAAGAAGAAGGACATCGCCGGAATGACGGCAGCAGAGCAGCTTGCTCTGGTGAATGAGAAGACGCACGATCTGGTGAACCGGCAGTACAGTGCCTATAATCGTTCTCTTCTGCCGCAATTATCGGCAAACGGACTGCATGTGGTTTCCCATCACGAGGATCTGACGAAGGAGGAAGGTGCCTATGTGGACAGTTACTTTATGGACAATGTCTACCCGGTACTCACGCCCATGGCGGTGGATTCCTCCAGACCCTTTCCGTTGATTCGCAACAAGTCACTGAATCTGGGAGCTCTTATGACGAAGAAGAACGGGGACGGGGAACTTGAGTTCGCCACCGTGCAGGTGCCGAGTGTCCTCTCACGCCTGATCGAGCTTCCGGCTAAGGGAGAACGTCGTCTCATTCTTCTGGAAGAGGTGATAGAGCGCAATATTCACAAACTTTTCTTAAACTATGATATCGTGTGCAGCTATCCCTTCCGCATCATGCGAAACGCCGATCTCACCATTGAGGAGGAAGAGGCGGAGGATCTGCTGCAGGAGATAGAGAAGCAGTTAAAAAAGAGGCAGTGGGGTCAGGTGATTCGACTTGAAGTGGAGGAGGGGATCGACGGTCGTCTCCTGAAGCTGATCAGAGAGGAACTCTCCATACCCAAAGAGGATATTTACGCGATAGGCGGGCCGCTGGATCTGACCTTTTTGATGAAGCTCTACGGGATGGACGGTTTTGATCACCTGAAAGAGCATGATTATCTGCCGCCGCAGCCGGTACCGGAGCTTCCAGAGGACGCGAATGTGTTTGAAAAGATCAGGGAGGGCGATATCCTGATGCACCATCCCTATCAGAGTTTTGAACCCGTGGTGCGCTTTATCAGGCAGGCGGCGAAAGACCCGGACGTTCTTGCCATCAAGCAGACTCTTTACCGGGTCAGCGGCAATTCTCCAATCATCGCTGCGTTGGAGCAGGCGGCAGAGAACGGCAAACAGGTTTCCGTACTTGTGGAATTAAAGGCGAGATTCGACGAGGAGAATAATATTGTCTGGGCGAAAAAACTGGAGAAAGCGGGCTGCCATGTGATCTACGGCCTGGTCGGCCTGAAGACACACAGTAAAATAACACTTGTTGTTAGAAGAGAGGAGAACGGTATCCGCCGCTATGTCCATCTGGGGACGGGAAATTACAATGATTCCACGGCCAAGCTTTACACGGATGTAGGCTACTTTACCTGTTCAGAGATGATAGGAGAGGATGCCACTGCAGTATTCAATATGCTGTCGGGGTATTCGGAGCCCAGAAGCTGGAACAGGCTCTCTCTTGCGCCTTACTGGCTGAAAGACCGTTTTATCCGTCTGATCCAGAGGGAACAGGAGTATGCGGAGGCGGGGAGGCCGGCGCGGATCATCGCAAAGATGAACGCCCTCTGCGACAAAGAGGTGATCGAAGCCCTCTACGAAGCCGCTGCGGCCGGCGTGAAGATAGATCTCATCATTCGCGGGATCTGCTGTCTGCGCGTGGGTGTGCCCGGCGCCGGCGACAACATCACCGTGCGCTCCATCGTGGGGAATTTCCTGGAGCATGCCAGAATCTTTTACTTTGAAAACGACGGCACGCCGGAGTATTACTGCGCGAGCGCGGACTGGATGCCGAGAAACTTAGAGCGCAGGGTGGAGATTCTCTTTCCCATTGAAAAACCGGTCCTGCAGGAAAAGCTGTGGCACATTTTACAGAGCCAGCTCAAGGATACGGTGAAGGCGCACGTCTTACAGCCGGACGGCAGCTACAGCAAGGTCGACAGGCGGGGGAAGGAGCTGTACAGTGCGCAGCTTTCCTTCTGTGGGGAGGCCAAAGAGGCTGCGAAAGTAAAGACCGGGACGGTGCATAAGAGAGTGTTTGTACCGAAGACACACCACGATGACTGATTCAGATCATACTGATTTTCATTGCGAGTTTGTGTTTTTACCTCAAACTCGGAAGGAGGACGGACTGAAATTATGAAAATATACTTGGCTTCGGCTTCGCCGAGGCGAAAGGAACTGCTGCGGCAGGTGGGGATATCTTTCAAGGTAATTCCGAGCGACGTCGAGGAAAAGGTCACGAAGGAGAAGCCGGACGAGGTGGTGGAGGAACTGTCTTATCAAAAGGCGGTGGATGTCTGTGGGAGATTGTCCGCGGAAGGCAGGGAAGATTTTGTTGTGATCGGCGCAGATACCGTAGTCTCCGTCTGGGGAAAGATACTGGGGAAGCCGGCGGACAAGGCGGATGCGGCGCGTATGCTCAAGGATCTGCAGGGCGGCAGCCATCAGGTCTACACGGGCGTGACCATCGCCTGGAAATATAAAGACATGTCCCCCATGTATGCCACATTTTCCGAGTGCACGGATGTGACCATGTATTCGATGACCGATGAAGAGATCAAAACTTATGTGGACAGCGGGGAACCTATGGATAAGGCGGGCGCGTATGCCATTCAGGGGCTTTGCGCAGCGCATATTCAGGGAATTTGCGGAGATTATAACAATGTGGTCGGCCTCCCGGTGGGGCGGCTAAGTCAGGAACTTAAGAAGCGCGGGCTTTTGTGAGTGCCTGAGACAGGGTTTGTGATTGGAAATAATAAAGTTATGTAAACTATATAAAAAAGAAGGGGGAAGCGCTTATGTTTGATGAGGCGGTAGTGCAGTGTTTTCTGGATAATCAGCTGCAGCTCTATCCGGAAAAGGTGGCTGAAAGCTATGAGGAAGCAGAGAATTTTCTGGAGGAATGCATGGCTGTCGTGGTAAATTCCGTGAAAGAGGTATGGGAGTTCTTTGAGGAGGAGGGCGTCGATCTGGAGGGTGCCGACGAGGAAGAAATCCTGGAAGCGGAGGAAGTATTCGACGTGGGAGACGGCAGATACCTAATAATAGAAGCTTAATTCAACAATTTACGCATCATATCAGCGAGCCCATCCTGATCGTTGTCCAGATCCGTGACGACGTCAGCGTGGGCTTTTACCTTGTCCGTGGCGTTTTTCATGGCGATTCCGCAGCCTGCGGCTTCCAGCATGGAGATGTCGTTTTCCGCATCCCCAGCGGCGTAGGTGTCAGAGACGGGGACACCCAGGTGATCGCAGAGAAAAAGCAGGGAGCTGCCCTTGCCCGCATCCCAGGGAATGACCTCCAGATATTTGTCACTGGAATAGATGGTGCGGACCTTATTTTCTGCCCAGTCTGCGATATTCTTGCGGAAGGTCTCCAGTTTGTTAAAGTTATGTAAACTTATAGCCAACATCTTGCAAGGCTCATCATCCAAGGCGTTCGCCAGATTCTCCGAAAATTTCAGAGAAAGGTGGATCTTTTGCCTGTAATAGTGAACCTCTTCGTCGTCTGCAGGGGAGATGATGGCGTCCTCTTCGCCGTCCTTTTCCCGGTAGGTCTGGATATGAAGGGAGAGGGCTTTCGCCTGCTCCTGCAGATAGGAGACATAGGAGAGCGGGAGTCCCCTTTTCAGGATGGTGCACTGCCTGTCGCAGTCGTAGATCCGAGTGCCGTTGGAACCGCTTAAAAAAATGCCCGGCTGGTGTAAGCCTGCGGCTTCCTTCACCTCCATGACGCTCATGATCGGGCGGCCGGAGGAGAGCACCAGACGGTTTCCCGCGGCTAAAAACTCGTCCAGAAAGACCTTTGTGCCGGGAGAGACCTGACTTTGATTGTTTAGGAGCGTATCGTCCAGATCGGTGAAGAGAAGTTTCATTTGGAGGTTCCTTTGTGAAATAACATACGTTGGTTTATGTTTGCAAGGCGTTCTTTCATTTTCGTAAGCACCTCTTCCGGAACGAACAGTTTTCCGTAGCCGCTGCCTAAGTCCAGCCCCGGTTTGTTTGCGCCGTGGAAGTCCGAGCCGCCGCTTAGGAGTAGATCGTATTTTGCCGCCAGCCGCTGCATATCGCGGATATCCTGATTGCTGTAGGTGCTGTAAAAGGCCTCGATGCCCATCAGTCCCTCCGCTGTCAGCCGTGCGGTCAGAGCATCCAGTCTGTCGTTTCCCATGTGATAGAGGGGCGGGTGAGCCAGAATGGGGATGCCGCCTGCGTGGAGGATCAGTTTGACTGCCTGTTCGGGCGTCACCTTTTCCCGGGGGACAAAGTATTTCGTGTGGTCGCCCAGATACATGGCAAAGGCGTCCTGACGGCTTTTGACATACCCCTCATCCAGCAGATAGGAAGCGTAGTGGGCTCTGGTGATGACAGAGTCGGGGTATCGCGCCTGCAGCTTCTCGTAGGTGATGTCGATGCCGGCGCCTCGGAGATTCTCGCACATTTTTCTGTTGCGGTTTGTGCGGGAGTCCACGAAACCTGCCAGAGCATCCTGAAAGACAGGGCTGTCGTAGGCAATGTAGAGACCCACCACATGCACATCCTGTTCCCCGTATTTTGTGGAAAATTCAATGCCCGGTATCACTTCGATGGAGGGCAGGTCTTTTTCCTTCAAGGCCTCTGCATGGGAGAGTGCCTCGTCCAGCCCCTCTATGGTGTCGTGGTCTGTGATAGCCACGGCGGAGAGTCCCTTTTCGATGGCGTAGTCCACAAGCTCAGCAGGAGTGTAGCTGCCGTCTGATTTGCAGGTGTGCGTGTGCAGGTCAATAGCTCTCATGCTCAGTCGTCCTCTTCCTGACTGGCCGTGCTGGTGTAGACGGTACGCTTTCTCGCCATTTCGTCGCTCTCCAGATATTCGTCATAGGTGGTGATCTTGTCGATCAGTGTGCCGTCCGGAAGGATCTCCATAATGCGGTTGGCCGTGGTCTGTACCACCTGATGGTCGTGGCAGGAAAAGATTTCCACGCCTTTGAATTTCTTCATGCCCTCATTTAAGGCGGTAATGGCCTCCATGTCCAGATGGTTGGTAGGCTCGTCAAAGAGCAGACAGTTGGCGCCGCTGATCATCATTTTAGAGAGGAGACAGCGTACCTTCTCTCCGCCGGACAACACTTTGACCTTCTTGACGCCGTCCTCACCCGCAAAGAGCATACGGCCTAAGAAGCCGCGTACATAGGTCACATCCTTGACAGGGGAATAGCCCATGAGCCAGTCGGTGATGGTGTAGTCGTTGTTAAACTCCTCGGTGGAATCCTTCGGGAAATAGGCCTGAGAGGTGGTTACACCCCACTTGTAGGTGCCCTCGTCCGGCTCCATTTCTCCCATCAGGATCTGGAACAGTGTGGTCTTTGCCAGCTCGTTGCCGCCCACCAGGGCAATCTTGTCGTCGTGGCCGACGATGAAGGAGATGTTGTCCAACACCTTTTCTCCGTTTATGGTCTTGCTTAAGCCCTCCACGGTGAGCACTTCGTTGCCGATCTCGCGTTCGGGTCTGAAATCAATGTAGGGATATTTGCGGCTGGAGGGACGGATGTCGTCCAGTTCGATCTTTTCCAGCGCACGCTTTCTGGAGGTTGCCTGCTTGGATTTACTTGCGTTGGCGGAGAAGCGGGAGATAAATTCCTGCAGCTCCTTGATCTGCTCCTCCTTCTTTTTATTTGCTTCCTTGCGCTGCTTGATGATCAGCTGGCTGGACTCGTACCAGAAATCATAGTTGCCCGCATAGAGCTGGATCTTGCCGTAGTCGATGTCAGCCGTGTGGGTGCAGACCTTGTTCAGGAAATAGCGGTCGTGGGAGACCACGATCACGGTGTTCTCAAAGTTGATCAGGAATTCTTCCAGCCATGCGATGGCGTCCAGATCCAGATGGTTGGTAGGCTCGTCCAGAAGCAGGATATCAGGGTTTCCGAAGAGCGCCTTGGCGAGAAGCACTTTGACCTTTTCGTTACCGTTTAAGTCAGCCATCTGACTGTAGTGGAGATCGGTATCGACACCAAGACCGTTTAAGAGCATGGCGGCATTTGATTCTGCATCCCAGCCGTCCATCTCTGCAAACTCCGCCTCCAATTCGCTTGCGCGGATGCCGTCCTCATCGGAGAAATCCTCCTTGGCGTAGATGGCATCCTTTTCCTTCATGATCTGGTAGAGCCGCTCATTGCCCATGATGACCGTATCCATGACAGGATAAGCGTCATATTTGAAGTGATCCTGCTCCAGAACGGAGAGCCGCTGGCCGGGTGTGATCGACACATCGCCGTTTGTGGTCTCCAGCACGCCGGAGAGAATTTTCAGGAAAGTGGATTTTCCAGCGCCGTTGGCGCCGATCAATCCGTAGCAGTTTCCCTCGGTGAACTTGATGTTAACGTCCTCGAAGAGTGCTTTCTTTCCTACGCGTAAAGTTACATTGTTTGCCTGTATCATGTTAAAACCCTCTGTTTTTCTATATTTTTGAAGTTTTACAGTAACTCCTTCTATTATACACAAACAGCTTGAAGTTTCAAGGAAAAAACGCGGTTTGCTCACTTTTTACAAAGCCTTTTATAATCAGCAGGAATTTTGTATAATTGAAAATATAGGAAAGATTGTTGCAGTATGTTTCGTGACAAATGCAAATGAGTTTTTAAAATGCAGGAAAAGTTCATGGATTGGGAGAGGGATTATGGAACAATTTGAAACTGTAAAAAAAATTGAAGAGATGATAAATCATGTTTTTATCGGAAAGCAGGAAGTAGTACGAGATGTACTGATCTGCCTGTTGACAGGCGGTCATGTATTGCTGGAAGATGTGCCGGGGGTGGGGAAAACTACGCTGGCAAAATGCTTTGCCCATACCCTGGAATGCAGTTTTGGCAGAATCCAGTTTACGCCGGATACTTTGCCGGGAGATGTAGTCGGAACTTCTATATACAATATGAAGACCGGAGAATTTGAATACAAAAAGGGGGCTGTGATGAATCAGATTGTGCTGGCGGATGAGATCAACAGGACATCCCCCAAAACTCAGGCAAGTTTACTGGAAGCGATGTCGGAAAATCAGGTGACGGTAGATGGGGTGATCTATCAACTGGAACAGCCTTTTATGGTGATCGCAACGCAAAATCCCGTGGAGTATATTGGTACCTACCCTTTGCCGGAGGCACAGATGGATCGTTTTATGATGAAATTGTCTATTGGCTATCCGGACAGGAAGCAGGCGATCAAAATGGTCAGCCAGCTTTTGGACGGGGAAACGGCTGAAAAAATTCAACCCGTATGCGATGGCAGGTGTATTGAAGAGATGAAAAAAACGGTAAGCAAAATCCATGTGGAAGAGTCTGTTATTGCGTATATAGAGGACATGATCGAACAGACAAGGCAGGAAAGCCGTTTTGAAGTCGGCGCAAGTCCGCGGGCAATGCTTGCTCTGGTTAAGGCGTCACAGGCAAAGGCTTTTCTGGAAGGCAGGGATTATGTAAAACCGGATGATGTAAAAGCAGTGGCTATGTAGGTCCTTTTACACAGGCTTACCCTTTCTTCAGAGGCAAAGATAAGGAAGGAGAAGGGGGCAGAGGTTTTAAAAAGCCTGATCCTGAAAGCAAGGATACCCGTATGATCTATTTGAAAAGGAACAGGCTGATATGAAAATACGCAGAATTAGTTTGGGAATCTGTTGGATCTTATCGCTTATTATGATCAGTTTTTATGGCGGGGCGGTGAGCTATGGGATATTTTTTGGAATAACATTGATTCCGGTCATTTCTTTCCTTTATATTTTTTGTGTGCTTTTCAGATACAAGATTTATCAGGAGATCGGAAGCAGGAATATTGTATGCGGACAGTCAGTACCCTATTATTTTGTGCTGCAAAACGAGGATTGGTTTGCCTTTTCCGGGATAAAGATTTTCTTTTTTTCCGATTTCTCTTATATTGAAAAACTGCCGGAGAAGATTACATATGAACTGCTTCCGCGTGAAAAGTATCGATATGAGACTTCTTTTGTCTGCAAGTACAGGGGAGAATATGAGGTAGGGATCAGGGCAGTGGAGATTTACGACTTTTTGGGGATTTTCAGCTTGAAATGTGCCGTCAGAGAGACGAAAAAGATTATTGCAGCTCCAAAACTGGTCAGGCTGGATGAACTGAAAAATATCGGTGATATCAGTACAAAAATGACAAGAGAAGCGCAAAGGATGATGGCGGAACCGGATGTGATCACCAGGGAATACATGCCGGGGGATGCGCTGAAACAAATTCATTGGAAGGTCACGGCGCGGGAACGGAAACTGATGAGCCGTAAGCTGACGGGACAGGAACGGCAGGGAGCCGCCCTCTTTTTTGATACCCGGCGGACCAGCCGTAAAGAACCAATCTATCTGCCGATCGAAAACCGGATATTGGAAACGGTGCTTGCACTGACCTATTTTCTCATTGGTAGAAATATCCCCACCTCAACCTTTTATTACCAGGGGGAATTCAGACAGAGTGAGGTGTATGATGTGGGGAGGTTCGAGGCCTTTTATACAGAAATGTCAGATACGCATTTTCAAGATGATACTATGTTACACCATCAGATCAGAGAGGTCGCTGACAGCGGCCGGTTAATGGATAAATGGATCTTGTTTATGATCTTGCAGGAGATAGACAGTGATATCATGAAAGAAATTTTTCAATTGAGTGAAAATGGATTAGTGGTAGTTGCTTATATCATAACAAATGAAACTATAGAGGAATTCTGTATGATGAACAGTCCGAACAGAAGAGTGATTGCTGTTGCACCTGAAGGAGAACTAGGGGAGGCATTGTGATGAAAGACATCAAAAATACGATTCTCCTTTTCCTGTTTCGCTTATTCTATGCAGGCGCTTTTTTGTCTGCGATATTTCTGAATTTTTCTGTGTTTTTGGGAATTTCTGTTGTGACATGGAGACATATAGTTGTTTTGTATGCCGCGCTGATTGCTTTATTGCTATTCCAGACCGTAAATGGCAGGATACGGCTGCAGTTAGCGGGGCTTTTTGCGTTTGTGATCATTCTATGCATGTTCTTTGGCTCAACTTCAAAATGGCTGTCTTTTTTTAGGAGAATTTGGTATTTTCCTCTGGAAGCAGAGAAGGCAGTTGCCGGGGAAACGCTTTACGCGGAATATGCATGGGTGATTTTCGTGGCTTGTGCGGGCTGTCTCTTATATCTGCTTATGGAAAAATATTTTGCAATAAAGCCGGTGGCAGTATTGGTTCTGACCTGTCGGATGGCAGCTATGCTGTTTTGGGGATGGCAGGGCGGTAAGGCCGGAACTGCATTTACCATGCTTTTCACCGTGATCGTCCTGGGGGATTGGGTGCAGCGCAAATGGGAAAAGGTGAAAGGAAAAAATTCGTATCTGTTTTTGCTTGGCATTCTGCCCTTTCTTGCTGTCTATTTGTGTATCCTACTGATGCTTCCGGTCATAGAAAAGCCTTATGACTGGCATTGGGCGAAAGCTTTGTACCAAAGGACCAGTGAAAAACTGACAACATACACGGAAAACCTGTTTCATATCGGGCAGGAGGATTTGAATTCGGCAATGAGTGGTTTTTCCGAGAATGGAAGTCTCTTTGCCGGTATGCAAAGTGAAAACAGGGAGCTGCTAAAAATATGGATCGGATATGATGAGGGGACAGCCCTTTACCTTACCGGAAAAATTTTTGACTCATTTGACGGGCATGACTGGCAAAGCCGGGGCGGGGAAGAGCAGGATAACAGGCTGATGGATGTGCTTGAAACGTCCTATGCGGTAAGCAGGTATGCCAAAGATGACAAATGGAAATATCTGAGAACCAATCAACTTAAAATGACCTATCAGTATATTCATACAGATTATCTTCTGGCACCGTCCAAAGCATGGGGGATAGCAGGGGAGAATTTCGACTATCATGTAAGAGGCGAAAATGTATTATTTGGCAGGAATGCCGGATTTGGAACGCATTACTCTCTCAAATTCAACCAGCTTTCCATGAGCAGGGAAGAGATTACAGATTTCCTCCGATGGAATGAGGAAACGGCAGCAGATGAATGGGAAAAGGATGCGCAGCGGTATACGCGTGACTTGATCGGCTTGGAAGAGCTGTACGCGTATAGAGAAGGGATAAAAGAAAAGTATGCACAAAAAACGGAGATAAGCCCGGAGGTGCAGAACTGGCTTTTGAAGCATACTGCAGGGGCAGAAACTGCTGAGGAAAAGCTGCAGAGAATAGAATCTTCTCTGGCGGCGATGGAATACAATAAAAATCCGGGGGCATTGCCGGACCAGGTGGTAGATGAAAGAAGCTTTCTGGATTTTTTCCTTCTGGAAAGCCGGAAAGGGTATTGTACCCATTATGCAACGGCATTTGTATTGCTGGCCCGGGCGGAAGGGTTTCCTGCCAGATATGTACAGGGATTTTGCGTACCGATAAAAAAAGAGAAAGAAACGGTGGTCTATTCTGATATGGCTCATGCATGGCCGGAAATCTATATAGAAGGAAAAGGATGGATACCCTTTGAACCGACACCCGGATACGGTGTATATCATTATTGTGTGCGCAAGGAGGAAACGGACGAAGGATCAAGAGGGCAGAACATAGCAGAAGTGCAGAAGAAATCGGAAGAAGAGGTGGAAACGCCGGAAGAACCGGAAAACATTCAGGAGGAGGATTCTGCATCAGGGCATGGCATAGGAAAATGGATGGTTAGGTTAGTTTTTATTTTCCTGCTTATGCTTTTCGGGTTTTTACTGCTCTTTATCATGAATTATTTATGGGAAAAGAGGCGCGAAAAAGCCTGGGATTTAAGGCAAAGGTATCAGGCGGCAGTACAGCGTAATCTCCGGATTTTGGAAATGCTGGGTATCAGGAGGGGAGAAGCGGAAACCTGGCAGGAGTTTTTGGAGCGTATCTGTGTTGGCAGTGAAGAAACAGGCAAAATGCCGGTTGAATTTATAAAAACCTATGAGGATGTGCGATATGGGACTTTAATCGTAGACGAGGACATTTTCGTTAAAGTGCTAAAAGAGAGAGAAGAACTGTTGTATGCTCTGAAACGGAAAAAGGGGAAATTATACTGGATGTATCGGTTAAGGCTTACATGGTGAAACTTTTTGCCCCTCTGATTCGTATTCCTAATATAGAAGTTATTATTAACGAAAGAAGCAGAGTTCTTACCGGAAAAGGGGCAAGTCTATGAGCGGATTTCTATTTACGCCGACGACGCGGTTTTACGCGGAGGCTTTAGAGTATATGAAAAAAAATGCGGGCAGCAGAACGACGGAAAAAGCGTCGAACAGCTTCGCGGGGACAGTGCAGGATAAACTGGACGGGAAGGGGCAGCAGGCGGCGGGCGGTGTCTCTCAGGTGGGAGAGCGGAACGAGCAGGCTGTGCGCGCCATGTCCAGAGACGAATACAAGATGTATATTTATCAGAAAATTGCAGGAATACCGATGAGCTCTTCCCAGAAATGGGATGCGGTATCCGTCAACATCTCCGAGGAGGGTTTTGCAGCCATGCAGGCGGATCCTGCCTATGAGAAGTGGGTACTTGATACGCTGCGAAAGGATTTTGCCTATTACAATCCGTGGAGTGCCTATGCGGGAGGCAGTTACCGGGTGCATTATTTCGGGGCAATAAAGGAGGAATATAGGGGAGAAAGCTTCCAAATGGGATTCCGCAACGGCGGCAAACATACAGATTCCGCGAATAAAAAGAAACAGAAAAGTTTTTGGGAGAAGCGTGCCGAACGTCACAAGATGTACATGGATCTGGCGCAGAAAGCATGGTATAAGCATGAGAATGAGAGGGAATATCAGGAGACGATCGCTTTGCACAGACGGGAAGTAAGCAGCGCAATGCTGAGGCAGAGCGCTCTGGAACGCGCTACGGGAGAAAAGGTGGAGCTTGGCGTAAATCCCGATGTCCTTTCGGAGGCCGCCACGGAGCTTGCTCAGAATTATGTGTTCTTCAAGATACCGAGTGCTCTGATGAACAGGAAAGCAATGAGCAGTGTCAGAAAGTAAACCGAAGGTTTTTCGAGTGGGCACTGTGGATGAGGTTACGGCAGCATTACCGTAAACACGCATCCTCCGCCGGAGCGGTCCGTCACGTTGATGGAGCCGTGGTGGAACTTGACGATTTCTGCAGCAATAGACAGACCAAGCCCGAAGTGCCCTTTGGTGCTTCGGGATTTTTCTGCCCGGTAGAAGCGGTCAAAGATCTTCTTTCTGTCTTCCGGTGCGATGCCGATGCCGGTATCCGAGACGGTGAGGTAAAACCGGTTCTTTTTATGGGAGAGAGCCAGCTCGATACGCCCGCCCTCCGGCGTGTAGCTTATAGCGTTGTGAAGCAGGATCGAGAGGAGCTGGAAGATGCGCTCGGCGTCAGCCCGACAGGGCGGCAGGGAATCTTCCGGCAGAGTGATGGTGAGAGAAAGTTTCTTTTCGGCGGCAAGCGGCTCGAAAGCCTCGTAGGTGTTGATGAGCAGGGTATCCAGCTCCACGGGGGCTGGGTGGTATGAGAAGCTCTGGTTGTCCGAAGCACTCAGGGTGAGCATGTCGTTTACTAAAGAAGTCAAGACATTCCCTTCCTGCTTAATGGTGTCCAGAAAACGAACCCGCCGTTCTTCCTCGGCGTCACGACAGCACTCGGCAGCAGAGAGAATAACTGCTAGGGGCGTGCGCAGTTCATGGGAGGCGGCAGCCACGAATGCCGTCTGTTTTTTTCGACTTTCGATGACGGGCTGCAGAAGTCTTCCGGTAAAGAAAAAGGAAAAGAGGGTCAGAAGAAGGATGGCGGCCGCATCGATCAGTAAAAAACGTACTCTCTGACGTGTGATCTGATTTTTCAGGGAATCCAGAGAGGAGAGCACCAGTATCTGCAGGGAGGAATTTCCCCGGTTCAGCTCAATGACGCTTATGTTATATTCGTGCACCCCGCCTGCAGGTTGAAACGAAAATTCCGAGTGAATGCAGGTATTGTAGAGATTGCCGTTGTTTAGGTTCTCTTCTGCCGAGGAATCCTTATAATCGTTTGTGTAGATCTCCAGGCAGGAATCCAGCAGACTGCGCATTTCGGAATCCTTGGTCAGATCAGTAAGACGATTGTACAGAAACGGAATGCCGTTGTCTAAAGCATAGAAAGTATAGCCGCCCCGGGCTTCCATCTTGGAGAGCCATTCCATAGAGATCACGGACTGCTGTTCCAGACTTGTAGCGATGGTATTGATATCGTTCTGAAAGGAGCGAAACTGGTTTTCGTACAGCTCTTTTTCGGAGAGATACAGATAGAGCAGGGACATCACGATCATGATGGCGGTGGTAATGCCGGCACAGAGCGCCGTCAGATACAGATGTACTTTTCGAAACATAGTTACCTCATTTCTGTGCTGTTTGCTGCGTAAATCCGTAGGTGGATGAAGCATCCGTGTCTGCGCGGATCAATAGACCTCACAATTCAGAAAGTCTACAAAGGTTTCGTCATGGAGTAACCCACGCCACGGACGGTTTTGAGAGTGAGACTGCTTCCCACTGTCTTCAGGCGTCTTCGCAGAAAATGGATATAATTATCAAGATTTCCTTCCTCTACATCGCTGTCAGGTCCCCAGACCTTCAGGAGCAGAAGATTTCTGGAAAGGGTAGCGCCTCCGCTTTTCAGGAAAGTTTCAAAGAGCGCGGCTTCCCGTTTGGAAAGCGTACAGCTTCCCGAAGGACCTGTCAGGCGGCACTCTGCAGGAAACCAGGAAAGATCAGCCATGGAAAGGGTTTCCTCATCTATGATGCGCCGCGGCCGTCGGGACATACAGCGGATCCGTGCCAGCAGCTCCTCCAGCGCAAAGGGCTTGACCAGATAATCGTCTGCACCCAGATCCAGCCCCTCAACCTTGTCTGAGAGGGTGCCGAGGGCGGTGATCAGAATCACCGGAGTGGTGATATTTTTCCGCCGGAGAGATGTGAGCACATCGGTTCCCTGCATACTGGGCAGCATGCGGTCCAAAAGAATGACGTCATAGATATTCTGCTCCCCGTAGAAGAGGGCATCCTCTCCATTAAAACAGGCATCCACAATAAAGCCGGCCTGTGTCAGACCATAAACCAGTGTCTCATTCAGTTTTTCATCGTCTTCTGCAAGCAATATTCGCATAATTACCCTCATTTTTGCGCTGTCGTTTGCGCGCTTGAAAATATATTTTTTATCTTAACATCTTCTTTATTGATTTTACCATATAATTCTTTAAAAAATCTCTAAGCTCTTTTCTTTTTTGAGATTAAATTGTATAATATTTGCGAACGTACACTGTGTAATATTAAGGAGATACCGTGAGAGATAAAGCTGAATTTACAATAAAGTTTGATGAACAGACATTGCCCGTTATTGAACAGATTTCGGAGGGAATGCCCGGCGGCTTTTTTATTTATCATGCGGACGGTGAGGAGGAACTGATCCATACCAACGGCGCTATGCTGCGAATCTTCGGTTGTGATACGCTGGAGGAGTTTAAGCAGCTGACAGGTTATACTTTTAAGGGAATCGTCCATCCGGCAGATATCGACAGGGTTGAGGAGAGTATCAAAGCGCAGATCGCACATGGCGGAGATGACCTCGATTATGTGGAGTATCGGATCGTCCGAAAAGACGACACGGTGCGCTGGGTGGAAGATTACGGGCACTTTATTCGTACACAGGCGTACGGAGATCTCTTTTATGTCTTTATCGAGGATGCAACGGAGCGCATTCAGAAACGGATGGCGGAGCTCGAACGTGTGAACGAGGCGCTTTATAGCGCGCAGCTGCGGGAGGTGTATTATAAGAGAGCGCTCCTCTATGAAGCGGTCTGCTTTGTGGAGATCAATCTGACAAGGGATGAGATCATCTCGGCGTCTGTGTTGAATACGGAGGGGAAAGTAGAGAGTCTCTTTACTTTTATGGGGCTAAAACCCTTTGAGAAATACTCTGACTTTGCGGCGTTTTGGGCGGATTTTACGGAGGCCGATGAGCAGGAGGAATATCATCGCTTTTTTGATATTGCGCGTCTGGTCCACTGTTATGAAGAGGGGGAGCGTGAACAGGTCTACGACGGCTGGGTTGCGGATCTGTACGGGGGAAGAAGGCTGAGCCATTACACCTTCTTTTTGGAAAAAAACGAGCATACGGGCGATGTGATCGCCCTCTCGGTGTCGAGGGACATCACTGAGCAGGTGGAGAGACAGTCCCTCTTAAAATCAGCGCTTCGACAGGCGGAGACGGAACGCCTTACGAGAAATACCTTTTTTGCAAATATGTCCCATGACATCAGGACACCGTTAAATGCGATCATCGGTTATGCGGAATTATTAAAGGGATGTGTGGGAGACCCGGGAAAGGTAGGAGAGTGCATTGAGAAGATCAATTATTCAGGGGAGGAGCTTCTGGCAGTCTTCAATGAATTTTTGAGAGATAACCTGAATGAACCTTCCAGAGCGGAGCTGACAGAGAGGGAATATCATCTGGGAGAGCTTTTAAAGGAAGTTGCGAAAAACGCAGAACGACCGATCAAGGCAAAAAATATAGAGTTCAGTCTGGACAAGACGGAGATTTTTCACTTCTCGGTGGAGGTAGATTACATCAGGCTGCGCGAGATATTAAACCAGCTTCTTGACAATGCGGTCAAGTATACGCCTTCCGGGGGCCGGGTGAGCCTTACGGTCAAGGAAAGTAAGAGTGATATGAGAGGCCGTGGACTGTTTCAGTTTGTCATTTCAGATACCGGCTGCGGAATTGCGGAGGATCGGCTGGAGGAAATCTTTCAGCCTGCCAGACAGGAAAAGAACGCTGTGTATAACGGGATGCCGGGAGCCGGACTCGCGGTGGTGAGAAGCTACGCAGAGACCATGGGAGGCACCGTTAGTGTGGAGAGCAAAGTCGGAGAAGGAAGCACCTTTACAGTGCGTATTCCTATTAAATATCCTATGAATGCTTCCTTTATGGACCAGGAGGATATACCGATTAACCCGTCAACAGAAGTGGGCGCTAAGGGATGTATTCTTCTGGTGGAGGACAATGGCATAAATAGGGATATGGAGGCGGAGCTTCTCAAAAATCTGGGCTATCGGGTCGAGACAGTCTGTGACGGTGTGAGCGCTTACGAGCGCCTGAAAGATTCTGAACCCGGCAGATATGCACTGGTGCTGATGGATATCGAGATGCCGGGAATGGATGGTTACGAGACGACGGCGGCAATTCGCAGACTGGAAAACGAAGCTGTTTCTAAAATACCGATCATAGCGCTTTCCTCTGACGCGATGGAGGAGGACAGGCAGAGATCATTACAGTCGGGAATGAACGAGCATTTCACCAAGCCCGTTGATATTGATGTATTACAGGCATTGATCAATAAAATTTTAAAATAGTTATAGTAAACCATAAGAAGAAATAGTTTATGGAGGTTTTGAAGGATGTGTAAAAAAATCTGGGGACTTATTCTGGCTGTCTGTACGTTATTCCTATTGACGCCGGATACGGTAATGGCGGCGAAGATGCAGGAGACATCACTGCCGATTCAGGAAACAGTGCAGCAACCGTCGGCTGAGGAGACGGCAGGCGGACCTTCGATGATGGAGGGAGCCGGCACGGAAACAGCGCCCTATCGGATTAAAAATGCGGAGCAGTTTTGCGCTTTTGCCGATATGGTAAACGGTGTCAATGGTGCGCCTGACACGGGCTTATGTGCGGTACTTACGTGTGATATTGATCTATCCGGTGTATACGGTGCAGATAGCAATTCCTGGACGCCGATCGGAACGAGCCTGAATCCTTATACCGGAGTTTTTGACGGTGACGCCTTTGCTATATACGGCCTGTACTGCCACCGGTCGAATTCTTCTTATGCAGGTCTGTTCGGTTATAATGCCGGCGTAATTAAAAATCTGGGAGTAGCGAACGCAGACGTTGCAGGAGGCAGTTATACAGGCGGCGTGTGCGGCTTTAATATTGGAACCATAACAGGCTGCTATAATACTGCATCTGTGAAAGGGAACGATTATACGGGTGGTGTTTGCGGTTATAACGATGTCGGCGGGAATGTCAGCATCTGCTATAATATGGGCGCAGTAAGCGGAAGAAAATATGTGGGCGGCATCTGCGGCTATAATAAAAACACGACGGCCGACTGCTACAATATGGGATCGATAAACGGGAAGCGCACAAGTATAGGCGGTATTTGCGGTTATAACAGGGCGTCGGTTTCCAACTGCTTCAATACAGGCGCGGTTTCTAATGGAGGAAGGAAATATATCGGAAGTATCTGTGGGTATAATCATTCCCAAAGTTCTTTTCTGAACTGTTATTATCTGATCACGGGTGAGGAAAAAGGAAATTACGGCGTTGCAATGACGCAGGAGCAGTTTGCGTCGGGTGAGGTCTGCTGGCTTCTGAACGACGGGAGAATTGAGAACGTTATCTGGCATCAGACCTGCGGCGCGGGCTTTCCGGCTTTTGGCGGAAAAGTAGTATATCAGGTGCGGCGGCCGAAAGCGGACGGCAGAGCAGATGAAATGATCGTTGCCTATACAAACGAAAAGAACAGAGAACAGGCATCGACAAATAATGTTTCTGCGGAAGAAAATCATTACGAAAACAAGGAAGAGGAAAATAGAAAAGAGCATGTTTATGCAAAACCTGAATGGGTGTGGCAGGAATATGATGCCGCCAAAGCAATCCTTACCTGTCAGGACTGCGGAGAGAAGTGGAATTTGACAGCTTCCATTTCGGAAAAGATCACGGAAGCTACCTGTGCAAAAGAAGGGAAGATCGTTTATACGGCTTCCGTCGTCAAGGACGGAGAGATCTACACGGATCAGAAAACAGAGAAACTGGAGAAAACCGCGCACCGGACGCTTGTGCCGAAAGCGAAAACGTCTGAAACATGTACTGAACCGGGAATTAGTCAGGCGTGCTGGAACTGTCCTGCCTGCGGGAACTATTTTGAGGATCAGGCGGGAAAGATTGAGATTCCCAGAGAGAAAGTTGAAATTCCTGCGAAGGGGCATTTATATGGAAAAGCGACGTGGGATTGGAACATGGGCAATAATCCTCCTGTTGCTACGGCTAGTTTCACCTGCGGTAACGGTTGCGGAACGACAGAGAAAAAAGAGGGAACGGTTTCATCTGAAACGAATGCAAACTGTACAACAGCGGGGAATACGGTTTATACGGCGGTTGTGTCATTTAACGGCGAGATTTACAAAGATACGAAATCTGTAAGTGGTCAGCCGACTCCGCATAGTTACGGAGAGCCGGTATGGAAATGGGCGGCAAATTTTTCCACGGCGTCGGCAACGTTTACCTGTAAGGTGTGCGGCTATTCCGAAACGAAAGATACCACACCTGCGTCGGAAAGGAAAGAATCCACATGCGTAGCGGAGGGTGAGGTTAAGTATACGGCGGTTGTTACGTTTGGAGGCAGAGAATATGCAGATGAAAAAAAGACTTCGCTGCCTATAGGGACGCACAACTTCGGTAAGCCGAAGGAGTGGATATGGTCACCAGATTATAGTCAAGCTGCTGCAACGTTTATCTGCGCGGTCTGCGGAAAGGAAGTGTCTGAACAGGCCACTGTTACAAAAGATATACCCACGGGATCGACCTGCGGTACACCCGGAGAGGCTAAATTCAGGGCGACGGTGACATTTGAAGGAAATACGTATGATGATATCAAAACGAAGCAGATTGTGATAGACCATACCTTAAAGCACTTTCCGAAAGTGCCTGCGCAATGCGAAACCGAAGGAAATGAGGAATATTGGGAGTGTGAAGTATGTCATAAGTTATTCGGTGATGAGGCAGGCACAACGGTAATTCCAAGTGCTCCAGCCATCCCTGCCAAAGGCCACACGCTTGAACATGAGAACAAAAATATTTATATTTGTACTACATGCAACAAGAGATTTACAGTTACAGTGGCACCGGACGGAACAACAATAACCATGTATTCCATAGAAGAAGATGCTATCGTCATACAGGATGAGACGGAAAATTCGGAAGAAAAGCAGGAGAATACGGAAGTTCCGTCTGAAGATGAGCAGGCCGGAGAAGTCAGGCAGGGTGAGCCGGAAGGGCAGAATGAAGAAGCCGGTCAGAGCGAATCGGAAGAACAGAATGAGAATAAGAGCAGCGACGCTATTTTTGATGTACCGGAAAATACCGCGCGTTACGGCCTGATTTACCCAGAGGGAGAAGGGGAGGAAGCGGCCCCTGTGATAACAGATGCATGGGAAGGAAACGCGATCAATCTTCGGGCAGAATCAGCCGGAAAGACTGCAGCACAGACAGCTCGTGAACAGCAGCAGGGATATCCTTTGTGGGTTTCTGTAACAGTGCTGGCAGCGCTTGCGGGTGTGGTTTTGGTTTTACTCTGTAAAAGGAAGGTAATTGGCGACAAGGGTTGAGTGATACAGAAATCTTTTATAAGACAGATGAAGAGGGCTGTCGTACTAAGTAATTAGTGCGACGGTCTTTTTTTCTGCAAGAAAATCTTAAGAATCTTTAGAGGTAGTTTAGAGAAAACCATGCTACTATCAGAAATGTCGACAAACAGAAACATAGGTAAATGTGCGCATGAGTAAAAAACTATACCACAGTAGGAGAGTTTTGACGCAAAGCGGAGAGGAGAAAAATGAGAAAAAAGATACGAAGAACAGGGAAAAAGAAAGCTGTTGCGGCGATCAGTCTGGCAATGCTCCTGGGGATGACGGGATGCGCAGGAAAGGAGGCAGCGCCGGAGAAGACACAGGAAAATGTTTCGGCGGTGGACGGGACGCAGGAGGAAGCGGAGAAAAAGGCGGCAGAAAAGAAAGAGTCAGACGGCAGAGTCAAGGATGAGCAGGATGCAGACAGCTCGGACTCAGCCGCAGATGCATCAAACGAGCCGCAGGAAGAGAGTCCAAAGTTATCGCTGTCGCAGGGCACAGAACATCTCGGCGGTAAGGTGCAAAATCCACAAGCGGACGGCATGACGTTTGCGCAGACTACGCTGGTGGATGAGGAAGGAATGGTTACCCTGCTGGATGTGGAAGACGCGAAAAAGATTCCGGTGAAATTTACGGAGGACACCAAGGTGGAGCATTGGACGATTCAGGGCGGCGGTGCCGGGATCGATATGCAGAACGCCGCGGTTTCCGATTTGAAAGAGGGGATGGGCGTGGAACTGGAAGGATATTTTGACGGAGACACTTTTGTGGCAGCAAAGGTGATCATAGAAGATTATGTTTAGTTTCTGTCTTCCTTTAGAAAAAACGAAAAAAAATCTTTAAAACTTTATGAAGGCAGCTTCAGAAATCCTTAAAGATTCTTAGAGATTCTTTAGAGAAAGAACTGATATGATTAGGAGGGAAAATAAAAAATGGAGATTATAAAAAAGAAAAATGGAATTCTGAGAAAGGTCAGCTGGAATATAGCGGCTGCACTTTGTCTTATGTTTGTGATGATCACGGCAGCAGGATGCGGAAAGGTGGAAGAACCGGTTCCCGTGCACCTTTCTTCTGGAAATGTGGAGGAATTGCAAAACGGCAGCATAGGAGAAAACGAGGATGATCCGGAGGCAGCGCCGGGAGATAGCGATTCTGCCCCGGAGGATATCTCGGGTGGAGAGAGCAAGGTTGAAACTGGCGATGATACGGACGAAAACGTAAAAAACGATACAGAAAGCGATACAACAGGGAAAACGGTACAGAACGACTCATCGGACGAAAACGATCAGCAGACCAAGGATGTGCAGTCACAGTCTGCCGGGAGCGCAGAGCTTGTAGGCGATGTTCGGAGCATAGGAGCAGACTTCTTTGTGGTTGCCAGAGTAGAAGTCTGGTCTGAGGGAGATGCCGATTATGCGGTGGTCGCAACGTCGGGATACGAGGACGAAGAGGATCTGATCACGGTGCATATGAGTCAGAATTGTGTCTGGGAGTTTAAGACGGTAAAAAACGGAGGCATCAATCCGGAGGATGTCTCAGCCAGAGAGGGAAGCTTTGCGGATCTGCAGGAAGGCATATCGACCACCAGTAAAGGAAGCTGGCAGGACGACGGGAGTTTTCTCGCGGACAGTATTGTGATGATGCTGTTTGTCTGATCAGGCAAAAAATAGTGCAGTCACAGTTGGCAAATAGTTTACATAATACAGATGACGAAATAGGTGAATTTAGAGAAAACAAAGAATTTGATGATTTTATGAAAGGATCAACGGTGATATGATTTTAAAGAAAATTCGAAATAAAAAGAAGCATAGCGGCGAAAACAAAAGCAACAAAAAAATGCTGTCGCTCTGCCTTGTGCTCGCCATGCTTATGGGGATGCTCGTCGGCTGCGGAAACAGCAGCACAGAACCTTCAGCAGACGGGACGGGAGCAGCCTCAGTGGACGGCGAGGCAAAGCAGGCGGATGCACAGACCGGCAGCGAAAACGGGGCAGACGGAGAAGGGGCAGGAAGTGAGCCTGCCGCCATGGGTCGTTATGTGGAGACGACGGTGGACATTTCCGAAAATTCTTCCCGCCCGCATAACATTACGGCGCTCGCAGACGGACGGTTGCTGATCCTGGATGACGGGGCGGGACAGCTCATCTCGTCGGACGGTGGGGAGACTTGGGATACGGTTCCGATTCCGGGCATCGATAACATAAAGAGTTTTGCGGAGGAGAACTATATTCACAGCATGGCGGCGGCTCCGGACGGAACCGTGGCTGTGGTTTACTCGAAAAATGGTGATTTTGAAGAGACAGGTACGTTTCATCCATCGCTCCATGTGGCGAAGCGGGACGGCACGGTGCAGACGCTCGATACGCTGCCGGTGCCGGAGGAAGACAGCTTTGTCTATAATATTTACTATTCGCCTGAGGGAGAACTTTTCGCTACCGTGATCGGTACAGGTAAGGTTTACCGGGTGGATGTGGAGAGCGGAACATTGACGAAAGCCCTGTCTTCAGAGTGGCGGACGGATCTGATCAAAATGCAGGGAGATCATATGTTTTTCCTCACATCCGGCGAAGGCATTTCCATCTATGACCGCAAGCAGGAAAAGTGGGTGGAGGACAGCGTACTCAGCGATTTTATGGAGGAAAATTATAAGGGGCAGTATTTTACCGGCGGGGGCTATACGGCGTATATGGCGCCGGGAGAAGACGGCGCGCTCTACATAGCGGGGAAGGGCGGGATGTACCGCCATGTGATAGGCGGCAGCGCCATGGAGCAGATCATCGACGGCGCGCTGACCAGCTTTTGCAATCCTTCTATGAGTCTGCAGGGATTCACCGTATATGGGGAGAATGAATTTGCCGCTTTGTTTTCCGGCAAGGTGGCGCTCTATCGTTATGATCCCAGTGTGCCCACGGTGCCGGAGAATATGGTCTCGGTCTATTCGCTGCAGGAGCAGGATGCCGTGCGGCAGGCCATCGCTCAATTCCAGGTGGCAAATCCGGATATCTTTGTGAGATATGAAGTGGGCTTGAGCGGCACGGACGCTAAGGCGCGGGAGGATGCCGTCAAAAAGTTAAATACGGAATTGATGGCAGGTAAGGGACCGGATGTCATTATCATGGACGGCCTTCCCGTGAAATCTTATGAGGAAAAGGGAATCTTAAAGGACTTAAAACCCCATATCGAAAGCCTTACAGCGGATGCCGTACTGCTTCCCAATATTGTAGAAGCCTTTAACCAAGGGGGCAGTGTATACATGATGCCGGTTACCTTTACGGTTCCCATGGTGATCGGAAGAGAGAATGTGATCGAGGGTATTACAGACTATGCCTCCCTTGCGGATGCGGTGGAAAAGGTCAAGACGGAGCATCCTGAGGCGAAGGTGTGCAGCTACTTTTCAGAGGAGGCGGCTGTGCGGTGGCTTCTGCCGGTTGCGGCAACGGCCTTTATCGAAGAATCCGGGGACATCAACAGGGAGGCGCTTACAGAATACCTGTCCCTGACGGAGCGGATGTATAAGGCGTCCCTGGAAGGCATTTCGGATTTTGCGAAGGAATCTATGGGATGGCAGAAGGAGAATTATCTGACGAACAGCTGGGCGTATGAGAATTTTAACAGTGTGGGGCAGGATTACGATGATTTTCTTTTGCAGGATATGGAACTCAATATGGGGATGTTAAAGAATATCGCCGGGTATCGGAGCGGACTGTCCTTAAAGTACAAGGAGGGATTTGCGGATGTGACGATGAAATCCTTTGACGGGATGAGACAGGGCGTGTTTGAACCGTCGATCCTGGTGGGGCTTACTGTGGCGTCATCCCATCAGGAGGAGGCGGAACGCTTCTTCGATGTTTTGATGGGAACCGAGGTGCAGAGCCTTCTCTACGACGGTTTCATGGTAAATCAGACTGCCCTGAAAAGTCAGATGAGTCCCCAATGGGGGGTCTTCCAGAATGCGGGCTATGATGTGGACTATGGTGAACCAGCAAACTCCGTGGGCGGCAGTTACGGAGACGGACGAGAGTTTGTGATGGATATTTATGTGCCGACGAGGGAGGAATATCAGACACTTTACGACCTCTGCTGTCAGGTGAAGACGCCCTATGTGGAGGATCCCGTGGTGGAGAGCGCAGTGACTGAGTGCGGCGCGCAGTATCTGGCCGGACATAAGTCGCTGGAGGAGACGGTCAATAACATCGTCGCGAAGGTGGAAATCTATATGGCGGAGTAGAAGTTCTATGTTTCGCATGAGAGAAAGGATGACACGGAGGCATGAATTTGAATAGAAAGCAATCTAAAAAACAATTTAAAAGGCTTTTTGCGGCGGGTCTCGTGCTTGTGATACTGGCGGGAATACTCGTCGGCTGCGGAAACGGCGGCGTATCGTCCTCGGCAGACGGGACGGAAATGACAGCGGATAGCGGTGCAAAGAAGGCGGATACACAAGCGGGCGGCGAAAACGGGACAGACGGAGAAAATGCGGAAAATGAGCCGACTGCCATGGGGCGTTATGTGGAGACGCCTGTGGACATTTCGGAACAGGTGGGTAACGCCCACGGGATCACAGTGCTTGCGGACGGACGTATTTTGATCCCTGAGGAGAAAACGGGGCAGCTGATCTCCTCAGACGGCGGAAAGACATGGGAGGCGGTTTCGATTCCGGGCATTGACAGTATGGCGGCCTTCACGGAAGAAAACTATATCTTCAGTATGACGGCGGCGCCTGACGGGACGGTTGCCGTACTCTATGTAAAAAATGGAGAGTATGACAAGACAGGTACTTTTAATCCCTTACTCCATGTGGGGAAGGCGGACGGCACGGTGCAGACGCTCGATTCGCTGCCTGTAAAGGCGGAAGACAATTTTGTCAACAATATTTATTATTCTCCGGAGGGGGAGCTTTTCGCCACGGTGAGCAGAACGGGTACGGTCTACAGGGTAGATGTGGAGGGTGGAACGCTGACCAAAGCGGTGTCGCTTGAGCAGAGGCCCGATCTCATCAAGTTTCAGGGAAAGTATATGTTCTTTTTGACTTCCGAAGAGGGGGTCGTCATTTGGGACAAAGAGGAAGAAAAATTTGTGGAGGACAGCGTCCTGACCGATTTTTTGGCGGAAAAATATCTGCATGATTATTATGCCGCTAATTACTATACACTCTATGTGACGCCGGGTGAGGAAGGCGTTCTCTATATCGCGGTCAAAGACGGGTTGTACCGCCATGTGATCGGCGGCAGCGCCATGGAGCAGATCGTCGACGGAGCGCTTTCCAGTTTCAGCAATCCTTCCGTGAGTATGCTGGGAGTCACAGCCTGTGGGGAGAACGAGTTCGCGGCGCTTTTTTCCACCGGTAAGGTGGCGCTTTACCAATATGATCCCAATGTGCCTACGGTGCCGGAAAATCTGGTTTCGGTGTACTCCCTGCGGGAGCAGGATGTGGTGCGGCAGGCGATTGCGCATTTCCAGACGGAGAATCCGGATGTCTTTGTGCGCTACGAGGTGGGCTTAAGCGGTACAGACGCCAAGGCAAGAGAGGACGCGGTCAAGAAGCTGAATACGGAGCTGATGGCAGGTAAGGGGCCGGATGTGATTATTCTGGATGAGCTTCCCGTGAAATCTTACGAGGAGAAGGGCATTTTGAAAGATTTAAAGCCTCGCATCGACAGCTTTACGGGGGACGCGGCGCTTTTACCCAATGTGGTGGATGCCTTCACTCATGAGGGCGCTATCTACATGATGCCTGTTTCCTTCTCGCTTCCCGTGGTGGAGGGCAGACGGGAAGATGTTGCAGGTATTACAGACTACACCTCTTTGGCAGCGGCGGTGGAGAAGATCAAAGCCGAAAAACCGGAGGCGGAGATCGGCAGCTTCTTTAGCGAAGAAGCAATGATGCGGTGGTTTTTGCCGGTGGCGGCCACGGCTTTTGTGGAGGAGTCGGGCGGTATTGACAAGGCGAAGCTTACGGAGTACCTTTCTCAGACAAACAGTCTTTACACGACGGCCCTGGAGGGCCTTGCAGATTCCACCAGAGAGACTTACGGCCGGTGGAAAGAATCTTATAATCGGGGTGAATACGGTTATTGGCATTTTAACAGTATCGGTCAACAGGTAACGGATTTCTTTCTCGGTGACATGGAACTGGCAGTGGGGATGTTGGAAGATGTCTACGAGTATCAGGAGATGTGTTCCCTGAAATACTGTGACGGGCTTTCAGATATGGAAATGAAGGCTTTCGACGGGATGAGCGAGGGTGTGTTTGAGCCGACGGTCTTAGTGGGCCTGAATGCTTCCGCAAAGCATCAGGAGGATGCGGAGCGCTTCTTTGATATCATGATGGGGTATGAGGTACAGAATCTTCTCTACAGCGGATTTACGGTGAATGAGGCTGCCCTGAAAGACAGACTCAGCCCACAGTGGCAGATCTTTCAAAATGCCGGTATGGATTGCGATTACGGCGAGGTGAGCAGCAGCCTGGGCGGCAGCAACGGGGATGGTCTGGAGTGGCATTTGGATATTTATATGCCCACGAAAGAGGAATATCAGAAGCTTTACGATCTCTGCTGCAGTGTGAAGACACCTTATTTGAAGGATCCGGTAGTGGAGAATGCAGTAATTGAAATCGGCGCACAGTATTTGTCGGGATATCTGTCTCTGGAGGAGGCGGTGAGTAAGATCATGGCAAAGGTAGAGATATACATGGCGGAATAACAATGCGAAAAGAACTGCATGGTAATAAAGAAACAAGCTGGGAGGAATGGGAAGATGAAGAAGAGTCAGAAGAGGGCGGTGATTCTATGGTTGGCGGGAGTGCTGGCCGTGTCCCTTGTGGGATGCGGCAAAGCCGGGGATGACGGGGCGGCCTCCAAATCGGGGGATGGATCCGGTGACAGCGAAGCCATGGGCCGGTATGTGGAGACAATGATCGATGTGGATACCGGGGAGATCATGGATCTGCAAGAGCTTTCTGACGGCCGGCTTGTTCTTCTGGAAGACGGCGCGGAGGGACGGTGGACCTCCGAGGATGGCGGCGTCACATGGAAGCCGGATGCGCTGCCGGGATGGGATGAGTTTGTGCATGGTAAATATGTGGGTGGAAACATTGTTGGGGGACACTATATATACGATATGAAGGCGGCTCCCGACGGAAGTGTGGCGATTCTCTATCGAAGCTACGAAAGTATGGGTGTGGAAGAAGAGACCGGGGATGGCGAAGAAGAGTCTGCAGATGACAAAGCGGAAGAAAATAACACGATTAAGGATATTCCGGAGATAGATGCCGGCATATGGTTGATTCCGGCGCAGGGAGAGGAGAAGCAGATCGAACTGCCTGACGAGGAGCTGCCCCGCTGCCTTTGTTTTTCGGAGGATGGCAGCAGGTTTTTTGCGGCGACGTTTGGTGAGAAAATTTATGAGATAGACCGGGAGGCGGGGACGGCGAAGTTTTTTCTTCAGGCGGATTTCACACCAGATGTGTTCTGCGTTTGGGAAAACTATATGGCGCTTAAAGATGAACTGTCGGGCGTTGCTATGTATCAACTGGATACAAGTGAGCAGATTGAGGACAACGTGATCACTAATTTTGTGAAGGAAAACTGTATGGTGAATGATCAAACGAAGGATCATGTGAGCGAGTCTACCTACAGCATTTTTCCGGCGGAAGAGGAGGCTCTTTATCTAGTTTGCAGCAAGGGGGTATACCGCCATGTGATTGGCGGCACCGTTATGGAGCAGGTGATCAACGGTGGCCTGACCAGCTTGATCGATCCCATGAAACATGTGGTGAAAATGATCCGGACGGCGGCGGAGGGATTTATAGCGGCCTTTGCCGAAGGGAAACTGTCGGCCTTCGTCTATGATCCGAATATCAGTACCGTTCTGTCACAGAGTTTTACAGCTTACAGCCTGACAGAGAGCGATATCCTGCGGCAGGCCATCATCCGCTATCAGGGGGAACACCCTGACGTCTATGTGGAGTACAAGGTAGGAATGGACGAGGATGGAGGCACCACCAGAGAGGATGCTGTGAAGAAGCTGAATACGGAGATCATGGCCGGAAAGGGACCGGATTTCCTGCTCTTGGACGGCCTGCCGGCTCATTCCTACGAGGAGAAGGGCGTGTTGGCGGATCTGACTCCCTATCTGGCTGAGCTGGAGAAGGAGGAAAAACTTCTCGCGAATATCAAGGAAAGCTTTACGAAAGATGGAAAAATCTGTATGATGCCGGCGGCGGTGACTCTGTCGATGTATATGACGGATCAAGAAAAAATGACAAATGTGTCAGACCTCTCCTCTCTGGCGGATATAACTGAAAGACTCAGAAGCGAACATCCCGGAGAGGGTATCATGGAGACCTACAGTCAGGAAATGCTGATAGATAACCTGATGCCCGTGTCCGCGCCGCTCTGGTTTACAGAGGCGGGACAGCTCAATGAGGAGGAGTTGACCACTTATCTGAAGCAGGCAAAGCGGATCTATGCAGCCTGCATGGAGGGACTGCCTGAGAAGCTTTTAAAACAGTATCAGCAGAGAGAGAAGGACTGGGTTACGAGCAGCCACGAGGTCAGCGCCTACAACGATCTGCAGGGAGGCGCAATACAGATCGTGGCAGGCAATGAGAAGATGACGCTGGGAGAGCTGAAAAACGCCTATAATTATGCCTTTGTAAATTCCATCAATAAGGAGTGGAATGGGGAAAACGGCAGAAACTGCCGGGTGGCTCTGACGCCCGGAAGCGCGAAGGATTCCTTCCGCCCTTATGCTTTGATGGGAATCAATGCGGCGTCCGAAAAGACGGAATTGGCAAGCGGGCTTTTGCGGGAGGCCCTTTCCGGAGAAATGCAGAAATTGATCTATCCGACGGGATTTCCCGTCAATGAGGCGGCCCTGAAAATATATCTTGCCAGTATGGGCGGGATGCTTTCAGATACCGATAAGCCGGGAGAGCCTTGCGCCGGATATGGTCTCACCAATGATGACGGTACGGTGATTGTAGTAAGCATCTGTGTGCCGACAGAACAGGAGACACAGGAGCTGTACGATATCCTCTCTTCCGTCCGCACGCCCTATCTGTCTGATGCGGTCGTGGAGGATGCGGTGCGGGAAGCAGGACAGAAGTATCTGGACGGTAAGTGCAGTCTGGAGGATGCCGTGGAACTGGTGCAGGAAAAAATAGCTATCTATATGGCGGAGTAGAATATGAAAGCTATTCATTTGAAGAAAAATGCAAAAAACTATACTATTATAGGAGGGTTTAGAAAGCGGAGAGCCTTCTTGCTTTTCCTCCTGCCAAGCCTTGCGGGTGTGACTCTCTTCGTGCTCCTGCCGTTTCTTGATGTGGTGAAGCGGTCCTTTCAAACGGCGGTCACGGGTGAGTTTACAGGTATTAAGAATTACGGCGTTATTTTTCACAATCAGGCCTTTCTTCTGGCGGTGAAAAATACCGCGCGCTTTACCGTGGTCTGTATTCCGCTTCTGGTGCTGGTGGGACTGCTGGTGGCGTTTCCCTTAAGTACCATGAAGGAGGCGGGGCTGATCAAGTCGGTGTATCTCTTTCCCTTGGCCATGCCCACAGCCACCATTGTGCTGGTCTGGAAGATGGTCTTTTACAGACAGGGGTTTTTAAATCTTTTTTTCACAAAGCTTGGGGAGATAACGGGACTGTGGGGAACCGTGACGATCGATTATCTGGGAACGAAGGCTTCCTTCTGGGTGCTGGTGGGAAGCTATCTGTGGAAGAATACCGGCTATACGGTGGTGCTGTGGCTGGCAGGCATTCTTTCGATCCCTAATGAGCTGATCGAGGCGGCCAGAGTGGACGGGGCAGGGCGTTGGAAGTGCATCCGCTACATAATCCTGCCCAATTTAAAAGGCAGCTTTTACACGATTGTGATCCTGTCCTTCTTAAATTCTTTTAAGATTTACAGGGAAGCCTATCTGGTGGCGGGGTCTTATCCCCAGGAGGATATTTATCTCTTGCAGCATCTGTTCAATAACTGGTTTGTGAATCTGGAATTTGATAAGATGGCTGCTGCGGCAGTCTGCGTGGGCGTTGTCCTGTTTGGAGCGATCATGCTGCTGCAGCGGCTCTGGGACCGTACATGAAGAAAGGGCGAAAGCTTATGAAAGACAAAAGGATCATCGGGAACGTGTTTATCGGATATCTGAGAACGGCTCTGACTTGCCTGTGCCTGCTTCTGCCGGCCATCCTGATCGTTCTCCCCGTGCTCTTGATATTGACAGGATCAGTCATGGACAGCCTGGAAATGAAAGCTTATCTACTCCCAGCATTCGGCGGCGGCGAGGGATTTATTCAGTGGAAACTGATGCCGGATTACCCCACCTTCGAGCATTTCGGCAGACTGCTTTTTATGACGCCCTCCTTTTTTGTCCTGTTCTGGAATTCTGTGAAGCTGGTGTGCTGTATTCTGATCGGACAGCTGATCGTAGGCGTCCCTGCGGCATGGGCTTTTGCAGCCTATTCGGTGCGGGGGAGCAGGGCCTTGTTTGCTCTCTATGTGGTGCTGATGCTTCTTCCTTTTCAGGTCACGATGCTTTCCAGTTATCTGGTGCTTGACAGATTATCTCTGATGAATACCCACGGAGCCATTATCTTACCGGCGGTATTTTCCACCTTTCCGATCTTTTTGTCCTATGGCGGTTTTCGCGCGCTGCCGCCGCAGCTGATGGAAGCAGCCCGCATTGACGGGGCAGGAGAATTGTTGATTTTTGTAAAGATAGGTCTTCCTTTAGGGAAAAGTGGATTATTGTCTGCCATAGTGTTAGGGTTTTTGGAATACTGGAACCTGATGGAGCAGCCATTGGCGTTTCTGGAGGATAAGGCGCTGTGGCCGTTGTCTTTGTATCTGCCGGAAATATCCTGGATGCAGGCGGGGTTTGCACTCTGTGCATCCTTTATCACTCTGATTCCGGCGGCTTTTGTGTTTGTATTGGGACAGGATTATCTGGAACAGGGAATCATATATTCAGGGTTAAAGGAGTAGCGTAGGCGATCGCCTAAATAAAGATGAAAGAAAAGAGAGGATAACACCATGGATAAGCGGAGGAAAAAGATTATTGCGGGACTGGCGTTTTTTATGGCGTTTATGTGGCTGTGCACGCTGGTATCAAAAAGTATATATGCGTCAAAGCTGCCCATGGTTTCGACGACACGAGCGGATTCCAAGTATATTGAGCATATCGTGGAGACCGAAGGGATCGTGGAGGCCGGTGCAAAGCTCCCTGTAGCAGTTTTGAGCGGTCTGCGGGTGGAGGAGCTTGCGGTGCATACCGGAGATAAGGTGGAAGAGGGAGAAGTTCTGTTTACCGTGGATCTGGAGGACTTAAAGCAGATCATAGAAGAACAGGAGCTGGCGGCGGCAAAGACGCAGCTTCAGATTGACACTATCGTGCACAATAAGGAGCTTGCACAGAATCAAAGGGCATTGGAGGAGGCCAGGGCCAGAGAGGACTATGACGCTTTGGCGAGATATCAGGACACGCTGGTAGGCCGGGCTGCCGAGGAGGTGGTTCAAGCGGAAAAAGCATTGGAAGAACTGCCGGATGAAAGCAAAGGAAACGGAAGCGTGGAGGAGGAACTCCTGAAGCGGCAGCTGCAGGCCGCAGCTTATGCGGAGGCGGATGCCAAATGGAACAGAGACAATACGATAAAGGACGCCGGACGCAGGGTGGAGGACATTCTGCAGGAGGAGAATGCCGATGCAACCCTGGCTGTTTATCGGACGGAGCTGACGGCGGTACAGGAAAAGATCGCAGCCTATCGGGCGCTGCTGGATCAGGAAGGAAAGATCACCTCGCCTTTGAGCGGGACAGTGACAGATATCTATGTGCAGGCAGGCGGCAGAGTGCCGGATACGGCTTCCTTTCTGTTGGCTGACGACGAGGTGGCCTGTCAGTTTAAAGTGGCTCTGACAAAGGAACAAAAAAGTTATGTAAACTTAGGCGACGATGTAAAGCTGGAACTCGACGGGCGCAAAAAAATAGATGTCAAGGTGGATTATCTGGAGGAAAACGAGAATATGCCCGGCAGCTATACCGCCGTCGTAAAACTGCCGGAGGGAACGGGTGTGCCCGGTCTTTCCGGGAGGCTCAGCTGTTCAAAAGTGGGTGAGAAGCAGCCTGTTTGCATTTCCATCATGGCGCTTCATTCGGAGAATGAAAGGTATTTCGTGTATGTGGTGAATGAGAGGGAGGGGATTCTCGGCAAAGAGTACTATGTGGAAGAGATCAATGTCGGTGTGATCGATAAGAACGATAAGCTGGCGGCGATAGAGGGAGCGGTCACTTCTGACAGCCTCATTATTGAATCTGCCACGAAAGAGGTGAAAAAGGGGGATGCGGTCAGGCTGGCGGATGATTGAAGGTGATCACACAAAGATGTTGAAAAGTGCGGGCCAAGGTTGTAGAATGGTTTGGGATGACAGAAGACTTTGCTTGGAAGGGCGGAACATCAGATGATTCTGGCAGTTATCAAAATCATATTTGTTTGTATCCTGGCGCTGGCCGTGTTATATCTGTTGGCGATCATGCCGCGTATATGCAACAGACCTGATACCACGCTTTTTCAAAAGATATATTTTGCGCACAGGGGGCTCCATGACAACACATCGGAGGCACCTGAGAATTCCATGGCTGCTTTCAGAAAAGCCGTGGAGGCCGGACTGGGCATGGAACTGGACGTACAAGTGACTAAGGACGGCGTGCCGGTCATTTTTCATGATTTTACGCTTCAGAGAATCTGCGGTGTGGAGGGGAAGGTTGTGAACCATACCTATGAGGAGCTGCAGACTTACACACTCTGCGACAGCGGGGAGCGGATCCCAAGACTGGCCGACCTGCTTGAGATGGTGGACGGCCGTGTGCCCCTCATCGTGGAGATCAAGGCGGAGACGGCGGATGTGTCCGGCTGCGTCATCATAGACAGACTTTTGAGTGCCTATCAGGGACCCTACTGCATTGAGTCCTTCAATCCCATGGTGCTTTGGTGGTTTCGCAGACACCGGAAAGACGTGGTGCGGGGACAGCTCTCCTCCAATTTTCGCAAGGAGGGTGAATACTGGAATATTCTCTATTTTGCGATGACGCATCTTCTGTTCAATTTTTTGACCAAACCCGATTTTATAGCTTATAATCATAAGTTCAGCGAGGAACCCGGCAGAAGGATATGCAGGCATCTCTACAGACATCCTGCCGCTGCCTGGACGATTCGCTGCGAAAAAGATCTGGAAGCTCTTAAGGATGAGTATGATGTATTTATCTTTGACAGCTTTCTTCCGACAGAAGCGGGGAGGTTTTAAGAGCTCGTATCAGAATTTGACAAATATCTCAGGATGTTTGTCTTTTATTTTGTGAAAATTTTCAAAAAAATCGTGCTAATTTTTGAAATATATGGTAAAATAGATGCTAGTTTAGCAGCTTGTACGATTGAAGATTCGCAGGCGGAGAAAGGAGTATAGTGAAGAGTATGGCGAAATGGGTTTATTTGTTTGAGGAAGGAAATGCGGATATGCGTAATCTCCTGGGAGGCAAGGGCGCCAATCTGGCGGAGATGACGAATCTGGGATTGCCGATTCCGCAGGGCTTCACCGTGACCACGGAGGCCTGTACGGACTACTACAATAACGGCAGGCAGATCTCAGAGGAGATCAAAGGACAGATCTTTACGGCGCTTGCAGGATTGGAGGAGAAGCAGGGCAAGAAGTTCGGCGATACGGAGAATCCTCTTCTTGTGTCGGTGCGTTCCGGCGCGCGGGCTTCCATGCCGGGTATGATGGATACCATTCTGAATCTGGGACTGACGGACGTTGCTGTTGAGGGCTTTGCGGCGAAGACAGGTAATCCCAGATTTGCTTACGATTCCTACCGCAGATTTATCCAGATGTTCTCCGACGTGGTCATGGAGATCCCCAAGTCTTATTTTGAGAGAATTCTTGATGAGATCAAGGAAGGAAAGGGCGTCAAGTATGACACCGACCTGACGGCGGAAGATATGAAGGAGATCATCGTCCGCTTTAAGGATATTTATAAAGAGAACAAGGGGGAGGAGTTCCCTCAGGATCCTAAGGTACAGCTTATGGAGGCGGTGAAGGCCGTGTTCCGTTCCTGGGATAATGAGAGAGCAATCGTATACAGACGTATGAATGATATCCCCGGTGACTGGGGTACTGCAGTCAATGTGCAGGCGATGGTATTCGGTAATATGGGAGACACCTCCGGTACGGGCGTGGCTTTCACCAGAAATCCTTCCACCGGTGCGAAGGGCATCTACGGCGAGTACCTGATCAACGCCCAGGGCGAGGATGTGGTGGCAGGTATCCGTACACCCCAGCCGATCACCAGACTGGAGCAGGATCTGCCCGAGTGTTATAAGCAGTTTATGGAGATCGCGAACCGCCTCGAGAACCATTACCGCGATATGCAGGATATGGAGTTCACCATCGAGGAAGGTAAGCTGTTCTTCTTACAGACCAGAAACGGCAAGCGTACCGCGCCTGCGGCTCTGCAGATTGCCTGTGATCTGGTAGACGAAGGTAAGATCACACCCGAGGAGGCAGTGCTTCGTATTGAAGCGAAGTCCCTGGACCAGCTTCTCCATCCCACCTTTGATCCCGATGCTCTGAAAGCAGGCCAGGTAGTGGGACAGGCGCTTCCTGCATCTCCCGGTGCGGCGGCAGGTAAGGTATACTTTACCGCTAACGAGGCAAAGGAAGCTCACGAGAAGGGCGAGAGAGTTGTGCTGGTGCGTCTGGAGACCTCTCCGGAGGATATCGAGGGTATGCACGCGGCAGAGGGTATCCTCACCGTGCGCGGCGGTATGACATCCCACGCGGCAGTGGTTGCCAGAGGCATGGGTACGGCCTGCGTTTCCGGCTGCGGCGAAATTGCGATCAACGAGGACGATAAGGTATTTGAGCTGGGTGGCGAGGTGTTCCACGAGGGAGACTACATTTCTCTGGACGGCTCTACCGGCAAGATCTATAAAGGCGATATCAAGACTGTAGAGGCTTCCGTCAGCGGAAACTTCGGACGGATTATGGAGTGGGCGGATCAGTACCGCAAACTGCAGGTTCGCACCAATGCGGATACACCCGCGGATGCAGCCAATGCTGTGAAGTACGGCGCGGAGGGCATCGGCCTTTGCCGTACCGAGCATATGTTCTTTGATCCCGACAGGATTCCGAAGATCAGACAGATGATTCTGGCGAGAACGCAGGAGCAGAGAGAGAAGGCGTTAAACGCTCTGATCCCTTTCCAGAAGGGCGACTTCAAGGCGCTGTATGAGGTGATGGAAGGCAGACCTGTGACCATCCGTTTCCTCGATCCGCCGTTACATGAGTTCGTACCTACCGATCAGGGTGACATCGACGATCTTGCGGTTGATATGATGATGACGGCTGAGGAGGTACAGGAAATCTGCGATTCCCTTCACGAGTTCAATCCTATGATGGGTCACAGAGGCTGCCGTCTGGCAGTGACCTATCCTGAAATTGCCAGGATGCAGACCAGAGCCGTGATGGAGGCTGCTATCGAAGTGAAGAATGAGAAGGGCTTCGACATTGTGCCCGAGATCATGATTCCTCTCGTTGGCGAGAAGAAAGAGCTTAAGTTTGTCAAGGATGTGGTGGTAGAGGTAGCGGAGCAGGTGAAGAAAGAGAAAAACTCCGATATCCAGTACCATGTAGGAACCATGATCGAGATTCCCAGAGCAGCACTTCTGGCAAATGAGATCGCCGAGGAGGCTGAGTTCTTCTCCTTCGGTACGAACGATCTGACGCAGATGACCTTCGGCTTCTCCCGTGACGATGCGGGCAAGTTCTTAGGGGATTACTATAAGAATAAGATCTATGAGTCCGATCCTTTTGCAAGGCTCGACCAGAGCGGCGTGGGACAGCTCGTACAGATGGCGGCAGAGAAAGGCCGTTCGGTAAGACCGAATATTAAGCTGGGTATCTGCGGCGAGCACGGTGGCGATCCGTCCTCCGTGGAGTTCTGCCACAAAGTGGGACTGACCTATGTGTCCTGCTCACCGTTCCGTGTACCGATTGCAAGATTGGCGGCAGCACAGGCGGCTATAAATAATTGATGCCATAGGAATTTTGAACGATTTGGCGAAAGTATAAAAAAATGGCTTGAAATCAAGGGATTTTGAGCGTAGAGGGGTTCACCGGAGTGATTGGTGAATCCCTCTTTTTGGCGTTTTTAGATATCGCTGATAGTATTGCGATTGATACAATTTGGCAAAAGTATACTTTTCGGCAAAAGTCAGGGGTTTCCGTAATTGTATGTCGGGAAAAGGTAAAAAGGAATAGGATATTGTGGCTTTTGGCTGAAAGATATATTATTTTGTCTGTAAATGCTGTTGAAATATGGGGAAATGGTGAAAGCCGGATACGATTTGGCGAAAGTGAAACAATTTGGCAAAAGTGGCGGTTTTGCCAAATTGTGTATGGGGAAATTGATAGAAAATAGTGGAAAAATGACAAGTGGCTGTTTTGGCTTTTTTATTTTTAGGCAAGTCACAAATTTCTTTATTTCTAAAATGTAATATTCTTACAAAACACCTCAATACACATAAAACCAATTTTTCATATCAGATAATACCGACAGGAAATAGAGCCGATAAAACTGAAAAATGAAGATATTTTACAAGACGCAGAAAAAAATAAGCGGTAAAATGGCTTTTGACAAGGAGGTGATCCACATGAAGAAAGAAACAAGAACAGTGGTATATGATGATGAATTAAGGATTGAGGCATACCGTTTTGAGGGAATCGTACAGCCGTTTCCAAGCCATTTTCATGAGCATTATGTCATAGGTTTTGTGGAGAAAGGGGAGCGGGTGCTTTCCTGCAGGGACAGGGAATATGCCATAGAGGAAGGAAGCATCGTGCTTTTCAATCCGGGGGACAGCCATGCCTGTGTACAGAGTGACGGAGGGACATTTGATTACCGGGGCGTCAACATCTCAAAAGAGATCATGCTCGATCTGGCGGAGGAAGTCACGGGAAAACGGGAGCTTCCGGGATTCTCGGAAAATGTTATCTATGACGAGGAGGCAGCCTGCCACCTGCGACCGCTCCACGAGATGGTCATGAAAGGGACAGGGGAGTTTAAGAAGGAAGAAACCCTGCTGTTCCTGCTTTCGTATCTTATCCAGAATTACGGGCAGCCCTTTGAAAGCTGCATCCCGGAGTGCAGGCAGGAGATTGAAAGAGCCTGCGAATATATGGGCGAGCATTTCACGGAGCGCATCTATTTAGACCAGATATGCCGCCACGCAGGGCTTAGCAAGTCAACGCTGCTGCGGGCTTTTACAAAAGAAAAGGGAGTCACGCCGTACCGTTACCTTGAGACAATCCGTATCAATGAAGCAAAAAAACTGCTGTCAGAAGGGATTCCCCCTGTGGAGGCGGCAATCAGGACAGGGTTTTCAGACCAGAGCCATTTTACGAATTATTTCAATCAGTTCATAGGGCTTGCACCGGGGACTTACCGTGAAATATTCTCGGAAAAAGACGGGGATGGTGGGCAGCATGGGAAGTAGGAAGTCAGCCGGGCATCTGGCGGCACTGTTCACGATCATCATATGGGGAACAACATTCATATCCACCAAAGTCCTGCTTACGGATTTTAAGCCCGTGGAAATCCTGTTCTTCCGCTTTGTCATGGGTTTTGTGGCATTGTTTCTGGTCTGCCCACATCGGCTGAAAGCTGTGAGCCGCAGGCAGGAGGCGACATTCGTACTGGCGGGGCTGTGCGGGATATGTTTGTATTACCTGCTGGAGAATATCGCCCTTACATACACGATGGCTTCCAATGTGGGAGTTATCATATCAGTTGCTCCGTTTTTCACAGCGATACTGTCGCGGCTGTTCCTAAAATCGGAAGGGAAGCTGCGGGCAAACTTCTTCATTGGTTTTGTGGTGGCAATGGCAGGTGTTGCGCTGATCAGCTTTAACGGCTCTAAACTGGAGCTGAACCCTGTGGGTGACCTATTGGCAGTTCTGGCGGCTTTTGTATGGGCTTGTTATTCCATACTGACAAGGAAGATCAGCAGCTTTGGCTATCCGGTCATCCTCACTACGCGCAGGACATTTTTTTACGGCATCCTTTTCATGGTTCCGGCATTATTCCTTTTTGATTTTAGAATCGGGCTGGAACGGTTTGCTGATATGACACATCTGCTCAATATCCTGTATCTTGGATTGGGGGCGTCCGCACTCTGTTTCGTCACATGGAACCTTGCGGTGAAGGCGCTTGGTGCAGTAAAGACAAGCGTTTATATTTACATGGTCCCCGTCATAACAGTGGTGACATCCGTTCTGGTGCTGAAAGAGCCGGTGACATGGATATCTGCCGTTGGGACGGTTATGGCGGTTGCGGGACTTTTCCTTTCTGAATACAGCGGAAAGGAGAGCCGGAAAAATGAATGAACCCGCGCAAAGGTGTGAGGAGCAGATCATCAGCCTGTTCCAGGACAGGGAAACACAAGTCTGGCAGGGATGGATACTGAAAAAAATGGGAGGCCATCTTTGTGTCTACCCACTGTATTATAAATATTCGCAGGGGAATATCCCGGACAATATACGGAAATGTGAGGAAATCAGCCACCGGAGCGGGCTGGACTGTGTGTTCCGTATTGTGGAACACACCAATTACCACCTGAGTTCCATACTTACAGATAATGGATATGTGCTAAAAGAATGCGGCGTGGTAGGTGAATGGAATATTATGGAAGATGCCGGAAATTTGTATGCTCCAAGGAAAACACAGGACAGCTTGTTTCTCAGAAACGGGGCAGAGGGGGAAAATGCAGAGTATGTCATGGCAGATGCGGACACGGTTATCGGCATAAAGCGGCAGGAGCTTTTATTTCTGCCGGACGGAAACCTGCCATTTGTGGACATAGAAAATATCCTGCGGTTTTCAGTTGATAATGGAGTTACAAGGATACTGGCAGATATTCCGGGAAAGGAAGAACTGCCGGAGCAATACGGGCGGGCAGGCTTTCACAGAGCCTATCTTTACCGCTGCTATCAAAAGGAGGAGAAATCCTCCAAAGAACAGGAGGATTGAAAATGGATTTACAGAATGAGAAATGTGTCATGGTGATTGACGAGAACCTGCCGCTTGGCATTATTGCAAACACGGCGGCTATCATGGGCATTACGCTTGGAAAGCAGATGCCGGGGGTGGTAGGTGCAGATGTGTATGACAAGACAGGTAACGGGCATTTGGGGATTATTGAATTTCCGGTGCCAATCTTAAAAGGCAATGTGGATGTGATCAAAGCCATCCGCGAGAAGTTGTATGAACCGGAATTTTCAGAACTGACGGTGGTTGATTTCTCTGATCTGGCACAGGGATGCAAGTCCTATGATGAGTTTATAGAAAAGATGAAGGATGTTTCAGAAACGGAACTGAATTATTTTGGGATTGCCATCTGTGGTGCAAAAAAGAAGGTCAACAAATTAACAGGGAGTATGGCATTGTTGAGATAGTGTATAAAAAGCAAGGCCGCCGCTGATGGCTCATTACCATATGCGGCGGTATTCCATTTTTATAGGAGATTCGGGCGGCCTGGTAACGGAAATTACTTGGAAAGCGGGGAACTTAGAGGTAATATGCGAGTGGTGTTGTCGGACGAAAGATGAAAAACTTTATAGCTTGATTTTGATTTTTTATGAAAAGAAAAAGGATTTCGTTCCCGTTCAAATAGGGTTTCGTTCTATTCCGGCAAAATACGAAAATTATTTGCCGATATAAAAAGTAAAAAGAATTGCCTATGGGGAAGCTATGCTCATGGGAAATGAATTGCAGGTGATGAAATTGAACATAGCCATATGTGATGACGAGAAAGCCATCCGTGAACAGATAAATGAACTGATAGGAAAAGAAAAACCGGGCATATGCCCTGAATTTTATGAGACAGGGGACAGCCTGCTTGCCGCTGGAAAGCAGTTTGATATTGTTTTCCTTGACATACAGATGGACGGAACGGACGGGATTGAAACGGCGAAGAAGCTCCGGGAGAGGGACGAAGATACCATACTGATCTTTATAACCGCCATCCGGGAATATGTTTTTGAGGCGTTTGACGTGGCGGCATTCCACTATCTGTTAAAGCCTATTGAGGAAGATAAATTCCATGAGGTGTTCCAGCGGGCAAAAAGGGAACTGGAAAAGAGGAAAAAACAGCGGCGGGAAACGATATTCATAAAGACGAGGAACCGGAGTTTCACGCTGGAAAAAGACAGCATCCTTTATATCGAGAGCAGGGCAAAAAAGGTGGAAATCCATACCGCAGGGGAGATCATAGAGGCGTATGCGGCCATGAACGAAATGGAAGGGCAGCTTGGGGAAAGTTTCTACCGTTGCCATCGGGGATATCTGGTGAACATGGCGTATGTGGCGGAGTATGATAGCGAGAGCGTCACTCTGAACAATGGGGAGTATGTCTATCTGGCAAAGGAAAAGTATGGGGAGTTTGTAAAAGCCTATATGCGGTATCTGAGAAACGGGGTGGGCGTTGATGGTTGATTATATTATGAGAATGCTCAGCATTCCGCCGTATTTATTTGAAGGGTACTGCATTCAGTTCCTTTTTGGCAGGTTTGCAGAACCCAAGTTACGTGGGTTAAGGAATGCACAGTGGATAGTTGGAATTGTATGGATTTTGATAAGGATTGCAAATAGGGTTTTATTCCATGAAACAGACAATGTGACATTGGTGGTCGGGCTGGTATTTAATACTGCTATTTTATTTCTATTCTGTGTGGGTTGGTATAAAGGAAATATCCTGTTGAAAATTTTCCTGGTCATCCAGTTTATATCCCTGCGTGAACTGGCATTTTTGGCGGGGTACAGTTTTCTTTATATTGGGAGCAGCCTGATAGATATTTTGGTATATAGAGCAGGTGACGGCATGAAATCGGCGGAATGCTTACTCATGGCTGTAAATGTGCTGTCCTGCTTTTCCATCGCGTTTGTGGCAGCCATAGAGGGTGTCCTGCTTTTTGCTTCTGTAAGGAGGATTGTGAAGAGTTACCGTTGCAGGGAAAAGGGGCGGATAGAAAAGGAAGTGGTTTTTTATCTGCTTCCAGCCGTGGCTGGTGTGCTGGTTGCGGTGCTTGTGCGCCTGCTGATGATCACAGTTACGGACGGCGTCCCGGTGCTGCTATATAATAAACATCCGGCATTATACCTTATTATACCTATGATAGCGCTTGTGCTGCTTGGGGCTATCGTGTTCAGTTTCCGTATTTATCAGAACATGGCAGCTCTGCAGGAAGAACGGGCGGAGAAGATCATACTGGAAAACCAGATTACGCAGATGCAGAGTTCTATGGTGGAAATGGAGCATCTGTATGACGGGATACGCTCGGTCAAGCACGATATGAAAAACCACATGGCAGTCCTGCAGAACCTGATACGGAAAAAGTATAGTGGGGAAGACGAGGAAATCCGGCAGTATTTTGAGGGGATGTATCAGTCGGTAGAGCAGCTTGACAACAGGGTTCATACGGGCAATGCGGTTAGTGATGCAGTGGTGGGGAGTAAGTTCCGTTATGCGGCAAAAAAGGTAAAAGGCATCAAGCTGGATGCAAGAGGTTTCATGCTTTCAGATGCCGTCACGATAAAGGCTTATGATATGGGGGTTATTCTGAACAACGGGCTGGATAATGCGATTGAAGCCTGCATGAGAATGAGGGAGAAACAGCCGGATGCAGAAGCCTATATCACGATCCGGTCTTTCCGGGCAAAGAATATGTTTTTTATAGAAATTGAAAACAGTTTTGATGGTATGGCGCTGTTCAATAAAGACAGTGGCCTTCCCATATCAACAAAAGAGGATAAGGAGGTGCATGGGATAGGGTTAAAGAATATCAAAAAATGTGCAGTAAAATATGGCGGCGATATGGACTGTATTGTTAAAGGCAATAGATTCATACTGTCGGTCATGGTAAAGAGTTAATCAAAAGGAAGGAGAAGAATTATTATGAGCATTTTAGGAGTAAACGGAGCTTTGGCAGGCGCATACCAATATGCGAACAGGACACAAAAAACAACCACACGTGGAACAAGTTTTACGGAGCAGTTGCAGGAAACAGGGAAAAGCGGCGGCGTGAGCTTTGCGGAACTTGCGACGACAAAAGCAGCGGGAACTGTAACAGGACAGAGTTTTGAGGAAATGATGAAGGGGAAATATCCCGAAATGAAAATTCATCAAGTGGACGCCTCAAAAATTCCGTCTGGCATATGGTGTCGGACTGATTTCCCTTTTGAAAAGTTTTTTGATGATAATGTAGATTATGATGAAGTGGTAAACTGGAAGCCGAGCGGTGCAGCACCGGCAATGAATAGTAAGGAGTGTCAAGCAAGGTATCAATCTACATTCGGGAAAAAGTCAGTTCTTGTGCCCCCTGCTTTACAGGAAAAAATGGATAATGACCCTGCGCTGGCACAAAAAGTGGCAAATACTGTAGACGCATTTATACAACAATCTCAAATGCCGCCTAGAGCTGTTTCTGTTTTGATTAGTTTAGATGAAAATGGAGAAATTGCAAATTGGACTACCTGCACAGAGGGCGGCTTTATGGGACCGTCTGAAAAAGAATTGCGTATGCTTGCAGAACGGAAACGGGAAAAGGAAGAAAAAGCAGCAGAATATGAACGGATTGCCGAAGAAAACGCAATCAAGCGGAAATTACGGGAGCAGCAGGAAGATGAAAGATATTATAAGACCAGTACAGCGAAAAAGGCGGTTTCGGCTGCGGCTTATACATATGAGCAGAACATCATGGAAGCGGCGGGCATTTTGAAATAAAGCAGGATATGCCCGGACTTACTATAAGGGGGCATGGGCGGCTCCGAATGACAGAGGAGCCGCCATTAAAGTATTGATAGCATATGCAGAAAGGTTGGTAACATGGATATTCAGGCAATTTTGCCGCAAATCACTAATGCTGTAAATTTATCAAGTAACAGCATAAAGTGCGGAGATGAATTTGAGAAACTTTTACAACAGGTAAATGAAGACACAGATATTGCAGAAATGAAGAAATTTCTGGACGAAAAGTTCAACGTCAATACAGTTGTTGTAGATTATAGTTGCGGAAAAACAGATACAGAAGCAGAAATGTACGATACCGCAATGTTGAAAGAATATGATATGCACGGTGGGAGGAATGTGGTCATCTCAAAGAAAGCTCTATTAAGAATGAAAACGGATAGCGCCTTTAGGCAGAAAGTGTATAAATCAATCGAGGATATACCGTGGTCAAGTAAATTGACTGGCGGCCAAGTAAAAGGCAACGGAGTGTTTATCCATGAAGACGGGACAGGAGGCTACTATTTGGAATTTGATTGGGGTGATGAGGACGAAAAAACAAAGCCCAAAAAACATAAGGTGCTGTATTCTGACGGTTCAGGGGTAAAAGAGTTAAATGCCCCAGCATTGGATGAACTAAACAATATGGGATTACAGGCAGATATTTTTATGTCTCTATTAGGAGCAAATATTAATTACAAAAGGGATAAATAGGTTGATTTTGTAATGTAGGTCAATGCTAACCGATAATGCCTTAATGCCTATTGGGACTTCATGAGCAGGAAATAAAGGTGAACTGGTCTGACTGGCTACAGGGGAATATGGGTGGCTCTGGACGACAGAGGAATCATCGTATCAATATTAGGATGGAAACAGTAATGGGTGATATTTCACCGTTTGGCTGATGGAAGGAGGATAAGATGAAAGTTGATAGTGCAAATCCCTATTTATTTACAGCAAATGTAAGGGAAAGGACAGGTAAAAGTGAGTCAGGTAATTTTGCGAATGCCTTATTAAACGGGGTGGGCGGTAAAAAAGATTCCTATGTGCCATCAGAACGAAAGTCTGATTATCTATGGGAGAATTATAGTGATCTGTTTTTGAATGCAGCCAATAAGAGTTATTATACAGGCTCCATTAAGACAGTAGAAACCGAAAGATATAAAATCGTAGAGAGAGAAAGCGGAGTTGTGCGAATTTATGATAAAGAGAAAAACAACGAAGCCGTTGACTTGAAGTTAAATACGGAGAAGGTTCAGGTAGATAAGAAAACGGGCACTAAACTTATAATCAATGATTTGGGAGTCGGCTTTTTTACTATGATGACAGTGGATGCCGAACTGGAAGCGGGGCTAAAGGAGGCGTTAGGCGTAGATGAGTTAGATGAAAAGGAGCTGACGGGATTTACAGTCCATACAGACCAAAAGACAGGGATAAAGTATGTTACAGCGAATGGTTATGAGAGCCGTGGAGGAGCGATTTGCATGGATAATGAAGCTAAGCAAAAATTAGATTCTCTGGCAAAAGAATTTTTAGAGCAGTACCCTAATTTGGCGAAAACATATAATGAAGCATGGTTTTATGCGACATTCGAGGTTAGGGGCTTATTACAGAGGACTCCTAATGGGATTACGATGATCAGCCCCAATAGTATCTCATTCAAGGATAAAGACGGGGAAAACGGGTGGGTAAGCGTTTTTAATCCTGAAAATTGGAACCGGGTGAAAGAAGAATTTGACAGTGGAAGAAACATAGGAAAAATGGAAGGGTGGAATTTCTGGAAAGAATTTTTTGACAGATGGAAGATAGATGCTTCCCTAGTCACGCCGGATAGTAGTTATGACAGAAGGGAATAGGATGGGCAGGGTTCCCCGTTTTCTGGCAGGTTGGGAGCAGTGGAAGGAGGTGTTTGTCATGAAGTTTAGCAGAGGAAGTTGGATAATGTGCGTTTGTTGTTTATGAAGGAATGATCTGCTCGGACTTATTATGAGAGAGCAGGGGAGGCTCTGACCGACAGAGGAGCCACCATTAAAATATTTGTTGACAATGGAGGATTTAAGAAAATGAGCATAAATGGAATTGGAGTAGCAGGTTGCCAGATGGCAGGGTATGAAACAAGAAAGACAGAAAGAAATGTAGTAGGAGGGAACTTTGCAAAACAGGCAGCGGAAGCAGCACAGGCAGCAGGGCAAGCGACAGCTATTCTGCATGGTGCTGATGAGGGAACGGGAGATGTTACGGTATTTTCAGGAGCAGAGATCGTAAGCGGATCATCTATTTCTGTTTACAAGACACAGGATTTTGATCCAGAAAATCCTGTATATAAAGTAAAAATATGGGATAAGTCGGGAAATGTAACAGAGCGGATGGTGGATGTGTCAAAGGTAAACCCGAAAAATTGTGATGCGGTTGAAATGTATGCGTACACTGCCAATCTGAAAGAAAGTGGTAAAGGTAGTTTTGAGGACACAGTGCTGAAAGCTGTAGTTGCAAAAACCTTTAAGGATGATGAGAGTAGCTCAGGTTCATGGGATTTTTCTGCAAAAGTGGATTGGGTAAAAATTGTGAATGATATTATGCAGTCGGAATACCGTTACGGGGATTTGAAAGGTTACATGGAGTGGAAGAAGTTCTTAGGATTTCTGGATAAGTAAATTGCCCAGCCGCATATTCACCAATAAGGCACACAGTGCGGGCAGGCTTCCCCTGTTTCCGGCAGATTGGGGATAGGGGCAGCTTCGTGGATGACGGATGAGCCGTCGGATTAAAAATATATGATAGCAATGGAGGAACAAAGATGGATTTCACATCTTTAAGTAAAATAAGTGAGTATTATTTAGGAAGCATTTATCGTCAGAATATTATGGCAGGGCAAACAGACCAGACCAGTTTTCAGGCTGTTTTAGATGCAAACATGAAGGGGCAGGGATTAGAGGATATATTGAAAGCGGGATATCCGGGCTTGAAATACCATGTGATGGATACCTCTAAAATCAATTCTTCTTTATGGCAGCGCAATGATTATCCGTTTGAAATGTTTTTTCAGGATGATTTGGATGAAGCAGCCTTGGACTGGAAACCTACATCAAGAGAACCTTCCATGTTGGATGCAGGAGTGCAGGCGAGGCTAAACGCAGCGAGAGGAAAATATGCAATAGTCGTTCCACCAGCTTTGCAGGAAAAACTGGAAAATAATCCTGAGTTATCACAAAACATTATGAATAAAATATCCACATTGATAAAAGAGCAGGATTCAGTGCCAAGCTGTATGGATTCCTTTACTATTACACTGGATAACGATGGCAATATCTCAAATTACAGGCTTTCATGCGGCGGAGGGGATATAATGATGCCATCCCAGATAGGGCGGAGAAACAACGAGGATAAAGAAACAGAAGAAATAAAAGAACAGGAGCGAAACCAAAGGCTGGCGGCGAAACGTGCATTGCAGAGAAGAGAGCAGCTAGAAAAAGCGGAATTAGATAAAAGATATCAACAAAGCATGAGAGAAGCTATGTGGCTGTTTGGTCTAAATCTATTGTAGAGGTATGGATAATGAAAAATAGAAAAATTATCATGGCACTGCCACTGGTCATAGTGGTTGGGGTATTATTGTTTACTTGCCAGATAGGGAAAGCAAATGCAAATACTAAGGACGTATATTCTCTTGGAGAATCCTGTTTGAGCAGTGGAATAGAGACAGGAGAGCAGGAAGAAAACCTTGCAATACATACTTTGGCAGAAGTTGATGATATTTGTGAAGCAGAGCTTGCAATTAACAGATGGGGATATACATACAGTGCAGGCGGGAACAACAGCATCATAGAAACGAAAACAGGCAGTGATGTATTAAATGGTGAATCAGGCAATCAGGGGGAGGAAAAAGAAATATCAGAAAAGATATTATCATGGGAAGAGGCACAGGAGCATTTGGCATATGATACATTGTGCTGGCTAAACAACGAATATTTGTTTTCCTGTGCTGAAGATATTTCTTTTATAATACCAGATGATGATATGGCAATAGCGGAGTATTCAACACAAACTTATAAGGTAAAGATATATGCTTTTGCAGTGTGTGGAGAGAATGATAAATGCTTTGAATTTGGAAGGAACTATTCATCGGAATTATATAATGTTCATCAAGTCGAAGAAGATTATACATGGCAGTGTTTTTCTTATAAGGGGTATGATGGCACGGAATATACAAGTGCAGTCCTGCCATACGGTGATATAGTATGTGAAATAGTATTTGAAGAATGTGATAAGCAGTTTATCTATAACGCACTTGCCAGTTATGAGTAAAGAGAAATATATTCAGTGAAAAAGGAGGTTTTGAAGATATGGATATACAGTCGATTGGAATATTGAGTAGTATTGCAGCACAAGGCAATGCCATAGTGAATAAAAGAAATAACCTGTCATTTCCCCAAATTTTTTCGGAAATAAGGGGAACAAATCAAATATCTGCAAAGGATATGTTTTCTGCTGCATTTCCTGCAAATGATGTAAATGTAAAAGCCGGAAATTGTGACATAGCCAGTGAGATTTGGGAGAGAAAAGATTTTCCAGTATGGCAGTATTTTAAAGATGATGTAAGCGCAGATAGCCTTAATAATTGGAAGCCGACAGGAGCAGAGCCGACGGGCGCAGAATCCTACATACAACAAGAGCTTAAAAAAATAGGTTTTGGGGAAATAGTGATGATGATTCCGGAAAGTTTACAAAAGAAAATGGAAGCTGATCCGAAGTATGCACAGGAGATTGCAGAAAAATTGCAAAAATGGAAAGCCGATTATGACAGAATGGATAATGCCGTTGCTGCTTCTTATGGCGATGATCCTGTATTGTACCAGATGACAAAAAGCTACTGCATTCAATTAGACGAGGACGGAAATGTTAAAAACTATACTGTTGTCAGTGGCGGTATTGATACAAAAAAATCAGATAATTCAAATAAAACATATAACGAAGCACCACAGAAAACAGTAGTAAAGACAGTAAAGCCAAAATTTATACAAAGGGAAGTAACAAACACTATGACAAGATTTGAAGAAGTAGATTATGCAAATATTGCCCCTTACTTAGCCACTTTTTATAAAAATAAGGTAACTTAAATTTGAAGAAACAACATAATGAAGGCGGCAGGTATTTTGAACACAGACTTATCATAAGAGGGTAAAGTTACGGAGATTTGAAGGGTTACATAGAGTGGTAGAAGTTCTTAGGATTTCTGGGTAAGCAAACCATGCCGGATTTATTACATAAAGCACCACACGAAGAAAACTAATAATGCACAAACGATAAAAGGGAACTAAGCAGAGCGTAACTATCATCTGCCAGGTTCCCTTGTTACATATCAGTGCGGGGAGGCGGTTGTCAATGGAAAGGATCAGATGCCCGAACCCTAAATGCGGGCGGCACATCCTTGACATTGAAGTGATGTCGCCGGGGAAGTCTGTGCTTGAAATAAAGTGCAGGCACTGCGGGGAGGTGGTGCAGGTGGGCTTTAGCCCAAGGATGGTACATAAGAAGAACAGGCGGCAGGGGTAGCCCTGCCATTTTTTGTATAGGCGTGATTAGGAATGCGCTCTGTGGGCATACTTACAGTATACATGGTAATTTATGGAAATTATCACTGTAAGGACATCTGCACAGAACCGTTCCGCTGATCGCGGTTAGAAATCCAGAAGTGGCTGTGGGAGGGATTGAGAGATGTGCAAAATAAGGTGTCCGCTGTGCCGGAAGAGGATCTGCGATATAATCGCCACCGTGGAGGGGCGGACAGTAGTCCGTATCAGATGCCCTCACTGCGGTAGGACAGTCAGGCTGGAATGGCTGATACAGACCTCATTGAAAATGAAATAATGTTTACTCAAATGTGCGAGCGGCCAAGTGACGAGCTGCGAAGGGCCGGAGTAAAGCTAGAGACCAATACCTTAGCTTACTCCGGCCTTTTTTACGTTTCTAGGTAATTTCATATCAAAAAAATATAGCGTTTCTGGCTTTACGAAGGCGTAAAGAAAGGAGCGCTTTATGTCTGGAAAGATCACCACATTCTGCGTCCTGCCGGGTTCCGGCGGGAGGTCTGAATGAAGATCACCTATGAATTTGTGACAGGGGAAGTCTCCGAGGTGGAGGTGGACGAACGCCTCGGAGGGATACTGCTGGATTTAAACCGCCAGCAGGACAACAATGACCAGAAGGAGACCCGCCGCCACTTCTCTCTTAACGGCATGGATTACGAAGGGGAGCTGTTTGCCTCGGCGGAGGATACAGAAGGGGAGGTGGTGCGCCGGGAGGATATGGCGCGGCTGTATTCCGCTATGGAGGCTTTATCCCCGTCCCAAAGGGAGCTGGTGCAGAAAGTCTATTTTGAAGAACGGAAGATTACGGATATCGCCCGTGAAGAAGGGGTGTCCCATGTGGCAGTCCGTGACCGCTTAGATCGGATTTACAAAAAAATTAAAAATAATTTTTAATCAGACCCTTACATTTTGCCTTTCCCGTGACCTAATAGTGAGGGCAGTAAAAATGAACACCCTCAGAAAGAGGTGAAAGGCAGATGAAACACAGCTTGAAGATCAGCTATACAAAAGAACCGGGTTCCGGCGGCATCGTCTGGTGCAGGACTGTACCTTTGCGCGAGCGCCTGCTCCGGCGACTGTTCGGTGAGATGCGCCGGGTAACGATCATTGTTCCCGGAGACAGCGTGGAGGAGCTTTCCGTGAAGGAGGTAGGTACGGATGCGTAAGAAGGTTTTTATCTGCAGCCCCTTCCGTGGCGACATGGAAGGGAATGCAAGGAAAGCGGCGGCCTACAGCCGCATGGCGTGTGAAGAAGGGTATCTGCCCATCGCGCCGCACCTTTTGTTCCCTCAGTTCTTAAACGAGGGCATCGAGGAAGAGAGGCAGCTCGGCATCGCTATGGGGATGGAGCTGCTCACGGAATGTGACGAGGTGTGGGTGTTCGGGGAAGCCACAGAAGGGATGGCGGCAGAGATTGCCTACGCCACGGCGCAGGGAAAGAAGGTCATATTCAAGGAAACGGAGGGAATGTAAATGGGAAGTGAATTATTAAGGATTGCGGAAGGTTTCTCCATCGTTGCGGAAGGTCTGCGCGGCCTTGCCAAAGCAGAGGGAGGAAGTAAGACAGCAGAGAAAACACAGAAGGCACAGCCTTCAACTACGGAAAAAGCACAGCCGGAAACACAGCAGGAGAAGCCTGCCACGCTGGAGGGCATCCGTGCGCTGATGGCACAGAAGACCCAGGAGGGCAAGTCAAAGGAGATCAAGGAACTTTTGCAGAAGTACGGCGCGGCGAAGCTCTCGGCGGTGAAGCCGGAGGACTACCCGGCGCTGATGCAGGAAGCGCAGGTGCTGTGATGGGGAAACACGCATTGCTTTCCGCATCTTCCTCCAAGCGGTGGCTCTCCTGCACGCCTTCCGCAAGGCTGGAGGAGCAGTTTCAGGAAGAGTCTGGCGGCAGCGTCTATGCCGAGGAAGGCACCGCCGCCCATGCCCTTGCGGAGCATAAGCTGAAAAAATGCCTGAAAAGGCGTTCCAAGCGCCCGGTGTCGGATTACCACTGTGACGAAATGGAGGAATGCACGGATGGCTACGTGGCCTATGCGATGGAGCAGGTGGAGCTTGCAAGGCAGGAGTGCAGTGACCCTGTCGTCCTGATCGAGCAGCGGCTTGACTACTCCGCCTATGTGCCGGAGGGCTTTGGCACTGGGGATTTGCTTATCGTTGCTGACCATATCCTTACCGTCATCGACCTAAAGTACGGGAAAGGCGTGGCGGTGGAGGCGGAGTGGAACCCGCAGATGATGCTGTACGGATTAGGCGCACTGGAACTGTTCGATGCCCTTTACGACATTGAAATTATCCGTATGACCATCTACCAGCCTAGATTAGAATCCGTCAGCACATGGGAGATTTCCGTAAAAGATCTGATGGAATGGGTGGAGATGGAATTAAAGCCAAAGGCGGTGCTTGCCATCAAGGGTGAGGGTGAGTTCTGCTGTGGCGACTGGTGCCGTTTCTGCAAGGCGAAGAACACCTGCAGGGCGAGGGCAGAGGAATACCTGCGGCTGGCGCAGATGGAGTTCAAGGCACCGCCGTTATTATCGGATGAGGAGATAGCGGAAGTACTGAAAGTGGCGGACGAGCTTGCCAAATGGTCAGCGGATGTCTATGCCTACGCACAGGACGAGGCGGTCACGAAAGGGAAAAAGTGGGCTGGCTTTAAGTTAGTCGAGGGCAGGAGCAACCGGAAATACACGGATGAGGAGGAAGTGGCGCAGGCGGCACAGAAAGCCGGGTACACGGACATCTACAAAAAGACGCTCATCGGCATTACGGAGATGGAGCGGCTTCTTGGGAAGAAGAAATTTGCAGAGGTGCTTGGGAAGCTGGTCTACAAGCCCCAGGGCAAGGTGACCTTAGTGCCGGAATCGGACAAGAGGCAGGAAATAATGGCAGCAACCGCAGAGGCGGATTTTAAGGAGGAATAAATACCATGAGTAATGAAAATGCGAATTTGACAAAGGTAATCGTACCGTGCAGGTTTTCCTACCTGCACTGCTGGGAGCCCAACGCAGTGAGCGATGGCGACCCCAAGTATTCCGTATCGGCCATCATACCGAAATCGGACACAGAGACCATAGAGAAGATCAAAAGAGCCATTGAGCAGGCGAAGAAGGATTCGGTCTCCAAGTGGGGAGGCAAGGTACCGGCGAATCTGAAACTCCCTTTAAGGGACGGTGACATTGACCGCCCGGAGGATGAGGCGTATGCGGACAGCTATTTCTTCAACGCCAACAGCAAGCAGGCACCGCAGGTGGTGGATAAAAACGTACAGCCCATCCTTGACCAGTCGGAAGTGTATTCCGGGTGCTATGGCAGGATCAGCGTGAACTTCTATGGATTCAACAGTAACGGAAACCGTGGGATTGCCGCAGGGCTTGGCAACATCCAGAAGCTGCGTGACGGGGAGCCTCTGGGCAGCAGGACGAATGCCGAGGATGACTTTGACGCGGTGGAAGTGGATGATGAGGAAGATTTTCTTGGATAGGGATATCGGGGCGGCGGTTTTCCGCTGCCCTCCATTCCGTGAAAATACACAGGAAGGAGCCATGAAATGGGACGAATCTTAGCAGCCGATATCGAGTGTTTCAGCGATGTGGATTTGATTAAATGCGGGGTATACGCTTATGCGGACAGCCCTGCTTTTGAGATTTTATTATTTGCCTATTCCTTTGACGGAGGGGAAACACAGATCATAGACCTTGCGCAGGGGGAGCAGCTCCCGGCAGAGGTGGAGGATGCCATCTTTGACGTGTCTGTCACCAAGACGGCATACAATGCAAATTTTGAACGCACCTGCCTCTCTAAGCATTTCGGGAGATACATTCCCCCGGAGTCCTGGCATTGCAGCGCGGTACAGGCGGCCATGCTCGCCCTGCCCCGGTCACTGGAGGATGTTGGCAGGGTGCTTGGTCTGGACGAACAGAAGATGAAGGAGGGAAAGGAACTGATCCGGTATTTCTGTGTCCCGTGTAAGCCTACCAAGGCAAACGGCGGCAGGACGAGGAACCTCCCCTGCCATGCGCCGGAGAAGTGGGAACTTTTCAAGACATACTGCAAAAGGGATGTGGATGTGGAGAAATCCATCCGCAGGAAACTGCATAATTTTCCAATACCGGAAAGCGAGATGGAACTGTACCGCTTAGACCAGCGCATCAATGACCGTGGCGTTCTGGTGGACATGGGACTGGTGGAACAGGCCATTTCCTGTGAGCGACTCCATAAGGAAGTGGTGACGAAACGTGCCTATGAACTGACTGGATTGGAGAACCCAAATTCCGTGGCGCAGCTCAAAGGCTGGCTTGGGGATATGGGGATGGAGGCGGAGAGCCTTTCCAAGAAAGCGGTGGCGGATATGATAGCAGAAACAGACGGGGAAGTGGAGGAACTGCTCAAATTAAGGTTATTGATGGCAAAAACATCCGTGAAGAAGTATGAAGCTATGGAGAGAAGTGTCTGCTCAGATGGAAGGGTACACGGAATGCTGATGTTCTGCGGCGCAAATAGGACGTCAAGATGGTCCGGCAAGATAGTGCAAATCCAAAATCTGCCGAAAAACTACATTCCCGACTTGGAACTTGCGAGAGACCTTGTGAAGCAGGGCAGATTTGAAGATATAGAACTTTTATATGATTCCACACCGAATGTTCTCTCGGAACTTATCCGAACTGCATTTATACCAAAGCCGGGATGCCGCTTTGTGGTGGCGGACTTCTCTGCCATTGAAGCAAGGGTGCTGGCATGGCTTTCCGGGGAGCAGTGGAGATTGGATGTGTTTACCTCCCACGGGAAGATTTATGAGGCTTCGGCCTCCGCCATGTTCCATGTGCCAGTGGAGGAGATCACCAAGACATCCCCGCTCCGGCAGAAGGGGAAGATATCGGAACTGGCTTTGGGCTATGGCGGCTCCACAGGTGCACTTATTTCTATGGGCGCGTTGGATATGGGATTGGTAGAGGATGAGCTTTCCCCTTTGGTGGCGGCATGGAGAAAGGCGAATCCCCATATCACACAGTTCTGGTGGGATGTGGATGCGGCGGCTGTTAAGGCAGTTACAGAAAAGCAGAAAACGAAAGTCGGAAAGATCATTTTTGAATATAAGAGCGGGATTTTATTCATCACACTTCCGTCCGGCAGGAAGCTCTCCTATGTGAAACCGAGGATGGCTGTAAACAGGTTCGGTAGAGACGGTTTGACTTATGAAGGGATTTCTGAAAACAAGAAATGGAGCCGGATTGAAACCTACGGCCCCAAGCTGGTGGAGAATATCGTGCAGGGGACGGCGAGGGATTTGCTGGCGGAGGCAATGCTGCGTGTGGAGGAAAAGGGATACCCCATCGTGATGCACTGCCATGATGAGATCATAGCGGAAGTGCCGGAGGGTATTGGTTCCGTGGATGAAATGTGTGAAATTATGGCAATTCAGCCAAAATGGGCGGCAGGGCTGCCGCTCCGAGCAGACGGCTATGAGTGTCTATTTTACCAGAAACAGTAAAGGGGAAATGCAGATATGGAGAGAAGGAATGCAGAAGGGTACCATGACCCGACTGCTTACGGCGGGATACGTATGGCAGAGCAGAAAACGGAAAGGGAAACGGTAAGGATGGTTTATAAGAACGGGAGGATGGAGCTGTATATCCATGAGTTCTTTCCATGTACGGCGGCGTTGGCAAGGAAGGTGTTCCCGCTGATCAGGAAGTTTGCAAAGGAGGAAGATAAGGGTAAGCTGCGACAGCTCTTACGGATAAAGGCACAGGAGCATTCCGGGAAGGTTAAGGCGTTTTCGGAAAAGGCGGAGTCCCTTACAGCGAAAACGGAGGAATGGCATTTCTACCGCAGGAAGGCAAGGGAAGAACAGATCATCTATAACCAGTGCGTGAAAAATCTGAAATTATTGGAGGGCAGGAAGGAATGAAGATACAGATCGCAACAGGCAATTCAAGGATGGAGAAACGCTGGAATAACGTGGAGATGGAACTGGACGAATTTATAGAGCGTATCTCACACACCATCCGCACGGCGGAGACCGTGGAGCAGTATGTAAAAATGACGAAGGCGAAGCAGGATGCAATAAAGGACGTGGGCGGTTTCGTCATGGGGAAGCTGAAAGGCGGCAGAAGGAAGAAGGACTGTGTGGAGTTCCGCTCTGCCTTAACTCTGGATATGGACCATGCCGTGCCGGATATCCCGGAGCAGGTGGAGATGTTCTTTGACTTCCGGTGCCTCATTTATTCCACCCATAAGCACACGGCGGAGAATCCGAGGCTCCGGCTCATCATCCCGCTTTCACGGAACGTGTCGCCGGATGAATATGTGGCGGTGGCAAGGAAGGTGGCGGAGGACATCGGGATTGAAATGTTCGATGACACCACCTACGAGCCAAGCCGCCTCATGTACTGGCCTTCCACCTCCGCTGACGGGGAGTTCCTTTTCCGGGATATCGAGGGAGAGCCGTTAAGCCCGGACGATGTGCTTTCACGGTATAAAGACTGGCGGGATTCCTCCGAGTGGCCAGTGAGCAGCCGCCAGCAGAACATCGTCCAGAGGGAGATGCGCAAACAGGCAGACCCGCTCACAAAGGATGGAGTGATCGGCGCATTCTGCCGCACGTATTCCATCGAGGAAGCAATAGCCGCTTTCCTCCCGGACGTCTATCAGCCAAGTGCAATGTCCGGGCGGTATGACTATATCCCGGCTGACTCACAGGCGGGCGTAGTGGTCTATGAGGGGAAATTTGCTTATTCCCACCATGCCACAGACCCGGCCTGCGGAAAGCTGATGAACGCCTTTGACATGGTGCGGATACACAGGTTTGGGGAGATGGATGCAAAAGCGTCCGAGGATACGGAGCCTGCCAAGCTCCCTTCTTTTGGTGCCATGAGCGAGTTTGCCGTAAAGGATGGGAACGTAAAAACCACGCTGGCACAGGAGCGGCAGAAAGCGGCGGGGGAGGAATTCGCCCCATCCGATGACTGGCAGGCATCCCTTGACCTTGACAAGCAGGGCGCGGTGAAGCCTACGCTGGATAACCTTGTGCTGATCCTGCGCAATGATGAAAGGCTTCATTCCATCGCATTCAACCTCCACCGGGACGGGATAGATGCCGGGGAGGGGCTTCCGTGGAAGCAGATCAAGCCGGGGTGGAATGACTCTGACTTTGCGTCCCTCAAAGTATATCTGAGCAATGTGTACAATGTCTACTCACCGACCAAGACGAAGGACGCGGTGCTTGCGGTGGCGGCGAAACGGGCATACCACCCGGTGCGTGAATATCTTGAGAGCCTGCCGGAATGGGACGGCACGGAAAGGGTGGCGCCCCTGCTGGTGGATTACTTCGCTGCGGAGGACACCAGCTATACGCGGGCGGTCACCCGCAAGACGATGGCGGCTGCTGTGGCGAGGATATACCAGCCGGGGATAAAGTTTGACTCCGT
>JAIEFE010000024.1 GCA_029067085.1 Lachnospiraceae bacterium | reverse complement strand
AGCGCCGGGTAGTCCTCCGGCTTCACCGCCGAGAGCTTCGCCGCGCCGTACTTCTGCAAAAGTTCCTTGATCTCCTTCGACTTGCCCTCCTGGGTCTTCTGCGCCATCAGCGCACGGATGCCCTCCAGCGTGGCAGGCTTCTCCTGCTGTGCCTCCGTCTGTGCTTTTTCCGTAGATGATGGCTGTGCCTTCTGTGTTTTCTCTGCTGTCTTACTTTCTCTCTCCGCTTTGGCAAGGTCGCGCAGACCTTCCGCAACGATGGAGAAACCTTCCGCAATCCTCAATAATTCACTTCCCATTTACATTCCCTCCGTTTCCTTGAATATGACCTTCTTTCCCTGCGCCGTGGCATGGGCGATCTCCGCCGACATCCCTTCGGTGGCTTCCCCGAACACCCACACCTCGTCACATCCCATGAGCAGCTCCATCCCCATAGCAATGCCGAGCTGCCTCTCTTCCTCGATGCCCTCATTTAAGAACTGAGGGAATAAAAGGTGCGGCGCAATAGGAAGAAATCCCTGCTCACACGCCATGCGGCTGTAGGCCGCCGCTTTCCTTGCATTCTCTTCCATGTCACCCCGGAAGGGGCTGCAGATAAAAACCTTCTTACGCATCCGTACCTACCTCCTTCACGGAAAGCTCCTCCACGCTGCCACCGGGGACAATGATAGTAACCCGACGCATCTCACCGAACAGTCGCCGGAGCAGGCGCTCGCGCAAAGGTACAGTCCTGCACCAGACGATGCCGCCGGAACCCGGCTCTTTTGTATAGCTGATTTTCAAGCTGTGTTTCATCTGCCTTTCACCTCTTTCTGAGGACGCTCATTTTTACTGCCCTCACTGTTAGGCCACGGGAAAGGCAAAATGTAACGGTCTGTTTTACAAATTTTTTCTGAGTTTTTCATAAATGCGGTTCAGGCGGCGGACAATCGCCACATGGCTCACACCTTCCTCGGCGGCAATATCCGTAATCTTCCGTTCTTCAAAATAAACTTTTTTCACCAGCTCACGCTGATCAGAAGACAGAACCTCCATAGCGGAATACAGCCGCGCCATATCCTCCCGGCGCTCCGCCTCTCCTTCTGTATCCTCCGCCGAAACAAACAGCTCCCCTTCGTAGTCCATGCCGTCAAGGGAAACATGGCGGCGGGTCTCCTTATGGTCGTTGTTGTACTGCTGTCGGTCAAAATCCAGCAGCATCCCTCCGAGATGCTCGTCCACCTCGATCTCGGAGATTTCCCCTGTTACAAATTCATAGCTGATTTTCATTCTGGCCTCCTGCCGGAACCCAGCAGGACGCAGAATGTGGTGATCTTTCCAGACATAAAGCGCTCCTTTCTTTACGCCTTCGTAAAGCCAGAAACGCTATATTTTTTTGATATGAAATTACCTAGAAACGTAAAAAAGGCCGGAGTAAGCTAAGGTATTGGTCTCTAGCTTTACTCCGGCCCTTCGCAGCTCGTCACTTGGCCGCTCGCTCATTTTGAGTAAACATTATTTGGTTTTCAATGAGGTCTGTACTAGCCATTCCAGCCTGACTATCCTCCCGCAGTGGGGGCATTTCAACACTATGACTGCCCTTCCTTCTGCGGTGGCAATTATCTCGCAGATCCTCTTCCGGCACGCCGGACACCTTACTTTGCACATATCCTGTATCCTCCCACAGCCACTTCTGGATTTCTAACCGTGATCAGCGGAACGGCCCTGTGCAGGCGTCCTTACAGTGGTAATTTCCATAAATTACCATGTATACTGTAAGTATGCCCGCAAAGGACAGCCCTAATCACGGATTTACAAAAAGGGCAGGACTTCACTCCTGCCGCCTGTTTCTCTTATGTATCTTCTTTGGACTAAAGCCCACCTGCACCATTTCCCCACAGTGCCTGCATTTTATTTCCAGTACCACTTTCCCCGACGGCATCTCCTCAATGTCAAAGATGCGCCGCCCGCACTTAGGGTTCGGGCATTTCACCTTTTCCATTGACAACCGCCTCCCCGCACTGATATGTAACAAGGGAACCAGACAGGCTTGTATTGTGCCTGCTTGATTCCCTTTTATCGTTTGTGCATTATTGATTTTCTTCGTGTGGTGCTTTTGGTCTTCCTGAAACCATATCTTTCAACACTTTTTATACCCTCTGCCACAACAGCATACTGTCCTGAAACACAGCCGTCAGCTTCCCGTTGTCTTTCAGCCATGAGAGATATGAACGCACCGTGCTGCCTACCAACACATACTGTTCAAAATTCATGGAAAGCCCGTAACCTTTGAACACTTCCTGCAAAATTCTCTCAAAGCACATCGGCTCCTTGCAGACGGATAAAATTCTATCCGCCACCTCATGTACCTTATCCCTGTTGAAGCGTACAAGCTCCTTTATATCAGCAGATGCTTCCGCATGAGCCGGAACAAACATGGCAGCTTCCATTCTCTCCACCATATCCAGTGTTTCCAGATAGGCTCCCGCATCATAAATGAAAGATACTGCATACTTCTCCAGCGTTTCCCGGCTGCTGATACAATCCGCAAGGAATACCACCCCGTCCGGCATACGGAATCCCACCATGTCAAAGAAATGCCCCGGCAAGGGTATAATCTCAATCTCCTTCGGAAAACCTTCATCTGAAAAATCCGTCACACTACTGTCCTGCGCCATCAGGAACTTATGCCGCAAGTCCTTGCAGGGATAACCGCCATAAAGAAAAGACGGCTCCAAGACCGGGTATCTTGTGAAAGCCGCCTCTATGCCGCAGGAATAAACCTTACACCCTGTTTGCCCCTGCAGGTAATGGTTACCGCCGATATGGTCTGCGTTGGAATGGGTATTCAGTATGGCTGTTAAATGCCAGCCGTTCTTATCCAGTATCTGCCTTACCTTCCTCCCCGCATCCTTGTCATTCCCGCTGTCAACCAGATAGACATTATCCTTATCTGCAACATAGACACCTATCTTTGCCGGGCAGTTTATGTAATAGCATTTATCACTGACCTGTACCAATTCATACATTTCCGCCTGTTCCTTTCGATATTTTTTTAATATTGGCGGCTCCGCTATCAATTAGGGCCGCCCATGCTCCCTCAATATAAATCCGGGCACTTCAACCTACACATTGTTCTTTGAACGCTTGTCAAGTTCCTTTATGTATTCATCAAATGTGTATATTTTATCTTCTCCCGCGAAACGGAATCTCGCCCTTGTTCCCTCTATGCAGGTTGCCTTTATCATATCGGAAACGGACATTTTCTTGCTCTGGTTGCTTTGCACCTACTTATCAACTGACTGCATCAGTTCTTCTTTCGTCCAGACCTTACCCACAAAAGATGGCGGTGTCTGTGATACCATTTCCCAATCAAACCTCTGTGTGCCGTCCTGTGCCTGACGCACCATTGCTTTTCCTGCTGCCTGATAACCTGTTGCTGCTCCTATTCCATTTACATTCATTTTCTTTAATCCTCCAATTATTTTTAGTATTGTGACCCCTCTGTCAGTCAGAGCCGCCTCTGCTCTCTCATAATAAGTCCAAGCAGTTCATAACTTCATAAATAGTAAAAGCACATTTTCTAACTTCCTCTGTCAAACTTCATGGCAAACACCTCCTTTCGCTGCTCCTCCAATCTGCCGGAAACCGGGTAAGCCTGCCCTGTCCGGCGCAACTTTGGCGACCTCGCTTTTCCGCAGGGCGAGGAACTTATTCTGCGCCGCATCCTGTTATCTTCTCCCGTAGGGAATCAGACAGGATGATTGCTTTCCTGCTGCCATGCTGTTCGTCTGATGGCTTTTTGCTATTCCTGTAATATCCATTTCAATCATCCTTTCACTGCTCCCCGGAAAGCCGGGCATCTATGAACACAGCACCCCTAAAAGGGATTTGTACCTTTCCGTTTCATTTTTTATATCCTCGGCAGTGACACCGTAATACAAATATATCTTTTTATACAGTTTCCTTAACTGTTTCATGTTTTTCTTCTCCCCGCTGAATGAGCCGTCAAGCACCTGCCAGACAGTTTCCACCCCTATCCGCATACGGTCATTCTCTGCCCATTTAATCTCATATATGTGGAAATCTATGGGGAAGATATCATCCGCAATTTCCGCCGCCATCCTGTTCCGCTCATGAATCTGCTCCATGAATATTTTTAAGGCTTCCATATCCTCCCCATCCGGCGGCTCCAAGTTCATCAGCTCTCCCAACAGATCGGGACGGTGGCGCATGATAAGGGATGCCTTTAGGGACTGCTTCTGCTCCAGATAATTATGAGACTGCCGCGAAACCTCCACAGCGCCATGCTCCCGTTTCAGCCATTCCACGACTTCCTCCAGCGTATGGGGGTTGGCGGTGATCCGCTTTTTTATCCTATTCCTCTTTATTTTGCGGAAATAATTCTGTATCCGTGTTGTAAGTTTTACCTTGCCGCCTTTTCCTGCAATAAAAATACTTGTAGGCCCGTCTGCTCCGCCTATAATGGATACGCTGCTTGCAACCTTGCCCATATCTACATCTCCCATTCCAAAATTAAACCTCTGCTCCCCCAATCTGCTGGAAACTGGGGAAGCCTGCCCTGTCCGGCTGTGCCTTATTGGGGATATGCGTCTTATAGTTTCTCCAACTTCTCCAGAAAGGCTACATAAAACTCCCTTTCTTTGATACGGGCATGTTCCGCCTCTATGGTTCTATACGCAGGTGCCCGAGGATGATCTAAATCATAAAGTGCCTGCTCTGTTGCCCTGATTGCTGACTGCACTGTGTTTCCAAGAATATCAATATTCTCTGTTTCTCCCTTAAGTATTTTGTTGAGCCTCTGTACCATCATCTGCGATATATGGCTCATCATTCCGTTGCCCCGGATTCCCAACCCATTTGCATTTACTTCTTTAGCCGCTTCCATCCACGCATCTTTTACATCCTGCGGGGCATTGGGGCCAACCATATCAAAGGCTTCTTCATCATAATTTCTTGTTTTATCCTGCGCCGCCTTTTCCGCCACAGTTTCCATGAATCCCACGGCTCCGGATTCCACACTTCTTTCTGCTTTCCTTGTCTGATACCCTGTCACCGGATATCCTGCTGCTCCTATTCCACCAATGCTCATTTCTAAATATCCTCCATTGCTATCAATATTTATATGGCGGCTCCTCTGTCGTTCAGAGCCACCTCTGCTCTCTCATAATAAGTCCGAGCAGTTTACTGCTTCATGAAAACATACTATCTAACTTCCCCTGTCAAACTTCATGACAAACACCTCCCTTCACTAAAATTCCACGGCTCCTCTATCGTTCGGAACCGCCCATGCTCCCTTTTGGTAAGTCCGAGCACTCCACAGAAACAAAGTTTTATGTGCCTCTGCAGAATAATTTTTATGCAAAAAAATCTACAAATTTCTTGTAATCAAGATACCCCCGTAAGTTCCCTGCGTCATACTGCATTTGCATAAAGCTCTTTGCAAGTTCCAGCCAGTTAAATTTCCCTGCCTTAAAAGAGTCTGACAAATTTTCCGGCTGTTCATTAGAAATCGGAATACCGCAGAATGTGCTTTGTGCTTCCGGGTATTGCCCACTGTCCGTCAAATAACAGGCATATGCAAACATATCTGCCCTATCACTGTTTTTTGCATCTACCTTTGATACGTCCACCATTCGTTCCGTCACATTACCCTCTGCGTCCCACGTCTTAACCTTATATACGGGATTTTCCGGGTCAAAATCCTTCGGCTTATATACCGTAATACTGCTGTTTCCTTTATCTCCAAGTGCGCCTAATGGCTTATCGCCCTCCGGTGTATCAAACCAATGAAAAGTAAATATACTTCCTGCTTTTGTCTGGTTAATCTGTTGGCTAAAGTTATTATTTGATACATTCCTTGTTGCCTTACCCGGTGTATAGACAGGGTAATTGGCTGTTCCGTTAATTCCTGCTACTGACATTTTATATCCTCCATTGCTATCAATATTTATATGGCGGCTCCTCTGTCATTCAGAGCTGCCTCTGTTCCCTCGTAATAAGTCCGAGCAGTTTATTACTTCATGCAGACATATCACCTAACTTCCCCTGTCAAACTTCATGGCAAACACCTCCTCTCGCTAAAAATTTGCCATCCGCTTATAACACGAAACAGCCTTCAAAAAAGTTTCATTTCTTATATCAGCTTTGGCGGCTCCTCTGTCATTCAGAGCCGCCCATGCCCTCTATGATAAGTCCGGGCATTCCGCAGAAGCAAAGGTTTATGCACCTCTGCGGAATATGTTCTTTACTGTGAAATCTTAATTCTTTAAGTTCGCATAGTAATCCCAAACACTGTTAAGGACATTTCTTGCGGAAGATGAGATACCCAAATTCAACTGGAAATGATTCAGGCTTCCTTTTTCCTGCTTTAACAGTCCGCTGTTCTTCTCATTGATAGCAGCCATGAACGCATTGTAGGCTTGCTCTTTTACTCCTGCACTTTCATTTTTCGCAACAGGAGCTTCCGTTGTACCACCGGAATGGTATACTATCTGTGCCTTAAAGCCCTGCAGTTCACTCCATATCTGCGTATTTGTCGCCATGAATCTGCTGTGTGTTTCATATGCGCTATCAAGCATTTCCAACTCTTTTTCTTTCGTCAGTTCCTGTGTGCTTCCGTCTGCCGCAGTATAATATTCCTTCTGCCTGTCAGATGCCGCATACTTTTCTTCTATGCGATCTTTCATCAACTGATAGGCAGAAGCCATTTTATTTACATAGCTGTCATACGTGTCCGTCCTTGTACCTTCCTTTTCTTCAAACTTGGCTTTCAGTGCATCTACATCCGCCTGTGAATAATCCTTTGTCACAAAGTCGTCAGAAACAGAACCGCCTCCCAACTCTGACATGATCTTTTCAAAATCATTCATCATGCCATATATGCCGGAATTCATGGACGGCAGCTTTCCTATATCTTCGCTCTGTTCCAATCTCCCTATTGCAGATGCCTTTTCTTTTAAAGCACTGCGCCCTGCCGCTGAAATATCCACGCTGTCGCCCTGTCGTTGATCCACGGCACGGTTTTTATTTGCCTGCTGAAAGCGTTGCTTTATCCTGTCAGCATCTACCCGATACGAATATGACGGGGTTCTCTGCAAATTATTTATATCCATTACTCAACTTCCTTTCTTTTCTCATTTTTCCAGTTCTCCATTTTTATAAAGGCGGCTCTTCTGTCATACAGAACCGCCTTATGCCCCTTCTGTTATACCTTTAAGTCCATATTCAAGCCCGTAACTCCCGCCTCATTGGAAATGGCTTCATTCTTTGCAATGACTACCGCGCCCTTGAATTTATCACCAAACTGCTCCTTGCCCGTTTCTTCCATTTTTTCCCGCATATTTTCCTGCAATTTATCCAACTGCTCCTGCTCTTCTTCTTTCTTCTCCTTTAATTTTTCTTCCTGTTCCGCTTTTTCTTTCTTTTCCTTTAATTTCTCTTCCCGTTCCTCTGCCAGCTCTTTCCAGCCTTTTGTACCACTGTCAGAAGTCACTGTTGCGGACGCCATCATGGTTACATTCCCCGTGCTGTCTATGCTCCAACTCTCTGAATAATTCACTAATCTTGCCCCGATAGCTCTCGCATTGGCTTGTGCGCTTTTAAGTCCGCTTTCATATCCCTCTTTGAAGAAAGACAGATTTTCTTCCAGTTCTTTCGCCTTTTCCGGGTTCTTTGCACATTCCTTCAAATAAGAGCCGGAGATCGCCACACTGCCATTCTTTACACAGTCATAATTCTTCTGTAAATAAGAATAATAATCGGATACACTGTCGGTTGCCGTGTTCCCTGCCTGTGCGGATGCAGTATCCTTCGTTTCTGCTTTCTGAGTTGAGTATGTACTCCCGTACACATTGTTGTAATTACTTCCAATTCCTGAAATTGCCATAATTTTCATCCTCCACAATAAAATTTTTATTGGCGGCCCCTCTGTCATTCAGAGCCGCCCATGCCCTCTTATAGTAAGTCCGGGCATATCCTGCTTTACTCCAAAATGCCCGCCGCTTCCATGATATTCTGCGTATAAGCTGTGATTGCAGAACCCATAACTTCTGGTGCAGTCGTATATGTATACCTGCTTGTATTCATTGTATGGTTAGCGAGAGCCTCTGCCATGCTTTGCTTTTTATATGCTATCTCCATCTGCCGTTTCCGTTCCTCAGCCGCTTCCTGACTACGTTCCAAATTTTCTTTGCGCTGCGCTGCTTCTTTTTCGCGTTTAGCTTTATTGATTTCATTAACCTCCCTTACCCGCTCTGGTGAATCACTGCAGCCACTGATATACGTTACGCTTCCATCTTCATGGACTACCACACCGCCCGGTTCATAGACAAGTCCCTTTGCCGCAAACGAAGCCGTTAGTATTGGAATATCGTCAAAGAAATCATCTATCTTGCCCTCATAGTAAGCAGCCTTTTCCGGGTCATTTGCCATCTGTTCCAGAATGTTCGGTGCTATCACAACATTATTACCGCTCATGCTCTTTCCTGCCCTGTCAAGACTCTTCTGGTCTTTCCCGACACTCTGGATGCTCACATTGCCATACTTTGACCGGAGGTATTCCGTGTATGAATCCACTTTTGATGTATCTGCCGCCTCCCCTGTTTTCTGCAACTGCTCCGTAAATCCTGTTCTGTTTGTACCTGTTTTCTGTGTCCTATTCGCATACTGGTATGCCCCCGCCAAAGCTCCGTTTACTCCTAAAATACTCATAATAATTCTTCTCCTTCCTTCTGATTAGCTTTTTACCATGACCGACAATATGAATTTATTGCCTTTTACGATACAGTCCATATCGCCGCCATATTTTACTGCACATTTCCTGATATTCTTTAACCCTATCCCATGCACCTCCTTATCCTCTTTTGTTGATATGGGAAGGCCACTGTCTTTATTGAACAGTGCCGTACCATCAAAACTGTTCTCAATCTCTATAAAATACATATTCTTTGCCCGGAAAGACCGGATCGTGATAAAGGCTTCTGCATCCGGTTCCTTTGCGTTATCCAGGGCATTCCTAAGATGATGCCGTTGTCCTTATCAGAAACAACAAACCACCACATATGGCATAAACCCATAGTGGCGGCTTGCATGGTTCTTAATACTCTTTACAGATATCCATACATCCTGCATACCCAAAATGCTCCTGCAATTCCCAAATTGCAGGTTCATCATACACTCGCTGCCACAGGCCGAGAAAGTCTGCCAATCTTTGCCACCAAGGGGGAAGTGCGCCCAAAATTCAGGTTATAGATTCACACTTTCATCAATATTACTAATCTAAACAGAAACCGAAATGTTTGATTCCTGTTCTGTGGAAACCGTCTCTCCTGTTTTTGTATAGGTGACAGGCTCTCTTACAGCATCTGTCTTTGTTTCAGTAGAAACAGTATCGTCCAAACCTGTGCTATCTTTTAACAGCACTTTTCCTTCCTCACTGATTTCAACGGTATCTGTGTTAGCATCACCGTTCCTGTTTTCTTCAATCTTCTTTTCCAGTTTTTCACGTTCATCCCTGCGCTTCTGGATAGCCTCCTCACGCTGCGCTTTTTCTTTTTCCCTTGCCTCCTTTGCATCCTCTTTCATGCCTTCGTCAGCCTCGGCCTTATATTCCTCCGCCCTGTCAGAACAGTCATTGACATATCCCATTGCCCTCTCCATTGTTTCCGAATCGCCTTTTCGTCTCGCCTCCTTGTAAACGCGCATAGGCGTATTCATCAAGTTCATGTTTGTCCTCGCGCCTATGAGTCCTTCCATTGTCTTTGTGTGCATAATGCCATCCTCCTTATCACCGTTTTTTAAGGGCATAAAGACCCTTACTTCTCTTTTCGGCGGTGAAAATATTCGATATTAGATTTATGATTCAAACAGCCGTTTTGATGTCATGTGCGGCATCAGGAAATGGTATTAAAACAGATGTTATGAAAATTCCATTCTCCGATTCAATATTCAATGCCCCATTATACTCATGTACCACGTCGCCAACATTCAGCAGGCCGATTCCATGTTCCCGCGGATTCTCTTTATTCGTAACCCCGGCTGTATTCTTTTCCGCCATATCCACGCTGTTTTTTACTTCGATCAAAAAGCATTTCTTCACTGTCTTTGCCTGAATATTGATAAAACAATTTTCACCACACCGCATCCTGCCGCATGATTCCAACGCATTGTCTAATATATTCCCAAACAATACGCACAGGTCAAATTCATTGATAGAGTGTCCTTTCGGCATCTGCACATCACATTCCCACTTGATGTTCTTCTCATTTGCCAGTTTTCGCTTCTGGTATAGGAGCGCATCCACTGCTTTGTTCCCTGTCATATCCCCGCCATCCTCCAAGCCGCTTCCCTCCATATTTTTCAGATAATCACCCATCTTCTCCCATTCTTTATTCTGGAATAACGCTGACAGCGCAATGACATGGTTTTTCATGTCATGACGTAACCGTTCCGACTGCCTGTACTGCTCTGTCAGCATTTTGTAGACTGCAACCTGCGAATGGTACTGGCTGCTTTTTTCCTGCTCGAAATAAATCCTGTGCATCCCAAACACATAAAACCCAGCCGCAAACATGGACAGTAATGTCAAAACCAAAAATTCAGCATAACTGAAAATCTGGTCATAATACACGCCTGTTATGCCCCCGCTTCTGACCATGATTCCGTGGCTCGCACCCCAATTCACCACATCAAACACCGTAATAATCATGATCAGAGGAAGTGCCAGAATAACATACCATTTTTTCCGCTTGCCACAAAAAACCGGCTCCATATACCCCGACATCTGGTATACAGCAAATATTACAAAACAATAGCTGACACCACCAACCACTCCCGTTACCCACTCACTTAAAAATGGCTCTGAACCCCTTTTCATTGTATGTTGGAAAAATAATAGAAGACATGATAAAAAAGATGCAAAAAAAGTTGATACCAATGTCATTACTATCGTCAACGTAGACACTGCCAAAATTTTTTTCTCCCAGCTTTCCCTGAAAAGCATCAGCACCAGTCCCATAAATAATATATGTTCCACCATTGCAAAGAAAATGTGCGGAACCAGAAACCATCTGCTTGCAATATTTAACGCCAGCCAGCCGACAAGGGAAAAAAATACAAACAGTAATTCATTTTTCTTTGAAGCCCCCAGATTTTTTTTACAGAATTTATCTGCCATACATAAATACCCCAGATAACATGGCACTGTAATTAAAATATCTGCATAGTCTAAGAATTGTTTCATAATATTCCTCCGTTTTCCCTCATAGCCTTAAGAACCGCCTGAACAAACTTATCATATCTTCTCTTTGCAATCGCGATAGCTTCCCCGTTTTCCAGAGTCACTTCCTGCCTGTTATACACATCAACATATTTCAGATTTATCAGATAGCTCTTATGGCACCTGAAAAAATCTTTATCACGCAGTTTATTCTCTAACTCCCCTATCTGTTCATAGTAGGTAAAAATGCCCTCTGTTCCATGAACATCAACCACTCTCCCTTTTATCTCAAAATAATATATATCATCAAGAAATAACTTCTTTTTCTGTCTTTCCCTGCTGACAATGATAAATTCCTGCGAATGCTTTTCTGTTTTCAAAACGGCTTTTTGCAGCACCTTTTTTAGTTTCCTGTTATCCACCGGCTTCAACAGATATTGAAAAGCCTCCACATCATAAGCGTCAAACACATACTCCCTGCTGGAAGAAATAAATATGATTATCTTATCAAATGCCTTCTCGCGAAAGATCTGTGCTGTTTTCATCCCATCCAGATCCTGCATAATGATATCAAGGAAAACAATGTCAAAACTTTCCAATGCCTGCAGCAGTTCCCTGCCGCTTTGAAACTGGCGGATGATGCAGGGTATTTTCATATCTTCCAGAATATCTTTAATTCTTTTCGCCATGTTGCAGCATTCTATGACTTCATCATCACATACTGCTATTGACAGCATCTTCATCACCTCTTTTACGGGTATATCGTATATATCGGCACAAATTCAAACGAAGTTTCATCAATGACATGAATGGTCATTTCAATGTAATGACCGTAGTTTTTACTGTACTCTCAAACCAAAACTAATATAGTACGATACCATTTGTACCACTCGCATATTACCTCTTACTTCCCAACATTCCAAATAATTTCCATTATCAGGCCGCCCGGCCTGCCTCTGGAAATGACAAACCGCCACATATGGTAGTGAGCACATGTGGCGGTTGTCTTTTGCACAATAATCACAATCTCATCAGTCCTGCGTCTAAACGTCCGGCTCTTTGATGATATTGACTTGTAATTTTTCTGTTTCAATTATGATATCTCTGTCTTTTTCATCCATGACATCAAGCCTCTAAGTTCTGCCCCAACCTTTTCAATCTCATGTTCTGATTCAATTTGCTTTTTCGCATTGAAATAGGTTCTCCCCGCCTGATTCTCAAGAAGCCAGTCCTTGGCAAATTTTCCTTCCTGAACATCTTTGAGAATACCTTTCATGGCTTTTCTTGTTTCATCAGTGATAATCTTCTCACCTGTTATGTAATCGCCATATTCCGCTGTATCACTGACAGAATACCGCATCATGGTCAATCCGCCCCTGTTGATAAGGTCTACGATTAATTTCATTTCATGGCAGCATTCAAAATAAGCCATTTCCGGCTGATAGCCAGCCTCAACCAGTGTTTCAAATCCTGCTTTGATCAATGCGGAAACACCGCCGCAAAGTACAGCCTGTTCTCCAAAAAGGTCTGTTTCCGTTTCTTCTTTGAAAGAAGTTTCTATCACTCCAGCTCTTGCGCCGCCAATTCCAAGTGCATAGGCAAGTGCAGTTTCCCTTGCTTTTCCAGAAGCGTCCTGATGAATTGCTATCAGGCATGGAACTCCTTTCCCTTCTAAAAACTGACTCCTGACTGTATGACCGGGACCTTTTGGTGCAATTAAGAATACATCAACAAAAGGTGGCGGCAAAATCAAGCCATAATGTATCACAAATCCATGTGCAAACACCAAAGCCTTCCCTTCTGTAAGATTCGGCTCAATGGATTCTTTGTACAGATTTGCCTGCTTTTCATCATTGACCAGCATCATAATAATATCCGCTGCCTTGGCTGCTTCTGCCGCTGTAACTACCGTCAAACCGGCTTTTTCAGCTTTTTCCCATGATTTACTTCCCTGATACAAACCAACAATAACATCCACGCCGCTTTCATGTAAATTCAGCGCATGAGCATGACCTTGGCTTCCATAGCCAATGATAGCAACCTTTTTTCCAGATAACACTTGAAGATTGCAATCCTGTTCATAATAGATTTTTGCCATTGATATGACCTCCTGTAAAATAAATTTATTATAAATGGCAGCAAAGCATTGTTTGATACCATCATAAACTTATATAATTTTTACTGCTCTGCTCGGTTTATCCTGCCTGCAATCTCCTGCATCATAGAAATCATTTTGTCCCTGTCCTCTTTATCTTCTATAAAACGGTTCACTACCATATCGTGCATAATATAATCTTCCATCAAATAAATATGGCTTACATCTTCTGTATAAAACGCATCTTTATCTATATCTGCGGAATAACCATACAGCAGTTTTCTTCCATCTGCCGAAAGAATAAACCAATGCATATTTTCCGGCATATTGTGTATCTTACTGTTAAAGTGTCTTTCAATGCCCTCCATAGGATCATCAATGTCATGACTGATTCCCAAAACATTACATCCCCGGTTTTTACATTCTTCTAATTCAGGCAAAAGCAATTCATACATCTGTCTCCACATAGAAATAAGAACATACTTGTCTGCTTCCTTTAAAAGCTGCCTGCAATATGCAGTTATATTCTCTTTTCCTTTTACTGTAAAAACATAAATCTCCTGTTTTCTTTCTTCAGCCTCTAAATCCTGAAGATCGTTTTTGACTTCTTCATAATCGCTTTCCCACTCCTTTTTTATCCTTTCCAAAAAAATTTTACTTGGTACAGGAGTGTAAATCTTAACATTTTCACTGCTTTCTTCCACCATAGCTAACCCAAGTTTTGTAACAGATTCTAAAACATCATAAATCCTTGCCCTTGGTACACCTGATTCCTTACTTATTCTGTACGCATTTGCTGTCCCGATTTTTAAAAGGCTTGCATATGCTTTTGCTTCATAGAGGTTTAACCCAAACTTCTGTAACTTATCAAGCATTGAATCTTTCATTTTGCATTCTTTCCTTTCCCTTTATTTTGCTGCTTTATAGAAACTAAATATGTTTTGCAATCAAATCTCCCATAGTTTCTGTACCAACCTGTTTTACAACTCCATACTGGCTCTTATCCTGCGGAAAAATGTCAACTGTGCGGTATCCTTCACTGAGGACTTGTTTGACCGCAGTTTCAATCTCTCCTGCCTCATTTTCTAAGTCGAAAGAATAGCGGAGCATCATTGCCGCACTTAATATTGTTGCTATTGGATTGGCAATTCCTTTTCCCGCAATATCCGGGGCAGAGCCGCCGCTTGGTTCATATACCCCAAATTTTGTATCATTCAGACTTGCGGACGGAAGCATACCAATAGAACCAGTAATCATACTTGCTTCATCTGATAGAATATCCCCGAACATATTTTCAGTAAGGATAACGTCAAACTGTTTTGGATTTTTTACAAGCTGCATTGCACAGTTATCAACAATCATATGCTCTAATGTCACTTCCGGATAATCCTTTGCAACGTCCTCAACAACTTTTCTCCATAACCTTGATGAATCCAATACATTTACCTTATCTACACTTGTCACTTTTCTTCTGTGCTTCATTGCCGTTTCAAAGCCCTTAACAGCGATACGCCGTATTTCTTTTTCGTTATACGATAAAGTATCCAACGCTGTAAGTATCCCGTTAATTTCCCTTGTGCTTCGTTCACCAAAATAAAGACCACCTGTTAATTCCCGTACAATTACCATATCAAATCCGCCACTGACAACATTTTCCCTCAGCGGGCACGCCTCCTGTAATTCTTCATACAGGTATGCCGGTCTAAGATTCGCAAATAAATTCAATGATTTTCTTAGTTTTAATAATCCCGCCTCTGGTCTTAGTTCCGGCGCTATCCTATACCAAGGTGACGTTGAAGCATTTCCTCCAATAGAACCTAATAATACAGCATCAGCAGCCTTTGCAACCTTAATCGCTTCATCTGTAAGTGGCTCTCCATATACATCAATCGAAGCCCCACCCATTAAAATATCCTTATAAGCAATGCTGTGACCGTATTTTTGAGCAATCTTATTCAGAACCTTTTTTGCCTCTGCAACAATTTCAGGTCCTATACCATCGCCTGGTATACATACGATATTAAAATTCATTCTTATTCTCCTCACTAAATTTTCAAATAGTTACTACTCAAGTGGTTATTATAGCATCATTAATAGATATTGTCAATTGGATAGCATAAATCGACTATTCTCAGGGAATGAAAAGCTCAAAACAACTAAAAAAGGAGCCTTTGCAGCCCCTTATCATTTTCCCATATTCTTTTTACCGCTATACTCATACACTATTTGGCGAAACCCCTATACTTTTTGGCAAAACCCTATACAATTTGGCGAAACTACCGGGTTTTGCCAGATTGTATGGGGGTTTTGCCAAAAGGTATCACTTTTGCCAAATCGTATGAGGTTTTGCCAAAAGGTATCACTTACGCCAAATTGTATCCGACTTTCGCCAAATCGTTCATACTTTTTGGCAAAATAACCCCAGAACAAAAGTTCACCCACTCCTGAATGTAAAAATACCCTTTAAAACACAAGAAAATAATGTATCTTTCAAACCTATGTAGTGGAAGAAATGCCGTATTTACGGGCTTTGTGAGGTATCCGCAACTTTATCCACCGGAAACTAAGACACCCTGACAAGATTCGATAATATCTCCCATTTTATGACAAAAGACAACAGAAAATATTGGCTTTTCTAACAGAATATCTTGTTTTTATGTCAAATCTAGCATAAAATAATTTTCGTAGAGAACGCTCCGCAGCGTCTGACAGGAGTGGGGGAATCTGCTACAATAAAAGCACAAAAAAGAGGTACAGCCGATAGACGGTCAGCCTCAGTTTAGATACTTAAAAAAGTAACCACGACTTTTGGCAGAGGGCGGTTACTTTTTTGTATATTCCATTCGACAAATTACACTTTTACCAAACACGCCATGTTACATTAGAGCAGCCTTAAAAGCTGTACCAACTCATGTGGCTCATCTGTATCTGATGCGGTCTGTCTGGTATCAAACTGTGAAAAACGGTTGCCACGGTAAAATGATAACAGCTTTTCCTCATTTTCTGCTTCTAAAAATGTTACCATGCCACCGCCCAAATACTGTATCTCCTTGATCTTATCCCATGCCAATGCAAGTAATTCCTCACCCGTGATTTTTTTCTCTGCACCGTTGGTAAAATTTTTGCCAAGCTGGGCAATAAGATATGCCGACATGGTATATGTATCTGAACTTTCATCCAATTCACTGACTCGCAGCAGCTTTCTCTTTACGGTATTGCTTACTGTTTCTCCCCTTACTGTCAAGGGCTTTAATGCAAGGGTAAAATATCCTACCAGCACCATGCTGCTTATATCAAATACAAGATAGGTAACAGACTGATTCTTTTTCGTAAACTCTACCGAGCTTTTTTTCAAAAAACGCTCAACATCCGGATTCCTCGGACAAGAAAAACCGGAGAGAACTTGAAGCAGCCTGCTCTCTCCGAGTTTTGGATTATCACTATTAAGATAACGCCGAATGTTGATAACTGAATATCTATTCGTTTCCAACATTTGCCTTCTCCCATTTTGCCATAAATTCCACCAGTTCTGCTTCGTCTGTTATCTCATTTGCAGCTATGGGTGTATGAACAGGACGGTTTTTGGCAGATTCTTCAATCGCATTGACAAACATCTCCACCTGTTCCTTGCCGGAAATGACAAAATTTTTCGTGATGCTTGAAGTTGCCATAATAAACACCTCCTCTGTTAGTATGGTTCTTCTGTTTCAATTCATACTTTTCTATCTACATTTTATTATCTTATATCGGCTAATGCAACAAAACTTTTATGTATTTTTTATAACTTATTTTCCGCTTGCTAATCCTCCGGTTCAGAGGTAATATACGACACCACGAAAGGAGGGATTGGATGGAAACGGAATCTGCATTGTACCAGCTCATGGGCGTCCGCATGAGCGGCGTTATGAACGGAATCACAAACAGTGACGGGCAATATCAGGAAATCATCCGGAGATCGGACGTATACTCCGACAAGCTGGAAGAACTGGAATTGCCGGAAGAAGTCCGGCTGCTGATTGACCGCTATGTCAGCGAACAGAACGCGCTTGGCTCCAGATATGGGATGCTCGCCTACCTGCTTGGGTTTTCCGACTGTAAAGAGATACTTTTGGAAAAAAGCCCGTTTGCGGAACCGCAACAGGTGTCCTAAGAAAGTAAAAATCACGAAAAAGGGCTTGAAATGCAGGCTCTTTTTTTCGTTTCCTCACTCGTAGTAAAACCGTAGTACTCCACCGTCCCAAAAGCCGTGATTTGCCCCGTTTTGCCCCACAAGTACCGCCAATTCCCGGCTATCCGCTGTGGTGCCGTGGCATACAAAAAGTATCGAAATCATATCAATTTTCCCTCCTGAAATGCTCTGATTTTCCGTGTTTTGGAAAGATTCGCAAAGTTTACGGTTTTCGTAAAGATTGTGAAAGATTTAATGAAAATTGCAAATCAAAGCTAGACGGGCAAGTTAATGACGCGAGGAGTAGTAAAACATAGCAGGAATTAGTGTCTACTCTTTTTTTCTTAAAGCAGTATATATGCCCGCATGAATTTAATAGCCTTCTCATTACAAATAAAAACTATTTTTTATAAATCTCAATCTATGTATAACACATAATTTGATACACGCCTTAAAAGCTTACTATTTTATTCTACTATGATTCCATAATCAGATAGATATCTTTCTACATCTTCTGCACCGTTTTCCACCCAAAACTTTACCTTAGAATTATTGGTTCTTTGCCAGTGACCATTATGCGCCACCTCAAAGTATTTCTTACAATCTTTAATAATCATCAAATCTCTAAGCAGGCCAATATAAGTAGTTTTACTTCTAGAAACAATTTCATGACTATTCAAATCATCTTCTATTTCCTGAATCGTTTTATAACCAAACTTTACTAGTTCGTCAATTACTTTTTCTGAAATAATTGTTCCATCATAGCAAGATCTAAGATTCTGTTCTCTGTCAAATCTTTTAAGCATATATTGCTCCACAGATTTCGAATCTATACCCAAGTTATAATCTCCCTTTGATACAGCTTTTTTCATACTTTTCGCATATTCATCAATATCTTTTGATAATTTATCAAATTCACAATCCATCAATTCTAAAACACCTGCTACCAGATAAAATCTCCTTTTTATCTCATTTGGCAGTACTCCCGCAAATTTATAATTTCTATCATGTTCAATCTCTGCCCATGCATGTTGAAGCAAGGTTCTTACCTGTACCTCACATTTTAAATTCTTATATACTTTATATTCAGAAAGTCCAAGACGCTTTTCACTTAATTGCAATATATAATGAATAGATAAATATCCGACCTTATCGGTTTCTAATATATCAGCTTTATTTTCAGAATTGCCTTTATCAATACAAAATTCATCTTGTAAAATTTAACATATACTAACAACATCTTGATTCGTATATGCAATGATTCTTATCCCTGATACATCTGTTATTTGTTCAATTGGATTAGTATATTTTTCGTTCCTACTCTTATTTAAATAGCTTTCTTTTTCTTTTACTCGATGGCAAATACTTTGATACGGTATATTTTTTTGTTCTTAATATTTTTGTGATAATTTCTTCGATATCTTTTGAAAATTGCTCATATAATGCTCTATTTTTATCGTACCATTCTTCTACATTCATTATCTTCTGTTCCATAAAATATCCCCTTTCATTCTTGTCTTATCGTCTTTTCTCCTTCATATTATATCATATGTAGATAACAGTCAACGACATTGTCGATCCTGATAGCGTAAGTTTATTGTAGGAATAAGGCAGACAGAGTAGCCCCTTGATCTGGTCAGACTTATTGACCATCTTT
>JAIEFE010000023.1 GCA_029067085.1 Lachnospiraceae bacterium | reverse complement strand
TTATGTTGAACCGCCGTATGCCGAACGGCATGTACGGTGGTGTGAGAGGGGAGAGAAAATCTCCCCTACTCGATTGGGTTATGTTTTCTCGGCCTAGGTTGCAATTTCGCAGAAAGTAAGCTAAAATAATAAAAAAAGCAGCAAAAAGGAGCCGCATACTGTTTTGGAGATGCCGTATGAGATCAGAACTGCACACAGAGACGAGTGGGAGGACGCCATGGCGCTTGCGTGGCGCACCTTTTTGCAGTTTGAAGCGGGAGATTATCCGCCGGAGGGCGTAAAAAATTTTGAAAGGTTTGTCACGGATTCGACGATTTATCGCATGTTTCTTATCGGTTCCTACCACCTGTTTGTAGCGTATGCGGGCACGGCGCTCGTTGGAATGATCACATTGCGGGATGCCTCGCACATCTCTTTGTTGTTTGTAGATGAAAAATACCACAAAAAGGGAATCGGGCGTGCGCTTGTGCAGTATGTCAAAAGTTATCTGGCATCCGGGAATCGGGTCACGCATTTGACTGTGAACTCCTCTCCTTACGGCGTGGAGTTTTATCATAAGCTGGGTTTTCGGGATGTGCGTCCACAGGAGCAGAAGGACGGGATCATCTACACGCCGATGGAGTTCGTGTTGTGACGGGATTTGAGATGGGAGAAGGATATGGAGTATATTAGAAGCAAAGATATCTATTTATTGATGCGGGACGTTTTGAAGCTGATCAATCCCACCTTGATGGAGCACGGCTCGCGGGTGGCTTACATGGTCTATAAGATGCTGAAGGAAGAAAACAAATATGAGGAGTTTGAGCTGGCGGACATTGTCATGGTAGCAACCATGCATGATATCGGGGCTTATAAGACGGAGAAGGCCCGTATCAATGATATGCTGCAGTACGAGACCAGGGACAGCATGGCGCACTCCATCTACGGATATCTCTTCTTTAAGTATCTTTCCCCTGTGCCGGATCTTGCGAAGATCATCATGTATCATTGCAGAGATTATGATAAGTTAAAAACCGTTGACTATGACTATAAAGAAGTGGCGGCTTATGTGAATATTGCCGAGAAGATGGATATCTACTCAAACACTATGGGGACGCAGTTTGATTCGCGCATGTTTCAGAAACAGGCGAACACAAAGCTCTCTGCTGCGGGGCTGGAGCGCTTTTACCAGTGTGACGCAAAGTACGGTCTCATCGAAAAAGTAAAGTCCGGCGATTACAAGCAGGAGCTTGACGAGATCGCGGAATACATGATCTTTAATAATGAAGAGAAGAAGCAGTTTCTGGATATGCTGATCTATTGCCTTGGTTTTGTCAGGGAGAGTACGGTGCTTGATACGGTGACCACCATCTGTATCTGCGAGGAGATTTCCGCAAGATTATTTCTGCCTGACAACGAGAGAGAGATGATCTATTATGCAGCTCTGCTCCACGACCTGGGTATGATCGCTATTTCGAAGGACGTGATCATGGCGCCCAGAAAGTTAAGGCCTGAGGAAATCAAGCATGTTCGTACGCATGTGGCGGTCACGGAGGAGAAGATCAGCAAAAAGATGGATGAAGAGATCGTGAGCATTGCTCTTGCTCATCACGAGAGAGGGGATGGCAGCGGTTATCCCAAACGTCTGACGGATCAGCAGATCAGTCTGCAGCAGGGTGTTTTGCAGGTGGCGGACGTTGTCAGCGCCCTCGTGAGTAAGAGGAGCTACCGGGAGGCTTATCCAAAGGCTCAGGTCCTGCGCTATTTAAATGATGAAGTCTCCAAAAAGCGTCTCAAACGGCAGCCCGCGAACGTTCTTTCGGAGTCTTACGATGAAGTTATGGCACATGTGAAGGTCGAGACCGCAAACATTTTGAAGATGTATCAGACTTTAAATGCACAATACCAGCAGGTTGTTGCAAAATATAAAATATAGACTTTAATGTCATTTTGTGGTATAATAAAACGTGGAGTATCGGGAGGAATTCTTTTGGGCAGATTTTTTGACATGGACAGTCCTGTTATGCGATTTTTAAACCGCATGGGGGATCTGATGATTTTAAATATTTTAATGATAATCTGTTGCATTCCGGTGATTACGGTGGGAGCTGCATACACTGCCATGCACTACGTTCTTTTAAAGATGGTCCGTGACAGAGAGGGTTATCTGATTCGCGGTTTTTTTAAATCTTTTGTGCAAAATTTTAAGCAGGCTACGTTGATCTGGCTCCTGATGCTTCTGGTGATAGCGGTTTACGTGGGGGATATCCTGATTTTTAACTATTCAGGGATTGTATTCCCGAAGGGTGTCGTAATTGCCGTGCTTGCAATTGCGATCCTGCTGTTGATGGTTGCGGTCTATGTTTTTCCTCTGCAGTCTCGTTTTGAAAATAAAATAAGACATACGTTAAAAAATGCATTAATGCTGGCTATTATCAACCTGCCGAAAACGATACTGATGTTAGTGTACTATGCGCTGCCGCTGGTAATCTGTTATTTTTCCAGTTACGCGCTTGTCTTCATGATCCTGTTCGGTATTTCTTTGCCGGCATATGGCGCAGCCTGGATTTACAGCGGCATTTTTAAAAAGCTGGAGCCGGAAACGGAAGAAGAAGTTGTTGACGATATGAGCTTTTCTCTGCAGATGGACGGGGGGAACGAAGAGGCGGATGGATAATCAAAACAAATCAAGCGTATTACAGTGGCTTATACCGACAAGCATTATGATGCTGGTTGTTATCGTCATGCTTGTCAATTTTGCGCGTAAGGCAAATACGGATGCGGAAAGCGCCGTCACAAAGAATCTGGTTGCTGACGTTGAATCCTACGGAACAAACCTTCTCCATGAGCTTGAGAAGGTTGATAAGGCCGAAATACCTGTAGCGGCACTCCTTGCAGAGGAGGGTGCGAGGGATGCCTCCCGAGTGGCGCAGCTGCTTCAGATCGCAGCGGAAAGCGCAGATGTGGATGAGGCGCTTTACTGTAATCTGAATGGTCAGGCGGTCGATCTGTCGGGGAAGACGGTTGATTTATCCGGGTTAGCTTATTTCGAAGAGTTATCTCAGGCGGAATCTCCTTATATTTATGTGGAAGATGAGAAATCCATTGTCGTGATGGAACGGATCAGTTCCGATGCGGCGCAGGGCTATCTGCTGTTATTTTATCCTATGGAGCGCTTTTCGAATGTGCTCTTCAAATCAGGCTATGATCCTAACAGCTATCTGGTCCTTATAAATTCAGAAGGAGCTATTTTGGGCTTGAGCGGCATTTCAAGTGGTTTCTATGTGGATGACGGTAATCTCTTAAATGCAGTAGATCAGGTGGATAAGGCGGCGGCAAAATCTCTTCGCGGCCGTATGAGCAACGGCTCCCGCGGCAGTATTTATGTCACGAACGACCAGCAGAAGGATGTTTTGATTTTTGTGCCGCTGGGGACGAACCGCTGGGATCTGGTGCTTTCGGTCAACGAAAACTATGTAGAAAGACAGAAGCGTTTCCAGAGCAAGAACACCAGCGACATGGTGGTTTCTCTGTTGATTGTAATTGCTCTCTTCTTCTGTACGGTCATGGTGATCAACATTGTGGGTAAATTCCGCAGCAACGCCAAGAAGAAGGAACTTGAGGATAAGGCGGATACAGATCTTCTGACCGGCCTCAATAACAAGCTGGCGACTGAGCGTAAGATAAAAGATTATATGGCGAATAATCCCAACACGCAGTCCATGCTCTTTATTCTTGACGTTGATAATTTTAAAAAGGTAAACGATACCATGGGGCATGCTTTTGGCGACGAGGTGCTGCGTTCCCTCGGAAAGCAGATCGGAGGGATCTTCCGGGCCAGCGATATCGTGGGCCGTGTGGGCGGTGATGAATTCATGGTCTTTCTGAAGGCGATTCCGAATGAAGAGACTATTATGAAAGAAGCCGCGAAAGTGGAGGCTTTCTTTAAGGATTTTCAAGCCGGTGAGTATGTGAAATATAAAGCGACTGCCAGTATCGGTGTGGCCATCTTCCCGCAGGAGGGCGCGGATTTTGAAACCCTCTACAAGGCGGCTGATCAAGGTCTTTATAAAGCGAAGAAGCGAGGCAAAAATCAGCTCGCTTTCTACCGCGAGCGAAACGCAGACGGGGAAGAGACTGAAGAAAGCACAGAGACGGGAGTATAAATGCAGTTATAGAGTGTGGTTGAGAACCGGGGATGAGAGATCATCCCCGGTTCTTCCATATATTGATGGAAATAATCTGCTTGACATATACCCCATGGGGGTATATAATGATTTGGAAAATAATATAGAAAAATGAGTCTATGGGAGAGAGTATTATGAACGAAAATACAGATACTACACAGGATGTGTGCGGACATTGCCGCCATAAACATACACCCCGCGATGCGGGAGAGCAGAAAAGCCTTCAAAGCCGTATCAACCGGATCATCGGGCAGCTCAAAGGGATTCAGGGGATGATCGACGACAACCGCTATTGCGGGGATATCCTGATCCAGATTGGCGCGGTGGAGAGCGCGCTGCGGAGTCTTGGCTATGTAATTCTCGAGGAGCACATGATGAGTTGTGTGGCGGAAGGTGTTCAGCAGGGGGATATGCAGATGCTCCTGGAGGCGGTAGAATTAATGAAAAAACTGAACTAAATTGATTGAACTGCGCCGGAGGGAAAAATTGAAAACAGAAAAATATAATGTTACAGGCATGACCTGCGCGGCCTGTTCTGCACATGTGGAGAAGGCAGTGCGCGCAGTTGCTGGTGTTGCGACGGTCAGCGTAAACTTACTTATGAATAGCATGATAGTTGAATATGAGGAACCTGCTAGCGAGGCTCTGATCTGTCAGGCGGTGGAGAAGGCAGGGTACGGAGCCAGCGCTGCGGATGGCAGCCAAGAGAGACGAACCGGAGGAGGCGCAGGAATTGGAGGCAATGCACAGGATGCGTTTGCCGACCACGAGACGCCGAAACTGAGGAAGCGTCTGATTGCTTCTCTGTGCCTGCTCATTCCTCTGATGTATGTCTCGATGGGACATCTGATGTGGGGGTGGCCTGTTCCGGCCGCTTTCGCAGAGAATCCCTGGGCGATCGCACTTTATCAGCTCCTTTTGACGGGACTTGTAATGGTCATTAATCAGAAGTTTTTTATAAGCGGGTGCATGAGTCTTCTGCATCGTGCTCCCAATATGGATGCTCTTGTTGCCCTTGGCAGCGGAGCCGCCTTTGTATACAGCACGGCGGTGATGCTTCGCATGGGAGAAACTTACGGAGCAGAGGGTGCGGAAGCGGCGTTTCATTGTCTGCATGACATGTATTTCGAGTCTGCGGCAACGATTCTGACGCTGATCACGGTGGGTAAGATGCTGGAAGCCTACAGCAAAGGGAAAACGACAAATGCTGTGCGCAGCCTGATGGCACTCGCACCGAAGACCGCCCATGTGATAAGGGATGGCGTGGAAATTACAATTTCCGCGGATGAGGTCGTGATGGGGGATATTTTTCTGGTGAAGCCCGGGGAGAGCATTCCTGTTGACGGAGAGGTTATGGAGGGTGAAAGCGCGGTGAACGAGGCGGCTCTCACGGGAGAAAGTCTTCCTGTTGACAAGAGTGCCGGTGATAGAGTCAGCGCAGCTACCCTGAATCAAAACGGCGCCCTGACCTGCAGGGCAACTCGCGTGGGAAGCGACACAACCTTGCAGCAGATCATCGCAATGGTGGAGGATGCGGTCGCCACCAAGGCGCCCATTGCCCAGATCGCGGATCGGGTGTCCGGCGTTTTTGTTCCCGTGGTGATTGCTATTGCGCTGATTACGGGCATGATTTGGCTTCTTGCGGGAGCGGGGGTTGGGAAAGCGTTATCGTACGCGATCAGCGTGTTGGTGATCAGCTGTCCGTGTTCATTGGGGCTGGCCACTCCTGTGGCGATCATGGTTGGAAACGGCGTTGGCGCCGGACAGGGGATTCTTTTTAAGAATGCTGCAGCCTTAGAGCAGACGGGACGGACGGAATTTGTGGTTCTGGACAAGACGGGAACGGTGACAGAAGGAAAACCGCAGGTAACGGATATCTGCCCGGAGGCGGATATCTCCGCGGAGGAGCTTTTGCGCGTGGCTGCCGCCTTGGAGCAGAAAAGTGAACATCCCCTGGCACGCGCGCTCTGTGAGCGTGCTGCGGAGGAGGGAATCGTCGCGGGAGAAGCGGCGGGTTTCCGGGCGCTTCCCGGATGGGGCGTTGAGGGGGAGGTACAGCGATTTTCCGGTACAGGAGCAGAAAATGAACAAGAGAGTTTCCACGCTTTGGGCGGAAAGGCGGCGCTGCTGAAAGAACGAGGTTTGATGACGGAGGCAATGGCCAAACAGGGAGAGAAACTTTCCGAAGCCGGCAGGACGCCCCTCTATTTCGCGGCGGGAGGTAAGCTGCTGGGCCTGATCGCTGTTGCGGATGTGGTGAAGCCTGACAGCGCGCAGGCAGTGGCGGAATTGAAAGCAATGGGGCTTCGCGTGGTCATGCTGACAGGGGACAACAGGCGGACGGCTGAGGCCATCGGTGCGCAGGTAGGGGTGGACGCCGTGCTTGCGGATGTTCTGCCGAATGACAAGGAGGCCGCGGTCAGGCGGCTTTCGGAAAACGGCAGAGTGGCTATGGTGGGGGATGGCATCAACGATGCTCCGGCACTCACAAGAGCGGATGTCGGAATCGCCATCGGCGCAGGTGCGGATGTGGCACTTGACGCGGCGGATGTGGTGTTGGTAAAATCAAAACTGACAGATGTGTCGGCTGCGGTGCGACTTTCCAGACAGGTGCTGAAAAATATTCATGAGAATCTGTTTTGGGCATTTTTCTATAACAGCATCGGCATTCCTGTCGCTGCAGGTGCGCTGGTGCATTTGACAGGGATTTCGCTCAATCCTATGATTGCGGCGGCGGCCATGAGCCTGTCGAGTTTCTGCGTAGTCACAAACGCGCTGCGCTTAAATCTGTTTTCTGTTCGTTCTGCAGCAAAGGACAGACGGCACAGGGAGGTGGTAATGCCGGATTTTGTGCGGGATTTTACAGGTGCTGATGAATCGGAACAGCCGAAACAGAGAGCGGTGGAGAAACAAAACTTTATAACTGATAAGGAGGAAAAAAACATGGAGAAAACATTAAAAGTTGAAGGGATGATGTGCAAAAACTGTCAGGCGCATGTGGAGAAAGCGCTTGCGGGAGTGGAGGGAGTGACAGCCGTAACGGTGGATCTGGAGGCAAAGCAGGCTAAGGTGATCTGTGAGAGCAGCGTTTCGGATGAGACGCTCTGCAGCGCTGTTGCTGAAGCGGGCTATGAAGCGGCGATGGCTGACGGCTGTTGAAAAGATGCGGGTTTGTGTATTGTGCACAGGAAATGTCGGTGATATTGGTCAATTTGTCAGGCGTTTTCAAAAAAACAGCGCAAAGTAAGCAATATTTACAATCGTCGAGGAAATCTTTGTGGAATAGTGGTATAGCAAAGGCTGAAAAACTCCGTTATACTAGTCTACAGAGTGAATCATCCGTTTTTCTTTGCGGGTGAACGAAAAATAAAAACCAAAATAGGAGGCAGTCATGGCAAGTTTATCTTTAAAGAACATCTGTAAGGTTTATCCGAACGGATTCGAGGCAGTAAAAGATTTCAATCTTGAAATCGCAGATCAGGAGTTCATCATTTTTGTAGGACCTTCGGGTTGCGGTAAGTCCACCACCCTTCGTATGATCGCAGGTCTGGAGGATATCTCTTCCGGCGAACTGAAGATCGGCGACAGAGTTGTAAACGATGTGGAGCCCAAGGACAGAGATATCGCGATGGTATTCCAGAACTACGCTCTGTATCCTCATATGTCCGTATACGATAACATGGCTTTCGGCCTGAAGCTGAGAAAGGTTCCGAAGGATGAGATCGACAAGATGGTAAAAGAAGCAGCTAAGATCCTGGATCTGACAGCTCTTCTTGATCGTAAACCGAAGGCTCTTTCCGGTGGTCAGAGACAGCGTGTAGCTATGGGTCGTGCAATCGTTCGTAATCCTAAGGTGTTCCTGATGGATGAGCCTCTTTCCAATTTGGATGCAAAGCTCCGTGTACAGATGCGTGTGGAAATTTCCAAGCTGCATCAGAGACTGGGCACCACCATCATCTACGTAACACATGACCAGACAGAGGCTATGACTCTGGGTACCAGAATCGTTGTTATGAAGGACGGTGTGGTACAGCAGGTTGATACTCCTCAGAACTTATATCAGAAGCCGCAGAACCTGTTCGTTGCAGGATTCATGGGTTCTCCGCAGATGAACTTCTTAGATGCTGTTGTTGAGCAGGCAGGTGATATTGCGAACCTGAAGGTAGCAGGCCAGACCATTCCGTTAACTCCCGCTAAGTCCAAGAAGCTGATTGACGGCGGTTACGTTGGCAAGACCGTGACCTTTGGTATCCGTCCTGAGGATGTGTATGATGCTCCGGCATTTATCGAGAACGCAAAGTGCGTATTCGAGTCCACCATCAAGGTTTACGAGCTGCTCGGTGCAGAGGTTTACTTATACTTTGATCTGGCTGAGTTCCCGATCACCGCAAGGGTTGACTCCCGTACTACGGCGAGACCCGGCGATACCGTTAAGTTTGCTTTCGACGTTGAGAAGATTCATGTCTTCGACAAAGAGACAGAGCAGACCATCACCAACTAAGAGAAATGATTTCAGGGGAGGGATGCATAAGCACCCCTCCTCTTCTTTCATTGTGAGGGAAGTATATGATTTCAAGTCAGATTATTAAGACCAGCATAGAAGAACTTGCCGCAATCTCTAAAATAGACCTTGCCGTGTGGGATCTGGAAGGTAAGGAGGTTGCAGCCACCTTTGAGACCGAAGAGATGTCACCGGCATTGATCACGGGATTCGTAAATTCGCCCGCGGACAGTCAAGTCATCGGTATGCACCATCTGCTGAAAGTTTTGGATGAGGAGATTCCGCTTTTTGTTTTGGATGCGAAGGGGAACGGCGAAGATTCCTACATGATCGGCAAGATCGCGGTCAGCCAGCTTAGACAACTGATCATCGCTTATAAGGAGCGCTTTGACCGCAATAACTTTTTCCAGAATCTTCTTCTTGATAATATGCTGCTGGTGGATATCTACAATCGCGCAAAGAAACTGCATATTGAGGCGGCTGTGCCTCGCGCGGTTTTCCTTATTGAGACAGATAAGGACAAGGACACCACGGCGATGGAGTTGCTGAACGGAATGTTCAGCGCGCAGACCGGCGACTATATCACGGCGGTGGACGAGAGCAACGTGATTCTGATCAAGTCGCTCGCTTCGGAGGATGGCTACGATAAACTGGAGCAGATCGCACAAACCATTACCGATATGATGAATATGGAAGCGATGCTCAATGTGCGTGTGGCTTACGGCACAATTGTGGGAGAGCTCAAGGAGGTTTCAAAATCCTATAAGGAGGCCAAGATGGCTCTCGACGTGGGCAAAATTTTCTATGCCGAAAAAAAGGTTTCAGCCTACAGTTCATTGGGCATCGGCAGACTGATCTATCAGCTTCCGGTCAATCTGTGCAAGATTTTTATTGATGAAATTTTTGGCTCCAATGTTCCTGCGGAGCTGGACGATGAAACACTGATCACCATTAACAAATTTTTTGAAAATAACCTTAATGTCTCTGAGACTTCCAGACAGCTCTTCGTGCACCGCAACACGCTGGTGTACCGCATTGAGAAACTGCAGAAGAGCACAGGACTTGATATCCGCGTTTTTGACGATGCGCTGACTTTTAAAATTGCACTGATGGTGGTCAGTTATATGCGGTATCTGGATTCACAGGACTACTAGTGCTTATCCTGTTTGACCATTTGCTGATTTTTTAACATCATAAAGGCATAAATTTTCTTCCCTCTGCATATATTGTAACGACGGTACGGAAAGGATCACGGTGATGTAAAACGCATTTCCAGCGGATTATGATCGAGCCGGAAGACGATATGCAGGGGGAAAATTATGTATCAAAAAGAGATCATATATATGGGCTTACATAAAGATGGCAGCCGCATCGGGAGTGCGGGGTTTCTCAAGGCGGAAAAGCGGGACAAGACCAGTGTATTGACTATGACAGTCAAAAACATTCCTCATTCCATTGAAGGGAGATTTCCTGTACGTTACTGCTTCGGAGCAGACACTTCGGAACAGTCGAGTCGTGTGGACTGGAAGGAAGAAGACGGAATCACACTGCGGAATGGCAGTGGTGTCTGGGAGAAGGAAGAAACAGAAGGCTCGGAGCGGATTTATGTGCAGATTCTGTTACCGAACGGTTATCTGGTGGAAGGAAAAAGCAAGGCGGCGGTGAATCAGGCGCCCCCAAAGACAGTGACATCGGCCCCGGAACCGGCGATCACTGCACCACGCGAGCCGGAGGCTGCAAGACCGGTCGTTCCGGATGCAGAGCCGGCAATTGCCGTACCACGCGAACCGGAGCCCATTCAATGGGACATTCCTGTTGCGGAATCGACAGCAGCCGCGCCTGTGAAACAGTCTGTCTCTGCTGCAGGATCGGTTGCCGCATCGTCACAGCCGGTCGTGCCGCAGCGTCCTCCTCTGATGGCAGATGCCCTTGCCATAGAGGGGCTAAAAGAAGATAAATGGGAGCAGATTCTTGATACCTATGATCAGATTCACCCTTACGGCGACGACAGGGTTTATGTAAAGATTGCGCCAAAGGATTTCATTATTTTGTCTGCAAACTGCCAGCATCTCGTGAACAACAGTTTCCTTTTGCACGGCTTTTACAATTATCGCTATGTGATTCTCGGAAGAGGAGACTCTGTATCCACCTCAGAGAGGGAATATTTTCTGGGCGTGCCCGGCGTATTCTACGAGAGGGAAAAGATGGTGGCGTTGATGTTTGGCTTTGAAGCCTTCGAGTGCGAGGGAAGTGATCCGAAGCCCGGCGATTTCGGCTATTATCTGCGAAAAGTAGAATTATAAGACGCAATTTCAGCCATGATAATGCACGACAGTATAAAACGGGGACAAAATCCCCGTTCTTCTTTTGCATTTATTAAATTTCTTTTCAAAATCCGTGCGCCTTATGTCGAGCCGGAACCCATATACGTTACCTTTACAGTTAACTCCGCCAGGCACCCTCACGGCACATGAAAGGTTCCACTTAGTGCTGCTGTGTTCCCACCCTGACACGGTTCATGGATTCTCATTGCGTAAGACCCAAACTTCAACGCCACTTATAAAGGGCAGCTACACAAGCGAAGGCCCTCGATAAAGCATCACCCCCACTAGAGCGGATTGTGGGTACAAGGCACCGCTAACGCCCCGGCTGCACGGAAGCGGAGACGGAGGGATTCGAACCCTCGTGCCCCGGAGGGCTAACGCATTTCGAGTGCGCCCCGTTATGACCACTTCGATACGTCTCCGAATGCTCGGCAAATCTCTATTATTATCCAAGCATTTCTAGTATACGGCAGAAATGATGCAGAAGCAAGTGTTTTCTTGAACGAAGTGTTTCCTCTATAATATAATCGTCGCAGGATCAGCATCCTGCGACCAAAGAATTGCGTTGCAATTCTTTCTTAAATGTTTCACGACATCGGCATCTGAGTTATGATATAATAAGCAGAGGAAAATGACTGAACGAGCAAACGGAGGCGTGCATGACGCAGGACGAAAAATACATGAGAGAAGCCTTAAAACAGGCGAAAAAGGCTTACGATCTGGGCGAGGTGCCGATCGGCTGTGTGATCGTCTATCATGACAGGATCATCGGCAGAGGCTACAACAGGCGCAACACCGACCGCAACACCCTTGCCCATGCGGAGATCACTGCGATCAACAAGGCCAGCAAAGCGCTGAAGGACTGGCGGCTCGAGGAGTGTACGCTCTATGTGACTCTGGAACCCTGTCAGATGTGCGCCGGAGCCATCGTGCAGGCGAGGGTTACCGAAACCGTCATCGGCACCATGAATCCCAAGGCCGGATGCGGCGGTTCCATCTTAAATATTCTGGAGATGCCTGAATTTAATCATCAGGTGATCGTGCGGCGGGGCGTACTGCAGGAGGACTGTACGGAGCTTCTCAATACTTTTTTTAAGGAGCTTCGTGAGAGGAATAAGTTAGAAAAACAACGGAAACGGGAACAGGCGCAGGCTGCAGAAGAAGAGGAAACGAAAGGCGGCGCACCTGCGGACGGGTTGAAATAGAAGTTGAGGGAACCTCAAAAATATAGTATAATAGACGCAGACTGTAAAGGATTACAGCTTATGATGAGGTATCATAAATGAAATAGTAAGTGTAAATAGAAAGAGAATAGAAACGGAGGGCTAAAGGTATGAAAAGAATCGGAATGTTGACCAGCGGCGGCGACTGCCAGGCCTTGAACGCGGCAATGAGAGGTGTGGTGAAATGTCTTTCCTGCAGCGGCGAGGACGTGGAGATCTATGGTTTTCTGGACGGCTATAAAGGCATGATCTACGGGGATTTCCGTATCCTGACAGGAAATGATTTTGCAGGTATCCTGACGAAGGGCGGTACCATTCTTGGAAGTTCCAGAACGCCCTTTAAGTTGATGCGCGAGCCGGACGAGAACGGCCTCGACAAGGTGGAGGCCATGAAACAGAACTACTTCAAATTAAAGCTTGACTGCATGGTGATTCTCGGCGGCAACGGCACCCATAAGACGGCCAATATGCTCCGCGAGGAAGGGCTCAATGTGATCACTCTGCCGAAAACGATAGATAACGACCTCTGGGGCACGGACATGACTTTCGGCTTCCAGAGCGCGGTGAACATTGCCACGGATTGTATCGACTGCATCCATACTACAGCTTCTTCCCACGGACGTATCTTCATCGTGGAGGTCATGGGACACAAGGTGGGGTGGCTTACTTTGAATGCGGGTATTGCAGGCGGTGCGGATATCATTCTGATCCCCGAGATCCCCTATGACATTGACAGCGTGATCAAGGCAATTAATGCCCGCGCGGCGAGAGGCTCCCGCTTTACCATTATGGCGGTGGCGGAGGGCGCGATCTCAAAGGAGGACGCAAAACTCTCCAAGAAAGAATACAAGGAAAAGATGAAGAACTATGCTTATCCTTCCGTTTCCTACGAGATTGCGGATCAAATTATGAAAAAGACCGGTATGGACGTGCGCGTTACGGTGCCGGGCCACACCCAGCGCGGCGGAAGTCCCTGCCCTTACGACAGAGTGTTTGCGACCAGACTTGGTGCGGAAGCCGGCAAACTGATCTTACAGGGCGAGTACGGCTTTATGGTTGGCTATAAAAACAGGGAGATTGTAAGAGTGCCGCTTGAGGAGGTGGCCGGTAAGCTGAAAATGGTATCGCCTGACGCAACCATTGTGCAGGAGGCGAAGATGGTGGGTATCAGTTTCGGGGATTAGTTTATGTCATATACTGCGTTATACCGAAAGTTCCGCCCGGGATCTTTTGAGGAAGTAAAGGGGCAGGAACATATTGTCACTACATTACAAAACCAGATCAAGGCGGATCGGATCGGTCATGCCTACCTTTTCTGCGGAACCAGAGGCACGGGCAAGACCACGATTGCAAAGATATTGGCCCGGGCGGTAAACTGCGAACATCCTGTAGAGGGGAGTCCCTGCGGTGAGTGCGCGAGCTGTAAAGCGATCGCAGCAGGAACGAGCATGAATGTGATTGAGATCGACGCAGCCTCCAACAACGGTGTTGACAATATCCGTGAGATCGTGGAGGAAGTGTCCTACTCCCCTGCGGAAGGACGTTTTAAGGTCTATATCATTGACGAGGTGCACATGCTTTCTATCGGAGCCTTCAACGCGCTCTTAAAGACGCTGGAGGAACCGCCCTCCTATGTGATCTTTATTCTGGCGACCACAGAGGTGCATAAAATACCGATCACCATTTTGTCGCGCTGTCAGCGCTATGATTTCCGCAGGATTACCATTGACACGATCACGGAAAGACTGCGGGAGCTGATGGAAAAAGAGGGGGTGCAGGTCGAGGAGAAAGCGCTTCGCTATGTGGCAAAGACCGCGGACGGTTCTATGCGCGACGCTCTGAGCCTGCTCGACCAGTGCATAGCTTTTCATTTTGGACAGGAGTTGACCTACGACAAGGCGCTTGATGTGCTGGGCGCAGTGGATACAGAAGTGTTCGGCAGACTTTTTCGTCACATTTTGAAACAGGAAGTGACGGGCTGCATCGAGCTTCTGCAGGAAATTGTCATGCAGGGGCGCGAACTGACGCAGTTTGTCACGGATTTCACCTGGTATTTGCGCAATCTCATGCTGCTTCAGTCTGCCGACGACATTGAGGACATTATAGATGTATCCTCCGACAATCTTGTGCTTCTTCGTGAGGAAGCGGAAATGGCGGAGACAGAGACGCTGATGCGTTTTATCCGTATTTTCTCGGAACTGTCGGGGCAGATCAGATATGCGTCCCAAAAGAGAATAACAATCGAAATAGCGTTAATAAAATTGTGCAGACCCGATATGGAAAAAGATTTTGGCTCTGTGGTGGAGCGGGTCAGAGTGATAGAAGAACAGCTGGAAAACGGAGTTGCTGTCATGCCTTCCGGTGCACAGAATTACAGTGGAGAGGGCGCTCAGGCAGGAGGGCAGGCAAAAAGAGAGAAACCGCCTCTGCCCAAGGCGATTCCGGAGGATGTGCAGACAGCGGTGGAGCGCTGGCCTGATATCGTAGCGAACACTGCCATGCCTATGCGGCAGTATCTGCGGGATGCGCACCTTACTCTGGGAGGAGACAGCAGGCTGCTCATCATGGTGGAAGATGGACTTGCCTCCGATTACTTTTTGAAGCAGGAGGGCCACAGGGAAATTCTGGAACAGACTCTCTCCGATGCAGTGGGTAAGGAGATCGACGTGACCATTCAGACCGTGCAGAGCAGAGAGGCCTTCGAGCAAAATTATGTGGATCTGTCGCAGCTCATTCATATGGAGATTGAGGAAGAGTAGAAAGCGGTAGAAAAAGTAGAAACACAGGAAGTAAAGTCAATGAAATAAGCGTTAAGCAGTAATGAGGAAGAGAGGAACAGGACACAATGGCAAAACGAGGCGGATTTCCGGGCGGCGGTATGCCCGGCAACATGAGCAATCTGATGAAGCAGGCGCAGCGGATGCAGCGCCAGATGGAGGAGAGCCAAAAGGAGCTTGAAACGAAGGAGTTTACGGCAAAGGCAGGCGGCGGCGCGGTGGAAGTGACTGTGACGGGCAAACGTGAGCTGACGAAGGTGAAGCTCTCTGAGGAGGTTGTGGATCCCGATGATATCGAGATGCTTGAGGATCTGGTGATGGCAGCGACAAACGAGGCGCTGCGCATGGCGGAAGAAGCGAACGCCGAGGCGATGAATAAAATGACTGGAGGGCTTGGCTTAGGCGGGGGACTGCCCTTCTAAAGCCAATATGATTGTTCGGCATTACGGGAAACGGATCGGGCGTTTCGGCAGAAAGGTTATTTTTTTGACATGGAGCTCTACAGCGGGCATATCAATAAGTTAATAGAAGAGCTGGCGGGATTGCCCGGCATTGGAAACAAGTCAGCGGGAAGGCTGGCTTTTCACCTGATCAGTATGCCGAAGTCGCGGGTGGAGCGGCTGGCAAAGACCATTTTGGACGCGAAGGAAAATGTGCGTTATTGCAGCGAATGTTTTACCCTGACGGACAAGGAAATTTGTCCGGTCTGCGCGAATGCAAACAGAGATCACGGTCTCATTATGGTGGTGGAGAATGCGAGAGATCTGGCGGCTTACGAAAAGACCGGCAAATATACGGGCGTCTATCATGTGCTGCACGGCGCTATCTCCCCCATGCTCGGAATCGGACCGGGAGACATTCGCTTAAAGGAGCTGATGCAGCGGTTGGAGGGTGACGTCAGAGAGGTCATCATAGCCACGAACTCCAGTTTGGAGGGAGAGACTACCGCCATGTATATCAGCAAGCTCATCAAACCTACGGGAATCAGGGTGACCAGGATCGCCAGCGGTGTGCCGGTTGGGGGAGATCTTGAGTACATCGATGAAGTGACGCTTCTGCGGGCCTTGGAGGGTAGAGTGGAATTATGATGCAAAACTATTTTAGAGATATCGAAATTATATAAATAGTATGATCGCGACAACGTTGAGAGGAGCTTTGCAAGTACAAGAATAAAGAAGGAGGATTCAAACAATGAGTGTAGTACAGGAAAAATTTGGAACGACAAAAACAGGCGAGGAGGTTTTTCTCTTTACCTTAAAAAATAAGAACGGTGTAGAGGCGAGGATCACCAATTTCGGAGCGGCGCTGGTCAATCTGTATGTACCTGATAAGGATGGAAAGGTGGAGGATGTGGTTCTGGGCTTTGATACGCTGGAGGGGTATTTTGACAATTCCAGCTTTTTCGGCGTGACCATCGGTCCTTCCGCGAACCGTATTGCCGGAGCGGCTTTTACACTGAATGGGAAAGATTATCAGATTCCTATCAATGATGGGGAAAACAATCTGCACAGCGATATGGATAACGGCTATCATAAGCGTGCGTGGACAGCTGTGGCAGGAGAGGACGAGGTGACCTTCACTCTTGAGGGGAAGGACGGCGAAATGGGATTCCCCGGCAATAAGAAGATCACCATGGTCTACAGCCTTTCAGACGATAACGGGCTGAAATTAAAATATCATGCGACTTCGGATGCAGACACCATCATCAATTTGACGAATCATACTTATTTCAATCTGGCGGGTCATAAGAGCGGCAGTATCGTAGGACAGCTTCTGCAGTTGAATGCAGGCAATTTTACCTATGTGCTTCCGGGCGCGATTCCCACGGGGGAGATTAAGCCTGTTGCAGGAACTCCTTTGGATTTTACGCAGATGAAGACGATCGGCAGGGACATTGGCGCCGACTGCGAGCAGTTAAAGCTTGTGCAGGGCTACGATCACAATTTTGTCGTTGACGGTTACGATGGCACGATGCGTCAGATCGCGGAGGCGGCGGATGAAGAGAGCGGACGCAGGATGAAGGTATTTTCCAACCTGCCCGGCGTTCAGTTCTATGCGGGCAACTGTATTACACCGCAGGACGGAAAAGATGGCGCGCATTATGAACCCCGCACGGGATTCTGTCTGGAAACCCAGTATTATCCCGACAATATCCACCATTCGAATTTCCAGCAGTCGGTTTTCGGTTCGGGGAAGGACTTTGACGCGGAGACGATCTATCAGTTTGTGTAAATGCACCGCGTTTTACGCCAAATTTTGCCCAGTCAATATGATATACTGTACGAAGCTTTTATGTATGCAGCAAATACGATCATAAAAGCTTCGTATTTTTTGTATGTCAGAGGATGAGTATGGGCGCAGATTATGCTATTTACATTGAAGATTACGTATTGTCGTATTTGAAACGTGAAGTGGATTCGTTGGAGCTTTCCGAGATATTTTTTTATGGAAAACGGCAAAACGGCGGTAAAAAACTGCTGGTCTACGGGGCAGGCCGTGAAAAGGGAATTGCAGTCTTTGCTAAATATGAACAGCTGGATGAGCTTGTATGTCGGTTGACACAGGCGGGGCCGGTATTTATGGTGCGCCAGGAAAATGGTGAATACAAGGTTAACGGTTTTCAGACTTTTTATGAAAACAATGAGGCGATGCAGAATTACCTGATTGAATGGACAAGCGGTAGGAGTGAACGAAGGGCAGGAAGGGAGCTGAATTGGAAATACGCAGAATCAGCAGTGCGGGAGACAAACGCAGCGCAGGAATCCTTTGAACCGGAGGGAAAGAAGCGGGCGGGCAGCGCGATGTCCGTACAGCTTTGCCTGATTCTTGTGGTGTTAATAGCGATCGTCATATCCTCCGCAAACAGCTATGACAAGATGGAGCGCCTGAATCAATCGGCACGGGAGGTTTTCTTTGCCATAGAGAATCAGGAGGCGGGGCAGGAAGAAAATTCGGCAGCTGCGCTTGCCGGTGATGAAGAACAGCGGGAGAAAAGGACAGAAATTTTGGTGGAACGTAATACGGGGACTGACGATAAGTTGGTGGAGGAGACCGCGCGGACGGAGAAAGCTGATCAGAAAGAGGATGCTGATCAGACAGAGAAGGAGACGACGTCAGCTTTGGATACGCCTGTGCAGACAGATGCGTTTCAGGGAGAGGCTGAGGAAAAAGATGAGAATGCGTCTGAGGAGAAGAGTGCAGCGCAAGAGGAGTCTTCCGAAGAGGCACTGTCCAGAAATATTACCAGATATTACGAGGTGGAGAGAGGAGATACGCTATACACCATCAGCCAAAAAATTTACGGCGACGCTTCGCGGGTCGATAAGATCTGCGAGATGAATGAGATTTCGGATCCCGATAAAATTCGCGAAGGACAAAAAATTATACTTCCCTGAAAAAATATGGTATACTCTTTTTATACTGAAAAAACCGAGGGCTACAAATGGTGAGCGTCAGGGATTACTTTAAGAAAAAAGAGAAGCAAAGCGGCGACAGGCTGCCCAGAATCAGCTATAGAGAAAAGATAAAGAGCCATAAATTTACTGTTTTTTATCGCATTTTTCTATTGTTGTTGCTTGTGGCGGCAGTTTCGGCGGCGCTCTATTTGCAGTGGAAGAATAAGGTTTACACGGAGAGTGTGGAACGGTCCAGCGTGGAGATCAGGATACCGTCGGGTGTTTCCCTCATGCCCTTTGGTTCTTATCTTCTCACCTACAGTAAGGACGGCGCAAGCTGCATGGATACCAAGGGTAATGCGGTGTGGAATCAAACCTTCGGGATGCAGAATCCCATGGTGGATATCAATCAGAATGTCGTGGCGATCGGAGATTATAACGGACGGGAAATCTATGTGATGGATACGGAAACCCTGCTTGGCAGGATTACGACGAATCGCCCGGTGCGCAATTTCTGTGTGTCTTCTTCGGGAGTTGTGGCGGCGGTGTTAGATGACACGGATGTCACATGGATTTACCTTTATGATGCGCAGGGGAATGAACTCGTATATTTCAGGACGACTATGAAAGAGAGCGGATATCCGGCCCATCTCTCAATCTCGCCCAGCGGGGAACTTGTGTGTGTCTCTTATCTTTACATAGACAGCGGGCATATGAAGTCCAGCGTCGCTTTTTACAATTTTGGCGCGGTGGGACAGAACAGTACGGACAATTATGTGAGCGGCTATGATTATATTGATTCGGTGGTGCCCTTCGCCAGATTTTTAGATAACAAGTCTCTCTTTGCGGTATCCGACGACAGAATTATGTTTTTCGGAGGCGCTCAAAAGCCTGTCACTGTGGCGGAGAAGCTGCTGAGCGATGAGGTTCGCGGTATTTATTACGGAAGCGAATATGTAGGACTGGTCTTTAACAGCAAGGAGAGCGGCGGCAGATATCGCCTGGATGTGTATCATAAATCGGGAACCTTCCGGCAGTCCATCGAATATGATATAGACTGCAGAGACATTTTGTTCTATGAGGATCAGATCATTATTTATAATGAAGCAGACTGCCGGATTTACAACAGCAGCGGGATGCTGAAATATGCCGGAGCATTTAGCAAGACGGCGTTGATGTTGATTCCGCAGAAGGCGTCATTTAACTATATGGTGGTGACGCCGGATTCCATTGACACGATAGAACTCAAATAGGGATGACGCCTCCGGGCTGTGAGAGACATGAGACACGAGATGATAAGCTTCGCCTGCGCGGCGGTTATGTTGATTTTGTTGATATGGAGAGTGCGGCGCGGCTATGCCTGCGGAATGATGCAGGAGATTGCAAATATTTTATCAGGCACGGTCGCTTTGCTCTGCGTGCTCTTAATATTTTTTGCAATAAACAGTGCAAGGGGAAAGTCAATGCACGTTTTGGCCGCCTGTATTGTTGCGCTGATTCTGCTTGGTACCTGTTTTAAGATATGCAGTCTTATCTTCAGACCGCTTTTGGCAGTTGAAAAGATTTCTGTCGTCAGCGGCATCAATAAAATTCTGGGTGCGGCTTTGGGCGCTGTGGAGGCATGCCTGCTGGCTTTTTTCCTTATTAAAGCGCTCGATTATTTCGGAATTTTTGTATTCTGATTTCCTTTCCCAAAAATTTCAAAAAATTTCCGATAAATCCGTTGACAATTCCTGTTTCATCTGATATTATATGAAAGTCGCACAGAAATGGTTTTCTGTGCAGAGCAAATGACAGTACCTTGACAAATAAACAGTAATGCAACCCTGAAAGATTCCATAAAGAACCGAGGTAAATCTCTATGAGATTAACC
>JAIEFE010000022.1 GCA_029067085.1 Lachnospiraceae bacterium | reverse complement strand
AATCAAATCCTAACACAGAAAAAGGTGCTTTCCTATTTTTATCTATTCTTTTTCCTACAAAAACTTTACCCTAGCGTCGATCCTTATTGTTAATAACAAAAAAGTTCTGAACAGTTAAAATCAACAGAAAAAGTTTTGAATGAAATTAAAACAAAGAAAAGAGCTATTACGGATAATAATGTTCAAGAAACAAGGGCAAAATATAATAAAATAATGATAAATGCTGAATATCTTTCTGAACTTAATCTTTTAAGACTATAAAGCAGAAATGTAAGGAAAGAGGTATTTAGTAGCATTATTATAAAAAGACTTTGGCAAATAGTATGAAAATCCTAATCTGAGATATTGAGAATGTCCCTTTTGCTATTTTCTGCTTTATTGGCTAAATATACTTTCGACTGTAAATCCCACTTTGCGAGTGCATTACGGTAAAGGGATTGACAGTCTTTTGATATAAATATACGAGTTTAGGTCTTAATTAAAAGTGGTAAATTCGTGGTAAGCTATTTATGAAATCAGCTTGACGCCTTAATTTTTCGGGAAATACGAGGTTAGGTTAGCGTTTTTCCATGGCAGACGAAAAGTATTTTTATCATATTTTTAATATCCCTTCATAAGCTTTCAAACCTTAATACTTCAAGCTTTCCAGCGCTTTTCTCATTTTTTGTTTTTACCTTTAATCTGCGTAATCCGTTATAAATCTACGCAAATTTGCGGGCAAATGGTGTAGTAATATCATAAACATCCATATTATAACTGACTAATTAACTTACAAATATGATTTATACTTCTTAAATCTAAGTTGTGATTTCCTAATAGAATTTGTCTGCAAAGCCGATCTTCATCACTATCAGAGCTTGCATATACAGAGATATCACTGTCACCTGTAAGACTTAGGAAACAAGATTTATTGGCAAAATATACTATCCCCTGAATATATGTATTGACACCGTTCTGTCGCAGATAATTCGCCAAACAGTATATTTGTGTCCCAACTTGTTTGACAGGGCTATACATTTCATCTGTATAAGGCGTACCACCACGTCCGACTTTATGTTGTCTCCAATATACATCCCTTAAATCTCCTTCGATAAGGCTATTGTGATTTTTGACTTCTACAATGAACACTCCGCTTCTGCCAACAACAATATTATCTATCTCACTCTTTTTATTATCATAAGTAACTATTACATTTTGAAATACAGTATAGCAATCCGGAAGTGTGGAAAGAACTTTGGTGGCGGTTCTTTCACCATTTATTCCGGCAATAAGAATATCTGTATCACTTTCTAAACTATCGTAAGCAAAATACACAAATGCTGCAATTAGTAGAACAAATCCAAGACACATTGTCAACGGTATAAAAGCTATTGACAATATATCTGCAACTATACTGACTGTAATAGTTGCACCATAAATCGCGAAAGATACAAATGCCAATTTGCAAAATGCCCTCACATTTTTCGCACTTTTATCAGCTTGTTCCCGCTTTATCGCATAGTATTCTTCTTCTAATTGGTTTCCCTTTTTTATAATCTTTGCCATAATATTAAGTCAATCCGTACGATTTCATCAGTGATTTCTGTTTCAATCTCTCTGACAGGAATTGTGCTCTTAAAAATCATATAATTTCTAATGTCCTACAAAACAATCCAGCTTCCACTGCGTTCATTTCCCTTACGCGCAATAATCTCCTGCTTTCTCATATTCTCCATGTGATATCGAACTGTATCATAACTAACACCGACTAACACCGCAATTTCCCGCAGTGAAATAGACGGATTTGACTCAATCACTTTTATAATCCTAGAATCTATTTCATCTAGTTGCGGGGTAGTTTGCGGGGATTGCGGGATAGCTTTACGCAGCCCCCGAAATGTAAGCATAATATCTTCTTTCTTAACGCTATACTCCGGAATATCATTTCCTGCCATAATAAATAAAGCTATCCTTAATTTTTTGTATTCCACGTCTCCATGCTTCAATAAACCCTGATCTGAAGAAAGTATTCGCAATCAGAGGAATATATGGTCTAAATTTATGCAATCTCATTAAATCGTCAACTGTCCAGTCATCAAAAAATATACAATCACTGGCTATCATAATTTATCATCATAGACTCGAATTTGAATCGGAGTCAATGTCGCATAATTCTTATGAGCACTTGCGTTCAATACAGCCTCTCTAATTGCCTCGTATTTATAGAAAAAAGATAGGAAAATCCCTATCTTTTTTCTACTTAGTTTTATCATGCCGTAATATATCCGACACTTCACAATCCAGTATATAGCAAAGTGTATCTAAAGTTTCCGTAGTAAAAGGAAGTCCTTTCTTGATCCGATGTATCGTGTTCGCAGACATCCCCTGTTTGTAGATTAAATTATATTCTGTAATACCTTTCTTTTGCATAGTCTCAAATAAAGGTTCATAAGAAATCAAGTGTCACCATCTCCGTTACTTATTTATAACGTATTTACATTAACATACTTAATTACTTGACTATGCTTAATATATTGAGTATAATGTGTAAGTTGGAAAAATTTATACGGAGGAAGAAAAAATATGAAAAGCAAAAAATGGTTATGCAGAATTGGAACACTGGCTGTTTGCTTGATGCTTGTGGGTTGTGGCAGCAATGCGGCAACAACTGAGAGCGAAAATGTAGCAATTGATGAGACAGAAACTGTCGAAATCGTGGAAGACACAGAGACAGTGTGCGAGCATGAATGGGTTGACGCTTCGTGCGCAGAAGCAAAGCATTGCAGTGTATGTGGAGAAATTGAGGGGAAACCTCTAGAGCATACCTTGACAGAAGCGAACTATCAACAGGCATCTGTCTGTGAAGTATGTGGAGAAACCGTTGGAGAGCCTATACAAGCTGAGTTTGAGAATTATGGTCTGGAATGTAATGCAGAACTAGATACCGCATATCCCTTTGTAATACCCTGCTATGACACTACCGAATATACAACCGCAGGAAAAATCACATTTTCAGATTATGATGTGTTTGAATCTGACGAAGCCCATGAAGCTATAGATGGCTATGAGTGGCGGACTGTTACCGTAACGTTAGTTTTCGATGATGAGAATGCTTACAATTATGGCTATAGTGGTTTTACTCCATTGTCAACTGACTATTATCATAATTATAGTGAAACATATAATGAGGATACAGACACATATACCATAAACTATAACGGTACAGATTATACAGATGTCAAAGAAGACGGTGAAACTTTACAAAACGGATGGAATAACGATATTTATACATATCAGTTGCGTGCCTCTTTCCGAGTTCCTAAAGAATATGATGGTATCGTTCTGACAATAGTCAGATATAATTCAGAAACATGGGACGACAACGCGCCTATTACTGATAAAACAGATGATGAGACCGTATTTTTCAGATTGAAATAATATAAGCAGGAATCAAGGGATATTCCAACGTAGTGAATTGGAATATCCCTTTTACTATTGTTCGCTTTATTAGCTTAATGTGCTTCCGCCTGTAAATCCCCACTCTACGAGTGCCTACGGTATAGGGATTGACAGGCTCTTCAATAAAAGTTAACGTTAATTCAAAAAAGCAGTATGCTATCTCGGGTATAATAGCATACTGCTGATATGTTCTAATTTTTATCCAATTTTTCATCGATATCTTCTGATGTGTTCTTTTTGTGGTATCTATACTTTTGTAACAATTCAGGGTGTTTTTGATTAGATCTTCTTGAACAAAGCTCAACAATTCATTACGATAAAAATCTTGGCTATCCAACATCAATTTATCTGTAACAATCTTTTGGGGAACTAATATCATGGGTTTATTATTAAAAACAGTAATCTGTAATTTTTGACATAACTTTGTGCTCCTTGATCCTGTTCTTAAAATCCTTTTTCATTTCCATGCATATACTGCACTGTCACTTTTATTATCGGAAATCTGTACATAAAATCCTATACATTTATCCTGAGGTACAGATTTTTTCCACGAAGTACAGTTTTTTTATTTTTTTCTCTAAATTATCTTAAATTGCTCGAATGTTATCAATGGATGTAGCTTTCCACTATGCAGCATATCAAATAGAACATCTCTGTTTACCCACTGAACACCGACAACTTCTGTTTCCTGCATTTTTATTTCGGATATATCTATATCAGCATGAAACAGCCATACATCATAAAAATCCTGAACCTCTTCCCTTCTGGTATGGTAGATCATTTCAGCCTTGAATGGATTTAGCATTATCCCCAATTCTTCTCTGACTTCCCGTATTGCGCCATTCAAACTATCTTCCCCTGCAAGGACAGAGCCGCCCGTACATTCCCAACAAAGCGGGTATGTTTTTTGAGGGTGGCGCTGTGAAAGCAGATACTGCCCCTTACTGTTTACAATCCACGCACTGACTGTAAGATGATATAACCCCTTCGGAACAGGTACACAGCGTAGCAGAATCTTCCCCGTTTTCTCTCTTTTGTCATTATATAAGTCCCACATTTCTATCATATCTATTTCCCTCTGTCCGGCAAAGGTGCATACCTCCAATCAAACAGATAACAGTCTGCAAGACTTTCAATTTCAATCCGGTGGCATTCTGAATACTTGTCATACACACCGCAGGCAAGCATCTCTGCCCGCTTTGCACTTTTTATCGCCGGAAGGACATCATCAAAGACAATGCAGTGCTTCGGCTGTACACCGACTTTATATGCTGCCAACTCAAATACATCAGAATACTCTTTGCCACGCAGGACTTCATCGGTGGAACATATAGCATCAAATACTTCCAGCACATCATTGTTCTTTAGACAGGGAATATATAACTTTTCAGGTAGTCCAGTAGCAATCGCCAGCTTAATACCCGTGGCTTTCAGCCGCAGCAGGTAATTCAGTGCATGAGGGAGCAGCCTGACATTATGGGCATATTCATACACTGCCATGTCGTTCCATTCCTTGACGATATTCTCTGTATCTTCAGACAGCCCGAATAAATCAATCGTATACTGTGCCGCCTCCTCAAAACTGCGGGCGCATATTTCTGTCACATAATTTCCCGGAACAGGTAAATTCCGTTTCTTTAGAAAAGAAATATCTATATGCTCCCATATATCCATTGAATTGAGAAGTGTTCCGTCCAGATCAAAAATTGCCGCTTCAAAGTTCATTCACAGCCTCCTTTCCTAAAAACAGTGATTTTAAGTCGGCTGCTGACTTTCTTATATCAGGCTGGGCAATCACTGCGGAAACAACAGCCAGACCGTCAATCCCCATAGGCTGAAAAAGCATTGCATTTTCCTTGCTGATGCCCCCGATCACAACAATCGGTATATCAACTGCCTTACGGATTTTTCCAAGTTCCTCCATAGATACAAAACCTGCATCCGGTTTTGTCCCCGTTGGAAACATAGCACCCACGCCCAGATAATCGGCCCTGGCTTTCACCGCATCTATGGCTTCTCCTACGGAGCTGACAGAAACACCAAGCAGCATATCTTTACCAATTACTTTCCGGGCAGTATCTGCCGGAATATCCTTTTGCCCGATATGTCCCCCGGCTGCGCCCACTGCCATAGCGATGTCGATACGGTCATTTATGATAAGCGGTATGCCATATCTGTCAGTGATCTTTTTCATTTCCAATGCCAGTACATAAAAATCCAATGACGAAATCTCTTTTTCCCGGAGCTGCACCATAGTACAGCCGCCAATGACCGCCTGCTCCACTGCTTCGCCTAAAGTTTTGGTACTCATGAGCATACGGTCTGTTACAAGGTATAAAGAATAATCAGGTTTCATTTTCCACCATTCCTTTCTTCCAGCAGCCCATATTGGTAGAGGTGCCAGAAATGATGTGTCGGTCCGCAGCCTTTCCCAATGTCAAGAGAATGCGCAATCGCCATAGTTACATAATCCTTTGCTTTTTGAACTGCCTCCCGTAAATTCACGCCTTTTGCAAGCTGTGAAGCAACCGCAGAGGAAAAGGTACAGCCTGTCCCATGTGTATTTTTCGTATCAATCCGGGCAGTGTCAAAATGACAGACTTCTTTCCCGTCAAACAGGACATCCACCGCATTCCCTGCTGCATGACCGCCTTTGACAACAACCGCTCTGCATCCCATTGTATGGATTGCTTTTGCAGCTTCTTCCATGTCCGCAAGCGATTTGATTCTGCCTCCTGTTATTTTTTCCGCTTCCGGGATATTCGGTGTCAGTACGTCAGCAAGCGGGATAACCGTCCCGATCAGCGTTTTGATTGCCGCAGGTTCCATGAGTGGACAGCCGTTCTTTGCATACATCACAGGATCAATTACAATATTTGCCGGGTGGTAATATTTCAGTTTTGCGGCAACTTCATTCATACAGTCCGGTGTAGAAAGCATACCGACTTTCACTGCATCAACCTCAATATCTTCAAAAACTGCATCCATCTGTTTGCCGATCATATCCGGGCTGACATCCTGAATGCCGATTACCCTGTCTGTGTTTTCTGCCACAACAGATACAATGACGCTCATTCCAAATACGCCATGTGCAGAAAATGTTTTTAAATCTGCCTGTATGCCCGCACCGCCGCTACAGTCAGAACCTGCAATACTCAATACTTTTTTCATTGTATGATCCTCTCCTTTGCTTCTCTTGGGAAAACAATAAATAAAGTTCCGTCACTCACTGATATACTGCTTTCCCTGTCAATAAATTCGTTGCTTACCCCGATAGGAAATGTATTGGTCAATACTGCGTTATTTAGTTCATATTTCAAACCGCACAGGGTTACTCCCTTCGCTTTTGTGGAACCGGAAAATACGGATACATACCCGAATGGAATTTTCTCAAAACAAAGCCTGTCATTAGTGATTGCCGTAATAACGGTGCCATTATCAAATAAGAAACCACGCATATTATTTGCGGATAAATAAGCAAGCACTTGTAAATTAGCCATTGTGTGGTCTATGCGCCCTCCTGTCCCGCAATAAATGTGGAAGCTGCTATATCCTGCCTTGATGCCCTCACGGACAGCTGCAAGTGTATCCGTATCATCCTTTTCTGGACTTAACACCATGGTATTTGGGTGTTCTGGAATACATTTAAGGGTGTCAAAATCCCCGATCACAAGGTCAGTCCTGATGCCCTGCTTCTCCAGATAACGCAGCCCCGCATCGGCAGCTATCACATAATCCCCTGAGGCCGGCTTGAAATCAATTCCATAATTTTCTCCTGCGCCTACTACATAACAGATATTTTCCTTCATGTCTTTTTCCTCCTATAAACCATATTCCAAAAATCAAGCTCCAGATAACCCGCCTTTTCAAAAATACTGCCCAGCTTTTTCTGGTCAGCTTCAGAAAAACTCCCACACTTCCTATCTGCAAAGTCACACCATTCCTTGCAGCTTTCAGCATATCGGTCATCGGCATAATCCTGAATGAAGTCCCAATATTTTGATTTCCGGCTTTCCGGTTCATCTGCAAGTTTCCGGAATATATAGCTGTAACTCAGCATACACGGAAGTACCGCCATGAGTATCTCACACCCATTTCCACGCTCCGCAGTTTCAAACAGAAAATCAATATAATTCTGGTTTTCCGGCAACGGATCAATAAATTCTATGTCATCATCCGTCATGCCGAACTGCCTTAAATAATTCAGGCGCACCACTGACTCTGTATCTGTTACAAAGTTCAGGATAGAATAGTAAAGCTGGATCTCCCTTAATGTTTTCGCATGGTATATTGCTTTTCCATACACACGGGCATAATTTTTCAGATAGATACTGTCCTGTATCATGTATTCCTTAAAATCCTCAATGGGAAGAGTTCCGTCCTTCATATCCTGCACAAACAAAGTAGCGATACACTTGTCCCAGACAGGCATATTCTGTTTCAAAATACCTTCCATAAATGACATTTTCTTTTCCTCCTTGTGATAAAAAAAATAGAGCTTCCAAATCATCAGAAGCTCTTTCAGACGCAGTACGGCGTAAGAAATTGCTTCCCTACGCCGGTATTAGCCGACAGGTCAAGAGGTCAGGTCTTACCTTTTTCAACTTGTTCAGTTCCCTCGCAAACACATATCATTCTTATTCAGTTAAAAACAAAAAGGACATTCCGTGTGTAGGGAATATCCTAAAAATACGGTATCGTATCATTCAGCTCCCTACGTTGGTATTAGCCAACAGGTTCAAAGGGTCAGGTTCTGCCTTCTCAACTACACTGTAGTCCCCCTGCTTGGTTAATAGTATAGGTGATGTGGGATTGAAAGTCAATAAAATTCTGCGGAAATCCACATAAGAGGGAATTTACAACGCATCAACCCCGTCCTTTTCGGCAAAAGAACCCCAAAATAGAAGTTCATCCACCAGATGCTCTACGGCATTCTTGCAGGGAATAAAGTGCATCTGAGTGAGATATCCCGTTCACTCAAAGAACACATTTCCCTGAAAAAGACGATCGAGCGTCTTTCAAGAAACCTGAATACCTTTGATGAAAAACAGACCCTCATGCAGAATTACCTCTCCCTCGTAAAACAGCATGTGAAAGAGGACTATGCCGTTATCGTCATTGATAATTCCGATATTGCAAAGCCTGCAAGCAGAAAGCGGATTTGTAAGTGAAACCTATGAGAACCTTTGCTGTCTTCAGTCTCTGTCCGAGAATTTCAGCAAGAAATGTGTCCGCACTCTTGACAGAGGTTTTGATGCCAATGATTATTACCGTTATTTTCTGAAACGCAGTGAATGTTTTGTGATCCGCGCCAAGAAAAACAGGAATGTTATTTATAACGCAAAGACCTGCAACATCATGGATGTGGCTGCCGGATACAAAGGAAACTACCGCATGGATTTTAAAGATAAAAAGGGTAAAAATCTAAACTGTAAGATGAGCTGCATTCCCGTAAAACTTTGTGAATTTCCCACAAAAGAGCTGACACTCGTGGCTGTATACGGTTTTGGAGCCGAACCGATGCTGCTGCTAAGTAATCTTAAAATGCAGGAAAAGAAGCGTTTATGCCATATCGTGGCAAAAGTATACCTGATGAGATGGCGTATAGAGGAATATTTCAAGTTCAAGAAGCAGCAGTTTGAACTGGAAGACTTACGGGTAATGTCCCGGCAGTCCATCCGCAACCTGAATATGCTGGCCACCCTTGCAACAGGATACATCAGCCTGACATCGACTGTCCACAGAGAGAGTATCTTTCTACAAGAATTAAAGGAATGTTCCAAACGGATTTATGAGATTCCGAAATTCATATTTTATGCATTAGGCTATGCAATAGAGCGTATCCTTTCCATGAGCCGGAATGGAATAAGCAGCTTCTTTCCGAAAAAGGTAAGATCACAGCAGCTAAACCTGTTTGAGCACTTTAGAATAGAGGATCCTGGGGCGTTCGTATTTTAGAAATGGGGAAACTCAAAAAAATATTTTCTGATTTCAACAAAACATTTATAACAACATATATGAGATCAAATCTTTATCTTACCCAAAATCAGACGCGCAGTTCGCCATCATGGGAGATACAGTTTATCTGTGTAAAGAA
>JAIEFE010000021.1 GCA_029067085.1 Lachnospiraceae bacterium | reverse complement strand
CCTTCCGCTCTACACCGTCAACGATAGCCCGGCCCTCGCCTTCGATCACGGTCCAAACCTCATCCCGTCTGTCATGGCTGTGGTAATTCATCTGATGCCCAGCATTCAGAGTGACCTTGATGGTCATGCTGCCCTCCTCAATGTCGATGACGCGAAAACTCCCCCACGACTTTTCTGCAAACATGATCTGCTGGTCGATCGCATCCACAAAGGGCTTGATATAGCTGGACTGCGCCTTATCCGAGACAAGAATACCCTCGGGGCTGGCGGAAACCACCACATCCTTCAGGCCCATACACAACACCGGTACATCAAGTTCATTCACCACATGAACATTATCGCAGTTCTCATTCAGGATCGCCTTGCCTATGCTCGCACTCTCCATCGCTTCCGTCAGCGTATTCCATGTCCCCATGTCCTTCCACATGCCACCGAAGCGCATGACCTCAATATGGGACTCATGCTCTGCCACCGCATAATCGAAGCTGATCTTTTGAAGACTTTCATACTTCCCGTAAAGATCCTGATAATCCTGAAAGGCAATCAATTCATGCGCTCTGTTCAATACATAACCAAGCCGAAACGCGAATACGCCGCCGTTCCAGAGGGCACCCTTCGCAATATACTTCTTTGCCCTCTCCTCGTCGGGCTTTTCTTTAAACATGGAAACCCGGCTGAATTCCACCTGACTCTCCGGAATGATATAGCCGTATTTCGCGCTCGGATAGGTCGGCTCAATGCCCATGAGTACAAGGTTTGCCGTTCCCGATGCCGCCCGTTCACCCAGCTTTTTTAAAGCTGCAAAATAGTCCTGTTCCACATAAGGATCCACAGGGCAGACCACCACGGCCTCCGTCTCGGAAACGCCCTGTACATCATGCAGATAGGCCGCCGCGAGCGCGATCGCCGGAAAGGTATCCCGCCTGCATGGTTCTACGGAAATGCCGACATCCGTTCCCAGCTGGTTATGAATTGCCGACACCTGAGATTTTGAAGTGGCAATGGTGACCACAGCATTTGGATCCTGATCACGGATCTGTCTGTAGACCCGTTGTACCATAGACTCGTATACGCCTGAAGCGGTCTGAAATATCTTGATAAATTGTTTCGATCGCGTGTCGTTGGAGAGGGGCCACAGGCGTTTGCCCGATCCGCCGGATAAAAGGACTATGTTCATGAAGGCCTCTTTTCTTTTTCAATATTTACCGTATCATCTTCTCTATCTCCTCCAACGCCTTCTCCAGCTGGTTATCCACGCTCTCATCATAGTAGGCGTCGCTGTCAAATTCGCAGACCACGTCGGGCTCAATGCCGACGCCGTGGATATTGTTGCCGTTGGGGGTGTAGTAGGCGCTGATGGTAAGCTTCAAGGCCGTGCCGTCAGTCAGGGGCAGAATGCGCTGCACGATGCCCTTGCCGAAAGTAGTAGTGCCGACAAGAATGCCCATTTTATAGTCTTTGATCGCACCTGCAAGAATTTCGGAGGCGCTGGCGGAGTTTCCGTTTACAAGAACCACCAGAGGAATATCCAGCTGTCTTCTGCCGTCGCAGTTATACTCCTCGCGCTCGCCGTACTTATCCTCGGTGTAGACGATCAGACCCTTCGGAAGAAGCTGTCTTGCAATATCTACGACCACGTTAAGGCTGCCGCCGGGGTTGCCCCGCAGATCGAGAATCAGGCCTTTCACGTGAGCGCCCTTTACAACAGCCATCGCTTCGGTAAACTGATCGGTGGTCACGTCGTCAAACTCGGTAATTTGAATATACCCAATGTTATCTTTTAATATTTCATACTTTACAGTGGGAGCTTCTATCTTACGCCGTTCCACATCCACTTCCAGATAGTCGCTCTCACCCTCCCGATAGATGGTCAGATGTACTTTTGTGCCTGCTTCGCCCTTCACACGGGCAACGATGTCAGACAGATCCATCCCTGCGGTGCTCTCGCCGTCTACCAGATAGAGAAGGTCATTTTCGCGAAGACCGGCCTCCTGAGCGGGGGTATTATCAATAACGCCCGATATTTTACCAAGTCCCGTTACCTGATCGATCATCAGGTAAGCGCCGATGCCATAGTAGATGCCCTCGGTATCCCGCATCATTTCTTCCCACGCCTCCTCGGTGTAGTAGACGGAATAGGGATCGCCCAACGCACTCACCATGCCGGCGTACATTCCATCGGTCATGGCTTCAACGTCAATGTCCGCATCCTGATAATAATATTCGCTGATCACGTCCTCGATCGCGGAAAGCTTTTTCTCGGTCTCCTCATTCACAACGCTCTCCGCACTGCTTCTTCTCTTCTCGCTTACTTTCCTGCTTTCCACGGCCTCATAGAATTTTACGCCCACGAAAACAAAGGCTCCGACAAGGAGTGTCGCCGCTATGCCGAGCATCATTCCCAGCAGAAAGCCGCCGCCCTTTTGGGGAGGCTGCGGAGGGAGGGGCCTCTGCGGAGAAACATTATTCATGTAGTAATAATTATTCTGATTCTGATTCATATTGAAATCTCTGTCTCCTTTCGTCCATGCTCATTCGCAAATCGCCTCTTCGAGGCTTTTTTGCTCATGTACGGCTTTCGCCGTATAGTGCCCCTCAAAAGCAGTCTGACGAAAGCAAGCTTTCATCATTCTGTTTTGAGTCGCTCTGCATGAACTCAATGCTACTTCAAGTAGTTCCACGGGCTGGTGTAATTTCCGTTCAGGCGCACGCTGAAATGCAGATGCGGCCCGGTGGAACGCCCGGTGGAACCGACCGCCGCAATATTCTGCCCTTTATAGACTGTCTGTCCTTTGGAAACGTAGAGGGCGGAACAGTGCATATAAATCGTATACAGCCCGCTGCCGTGATTGATCATAATATAATTCCCCATACTGCCGCTGTAATCCGCAGCCACCACATCACCATCATAGGCCGCCAGAATGGGGGTTCCCGAAGACGCCGACATATCCAGCCCGTTATGGAACTTCTCAACACCGAGAATCGGATGCATACGGTTACCGTACTCATCGGAAATGCGCTTGTACCCCGGACAGGGCCATGCAAACATTCCGCCGTTATAGATTCTGGCCTGCGCGTTCTCCGCCTCAAGTCTTGCCTTTTCCTCTGCTACCGCTTTCTCCAGCGCAGCTATCTCGGCGTTCTCCTGCGCGATCATCTCCTCATATTCCTTGATAGCAGCCTCTTTATTGGCAATATCACCGCTGACAGAAACAATCTGCGCTTCCTTCTCTCCGATCAGGGTACTGACGTTTGCCTCTTCCAGCTCCACCGCTTCCTTCGCTTCATCTAAAAGCTGTTTTTCGACCTCCAGCTCTTCCTTACATAATTCCACATATTTTCTGGTCTGTACGTACTCATCAAGCTTTTTTCTGTCATAGCGGGAAAGAGCCTCAATATAATCCGCACGGTTCACGATCCCCGCGATACTGTCGGCCCCGAAAAGCGTCTCCAAATAAAAAGAATCACTGCGCTCATACATGAACTGGATGCGCTTCTTCATGGCGGCGTACTGTACTTCCTGTCTCGCCTGCGCTTCATCCAGATCTCTGCCCGTCTCCTCGATCTCCTTCTCCTTTTGATCGATCATTGCATTATATTGCGCAATCTTATCCTGTATGTCAGCGAGCTGGCCATCCAACTGTCTGACATAGGCCGTCAGGTCGTTCTTGGACTGCTCCAGCTCCTTTTTGAGCTTCTCCACATCGGTCAGGCTGCTCTTTAAGCCGGAGACCTGCTCTTTCGCCTTCTCGATCTCTCTCTCCTTCTCGCGAATGCTCTCGCTGGTGACGGCCTGCACGGTAAGGCTGGGCGTCCCGCAGGAGAGGAGCAGCGCAAGACATATGATAACGCTCGCTATTTTTTTAATCTTCTTACGGATGTCTCTGTTCAACCTACAACCTCTGCATTTCTCAGACTCTTAGATGCCTTCTCACTGTCACAATACTGCCCAAAAATCCGATGCCGACGCCCAATCCCAGCGATACGGGCACAAGCACATGAAAAATCTCTTCCACCGACACAAAGCTTAAGAGCTGTGTGAGCTGCGGAAAGCGTTCGGTCACATAGGTCAGGATCACATTGTAGATCGTGTAGATGAAGCCGAGCGGAAAGGCCGCACCGATCAGACCGATCAGAATACCCTCCACCACAAAGGGAGAGCGGACAAAAAAGTCGGTGGCACCGATGTATTTCATGATATTGATCTCTTCCCTGCGGACGGAGATACCGATCGCCACCGTGTTGCTGATCAGGAAGATGGAAACCGCCAGAAGGATTGCTATGATGCCCGCCGAGACATAGGCGATCAGGGCGTTGATGCCGGTCAGCGTGGTCGCCACCAGTTCCGAACGGTTAACCATGCGCACGCCGTCAATGGATTCCAGATAGGTTACCAGCGCAGACTGCATGGAGACGTCGCTCAAGTATACCTGATAGTTTGCGGAGTTTACCAGCGGATTTTCCGTGAAACCGTCACCGTACTCGCCCAGATACTCGTCCCGAAAACTCTCCCACGCCTGCTCCGCCGAGATAAAGTCCATTTTCGCCACCTCAGGGCGCTTGGCGATCATGTCACCGATCTGCTGGATGCGGATATCCTCGATGCCCTCATCAAAGAACACCCAGACGGAGACCCCCTCCTGCGCATTCTTTACAATATGCTGAAAGTTCGCCACAATGGAGTAGAAAATACCGAAAAGAAACAGGCAGGCGGCAATGGTCGCAATGGACGCCAGAGAAAAAAGTTTATTTCGGAAAATATTGCGAAAGCCCTGCTTGAGCGTATAGAAAAGTGTACTAATCCTCATCTATGTACCCTCCCTTTTCCTCGTCGCTGATGATAACGCCGCGTCTCAAGGTGACTACGCGCTTCTGCATTGCGTTTACAATTTCACGATTATGTGTCACGACAATGACAGTGGTGCCGTTCTCATTGATCTGCTCCAAAAGCTTCATGATCTCCCATGAATTTTTAGGATCAAGGTTTCCTGTCGGCTCGTCCGCTAAAAGGATGGTAGGTTGATTCACCAAAGCGCGCGCCAGGGCAACTCTCTGCTGTTCGCCGCCGGAAAGCTGCTTGGGTTTCGCCTTGTATTTGCCGGCCAGTCCCACGATCGCAAGGATGCTGGGAACGTTCTTTTTAATCTCCTTATTTGACTTCTGGATGATGCGCTGGGCAAAGGCCACATTCTCATATACATTCCTGTCCTTTAAGAGACGGAAATCCTGAAACACGATCCCCAGATTTCTTCTGAACTTCGGAATTTTTCTGTGCTTGATCTTTGACAGATCGTAGCCCATCACGTTGATATAACCGCTCGAGATCGTCAGTTCCCGCAGAAGGAGCTTGATCAGGGTGGACTTGCCCGAACCGCTGTCGCCCACGATAAAGACGAATTCACCTCTGCTGATGTGAAGATTTACGTCCTTTAAGGCGGGGGCACCGGTGGAATAGGCCTTACTGACATTCGTCAGATTAATGATTTCATTCTCCACGGCGGGAGTTTTTCTTTTTCTCTTTACTGCCACGTTATTTTCTCCTATTGTTTAAAATTCAAATGACTCCATATACTTCATGTATTTTACGACCATCAGCGCTATTTTAAACGTAATGGCATCCTCAAATACCCTCAGGTCAAGTCCTGTGCTCTTCTGCAGCTTATCCAGACGGTATACCAGCGTATTTCTGTGAATAAAAAGCTGCCTGGAAGTCTCGGAAACATTCAGGGAATTCTCAAAAAATTTATTGATGGTGGTAAGGGTCTCCTCGTCAAACTCATCCGGACTTCTGCCGTCAAAGATCTCCTTGATAAACATCCTGCAAAGGGGAATCGGCAGCTGATAGATCAGGCGTCCGATGCCAAGTTCACTGTATGCAATGACGTCACGTTCCCCAAAGAAGATCTTGCCCACGTCGAGCGCCATCTTGGCTTCTTTGTAAGAACTGCTCACACCTTTTATCTCATTCACTACAGTGCCGTAGGAAACGCGCACATTCTTAAAGCTCTCCTTGCGCAGGAAGGCCGCCACCGCCGCTGCACCGCTCTCGATCGCCTGCGGGCTGTCATCTTCGGAGAGATCCTTCACCACAATGACGTTATTTTCATCCACCGCGGTGATAAAATCTTTATTATTGATGCCAAAGTACGAGCGCACACTCTCCAAAGCATTACAGTCCTTCCCATTGTCGGTCTCGACAATGAGCGCCACGCGTCTGACATCCGTCTGGATGTGCAGTTTCTTTGCACGGCTGTAAATATCCACCAGAAGCAGATTGTCCAACAGAAGGTTCTTAATAAAATTATCCTTGTCAAAGCGCTCTTTATAAGCAACAAGCAGATTCTGAATCTGGAAGGCAACCATCTTGCCTACCATGTAGACATCGTCGCCCACACCGCCGGCCACCAATATGTACTCGAGCTGCTGATCATCATATATCTTAAAATACTGATATCCCTGAATCTCCTGAGAATCCGCAGGGGACTCGGCAAACTCCGCCGCCGCCCTGCCGCACCGCTCCATCTCGTTCGCCGTCAGCGCTGCCGCCTTCCCGTCCACGTCCATCACACACAGATCAACTCTCGCGATTGCCTTTAACCCCTCGATCGTATTCTGCAAAATCTGATTTGAAATCATATCCCACCCCTTCTGTTTCGTAACAATTCACAACGCCTTTCGGCTCCTATTTCGCTAAAAAGCAAAATCTACGTTTTATTTTAATCTATAGTTACAAAAAAATCTACCTGTAATCGTGAATTTTTTGTGTATTTTTTTAAAATTTTGGCGATTTGGAGGATTTTGGGAATTTAGACATTTTGTACAAGGGAAGAAGTTGCAGATTTTCAACTCCTATAGTATAATGAATACGAATTATCTGTAAGATATCACAGAAAGGTTAGGTGATGACTATGGATATCGCAGGATTATCTATGGCTATGTCGTCCGCAAAAACGAATGACGCCTACGGCGTTGCAATGCTGGCAAAGAGTCTGGATCAGGCAGAGACCACAGGCAGTCAGGTAGTCGGCATGATGGACGCTGCCGCAATGGAGCTGTCAGTCAACCCTCACATCGGAGGCAATTTTGATATGTCCGTGTAGAATAACGTATGTTATTCAAAATAGATATGAGAAATATGACAGCGGGATAACGGCCATGTCGAGACAGAAATGTCCGGAGATGGCCGCTATTTATTGCCGCTATAAAAATAATTCTAAACTCATAAAGCCAAGACAGAGCACTATCGCCACAATGAGCGGCACTGTGAGCAGCGGCTCCCGCCGTACCGCTTCACCGGGCGTATTTTTTTGCGCCGTCTTACCGGCTGCAGGGTGAAACAGCGCCCGCATCTCCTCCTGTCTCCCCTCGTTCTTTACGATCCATGCGATGCAGCAGCCGGCGATGGGCGTCGCGATAGCCGCGATAACAAGATACACCGCCAGGCCCGCCTGCAGCTGTGCTCTCGTCAACTCTCCCGCCGTTTCGCTGACCGCCTCGGCATATGCACTCCCCAAAACAGCTCTTGATCCATACATCAGCAGCACCTGAAACGAATTAAAAAGCATATGACAGAACACAGAAGCCCATAAACTCCCCGCCGCTTCCACTAAAAGAGCCAGGAAAACGCCGATCGCAAAGGCATAGACTGCCTGATTGAAATTCATATGCATAAGTCCGAAAGTGAGGGCCGAGAGCATAATTGCCCAAAGTCCGCCGCTTCGTCCTGCCTTGCTTCCGCCGGCGCTTGTCTCTCCCTTTCCGGACCAGCCGGCGTAACTTCCGTAAATGATCCCGCGGAAAACAAACTCCTCGCAGAATGGGCCGAATATCCCGATCATAAAAAACATTACCGGAAAAGGAACACTCAGAATATCGCTCTCAATGGCCGCAACTGCGTTGTCTGTAAAAAACATGGTCAAGGTGTTTAACACCGTTACCAGCGGCATAATGAGAAAGGTGCACAGCACGATCATCAGAAGGCTGGAAATCCTGATGCGGCGGAATGTCGCCGACCGCACGGGCTGCGTCATGGGTGCGATCCCAAGCTGTGCAGGCTGCGATATGGGCGCGATCCCGGGCTGCACCGACTGCGCAATCTTGTGCTCTGCCGGCTTCTGCCGCGAAAGCAGCAGGAACAGGATAGCGGGCACCATCACGATCGCTTGTCCCAGAAAGAAATTCGCAGTAATGCCGATACTGATAAACTCCCCAAAAAAGGAGAGAAACAGCACCACTGCAATGTGCGTCAGAATCATTGTGAAAAACAGCCAGTTTGCCAACTTACTCGTCATGTATCTTTCCTCAGTCCATCCGTCTCCATCGTTCTCAAAGCCTCAGATGACGGCTTTATATCCGTCGTATCGCCTTCTCCGTAATCGTGATCTTTCCGGCTTTCAGCAGGCCGCCCACCGCGCGTTTAAACTCGTTTTTACTCATCTGCGTCTCCCGGCGGATCACCTCGGGAGACGCCTTGTCATTGAAGGGCAGCACCCCGTCAAAGCTGTCTATGATCTCCAGCAGCCGCTCTCCGTCCTCCGCCATCTGCAGATAGGCCTTTTCCCGCAGGGAGAGATCCAGCTTCCCGTCCGGTTTCACCGCAGCGACGCGCGCTCTCACTGTGTCACCCACCTGCACTCTGCCGTAGAGCTCCCGTTTGGGGATAAGGCCCGAGTACTGATCGTCCACCGCCACAAATGCACCAAAATTTTCACTGATCTCATAGACTGTTCCCGTCACATGGGCATCCTTTAAATAACTACTGTTATGCTTTAAATAAGGGTAGACATTCATGGTGGCACAAAGCCTGTCTGACTTGTCTATGTAGACGGCAACCAGCCACTCCTCCCCGACAGCCACCCGCTTTGTCTGTTCCTTAAAGGGCAGAAGGAGATCTTTCTCCAGACCCCAGTCCAGAAAAGCACCGATCTTTCCCACTTCCGCCACCCGCAGTCTTCCCACCTCATGCAGGGTGAGCAGGGGGCGGTTCATGGTTGCGATCAGCCTGTCCTTGGAATCACGGTACACAAAGACTTCCAGCGTTTCGCCGATCCCGTCCTCCTCGGGCACCTGTTTTTTGGGCAGAAGCACCTTATCCTGCTCTTTCGAGCCAGCCTGTGCGTCTTCGCCCAGATAGACGCCGAAATCCACTTTCTTTAAAATCTGCAATGTCTGTATTTTTCCCAGTTGAATCATGTTTCTCTCCGTTTCCGTTCTGCTTTCCCGTCAAATTCGTGCAAGTACGATTTGCCGGTCAATTGAGGTCCGGCTGAGCTGGTGCAGTAAACTCCACAATACTGTACGGCGTTTTGTCCGCCCCGTTCAGGGAAACGGTATAGCGTTTCCCGCCTTCTTCCGCCGTCACAACGGGATGGATCTCATCCCCCAGCACCGCCTGACTCTTGTATTCCACGCGGAGCTGTCTGATCCGAAAGTCCCCCGGAATACAGTCCATAGCCATGCGGACATACTGCCCGTTATTGACATGATGGTTCGTGTCCAGATGGTGCGGCTTTACCGTGAAAGGTTCCATCTGTCGGCCATCCCCCTGCAGCGTGATCTTTCTGGGCGCATAGTCCATGGGATAACGCTCCTCCAGCACATAACCTGCAAGCATCTCTTTCCCCGGCTTCGCAGGCCGCATCGTGTTTACATCCAGAAGCGTCCAGATCGAATTTGCCCAGGCCAGCGCCTCTCCTCCCTGCGTCTGCATTAAAAAATTACGATATCCCATAAAGCCCTTGAATTCATAGGGAGCGGTTCCGATCACAATACGCTCGCTCAGGCTCGGATAGCGCGCTATACAGATCTGCCAGGCCGACAAAAGCCACACCTGCCCTTTTTCTTTCAGATAATCCACGCCAAGTCCGATATCCTCGGAATGGAACGTCGAACAGTCCTGAAAATAGTCCAAAAGTGACTGTAAGCTGAGGAGTCCGTCCTCCCCCACCTCGCTGTAGCGCACTCTGCTGTCAAATGTATACATAGCTTATACTCCTCTCAAGGATTCCCTTCATCTTCGCAATGGCGATCCCGTAATTGGTCACGGGCACACCCTGCCTGTCCGCAAACCGCATCCTCCTTAAGACTTCCCGTTCATTCAACATGCAGCCGCCGCAGTGAATGATGAGGGCATAGGGTGTAAGATCTTCGGGAAATCCCGCACCTGATGATGTTTCTATCACAAGTTCCTTATCCGTGTATTTCTTCAGGAAACGGGGAATCTTCACCGTCCCGATATCATCGCACTGTCTGTGATGGGTACACCCCTCTGCGATCAGCACCTTGTCACCGTCCCGCAGGTGGTCGATTGCCGAGGCACCCTCTATGGCAAGCTTCAAAAACCCCTTGTATCGCGCTATTAATATGGAAAAAGAGGTAAGAGGAATCTCCCGGGGTACGATCGCCGCCACCTCCGCAAAGGCCTGGCTGTCCGTGATCACCAGCGCAGGCTTTTCCCGCAGCTTTGCAAGACTCTCCGCAAGCTCGCTCTCCCGGGTCACCACGGGAATCGCGCCCGCTTCCAAAAGATCCCGGATCGTCTGCTGCTGGGGCAGGATCAGTCTCCCTTTCGGCGCCGCCGAATCGATTGGTACTACCAGCACCACGACATCCAGAGGCTTTACCAGATCAGCCACAAGTCGCCTTTCCTCCCTATCGGGAAGCATGGCAGCCAGTTTTTCTTTCAATTCACGGACGCCTGCACCTGTTATGGCGCTCACATATATAACATCCGTTATATTATTATCCTCCACCGTGCCATTTCTATCAGACTTATTAAAAACTATGATATACGGTATCTCCCGCTCCCTGAAAAGTGTGATCAGCTCCTCATCGCAGGGGACAAGTCCTCTGCCTGCTTCCGCCACCAGAACGGCTATGTCCGTTTTCTCAAGCACCTGCACGGTCTTTTTCACCCGCAGTTCTCCTAACTGCCCCTCATCGTCAAAGCCGGGCGTGTCAATCAACATGACAGGTCCCAGCGGTAAAAGCTCCATCGCCTTATAGACGGGATCCGTCGTCGTTCCCTCCACCGGAGAGACCACCGCCAGTTCCTGTCCCGTCACTGCATTCAGGAGGCTGGACTTTCCCGCATTGCGCTTACCGAAAAAACCGATGTGCACCCGCTCGCCTGCGGGGGTGGTGTTCATACCCATATATTGCCCTTTCTCGTTTAGAAACGGAAATCCCGAACCCCTTCCGCGATCTTCCCAAGATGCTCCTTCGCGATCTCTCGCACCTGCTCCTTCGGGATGTTCGCCAGTTCCGCCCGGATCAGAGCATCCCCGATCGCCTTTGTCTCCTCGGAAGCATAATCCATCAGATACTCCTTCAAGGTCATCAGCGCATTCGGGTGGCAGCAATTCTGAATCTGTCCGGTCTTACACAGGCTCATAAAGCGGTCGCCCGTCCTGCCCTCACGGTAACATGCCGTGCAGAAGGAAGGAATATAGCCAAGCTCCATGAGCCACTTGATGACCTCGTCCAGCGTCCGCTGATCCGACACGTCAAACTGCTCCGTGTCTGTCGGTCTCTCCTCCTGCGTATAGCCTCCCACGGAAGTACGGGATGCACCAGAAATCTGAGAAACGCCCAGACGGATCACCTTTTCTCGCACCGCCTGGCTCTCCCTGGTGGAGATGATCATACCCGTGTAGGGCACGGCGATGCGGATCAATGCACATATTTTCGCAAATGTCTCATCATCAATGCCGTTGTTGAAGACGGAAGGATCAATATCGTCCGCCCGCTTGATCCTCGGCACACTGATGGTGTGGGGACCGACACCGTGCACGGCCTCCAAGTGTTCCGCGTGCATGAGAAGTCCCGCAAACTCATATCGATACAACTCCAGACCGAAAAGCACACCCAGACCCACGTCGTCAATACCGCCCTCCATCGCGCGGTCCATTGCCTCGGTATGATAATCATAATCGTGTTTAGGCCCGGTGGGATGAAGCTTTAAATAGCTCTCTTTGTGGTAGGTCTCCTGAAAGAGGATGTAGGTACCGATCCCCGCCTCTTTGAGCATACGATACTCCTCCACCGTGGTGGCCGCAATGTTCACGTTGACACGACGGATTGCCCCGTTCTTATGCTGAATGGAATAGATCGTTTTGATGCACTCCAATATATACTCGATCGGGTTGTTGACGGGATCCTCCCCCGCCTCGATGGCAAGGCGCTTGTGCCCCATATCCTGCAGGGCGATCACCTCCTGCCTGATCTCCTCCTGCGTCAGCTTCTTTCTGGGAATTCCCTTATTCTTCGTGTGATAAGGACAGTACACACAGCCGTTTACGCAATAGTTCGAGAGATAGAGAGGTGCAAAGATCACGATTCGGTTGCCGTAATAAGCAAGTTTGATCTCCTCCGCCAGCGCATAAATCTTTTCCAGGATTCCCTTATCTTCACAGGCAAGGAGCACCGACGCTTCCCTGTGGGAAAGCCCTGCGCAGATTGTGGAGCTTCCCTCCCTTCTGGGACGGGCTTTGTCAAGAATCTCCTCGATCAGGGGCAGATTGTTCTTATTTTTTTCAGCATATGCAAGGGTTGCGAGAATTTCCTCGTGATTGATAAAGTCGTCTGCCCGCAGCGATTTTGAATCGTACATAATATTCACGCCTTCTTTCTCATAATTCTTCTCTCGCGTTTCTTTCAATGGCTGCTTAGTATACTATACGATAACAAACGTTATTATTTATACAGTTCTTTTCTTCCGTTTTTATCCGGCCGGGCATCGCCCCTGTCCGTCACAATTTCATAGCCTGCCGCCGCGATCCGCTCCCGCAGAGCCGCGATGCCCTCCGCCGCCTCTTCGTCCGTACAGAGTTTGTTGTCGTAAAGACTGTACTTTTTCCGCACCTCACCGGGGGAAAGATTCGGCATGACCACGTTGGCTCCCGCCTTCAATCCCAACTCCCGCCCCTCCGGATGAATCGTCCCCAACGCTGTGGTAGCGGGAAGCAGCACATAAGGCAGCATCAACCTGATGAGGGCAAGCATCGTAAGCGTCTGCTCGAGCGTTCCGGCCGCGCATGCCGCAAAGGGCGTATCGCGATGCGGAATAAAAGGACCGATACCCACCATATGCGGCTGAAATGCCTGCAAAAACCGCATATCCGCAATCAGTTCCGGCGTCCCCTGATAAGGGGAACCCACCATGAAACCGCAGCCTGTTTGATAGCCGATCTCTTTTAAAGCCCGCAGGCACTCCATACGGGCACTGAAGCTCTGATCCGGCGGGTGAAGTTTTTCGTAATGAATGCGGGAAGCCGTCTCATGCCTTAACAGATAACGGTCAGCCCCCTCCCGATACCATACCTCATAATCTGCTCGCGGCCTTTCCCCCAGAGAGAGTGTCACGGCACAGTCGGGATGATTATCCTTAATAGTAGAAATGATCCTTTTAACACGTTCTGCGGTGTAATACGCATCTTCTCCGCCTTGCAGCACAAAGGTACGGAAGCCGAGGCGATATCCTGCATCACAGCACCGAAAGATCTCCTCGTCCGAGAGGCGATAGCGCTCAGCATTGGTATTGGCACAGCGGATGCCGCAATAATAACAATTGTTATTGCAAAAGCTCGATATCTCGATCAATCCCCGAATATAGACCTTTTCCCCATAATGCTGCCTGCGCACCTCATCCGCACTGTCGTAGAGGAGCTGTCTGTCGTAACTGCCTTCTATCAGGAGTGTCCATTCGTCGTCTGTCAGGGCTTCTCCTACCGAGAGTTTTTTGAATAAATCTGTCATATATTCCCCGGACATCTGCCTTTCCATTCAGTATACCACATTCTTCCTCTGCGTGCACACCATGATACCCGCTGCCTGCACAATCTCCTGTATAGCAAAGACCCCGGCAGAACGCATCCGCCGGGGTCATACTGGGCTACAAGGATTCGAACCTTGAAATGACGGAGTCAGAGTCCGTTGCCTTACCGTTTGGCGATAGCCCATCAACAATTAGCAATTATAAAGGAAAAAGGGCCGTTTGGCAAGCCCTTTTTCCTATTTTTTTTATTAAATTTCAAACATCAGCTCGCCGTAGGTCGGAATCGGCCAATACTCTTTATCCACAATCATCTCCAGCTCATCCGCGGGAGCGCGCAGTTCATCCATAACGGCACGCACTGTATCCTTGTAGAAAAAGGCCTGCTCTTTGGCATCTCCGATTGCGGAAGCTTCCTTCTCCGCCTTTTTCAGCTTGTCAAGGGCGGTCTGCATCGCTGCAAGTTTCTCGCCCACCTCCGTAAGGAGCGCATCCTGAATCGTGGCGTCGGCACCGGCTGTCTTCACTGCGTTCACGGTATCTGCGAGCACCTTCGTGTAGCGGATGACTGCAGGTATAATCTGCTTGCCGGCCATGTCGATCATGGTCAGCGCCTCAATATTGATGGACTTCGCATAAGTCTCATAGATGATCTCTTCTCTGGACTCGAGTTCCACTCTGGTAAAGATACCGAACTTCTCAAACAGCTTCACGGCCTTCTCGGTTGTAATGGTCTGTGCAGCTTCGATCATGGATTTGATGTTGGGAAGTCCTCTCCTTGCAGCCTCTTCCACCCACTCGTCAGAGTAACCGTTGCCGTTGAAGATGATCCTCTGGTGCTTTGTCATATACTCTTTAATAAGATCGTGGATCGCAATCTCTTTATCCTGCGCCTGCTCGAGTCTGTCTGCCGCCTCACAGAACGCCTCAGCCACGATAGCATTCAGAGTGGTGTTCGGACTTGCGATGGAATCCGCGCTGCCCACCATACGGAACTCGAATTTATTTCCCGTGAAAGCGAAGGGTGAGGTTCTGTTTCTGTCTGTCGCGTCCTTCTGGAAATCAGGCAGAGTGGAAACGCCTGTCAGAAGAATGCCGCCCTCCTTCACAGAGGTCGCCGTGCCGGTCTCGATCAGCTGATTTACTACGTCTTCAAGCTGCTCGCCGAGGAAGATGGAGATGATTGCCGGAGGCGCCTCGTTCGCACCCAGTCTGTGATCGTTTCCGACATCGGAAGCGGATTGTCTGAGAAGATCCGCATGGGTATCGACCGCCTTCATAATGCAGGCAAGAACCAGCAAAAACTGTACATTCTCGTTAGGGGTATCACCGGGATCTAAAAGGTTCACACCATTGTCCGTGGTGATGGACCAGTTGTCATGTTTGCCGGAACCGTTCACCCCTGCATAGGGCTTTTCATGTAATAAACAACGCATGTTATGTTTTGTTGCCACCCGCTTCATCGTCTCCATGACGATCTGGTTGTGGTCAACTGCAATGTTTGCGGTCTCATAGATGGGTGCAAGCTCGTGCTGGGCGGGCGCCACCTCGTTGTGCTGGGTCTTTGCTGTCACACCCAGCTTCCAGAGTTCCTCGTTCAAATCCTTCATGTAAGCGCCCACGCGCTCCCTGATAACGCCGAAATAGTGATCCTCCATCTCCTGCCCTTTGGGAGCCGGTGCGCCAAAGAGGGTGCGTCCCGCAAACATCAGGTCGGTTCTCTTCATATACAGATCCTTATCCACAAGGAAGTACTCCTGCTCGGGGCCTACGGATGCAGTCACCTTGGTTGCCTCGGTGTTTCCGAAAAGCCGCACGATTCGAAGCGCCTGTTCACTCAAAGCCTCCATGGAACGCAGAAGCGGCGTCTTTTTGTCGAGTGCCTCACCCGTGTAGGAACAGAATGCAGTAGGAATGCACAGGATCGTGCCGCAGCCGGATTCCTTTAAGAAAGCGGGAGAAGTGATATCCCATGCCGTATATCCCCTCGCCTCGAAAGTAGCCCTTAAGCCGCCCGAGGGGAAAGACGAAGCGTCAGGCTCACCCTTGATCAACTCCTTGCCCGAAAACTCGGTCAGCATCTTGCCCAGCTCGTCGGGATGCGACACAAAGGCATCGTGCTTCTCCGCCGTAATGCCGGTCAAAGGCTGGAACCAGTGGGTGTAGTGGGTTGCGCCGTTCTCCACCGCCCAGTCCTTCATCGCCTTCGCCACGATGTTCGCTGTGCTCATGGAGAGTTCGCCGCCCTCATTCATCACCTTCACCACTTCCTTGTAGGCGCTTCTGGTTAGTCGCTCCTGCATTTTGCCCAGGGTGAACACATTCTTTGCAAAAATTTCTTCCACATTGAATACTTCTCTCATAATCTCCTCCATCCCGGTTTCAAAAAAATGCGCCCCAAAAAACTTTTCTTTTTTTGGAACGCCATCGTTCTGAATACCTGTATACAATTTCCTTTTTTAAGATACTCTACTTTTTAGAAAAATGCAACCCCCAAAATCAAGGTTTTGCAAAATATTTTCGTTTGATTTTATCTCGGAGATAATTACGCAGTAATTTTCTCCTGGCGTAGGATATCCCCCACCGCCGCCTCCTCGGACAGTTCCACATCGATGAGCTGCTTCGGGTGCGGGCAGGATTCCAGCGCATTTCCATCCTCGTCGTACATGGCTAGCACCCGCGCGGGAATATTTTCGCCGTTCGGCTTCATGATCTCGATCATATCGCCCACGCAGAATTTATTTCGCTGCTCGATGCGGGCACGGCAAACCTCATGTGCATTCTGCACCGCACTGCCTGCTGTCGCTGCCGCGTCCGGCGCTGCTTCAGCTTTCGTCGCTCTGCTTACAATCCCCAGATAAACCGCCTCACTCACATAGGTACTCTCATCATAGATCTGGGTGGTCTCATCCGTCTTGCCGAAATAGAAACCCGTGGTAAATTTCCGATAGGTGCACTTCCCGATCTCCGTCCGATACCAGTCCCTATTGGCGCGGTATTTTTCTTCGGAAACGAAATAATCGTCGATCGCACGCCTATAGGTGCGGGCGACGGTCGCCACATAGAGGGCGGTCTTCATCCTCCCCTCGATCTTAAAGCTGTCGATCCCCGCCTCCACAAGCTCAGGAATATGTTCGATCATATTGAGATCCTTGGAATTAAATAGGTAGGTACCGCGTTCATTCTCAAAAACAGGAAGATACTCTCCGGGTCTGGTCTCTTCCATCAGCACATACTTCCAACGGCAGGGATGCGTACAAGCGCCGCTGTTCGCGCTCCGCCCGGTAAAATAGCTGCTCAAAAGGCAGCGTCCTGAATAGGAAATGCACATCGCACCATGCACAAAACTCTCGATCTCCATCTCCTCAGGAATATTTTCCCTGATCTCCTTAATCTCATTTAAAGAAAGTTCTCTTGCGCTCACCACCCGCTTTGCGCCCTGATCATACCAGAAGCGGTAGGTCAGATAATTCGTGTTGTTAGCCTGAGTGGAGATATGAATGTCAATCTCGGGGCAGATCTTTCTAGCCAGCAGAAACATCCCGGGATCCGCGATAATAAAAGCATCCGGTTTTAGGGTTTTCAGCTCAGAAAAGTAGTTCTCCGCGCCCGCCAGATCGTAATTATGTGCTAAAATATTTGCTGTGACGTATACTCGGACACCTCTTTCATGGGCAAAAGCAATTCCCTCCGCCATCTCCTCCATGGAAAAGTTCTTCGCTTTGGCCCGCAGACCGTAGGCTTCTCCTCCGATGTAGACCGCATCCGCGCCAAAATATACCGCTGTTTTCAGCACCTCCAGACTAGAGGCCGGCACCAGTAATTCCGGTTTCTTCTGTTTCATTTATATTATCCTCTTTTTGCACGCTTACCGTCACCCCGTCGCCCACGGGCAGCACCGTCGTTGTAAGCGCTTCACTGTGTGTCAGCTCAAAGAGATACTCGCGCATACGGCTGTGGATGGTGCGGTCCCTCCTCTCCACTGCAAACCTTGATTCTAAAATGTCGCCGTCCTGCAGCACATTGTCCGAGACAAGGAGACCGCCGGGCGCCAGCAGGCGCAAAACATCCGGCAGAAAATTTGAATACTGCCCCTTGGCAGCATCCATAAAGATCATTTCATAAGGGCCCGTAAGCTCCTTTAAGATATCCGCCGCATCCCCTTCCAGAAGGGTGATCGCGTTCTCTCTGCCCGCCCGTCTGAAATTATCTCTCGCTGTCATGATCCGTCTCTCGACCTTTTCTATGGTAGTGACATGACAGCCCTTGGGGGCGTACTCACTCATCAAGAGTGCAGAAAAACCAACGGCACACCCCACCTCCAGAATAGACATGGGTCTATGCAGCGCAAGCAGAAACCGTAAGAGTCCCTGTGTCTGCGTGCGTATGATCGGTTCGCCTCCCTGTAAAGCTTCCTTTTCTATCTGATCTAAAAAAGGGGTGTTTCCTCTGTCAAACGATGCGAGAAAAACGTCCAGCCTTTCCCTGTCGATCACTGCGCGACCTCCTGTGCTTCTTCCTCGTCAGGAGCATTCTCCGCCATCACCGCCATCATCTCCTCCGCTGTCATGGCTGTGCTCAGATCATAGATGCCCGGTTGAATCTTGCCGTGGCTTTCGGACAACAGTTCCTGAATCACGAAAAGATTTGCATCCCGGATCAGTCCGCGCTCCTCCAGCATTTCACCCACCGCTTTGACTGAGACAGGCTCCTCAACACTCACGCTGATGATCCTGCCTTCGCCCAGAGAGACGGGGGCTTCCGTAAAAATGCGATACCCGTAGTCGTAAGCCGCCGCAGACGCTTTCAACAGATACGACACAAAGAAAACCAATGCCGCTATTTTGATGATCAGCTCCACGGTTGAGCCTATAAATCCTTTTATCGTCATAATATGCTCCCATGTAACGTTTCGTATGCAGTATGTTCAGCCCGCGCCCATTCGCAAAATCGCATCTTCTCAAAAATTCGTACAAGCACGATTTTTGCTCTTATGCGATGCATGGCTGAACTGTTTATTCAAAATCTATCTCCTCCGCGAGCAGCACATACACTTCCTGCATCATGCGGCAAAATGCCAGCTCGGCCCGCAGAAAATCATCTACAAAAGGGTTTTCACGGAACTTTTCATACTCCATTTCAAAAGCCTCCAAACGGTCAAGAAGATCATCCCCGTCCGTCTCATTCTGAAGGTCAAAATTGCGCTGCCTGAACTCGTTTACCTTCTCGTAAAGGTCAGGCTGCCTCTTGATCTTTTCCCGTTGAAACAGATATTCTCTGTAAGTGTCGGAATCCATGATCGTGCCCGCAAACTGACGAACAGCTTCGATGATCTCTTTGTCTGACATGGTGACTTTTCCTTTCTCTCTAGACTTCCATAATGATCGGTAAGATCATAGGTCTTCTCTTAGTGCGCTTCCAAACGAACTCGCTCAGGGTATCCTTGATGACACCCTTCAGCTTGCCCCAATCCGCCTTTCTGCTCTTGTCCAGGCAGTCCTGTACAGCCTCTTCCACCACGCCTCTTGCTTCATCCAAAAGCTCATCCGACTCTCTCACATAGACGAAACCTCTGGTCACGATATCGGGCCCGGACACAAGCTGGTCACTTCCGGATTCCAGGGCCAGCACCACGATCACAATGCCGTCCTCCGCCAGATGCTGTCTGTCGCGCAGCACCACATTACCCACATCGCCGACGCCAAGACCGTCCACAAGAATCGCTCCCACGGGCACCTTGCCGGTGACAACGGCTTTTTCCTCATCCATCTCTAAAACATCGCCGGACTGCAGCATAAAGATATTTTCCTTCGGGATGCCCAGCCCTGCAGCAATTTTTGCCTGTGCTTTTCTGTGCTTATACTCGCCGTGAACAGGCACCGCATACTTTGGACGCACCAGAGAATAGATCAGTTTGATCTCCTCCTGACAGGCATGCCCGGAGACATGCACATCCTGAAAGATCACATCCGCCCCCTTCATCTGCAGCTCATTAATCACATTGGTGACAGCCTTCTCGTTGCCCGGTATGGGATGGGAGGAAAAGATCACCGTGTCCCCCGGCATAATGGAAATCTTTTTGTGGTTATCGCTCGCCATGCGGCTTAAAGCCGCCATACTCTCGCCCTGACTTCCGGTAGTGATAATAACCGTCTTCTCAGGCGGGAAATTCTTTAACTCATCCATGTCGATCAGTGTTCTGTCGGCAATCTGCAAATAACCAAGCTTGGAGGCTGTCTCGATGATGTTGACCATACTTCGGCCCTCCACCACCACTTTCCTGTCGAACTTTTCCGCGGTATTGATGATCTGCCGCACCCTGTCCACATTGGAAGCAAAGGTTGCGATCAGGATCCTGGTGTCCTTATGCTCCAGAAAGAGGGAATCCAGCGTATGTCCCACGGTCTTTTCCGAGGGAGTAAATCCTTGCCTTTCGGCGTTTGTGGAGTCGCACATCAGGGCGAGTACACCCTTCCTGCCGATCTCTGCAAAGCGCTGCAGATCAATAGCGTCACCGAATACCGGCGTGTAATCCACCTTAAAGTCTCCCGTGTGAACCACTACGCCCGCGGGAGAGTAGATCGCCAGTGCAGCCGCATCCACAATGCTGTGATTGGTCTTAATAAACTCAATGCGAAACTGTCCGAGATTGATAGACTGACCGAACTTGACGACCTTTCTCTTGGTGATATTCATCAGGCCGTGCTCCTCAAGCTTGTTCTCGATAATACCCATCGTCAGCTTGGTCGCGTAGATGGGAATATTAATTTCCTTCAATACGTAGGGCAGCGCCCCGATGTGATCCTCGTGTCCGTGGGTGATCACAAACCCCTTCACTTTATTGATATTCTCCCGTAAATACGTGATATCGGGAATCACCAGATCGATACCCAGCATCTCGTCTTCCGGGAATGACAGACCGCAGTCTACCACAACAATGCTATCCTCATATTCAAATGCGGTAATATTGAGCCCAACCTGCTCCAGACCGCCCAGAGGGATAACCTTCAGCTTAGACGCTGACCTTCCCTGTTCATTTTTCCTCAAACACTATTACCTCCATTTCTCATTTCAAACTACTCATTCCGTTTTATTACACAATGTCCACGTCGTCCATTATCTTTTCAAACACAGCCGCCACCGCGTTCAAAGTTTCATCATTATCTACGATCTCGTATACCGCCTCTTTGTCCTCCGTCTTTGAAATGTCGCGCAAAATCAACGCCTCGCCGTCATCCTCCGCGGAATCCGTCACAAGAAGGTAGTCAAAACCGCCTATCCTTGTCTGTTCCAAAACATAAAAATCGACCGGATTGCCATCCTCCGGGGTAAAAGTGATCTTCTCCATAATCAATCTCCATATTTGTGCGGAATTGACATTCTGCCATTACTTGCGAGAGTCGAGATACCCCTGTAAGATCAGGCATGCCGCAATTTTATCCACGTGCTCTGCGCGTTCTTCCCTGCGGATCCCGGCCTCCATCATCGCCCGCTCGGCCGCTACAGTAGTCAGCCTCTCATCCCACATCTTCACGGGAAGCCCCGTCCTTCTCTCCAGTTTGTCCCGAAAGGCAAGCGAAAGCTCGGCCCGCTCTCCAAGCGTGTCGTTCATATTCTTCGGCAGACCAAGCACGATCTCTTTCACCTCGTATTCCACGATGAGCTGCTCAATGCGCGCCAATGTCTGTCTGAGTTTATTCTCACGTTCCCGTCTGATGATCTCAATCCCCTGCGCCGTGATAAGTAAAGGGTCGCTGATTGCCACCCCTACCGTCTTTGCGCCGAAGTCCAGTCCCATGATCCTCATTTGTCTTACTTCGCTCCGTCAATGGAGTTTTTGATGTACTCTACCAGCATCTCTTCTACAAGCTCGTCCCGCTCCACCTTCATAATAAGGCTTCGCGCACTCTTGTGACTGGTGATGTAGGTAGGATCACCGGACATGATGTAGCCTACAATCTGGTTGACCGGATTGTAGCCTTTCTCTGTCAGCGCCTCATAAACCGTGGACAGCACCAGTTTCACGCCCGTCTCCGGCGGCTCCGTCTCCACCGTAAAAAATTGTGTATTCTCTAAATCCTGCTCCCGCATATTCTCACGCCCTTATCTGTTGTCTATTATTTCCATGTATTTTATCATCATACCCTATTTTAACGAAAAATTCAATGCCATGCAATAGAATATCATTCCGCCTGTTTCACTCCTCACAGTCTCCGCCGGCAAAATGTCCCGAGGATATTCTTCCAAGGAGAATTTCTTGAGGATATTCTCCGCGAGTAGAATTTCCTCCACTAAAGAAAGAAGTGATATGGCACGGAAGAATACGGTTCTGCATAGAGAAACTTCCTTCGGAAGTATCTCTGCAGGCGACCTTAACGTAATGGGGTGTATGCCCGATCCACCAGCTTACGCCGTCCTTCTCTATGCGCTCCTCAAAGAGGACCGATACTTCCTTTCCCAAAAAGGTCTCCCGAAACGCCCGCGACATTTCCCTCTCCAGTTTCATCAGTCGTTCACTTCTCGCCGCCTTTTCGGCCTCGGTAAGCTGCCCCGGCATGTCCGCCGCCGGCGTCCCCTTCCTTCTGGAATACTTGAAAATATGCATCTCATAAAAACCGACCCGCGAAAGAAATTCCTCCGTCTCCCGAAATTCTGCGTCCGTCTCCCCCGGAAAACCTACGATCACATCAGTGGTGATCGCCGGATTGCCATAGGCCTCTCTCAGCTGCATCACCGCCTCCAGATAAGCTGCCGTGTTGTACCTTCGATTCATCCTGCGAAGAACGGCGTCACTGCCGCTCTGCAAGGAGAGATGAAAGTGAGGACAGACCTTCGGCAGACTTCGCAATTCCTGTGCAAATTCCTCCGTCACGATGCCGGGCTCAAGCGATCCCAATCGAATCCGCTCCACTCCTGTAAGCGTTGACAGTTCCCGCAGAAGCGGCAATAGCTCCGTACCGCCGCGATCCATGCCGTAAGAGCTTAGATGAATCCCTGTCAGCACGAGTTCCTGATACCCGGCCTCCACAAGTTGCGCCGCCTCCGTGAGCACATCCTCCTGTTTGCGGCTCCGAATCCGCCCTCTGGCGTAGGGAATGATACAATAAGTACAAAACTGGTTGCAGCCGTCCTGAATTTTCAGGAAGGCGCGGGTGTGTCCTGCTGTTCCCCGCAGAGTCAACTCCTCGTATTCCGTAACACGCCCTATGTCAATTTTGTGGATTTCCGTCCTCTTTTTCCCAGCATCCGTCTTTCCCTGCTCTTCAGTCGCTGTGTGCTCACTCACATCCGTATTCTTCTGTTCTGCGGTCTGTCTGCGTCTCTCCAGATATTCCTCCAGAATCTTTGCAAGCTCTCCCTTTTTGTTGTTGCCGATGGCAAGATCCACTGTACCGTCCGCTTCCAGACTTTCCTGTCCGGTCTGGACATAGCAGCCGACAGCCACCACCACGGCATCGGGATTTAAGTTTCTGGCGCGATGAAGCATCTGTCTGCTCTTCCTGTCGGCAATATTTGTAACCGTACAGGTGTTCACGATATAAATATCGGCCGCCTCATCAAAAGGCACAATTTTATATCCCTTTTCTAATAACATTTGTTGCATAAAGTCCAGTTCGTAAGCATTCACCTTGCAGCCAAGATTATGTAATGCTACACTTTTCATAGTAATCTCCGCATTTTTTGTAGTGTTTTATCATTGACTTTTGCTCTGTCAACCTTTAGTATTATGTTCAGAAATGATAAAAATTGAAGGAGGTAATTCCGCGATGAAAACAATACAGATTTCTTTAAATTCAATCGATAAGGTTAAATCTTTCGTGAATGATATCTCAAAGTTTGATTTCGATTTCGATCTTGTGTCCGGCAGATACGTGATTGACGCAAAATCTATCATGGGTATCTTCAGCTTAGATTTATCCAAGCCGATCGATTTGAACATCCACGCTGAGGACGGTACAGATGAGGTTATGACTGCACTGAAGCCTTACATCATGTAAATAGAAATCGCAGAAGCAGCTCCGGGAAATCCCGGGGCTGTTTTTCATTCACACGAAATCATGCCTGCACCACGATCACTTCCTTGGTCGCGAGTGCCTTCTCCACCAGTTCGTCGATCCCCTCCTGCAGATTCTGTTCATGCCGTTTTATGATATTCAGATTTGGCTTCGTCACCGGATGCTTGGCCACAAAGATGGTACAACAGTCCTCGTAAGGCAGAATAGATGTCTCATAGCTGTCGATCTTCTCCGCGATATCTACGATCTCCATTTTATCAAATCCGATCAACGGCCGGTAGACGGGCATAGTACACACTTCATTGGTGGCAGCAAGACTCGCCATAGTCTGGGATGCCACCTGTCCGATGCTCTCACCCGTAATCAGTCCCAGACACTCGGTCTCTTTCGCAATATGCTCCGCAATGCGCATCATATAACGGCGCATAATGATAGTCAATTCGTCGTGTGGACACTTGTCGTAGATGTAAAGCTGAATATCCGTAAAATTCACCACATGAAGCCAAACCGGTCCCGCGTAGTCCGCCACCCTTTTCGCCAGATCGACTACCTTCTGCTTCGCCCGCTCGCTGGTGTAAGGCGGCGCGTGAAAATACACCGCGTCAATCTTCACCCCGCGCTTTGCGATCATCCACCCCGCCACCGGGGAATCAATGCCGCCCGACAAAAGCAGCATCGCCTTACCGCCCGTTCCGACAGGCATTCCGCCCGGACCGGGTATGATCTCAGAGTAGAGGTAGATCTTGTCCCGCACTTCCACATGGAGAAGGATGTCCGGCTTGTGCACGTCCACGCGCATTTCGGGGTAGGCATCCAGAATTACGCCGCCCAGCTCCACATTGAGTTCCATGGAATCGAGGGGGTAATTTTTGCGCGCCCGCCTCGCCGCAACCTTAAAAGTCTTATCCCTGTCAGGGTACACGTCGCCGATGTAACGCACCACATCCCCACAGAGTTTCTCAAAGCCCTCGTCCTCCACATACACCACCGGACAGATACCTGAGATGCCAAAGACTTTCTTCAGATTCTCCACCGTCTCCTCAAAATCAAAGTCCGAAAGAGCGTCCACATAAATACGCCCGTCCGTTCTGCGCACCGCAAACTCCCCTTCCGCCTTTTTCAGGGCATATTTGATCTGTTTTACCAGCGCCTCCTCAAAGAGGTAGCGGTTCTTGCCCTTGACGCCGATCTCCGCATATTTGATCAGAAATGACTTGTACATAATCTCCCTCCAGATAGAAGGGCCGTCCGGCCCCTCTATATTAATGTCTCGTGTATCTCCGAAGTTTCGGCACGATCTCCTCCAGATTCTGACAGGTGTAACCGATCTCCTCCCGCGTGGTAAGTGCGGAGAGGCTGAAGCGGATCGTGGCATGCAAAAGCTCCTTCTCCACGCCGATTGCCTTTAATGTTGCAGACGGCTGTGGTTTGTGAGCCGCACAGGCACTTCCGGCGGAGACATAGATTCCCCGCTCTTCCAACGCATGCAGGAGCACCTCGCTGCGGACGCCCCTGAAAGAAGCGCTCACAATGTGAGCCGCCCCCTCTCTGCCCGGACAGCCGTTAATCACAACATCGGGTATGGATTTGACTGATTTAGTCAATTCTTCCCGCAGCAGATACATTCTGTCCACGTCCTGTTCCAGATTGTCATACGCCAGCTCCGCCGCTTTGGCAAAACCCGCGATTCCGGGCAGATTTTCCGTGCCCGATCGCAGCCCTCGCTGCTGACCGCCGCCGTACATGACTGGGCTTACCTTCGCGCCCTCCCGCAGATAGAGAAGGCCTGCGCCCTTGGGACCGTGAATCTTGTGTGCGCTCGCCGAAAGCATATCGATCTTCATTTTTTTCGGGTAAAGACGAACCTTGCCGAAGCCCTGCACCGCATCTACATGAAAGAGCGTTCCCGGATTCCTCTTTTTGATAAGCGTGCCCGCTTCCGCAATGGGTTGAATGCTGCCGATTTCATTATTTGTGTGCATGATGGAGACCAGAATGGTGTCGGATCTTATGACGTCCGAAAGCTCTTCCAGTGAGATCCTCCCCTCCCTGTCCACGGAAAGATAGGTCACTTCAAAGCCCTGATCTTCCAGATAGACCGCAGTCTGTAGTACCGCCGGATGTTCAATTTTTGTCGTGATCACATGCCTGCCGCTTCTGTGGTTTGCCATCGCAGCGCCGATCAGCGCAATATTGTCAGACTCCGTTCCTCCGGAAGTAAAAAATATCTCCTTTTCATTCACCTTTAAAATTTTTGCAAACGTTTCTTCCGCGTATCTTAAGTAGGCTTCCGCCTCCACTCCCTTATGGTGCAGGCTGGAAGGATTCCCGTAATCTTCGCACAAAATCCTGTGCATCAACTGCGCGGCCTCCGCAGAACAGACGGTGGTCGCGGAATTATCCAGATATGCTTCCATTGCCGTTATTTCCCTTTCCTATTACAGTGAGCAAGCTCACTACACAATGATCCGATGGCTGCACACTGCTCATTGCTTTCGCGTATATATTTAGGATATGATTCAATCCTCCAAATGGTACATCAGCCAGGAGAGCACTGCCAGTCCCGCCGTCTCGGTACGCAGAATTCTCTTCCCCAGCGTCACAGGCTCTATACCCGCCGCAAGGGCCGTCTCCACTTCACTCTCCTCAAAGCCGCCTTCCGGGCCGATAAAGACCGCAACGCTCTGACCGGGCGCTATCCCTTCTATGATTTTTTTCGTGCGGGACATACCCTCCGCCAGCTCATAGGGAAGCAGCTTCACATCCATCCGCTCCGCGTAAGCCGCGGCCTCCCTCATTGTCATGGGTGGCTTTACTGCGGGGATGATCCCTCTCTTACATTGCTTGGCAGCCGCCTCCGCAATGCTCTGCCAACGGTTCACCTTTGCCTGAGCCTTTTTTTCGTCCAGCTTTACCACACAGCGCTTCACAGCGAGCGGAATCACTTCGAACGCGCCCAGTTCCACGGCTTTCTGCACGATAAATTCCATCTTATCCGCCTTGGGAAGTCCCTGAAAGAGATAAATTTTAGAGGGCAGCTCCACCCCCTCTTCCCTGACAAAGCGCAGGGAACAGATTACCTGATCCTGCGCAAACGCCTCGATACCGCAGCGATATTCTTTTCCGTCCACGCCGTTTTTGACCGCGATCTCCTCACCGATCTTCAGGCGCAGCACATTCTTAATATGATTGAAATCACTGCCCGCAATCACTATTTTTTTGTCCTGAATCTGTGACGGTTCCACGAAAAACTGATACACTAATCCTCCTCCGTCTGCTGCTTCGGCTCCGCCTGCATCTTTCTCTGTCTGCGCTGTTCTCGTTTGTCTCGCAGAGAGCGTATCGCTGTCACCATTTTTACAATCAGCACAAACAACACGATTCCCAGAATAGCGCCCGCGCTGTCAATGCATACATCCGTAAACCGCCCAGAGCGCCCCGCCACAAAAAGTTGATGTATCTCGTCGGTAGCGGCATAAACGGCGGCCGCTCCGAAGGCCGTCCCGCCACGCCGCAAAAGAGTCATCTCCCACTGTCCAAGCCAGATAAAAAGAAGCACGGACAAAATACCATACTCCGTCATATGTGCTGCCTTGCGCACAAAGCCTTCGATGGCGTCCGCGATCTCCTTCACCCGCGCATCGCTCATATCCAAATGAAAAAAGGTTCTGGTGGTGCTTACCATATGGTAGGTGAAGCTCTCGCTCACCTCGCCGGATTCCTCCTTCGACTGCGCGGAAAAGGCAAAAATGATACACATCCACACAATCGCCAGCACCCCCGCCAGATTTCTCAGAAAGACCATTTTGAATCTGTCTCGCATTACTCAATCCTTCCTCGCGGTTACGGACACCCACTCGCCAAGACGGGTCATCTCAAGAATGGTGAGTCCCGCTGCTTCACAGGCCGCTTTCACCAGTTCTTCCTTTCCCTCAATGATACCGGAGGTGATATAGATGCCACCCTTTTTCAGGCAGGGTACAATAACCGGCGTAAGCGGCACAAGCACATCCGCCAGAATATTAGCCGTCACGATATCATAACGCTCGTAACCGACCGTATCCTGCATATCTTTTTCGGTAATGATATTACCGATAAACAATTCAAAATCCTCTGCAGGAATGCCGTTGGCCTCCTTGTTTTGCGCCACGGCCTTCACCGCACAGGGATCGAGGTCTGTACCAAGCGCGTGTCCGGCGCCGTACATCAGCGCCAGAAGGGCGAGGATGCCGCTGCCCGTTCCCACGTCAAGAAGCTCCGCGCCCGGCGTCAGATACTTCCAGATCTGCCTGATGCAAAGCTGCGTGGTCTCGTGCATCCCTGTCCCAAAGGCCGTTCCCGGGTCGATATGCAGAATCTTTTTATCCCGGTCTTCCTCCTTAACTTCCTCCCATGAGGGAATCACCAGAAGGTCGTCTATCGTAAACTGGTGGAAATACTGTTTCCAATTATTGATCCAGTCGATATCCTCCGTCTCCGACACCGTGACGGTTCCCTCTCCGATTTCCATAAACAGACGAACCTCCGCCAGAGCCTCCTCAATCTTCGCAAGCACGCCTTCTCTGTCTGTCGGTTTTCCGTCTGCTGCCTCTCCGTCCAGTTTGAGGGAGCCGTCCTCCATCTCCTCCACAAAGAAGCTTAAGAAAGCGACGCCGTCGTCCTCCTCGCTCTCGGGCGGGATATCCACAAACATCTGCTCCTTCTCAAGAGCCGTCAGGGGCACCTTATCTTCAATCTGTGCCCCCTCAAGCCCCCTGTCATAGAGCTCGCTGATAATGATATCCTCCGCATCCACGACAGTCTTTATTCTAAATTTCATCCACTTCATGACGCGGTTTACTTCCTTTCACTCAGCTCTAAAAGCTTCTGCTTGAGGTCGTTTTCCATCACCCGCATCTCTTCCTCGGCCAATCGCCTCTTCTCTCTGCCGTCAGCCTGAATCTTCATCACCTCGTCCAGAGTAGAGATCAGGTTTGCGTTGGTATTTTTCAGTGTCTCCATATCAATGATACCGCGCTCGGATTCCTTTGCACTCTCAATAGAAGCGGTCTTTAAGACTTCCGCATTTCTCTTCAAAAGCTCGTTCGTCATATCGGAGACCTCTCTCTGCGCCTTTGCCGCCTGCTCCGCATGGGTTACGCCGAGCGCAAGCACCATCTGGCTCTTCCAGAGAGGAATGGTATTTACTATGGTAGACTGAATCTTCTCCACCATCATCGTATCGCTGCTCTGCACCAGTCTGATCTGAGGTGCCGTCTGAATGGATACCATCCTTGTCAGTTCCAGATCATGGATCTTTTTCTCGAAACGGTCGCAAAGAGCCTCCAGATCTCTTGCCGCCTGCGCATCCTCGGGTAAGCCGCTCGCCTTCGCCTTCTCTAAAAGCTCGGGCAGCTCCTTCTCTCTGGTCTCCGCGAGTTTCTTTTTGCCTGCCAGTATGTACATGGAAAGTTCCTTGAAATAGTTCAGGTTCAGGTCGTACATCTTGTCAAGGATCGAAATATCCTTCAAAAGCTGCACCTGATTACTCTCAAGCGCCTCGCAGATCTTGTTGACGTTCGTCTCGGCTTTGGAATATTTCGTCTTAATAGCCTCAAGCTTTTGCGCGGGCTTTTTAAAGATGCCAAGGAAGCCCTTCTCCTCCTCATCAAAACCTTTTAACTGCGTTACCACTTCGGAGAGCATATCGCCCACTTCACCTAGATCCTTGGTCTTTACATTCTCCAATGCGCTTCCCGAAAAATCCGCCATTTTCTTCTGTGTACCCACACCGTACTGCAGGATCGCCGTGGAATTGTGCAGATCGATCTGCTTGGAAAACTCATCCACCTGCCGCCGCTCCTCATCGGTCAGGATGGAGTCGTCAAGCTCCTGCTTCACCGTCTCCGTCTTCGGAATCTCCGCAAGAGGCGCCTCTTCCTTCACCATATTTTCCACCTCACCAAATACCAGGGTGGGCGCTTCCATTTCCTTCAGATCTACTTCGTTCATAGTCTCCTCCTGTTTAATTATATGTTTTATCGCCACAACCTCAACCATTTAAGGAGAATGCGAAGCATTCTCTTAGATCGAGTGCGCGGGCACTCGATCGGTTAATCTAGGTATCCGTCCTGTTTCAGTATCGTATGTAAAGCCGAAATATCCGACTGGATATCCCAGGCCTTCTCCCGGAACAGCTCGTCGAGAAACTTTTCAAATGCTTCATTGATATTATCCACCGCCGCTTCGATCTCACGTTTTGTTTGTTCCACATTGGACAGATCCAACTGCTGTCTGTCAAGATCACGGTAGGCTTCCAGAAGCTTTTTCGTAGTAGGCAGATAAAAACTAAGCATCTTTCGAAGCTCGGGTGCGAGCTCCGGCTCTTTTTCCACCTGTTCGAATATCCTGGAAACAAGCAATTCCAGACGGTCCAGCTTATCCGACATCTCCTCGCCGGGGATCTCGTCGTTGCACTGTCTGATCAGGCGCACATAGCTTTTCCCTTCTTCGATCACTTCGGCCGCTTCGCCCAGACGCTCCCTCTCCTTCTGCTTCCGCTCGTCAGCCAGTTTTTCTATCTCCAGCTTTTTCTGCTCCTCCTCATAATTCTTCTGGGTAAGCATATACTGATTGTACATCTCGTCGCTGGCGATCAGGCAGGTCTCCCTCTGATCCAGACGCCCCTGCTTGAACATACCGAGACGAATCATCTTTTTAAGGTCTTTAATGACAAAACGTTCGTTTCTGCCCGTCTTTACGGCCATTTCCTGAATAGAGCAGTAGAGCTTATCCCTCACCATACTCACATACCGTTTGTAACGACTGGCGCGGCCCGTCAGCCTGGTCCCATGGATCCCTACTCCGAGCCCGCCTGCAAAAAGGATGAGAGCAGTGCTAAGGGTGGACGCGTTCGCAGCGTAGGCCACCATCTCCGCGATCGCTGTAGGTATGGCAAGCGCTGCTATTCCCATGATGCTGAAGCCGGCGCACATACATAAGATTCCCGATACAGAGCCCTTCGGTGTGCTCTGGAAAAGTCTGGTGTCGGGACGGGTATTCGGCCGCCTGTACTGGGGCAGATGCGCGTAAGGACTCTGCGGCTGTAAGGGAGCACCCCCAGTGCCTCGACCCATATTTCCGGCAGCGCGGCTTATGCCATTACCCACATTGTTTACGACACGGTTTACGCCCTCACCTACCGCCCCCACGGTACGATTCACATTGTCTCCCACGGTTCCAACCGTACGGTTCACCTCACGCATGGTGCGGTTAATGGTTTCGTTTACGGTGTTGCCGATATTTTTCCCAAGGTTTGTAAAATCACCTGTATCAACCGCCTGCTGCACCTGATCCCTGATATCCTCGCCGGCCCGATACCACTCATTCCTGTCCATACTCTACAAATTCTCCGTATTCATCCCAAATATTGCAGATCCAGGTACTTCCCTGATTAAAGATGATCTCCTCATCGTTCTCATCAAAAAACTTCGCCGGAGTGAAATCGCCGTCATAGCGTTTCCATGTGCCCTTAATAACCCTGCCGTTTGTAAAGACAATGGCTTCTCCTTCGCCGTGGACACCGAATGCCAGATAATCGTGAGCGTCCCTGACTTCGCCGTGACAGTACTGGAATACCACGTTGCTGACCGTAAGCTGATTCCCTGTATACTCATCAATCTGCTTCTTGCCGTCCTGATAGCGGTAATACAGATGATCGTCCTCATGGTATTCAAAGTAAGGGTGGTATGCACCGTATCCGCCCGAGTTTTTACCTGACTTCCCGCCCGGATAAATATAGGAAGCCGCCTCGTTATCTGCGTAATCCGCTCTCACATCATCCGCCGCAAAAAGGAAGGGCGGCACATATGCATCGTCATAATTCCAATCATAGCCAAGCCTCTCCACTGCGTCAAACAGACCGCCGATAAAGAGATAGCCCGTAAATTCCGTCTTATAGCCGGGGCGCTTATATCTGCCGTACGCCTCATCCGCCGGATTGTGGATACCCGTCACCGCCGCGCTCACATTGTAATAATTCGGACGGTTGATCAGTTCCTCCACATAGGGCACGGCAAGTCCCCAGTTACAGTAGATCGCCTCATATCCCATGGCCTGATAAACATAGTAGTCCCTGCTGGAGCGGACAGGTCCGACCCTGTCAAGATCATCAAAATCTTCAAGCACTGCCATCAGACGGGTGATACGTCCCTCAACAGGCGCCTCATAAATAATGGCCGCACGGGAAAGACCATACTGCGGCAGAGCCGGAGCGTTGTTCGGAATCATTACCGCTATAGGACGCCTTGTGGCCTGTTCCTTCTTCGTCCACTGCCCCGTCAGATAACTCTGGATCTCGCCGCCCTTCTCCTCTCTCTCCCCGATCACAGGATAGGCAGTAGTCGGTTCGGGTTCGGGTTCCGGTTCAGGCTCCGGTTCGGGTTCCGGTTCAGGCTCATCAATCACCTGCTGCTCCTCAACCGGTTCGGGCTCGGGCTCAGACGTCTCCGCCTTGCCGCACGCTGCCGTTAGGATCATCAGCATCAGCGCTCCTGCAAGAATACGGCACGCCAGCTTCATTTTTTTTGCTCTCTTCCGTAAATTCATTTTTCCATTTCTCCATTTCTCAACATAATATTCTCAAAATTAGAATCTACTCCTATATCTATTTTATACTACCATAAAAATGTAAGAAAAGCCATGAGAATATCTCCTGGCTTTTCTACTAAATCACAGTTCATATTGCAGATATAGCTCTTTCCTGTATTTCAAGTCAGTAACGGCCCTTGTCAGGTCATCGGTACGGCCAGCTTTCAGTAAAAGCTGAGTCAATTTAGCAAAACGGGATTCACCCTCTGCCATGCCCTCTGCACGACCTTCTTCTCTCGCCTTTTTACGCTCTGCCGGTAGATCAACGTCCTCAAAGTATTCAAATAATTCTGCCATATCCCGCTCCTTTACCTGATCAGTAAACTCCGCAACTTCCTCTTCCGGCAGATGTAAATGCCTCAGCATGGCTGCCGTCACCTTTGCGATGATATCGAGTAATTCATCAGGGGAATTCTCAGACAGGTCTTTCAGATAATCCTTTGGTAAGTTAAGCTCCCTGAATGCCGCAATACTCTGCAGCCGGTTGATCAGCATCAGCAGGGAGAGTTCATCCTTCTTTTCGATCAATTCTTCAACACTGTAGTTGTTGAGCTGCACCAGCTTATAGAAAAACTTGGGGGTGAAAGGCTCAAAAGCTTCATCAAAGTATATCCTGTCTTTGATATTACAGGGCACTGTCCACCTTCCGCTCCCCTCATAATATACAATGGGCAGGATCGGAGGATACCGGAAGTTTTTCGTCTTGCTGATCCCCTTCTTTTTCTTCTCCATCTCCTTTTCATAGTCTTCCCATATGTAGACCATGTAGCGGAGAAGCTGCATACTCACATTATAATCTACTTTGGTCTTGTGTTCAATAAGCGTGACAAAAAATAATGTGTCTTTTTCTGATAATTTTATACGTTTTACCGTATCTGAATTGCGTTCCTCCGTGAACATGGGTATGTACCGTTCCGTGACATCCTCGATATCTTCAGCACGGACATTTTTAAGGAGTGGGATATCCATGTAGTTTCTGAGGAACTGGGAACACAATTCTGCGTTTCCAAAGATGAGTTTACTGCTGCTGTCATGATACTTGCTGTTACGGATCTGTTTCTTTTGGGATGCTTTTTTCTCTTTTGACATAAGAACTCCTTTCGACGCGGACAAGCGCAGAATGGCTTGAATGATCCTGCATTGCCGGAATAGACCAGCGGCTGTAACAGACTACAACTGCCATTTGATGTGTTTGTGATACCTGTCGAAAAATCTGACAGAAACTGTCTGAATGCGCAGAAATGCACATTGTGTAGAATTTCTCTGATGGATTTATCATAACGGATAGCAAATAATTTGTCAACTGTTTGCAAACGAAATCATATGATAATTTCACAAAAAGCATCCCCTCCTTCACAAAAAAGAGGGGATGCTTTCGTGACATTATTTTTTTACAAATACCTATAATAAACTAGTTACTGAACAATGAGAGTAAATTTCATCTGTTTCCCACTGCCATCCATCGCCTTCACTGTAATCGTAGCGGTACCTTTCTTATGCGTTGCCACTGACATATAACCGTAATTGACATAAGCGTTACCGTTACTATAATAAGGACTATAACTAACAGACAGAACTGCCGGATTAGAAGACGATACCGTAAAGCCACCCTGCTTCAGGTCCGAAACAATATCGCAATTCATAACATAGCCCTCGGTTATCATGGGCAGCGTATATTTTGCAGAAGGAATGACTTTCTTACCTCCCGCCTTTCCCTGATACACATCTAATATGGTTGCCGCTTTTTCTACGTATATATAATACTGATCAAATACACCGCTTCCGTCTTTTGCCTCAGCCTGAACCATGTAAACTTCAGATGTTTTTGCATTTCCGCCTGCTGTCACTTTTCCGCTCGCAGAAATTTTGACTCCATCTGTCGGCTCTACCTTTACCGGAACATATTTATTATTATTAAGTGCCATTCGAGCCATCGTCCAAGATACGGCTTTATTGGAGATCACTCCATTTTCCGACTCCACTCTGGCTTTCAGCTGCAATGATTTTCCCGGTACGAGGCATTCATTAGCACCCGCTGCCGGTGCAATCGTGATTGCCGAAACAGGATTGACGACTGTGACATTACAGGTAAGCTTCTTGTTAGAACCATCCGTAGAAGCAATCGTAATCTTTGTCTTTCCGGCAGCCCTTCCCGTCGCCGTAATCCGCAGGGTAATATTCCCATTTGCCATTTCCGCAGGCGTTGATATATCCTGATATCGCGCAATGCCGGAATTGCTATTGCTCACTGTATATTGGGTCAAATCTGCTTCCGCGCCCTCTATCTTTGCCTTGATCGTTACAGTATTCAGCCCAAAATTGTAATCATAATCCGTATAATCTGTGGTTTTGCGGAATATCTTCACATTTGCGTCCGCCTGCGCAGGGAAACTCAGTTTACTGATAATGCCGCTGGTTACCTGTATCTTCGCCTCTGCCGTTTTCTTTGCAGCATCCTGGGTAATAGCCTTGATGGTATACACACCCGGTTTCGCATTCTTAGCTGCCGTTACTTTACCATTAGCGGCAATATTTACATCTGCTTTTGTCTCTATCTTCTTTCCGGCTGTGTCATAAATCTCCCACGTTACTTTCTTGTTTGTCGTCCATGTCGGCGTGACTGCGGCTTTGAAAGTCGCATTCTTACCCGGCGCTATCTTTGCTATCACCGTACCGTCCGACTTAGCTGTAGCCGGTGCCAAGATTTCCAAATCTGTTGCAAGTTGTGTAACTGTCACCGTGACGGTCGCCTTTTTGCCGCTGGAATCATCAGCCAATGCAGTGATTGTTGCCTTACCCGCTTTTTTCGCTGTTACTACACCTGAATCGTTTACTGACGCAATCGATTTATTATTACTCGTCCACCTGAAATCAGCCGCTGTAAAAGTGTCGCTCTCACTTACTGCATCGGTTACAAGATTTTGCATGAGGTCATGAGAAGCTTCCGTCGGCAATTCTAACGGTAAATTTTTTAAGACCGCTGTACTGCCCTTTTCTTGAACGAATTTGACCGCCTTAACTCTGACACCTTCTATTACTGTTATGTCATATGTTACCGATTTCTTACTATCGTCCTGCGCTGTCACAACTACCTGATATTTACCCGATACAGCATCCTTAGTCGCTGTTACTTTACCGCCGGATATTTTAAGGTTCTTCTTAGCATCGGCCGAAAGCTCTGTCCCATTACTATTCCGCAGTTCCCATGTCACTTTCTTATTCGTTGCATATGTAGGAGTCACAGTCGCTGTCAACTGGATATTCTTACCCTTAGCCACGTTCTTCGGGCCAGAGATGACAATACCAGTCACATAAGGCTTCAACGTATAGCTGACAGATTTCACAGCACTGGAAACACCGCTTTCATTCACCGCGATCGCCTTGATTGTTGCCTTGGCAGTCTTACTGATACTAAAAGGACCGGTGTACCACGTTGTTCCTGCACTGCTATCCACCTTACCGTCCTTAAACACCGGATTTTTACCATTGGTCGTATAATAAATGGTCACATTATCCGGTGCCGTAATCGTCACATCAACCTTCTGTGCCTTTGCCGTATCATCAGGGGTAATCACAATATCTGGTGCGTTCGGTTTCGTCTCTGCCGTACTGAGTCCGAGCAGCTTCGTCAGGCTCGTGATGCCTGAACCCATACCGGAACCCGCCTTAACTGCATTGCTCTTCATTAACTTTTCCAGGTCATCTACCCTTTTACTGCCGCTCGTCGTTATTTTATTTGCCGACAGGATAACTGCCGCTTCACCTGCTGCTACAGGACACGCCATTGACGTACCGCTCATAGCGACATATGCGGAAGCATTTGTATTGCTGGTTGACCAGATATCTACACCCGGCGCACTCAAATCCACCATGTTAGAATAATTGGAAAAACTCGCTCGCTCATTATTCTTGTCTGTAGCCGCTACGCTGATAACATGTTTATAACACGCCGGATAGTTATAATTTTGTCCGCCATCGTTACCTGCCGCCACAAAGATCGCAATGCCCGCGTTATACGCTTCATCTACACACGTCTGCTCATCCTCAACAAAACCAAGGCCGCCGATACTCATGTTAATAACATCCACATTTGCAGCTTTGGCAGCTTTGATTCCTTTCATAATATCGGACGAATACATGTCTCCAAGATTATAGCTGTATAGTATGACCTCCGGTGCCACACCTGCTCCAAGACCATTGTTCGCTCTTGCTCCTATAATACCTGCAACATGTGTTCCATGACCAACATTGTCCGTGGTTGCACTGCTATTTAAAGAATTTACAGTGGGAAGATCACTATGACTTGCTACACCACTGTCCAGAACAGCAACTTTAATATTCTGACCCTTAGATCCTGCCGCCCATGCATAAGGGGAGCCGATCACCGTATGCTGCCACTGATAGTGCGAATCTCTCGGATTCAGATAATCATCCGTCACTGCCAGATAGGAAGTGTCCGATGCTTCCTCTACGGACGTCTGGCCTTCCTCCGCATCATATTCTGTCATCTCAATCTCTATACCATCGCTGTCAGATACCGGTTCCTCCCCCATCAGATAACGACGGTAGTTCGGCCATACTGCCGGCATATTGATATTCATATCTGCCGCCACCTTGACCGCCATAGCGACAGTAACATCCGGATTCAGCTTTAAAGTGAGAACGCCATATTCGAAATCTACGATCTCCGCGTTGTACGCCTCAGCAATCATCTCGGCCTCTTCCCTCGTTTCAACAAGGGTGACGACCTCACCTTCCGCATAATTAGCCCCCGCTTCAAATTCGCCGATTTCACCTGCATGTGCAGACAGACTTTTTTTACTCTCCATCTGTTTCGAAGAAAGCTTATAGGAATCAGGCATACCTTTAAAGCCGTTTAACGCTGCATTCTCTTCTTCGTCCAAATCATTTTCAGACGCAGCGTCTTCTTCCGCTTCTGCGTCTTCCTTAACCTCTTCCTCTAATGTTTCATCATCAGGGAGCTGCTCATCCTCGCCGTCCTGATCTGTCTCCTGGTCTTCGCCAACCTCGGTTTCTGAGGGATTCTCAGACGATTCCGTGTTCTCATCTGCAGTGTCAGAAGCAGAACCTTCATCCTTCTTATCGTCCTCGCCGTCTCCCTGCTCATCGACGTTGCCTTCGGTGCCGTCTGTTACACCGTCATTTGTCTCCTGCTCCTTTTCTTCCGCACCCTCGGCAACATCATTCTCGAGCTCATCTTCCTGCTCTGAGCCAATTGTTTCCGTTATGGGCGTCACTTCTTCAGCATAGACTGTATTCGCCATTCCAATCGGCTCAACGATCATCATAGCTGAAAGCAACAGTGGCAGGATTGCCCTGCTCTTCTTCCATTTTTTCTTTCTCATCATTTCTCCTCCATCCATTTATTATTTATTTTTTGTTCTATTAACGGCATTTCCGGATTGGTTTCCAGATTGATTTCCGTTTCCATTTCTGTATTACCACCTTGTAATTCTCTTTTCATATTGAGCGATAACTGAGGAAAATCATTCTCCTGCCCTCTAGCGATCACTTTCATGGGATCTTCCTCTGTCTGATAAACCGCAACTCCATATTCAAAGGAAACAAATGTGATCTCATACAAATCAGCGATTTCCTTTGCTTCTTCTTCTGTAGCCACTGTCGCCATCAGGGGATTGTCCGCAAGCTGCATTGGTTCTGCTTCTTTCGCTTCTAACTCAAGCGTCGGCAGAAACGGAAATACAGGCCCCCTTCCAAAATGCACGAACATCACATACCACCCCACTAAAACCAACGCTATAATCCCTACTATTCCGACTATCATTATGAACATCTTCCTCTTCATTCAAGCCCCCCTTTATGTACATAATATATACAACCGTGCTTTATCAGTATAACACATTCTGAGAAAAAACAAGCATCGTACGCCAAAAAAAACAAAAAATTTTACTCCGCCCGAAATGCGTCCCGCCAGGTCTTTCCGGAGGAATCCATCGCCGTGATTGTTATGGTCGCCGTTCCCTGTTTCAGCGGTACAAATTTGATCGTTCCGATTCCCGTTGACCGGTTATAGGAGATCGTAGGCGATATCACACCGGGCGAGGAGGAAGAACAGGACATAGGCGCCTGACAGTCGGAAGAAAAAGTAATCGTTGTCACTCCGCCGCTTTCATTGTAGCCCGTTATCGTGATATAAGTCGTCGCCTTCACCACCGTCACATAATAAGTGGCGCTGATCCCGCTGCCATCCTTCGCTGCAGCGGTGACCGGCACGGTCTTGTATTCCGAATAGGATCGAGAGACGGAAAGCTTACCCGACGCATTGACAGATATCCCGCTGCCCTTATAGTTCTCCGGCAGGCTCCACGCAACACTCCTGCTTGCGACTGCACCATACTCGGTCTCCAGATTCGCCTTGAGCTGTAAGCTCTTGCCCGGCACCACATATGCGGCAGCTCCCTCTTTGGGTGCAATATTGATTTTGGATGGCGGATTATTCACCGTCACGGTACAGACCGCCTTTTTTTTACTGCCGTCTGTCGCCATCAATGTGATCTTCGCTTTGCCCGTCATTTTAGCGCCGGCTGTCAGCGTGATCTTCCCTGTTGCTTTGTCTGTCGTTACATACACAAGAGACGGATTACTGCTGGTCACCTCATACGCTTCTTTACCGGCTCCCTCAGAGCCCTCGATCACAGCATATATCTCCGCTGTCTTAGGCGACTTCACGTCGGTTCCGTTCCTGAACAGTGCAAGCTTACTCACTTTATCTCCGGCATTATTCTGCAGCTGCACTTTGTTGATACTGCCTTTGACAGTCACAACGCAGGTTGCCTTCTTTTTGCTGCCGTCAGTGGAGGCGATGGTGATATTCGTTTTGCCGAACATCCTGCCCGTAGAGTGCAGCCTAATTTTCACTTTCGTCACGGAATTCTCTGTCTCGGTTATCGCTGTCACTATATATACGGCAGATTCATTGCCGATTGTAATCATATAGGCATTCGGATCAAACCCTCTTACCGTCCCGGTCTTTTTGTCTTTCATGCCCGTGATCGTTGCCGTGATCGTCACATCCGCAGGACCGCCTTCCCCCATCGTATACAGGGTGGCTTTGGTTTGATTCAGCTTGATCTGACCGATGCCCCCCGCCACCACATTTATCGTCCTTGTCTTTATTGCCCCTTTCCCGTCCGCCGCTTCTGCCGTTACGACATATGATCCCGGAACAACATTCGCTTTTGTGGTGATCTTACCGGTCGTCCTGTTGATCGTAATATTTTTCATATCAGCCGCGCTTGCCGTATTTCCGGCAGCCGTATCGGGAGCAATGCTCCAGTTAACTTTATTATTGCTGGGTTTGACCGGCCGCAAATCTGCTTTCAGAGAAATGCTCTTTCCTGCCGCAACGGCAGGCGTCTTAAAAGTAATCGCCGACTCTTTATCCGTCAGGATCGTAATATCTGTGACAGCCTGCTTTACCGTAATACTGACGGTCACTTTCTTGTTGCTGCTATCGTTTGCCTTCGCCGTGATGGTTGTAGTGCCAACCGCCTTCGCCGTGACGACTCCGTTATTGTTCACCGCCGCGACCGCCGGCTTGCTGCTTGTCCACGTCACGCGGCCCGATAAGTCACTGCTGTCAATCTGCACCGATTCTCCACCGCGCTTTTCTTTCGCGATGAGATGATCCGGCAGGGAAAGAGTAGGTGCTGTAACTGTTGTGAGCCACAGCTCTTTAGGCATCTTCCTGTCAAAGGCAAGACTCTGAATCGCACTTCCGGCCGCCACCACCTCAATGGAATACCTGACTTCGCATTTCCCCTCGTCCTGTGCGCGGACGAGCACGGTATAGCCGCCCATGGGTGCATCTTTTGCGATCGTGAGCTTTCCCTTCTGATCTATCCTGATCTTAGCAGAATCGACCGCCGCTCCCTGAGAGGACTGTATCTCCCAAGTCACTTTCTTGTTGACCGCATAGGATGGCTCCACTGCCGCCGTAAACTGAATGCTCTTGCCCTGTTCCACCCTTGCGGGTCCCGAAACAGTAATTGCACTGACATAGGGACGCAAAACATAGCTTACCGATTTCACCGGGCTGACCACACCCGATTCATTGATCGCGATTGCCTTGATCGTCCCCTTCGCAGACTTCGAACAGTCAATGATGGGAAGGGTCGTCATGTTACCACTCACCAGCGTGGTATCGGCGCCGGCCTCGCCATTCTGATAGACCGGATCCTTTCCGTTTGTCGTATAACACAGCGTCATGCCGACCTGCGCCTGAATCGTTACTGTCACAGACTGTTTCGTATCATCGGGCAGGATCGTGATATCCGGCGCTGCCGGTTTTTCCCCTGCTACGGAAAAATGAAATACCTTCGGCAGAATCGTAATTCCTCTTCCCATGCCTGAACCCGCACTGATGGTATTGTCTTTCATAATGGATTCCAGAGCGTCCACCTTCGCCTCTCCGGTCTTATCGTTTCCTTCGGCATCCTTCAGAGAGGGCAGCGCATCCTTACCCGACAGGATGACCGCAGCTTCACCCACTGCCACCGGACACGCCATAGAGGTTCCATTCAGGGATCTGTAAGGAGCCGGATCGCCGGAATCATTGGAAATGACATAGGTTGCCCAAATATTTACACCCGGAGCCGACAGATCCGTTGAAGCGCCGTAATTGGAAAAATATGCTCTCTCGTTATTCGTATCTGTCGCCGCCACACTGATAACATGATCGTAGGAAGCCGGATACATCTGCAGGGTGCCGCCGTCATTGCCCGTCGCTGCGATCACAACAACCCCTTTTTTGTATGCCTTATCCAATACCGCCTGAAAAGCGCCGTTCATACCGGGACCACCGAGACTCATGTTGATGATATCCACTCGCGCCGGATCGGAACTGACCGCCGCATTTGTTGCGTTATTCTCCTCGCCGATCAGATAATTGATCGCCGCAATGATCGTAGCATCATAGCCGCTCTTCGCTGCCGTCTTTCCGAACACTCTTGCATTAAATATCTTCGCCTGCGGCGCAACACCTGCGCCTCCGGAAGCGTTATCCGCCACCGCAGCGATGATACCCGCCACATGAGTTCCATGCCCGGCGCAGTCTCTCACCTCCGCCGTGCCGTCGCAGAAATCCAATTTATCAAATATATTGGCATTCAGATCTGCATTGGCATCCACACCGCTGTCAATAACGCCCACCCTGATGCCATTGCCCGTATACCCTGCCGCCCAAGCATAGGTCGAACCGATCGTGGTATGGAACCACTGGTAACAGGAATCCTCAAATTTCAGATAGGGATCGTTATAACCCGTAAGTTCATTCAATGCCTGCTCATATGTTTCAGGAGAAAGAATCTCCTCCTCTGTGATTTCCAACTCAGGTGTCGTCTCCCCGTACAACTCACGGATATAGTTAGGCCACACGGGAGGCAGATTGTTATCCATGTCTGCTGCTGCCAGCAGCGCTGTCTTCACTGTATTTCTGCCGCCCAGCTTCATGGTCAGGACGCCCATATCGAAGTAGACGATCTCTGCCTGATAAGCCTCAGCGATCAGCTCCGCCTCCTCGATACCTTTCGCAAAGGTGATCACCTGATCCGCCGCAAAGATCTCCCCCTCCTCGTCCTCCTTAAATCGGTTCAGCGTACTGAACATATCCGCCTTGAGCTCCCGCTGGAATGCGGTAAGCCGATAATCGGCAGGCATGTCGGAAAATCCGTCCGGATCGGATACTTCGTCTATCTCGTTTTCACTGACCGTGCTATCCTGATCTTCCCGAGCGATGTCGTCATCTTCTTCTCTGTCCTCTGCCTCTTCGCCGTCTTCCTCTCTGCTCTCCTCCGCTTTATCCCGGTCTCCGGTATCGTTCTCCTCTTCATCCTTTCGATCTTCAGTCTCGTCCGTCCCTTCACTATCCCGCTCTTCGTCTTCTTTCGATTCAGCGCTGTCATTATCCGATATGGAGCCTGTTTCATCTTCCTCATGCCCGCTCTGTATTTCCTCCTGCATCTCTTCTGCATAAACTGCAGTTATGCCGTGCAAAGGCTCCAGCAACAGTGTCAAGGACAGAAGAACAGCCAGTATACTTTTATGCATTATCTTGGTTTTTCTGTGCTTCCCCATTTTCGGTTTCTCCATTCAAAAACACATTTCATATTTGTGTTTCTTATCATAACACAAAGACCCCCTCCCATCAATGCGGGAGAGGGTATCTTTCCATAATCTTTCAGAAATTTTTCCAAAAATTAGAACTTAAATTTTTTCTTCTTTTTACCGTTTGACTCCTCTGTCGAATCGGAGGTTATATTTTTAGCCGCATTTAAGCTGTCTCCGGTCTGGGCGTCAAACTGTTTTAACAGCTCTTTCGCCTCGTGGGAAAGCTTGTCGGGCACCTGCACCACCAGCGTGACATAATGGTCACCGCACACATCTTTGCTTCTGAGAGAGGGAACTCCTTTGCCCTTTAAGCGCACCTTGGTATCGGTCTGGGTACCTGCCTTTACCTCGTAGATCACCCTGCCGTCCACCGTGTCGATCACAATGTCGCCGCCCAGCGCCGCGATCGCAAAGGACATGGGAACGGTGGAATATATGTTTTCATCCTGCCTCTGGAAGATCGGATGTCTTCCGACTACCACTTCTACCAGAAGATCCCCTCTGGGACCGCCGTTTGATCCCGGTTCGCCTTTATCCCTGATACGCACGCACTGCCCGTTGTCAATACCCGCCGGAATGGAGACCTGAATCTTTTTCTTATTGGCAATGTAGCCCGTGCCGCGGCAGTCGGGACATTTGTCCTTGATCACCTTACCGGTGCCATGACAGTCGGGACAGGTCTGAACATTTCTGACCGTACCGAAGAAGGACTGCTGGGTGAAGACCACCTGACCTTTTCCGCCGCACTTGGTACATGTCTCAGGACTGGTGCCCGGCTTCGCGCCGCTTCCATGGCAGGAGGTACACTCGTCTTTCAGTGTCAGCTCAATCTCCTTTTCGACACCAAAGACCGCCTCTTCAAAGGTGATGCGGACACTGGTTCGGATATTCGCGCCCTTCATGGGACCGTTTCCTCTGCCGCCGCGTCTGCTGCCGCCAAAAAGATCACCGAAGATATCGCCAAAGATATCGCCGAAGTCTGCACTGTTAAAATCAAAACCGCCGAAACCGCCTGCGCCGCCCGCACCGTCGAAGGCAGCATGACCGTACTGGTCATACTGTCTCCGCTTCTCGGGATCACTCAGAACCGCGTAAGCTTCCGAGGCTTCCTTAAATTTCTTTTCCGCCTCCGCATCACCCGGATTCATGTCAGGATGGTATTTCTTTGCCAGAACCCGGTATGCTTTTTTTATGGCGGCTTCATCAGCGTTTTTCTCTACGCCGAGCACTTCATAGTAGTCTCGTTTCTGCTCTGCCATGATTACTATCCTTCCCTAGAACTGTTAGACCTCTCTATAGTCTCCGTCCACTACATCATCGGCTCCGCCGTTGTCCTGAGGACCTGCCTCCTGCGCGCCGCCCATATTGCTCATCTCAGGACCGCCCTGCGCCTGCTGCATATTCTCGTACATCTTTGTGAACAGAGCCTGTGCAGAATTCATCAGCTTCTCTTTAGCCGCCTTCAGCTCGTCAACCTGACTGTCGGTAAGCTCCTGATCCTTAGTCTTCTCAAGAATATCCTTCACAGCCTGGAGATCAGCCTCCACGCCCGCCTTCTCGGAAGCGTCGATCTTGTCGCCCACCTCGTTCAAAGCTTTCTCAGTCTGGAATACGAAGGAATCTGCATCGTTTCTGGTGTCTACCGCTTCCTTGCGCTTCTTATCCTGCGCTTCGTACTCTGCGGCTTCCTTTACCGCCTTCTCGATCTCATCGTCAGACATATTGGAACCGGCTGTAATGGTGATGTGCTGCTCCTTACCCGTGCCAAGATCCTTTGCAGACACATTCACGATACCGTTCGCATCGATATCGAAGGTCACCTCGATCTGCGGCACACCGCGCATTGCCGGAGGAATCCCATCCAGTCTGAACTGTCCAAGAGACTTATTGTCTTTTGCAAACTGTCTCTCACCCTGCAGGACGTTGATATCCACCGCGGTCTGATTATCAGAATAGGTGGAGAAGACCTGACTGTGTTTGGTAGGGATCGTGGTGTTTCTCTCAATCAGTCGGGTTGCAATTCCGCCTGCAGTTTCAATGGAAAGTGACAGCGGTGTCACATCCAGCAGGAGGATTTCGCCTGCGCCCGCATCACCCGCAAGTTTACCGCCCTGAACGGAAGCGCCGAGCGCCACACACTCGTCGGGATTTAAGGACTTGCTGGGCTCCTTGCCCGTAAGCTGTTTTACCTTCTCCTGCACGGCAGGCACACGTGTGGAACCGCCGACAAGAAGTACCTGGCCGATATCCGCATTGGTCAGACCCGCATCCTTCATCGCGTTCTGCACAGGCACTGCCGTCCTCTCCACCAGATCGCTTGTAAGTTCGTCAAACTTTGCTCTGGTCAGATTCATGTCAAAGTGCTTCGGACCATCCTGCGTCGCCGTGATGAAAGGAAGATTGATATTCGTGGTCGTCGCGGAGGAAAGCTCCTTCTTCGCTTTCTCAGCCGCTTCTTTCAGTCTCTGGAGCGCCATCTTGTCGTTGGAGAGATCAACGCCCTCCTTCGCCTTGAACTCTGCAAGCATCCAGTCAATGATCTTCTGGTCAAAGTCATCTCCACCCAGGTGGGTGTCACCGTTTGTAGCAAGCACCTCGATCACGCCGTCGCCGATCTCGATGATGGACACATCGAAAGTACCGCCGCCAAGGTCGTAAACCATGATCTTCTGCTCTTTTTCATTGTCCAGGCCGTAAGCCAATGCTGCCGCTGTGGGCTCATTGATGATACGTTTTACGTCGAGACCCGCAATCTTGCCAGCGTCCTTGGTCGCCTGTCTCTGGGAATCGTTAAAGTAAGCCGGAACGGTGATCACGGCCTCCGTCACGGTCTCGCCCAGATAGCTCTCCGCATCCGCCTTTAATTTCTGCAGGATCATCGCAGAAATCTGCTGCGGAGAATATTTCTTGTCATCAATGGTGCGCCCCCTGTCCGTACCCATATCTCTCTTGATGGAGGCGATGGTGTTGTCAGCGTTGGTGACCGCCTGACGCTTTGCAGGTTCACCCACAAGCCTCTCCCCGTTCTTCGTAAATGCCACGACAGACGGTGTTGTGCGCGCACCTTCCGTGTTCGCGATGACAGTGGGTTTTCCACCCTCCATAACCGCCACGCAGCTGTTTGTTGTTCCCAAGTCGATACCGATAATTTTACTCATAATATTCTCCTTCTTTCCGAAGCGCTACCGCTCCTACTATTTATATTTACAGTTATTCACTGTACAACTGCTACCATACTATGCCTTACCACGCCCTCGCGGTAAGTGTACCCTTTCTGAAGCTCCTGCGCCACGATGCCGCTTTCAAACTCCTCGCTCTCCACCTGCATCACCGCATTGTGAAATTCGGGATTAAATTCCTCCCCGACAGCGGCGATCGGTTTCACATCCAGATTCTCAAGCTCCGTCATAAGCTGCTTATAGATCATCTGCATCCCCTGAGCGACCGCGCCGTCCTGCTCCCCTTCGGGAATGCTTGCAAGCCCTCTCTCAAAATTGTCCACAACGGGGAGTATCTTTTCGATCACGCTCTTAGCGCCGGTCTCAAACATAGCCGCCTTCTCTTTCTCCGTCCGCTTGCGGAAATTCTCGAACTCAGCCATCTGCCGTTTCACGCGATCTTCAAGTTCCTCTATCTTTTCCTTAAAGGCATCCTGCTTTTTGTCTTTCTTTTTCTTCTCTTTTTTCTCCGGTTTATCTTCCTTTTCCTCCCGGACTTCTGAAGCTTCTGCGCTCTGCTCCTGTACCTGTTCCTCCTTTAGCGCATCTTCTTTCTTCTCTTCCACCTCTTCTGTTCTTTCTTTTTCTTCCGCCATTGCATTCATCTCCAATCCATTTATTGACTCATTCAGTCATTTATCTGTCTTTCAACGCCGCCTGGGTAGTCAGCACACCATCCTTCAGCGCTTATACAGATCATCCAACTGACGCTTTAAAAGCCTAAGATTATTCACGACTTTCTCATAGTCCATCCGCTTGGGACCGATAATGCCGATCGTTCCTTTCATACCCTCATCCAACTCATAGGTAGCCGTCACAATGCTGCAGTCCTTCATGCCTGCGACAGGTGTCTCGCTCCCGATGTAAACCTGAATACCGGTGTTGTTATCACCCGAAAGGTTATCCTGCACCAGCTCTGTCAAGAGCTGTTTTTCCTCGAAAGTCGTAATCAGTTCGCTGGCGCGCTCGTGATCTGCAAGCTCCGGATACTTAAAGAAATTTTTTGTGCCGCTGGTGTAGATTTCCAGATCTTCGTCGGCCTTAATGGCCTCCGCCACCGCATCGATAACGCCTGCCACGATCTCGCTGTGAATGCCCGCCTGCTGCTTTAGGGCCGCTATCATACCCAGATTGATCTCCTCTATCGAAAGCCCGTTCAGATGGGTATTTAAGAGGATGTTCAGTTTGAGAAGCGTTTCATCACTCAACTCCTCCTCCACCGTCAGCATGGTATTTTTGATCACATTGCCTTCCACCACAATGACCGCCAGAAGGTGTTTTGCGTCCACTCTGGAAAGCTGGATGAATTTCAGCTTATTCTGGTGATACTGCGGTGCGGAGACCATGGCCGCATACTCGGTATTGTTGGCGAGCAGTTTGGCGGCCTGCTTCAGAAGATGATCGACCTTATCTTCCTTTTCGAGAAGAAGCTCTTTCCTCTCCTCCACCTCCCGCTCCTTCTCCTCCATCATCTTATCCACATAAAGGCGGTATCCCTTGTCAGAGGGAATCCTGCCCGCGGAGGTGTGGGGCTGCAGGATATAACCCAGCTCTTCCAGATCCGCCATCTCGTTTCGGATCGTCGCAGAGCTCAAGTTCAGATCAGTGTACTTGGAGATGGTTCGGCTGCCGACCGGTTCTCCTGTCTCCAGGTAATTTCGGATAATGGCTTGCAATATGATATATTTTCTTTCGTCCAGCTGCATCCCGTCTCCTTCTGTCCGGATTGTTAGCACTCGATTCGTTAGAGTGCTAACACCTTCTGGTAGTAAGGTATCACTTCTTTTTTTCTTTGTCAACAATTAATTTATTAAAAAAATGTAAAATAAAAGACAGTCAATCCAGTATGCCCCGAATTGACTGTCCGAATTCGCTGTTTATCTTTTCTCAGATACCAAAATTTCCTGCCACGTCGCCGTTGATCACGTAGTAAACCACGCTCTCCTCGGGTTTCACGTAAAGCTCCACACTCTTGAAATCGCCGACCTTTCTCTTAAGATCATACTTCCAAACATCCTTCGCGATCTTAACCAGTTCCTCAGTCGTGTATGATTTGCCTGCGAACTCTAAATGCAGACTCTCCTTCACAGCCGTCTTTTTAGCGGTTGTCTTGGTCGTCTTGGTGGTCTTCTTAGCAGTAGTAGTCTTAGCGGTCTCCTTCTTAGCAGCCGCAGGCTTTCTGCCGGGCTTCTTAGCTGCTGTCTTTGCGCCGGGCTTTCTGCCTGGTTTCTTCTTCTCTGCGGGAGCCTTCGCCGCCTCTTTCTTTGTCTCGGTCTTAGCCTCAGCCTTTGCTGTAGTTGCTGCAGGCTCCGTCTTAGCTGCAGGTGCTGCCACGGGTGTCGTCACTGTAGATGTCTTTGTATCTGCCGCTTTACTGATTTCAGGTTTTTTGATTTCTGCCATGAGTAATCTCCTTCCCCACTCTCTCACAAATACTTTTCCATAATTGTCGCCGCGCTCACTTGCAGACTGCGCGATCCCATCAGTGGTATCATAGCTCATTAAATCGGGACTGTCAACTAACAATCTGTAGGAAATAGTGAATTTTTATCATAAAATATTATACGAAATGCCATAAAATTACAGATAAATATTTTTTAGCGCAAGCCTTTCACGACAGCGTAAACCAGGCGAGCACCGCCGCTCCCAACACGATCCGATACCATCCGAATACCTTGAAATCATGCTTTTTAATATATCCCATCAGGAAACGGATCACCAGAACCGACACGATAAACGCTACGACCATTCCCACCGCCAAAATCACAACTTCTTCGCCCGTAAAGGAAAATCCAAACTTCAAAAGCTTTAGGAGGCTTGCTCCGAGCATCACGGGAATCGCCAGAAAGAAGGTGAATTCCGCCGCCACAGTCCTCGACACACCGATCAGAAGCGCCCCCACAATGGTCGCGCCGGAGCGGGAAGTGCCGGGAAAGACCGCTGCCAAAAGCTGAAACACGCCGATCAGAAGCGCTGTGGTGTAGGTGATATCGGAGAGTTCCGTAATCTTTGGTGTTACATTTTTATTCCGGTTTTCAATCAGAATGAAAGCAATACCGAACACGATCAGAGCCACAGCCACGCACCAGGGATTATAAAAGAGCGCGTCAAACACATCGTCAAAGGCCAGTCCGATCACCGCCGCCGGAATACAGGAAACCAGAATCTTGAACCACAGCGTAAAGATATCCTTCTGCACCACCGGTTTCTCCCGAAATCGAAAAGGAAATATCTTATTCCAGAACAGGAGCACCACCGCCAGGATCGCGCCGAGCTGGATCACCACCAAAAACATTTCCCAGAATTCCTCACTTACATTCAGAGTGACAAATTCATTGAGAAGGATCATGTGTCCGGTACTGCTGATAGGCAGCCACTCCGTGATACCCTCCACAATTCCGAACAGCACCGCTTTCAACAATTCTATGATATCCATATGTCATCCTTTCCTTACAAACCGCATTCTTTCGCCAGCCCGCGGAACGCCTCAAGCGACCGCTCCACCTTCTCCGTGTCGATACAGTAGGCGATCCTGAAATACCCCTCCACGCCAAAAGTATCGGACGGCACGAGAATGAGATCGTGTTTTTTCGCCTTCTCGGAAAAGGCGGGCGCGTCTCCGCCGGGCGCCTTCGGGAACATGTAGAAGGTCCCGCCGGGCTCCACACACTCAAATCCGAGAGAAGTGAGCTCTTTATATAATATGTTCTTATTTTTTTCATAGACCGAAAGATCCGCTGTCAAATCAAGAACCTCCGCCACCGCAAGCTGAATGATGGACGGCGGACAATTATGCCCCGTTCCGCGGGAAATCTGGCTGCATATCACGCTGATTATGTCGGCGTCTGTGCATTTCGGATTCACTGCCACATAGCCGATCCGCTCTCCCGGTAAAGAGAGGGACTTGGAAAAGGAATAGCAGGAGAGGGAATTGTCGTAATACTTCGACGGATAAGGCGCATCCACCCCCGCAAATACGATCTCCCGGTAAGGTTCATCGGAAATGAGGAAGATGTCGTGCCCGTACTCCTTCTGTTTTTCCTCCATGATACGTGCAAGTTCCTTAATGGTCGCTGTGGAATAAACAATACCCGAAGGATTGTTCGGCGTGTTGATGAGGACCGCCATCACCTTCTCCGTCAGCATCTCCTCAAAAGCCTCAAAATTGATCTGAAAACTTTTCGTGTCCGCTGGCACCACCTTAAGCTTCGCCCCGGTCAGATTGACATAGGGGCCATATTCCGGAAAGTAGGGGGCAAAGGTGAGCACCTCATCTCCCTCCTGCGTCACACACCGCAGGGCGTGGGCAATCGCGCCTGCTGCACCCGTAGCCATGAAGATATGGTTTCCCGTGTAATTCATGCCGAATCTCTTGTTTAAGGATGCCGCCACCTTGTCCCTGACGGCGGGAATCCCCAGACTCTGGCTGTAGCCGTGCAGTTCCATGGAATCTTTCTCCTGCAGCAGCTTTATCATGACATTCGTAAATTCCTGCGGCACCGGCACCGAAGGGTTTCCGAGACTGAAATCAAACACATTCTCATATCCGATCTCCTGTCCTCTGGCTGTAGCAAATTCCGAGAGCTGCCGAATCACCGATTTTCCCTGTAACATGTCCTTGTATTTTTGTACAATCATATCTCTTTCTCCATTTCTTTTTATGAATTTATATGTACTATCTACACACAACTAAATGCATGATCCTTCCCTTAAAATCCCCACTGATGGGCGGGATATTGATACCCGCATAGTGCAGCGTATCGCCCCTGTATTCATTCTGCTCGATTTCCGGCCAATCCGCCGCATTTTCGATCACATAGGTTTTCTCAGGATCAAGTCCCGGAATGCAGATCCTCCTGCTGTGGAAATTGGGCCTGCCCAGCACCTGAATATAGGTAACAAGCGCCTCGCTCTTATCCTTCGCCACCACCGCATAGCAGTCATAAAAATGATTCTCCGCATAGTGTGCGATGCGATAGTAATCTCCCCGCCGCACCAGATCGTTATATTTATGGTACATGGCCACCTGATCCGGAATCATTTCCCGATCCGCCTCAGGGATCTTCGTCACGTCCAGCTCATAACCGAAAGTGCCCGCCAGAGCAACATAACCTCTCGTCTCAAAGGGTGTCGTCCTGCCAACCGTATGATTCGGGCAGTCAGACACATGCGCGCCCATGGTGGAAAGCGGATAAACCAGTGCCGTTCCCGCCTGAATGGACAGCCTCTCTATGGCGTCCGTATCATCGGAGCACCAGATCTGAGGGCTGTAATAGAGCATACCCGGATCGAATCTCGCGCCGCCGCCTGAACAGTTCTCCAGAAGAAGATCAGGGAAATCAGTAACCAGCCTCTCCTGCATCTCATAGACCGCCAGAACCTGTCTGTGAAAAAGTTCTCCCTGCCTGTCCGCAGCAAGACCTAAGCTGCCGAGATCGGAAAGCTGTCTGTTCATATCCCATTTCACATACTCGATATTGGCGCTTCGAAGCACTGCCGCTATCCTGTCATAAATGCAGTCGCGGACTTCCTTTCTTGTCAGATCAAGCACATATTGATTTCTGGCAAGGCTCCCCACTCTGCCGGGAATCTGAATCGCCCAGTCAGGGTGCTCCCTGTACAAATCGGAATCAGGCGAAATCATTTCCGGCTCCATCCAGATACCGAACTTCATACCCAGTTTGTTCACCTCATCCACCAGGTATTTCAGTCCGCCCTTCAGCTTCGATTCATTCACAAACCAGTCGCCCAGACTGGAATTGTCGTCATTTCTGTACCCGAACCATCCATCGTCCATAACCAGCATTTCAATGCCGAGCGCGGAAGCCTGCCTTGCGATCGCAAGGAGCTTTTCCGTGTCAAAGTCGAAGTAGGTCGCCTCCCAGTTATTGATCAGGATCGGCCGCTTCTTATCCTTATAAATGCCCCGGATCAGATGATTGCGATACAAGTCGTGGAAATTTCTGCTCATTCCGCCCAGCCCCTGCGCCGAGTACATGCAGATCACCTCCGGCGCCTGAAAGCTCTCTCCGGGCTCCAGCTTCCAACAGAAATTCTCCGGGTGAATCCCCATCATCGCGCGGATGCTGCCAAACTGATTCCCCTCAATCTGCGCAAGAAAGTTGCCGGAGTAGATGAAATTCATCGCCCAGACATCCCCGCTCTCCTCCGTGGTCTGCCTGCCCTTCCACGCCATAAAAGGATGCTCCTGATGACTGGATTCTCCGCGCACCGATCCGACGCTCTGTTTCCCCTTTCTGATGGGTACCGTCTGTATCGCACGCTCTCTCGCCCAGGAACCATGCAGCGTGATCATCTCATAATTATCATTATCCATATCAAGACAGGCAGACAGCACCTTTGTCAGATAAACCGCCTCACTGCCGTTATTCACGATCTTCACACTTCTGGCAATCGCATCCGTGTCCGCAAAAACACTGTAGGATAAAATCACCTGCAATTTTAGTACCGGATCTTCACAGGTTATCTCCAGCGTCTTACATTCGTCCTTCCCGCCAAAGGTCGCCGAGAGCCCTTCCAAAGCTTTCTTTCCATCATAAATACAATGGGAAACATAGAAGAGCGATACAGCCGTATGACCGCCAACCGTCCTCACCGCCAGTGTCCCTTCCCTGTAATCGCCGAGACCGTTGCCAGTATACTCCATGGGGAAGGTATCTAAAAAGGATGTCCTGTCCCGGTTGTTCTTCGAGGGTACAAAGGGCGGCTCCCCGATACGCATCAGATACGCCAGATCGTCCGACCCGAGGCTTCTGCCATAGTACACATGCCCCAGGAAGTTGTCCTCGTCCACCACACCGATGCAGTAGCTGGTATGGGGCGTATCCAACTTAAAAATTCTGTTTTTCTCATTGTAGGTGATGTTCATTTTTGCTTTCCTTTCTATTGTTCATTGCAGTACCCTCGGAACGTTTCGCTTTCGCCGCTCACGGGCATCAGTCGTCCTCCGCCCAGGCAAGCGCGCATCGGACAGCCCGCTTCCACCCTTTCACGAGCTGTTCTCTGCTCTTTTCCTCCATCATCACATCAAAACGTTTCCCGAGCTGCCAGTTTTCACAGATCTCCTCTTTATCTTTCCAGTAGCCTACCGAAAGTCCTGCCAGATAGGCCGCTCCCAGAGCCGTCGTCTCGATACAGCTTGGACGGTGCACAGCCTGTCCTGTGATATCCGCTTGAAACTGCATCAGGAAATCATTGGCACTGGCGCCGCCGTCCACCTTCAATTCACTGAGCGGAATCCCGGCATCCTCCTCCATCGCCTTCAACACATCCATCGACTGATAGGCAATGGACTCAAGTACCGCCCTTACAAAGTGTTCTTTCTGGCAGCCTCTCGTAATACCCACCACGGTGCCTCGTGCATAGGGATTCCAGTAAGGTGTTCCCATGCCGACAAAGGCCGGTACCACATAAACTCCGTTTGTGTCCGGTACACGCATGGCATATTTTTCCGAATGCCGGGAAATCTTCATCATCCGCATTTCATCCCGCATCCACTGTACCGCCGCGCCCGCCACGAACACGCTGCCCTCCAGAGCATATTCCGGTCTGACATCATCTCCAGCCGCAATCGTGGTGAGAAGGCCGCTCTCCGAAGCGATCGCATCCTTCCCTGTATTCATCAGAAGGAAGCAGCCTGTCCCATAAGTATTTTTCACCTGTCCCGGTTTGAAACAACACTGCCCGAAAAGCGCCGCCTGCTGGTCGCCCGCAGCGCCCGCAATGGGAACTGGCGCACCAAAGATACCCGTATCGCTCTCACCGAACACCGTACCCGACGGCTTCACCTCAGGAAGCATCTGTTCGGGAATCCGAAGCATGGAGAGAAGCTCCTCATCCCATTTCAGTGTGTGAATATTATAAAGCATCGTACGGGAAGCGTTTGTGTAGTCGGTGGCATGTACAGCTCCCTTCGTCAGATTCCAGATCAGCCAGCTGTCCACCGTGCCGAATAGCAGTTCTCCTCGCTCCGCTCTCTCCCGCGCATCCTCCACATGATCAAGGATCCATGCGATCTTGCTCCCGGAAAAATAGGCATCCGGCACCAGTCCCGTTTTCGCCCGTATCATTTCCGTATAACCCTGCGCCTTCAATCCGTCGATAAATTCCGCCGTCCTCCGGCATTGCCACACGATCGCATTGTACACCGGCTCCCCGGTCTCCCTGTCCCACACGATCGTGGTCTCGCGCTGGTTCGTAATGCCGATGCCCGCAAGCTGCTGTGCATCCGCGCCGATGTTGGCCATCGCCTCAATCGCCACCACAAGCTGGGAAGCCCATATCTCGCGTGGATTATGTTCCACCCAGCCGGCCTGCGGGTAAATCTGGGTAAATTCCTTCTGCGCCATACTGCAGATACTGCCGCTTCTGTCAAACAAAATACACCGGGAACTGGTCGTTCCCTGATCCAGCGCCATAACATATTTCTTCATAATAACCTCTTTATCGGAGTTTTTTTATTTTTTCAATCCTGCCTTCATTCCATTTTAATAAGTATATAACGAGTACAGGAGAAAAACAATCTTCCATTTTTGAAAAAATGTACTATAATAATTCGAGGTATCCATCACGCATCATAACAGAAAGGCAATCTTACAAATAAACGGAAAAGAGGCGCGAAATGAGTATCACAATCGTTTTACAGCAAATGCTCATCATCTTTATTCTGATCGGTATCGGCATGATCCTGTACCGACGTAAAATACTTTCGGAGGAAGGCTCCAAACAGATCTCCGGGCTGATCATCAATGTCACCAATCCGGCTCTGTTGATCTGCTCTGCCCTGGAAGACGGTCCCAAAGCTTCCCTCAGCGAGCTGGGCATTGCTTTCATATCCTATGCTGCCATTTTTGCCATTCTGATCGGCGCAGGTTTCCTGTTTTCCTACATTCTGCGTGTACCGAAAAACCTTCACTACGCTTACCAATTGCTTACTGTTTTCGGCAACGTGGGCTTTATCGGCATTCCTCTGGCCTCCGCAGTGCTTGGAAGCGAGTCACTGATCTTTGTCTCCATTTTCAACCTGCTCTTCAATCTCCTGATCTACACCTTCGGCATTTCACTTCTGCAAAGAGCCGCCGCGAGACAGGCAGAAGAAGGCACACGGCTGCCCGCAGACCGGATCAGCTCAAACCGCCTGAAAAAGCTCGTCAACGCAGGTACGATTTCCGCTGCGATTACAATTATTGTTTATCTGGGAAATTTCCGGGTGCCCGTGATTCTATCTTCCGCCCTCTCTTACACGGGGCGCGCCACCACTCTGCTATCCATGCTGGTGCTTGGCGTATCCGTGGCGCAGATGGCGCCTAAGGACATCTTCTCCCATCCGAAGCTCTACGCCTTTACCCTGCTTCGACAGGTTCTCTTGCCCATTGGCTGCATGCTGCTGATGCGCGGCTTTCTTACTAATAAACTTATTTTAAACACAATGCTTTTGATGGTCGCGGTTCCTGCCGCCAATATGCCTCTCATGCTCGCCAAACAGATGGATATGGAAACCGAGTCAATCTCACAGGCTATCATTTTGACTACTGTATTGAGCCTTGTGACTGTGCCTCTGGCCTGCCTGCTTTTAGTATCATAACCTGTTCCGAATCCGCTGACTGCCCTGTCTCACAGAACAATTTCTTTTCTTTCGACATAAAATAGAGTAAAACGACACAGGATATTGATTATGTATTTTTTACTCTTTGCTTTACTGCTTTTCGCCCTTCTCGGCTGTATCTTTTTTCAGTGCCGCAGAAAAAGAATCATCTGTAAGATCAACTCTATGGACGACTGCGCCAAATGTTCCGTTCTGAACGAACTGGCATACCCTTTCGGCTACGATTTTCACTGTGACTGCGGCTTCTTTTCCTCCACGGTGGACGCGCCTCAGAGGCAGGCGGGATATACCCGGCTCTACGACTACATGGCACCCCGTTTCCACATGGTTTTTGACGCCCTTCCCGTCTATTTCGACTATCAGGACAGAACCTGGCTGATCGAATTCTGGAAAGGGCAGTACGGTATCAATACCGGAGCGGAAATCGGCATATACCACGCCGACACCATAATTTCCAAAAACGAATATAAAACCGCCTGGTTCTCCTGCGCGGATGACCATGAAATGCTTGACTGCTCCTTCCGGCTCTGCAAGGACGAAGCCGAGTGCATCTGCACTTCCGGACGACACTGGTGGCTTACCGCTTTTTTCGTGGGCTGCTTTTCCAGACCTTCCGCCCTCACCATGGAGCCCTGCATCAGCTTCCCCGACAGAGAAATGCTCTTCGCTTTCGTAAACGGCCTGCGGCGGGCCGGATGTCCGGATGACTGCCTGTCTGTCAGAGGTCTCAACGTCTGCTTTGTTTTCCGCAGAGATTCTGCAAAATACAATCTGATCACGCGCTTCTTCCGCTTTTACTCCCAATGGCGAAATCGAATTGCCTGCAGGCTGTATCTGTGGGTTACCAGACCCTTCCTCTGTACCGAGGATCGGGTTTTGTACCTGTACTACTACCTCCCGTTCGCTTTTCGAAAACTGCTCAGACTTCACAGCTTTCACAAGCGCTGTCACAAACGCTGCCGTAAGGAGGGCTGTCTATGAGTGCTTTCTCGCGTCTTGACCGCGCCTTTCAAAATGCTCCGCTGCTGCCTCTTACAAACTGCTCCCGCTATGTCCTGATGAGTGACTGTCACAGAGGCATCGGAAACTCCTCCGATAACTTTCTCAAAAACCAGCATCTCTATTTTGCCGCTCTGGAACACTATTACAGACAGGGATTTACCTATATTGAACTGGGGGATGGGGATGAACTTTGGGAAAACAGAAACATGAAGAATATCATCGATATCCACAGCAATGTCTTTTGGCTTTTCAAACAATTCGATCAGGAGAACCGGCTGTATCTTCTCTATGGCAACCACGACATTGTAAAATGCAGGAAGGGCTACCCTGCCAAACGCTGCAGTACGTATTTCTGTACGCAATCCCAGCAAATGCAGCCCCTCTTTCCTTCCCTTGCCTTTTATGAAGGAATCATTCTCACCACAGACCTGCTGCCGAACAGCAGGTCGCACGTATCTCTCTATCTGACGCACGGACATCAGGCCAGCCTGCTCAACTCGACGCTCTGGCCGCTTTCCCGTTTCCTTGTCCGCTATTTCTGGCGGCCTCTCGAAAATCTGGGTATACTGGATCCCACCAGCGCCGCCAAAAACTATCATGTAAAAAGCAGCTGCGAAATCCGTTTAGAACGTTGGGCGCAGGAGAACGGCCGTATTTTGATCACCGGACATACTCACCGGCCCATCCTGCCTGAAAAACCCGCCCACTACTATAATACGGGAAGCTGTGTCCATCCCCGCTGTATCACCTGCATTGAAATCGAGTGCGGCCATATGACCTTAGTCAAGTGGAGTATGAACGCCCGTTCCGACAGCACTCTCTATGTGGCGCGGGAGGTTATCTCCGGGCCGGTTCCCCTGTACCATCTGGAAGCCATATGCAAAGAGAAAGCTCTTTCTTCCCACCGGCCTATACAATCCGCACCTTAATCATATTGGTAGTGCCGGAAATGCCGATGGGTATGCCGGAGGTAATGACCGTCAGATCTCCTTTTTTCAGAAGTCCCTCCTTTTCCGCCGCCGCGATGGCCTTGTCAAAAAGGACGTAGGCATCCTTCTCCTCCTTGATCAAAAGCGGTGTTACGCCCCAGGACATGGAAAGCTGCCTGCATACCTTCTCTGTGGTGGCACAGCTTATGATATCACTCTCGGGACGATAACGGGATATCATTCTGGCGGATCTGCCGGACTTTGTGACCGTCACGATGGCTGTGGCATTTAAGTCAAGGGCCGTCGTACAGGTCGCATGGCAGATTGCATCCGTCACATCGGGATTGGCCTCTCTCTCCAACTGGAAAAAACGCTTGCGGTAATCCACGTCCTTTTCCGTGCGCTCTGCGATCCTCACCATCGTTTTGACCGCCTCCAGCGGATAGGTGCCCGCTGCCGTCTCCCCGGAGAGCATGATCGCGCTAGTGCCGTCGTAGACTGCATTGGCCACATCCGTGGTCTCCGCCCGGGTCGGTCTGGGATTTTTGATCATGGACTCCAGCATTTGCGTGGCTGTGATAACCTGCTTGCCGGCACGGTACACCTTCTTAATGATCTCCTTCTGGATCACGGGTACATCCTCGTAAGGAATTTCCACCCCCATATCACCTCTGGCAACCATAACGCCATCCGCCGCCTCTATGATCTCATCAATATTCGCCACGCCCTGCGCGTTCTCAATTTTTGCTATGATCTTAATATCCTCTCCGCCGTTTTTCTCCAAAAGTTTTCTAAGCTGTAAGATATCCTCTTTTTTCTGTACAAAGGAAGCCGCAATAAAATCCACATCCTGCTCGATGCCAAAGAGGATGTCCTCCCTGTCCTTGTCGCTGATATAGGGCATAGACAAGTCCACATCCGGAACGTTGACACCCTTGTGATTGGAGACGGTTCCGCCGTTTATCACACGGCATACGATGTCGTTCTTATCGACTTTCTCCACCTTCATCTCGATCAGACCGTCATCGATCAGCACGCGCATCCCCACCTCCAGATCCTCATAGAGACGGTTGTAGGTCACGCTCACCCTGTCCTTTGTACCCTCCACCTCTTCGGCAGTCAGGGTAAAGAGCTGTCCCTCCTCCAGTACAACCTTTCCTTCCTTAAAATTTTTCACACGGACTTCCGGTCCTTTCGTGTCGAGCAGGATTGCCACCGGCCTGCCGATCTCCTTCCGGAGTTTTTTCACCACATCCATTCTTTTCTTATGATCCTCATGGCTGCCGTGAGAAAAGTTGCATCTGGCAACATTCATGCCCTCCAACATCATCTGCCGCAGCACTTCCTCGTTGTCCGTAGAAGGACCAAGGGTACATACAATCTTTGTTTTACGCATTCGTTTTCTCCTTTACCTATTCATTTCTATCTCTATCCGTCCCGACGATTCCCCACATTAATCTGCGCAAACAGTACCGCTCCAAAAAGCAGTGCACAGCCAAAGATCTCCCTGCCGCTCATGTGCTCCTTTAAGATCAACGCCCCTGCCAGCGCAGAGAACACGGATTCCAGGCTCATCAAAAGAGATGCAACCGTGGGGTTCAAGCCCTTCTGACCTACAATCTGCAGCGTGTATGCGACACCGCAGGACATCACACCCGCATACAGGATCGCAATCCATACATCGGGACTGCCCAGAGTTGCAAGCCATTGTGCCGGTCCCGCCTGACGCAGCTCAACAAACAACATAGGCGCAATGCCTAAAAGACCGCAAGTCAGAAATTGCAGGCAGGCCATGCGTACGCCATCCACCAGAGGCGAATAGTGATCCACCAGCATGATCTGCACTGAAAAACAGACCGCACATAAGAGAACCAGACCGTCGCAGCGTTGGAAAGAAATGCCGCTTGTAAGGCAGATAAAGTATAGGCCGATCACTGCCACCGGCACACTTACCCAAACATTCCAACCGCATCTTCTGCCCAAAAATACACCCAGTATCGGTACAAGCAAAATATAGCAGGCAGTCAAAAATCCCGCCTTACCCGCCGTGGTACCGTAATACAAGCCAAGCTGCTGCAGGGTGCTGGCCACAAAGAGCATCACACCACAGGAAATGCCGCCTGCAAGAAGCTTCGGACCTTTCTTCATCTCCTCTGTCTTTCCCTCCCCAGCATATCTGTCCAGAAAAGGAATCACCGGCACAAGTACTGCCGCCCCGATCAGGGAACGGATGCAGTTGAAGGTATATGGCCCTGTCAGCGCCCCGCCTTTTCTCTGCGCCACAAAGGCCACGCCCCAGATTACGGCTGTGAGCAGCAGAAGCAGGGAATTACGTGCTTTTAAATTTATCGTTTGTTTTTTCATGTAAAACAGTTTACCCCTTCCTCTATCCTTTCGTCAATACAGATTTCCCGGAAGACCGACTTGAAATTACAGCTCTTTCACCAGGAGAAAATGCCTTTCCCCATCCGCCTCCGTCTCCCCGCTCCTCACAAATCCCAGCTTTTCGCAGAGTCTGAGGGACTTCTCGTTCCCCAGCCTCACAAGTGCCTGCACCCGCTCCATGGAAAGCTCATCCTTCGCGTAACAAAGAACAGCCTCGCAGACCTCAAACGCATAGCCTTTTCTCTGCCAGGGCACGCCGATCACAAAGCCGAGCTCCGGCAGATCATAGCCTTCCCGCCAGATGATCCCCACTCTTCCGATCACCGCGCCCTCCTCCTTTTCCAGAACCGTCCACATCCCGTAGCCGTAAAAAGCATATACTTTCTCGATGTAATCTTTTGTGTAGGCGATTTCCTCCTCCCTGTCCGCGAAGAGATTTTCCATATACGCCGTGACGGACGGTTCCGCGTATATCTGATAGAAACTGTCCACATCTTCCACCGTCGTCTCCCTCACCCTGCACCGTCCCGTCTCCAGAATATCCCATGGAAGCCCCGCCAGCCGCCTGTAGACCAGCTCAAGAGATTCCCGATTCATCTCCTCCATATCCTCGATCAGCCAGGCCGCACCGGGGAACGCCTCACATCTGCTGCTCCCATGCAGGTATGGCAGAACATAACAGCCCTTCTTTCGAAGGGAAGTATAAGTTTCACTTTCATCCGTGATATACAAAATATCTTTTCCGAAATATATTTTTTCCAGCATAGACAACTCCGACGCTTTCCTTTACAATAGAAGTGTTATGAGTATAAATATCTATTATAATAGAATACAATGAAAGTCATGCGGCTGCAACAGTCGCAGAAAACAGAAAAGAAAGGATTTATGATTATGGCAAACAATCCCATCGTAACCTTCACTATGGCAAACGGAGACGTGATCAAGGCCGAACTCTATCCCGAGATTGCGCCGGCCTCCGTCAACAATTTCATCAGTCTCATCAACGCAAAATTTTATGACGGTCTGATCTTCCACCGCGTCATCAAGGGTTTCATGATCCAGGGCGGCGATCCGGAGGGGACCGGCATGGGCGGTCCCGGCTACTCTATCAAGGGGGAGTTTCGCCAAAACGGCTTCGACAATGATTTAAAGCACACCGCCGGCGTTCTCTCCATGGCAAGGAGTATGCACCCCGATTCCGCAGGCAGCCAGTTTTTCATCATGCACAAGACAAGCCCACATCTTGACGGCGCTTATGCAGCGTTCGGAAAGGTGATCGAGGGACAGGAAAATGTAGACAAGATCGCGGAGACCGCTACCGATTACGAGGACAGGCCTCTGGAAGATCAGGTGATGCAAACTGTTACCGTTGAGACTTTTGGTGTAGAATATCCGGAGCCGGAGAAGCTCTAAAGTAAAGGATATCCTTTCGAATCCATCATAATATTTTAAATGAAATATACCGCCAATCACTGTGTACATCACTGATTGGCGGTATAAAATCAAGGTATTCTTTAGTTCTTAATATAAACCGGTTGTCTCAACCCACCTTCTCTTTCAACTCCTGATAGCCCTGCGCTAATAAATCAACCTGCATCTTCATCTTTTCATAGCCGTCAACATCTTTTGTATACATAAGCCGATCCACTTTATCATTCAAAATAGAAATATCTTTCTTAAGCGATTCATTGACTCCATTCATTTCTGTTCTGACAGCCCAAAATTCCATATTCATGTCAGATTGCAGCTTATCTATCCGCTCGCCCAAGCCTGTCAATCCTGATTCCACTTTATCTATCCGCTCGCTCAATCCAGACAATCCTGATTCCACTTTGTCCGTAAGCCCGGACAATCCCGATTCCATAGAATCCATACGCTCAATAATAGCTGTGAACATTTCTTCATTGGTCATACCTGCCATCTCCTTGTTCATTCAGTGTACCTCTCTTTCTTTCTCGGGTCAATGCGGAACATCCGTTCAGATTACAGTCAAATTATTGACGAATAACGACCATATCATATTCTGTTGCCGCCTGACAGTTCTCAGTTGCTCTGCAATATGTGAAAATGTCGGCGATATGCCAATGATTCCATGATGTATGGATAGATTTTCACATAGATTTGATTGATTTGAGTATACTATTTTTGTGGGATGTTGTCAAATCTGACGCTTACTTATCAACAAGCCTTTGTTTCACCAAAACATTGACAGTCCTTTGCCGGCATTCGGTTATGATATTGAACCAGCTGGCCCGACTTACGTCGCGAGTTGATCAATAAACAACTTAAAATTCTAATATCCCCCGACACGCACTTCATAGATCATTCTTTCATGCCGTTTATCATTCATATTGGTCTTGCCGCTTAAAAACAGTTGGTCCATCAATTCCACGTCATCTAAATGCTCCTCAATATATTTCCATACCTGCGTGGCACCATTATAGTATATAAGATCCTTGTGATTAGGCAATTCACCAGTTCCCCTGAAAGTACGCTGCACAGAATCAAAGCACCTCCCTGCCGGTTCTCCCCCGACTAAATATTCAATACGGACCTGAATTTCAAATGCTTCCCGGAAATTTTTCCCGAGAAAGGTCGCCAGTCCAATGCTTACATAATGCAAAAGGCCGAAATCCTCATATTTATGGTTAATCGCCTGATCAGCCGCTTTCGCAACCCCCTCCTCAAAAGCTTCATAACCCGGAAGTCCCAGAGAGAAGGCTTTCATCTCACAGTCCTCGTAAACCAGGGAGCGCAATGCATGAACACCCAGTTCATGTATAATAATCGCTATCAGTTCTTCTCTTGTATAGGCTCCCCTGCTTCGTCTTCCCGGAAACTTGATTGTTTTATACTTACAATCAACAGATGCCACAGCACCGGTAGGGATCACCGTCGCTTTCCACTCAGCTGGGTCTAAATCCGGGGCGATATCAGCGCCCATAGGCGATATGTCTGCGCCTGGTACCTCCCCAAGCTCTGAGGCAATGATCTCATTTGTAATTGCACAGGCTTCTTCTATGGAAAATACCTGCTGCTTCTGCGGAATATGCGCCAGAAATCCGGCATAAAACTGCTCCAGCACATAAGAAAACCAGTCCATTGTCTCCTTTCCCGGTCTGAAAACCCTTCCTTTCGCGGTATGCAGAGGGCCAAGCATTTCAAGCAGTTCATCATACATGATCTTGTCCTCTTTTGAAAGGCTGTCTACGGGAATGGCTGAAAGTTTTTCACCTAATACCGACCAGAATACATCCTCATCAGGTTCTCCATATAACGCTATGTTGGCTTTTTTATGCTCCCGTGCTGCTGCCTCCCTGCCATCAGGAGATGAATGGGTATAAAGATAGTTAGCTTGCACAAATCGATTTTTTTTCAGATTTGACTCTAAAACCAAATCAGCCAATAATCTTTTCTTTTCCGGGATTTTATATAATTCCAGTTCCTTTTGTAATGAAATGATTGTATCAATATTCTGTTCAACCTGTTTGATGTCCAACTGCCCATAAATATTATGCGGCTTAGAAAGTTCTTTATTAGTAAGAAATTCTTCTTTGGCATCAGGATTTGTATTGTTGAGCACTTCTATGACATCTATGTCAGTTTCATTCATTATTCTAACGATTACTGCCCAATCCAACCCGCGAGCCATCTCATAAGATAAATCTTTACGACTATCACACATCATTTTGCCTCATTTCCATCCTGCATTATCTATCAGCCCGCTTCATGAATCTTCTTCTGAAGCGCTCTCAGCGCCTCATCCGCTTTCTTAAGTTTTTTCTCGAAAGCCTGCGGACATTGGTCTGTTAATTCTTTCCAGCCTTTTATCGCCTTTTTATAATACACTTCTGCCTCAGAATATTTTTTTAAGTCTTCATCTAGTAAAGTAGCAAACCTCTGATAAATTTCTGATCTTTTATTGGCATTATATTCTTTATTTCGAGTCAAATATTTATCGCAAATTTCACATGCCCTTCTCATATTTACCTCTGCCATTCCGTAATATGGATCACGAAACAGATCCTTACCCATTTTCGCCAGCAGTTTCCCATAATAGGAACATGTTTCTGCCAGCTTCCATTCATATGTCATCTCATCATCTTTAGTCAGATTCTCTCTTATTTCAATCGCCTCCTCGAAATATTCCTTTGCTCGAAAATACATGCGCTCACCCGCATCTGTCAAAATAATACCGTATTCATGTAAAGTATTAGCAAGCTCCACTTTATCAGACGGCGTTATCTGTGCGAGATCACGACGAATCGTATAGGCTTTTTCACACATCTTTTGTGCTTTCTCATTATCCCCGCATAAATTTAGGATCGATGCATAGTTGCTGTATGACAACGCCAAAGGCTTACGAAACGCGGACGGATTTATTTTTTCATTTCTGCTTCGAATATCCAGTGCTTTTCTATAGTATTTTTCTGCTTCCCGATAATCTCCCCACTTTTTATAAACACATGCCAAATTATTATATGTAATCGTAAGATCCATTATCGGGCGATAATTATAGGAAGAGCTTTTCCCTGCCAACCTTTCACGTATTTCCAATACTTTACGATGATAGTCTATCGCCTTATCCAGTTGATTCCTCTTGTTTGCCATAATCCCCATATAATTATATGTCACCGCAAGTTTTGGTTCATATTTTTGCGGCTCACGCTCTACTAAGATGCTTAATTTATCAATATTTTTTCTTAATGCATTCTCTGCGTGTTCCAGTTGATTTGTTTTCCAAAACAGTCTCGCCAAATTATTAGTAATTTCAGTACCCAATACCAAATCCACATCGTTGCAAATTATAAAAATCTCATACGCTTCTATATAATCTCTTTGACTTTTGTCATACTCTTTCGCTTCAAAATATAAATCACCCAACAGCTTTAACAGCCTGACTCTTTCTTCTGCTGAAGCACAGTCGGACAGTTCATATAAGCATTTTAACTCTTCTCCGATTTTAATTCCTTTGCTGCATTTCCGTTGATTCAGCAAAAACTCCGCGAACTCATACAACGTAATATAATCTATATGCCATTCTTTTGAAATCTCAGTGATGCGCTCATATACTTCAATAATCTCATTTTCCAGACTGTTGCCTGTACCCTTTGTCTTCAAATTGGATATCAATGTTCTTTGAGATGAAATAAACTGTCTCAACATTTCCTGCTTTTCTTTCATGGACTGCTCTAAGTCAACAACTTCCTGATTCCACTTTTCACTGCGCAATAAAACGTCTGCATTTTCATAGTTGCCATATTCAATGATACCCTCAATTGCCTCCGCTTCCCTTATATCCATTGCCCTTTCAGTCTGCAATTTTTCTGTAAGCAGATTCAGATTATCCCATATTTCTCTTTCCATCTTTTTGACAACGTCATTTTGCTCATTTAACTCATCCTCCAGCAATCTAATTTGCTTTTTTTCTTCCGGACTTTTATCTGTGTCAATAACTTCACCGGCATCTATATATTGCTTCAGTAAAGCTTCCCTCTTTTTGCAAGCTTCCTTAAAATCCGTATTATTCTGGAACTGAAGTATAGATTCAGTTGAAAAATTAACCTCCGACGTTTCATTTCTTAAATTTTGCAGAATATCCAATTTGATCCTGTTAATATCGCTAAAATAATATGGAATTCGTTTAAAATCGTTTCTATACCTGTTCTCCAATTGCTCTCTTCCACTATTATCATCCTGCACTGTCTTGCCATCAGATACTCTTCTAAAAAACAAACGTAATTGCACATATTCAGTATCGCATGCCTCATTGTGAATTAATCCGCATACCAGCTCATACGCTTCCTGTATCCACGTTTTCATCTTAGCTCCAACCAGTAGATAGCAATACTTATACTGCAGAAAATCCTGTGCTGTCTCACCATCATAGCACTCCAGCTTTAAACGGACAGCATCCTGACACTGATTTTGCTCCTCGATAAATTCTTTCAAGCCATCTATCTCTTTTTGAAACTCATCCGGCGCGGCTGCAAGACATATTTTTATCTCATCCGCTGAAATCGCCTCTGTGTTGGCTTCTTTCTGCCCCGATGTGCTCTCTGACGGCAGGGCTCCAAGTTCGTCGTTCGGTTCTCCGGGATTTTGCTTTTCCTGACCATCAGAGGTCTGTTCTTCCTTCTCGCTTTTGTTTGAGGAATCCCCAAGCTCTTCCTTTAATATCAAATATATTTCATTTACTTTACGGTTTGTATCCTTTGCTTCTTTTTTCAGTTCCTCTGTGTCAGTTTTTACATCCTCCATACCCAGTAATATTTTACTTTCTTTGCTGTCGATTCTTTTGATGAATTCTATTATCGACGCTTCCTCCGGCGGCTCGTTCCATGCTTTTGCAATAACAAACAGCCCCCTCTTGAGATCAGCCATGCATTCTATAACCTCTTCCCTTTTATAGAGGTTACAATACCAGTGCCACAAAAAATCAGCTAATGCCATATTCTCATATCCACATTGGCTGCGCATTTCATCTGTATTCCGAACATTTTTAATAAAGATCCTTATTTCATTTATTACATAATCAACATTCTCTTCTGAAATGCCTTCAGATATCATATGGTCTCTGGAAAGGACTTTCTTCATACTAACGCTTTCGCCCCCAATATAGTTCGTGATCTTATCGATACTTCCATCTGAAATTTTATCCTTTAACACGCCTATTATTTTCGAAGCAATCTCCTTTTTTGTCATGTTATTATTGATCAGCATATCCATAATAACGAAAAAATTTTCGTACATACCGGTTTCCTCTTTCGTCCTTTTGTTGATGACTACAATATATGTTATTTGCACAAATAATACAATGCTTTTCACGAAAAATCAACTGAATAAGTGCAAAACAGTATGACTTACCCCCTCTCTTTCAACTCCTGATAGCCCTGCGCTAATAAATCAACCTCCATCTTCATCTTTTCATAGCCGTCAACATCTTTTGCATACATAAGCCGATCCAGACAATCCGGATTCCACTTTGTCCGCAAGCCCGGACAATCCCGATTCCATAGAATCCATACGCTCAATAATAACTGTGAACATTTCTTCGTTGGTCATACCTGCCATCTCCTTGTACATTTCAGTTTATCTCTCTTTCTTTCCCGGATCAATGCGGAACATCCATTCAGATTACAGTCAAATTATTGACGAATAACGACTATATCATATTCTGTTGCCGCCTGACAGTTCTCAGTTGCTCTGCAATATGTGAAAATGTCGGCGATATGCCAATGATTTCATGATGTATGGATAGATTTTCACATAGATTTGATTGCAATTCATCAATCATATCCTACATATTTCTATGTACATTACTTTTTGAATCATTTTCTATTTGGTGATCTATTAATACTAAATGGTTTAAGTAATGTCTGCATATTAACAAAAACAAGCTAATATCTCTTGAAGATACTGTGTCTTCTTATCAGATATGGTATAATAGAGTGCCGGAGATCGCTCCCAGGCTAATAATAGAATATTACTAAAAACAGGAGATGTTGCATGTTGAGGATGATTCGCAGCTTTTTACCCGTCGGACAAGGTGCATTTTACTGTGAAAGTTTTTCACAAAAAAATACACATGATAACATTAATATCGTGTATGATTGTGGATCACAGACAGATGTAAAAATTGTTGAACTGGAAATACGAAACAATTTTCGGTATGGCGAGACAATTGATGCATTGTTTATTTCTCATTTGCATGAGGATCATGTTAACGGAATACCATATCTGCTGGCACATTGTAATGTGAAGAGAATCTATTTTCCGCTTATAACCTCCAAAAACAGAAAATTGATGGAAATTTATTATTATGTTAATAATATAGACGGATTTTCCTTCAATTTTTTCAGGGATCCCTATGAAACTGTTAGAAATCTATCACCAGACAATACCCCGGTATTGAATGGGATTGACGAAGCAGATAATGAGGATGAAAGCATAGACTGGCAACAGGATAGACTGCGTCGTCAACGTTCCGGAGACAATGTTTTTGAAGATATAAAGGCTCCATATCATTTGAAAAACACTGCGTACGATAAGTGGCTGTATATACCATTCAATTTCAGACAGACCGCCCGTGTTCAATCATTGCTAAACAACTTACAGGGACAATTTCAAAGGACAATAACAGAAGATGAAATGGTTAGGCTATGGGAAAACAACAATCCGGGTGACCGGGACAAGATCAAACAGGCGTATGCAAAGGTTCCGGGAGGCTTTAACGTAAATTCCATGACTTTGTTCTCAGGTGAAATAGGTGATACACTCAGTCAGTATAAAAGAGGATGCTGTAGTATTCCTTATTTTCCAGGTTGTAAATCCCCGGGCTGTTTATATATGGGAGATTACGACGCATCAGGAACTATGAAATGGAAAGACCTGCAAAAAGCTTATCAAAGATATTGGCAGCATATCGGCGGCGTGCAGATACCGCATCATGGTTCCCATCACAATTTTAATCCGGATTTTCTGAGAATGGATGCGTTCTTCATCATTTCTGCCGGATATACAAACCGATATCATCATCCGCACGCGAGTGTGGTAAAAGCTTTTTTATTAAAAGGCATTATGCCGCACATTGTTACAGAACAGGCAGGCAGTGCTGCTCATTTTGTTATTTTTTAATATGCAGGAAGCCACGCCGCTTTTCAGCGGCGTGAACCTTGTTAACGAGTTTCGCCATTATCCGCGAAGCTGTTGTGTCAAAAACTCTATAACTTTATCACACTTTTCTATTGCATTTCGTCTTTGTTCCTCAGACAGTGGAATCGGAATATATGTCAATAGTTCTATCGGCTGCTTTTTATGCCGCAAAGAAGCTAAGGCACGCACTAATGTATTTTTATGTTTATTCGCTAACTCGTAAATATTTTGGCATTTATCTTCTTTTAATATGAGTATTCTGCCAAGTGGTGCCAGTTTAAAGCAGCAATAATCTTGTTTATTAAGGCTCAGATAAAAATCCGTATAATCCCGTTCGACACCGACAGAATACAACAAACTCTCCGCTACTACCTTTGCATCTTTATCCTCAACGTAACGTCCTGCAATACTTTCTGCGATTTCTATCAGTGTGCTATACTGACCTTCATTTAAAGTTCCGTCAAAAACCTCAGACGGTTCCGATTCTATGCCTTTAAACCGATCTTCCATAGATTCTCCTCCAAGTGAAAGTCGATTCAACCTTTTCCATACACCTCCCTGATTCGAATTTAAGAGCCAAAGCCTTAATAACACTTCCTGATGAAGCGAATTGCTGCTGGCATAGCCGAGCATACACATTAAATGTACTACCAATTCTTTTACAAACAAATTATTCTTATAACTAATTCTGTTTAAAAGTAATATGGCAGTGATTGTCGGCAAAAGATCCAACGTCTGAGAGTTCTTGTACTTTTCGCTATTATAAAAACCGCTTGCAAGAACTTTTCCCTGATAGGATAGCCACGCTTTTAACGTATCATATATTTTAGGATAAATTCTTCCTATACTGACAGAAGTTCCTTTTTTTGCCTGCTGTAGTAATTCGTACAGATATACCAGCCTATCTTCCAACCCATTCGGAATTCTTAAAGTATCATTGCCAAGTATTCCCGAATTGATATCTTCTTTTGCCTGTTCAATCACCTCAAGATAATTGTCAAAACGTTCCGGAATATATTCTTGAAATACCTCACAATCCAGATAGCCTTCTTTTTCTTCATAGCGATACGCACTCCGATATGCCTGCGTAATCCATGGAGATAAAAAGATTTTCTGGCGCATCTGTCCTAAAGGCACAACAACAACAGACGTCTCCTGTTTCTCCAGAAAAGCTACACGCACCGGTTCATCCTGACCGCATTCTTGGCTATTTTCGCTTTTCAGCATCAATAAATCTCCTGACGGATACAACTCACTAAGATAATAAAAATAACCCGCCTCCTGACCCAGTTCAACTTTCGGTATCACACGATATTTTGTACTTCGTGTATCCAGTAAACTAAATCTTCGATAACAATCCTGCTCGTGATTAAGAGACAGCGTTCCATTTTCCATAAGCTTAGCGATACGGTTGCGATTTTCTGACAAAACTTTCCATATTTTTTCGGTTTCTACATACTGCACACGACAGCTGTATTCTTGAGGAAGCCATCTCAGAGATAAGTTTTTCCGATTACGACATAAAAATCCCTTAGCTTTCGGAATTGCATACAAAATCTGAATTTCTACTTTTTCAGGATCATCCTGTATATCCAAACCAACCTTCCATTTCCCATCAATCCTGGACGCAAGAAATTCTGTGCGCCTTTTCGAAAGCTCATGTACTATAATCTCCCTTGTACTGTTGTCAACTCCTTGCATAAACTCTTCTTCGTCAATATAAAATAAATATCCGCCAGATCGCAAAATTACTCTCTTTTTTTCTAAATAACGAATCATTCCAATACAATTACAACACAAAGTCATATTTTCATCTAAACCGTGGTTATTCTGGCACTTATATACCACCCAAACTTTTGTGCCGGTTTTATTCTTCCCGGTAACAGTAACCGGTAAATAATTCATAAATAAATTAAGAACATCATGCCAATCATGCTGAAGCGCCCGAAGAAGCCATGCCATCTCACCCCATAAAGATTCCTCACAGAATTCAACTTTTATATTATATCCCCCGGCAATGCACAACCTGCCTCTTGCATCTATTGTTAGAAAGACACAATCTCCCGTCATTACCTGTTCTGTAAGCTTCGCATCAGACAATTTATTGTTCTGATCCAGCATGACAAATTTTGATTCACCATGTAATCCAAGCATTGTATTGTTTGGATAATTCATTGTCCAAAATCCGCCGCCCAGACATAAGCTATCTTCCTCTCTATTCTGAACAGGCAAAAAAGCTCTTCCTCTCCCAATTGCAGATCTGAGGCCAAATTTAAATCCCAGCAACAATATTTTGCCGTGCCCGCCTACTACTGTTTTCTCTTCATCCAACATTATCTTATCTCCCGGAGCAAAAGCGCCTACATAAAGCTTAGACAGTTCACTTTTATCGTTACCGGCAAAAAGATATGTTCTTAGCAATTCCAATATTTTACCCGGAAAAATTTCAATCCATAAACTATGGTCTGTCACACCGGCAATAGGATACCATCTTGAAGCATTCGGCAAACCATTTTCAACAATTTCTCTGGCTGACATTAAATATTTCCTAATTTCCTTTTTTAAATAGCGAAGACGATATCCCTCCCCCGCAAAAACCAGTATGTCCTTATAGTTTTGTCCGTCCGGCAGGTTCCTTAAATGCATACACTTATCTTCATCTGTGTAAACAGCCGTGAATCTATCGTGATAATGCCAAACTCCACATTGCACATACTCAATAATCTCCTCCGGCTTTCCATCCATAAAAGTGATCTGATCCCATGATGTATAAACCGAGCGAGACACCGGTGAGATCAAATTTAAGATCGGCGTACCGCTTTCCTGAGATACTTCCAAATATCCTGCACTGACATTCTCCTCTACTGCCCTCACTTCCAGCTTCTTCTCAGCATTCTTGTAAATCATACCCAAACGAGGCAGCTCACTCCTGATCAGCCGATCCAGCAAATCCACATTCTTTACGCGAATCTGCGGAAATCCTGCCAACGTAAAGTGTCCACCCAAAGACATCTTTGTTTCTCTTGCCTGTTCCTCATCCATGTCCACTGTCTGTTCATAATTATTCAAGGCACCGTCCATGATCAATAGTTCTATCGGTCTGCCATCGTCCGGAATGTATTGCCTATCTCCCGGCAAAACTACCTCGGGTATCAGTTCCCCACCTACCACTCGCAGCAAAGCAAGCGAGCCATCCACCAAATACATTTCTTTACAATACTTCGTAATATCAAAAATGATACCCGGCACTATCTCTGCACATTTAAATATCTGCTCATTGCGTTTCACTATGCCTAATGTAACAATACATTGTTTACGTAATTCCACTAAGCTTATCAAACTATCATTTGCCCGAAAGGGCGCTCCCAAAACACTACCGCTCCAGATACCGTTTCGCTCATCGTTTTCCTTCTGCAGCATTACCAACATATTAATTCGATAAAATGCGTCCGGATTTACTTGAGAATAAATTCTTAGCCTGCTCTCGTCCAAAGAAAAATATCTTCTCATAACGGATACGATCAGATGCGGATTCTCACAAATGTCCGGTAATTCGTCCGGCAAAAAGAAATCCAGCTTTTGATCATTAACAACCCTGTCCGTCTTCTGCTGCATGGTTGTATCTTTTATCCTCCCTGCTGTCAGGCAGAGTGTCTTATTATTTAGTATTTCAAGTTTATCCCTGCTTCCATCTAACGGAATATAAGAAAACTCCCGCCATCTGGAAGCTTTATCATAATTCTGTCGATCCAGACAAGCTAAAATAATCGTCTCTTTCTGCGCTTTCCTAATCTGCGAAACCAGCGTCTCCGTGTCTTCACTCTTTAATCTTGCATTGCCTATTCGCAAAAATTTCCAACCGTCGTTTTGCTTTCTCGATGTTTTAATTGATCTGTCCGCTACAGATACCTCATAGATCTCCAGATTTCCATCCGTCTGATTGATCCTTACTTTAAGTAATTGAATAATATTTTTCTCTGCATCCTGCCACACCTGCCCTTCCACTTTGTGACAGATCCATTCCAGCTTCGCCTTGACTTTCCAATGATATTTTCCGCTCTCATCATAACAAAACATAAATGACGTAATTTGATCTCCAAAAAAAAGCTCGTTTCCAATCGAATTTCCATTTATATCAGTCACGTCCTGAATGTCTGCTGCAAAAACATATCCATATCCCCATTCGAATAATAATCTCTCTTGATCATCCCTTCCGGCAAAATAGAAATCTCTCTCTTCAATATATCCGTCCGCAGCGCCAAAACAATCAATCAACGCTTGATCTAAGAGCATCGCCTCAACGTCATTTACTGAAGCTATGTATTTTCCATTGCTGATTTTCAACTTGACGCGCACATCATCCGTACTATAGATGCGTGGTACTATAGGTCTCTGTCTTTCCTCCAACGGAATTTCATTAACCCATTCCACATCTGCTGTAAAATTTGCTATTGCACTGGGAACATATAATTCTTTTAATTCTATTTTATCTGCGTTATGAAGCTGACCGTTTATCTGCCCGGTTGCACAATTACTATTTTCTGCAAGCCACTCCTGATAATATGCTCTGCGCTCCTCTTCGATCTCCTTTGACAAATCATTTTGATGCGTGCCTGCACTGATCGGAATAAAGCATCGACGAAGATCATAAAATGTCCCTGAAACCGACTCAAATATCCTATAGATTTCAGGTTTTACCCGCCATTCCTTTGACCCTTTCTTAAATGCACCAGCTCTTGCTTCACCAATAAAAACGTTGCCTTCACTATGGAGTTCGATAATCTCTGTCTGATAGGCCCAACGAAATATTTTACGATCAGAATAACGCCATACTATTTGTTCGACTTTTCCTTTTTGACTCTGTATACCGCATTGCATCGTAAGTGCATATTGAAAGTCCACTTCAGGATTCCACAGATGTAAAACAGGCTTTTCTTCATCCTGTGTAACCATACAATTGCCTATTCGAGCAATGTTTGTCAACCCCAGCGGAGTTCCGAATATCGGTGCGTTCTTTTGTCCTCTGTGGTCTTCCAGCTGCCATAAGGTCCTTACATTTATTGTCCGCCAAAACGTCCTAAAAATCCATCCCCCTTCGACACGTTCGGCTTCAATTCGATCTCCTACATGCTGCGGTTTCGGTACAAAAGCAGAAACAGGAACATCAAGCACCTCTTTCCCCTCATCAATATCCATAAAAACTTTTATTGACAAATTATTAACAGATTCCCACTTGCTATTTATTATGGGAGTAAACTCCGCTATAATGCCTATATATTTTCCCTGCTTGTCCCGAAGTGCAACGGGATTACACGGCTCCGCTTTATTTGCATCCTCCTTTGCAAAATTTTTTATCTCTCTGACATTATCAACTATACATAAGCGGTTACGCCAAAAACGCGTATCCTTTGAATCCGGCAGCATTGAAAATGATTCCACAGCACAAAAGACAGGCAATTGATTATCCAGTTCAGCTGCATAATATGCTTTGTTCTGCCACTTAAGTTGTATATTTTTCAGCTTAAATACATCTCCCGGCTTAATCTCAATCAATCGCTTTAGTTCATCATAAGTAATTGCCCGGGAATCCAGCACACGATTTTTTACTTGTTCAGCTTCCAAATATCCCTTTCTCTGATTAATCTCCTCCCATCCGCCGTTTGCTACCTGAACAATATACTTGCTGTCTGTATCTGTCAGTCTACCTCTATTCTTAACATACACAACTACTCTTTTCCGTATTTCTTGCACATCTGTTTCTGTAACCCACTTGTTATCTTCATACCATATTTGAAAAGGCTGCTCGTTAGCAAATTGCTCTCGCCACCGTATATTTCTATCGTCATATGGCTCCTCTGTATCCAATTCCAGACAGGGGAAATCATCTACATTAACCAAGTGAACCCGAATCTTGATTCCTTTTCTGTCACTGCGGCCGGTAAGTTCATCCTCAAGTTTTTTCCAACTCTCCTGCGTCCAGTTATCAGCCTCCAGTATATAATTTTCTCCGGCTTTTGCAGAAAACAGGAATCCCTTACAAATGTCGGTTTTACCCAAAAATGTAAGCGTACATTTTCTGTCCGGATTATCCGGCAAAAACATTCTTTGTACCAGAAACTCAGCATATCCATTCATATAAGGAATCCAACTGCATTTTCCGGCACTATATTCCGCATACTGTACAGCCGTTTTCCCTTTGATAGAATGCCCTTTCGAGAAAAGTTCACTAAAATCACCATTCCACAACCAAAATAATTCTGGTGAATCTCCAAATTTTTCAGTGATTTGTGTTCCCATAACAGAAACGTAAATCTCATCCCCGGTGACTTCATATGCTGCATGGAGTTTTTCTCCTTTAGCAGGCTTCCATTTAATCATATCAAAGCTTTCAATCCTATTCAGGTCACTGCCAATGATTTTCACAAGATCGCCCATATACAATTTTTTATTGGGAACCCCTTTAAATCTGCTTTCTCCTCCTTCGCTGTATATCTCAAAGCTGAGAGTTTTCTCCCCGTCTTTATGAGCCTCTGCAACAATACCTGTATTGCAATCTTTCGGAAGATCAAGCGCGTCTCTCACTACAAGAATTTTATCTCCCTTGACCGTCCACATCCGCTCTGTCAATTGATTCCATTGAGAAGCATCAATTAATTCTGTGCGCAAATGATTACGCTGTATTTTTTTCTTTTCCCAATATTTCTTTAACAGATTCCCGGCATATCGTTCAGAATCAACCTCCGTATTATCTGATACTTTCAACAGATAGTAAAAAAACAGATCACTCCATTTATTTATACTGTCAGACAGTAACGCAGTGTTGTTCATATTGCGATACAATTCTACGGCATTCATTCCTTTCAGTTCCTTTCCGTCTTCCGCTCCCCACTCATCAGAGAATGTAACCAAACTTTCTGAAAGGCAATAAATATAATAAATGGAATCTAATGACGCAAATTCATGAATCATAAAAATAATCATTTTCAGCAAGTCCAGCAAAACGCTATAATTATCCTGATGTCCCGGATTCGTTGAAAACATTTGAACCATAATATATCTCGCCATGCGAGAAAACTCCCACTTATAACTGATATCAGATACTGCATTTTTCCACTCGCCAATCCATTCATGTCCCGCTGCACTATACTCCGACTCAAGTAATGATCGGATTCTCAATGTATGTGCAATCAGATATGCATCTTTTTCAAATTTCTGTCTAGTAATATCACCTACGTCATACCATTCGGCATACTTTAATTTTCTGCTCAAAATTAATTGGCTAAATCGCACTTTAAAAGATTTATTGGATTTTACATAATTTAACCATGCAGGATTTGTATGTTTCTTTTGCCTGGAATACTTCGCATCAAATGTCTGCACACTCAATTGTACAGCGTTTCTCTCATTTACCGCCAATTTATACAAATTGGAAAATATCCAGTCACAAAGCTTTGCCGCACTTGATTTATGTCCGTTTTTAATCCACATATTTGCAACACCATTTCGTGATATGCTTGTTGTTGACAGGCTCTCATATGCCCAATATGCAGATGCCAAAAAAGCGCAAGAATTGTATAGATACTCTAATTGTTTGTTCTTATATGCTTCATTCCTGCCAACCAGCGGACTCCTTTTATTGAGATGGTTGATTATTTTCTCCGGTACAAACTTATTTATAAGACCCATACCAATATTTTTGATAATATCACATGAAAAATATCCAAATGCGCGAATCGGCAATTCCCATGTAGTCACACGGATTCCATCAAGCGGCGGACTGGTAACCTGTTGAAACGTGCTGCGCGCACCATAACAGGAAAACAGATCCCCAAAATGCAAAAGCAGACGAATAAAGAAATCGTCTATTTCTCGATTTTGTATGATAAAAATACGCTCCAATAGGTAAGCAGCCATAAAAACCCTCATACCACTATCATTGCGTACAAATCCACGAAATTCATGAAATAGTTCTTCTTCTGCTGTCTCAGCAGTTCCCTTTTTCTCTCTGCCCTTATTCCAGTCACTCTCTGTACGCTCCTGCCACGGACTGCAGACATAGCGCTGCACCTGATCATCATTATATATTCCGGTATTTTTCGGTAACATACAGAGCTGACACGAATTTAGCCATAAACTGGATTTAATTTTTCCTTTACTAAACTCAGGTGTTTTCCATATATTCTTCAAAGCTTCCACACAACCATCAAAATTCCTGTTCATAGCCAGATTCCATAAAACATTCTGCCATAATATGATACAGGACCGAGTATGTTCGTCTTTTGCAGCATTTGCGTTTATCCAACCTCCATTTTCACTCTTTTTCTGCCTTGTCCAATATTTTTTGAATTGCGTTAGCTTATATGTTTCTTCCATTATTTTCTCTACAGAATTGTTTTTATCATCAGGGAATAGAAAAGGAATCATAAGCTCTACCATATCCGGTTGTTCCTGCCAGTTTTCAGGGAGAGATCTGATCACTTCCTCTGTAGATATACCACACTGAAGCATAATTTCGGTTGCAATGTTCCAACACAATTGTCCAAAATTCCCGGATAATGCAGACTGCATTAATTCAATCTGCTTATCTCCTCTTACAAGATCCGATATCACATCTACATTTTCATACGCAATACAACGTAAAACAGACAATAAGAATATTTCCTGAACAAATCGATCTCCCTGTAAATAGTTGCATCTCTCCTCCTGCAAAGTATGCGCATTTCCCGAATATGCTGCTGTCAATTTTACAATACTTTCATATTTCACATTCCGTATATTTTGAACCAAATTAGTCATGGGGAGACTTTTTGATTTTGGCAAAAAACTTATCAACCGATTTTCGATTTTTTCTATATATTCTTGTTTATCAAATAATTCCGGCAGTTGATCCAACCATTTACGATTATCTGATGTCATCAAGCATTCCGTCAGATAAGGAATCATATACGACTGTATCAAAGAATCATATTCCCCCAGCCTATCTATCACTCTATTTTTCTCTTCAAAATCGGTTTCAAGGCAGCTTAATGCCTGCACAGCTGTCAGTACGCCTTTTGTTTCTACAATTGACAGTTTTGTTATATTACAAAAATACCATGCCGAGTATATCATTTTTCTCTCCTCCTTCGTATTATACTTCTCTTATATTCTATATCTTCTTTCTGACATATATCTTTGATATTACTTACGTTTTGATTTAAAATCTCTCCCAGATAAATACTTTGTCTTTGATTTTGTATCTCATTCATAACATACTGCAAACCATAGATACTGTTTAGAATTGCACTCCAATAATGTGTTTTCCCGATTTTCAATGAAGCAATGTTTCGTTCAAATTCTTCCTGTTCCGCCGTTCGTGCCCATCTTGCCACGTCGTGTGGCTGCACAAAGCCGTTTTCCACATTAATAACTTCATTGCTTAATAACGTCTCCAATAAATTTTTAACGGATTCCGTACTATAATCCAGTAATCTGTATAGTAGATCACGATATCTTACTACCTTATCCTGCTTACACCTTTTTTGATATAAATAAAGCTCCCAGCAAAGCAGATCTATATCTTCCGATTCTAATTTGCATATCAACTCTTCCGGATGCTCCCGCCATTCCGCCAGCCATTTGACTTTTAATCCATTTATCCAGTATTCTATTGCCGGACGATATGATTTCGCAGCCTGAAAAGCTACCAAAACATCATCTTGATTTCCAAACTCAATGATATCTTTCAACACTTTCCACCAGACGGCCGTTTTGATATCTCTATACGTAATCAATTCTCTTGTCATTTCAGGAAAGTCCAATCTTTCAAGACGTTCCTTTATTTGAGAGACTTCCTCCAATGCTGCATCATTCATTTGTTCTGCCAGCATACTATAAGAGATTGCTGACAGAAAATCTATGGATTTTTCATTCCCTTTCATTTCCCAGACTTTATATAATGCGTCAAACGCAGATCTCGGTTCAAAAGAGTATATATTGACGATCAATTTACACTTTTTGGCATTTTCTTCTCTCAAACGTAAAATATCTGAAACTCGTTGTATGATCTCATATGGCTTTTTTTCATCAGAGCACAAATTCACTACAATCCCATGCGTTTGATCTAAATTTATTTTATGTTCCGGAAAATACTCATCATACTCAAACCACTGTTGATGATTTTTGAACCCCCTTCCGATCCCACCGTTCCACACACTCGCCAACACCACTGTATAGGAATCCGTCATACCCATTAAAAAAGCCTGAAGATTGATGGAATACCTGTCATCCATCAAGCCGTCTCCATAATAAGCTGTCGATTCCGGCAGCCACCATACCAGCAGATTCAAATCAACTCGGTTCAATGATCTAACATACTGCGCATATTCAACATTTCCATATGCATCCAAAATCTCTTCAAATGCCTTCCATGCGGTAATCCACGTATAAGATCCGGAATACTCGTTTCCGGCATCTCTGGACAAAACGCCGAAAAACAAGTCAGGTTTTACATATAAACCTGTTCCGGACAATCCATCTAAATCACGCCCGCTTCGCTCACCCACGTATTGAAATAGAATTTCCTGATATTTCTCATCATATTTCTTTGCACTCCCTTCAAGAGGAAGACTTTCGCGAAAAGAATCTGTTATGTCTGAATCATGACCTTCTGTCTCCGACATTGTCTCCGGATATCCCCACCCGAGCAAAAATTCATCTTCATATGCAGATGGAAAACTGAACGCTTTTACTTTTTCATCCATCCAAGGCTCACGATAAATTCTCAAAATCGCTGCATCCCACTTCGAATTTCTTTCTCCCAGACTATACTTTGGATGCAGCAAAATAATATTATCTTCATATTCACCTCGATCCGATACTTGGTGAATACTTATTTTCATGTCAGTGCTCCCCTCTCTATGCGCTGCATAAGTCAGCGAAAGATTTATCTCAGAGGGTTCATGCTTTTTGTTTGAATCATCTGTATACCAAAATAAATGCGCCGCTGTAAAAACATACGCAAATCGGTCTTCATCCGGAGCAAACAACACTCCTGATCCTATTAACTTTTTGTTTCTATCAGCAATTCTCACCTCATACCTGTATGCTTCGGTATAACCATAGTCCATCCCTGATCTTTTCTCCTTTGTGCTCAACTAAATGTGTTGTCAGCCTTTCCGTTTCGATATATGTTTCAAAATCCTTTTGGGAAAAATATTTTTGGCAATAAATACTTTTCCACCAATCATAGTTGCAATAAACATAAGCCTTTTTTTCACCCTTCACCAACCTTGCCCACAAATACTTCGACAATTTTTCTCCAGTCGTGCTCAACAGATACTTTTCCGTTCTGATCATCTCTAACAAATCATCTGAAATATTTGCCGAGCTTCCGTGATGCGCTAAAGTAAGTAAATCAACTTGTATCCCCTCCGGGGAAAATTTTTTTATTCCTTCAACACAAACGCTGGGACAGGCATCACCAAGAAATGCAATTTTGACAGATTTATATCGAAATATAAAAGCCAAACTTGATCTGTTTGTTACCGAATCATCTTCCGGATGACTGCTTTTTATATAATCCTCAATGTTTTCCTCATAAATGCGCGTTGACACACTATTCCCTTTATGTAATTTCCCCTTTTTATCAGCCGGTTCTATTTCCTTATCCCATTTTAAAATAAAGTTTTCCAATTCTTTTGTGTTTGGGCTGATCATATCTAGTTCGGCGCCACCCAATAGATTAATGTGTTCACCCTGAACGATATAATCCTTTAAAACTTTCTTCAATCCTTTGTCATCCAAAACCTTAAGTAAAGATTGCGCCTTTTTTACGGAATGTTGTCCTGTACTCTTTGTAACGAAAGGGAAATCCTCCGGCTTTTCCGGTTTAGTCAATTCCTGTATCCTGCATATTGCATTTCCGGTATTAAAATAAACAGCATGAATATCGGGTAATTCTTCCTTATTCATATTTACAAACGCATGCAGAGCTCCAGTGATATGATCGTTATCAATATGCGTGAATATAATCGCATCTATTGATTGATTTCTATTCTTTATGTATTGCAGCGTCTTTCGATATTGATTCGAAGCCTGCTTTTCTCCGCCATCGATCAAAATATGATGCCAGTCATTTTCTTCACCATAAGCTAAATCAAAAAAATCTCCTTTGCCCGCCTGGAACATCGTTACATTTACCATTCATTTTTCTCCCATTTTCAAACTTACGCTGCTTTAACAGTCAGCATTAGGAAAAGTAAATCCGACACAGATTATAATTCTTTGTTTATTCTAAAATTCTTAAGGGAAGCAAAAAAGTTACAAGAAGCAATTTTACGATGCGTTAAAGATGATACCTGAATACATTATATATAGTTAATATCATACTCGATTATCTCATAGCGTAAAAAATAAACGAAAGTACAATTTTTGCAGCCATTTTTCTTTTATTATACCAGGAGTTCTATAACAAGTTGATCGACCTCGTTATGTAGTCAGTTTTATTATAACATTAGACACAAAAAGCGTCAATGATTTGTCAAAGCCGCCTCGATACGTCAAGCAGGACGAGAAAGGAGTGGCGACCATGTGTAAGATTATAGAGGATATAAGGAATGAGGGGGCGCAGAACGCAGAATTAAATAAGGCAAAAAAAATGGCTATCCACATGATTAAGTCATGCACCAGCCATTTATTTCCGTAGAATTCGTTTGCGATACGCACATCCGCCCCTGCCATAAGCAAAAATTGACACATCCAAGACCCCATTCCCCCCTCATACCATGATTCTATAAAAATGCCCTCTTTCCCTCTACATATTCTCTCGCGTTCTCTTTTGTTATTTCATATTTCTCTGCACACTTCTCTATAATAACATCATCAGATATCCCTAATTCCATACATATCTGTATCAATACACGGATTCCTTTCTCTATCCCCTTTTCTATCCCCTTTTCTATCCCCTCATCGTATCCTTCCTGCCTCATATCCTCAAACGCTTTGCACATATCGTATCTCTCCTCTCCTTCTTCCATCACCTTGCATTTTTCGGGTATCTTGATGTTCGCCACTACTTCCAGCATATTTCTTGTATCACCGTCTATCCTGCTGTATGCCTCACGGCTTTCTTCCATGACCTCTTTCAGTTTCTTCTTATCTTCTTCATACCAGACAGGTATTCGTCCCTGCCTTTCAGATCGTTCTTCTCTTCATGCGCACGTTTCATACGTTTCCACTGCTTACGGTAACCGATGCTCTCTGAGAGCATGTTTCTCAACACCATTTGATAATCCACATAATTCTGGTTCTCCACCGCAAGGATATGCAGCTTTTTCCCCTTCCAGCTTCGCACCTTATCTACGATCGTTTTCAGGTTCCCTGTACCATCTTTTTCTCCCGTGATCACTATCTGCGATTCATCCGGTTCTAATTCTTCTGGCTTTACGACTTGCCTTCCGCAAAATAACGCTCCGTTTATCTGGTCCGCAAACCTTCCGTCATCATCCAGATAATCAAACTGATAATCATCCTTTTTTCCCATCAGTCTTCCTCCCTTATTCTGTTTTTTCCATATAAGGGATTCAGGTTCCATGATGTGCTTACAGATCGATCAGAATTTCAGATTCCCAGATATGTATTCATTTTTGCTCTCAGAAGCGGTAATAATATATCGTTTATCTGTGTTTGCATTTATCATACCACAACTTTTATTCGTATGTAAAGCGGCAGATATTGCCCCCTTAGTAATACTGCACAGTACCATATATTGTTCCATATCAGCATTCTGGGGATCCACCTATACCATATGTTGATTATGATCCAGTGATATCAAAATTTAGTCGATTATTATTCTATCCCTACAGTTTTTATATTTTTTTTGACAGATCACTCGTCTTTTTCATTCTCAGGGATACCTCCTTTATTTATTAAGCACCTCAACGTCTCCGTCTCCATTCATACGCATCTGCTTCACCCCGACTAATTCTTTTGTGAAATTATCATATATAAACAGATATATCCCCTGCGGATCATCAATATACTGCTTGCCATTAAAGACCAAAGACTTCTTGTCCACAATCCTACTGTCTTCTACCAACAGACCATTCTTCACAGACAGCCACTTGCCATCAAACGATTCCTCATATTCCCACTGTAACCCTTGATCGCTAATCTGTCTGCACAGAAGGTTCTTTATTAAATATAGTCCCCCATCCTTCATCAAACCAGATTCTATTCCCAGTTTGCCAAACACGTCTGTATTCTCACAAATTCTGCCCGTATCGGAAATCGTATATACATATATTGAATGAACGCTCCCGTCAAAAGCTGATGCTAGGTCATCACCGGTAGTGGCGGAAGCCGCTTTAAAATCTGCTGTTCTCGCATGGATATCCTTGCTGTTCATCTCCCACGAAGAATACCTCGCATCACCCCTGTGGTCGCTTAATGGCATATAGTTCTGTATATCCTCTCCCAGGACGTTCGTGTACTTTATATTTCCCAAGTAGTTCAAGTGATCCCTATCTGCCATATCGCTGTTAAAATCCAATCCCATACGGCTATATGCTGCTTCACTATTATAATTTATGAACGAAATCTGATATTCTAATGCAATACTTTCCAAATAATTATATTTTGACTGCTCTGTCTCTGTCAAAGCATAAGGAGAAACCACTATTATGAGCGGTATTTCCTGCTGTCTGCATAACTCTATAATCTTTCTTAAATATTCCTCCTCTTTTTTATTTATGTCCGTCATTCCCTGATAATTTCTCACATCCGGAGTTTCAAATGATGTTGTTGCAAAATTTATGCCGAATCCTTTATAATATTTAAGTTTTGGTTTTTCATAATAATCTTTGAAATCAGATTCGCTAATTTCCCGATATCTGGAATGCCAAAGCCTGTAGCTAAATATATAATCATCCGTCTTATCAGCCGGAGACGACACTATTATCGATTCAATCCGAGCCGGAACATCCCTTATTCCTAAATTATTCTTTATGATTTTGCTATGATCACTATAATCAAAATTTAGGGTTGCCGCATATCCCTCCAAAACTACCATCTGTGGACGCTGTTTCTGTAATGCCTCCTGCAGATAGTAATAGGAATTCCAAAAAGGCTGTACACTACCTGCCAGTATATACGAGGAAATGCCATACCGTTCATATAATACTGACGTATTGACATCTTCAAATGCATGGCTGGAACCCAGCACAAGCACGTCAACCGTATCATCATCTTGTTCATATAAGTATTCCAGTCCCAAAATCCCATCTCCATACTTAAAAGAAAGTATATTATATATAGCTCCTATAGATAGACTAAAAATAACCAAAAGAGCAGATAATGATGCTATCTTCTTCAACATAAAGATGCCTCCTAAAAACGAAAATAAATGAAATTCTGTGCATTAAAATCAGGTCCATACATTCCAAACACTAATGTAAAAAGGAACAATCCGCATAGGAATAAACACCGGAAAAGATAATTCTGTCTAAACAACAATACATCTATATCGTCATCATGTTTATATTTCCTATAATCCAGTACTACGAATAAAAACAATGCCAGCAGCAAAATATCCATTTGCAGCGTATCAAGCCCCAACTGATAGATCTTCCCGTTGAACATATCCCAGACAGCAGGCCTCGTTACTATCCTGCCAATATAGGAAAAAGCGTCTGCTATCGTATTAGAACGGAAAAAAATCCATGCCATAGAAACACAGTTGAAAACAATAAGCTTTTTCCCAAAATGAAAGCTGAAACACTGCGTATTAATATTCCACTTTCTTACGACATAGTTGCGAAGCGGTTTGACAGCATTTCCAACTATCTGATACAGTCCATGCAGAAAGCCCCAGAAAATAAATGTCCAATTTGCCCCATGCCATAAACCGCTGACGAGAAACGTTATGAGCAGGTTCATATTCTTCCGAAGTTTAGAACATCGGCTCCCGCCAAGCGGTATATATATATAATCCCTGAACCATGTGCTCAGGGAAATATGCCATCTGCGCCAAAATTCCTGTATTGATTCTGCAAAATAAGGCGCCCTGAAATTTTCAGGCACATGATAGCCCAGCATTCGTGATATACCGACTGCCATGAGTGAATACGATGAAAAATCACAGTATATCTGAAGCGTATAGCATACCGATGCAAAAAACAAAATAAAACCGCCATATGACTTGTAATCGTTAAAGACTGTATCAGACAGAATCGCCAGTCTGTCAGCAATCGTCAATTTGATGAAAGCTCCATATAGAGCAATGACAGCTCCTCTACAAATATTGTCAAAAGAAAAACGCTTACCACCTTCGTCTTGCATCTGCACTAAAAGGGAATCGGCTCTGCTGATCGGACCTGAAGTGATGACAGGAAAGAAAGAAACGAACGCCGCATACCTGAATATATTTTTTTCCGGTGTAATCTTCTTCCGGTATACATCAAGGAAATATCCTAACGCTTGAAAAGTAAAGAAACTTATCCCGATAGGGGTTATAATGGCATGTTGAGATACGATTTTCCTTTTTCCAAAGATAATATTGATCTGATTAAGATTATCTAAAATGAATGCAAAATATTTAAAATAGATTAAGAACAGCAAGCTGAATAACAGAGTAAATAATAATACTATCCCGGACTTTTTCGCGGTATCGCAATGTTCGAGGAAAAATACCCCCCCACACACCCAGGTGGCTATTATTACGGTCAATAGAACAAATGCAATCTTTATATCATTTATCCAGCTTATGTAAAAAAGGAAATTACATATCAGTATGAATACATACTGGTACTTTTTAGGAAAGGTATAATATCCTATTAATGAAATAATGAAAAACAACACAAAATATATAGAGATGAATTGCATAATCCTCATTGCCACTTAGTGGCTTCCTCCCCTGTTATGACTTCGTCATCCAACAACATATCAATTCCTGCATTCAACTGCTCCGCCGGCGAATTTCCGGATATCGGCATGTCAATATAGATACCTGTAAAATAATCTGTAAATGCACCCTCGACAGGATACACTGCCATCAAGTTCTTAGCATTATAAGATACGATCTGAGCGGCAACCGGTGCGTTAACTTGTCCATAATTTACACAATTAATGACTGAACCGCTTCCAATGTTATCGCAAATGCCGCCTGCCCTTCCTGTTCCACTGACAGAGGCTTTATTATAGCAGTTCAGTATCAATGTTCGAGCTGTTCCATGGCTTGTGATCGTCCCCACATAATCTCCCGAAATCTCTCCGCTCTCAATTCCAAAATTCTTAACCGTTCCATTCAAAACACCAAAAAAACCTCCATTAGAAGGCGAAGTTTCTTCTTCGTGGATTACAAACAGGTTCTCAATACAATGCGCACCACCATCATAAATACCCGCAAAATAATTGCCGGATCCAAAGATTCCTATCGGTATCCATACTTCTCCTTCAAGGTCAATGTCCTTACTTTGCAGGAAATACATATCCTCAAAGGACTCTCCCTCATTTACTAAATCACGCAAAGCCTTCAAATCATCTTTATCCTGAATTAAATATGGTTCTTCTGAAGTTCCCTGTCCCTCGAATTGAGGATAGCTGTCTTCGTAAAACATCCCCTTGGAATAAAAGAGAATGCTAATCATTCCAGCTATGGAAAATGAAATCAATAAGAAACGCAATAATAATCTCATGCTGTTATTCTATCCTCTCTAGTATTGCGCTATCCCGCCAGTCCCCGTCGGAATAGCATACTGCTTCTGGGATTAAAAAGAAAGCAACGGTTTTCCTTACGCTTTTTTAAGACCCCAAATTTATATTGTTTTTTCATAGAATCACTATTCCCTTCAATTTCTTTAGCAGAATTCCGCCATACAAGACACATAAAAATACCATTAATCCCATATAGCACAGCGCGGCTCCTATTGTACCATATTGAAATACAATTACTTTCAGAGTGATAACTGCAATAATTGCAATCAGGCAATACGGCCATAGTAAATCCTTTTGGCAACGCATAATTGTCAAAACTATGCTTAAATAACCAGATATTGCCAGAAAGCCACCGGCCAATAGCAAAATCATCAATTCATCCTTGTAGGCAGACAAATCTGTATGATACAACAACGACAAAACAGGAATCCCTACAAAATATGCTCCCAGCAGACAAACTATTGAAATTACAAAAATCACTCCAAATTGTCTCATAATTCTCTTTAAAAATTTTTCATGCTGCTTCTGTTCCCATTCTACGGCTAACGGTACCAAAGTCGGCTGATACACAAAATCATTCAATAATCTAATGACAAAAACAGGCATAGCCACAAAACCATAACATGCCTGTATCTCATCTGTCAGACATGCATCAATCGCGTATTTGGGAGCATTATTCACATAAAATGATAAAAATGAACTTCCAAACAACGGAAATGCAATTTTTAGCAGCTCTCCAATTTTCCTTAAATCTTTTTTTTCAAATTTCCAATTTATTACTTTATCCTCTTCACTACACACATGGGGAAAGGTATAATGTAATAAACAAAAAAAGAGAATTATAGATATCCCAAGGCATACGAACAAAGTAAACGCCAAACTCTTACTGATTAATAGCACAACTGGAAAAACAAGCAGAATTCCCAACCACCGAATGCAAAACATTTGAGCGCCAGCGTAAAGTCTGTTATTTCTCTGATAATATGCCCATATCACGTCTTCTATTGTTTCTACTGTATATATCATACAGATAGCCAGAATAATTATTATTTTATCCGGACTGTGTTTCAACCTGAAAGATGCATACAGCAGATATCCCAACGTAGAAATAAGCATCAAAAGCGCTGTAATCATACGTGTTTTGAGATAAATGGAAAAAGAAAACCTACCCTCTATATCAGTTACTTGATAAGTTCGTACACCAAACTTTCCGATAGTCATCATTAAGTTAGCGACTGCAAACGCTATCGTCAAAATTCCGGCATCTGTAAGTCCTGTAATTCTGGTTACAACCACAGACATAAAGACAGATTCTGCCGCATTGATTAGTCCTGCAACCGTATTCCAAATATAATCTTTTTTGATTTGTCTTGTTTTATTTTCCATGTTGGCACCATTCGTAAAATCTTGTTTTGAAAATCAAAATAACAATAAAACATTCTATAGTAATCCAAAGTTTATCAATAAAATAATGCCTTGTCAATCTCGTTCAACCCATTTTATCCACCTGTCCGCAACTTAACATTTTAATTAACGTTTGCTAATTCTACACACTTTCTTTTTTGAGCCATTTGTGGATGGACATATTGCTTCAATGTCAATTCAATAGAAGAATGCCCTAATAAACAACTTACCGTTTTATAGTCCCCTCCCTTTTCTATACATCTTGTAGCAAACGTATGGCGAAGAGCATGAAAACGTATATGCTTCAAATTGTTTTTTTCTAAAAAATCTTGAAAATGTTTTCGATAAAGTCTAGGCTCTATAGGCTTATAATTTCCACTAAGCAGATAAAAATCTTCATTGCATACAGCATTCAAAAGACTTTTTTCTAAAAAATGAGCTATTGGAATTTCTCTGATAGCAGCTTTTGATTTCGGAGTTCCTATTACTAATTTTGTTTTTCCTTTATCCCCCTCTTTAAAATACACCCTTTGTAATGTTTTTGTAACACGAATTATTTTTTGTTCCAAATCAATATCTTTCCATTGCAGTGCACAAATTTCTCCAATTCTCATGCCCGTAAAAAGACTCACAACATATCCAATGGCCTCATACCCTTCTTCTTTTTCACTTGCTTGTAATATTGCATGTAAGGTATCATCATTCAATACCTCAATTGGAGAAATATGACTATCTACAGGATACTGAAAAGCATTTGGCCTATATATTTTTTTGTCTGCCACCCCAAAATCCTTTAGACACATTTTCAAAATCATAATCATGTCCCTCACAGTCTTATCCGATAATCCTCCTCCCCCATCCACTCTTCCCGCTCTACGAAGGTACAAAATCAATGTCTGGACCATCTCTTGTGTTATTTCATCAACCGGATAACTGCCCAAACGAGGAATCAAATGATTTTTTAGGGCTATTATATAATTTGCATAGGTAGATTCTTTCACATAATCTTTTTTCTGTTCGACCCATGTAATAGCCCAATCTTCAAACTTTACTTTTTCCATCCTAGTCTTCTCCTTTTTTAAAATTCTAGCACAAAACCTTAAGTAAGGTACTTAAGGTTTTGACTGCCAGCGGCGGTTAAATGATTTTTGTCCGGGGAGTATGATTATGAAATTGCAAGATGTCCATAATATTTTATTTGATATATGACAAGATTGCCGAACATATGTCCGTGGATATACTTAGGTTTTACAGAGTTTTCAGATTCCTAGAATAGCTGTTTCACTCCATCTTCTACAAGGACACAAAACCTGTCTTTCTTATAAACAGAGGCAGATTCCTTAACAATGGAGAAACAGCGTTCCTGTATATTGTCCAACGGCCATGAGGCGACCTAAAAAAAGGATCATGGAGTCATAGCAGACCGGGTTTAGGGGCAAGGTAGCAGATAACGGAATCGACAACGAGTTTATCTGAACAGATCATAAGGCCGATAATAATGATGAAGCAGCAGAAGCAGTCTTCCAAGAGAAACAGGATGCAAAACGTCATAAACACTTTCAATAAAATATATCATGATACGTATGGTAAACCACCAGAAAGTATGGTAAACTCATACATGAAATAACATATATATACCAAAAAATATAGGAGAGTATGAGATGGTTACATTCCAGATAGGATTCACTGACGAACTTATACTTCCAAATGCAGGACTTATCTTTGTAGGAACAATCCTCTGCAACAGCGGTTTTACTGACAGGTTAACAGCCTTGACATTGCAGGTATGTGAAAGAGGCACCCTACCAAGAATGGTGATCTTCTTACCACCTTTATTGCCCTTTATGTTAATGGAAAGCCACAGTTTGAAGCTATAAGCGAAATGAAGGAGGTTCCGATTTTTATAAGCCTTCCTGATACGCCTTAATAAAGCAATGCTTCTTCTGAGAACATAAGCATCTTCATGAAAGTCAAGCATGCGGAAAAGAGGTAGAAAATGAAATATGGAAGATTGACGTTTACTGCGGCGATCAATTCGACGGACTTGTGCAATTTGGGAGATATTATACAAATTTTTGCTGTCGATATTATTTACAATGAGATGAAGATTGATAAGAAGGATATTGTAAATATCTCCGTAGATGAGTTGGGAACTTATCAGGGAGAGAAAGTGCTGTTACCCATTGCAGGGTATTTCAATTACAGAAGAAAGGCACCGGCATTTCCGACATCTCATGATATTATTCCGGTTTTTTTGAGCCTGTACACTACCTCCAGAATATATTTGAGAAAGCAAATGTTCTGGGAGAAAAATACACCTATCGGCTGTCGCGATGAGAAGACTATGCAATTGATGCGAAAACGAGGGTACGATGCATGGTTGTGTGGATGTATGACGATGTTGTTTCCGCGCCGTGACCTTACGCCTACTACGCCACATGTATTTATTGTGGATACTGAACCGGAACTCTCTAAGTATATCCCCGCAGAGCTTATGAAGAATGCAGAATATATTACACATGAAGCAAAAGTTGACTGGAAAAGCAGCAAAGAACAGATTGCACAGGAGATGGAGAGAAAGACCAAAAATCTGTTAACGAGATATTACAATGAGGCAACATTGATTATTACATCAAGGCTTCATTGTGCTGCACCCTGCATTGCGATGGGGATTCCTACTATTGTAGTAAGAGATGGGTTTGATGAGCGCTTTGGCTGGCTGGACAAGCTAATCCATTTATACACGTCAGATGAGTATGATCAGATTGACTGGAATCCGCAACCGGTTGATTTGGAAGAGCATAAAAAACATTTGCTGGATATGGCAACTTCTTTGATAAAAAGAGAGGCTGATTATGATGCAGTAAGTCGAATACATGATTTTTATATGGAGAGAGAACGAAAAAAACTCCACATGCCATTTATGGTTCGTGCATATGTCTGGATGACACAATATTTTCCTGGATTAGCGGGATTTATCAGAAATACAATTTTAAGACAATTTACTATTGTTGGGAAGAGCAGTAAGATTGATAGCAAATTATAATTGATGCAAGAAATGGTAAAGCGTAAAATTAAGGTATTAAATCAAAAACAATACCAAAGAAAGCGGAGTTCTCTACGGATATTTTTAACAATGTCTTAATGGGCAGAATATTGTATAAGAAAAACCATAATTATTTCTGTTGTACATCGGCAATATAGAATAGAGCACTAAAAAACTATCGATAGCCCCACTCAGAGTCAGGACTATCGGCTTAGCCGATAGCCTGCTCTAACTCTATAAGTGGCCATTACCTACTTGCATCTGACATTCCTTTATTCATATCATCATATCCCTTATCTCTTTATCTCTTCCGTGCTTAATAATGTATATAATAAACATCACCATCATTACGATACCCATAATCAAAATCGGAAATCCGGCTATCGTTTTTACTATTTTGATACCATCAATGCTGCCCGTCAGTGTGAAAATCAGCGAAGCGGCGCCCATGATAATAGCCCAAAACAGCTTAATTCCCATAGGTGCCTCTTCCACACCTTTATTATCAACAATTGACATCAATGATACCGTAGAAGTAGTTGAATCAGCCATCGTTACAAAAGAAAGCACTACCAGCACAAGAATTAACGGTTTAAGAATAGGTGCAAATGGAATCACTTCTACAACTTTAAGCATCATAGCCTCATTACCATACTGTTGCATAAAATCAAACAGTGATGCACAGCCTTGCAGATCAATCTTCCCCGCATAAGCTTCAAAGTTAAACTGAATATCTAGTGCCAGTCCACCAAAAATTGCAAACCAGATAATACCAAAGAAAGCAGGAACTACCCAGTTCATAACTACATATTCACGGAGAGTTCTACCTTTTGCCAGCTTAATTGAGAACAAACCAACGATTGGCCCGAAGCTTAGGAAATCCACAAAATAATACTGATCCCACCACTGTGACCACAGTTCACTTGATTTATGCCAAACGCTGCCAACAATTTTCCCCTCATCAGATACCGCACTTATTGATGTGATACTTTTTAAAAAGCCACTAAGAAAATCTCCAAGAGATTCAACAAACAAGTTGCAGATCCACTGACCCGGTCCGAACAAAAACGCAAGAACCATAAGTCCAAGGAACATCCAGGCATTCTTGTCACTCAACCAGCGAATACCTTTTTTCATACCAGTTATACTAGAAATAGTAAATGTTACAACAATCACCACGCAAATGGCAATGTACGTGGTGTTTTCCTTCGGAATTCCAAACAACGTATTCAGGCCACTGGAAATTTGAAGTAAGCCATAACCAAGGGAACCTGCGCAACCACCAGTGATAGCAAATGCAGTCAAACTATCAATAATTCCCTTAAACCAATTTTTTTCAGCTTTTTTTCCCATCAGTGGTACAAATCCTGAACTGACAGAAAAACTAGAGTTCAAATTATAGAATGCAAATGCAATAGCAACACCAAAAATTGCATATGTTGCATAAGGAGCAAACGACCAATGTAGGTAACTCTTACTCAGCGACCATACCAGTGTTTCATATAATCCTCCTGATAATCCTGTACTTGCCTGTGGCTGAACTGCAAATTTCAGAGGTTCTACCGGCCCCCAAAAAACAATACCTGTACCGATACCAGCGCAGAGAGAAATTGCAAACCAGTTCCACAAACTATACTCTGGTTTTGCATCTTTTCCACCAAGTTTTACTTTACCAATTGGGTGAAAAAGAATAATCAATAGGAAAATTACAAATCCAAGTGTCCCCAATGATATTAACCAACCACCATTGATCATCAAGGAAACAAAAACTGAATTTAGCACGGCAATAAAGCTATCGCCATTTACCGCTCCAATTCCTATCAGAGTACCAAATATGATCAAAGTTGTAAGAATAACACTCGGTCTCAAGCCACGTTTAATAGCTTCTTTCATTGAAATATTCATAATTATATTACTCCTTTCAAGTAGTTAGATAGTTTTAAAAGGTCTTCTTGATCATCAACCTCATAAAATTCCGAATTATTTTCCAGAATTATTGCGTGTACAGCAAATTCTTTCAGATGCGGTAATAATACATTGTCCCAATACATCTTCTTTGTCTTTTCATCCTCCCAATCAACCTCTTCAAGTCTTTCTCTGATATACTGCATGTCTTTAAGTTTCCAAAAGGACACACCGGAGTAGGCATAACCATCATGTCCATGAAGATCAACGTTTACAAATCTTAGATTGTTATCCAGTTCAACAGTCCACTCTTCCTTTTCAAAATGCTGATAAGGACGGAGTAGATAAAAACTATAATCCGCTTGATATTTCTTATAGAGGTTGAGCATGAGAAAATTATCTGCTGTGATAAAATAGCTATCACACTCAAAAAATGTACGGGCACAATACATAGAACGGATAGTATTAAAATCTGCATATTGCTCATTAACAACATATTCTATAACAATTTGTTCTTTATATTTATCTTTCAGATAATAGAATTTTTCTTTTAAATAGCCTACAATAATTATTACTCTGTCGATGCCTGCTTCTATCATGTATTCAATATTAGTCTCAAGCATACTTTTTCCATTTACCTTCAGTAGCGGCTTTGGGGTTTCCGTGGTTAATTCCTTTAAACGTGATCCCAAACCCGCTGCCATTACAATTACCTGCTTCATGTTTCATGCTCCTTTTCCAATTCATCAATTATTTTTTTTGCTCGTTTTAATCGTTTTCTCCAACTCATTTCGTTATACTCTACCATAGATTTCTGCTGACACTTTATAAGATGCCAGTAAATCCAGAGATAATCAGTAGCGAATTTGTAAAGCATAAATTTTACTCTATCAAACTTAATTCCCGAAACTTGACAGTAGTTATCTAAAAACAATGCTTCTTCTTCCTCTGACAAGTTATTAGTTAATGAAAAGTTCGCCAGTTCAAAGTAGCAATCTGCCATTCCTGAATATTCCCAATCCAATAAATACAGTTGCATTCCCTTTTTCAAGAAGTTATTCAGCTTAGGGTCAATATGACATGCCACCAGCTCCTTCGGATAATTTAGGAACAAGTAAGACATCCAAATATCCATTCGGTCTTCTTCTTGCTGAAGCTGTCGTGGTGACTTACCACCCAAGTTTCGTAAATGCTCACGATACATTGCCTGCCTTTTCGATATATCGAACTCACTATTAAAAGTTTTTCCAGATGTATGTATGGTGTAGAGTAATCTGCAAATTTTCTGCAGAGACTTTGCATTGTAAATATCTTCCATGGAGCACGGCTGATTGTTTTCCAAGTATTCCATGATCAGAATTCCTGTTTCTGGATCCGCACAAATTACCCGCGGCATGACACCCAGCAAATCTATCATTGAAATATTCTGCATTTCATCTTTTCGATTGATATAATCGTTTGTACCAACGCCAGGAATACGAAGTGCATACCTTTTTCCAGATTTGGAAAGCATGTCATATGTTGCATTTGTTACACCACCAGTCAACGGTTCCAAAGAAACAAACGGCTCTCCAATCTGTTCTTCAACGTATCGTACCTGCTCATTTGTTAAATACTCATTATGCTTTTGCGCATATAAATCCTCTGCAATATGAAGATAGTATTTTGCCATTTTCCAGTTATCGTAAAGAGTATCGGAGAACTCATTTACGCTACTGGTATAGTAAATGCCTAACAAAAATCTATAATAACATGCAACCGCCTGACACGCATACAAATGACGTTTTGCTTCCGCTGTTACTTTTATAAATTTCGACATAACATTTTCATTTAGTTCATTGTTTATAGAGAAAACATCAGAAAGTGCAGCGATATCATATCCAATATCGTTTACTCCCGAAAAATGCCAATCAATTAAAGACAGACTTGTACCGCTCATTCGAAACTTTGAGTGTGAAATATTATTGTGGCTAAATTGTTTTTTCCAACCATCATTTTCAATTAAAGCTAATAACGAAATAATTCTGCCATGTAAATCTTCAAACCTTGAAATTCGTAATGTTTGATTGTCATCGAAAAAATCAAAAATACTTCTGATACGCTCCCTGTAATCAAAACTATGAACTACTGAAACCTGGTCATCTTTTATTAATTTTACAAGCTCAATACAGTGTTCTTGATTTAGAACTTCTATTTCAGAAGATGCCATCGATATTCTATAGCCTCTTCTATCATCAAAAATAAAGCTTTCATCAACACCAAGTTCTTTTACAGCTTTATTATGTGCACCTTCAATAGCATAATTAATAAGTTCTGTCGATTCTTTAGTCGGATATCGGAAAACGAATTCATCGTTTCTAACCTTAAATCTAAAGAAAATATCGATGCTGTTCTCTCTCACTGGCCTTATTTCAGTAATCTCACTCCTAGAAGAATTAAAAATCTCACATATGAGTTTATATATTTCCGGATTAATGTTATTGAAGAACTGATTATCAAAGTCTTGGAGTTCGTTTAACTCATCAAATTCATAAATTATACCTTCCTTATATTTCTTCGCATATAGAGGTATTTCCCGAAGATGAGGATAGAATATTTCTTCCCAAAACAATCTTTGAGTTTCGTATTGCTCGTATACTTCCTCCAGCCATTCAAAATAGTTATTTGCAAATTCTTTAGTCAGATAGCAGTGACCAAGCATAACCCAACCAGATTTTCCACCTCTATATACTCCAATTATCCTGTCGTTATTATCTAATTTCACAAATGCCTCTTTTGACTTAGAATTAGTATGTATTGTTGCATAATATGAATTATATTCGTAGGAAGAAAATATATTTTCTGTGAAATACTCATCATTCGGTATGATATATGAATTGCCCAATACGTTTCTAACGCAATATAAGGAGCCATTGTTATTTCTGGTAAAATATGTGGTATTTGGTATTAAATGAACTCCATACTTTTCTTCCAAATAGAAGAACTGATCCATTCTAAATCCCACAACAACATAAATTTGATTGATTCCGGTTGCCTGCAGTTGAGTTATTAACCGTTCAATTAAAACTTCCCCTCTGACAACATATAATCCCTTGGGAATATTTTTTGCTATAGGATTCGTGTCAGTAGTCATACCTGCTGCAAGAATAATCGCATTATTCACACGAAATTTTTCTAATTCGTTGCGCCCCTTACTAAGGATGTTATAATTATCATCAATATAATCACAACTGATAAAATAGTTACAGATTTTATTTATCGTTCCAAGTGAACATCCCGTTATCTCAGCCAATTCTCTTTGTGTCAATGCTCCCGTAGACTTCACTATGGTCTTTAAAACATTAAACTCTTTTTCGGTTATCACACCATCACTCCTCTGTTCATTTTCTTTTGGTCAATTCCAATGTTTGAACATATTATTTTAAAAAATGCGCCTCTAATGGCGCATTTTTTAGTTTTGCAACACAATTGCGTCAACTGTTATGGCAAAATAATGGAAATACTTAAAAATCAATTCTAATGAGCAAAAAATATCATTTATTATATAGCTCAATATTCCATACAATTAATTCTTGAATTATTTATTCCTCTATAAAGTGCTGTATATATTTACTTTTATCTCTGGGTGGCTCCATATAATTCCCATATGTCAAAGTTAATAATTCATCGTATCCTTTAGGAACTGGAAATTCTCTGTTTCTAAATGGTAAATAGAGAATTTCATTAAACCAGCACACTTGAATTGGTAAATCCAAATAATTGGGAATACTATTTGTAGACATATAATATTTTTTGGGTTTCAAAGCATTTCTTTTACTATAGGCCTCTCGCCATTGAATAATTCTTTTCATGCTTATTTTAGAACCAATGAAACTGAGCACAGCTGTCTGTATTTTTTGCAGTAACGTATATTTTTCCTTTTTTATCCGGTATCGGTGCCCCATAGCCAAACCATAGAAAACTTTTTGCCAAAAAGCTGATAATTTTATACCCTGTGTAAAATTGGATCCATAATCTAATACAAATATGTCAATGCAAATATAGTTTTGCAAATTGTTATAAAAAATATCTTCTTCAGTCTCCTTATGCCAAAAATATCGCAAATCGACTACACGAATTGTAAAATCATAAAAATTTGGTTTGAAATCTTTTGGTCTTATCAGTTTTAAGTGCGAAGGTAATTCATTTTCCAATGCATTTAGCAAGCGGGGTAAATCTTTTCTCGCAACGCTAATATCAATGTCATCATCCCAAGGAATAAAACCTTGATGGCGAACGGCTCCAAGTAATGTACCTCCCGCTAAAGTATAATCAATATGATTTTTTTTGCATATATCATCAACTTCGCAGAGAATATCAAATAATATGTTTTGGACATCTTGTAACTTCATAATCATATTTCTCCAAATAAAGCTTTTAATCATGTTTGGTAAATCCTTAAGTACCTTACTTAAGGATTCAAAATAATATACTCTTTATGATCTATAAATTAACATTAGAAAAAAATTCTGTCAATCCGGTACCCATTTTTTACATCCTAGAATTGAATGCAAATTACAAATCACCTATAAACTCTTCTATCTGCTTCCTCATACATTCTGAAACATCTTCGCCAGCTATATATCTCATTGACCACTCTACAATCTTTTCCATTGCAGTCTCTACGTTCCATCTTGGTTTCCAGCCAAAAGTATTCTTCAGTTTGGAACAATCCAATTTCAGGAAATTCGCTTCATGCGGTCCGCCGTCATATCGATCTATCCACTTGATACGATCACCTGTTGTCTCATTCCATTTATCGCAAAACAGAGACACCAGATCCCCAGTTGTCCAACAGTCTGTATCATCCGGTCCCACATTATAATTTCCGGCATATTTTTTGTCTTCATACTGTGCCTTGGCAATTATCAAATAAGCAACAATCGGCTCCAGTACGTGCTCATATGGCCTTGTAGAAAAAGGATTTCTCACTATAATATCTTCCTTTTTTTCCACCGCCCGGATGCAGTCCGGGATAATTCTATCTACTGCAAAATCGCCACCACCAATTACATTTCCGGCTCTGGCTGTAGAAACAGCCACATCCATATCCTTAAAAAAAGAATTAATATAACTGCTTGTAACCAGTTCAGAACAGGACTTGGAGTTTGAATATGGATCGTAACCATTCAATTCCTCATTCTCGCGATATCCCCATGTCCATTCCTTATTCAAATAAACTTTATCTGTTGTAACATTTACAAAAGATTTTACAGACGGAGTTAAGCGCACACACTCAAGTACATTTACTGTCCCCATAACATTTGTTTCATATGTATATACCGGATCCTTATATGATTCCCGTACAATCGGCTGTGCTGCCATATGAATTACTATCTCGGGTTTTGTCTGTGCGAACACATCTTTTAAATGCTGCAAATCACGTATATCACCTTCTACAGAGTTTATCTGTTCCGATAAATTGCATATATTAAATAACGCCGGATCTGTCGGTGGTTTCAATGCATATCCTGTCACATCTGCGCCTAACATAAGCAATAATTGACACATCCAAGAACCTTTAAAGCCAGTATGACCTGTTATTAAAACTTTCTTCTTATTATAAAATGAACTATCAAACATAATATCTTTTCCCTCACATATTTGTTTCGCATATATTTTCAAAATTGATCCGTTCCTCTTCAATAACAAGCGGCCGTTTCATTATTCGTTTATTAATACTTAACACATACTCACCCAAAAATCCTATAAAAAACAGTTGTACTGAACCTAAAAACAATACCGCCAAAAGTATCGGCGCCATGCCTGCCACAAACCTATCCCAGTATATTAATTTCAATATAAGATAAACAACTCCGATCGCCATGCTAATAGCAGCTGTAAAAAAGCCAAGTAAAGTCGCCAGGCGCAGACCAGCTTTTGTGTAAGAAGTAAAACTCAACATTGCGGCATCATATAATGTAAACCAATTATTATGTGTTTTGCCTGCTCTTCTTTTTTGTTGCTCATAAGGGATATCTTTGCGCTTGTAGCCAAGCTCTGCAACAATTCCTCTAAGAAAAGGAGTTGGATCTTCTAATTCTCGTAAAACCTGAATAAAGCTTCTGTCATACAGCCCAAATCCTGTAAAATGTTCTATCTGGTCAACCTCTGACATTTTCTTAATCACTTTATAATAGCATGTTCTTAAAAATCTCATAATTTTGTTTTCTTTGCTTGTCGCTTTTATTGCACATACTATTTTATATCCCTTTTCCCACTCCTTTACAAGTTTAGGTATCATTTCTACCGGATCCTGAAAATCGCAACACATTGTAATCGTACAATCGCCTGTTGTCTGGCACATACCATAATATGGTGAATTGAACTGTCCAAAATTTTTAGCATTAAATATTGCCTTTACATTGCTATTCTCACTGCATAATTCCCTAATGTAATCTCTGGTTTTATCACTGGAATCGTTATCAATAAATAGAATTTCATAATCATATTGGTTTAATTCCGTCTCCAAAATTTGTTTCACAGCATAACATATCTGCTTCACATTTTCTTCTTCATTAAAACATGGAATCATTACACTAATCTTTTTCATTTATTATTTACCTCTAACCCATTCAATGGTTTCCATTATACCGTTCTGAAAACTATATCGCACTTCAAAACCCGTATCCTGCTGCAATTCACTGATATCTGCGCAAAGGTTCATGACTTGCATAGGTGAATACTCTATATCCCCGAAGCCGATTTCAGCATCAGGATTGATAATATCCCTTATTGCCTCTATGTATTCCCTCAATGGTTTTACCATACCACTCCCCAGACAGTATATCTTTCCATGAACCCCATGACATCCCAAAAGATACATCATATTGGCAGCATCTTTTGAATACAAATAATCCCACATCTGCTCACCCTTAGTACAAGATGCCCTCTCACCTTTAAGCATTTTATCAATCATACTCATTACCATAGTTCTGCTGCCATCATAGGGTCCATATACACTTAAAATACGAGTCCAGATATGCCTTATTCCTTTCTGTTCACACCGGATTCTCGTCATCTGTCCTGCGCACAATTTAGCAATTCCATATCCATTCTCAGGAAACGTTGGAACTTCTGCATTTAGTTTCCCTTCATATCTTCCGTACTCTGCCTGCGAACCAGCGCCAATAAACACTTCACACCCAAGCTCCGCCGCCGCATCAACTGCATTTAATGCATATTTTACATTCCTGTTTTGCAGATACATATCATTTCTGCTGTCTCCAAATGTACCATCCCATGCTAAATGATAGAATGCTTCAATGGGATGATTTTCACTCCAGCATTTCAGTCTGATTGCTTCTCTGACTCTTTGCGGCAGTTCTGCCATTTCTGTCAGAGCGCATTCAACTATTGCCACATTGTCTGACTCTCTCATCTGACTTTTTCTTGCGGAGTCGCCTCTGACTACAGCAATGACTTGTACATTTCTTTCACTCAGATATTCAGTTAACGCCATTCCAATAGCGCCTGTTGGTCCTGTTATAATCACACGGTTCATTTAATATGATTACCCTCATATTCTTCCCTGTCCAAAAACGGAGCCATATCATCCACTGCTGCTGATACGATCTTGCCCGATGGCAAAACCTTTGAGCTTGATTTCGGTGCAAACTCCTGATGCCAGTCTACAAACACTTCACAGAAGACCGGCCCCTCTGTATTTAATACCTCATTCATTTTGTCGTGAATATTTTCCAGACTGTCTATCCTATAATATGGAATATCAAATGCCGGAATTACCTTCGAGAAATCCGGTATGCTAAGCCCATATCCGCCGCCTATACCTACATAAGGCTGTCCTTTAAAAAGATTTGTCTGCGTCTGTCTGATGGAATGGTAGCCATTATTATTAAGTAGAAATATCTTCATGTTCAGTTTATTGAATACAACCGTCTGCAGTTCCTGTATATTCATCATAAAACTTCCATCACCATCAATACAGATTATTCTCTTTTCCGGTCTTGCCACACATGCCCCTACAGCTGCCGGAAAACCATATCCCATAGCGGCACAGCCTGAATTTGTATACAAACGCTGCTTTCGTTTTATCATAGCGGCCTGAAATGTGACAACACAGGCAGAACCATTACCACACACTATAGATTCGTCCTCATTCAGCTCCTTAAAAAACTCTGTCATAAATACATAGGGATTTAAACCGTTTTCGTCATTGTAATACTCCGGTAATGTGGCAGGATATTTTTTGTTAAGATTACGGCACCAGTCAACCCACTCCTGATGTTCCTCATTTCTCTGATAGTCAGACTTATTGATATCTTCCAGAACATCCCTCAAATCTGCATGAATTGGATAATCAACATGAACTGTAGGTTTATGTAATTCAGCATCATCTATATCTACGACTATTTTATAAGCGTTTTTACCAAAATCGCCAAAATTATAACCTATCATACGGATATTCATTCGGCACCCCAACACGATTAATAAATCCGCATTTTGAATGATAAAATTACCGGCACGCGTTCCTACTGTTCCCGGTCTGCCGCAGTATAACGGGTGTTCATCCCATATAATATCATGCGCATCCCATGCTGTGACAACAGGAATACCCAGCTTTTCAACCGAATTAATAAATTTATCCTGCTGATTTGCATGCCTGATCGCTGTTCCAGCTAATATTACAGGTCTCTTTGCTTTGGATACCCTGTCAAGCAGATACTCGGTATCTTTTTTATCATATACAGGATTCTCTTGATTAAAAGATGCCCAGTTTTCATCTATATATGCCTGCTGATCAAAAGCTTCAAGATCATCTGTCTCAACCATTGCAGACGCCACATCGCCCGGTATATCGAGCCATACAGGCCCCTGCCTGCCATTCAGCATGAGAAACCATGCTTTTTCCATTTCTTTCCGTATACTTCGGGGATCTGTAATCATTTTAGCATATTTTGTCATGGTTCTGACAGCATCTGTAATCTGCACTTCCTGATCCCCCAGCTGTCTAAGCGGCAGACCGGTAGACCAGATCGTAGTTTCTCTCTTTGCCTGTCCTGTCACTACAAACATTGGAATGGAATCGACATATGCGCCAAATACTCCTGTAATAGCGTTTGTTCCTCCCGGTCCACCGGTTACGCACACCGGCGCTATTTTCCCGGTTTCACGCGTATATCCCTCAGCGGCTATGGTGCATGCCTGCTCATGATGATTGTATGTTATCTTCAATCCGTCCTGATGTCCGAAAGCATCATTAAGATGCATTGCTGCCCCGCCGGTTATCATAAACATATCCGTAACGCCTTTACTAACAAAAAATTCTGATATATATTTTGCAACCTTAATTTTCATTTGTTATTCTCCTCAAAAAACTGTAATATGCTCATAGGCGAATCTACCGCTCCTATTGCGTCATACTGAAATACCTCTGACATTGATTTAAAATCAAAACCATATGTAACACCGATAAAATCCATACCTATCTCACGGGCTCCTATTGCATCATGGCTGCTGTCACCAATCATAACAGCCTTACTGTAGTCACAAACGCCCAAATCATCCATGCATTTTCTGATAATATCCACTTTTTTCAATTTATTTTCATGATCAGCTCCACACAAATTGTTTGTGTATCTGTCAAAACCAAAATGTTTAAGTATTGCTTCAGCATAATCCTGCCTCTTATAAGTTGCCACTGCAATCTTTATTCCTTTTTCAGAAAGCTTATCAAACAACTTATAAATACCATCATATGGCACTGCTTTAAATAGTTCATAATCTTTATATCTATTTCTAAAGCAGGTTGCTATTTCCTGTAATATATCTCCTTCCAGATGATAAGCTTTCGCAAAAGAATCCTGTATCGGCGGTCCTATAAATGTGAGAAGCTGTTCGTCACTTAATGGCGCAAATTTCATCTCATCAATCGTATATTTTACGGATGCCAGTACACCTTCCGTCGTATCAAGGAGCGTTCCATCTACATCAAAAACCGCGATCTCATATTTCTTCATCCCTGTATCACTTCCTTATCAAAATGCACCGCTATAACAATCTTCTTCCTCTACATAATGCGAATATGTTAAAAACTGTATCTCCAAATCCTTATAATCACTATTAAGGACATCTCTGATATACGCATTCAATCTATATGCTTCTTCCTTTACGAAAGAATATTCCATTTGAGGATTAAAATAATTGTCGCTCTTAGCCGAATATCCATCAAAACCTGCGCACGTTACCTTCTTAATCTCAGCCTGCTTTAATAACTTTAACAGCATCAAAAATGAATTATCCGTTATAGTGCTCTTTTTATCCAATAATGGCGTCCTGTCCACTATATGCTCAAAACTGCTATTCCGATTTTCGATATTGGAAGTGGCAATTACTTTTACTTCTTTGTTTTTTACATCTGACAGATCCTCTGCCATCTCTAAATATCTGTTCTGTTTTGTAACAAAAACATAGTTCACACTATAATCTGCCGGTAAATAATTAATTGAAATAATAACCGGATCTTCTTTCGCAATAAAATCTTTAATCAAACTTTTTTGAAGTTTTATATTTTTTCCCGGTCCCATCAGCAACAAAGCTTTATCTGATAATGCTTCTGCTATATCATGCAAAGCCTCCTTACTATTAATATTTCGGTTTACAAATCTTTCATATACTGTATTTCCAATATTCTTATCATATAAAAGTTTCTTGTCGTCCGGTTCAATCTGTTTCAGTATGTTATTTACTTTTGTAATAGATAAGTTTTCTTTTCCGTATAAATCACTGACATAATTAGGATGGCATCTATTTGCTGCTGACAAATAATACAGCATCTGATATCCCCATGGATTCTTAAGATAAAAATTTATCACACTCTCTGTTATTGCTTCAAGCATGGGTGATACATAATACTCTGCATTAAATTTTTCATTCATATATCCTGCCACAAGCTCGATAGGTGCGTTTCCTGCACTTTTTCCCATTCCGTACAAAGTAGCATCAACCACTATATCATGTACCGTTTCCTTTTCCATGAATGTAATGGCATTAGCATATCCCAATTGAAAGTTATTATGTGCATGAAAACCTATCTGAATTTCTGGTAATACGTTTTTATCTAATATTTCATAATAATGAAGCAGATCATTTGGTTTCAGCAATCCATAAGTATCAACCATGGACACTGCATATGGCTTAACAGCATTTACAAGCTTTGTAAGCTCTAAAAGTTCATCATCATTATAACTTGTTATCGAAACAAGCTGTGCAAAAACTTTATATCCAAGCTTCTTTACTTCTGCACAATATTCCAACGCTTCTTTCATGATATGTTTTTTAAAGATCACTCTTATACCGTCAAGAAAACTTTCTGAACACGGTTGTATATTACTGATCTTACAGGTTCCGTAGTCAATCATACCTACGACCATGCCGGGTCTTTTGGATATTTTTTCCCATATTATCCCTGCCGATGCTGTATCAGGCATAATACTGCGGTGTACGTCAAAAGGTCTTCTATCATCCAGAAATCCAACCTCTATGATATCAACTCCTGCGTCCACCAACCGCTCAAATATACTAATCAGGTTATTGTGCCCAAATTCCCAGTCATTTACATATCCGCCGTCACGCAATGTACAGTCCAATAATCTAATTTCAGCCATAATTGTCTCTCCCGCATCAATCCTCAATTGCGTTCGTAATCATCTCCGCCATATAATCAATCATCTCATCTGTCATTCCCGGATAGACACCGACCCAGAATGTATCCCTCATGATCCTATCTGTATTCTCCAGAGTTCCCACAATACGATATCCCGCTCCCGTCGCACGCATCTGATCAAAACAAGGGTGCTTGGTCAGATTACCGGCAAACAACATACGTGTCTGGATACCATGTTCCTCAATGTAAGAAACAACCTTATTTCTATCTGCACCTTCCTTGCATGTGATCATAAATCCAAACCAGCTCGGGCTTGCATTCTCACATGCTTCCGGTAAGATTAATTTGTCTTCACAACCTACAAGAGCCGCCTTTAAACGGTCAAAATTATGTTTTCTCTTCTCAACAAAACTTGGGAATTTTTTGATCTGAGCACAGCCGATTGCCGCCTGCATATCTGTTGCCTTTAAATTATATCCGAAATGGGAATATACATATTTATGGTCATACCCTAACGGTAGTTCGCCATACTGTTTATCAAATCTATGACCACAAAGGTTGTCCTTTCCGGAGGGACACACACAGTCACGTCCCCAATCCCTGAACGAACGGATAATCTTATGAAGAAGCGGATTATTTGTATAAACAGCTCCTCCCTCCCCCATCGTCATATGATGCGGCGGATAGAATGAGGATGTCCCGATATCGCCAATTGTTCCCGTGAGACGTTCTTCACCATTCAATGTATATGTAGTTCCAAGCGCGTCACAATTATCTTCAATCAGCCACAGATTATGCTTATCACAAAATCCTTTTACAGCTTCCAGATTAAAGGGATTTCCCAAAGTATGTGCTGCCATGACTACTTTAGTCTTGTCCGACAATGCAGCTTCAAGTTGAGATACATCTAAATTGTATTGCGGAATCGTCACATCAATAAAAACCGGCACAACTCCATACTGAATAGCAGGCGTAACCGTCGTCGGAAAGCCTGCCGCAACTGTGATCATCTCATCTCCCGGCCTAATCTGCCGTTCTCCAAGCAGAGGAGATGTAAGTGCCATAAAAGCGTTTAAATTCGCTGAGGAGCCGGAATTAACAAGAGAACAAAATTTTACTCCTAAGTATTTTGCAAATTCTCGTTCAAACTCTTCTGTATACCTTCCTGATGTAAGCCAAAACTCAAGTGCAGAATCTACAAGATTACACATTTCTTCACTGCCATACACCCTTGAAGCATATGTAATTCTATCACCGGGCATAAATTCTTTTTTTTGATTGTGGTAAGTGACACAGTATTCTGCTACCATATCCAATATTTCTTTTTTTGCCTGTTCTTCGGTTTTATTCTCAAACATAACTATATCCTCCACGTCTATTTCGTCCAAACCATCCATGGCGCATTGCCGGACGCGATCATTTCCTCAAGCTTCTGTCTATCTCTCTGTGTATCCATACATTTCCAAAATCCGTGATGCATATAAGCCATCAGCTGACCGTTTGCTGCAACACGTTCTATTGGCTCACGTTCAAAGACAGTGGCATCTCCCTCAATATAATTAAATATCTCTGAATTCAGCACCATATATCCGGCATTAACCACGCCGCCGTCCGTTTTGCTTTTCTCCCTGAATTTGCTGATTCTTCCGTCCCGCTCAATATCAAGCACTCCAAACTGCTGCCCAACATTTACGGCTGTCATTGTAGCCATTTTACCATGTGATCTATGAAAATCCAATAATTCTGCAATATTTACATCAGAAACACCATCTCCATATGTCAACATGAACGTCTCGTCGCCAATATAGGGTTGAACCCTTTTTATCCTGCCGCCTGTCATGGTATTCAGGCCGGTATCAATCAGCGTAACTTTCCACGGCTCTGCAACATTTGTATGAACCTCCATATGATTCTCTTTCGTGAAATCAAATGTGATATCGCTATTATGGAGATAATAATTTGCAAACCATTCTTTAATGATATGCTGTTTATAGCCACAGCATATGATAAATTCATTAAATCCATAATAAGAATACTCTTTCATGATGTGCCATAAAATAGGCTTGCCGCCTATTTCAATCATTGGCTTTGGTCTCAAGTGGCTTTCCTCACTGATACGTGTACCATAACCGCCGGCTAATAATACTACTTTCATCACAATCTCCTCGTCATCCCTCTATTTCGCAATATATTGATAAAACACTGATTGTCCCCACTCGGATACCAAAAAGTTCTCATATTTGTCTGCTTCTTTGTCAGATAAAGTATATACCCGATCGTCGACAATAGGAAACTTTCCTATATTTCCTATCTGATCTAACTCTAACGCAACTCCTCCAATAGCACTCATTGATGATAACAAAAGTACACATATTAGTATCGCATTTCTGGTTGTCAATATCTTGCCTACTATATTTTTGTTTATATACTTTATTGTCATGCTCATTAGTAGGAATAATGCAGGCAGCGATGCATTCATACAAAAATCGCGCCCCCCTCTCTTTCCAAACTCAATTAATGGGCAAAGCATTAGCCATATCACAACTACATAGTACAAATATTTTTTCCGATATTCTGAATAGATCAATGCTGCCACTATTCCAAATTGAAAAAGCCAAAAAGCTACCAGCATAAAAATCCTTTGTCTATCAAATAATTCAAGTGGTAGCAGCATTAACCCACCACCTTCACCGCCTTGTGTTGTACTATTACATGTATAAAATAATAAAAATATTGGTGCTATAGCCAATATAGCAATTATATTTTGCATGCTAAATGCACTTTTAAAAACCCTTTTAAACTCTCTTTTATCAATAATTTCATGAATAAAAAATGTTATAAATAAAATAAATAAACCCATAAATGGAATCGGTGCAAATGGAATCAAACACATTCCAATAAATGCGTAATTTCCAATTCTTTTCCTATTATCCAAGGCAATGAGAGTCGCTATCCACAAAGGAGTTGCCTGATTATATATTTCCATCAACGCATCTTGATTGGTACGGTAATAAAAATTAAATGAATAACCATTATACATTTTATCACACCAACTTATAAAATTTCCCAATTCAAACTCATATAAATTCAAATTTAATATCTGTGCTACAATTGAAGCTATAATATTGAGTCCACTCCAGCTAAATAACATTAAAGCAACAGTCCACATTGTTTTAGAATTAGATGCACTGCAAATATGCAACAATATGAAAAATACTATTAAAACTCCTATATATGTCCATAATAATAACACGGCATTGCCTGCTACCCATCCGAATAGTTTTCCAAATAATGCCGGAACCATCCAATAGCACAAATAATACACAAAAGCATTTCCTGTCTCAGGGTATATAACCGGCCAGTCATAATTAATCAAGTCTCTAAACATCGCTGTTCGCCATGGATGATCATATGCGCTAACAAAAAAATTTCCTATTCCAGTTGACCATACCCATAATGCAAAAAATAAAGCTATGAAAATCAAATGCATACCAGGAACACTGATTTGATCCACACTTTCTTTATATGTGCTGACATAAAATCTAAATAGAGCAAAAAACAAGAAAATTGCCAATGGTAGACCTATATATAATTTCGTCCATCCAATAAAGAATATACATATTGGAATTATAAGGTATAACATTGCAATTAGTATAACATACTTAAACGGAATCCGGATTTCTTTTTTACCAAATTTCATCTCGCTCCCCCTCTATTGTTGCTCATTCCTAATCCCAGCATTTGAAATATTGTTGACTATGCTATTAAACTTATAACTAATGGACTCTACAGCAAACATTTGTGGTTCCATGATAACATTATCAAATATGTCATTCACATAGCATTCCTCACCTACAAAAACGCCTGAATAATGATTACCATTTATACTATTTCTACATATGATATTTTCATAATCAGGCGTGAAATCCATATCCGTACTTTCCACATCAGCAACAGCCGCGCCTATCTCGATTCCAAAAAAATGAAAAATATCATTCTGTCCCATATTATTATCTTTCACAATATTTTCCATAATCAATGTTCTTACAGTGGTACGTACCATTTTTATGCCACCACCATAGTTATTAGATACAACATTATTTTCCAAAATATTATACGCTGTATTATCCAGTGAAACTCCCGGGAGTTTCGACTTTGCCGACCCATCTTCCATCCTTCCTGCATCCAACACAAAATCCATTCTCAAATCTTCGTCAGTCTGGCGTATTCTCCTGCCATTTCCTTTAAAAACATTTTCTTTTAGGTAAAAACCTATTGTTCCATAATCAAGACAAATACCTTCCTTATCATTTTGATATACTGTATTATTTAAAATATAACACAAAAATGCGCCATCTGAATAAATTCCTGACGCATTATTATACATCACTCGATTATCCCTCACAATAATCTCATGCGGGCAATCCAATTGAGCATACAAATTCTCTTTATAAGGAAAATGATGTGCATCATCAAAAGTTTCCCATATATTGCGTTTATCATTCGATAACACATTAGTCAGCACTATACCAGCCATCCAGTTTGAGGTACCACCATTGTTTTTAATATTATTCGACTCAATAATTCCATTAGAAACATTACCCGCTATATAGAGTCCTCCCGCTTGATTATTATTCATCTCATTGTTGCAAACAGATATCCCATTTGCCGTTCCTATTATGCAAATTGGTTTCTGCAGCAATCCGTTTATCTTGCACGATGTCACACTGATATCATTGCAATCCACAAAATATATGCCATAATCTATGTTTCCCTCGATACAGATATCATTAATATAAATATTTGATACATTCTCGCATATAAATCCATAATGTATACCATTGCCCGTAAATTTCACTCCATTACCATTAATAATGGTATTGCCCGGTATACTTATGGTTTCATGAAGCTCTATCCGATCTGTAACAATATCAACAATATTGTTTGGATTATCGTTTATCACCTGCTGCAGTTCCTCTGAAGTAGTTCCCTGAAAAACGACTTTATTACCACCTATATTATATCCTTCATTTGAAACGTTGACCCTTTTCTCAATATCAGACATCCTTATCTCAGGATAAAGAAAATCTCTTTTTCCTACTCCCAAAAGCTCTACCTTTTTAATCACCTGTAAATTATTGACATACTGATCCTGATCACCTTTTTCCATTCTTTCCAAACTGGGCAATGAATGACGTGACAAAATATCGGTATCAGTATCACTTGTAAAGCTTAAATTCTCTCCTACTGTTATATCTACAGTATCACTTACTTCTTCCATCTTCGCTCCCGTAACATGAAAAGCCGTGCCAAAAAATCCTGTTTTTCCTAAATAAATGCCAAACACCATAGCACAATATACAATTATTATGCCAACGGCAATTTTCCCTTTTTTCATAATCAGATCTCCAAATATCCTTTCCAAAATTCTAAAGTTCTGAGTTCCAGGCCATCCTCACGATAGGCTTGCTGAGCCTTCGTTAATTTAAACGAAATCACAAATAACATAGCTATCGTTTTTGCTAAATACTTCATTGATTTTCCTAATGAGCGTTCCGTGATAAATGCCTTTTTCCCAGCTGCATCATAGTGCATTACTCTCTTTTTCCGATAAAACTGAGATGTTTTTGCCGCAGACATAGAAACCACATTTTCACCTTTGGATGGAAGGAAAAGACCGTTAAATGACAAATTCCGTTTTATATTCGTTATAATTGTATTATACTTTTTAAGACTTTTTTCGTATACCGGATAATTTAATCCCATGGGCAGTTCCTCAAGGTCTTGCCCTTTATATCCCACTGACATGATTTTTTTATGCAGCACTTCCCCATCCTGCTCCATCAGCCACTTGGGACCCTTCAAAAAATCTTTGATACCCTGCAGATACAAATCTACATTCTTGTATCGATAAAACATAATTTCCTGTACGCAATGTTTAAACATCGTTTTGTTTAACTGCTTTTTCCCATACCACTGACAATGGAAAGAATTGTCTATCAGTTGGTTGCGCATGATATAATACTCCAGAAATGATGAGTATTTATAATCAAACGGCTCATGCCATACGCAAATGCCATTCATCAGTATAAGTTTCTTCATATTCCGGAGGCCATACTCCAAATCATCCCCACGAATAAAAATAGGGAGCGGTAAATTGTCATCCCTCACTATCTCTATTGGGAAACAACAATACCACCATGCATTAAATTCAGAATACTCCTCTACTTCATTATACAGACATTCATCACAAAGGCGCAAATCTAATCCACGCTTTAGAGAGTTCAAATTACCGCCATTCCACACAGCGCCCGATTCCACTTGCTGATATTGCTGATCAATGCGTAACATTGCTCCGCCTATAAATGCCTCTGTGTACTCATCCTTGATCAATGAAAGCAATATATATGTCTTTACCAAAGCTTCCGGCTCAATGACAACATCATCATCCATCAAAAGCACATGTGTGACCTGATACTTATCATTATTCTGTATCATCTCTATCATATCCCTTGTAAATCCGCCTGCTCCGCCAAGATTTCTGTTAGGATAGATATGTATGTTATCCGACTGCAGTCTTCCCACATCCAAAGTTTTTCCATTATCTGCTATAAATATTTCCAAATGACTAAATAAAGGTGACTGCTCATTCTCAAGAATTGTTTCATTCAATATTCTTATATTCTTCTCTATAAAGGCTTCTCTCTTAAATGTACAGATTCCGATACCAACCTTTACATTCCTGATATCTTTTTCATCAATATCTGCAATATATGCGCCGCCATAATATTTGCTGTCGTCTTCCAGTGCCTCCAAGCCAAAGGTATACATTCCTTTACCGCTTCCATCCTTATACTGCAATATAAACTCCCCGGGCACATCAGACTCTATGATTTGCTCACATAACGTCTTCTCGAATATATCAGTATTTATCCTTTCCTTATTAATAAGTATTACCTTAAACTTACCGGATATTTTTACTTTCAGCGATACCTCTTTTACTGCCGTATACTTTAACCATTTTTCTATGGTCAATCCATTAAAATAGGTGTCAAACCAAACCTTTCCACGTCTATCAAACTCTATGATCTGATGCTCATATGAGTACTGAGTCTTTACTTCTTCACGTAATCCCTGCTCAGATCTGTCTAATCTGAAATATAATTCTTTCTCAGTGCATCTTCCTATTTGCGGGAACAAAATCTTCTGTATTTCCATCTTTGTAACCATGCTCCTTTCCCAATCTGCAAGATTGTGCCATCAAGCACAACCTTTCCTCCTATATCAACTCTTCTCTACACATTTGCAAGGCTGCATCTATCACCTTATCCATATCATAATACTTATATGCACCTAAGCGACCGCCAAAGATAACCTTTCCTTCGCTGTCCGCCAGCTTTTTATATTCTGCATATAGTGCATCGTTTTTATCATTATTTACAGGATAATATGGCTCATCACCTTTTTTCCATTCACTGGAATATTCCCGCGATATAATAGTATTTGGCTGTTTCCCGAATTCAAAGTGTTTATGTTCGATTATACGTGTGTAAGGTACATCTCTTTCCGTATAATTCACCACAGCATTCCCCTGATAGTTTTCCAGATTTAATTCCTCTGTCTCGAAACGTACAGAACGATATTCCAACACCCCTAACCTATAGTCAAAATATTGGTCTATCATACCAGTATATATAACCTTATCGGCTACATCACACAACGTCTCTTTATTGACCAAGTAATCTGTGTTCAATCTAACCTCTATACCTTCGAGCATTTTCTCTACTATTTTGGTATATCCGCCGATTGGTATCCCTTGGTATCTATCATTAAAATAGTTATTGTCATACACAAATCTTAAAGGCAGTCTCTTTATGATAAATGCCGGAAGTTCTTTACACTCACGCCCCCACTGCTTTTCTGTATATCCCTTTATCAGCTTTTCATATACATCTGTACCCACTAGAGACAATGCCTGTTCCTCCAGATTCTGTGGGTTTGTTATATTTAGTTCTCTTATCTGATTATTGATAATTTCCTTTGCTTCCTGTGGCGTAGATATCCCCCACATTTTACTGAATGTGTTCATATTAAAAGGAAGATTATACAGCTCGTCCTTATATTTTGCAATCGGCGAATTAATATAATTGTTAAACTCTGCGAACTGGTTCACATAGTCCCATATTTCCTTGTTTGATGTATGAAATATGTGCGCACCATATTTATGAACTTGTATATCATGTATTTCCTCACAATATATGTTCCCCGCTATATGATTTCTCTTTTCCACTACAAGACATTTCTTTCCTCGCCTATTTGCCTCATATGCAAACACAGCTCCATATAATCCTGCTCCTACTATTAAATAATCATATTTCATTTTACAATCACTCCCTAGTCATTGATACTCCATTTATGTGAGAAAGTACATGGCCCAAATTCATCACTCACATAATCCCTTATCTTTATCTGAATAATATTTCTGACATTATCATACAGTTCGCCATGTTCACCGTTTATACCGATATCCAGATAATATTTACCCGGTAGAAGCATAAGTTTATCTATTCTAAACTGCACTTCACCCTCGCTCTTCAAAATCGGAAGATCATCCCCCGGCTTAGCGAAACAACTGCCGTAGCAATATTGCCAATTGTCACTGACAAAGTCCATATTAAAGTTTACTTTTATGCCATCATGATTTGTTTTGTACCGTATTTTCAGAACTGCTTGATCACCTGTATTGAAGTAGTGACATTCTTCCCCACTTTCATTCTCTAATATTACCTTTGTAAAATATACTTCCTGCGTGCCATCCCTTCTCGCATCCGGATGAACATTCTTGGTCAAATCCAAAATAGAATGTCTGCGCTCATCCTTAAAACTTTCCCTGCTCTGATTTGCAAGATGCTCCACTCGCTCGTCCTCCATGGAATCCAGATAATGCATCCCTACCAGACGCGGCTCACCATCTTCACGTATTACGCCATTTTCAACCCAAAGCAGTCGATCGCATATATTATATAGTTGTTCCATTGAATGGGATACGATTGCAATAGTAACCCCTTCTCTCTTGATATCATTTAATTTCTGAAAACACTTTTTCTGGAAACTCACATCTCCCACTGCAAGTATCTCATCTATTAACAGTACATCCGCATTTACATTGATTGCCACAGAAAAAGCCAAGCGCATATACATGCCTGATGAATATGTCCTTACAGGATTATCAATAAACTCACCTAATTCAGAAAATTCTATAATATCGTCTATTTTTTCATCTATCTCTTCTTTTTTCAAGCCAAAGATTGAAGCGTTAATATAAATGTTCTCCCGTCCACTCATATCCGGATGAAAACCTGCACCAAGCTCTATGAGACTCGACACACGTCCATTAATGGATATACTGCCTTTATTGGGTTTTAGAATCCGGCTCAATAATTTTAATATTGTACTTTTTCCACATCCGTTTTTTCCTATAAATCCTACTGCCTGTCCCTTAGGTATCACAAAACTGATATCCGTTAATATTTCTCTATTTTCATACTTATTTCTGTTTGCAAATATTACTTTTTCCTTTAAAGTTGAGCCCTTATCAAAATACACTTTAAATACTTTTCCTATATTGCAAACTTGTATTATATTTTGATCTGACATCACAACTCCTCCGCAAAGTTATCATTTAACTTGGCAAAAGTTAATTCACCGACAATAAGTATCACCATGGCCCATACCATTGAATACAATAATTCTCTTCCCTTTGGCATGCATTTCCAATATAAAATATTATGATATGCCTCTATAATCGGTGTCATTGGATTGCACTTAAATATCCATACCATTTTTTCCGGTATGACATCCATAGAAAATAGAATGGGAGTAAGATATATCCATGCCATTAATATCACTGTCACTATATGCTCTAAATCCTTAAAATACACTGTACCCGCTGATACTATCAAAGTAAATCCCAGCACCAAAACATACTCTACCATCATCACCATCGGCAAAAAAAACAGAGCTTTGAAACTTAGTCCTATCCCTGAGATAATCAGAATTGCAAACACTATAATATAGCAAAACAGCATATTAATAAAATTTGATGTTACACATGCCAGTGGCAGCACTTCTCTCGGAAAATATATTTTCTTTATCATTTCCCCTTGATAACGGACACACCCAGATCCCTGACGCAATGACATATCAAAGAAAAACCATGGCATCATACCCACTATTATATAGGCATAGAAATTTTCCAAGTTAGTTTTTACTATCATAGAAAAAACAATGATATATACTATAATCTGACATAACGGATTAATAAATGTCCACAAAAATCCTAGCACCGAGCCTTTATATTTGCCTCTCAAATCGCGCTTTACAAGGCTTTTAATCATATCTGTATACATAAATATCTCTTTTATGTGTTTCATTTTCTTAATATCGGCCTCTTTTTTATTTATCGTTTTCTGATTACTTGTTTATTATTGTGGCATATATTTACGGTATTCGCAAGATTCTGATTTCTTTTTCTATTTTTTACTAGAAATGCTTCTTTCATTATATTGCATGTAAAACGCCCCAGATATATTTTCAACTTCTCAAATCATTTTCTTCACATCTTTCGGCTTTCGGGAATAATATCCGCTGCAATTCCATTTTCTTCTCCTATTTTCAAGTCCATATTGTCGGCGTCCCTGATTGCCTTTTTTGTAATATCATTTTCATATTTCCAATCATATCGATCTCTTTTAATAGTTCTGAATAACCGGTTCCTGAATCTCACATGGATAAACAGATCGATTGCATTAATCGCTCTGTCAATAATCGTCCCATGCTCCTTCAGCATAAGAATGCGATTTCTGGTGGAATAGTAATCCTTCCAATCGTACCTTCTCGGATAAACCATATCATACGGTTTCGTCTTATGATCCAATACTGCCCCTGTCACTACCAGGAATTTAGTATATTTCCTAATTCGCAGGGAATACTCTGCATCGTCATGACAAATAAAATATCCGGGATACGGCAATCCTATTTGCTCAATTAACTCCTTCTCCAACAACATACCACAAAAGGAAGCAATTTCACATGTAAAGTACTGGGATCGGTATTTTTCTTCCCCATAATTTCTTAACAACATTCCTATTTTTGATATCGATCTTCTATGAAAAGTATCAATTCGTCCATTTACTTTGACAGTCCCGGCAAAGGCCTTATACTGAGGGTTGGACTGTCTTGCACGAAGGAGCAATTCCATATAATCCGGTGCAAGCATGGCATCATCATCTATGATCAGCACACATTCTACATCTTTCTCTATCGCTCGCTCAATCCCTCTGGCAAATCCGCCTGCCCCGCCTATATTTTGGGGAAGATTTATAATATCATAAATCCGATCCTGTTTTTCTAACGTTTCAAGAAAAATCGGGGTTCCATCAGTCGATGCATTATTCACTATAATGATACTTGCGGCGTCCACTGTCTGATCTGCTGCCCGTTTAATACATTCACGCAGCAGTTGTTCGCGATTGTAAGTTACTATTACTATCGCGTATTTATTCTCTGCCATAAAAATCTCCGCTCCATTTGATTACGGAAAACTATTTTTTCTGTAAATATTAAAAATATTTAACATAATATTCTATCAATTATAAATATGTTCTGTCAAGCATCCCCTCTTCCTTCATTTGCGTTGTTTCATCCTCTTCCATTCAAACCACGCCAAATGCAGCATGTATCCCACGAGCAGATTAAAGTATGCCATCCAATACCGCCTCTCTTTAAAAAAGGCCATCCGCTCCCTCTGGGCGCGAAGATTCTCTTCCATAAGTTTCGCCATTCTGGATTGGTATGCACGACTATTTGGTGTGGTTCTGTACAAATACAGTTTTCTCATAGTCAACACAACCCTTGCCGCATTGGCAACCATCAAATGACTCATCAACACATCTTCCAGTTTCCTTCCAACCGGGAAACGTATCGCTGCTACTCCATTTCCTCCATTCAAAACACTTTTCCGATACAGCTTATTCCAGGCAACTGTTTCCCACTTCTTATATTTTCCATGCCACTGGCGGAGCATTTGCTCTGAGGTCATACATATTTCTTTATTGTCGTTACTATCGATATAGAGCACTCCGTTTCTGATATGAATCAAATCATCTGTACTGCACTTGATATATGCGCAGGCTGCGATATCCGCCTGATATTTATTCAAGATTCCGAATAATGTCTCTATAAAATCAGGCATCACCACATCATCGGAGTCCACGAATGCTACATACTCACCTCTCGCATGATCCAGTCCCTGATTTCTGGCTACGGAAGGCCCCTGATTCTCCTGATGTATCACCCGCACCCTGCTGTCTTTAACTGCATATTCGTCGCACATCGCTCCCGAGCCATCGGTACTGCCGTCATCCACCAGCAGAATCTCCAGATTGGTATAGGTCTGCGCTAACAGGGATTCCACGCATTCTTCGATATATTCTTTTACCTGATATACCGGCACTATAATCGAGATCAATGGCATTGTCTGCACCTTAGTTGTTCCCTGTTGTTCTGAAATCTTCTTCATATTTTATTTCCTGATTTTTTTTATCATAATCAATAAGACGCAGAGCCGTGTTTGTTATACGCCAGACTCTACGCCTTAAATCTAGTTCTATTCTTTTATTTCGTCAATATCTGTCAGATTCACGCCCAGAGAATTTAATATTGCCTTTAAAGATTTATAATCTTTCTTTAATCCTTCATAGGTTTTTGACGCATTCTCTTCTTTAGCGTTTTTCATATGTGCCTGCACCTTTTGGAACTGCTCAACTACATCTTTAACAATCTCGCCATTAGTGGGCATTTAATCACCTACTTTCTATTACAGTTGCTATTGATTATTACAATATGAGTATAGCAAAATATAATAAACGTGTAAAGACCGCACACTTATAATACATTTTGTTTTATGTTTTTGATGTTTTTCATTTTGTGTTTTTGAGACATTTCGATTTCAAATTTATCTCCACAAAATTGCAAAGCTCGGCATTTCATGCTATGATAAATCTGCTCCACAAGATATTTATTTCCATTATTTTGGAGGCTGCATCCACTTATGACAGTAAATCCGAAGCTAAGTATTATCGTTCCCATCTATAACGGCGAAAAACACATTAAAAAAACAGTCCGGAATCTTTTAAGTTCTTCCTACCGAAATCTGGAACTGCTTCTGATCGACGACGGTTCCACTGACAGATCTTTTGCTTTATGTAAAAAGCTGGAAGAGTCAGATTCCCGTATAAAAGTATATCACAAAGAAAACGGCGGTATTGCTGATGCGAGAAATTACGGCCTCGATCATGCAACCGGCGAATATATCGGCTTCTGTGATCAGGATGATGAAGTTTCTCATGAAATGTACCGAAAAATGATAGACCGCATTATAACGGATCACAGTCAGGCAGCTATCTGCGGCTGTTACAGGCAGAAAAAGAACGGCGGACGGGTAGCTTTTGAGAAATTTACAGATGACGTATTCGAACAACAGACAATAAGGGAAAAATTACTTCTGCCAATGCTCTTCAAGGGCTTTACGATATATGACAATAAGGATATCAGCATTTACACCGCCATATGGAAATGCATTATATCCAAGCAACTCATAGATGAAAAGAAAATGAGATTTTACGGCTTTGTCAATTACGAAGATGATTTCATCCTGTTGCTGCAGCTCTTTTTGCAAGCCGACAGAATCTCTACCTTATCGGACATCTTATACTATTGGACTACCAATATGGATTCAGAAATGCATCGAAGCGTAGGGAGATATCTGAACGATTTAGAATCAAGGCAGCGCAGCCTTATAAACTATGTCACAAAAGTTCTTGCCGAAAACAATGTCTCATCTGAAATTATAAGTCAATATATTTATGTACAACAATGTCGAAATGCACTACTGCAATTGGACAACCTGGCAGCGCTTAAAAGGCACAAAACCATCCGCAGAATAAAAGAGCTCCGCAACTGTGACAGCATCTTATATATACAGAATGCATTCAATGTCGTACCTCCCGGGAAGGGATTTGTCCGCAATACCGTAATCATACCAATGCTGCGTAAAAACCATCTTGTTACCGCCTACTTTTTGATTCAATTGATCGATATAATACGTTTTTTTGTAGAGAAATATCATGTGACTGAAAAGCTGGAGCGGCGGATGAAAGAATGTGACAGAGCGAATTTCCTGTCATAAATATTCAATCTTCACCCTCTGAGAGTATAGATAACAACGTATCAAACTCCTCCTGTACTTCATCTACAGTGCTTGTTAATTCATCTATCTTTTCATGAAGAACAAACATACGCTTATGATATTCATGCTTCTCTACTACATCTAAATTATTTTCGAAAAGATCCCAAATATATGCTGCATCATTTTCCGTTAACCCATAGGATTCTTCCATTCCCATAATAAAACGGCGTCGGGATACATAAAGCGTAATAATAGCAAATTCACTTTCCATTATGATTCCATATAGTGTTTTTGCTATTTTTTCATCGTCAAATTGATGTACAATAAAATCACGATTCTCTCTCTCTATGAATACTAGATTAAAACATTTTTTTAATAAAAGCACTTTTTCTTCTGTTTCCAGTTTATTATAAGAGATAGCATTTAAATAATTTCTTGTCCTTCTTTCGACAATTTGCTTAATAGATTCCCAAAAATCAATATCTGGGAGAATCTTATAAAACTGCTCAAAATCAGGCGTCTTCAAGTCTATCCTTGTTACATTGCATATACTCTTGATCAGCAATTCTTTCTGCTTTTCATATGCTTTATAACTGTCGTCATCAAATTCTAATATAACATTTGAAACCTTATCTGATTTACCAATCAAATCAGTAATTCCTCGAATGCATTCGTCTATACTTAGATTTAAGCTATTTCTCCCGTCCATTTTATCTCCTTAAATTGATTCATCAAATATATGCGTATTGGTTAATGAAATCATCATATATTTTATAGTCTTCCCGATCTAAATCATATATTTGACTCTCTTCTTCATACTTTAACATATCTGTATAATAATTTTCGTGCTCTCTTCTTTTTTGTTCTGCCCTGCGAAATATTTTTCTGACCATTGCCTTTTCTATTTCACTCCCTAGTACAGCTTGAGAGCTTCCTAGTTTTTCATTAATATAATGAAAAACATTTTCTGCGTTTGGATCGCTTACATTTAATTCTTTTAATACCGCTTCTAATGTTAAAACTGTCAAAGTGTGCATATCAGGTGCTTTTGACATCAAGTTATTGCTATATGATGCCTTATAATATTGTTTTCCTGTGTTCGTTAGATAATAGTAATTGTACTTCCCATATTTTTCATGCTGCCATAAATGATACTTTTCATTTCTTCTAAGAAAATTAGATAGAGCATTGCTGGAAATGTTCAAATACCTTGCAATGTCTCCCTGCGAGACCTCTCCCTTTTCAGCTAATATCTGCAAAAGAGGATAAAAATGAGTTGATTTTCTCAACTGATCTATCTTTATATTGATTTCATCTATCTGCCGCAACTTTTTCTGCGCCTGATACAGTTCTTCAGCCAACCTCTCGACTGTCCAATAAACTGCATATACATATATCTTATAATTCATCAGGCTTGCATCAAGCTTCAAGAGATTTCCCCATGCTTCAAGCTGCCGTTGATTACTGCACAGAAGTTCATGCATCTGCTCATATTGCTGGCTAATGACACCCTCTTTCACTACCCGGACAAATTGATTTGCCATCTGCTGTATTGACTGAATATCGCCCCCGTTCATTACGTTATTCAAATCCTCTAAAAGATTTGTCTTTACTACATTATAGTTTTTGTCCATATCTTCCTCCGTCATGTAACAAACAGGTAACATGTTTATTCTACTATATTCTTATCGGTTTGTCTATAAAATAATATTATCCAAAGACATTCTTAATTCTTTGATTTCACTTTCTTCGTTCGGAAAAATACTTACAACCCGTATACAAGATCCAATCTTCGCTTTTTTTCTGCATTCATTCCAGCAATAATCAACGGTTTCGTATTTTTGAATTGCTTTATCTACACTCATATCATTAGCGCATGCACAGGGAATAATCACATTTCCCAATTCCAATTTCGGATGATCCTCTATCTTGTATTTACCCATTCGGCTTTCGCATGCATTAGACACAATCTGTATTCCCCCATATTGTGTACTAAAACAGCTGCCTAAATTCTTAAAATGACTAAGGGATTCTGAATAAGCAGAAATAACAGAAAACGATATTTCGAATATGGACCAGAGAGCATTTTGTGATGCTGTGTTCAATCCATCCTTACATATTAAATACTGCATTCTGCCTAACCCAGGTATATCTATCAATGTAATCTCTGCGTCAAAATCAATAAGTTTTTCACGATATAATACGCCCTCTTTCACTTTTTTATAAGCATGTTTCTTTGTAACTTTCAATAATTCAGTTCCCGAACCATTCAGTAATATACCTTCATTTCTCACATTATTTGAGCAAGATCCTAGAAATATTAATTCCAAAGAATTCTCAGCATTTGCCATATGTTGGGCTAAAAAACCGCTAACAACATCCAATGTATTCCTATTACCAGCCAGTTCCGGAAAAACAACAATTTGTATATTTTCTTCAATGCATCTTTCTAAAATATGAATATAGGCATTGTTTATGCTGTCTGTATATTTTTCGTCATCAGCTATAACAATATCAACTACATTACCAATCTTTTCATCTTCATTAATACCAAGATATTTTTCGTCCTCATTAGAAAGAGGTATTTCCTTAAACCATTTACAGGGTGACACTGGAATAAGCGCTATTTTTAGTTTTTGTGGCAAAGTGTATCTGGTCTCACTATAGCCTACGACTTCTACTCTATCACTAAATTTATTTGTATCAATTATCTTATATGACTTAATACGATCATCAATTCGGTCAAACTCATTCTGATCCATAAAACGGATCTGTGATTTTTCAGGTCTGCTGCGATTATAATCCTTAAAAAAATGCCCGTAAGGCATCCTATATAATAAATATTTGTCTTGGACTGTATTCATTGGACCAAAAAGAGACATTTTGCAATGCAGACTTTTTTGAATCTCTGGTTTAAGAACTTTATAGTCCTCGTTGAAATAATGTTCATAGGAAAAAAGCATCTTAAATGCATAATACCGAATATTCTCTTGAGTCAGCAATTCCCAAAATTTATCTATAAAAACAGGAAATGAAATCATTTCCTCTAAGAATTCGTTATTTAATAATTCTAATTTTTCCCAATAGCCAGGATGCATGTGTAAAAATTTAATATATTTAGCGCGATACTTTTTCTTACTTTTCCCATCTATATATGAAAATAATAGTACCAAAACATCATAAATATTTTTTAATCTATTCTTTTGCCATAACAAATTATTGTATTCCTTATCAGTCAATTTCATCCGCTATGTACTTCCTATTTCAATTTTCTATTTTAATGCATACCTCAAGCTAGAAAACAAGCTCCTAATTTAGTTCTATGTCTATTGGAGTTTATAGGAATTAATGAATATTGAAACTAAAAATCCAATCGCTGAAATAATACGCATTGTAGTCATTATAGAATACGACATAATATGTGTCAAGATAAATACTCTAATGAATACTCATTCTATTAATCCTGCATAAATTTCTCCACCACTTCCCCCATCCTCTCCCACGAGAACCGGTAAGCTTCCTTCTCGATATTCCCCCTCATACATTCCGCCTGTTCCTCCCGAAAGAACTTAAGCGCTGCCTCTGCAATGGCCTCTGGACTTTCCGGCTTTACCACATACCCGGTCCTGCCGTCCTCTACCACATCCGGCAGTCCGCCCACCTCTGTGACTATCACGGGCTTTGTAAAACCGTATGCGATCTGTACGATCCCGCTCTGGGTTGCAGACACGTAAGGCACCACCACCAGATCCGCCGCCGCAAAATACTGCTCCACTTCCCGATCGGGTGTATAGGAGTCCACCACTCTGACATACTCTGCTATTTCCAGCTCTTCGATCAGCCCTCGATACTCTTCTCTGTCTGCACCAAATTCGCCTACGACCCACAGCCGCACTTTATCATCCGCCTTACAGATTGCCGGCATCGCGCGGAACAGGTATTTCAGACCTTTGTATTCTCTCACATACCCAAAAAACAGAAGGATTTTCTCATCCGATGCAATATCTAACTTTTTCTGCGCCTGCCCCTTACTCATCTTTTCAAAGCAAAAGGCATTGTATGTCGGATGGGGCGTCACCACATAATCCGGATCGGGTTTTATCTTTTCTAATTCTTTCGCCTCTTCTGCAGCGTGTACTATAAAATGACTGCCGTTATTTAATGCCAGTCTCGTAAGAAATCTATCCAGCGGAAATCTCTCATGGGGAAATACATTATGACAGACAAAGACAACGTTCTGCTTTCCCATGAAACGCGCCAGGAGAAAATAACATGGTGCAAAATAGGGATGCCACCACTGGATCACCACCAAATCCGGACTCTGTCGCCTGATATAGTTTGCTGTTTTTATGATATTAAAAGGATTCGCCGTATGGAGCATATATTCCGTGTTCTCTATCTTAAAGCTGTCATTGCTGTAATCCCGCTGTTCTTTATGAAAAAGAATTTTCGGGTATTGCATCTTGTAGGAGATCATCTCCACATCATGCCGCTTAGCCAGCTCGCGGTACATGAGTCCCGTGTAGTGGGATATCCCGCCTTTATATGGATAGACCGGGCCGATCAAAATGATTTTTTTTTGCATAGATCTATCATCCCCTTCCGCATACAAAATACACTGTCAACTAGCCAACTGTCTGCTTACATGAATCAGCTGAAATCCATTTCTGAAAGATTCAGCCACAGATCTTCGAAGATTCTCACTTTGATTCGCTCAGAGAAGGAATAGCGCACGGGTTCCGGCTCGTCTCCGCTGCTGCACAATGCACTTCGTTCAAAATCATATATCGTGACAGTCTCCATCTCGGAATCCACAATCCAGTATTCGCGTGCACCTGCTTCACAATAAAGTTTGACCTTTCGTTCGTAATCCATTGATTTACTTGAGGGCGACACGATCTCAATCATCCAGTCCGGCGCGCCCTGACAGCCTTTTTCATCCAGCTTGCCTTTGTCGCAGACGACGGAAATATCCGGCTCCACATAGTTGTGCTTATCCTTCTTGATATATACCGCGAAAGGCGCAGGATATATTTTGCATTTTCCCTTATTTTTCCTGATATACAGACTGATTTCAACCATAAGCTGTGAGAGAATATCCTGATGAATTCTTACAGGTGCATCCATTCGAAACAGTTCTCCGTCGATCAATTCTGCCCGCTCTCCCTCCGGGAGCGTTTCGATATCCGCGATCGTGTAACCCTTTCCACCTTTGAGCATAGTAAATCCTTCCTCTCGTTCAGGTAATCTGACTTCCATAGTCTCCTCCATTCCGCATGACCCTATGCGGGCTGCTTTTGTTGTGCTGCGGTGGAAAGCATACGCCAATGGAGCCTCATTTCGGCTTTCCCGCCGCATTTTCTGTTGTTACGTTACTAATTGTGAGTAAGCGGCAGAAACTGCCTGTTGTGCGAATGCACGGATGCGCCTTTTGTGACGCAGAAACCCATGAGAGGGTTTCGTCCTGTTTACTCTGTACACTCAGTATACGCTCTGTTTGTGTGTATGTCAATATATTATTTTATAAATGTTTTTTCGTATTTTTCAAAATCATAATGAACTATAGATTATATTGCAGATATAGGTTTCTCCGGCCAGTTATATTTTATTTAATATCTATAAGTTTATCCCGTGGTGACTTACAAGACTCTTATAATTGACAATCATCCTTCCATGCTATATTATAAATACATTGGGAGAAAAGTGATCCTCCCCTATGTTACCGCCTATTACATTTTCTATCAGGCGGCATGTGCGTTTCGCACGTTCAGACAGTTTCTGTCAGATTTTCCGACAGGCATTAAAGCAGGTATTACAAACACATCAAATGGCAGTTGTAGTCTGGTACAACCGCTGATCTATTCCGGCAATGCAGGATCATTCAAGTTATTTTGTTATTGTCCGCGTCGAAAGGAGTCCTTATGTCGAAAGAGAAAAAAATGTCACAGAACGGTACATACCCATGTTCACAGAGGAACGCAATTCAGATACGGTAAAACGTATAAAATTATCAGAAAAAGACACATTATTTTTTGTCACGCTTATTGAACACAAGACCAAAGTAGATTATAATGTGAGTATGCAGCTTCTCCGCTACATGGTCTACATATGGGAAGACTATGAAAAAGAGATGGAGAAGAAAAAGAAGGGGATCAGCAAGCATGCTGAGACATCTGTATCTGCCGGAGGATGATATCTCGGATTTCACAGAGCAAGTAAAGGAGCGAAATATGGCAGAATTATTTGAAAATTTTGTGGATGATATAGGGCTGATCCCTAAATTAAAGATTGCGAGAGAAAAGTATCTGGCTGAGTTGCGTGAAGAGTACATTGCTGAGCTGCGTGAAGAATGCATCGCTGAGCTGCGTGAAGAGTGCATCGCTGAATGTCGAGCGGAGGCACGTGCAAAAGTTTTCGCTGAGGAGCGCGCAGAGGGTGAATCGCGTTTCGCTAAATTGACTCAATGTTTGCTGGAATCCGGTCGTACGAATGACCTGTCCAGAGTAGTTACTGATATAGATTACAGGAAAGATCTATATGCACTATATAATCTGTGATTTATTAACGATATGCAGTATAAATCATAACATTGGGACTAATTCAAATCGAATTGGTCTCTCTTTTTTACTCTTACATTCCTGCCTTCATTCCGATAAGTGTGACTAATCGGGTTTCACAGTGTACCGTTATTCTTTTTTACATACTTCCTTTTGTACTTGACTCTTATTATAAATTAAACTAAATTCTTAGTTAAAAAACTAGAAAACAAGGAGATTTTAGCAATGAAAACAGATTTATTTCAAAACAAAGCCCCTACTGTAGATGCCTGGTATTATTATTGGATTGATCATATAAAGGGTGCTAACATTCGATTTAACACGAGAAGAAATTACAACGAACGGTACGAAAAGAATATAAAACCGCTGATCGGAAGTATGCCGTTAAAAGAAGTCAAGCCTTTACATTGCCAGAATGTACTTAATCAAATGTCAACCAGATATGCAAATTCCGTCATAGAACATACCAGGCTTGTTATGCGGATGCTGTTTGACTGTGCCGTCGAGAATGAACTGCTTGCCAAAAATCCGGTAACAAAGAGTGTCAAATGCACAAGCGGCAGAAAAGCGAAACAGATGCGAGCTTTAACTATTGAAGAACAAAGATTATTTCTTAAAACCGTCAACGGAACAAGCAATTACAATCAATTTGCCCTGCTTTTGCAAACAGGACTGCGGACCGGAGAAATGATCGGCTTACGATGGCAGGATATTAATTTCGAAAAGAGAGTACTGCATATTCGAAGAACAATGGAATATCGCTACACCACGAACGAATGGAAAATCGGAGAACCCAAAACCAAAAACAGTGTGAGAGATATACCGCTAACACAGGAAGCGATAAACATTTTAAAGAATCAAAAAGAAAAGATGACAGCAATGAAGATCAAGTCAAAAGAATTTCCGGACAGTGTTTTCCTTGGCAAAGATGGTATTCCGATCAAAAACAGCGCCTACGACTCAAAATTGTTTTATTATTGCGACAAGGCCGGAATTGAGCGATTTTCCATGCATGTTTTAAGACATACCTTTGCGACACGCTGCATCGAGAGCGGAATGCGTCCGAAAACTCTGCAGATGATCCTGGGACACTCAAACATAGGCGTAACCATGAACCTATATGTCCATGTGACGGATGATGAAAAAATCAAAGAAGTTCAAAATATCGAAAAAAAGCTTAAAATTATCTGAAGTTAGAAAAAGTTGCTTCAGAAAGCAATGGTGTTTACTCTGACGGCAGCTATGCTGGTCGGGACACCAATGACAGCGTCTGCAGCAGGCCTTGTGGATTTGTACAGTGTTTCGGATGGTTCGGGTCCGGCTGATGATTATGATGAAAACATGAACCCTACCGGTACCGTTACGAATACAAACACAAAGACTGGTGTATTGAGTGACAATGAGACAAAGATTGTCGGTTTCGTTCTGGATCAGGACTATGTAAGCACAGAGGTAGGAGCGAATCCGCAGCCGACCTTAACAGCTACAGTTATTTTGGATGGCACCACAGATGAGGAGATGGTAAGTCGAATCAACGGACTGATCAGATGGGAGACCAGTGACAACAGCAAAGTAAGCATCAAGGCAGACGCCTCTGACAGAACGGTGGTCACCTTAAATCCTAAGAAAGCTGCTAATGTTGGAGATGAAGTTGTGATTACTGCTTCGATTGGTGGGAAATATCCTTTCGAGTATACAGATCCGACGACTGGCGAGAAGAAGACTATCGAAGGTTCTGAGGTTCTACGTACAGCAACGGCTAAGGTCTTTGTTAAGGAATACACAACAACTTTATCATTCACAAAAGAGAAGTATAATGACCAGGATGGTGTTCTTGTAAAACATACCTTGGATATGAACAAGTGGCTAAACAGGAAGCCTATAACAGCTAATGACAGCATTACATGGTCGATCAGCAAGACAAGCGCGGCAACCATTTCCAATGATGGTGTTGTTACTCTTAAGAAGTTTGACACCAAAAAGCCGGAGAATAATACATTCAAAGTTACAGCTGTGTCTGAAAAAGGTGCAAAAGCAACGGCTGAGCTGACGGTTGGCGAAGGTGTAGCGGCAAATAGTGTCAAAATCTTTGAGCGTAAAGATGGAAAAGACGAAAAAGAAGAGCTCAAAGGCACAGTGAAAAAGGATGCTGGCGGTGAGGAAAATTGGCCAGGCATGCAAGTACATGCTAAAATGGAGCCTAAAGAGGCGGGCAAGATAGTCACCGACAAGATCAAGTGGAACAGTAACAGGCCTGCAATCGTTGAAGTTACAGAGGATGCTTCCGATAGCACTCTTGCAACGCTGGTACCGAAAGCAATCGGTACTGCTAAGATCACAGCTACAGCAACAAGCGGTAAGAAATCAAGCTTCAGTGTGAAGGTTTCCGCAACATTAAACGGACTTAAGATCGCTGCAGTTCCGGAGACGGCATATACTGGACAGTCAATTACCTTAGATGTGGTAAGGGATCCGGCAATGAACAAAGATGCTTTATCATGGTCGGTGTGGGAAGATGAATATTATACTACGAAGAGTAAAGATGTTACCATCAATGCTAAGGGTGTGCTGAAAGTTAAGAACACATTGAAGGCTGATAAGGTATATGTAAAGGTTCAGTCTAAGAAAGATAAAAAAATAGCTAATACCGATAAGACCGGTAATACGTTAGGAACTCAGAAAGCAGAAATCAAGCTTCAGCAAAGCAGCATTAATGGTATCACTGTTACGGATATTACAAACAAGAAAGAAGAGCCGAAGCTTGTTACCAAGGTTTGGCTTGATGGAACCAGACAAAAGAAGGAAGGTACAGCAAAGACTGAAATTAGAATACCGATAAACGGTGTATATCAGGCAACCGTAGAGGATGATTTGGCTGCTGCCGGCAAGGCTAACAATGAAACCTTGAGCTGGACGAATTCCAACAGTAAAGTCGCAGAGATGACTGTTGGTGAGGACGGCAAGGTAACAATTAAGCCCATGAAAAAGGGCACGACTAAGATTACGGCAAGTGGCATTAAAGTCACAAAGTGGAATGATGAGGAAAAGAAGTCTGCTAAGACGACAAAGGTTATTAAAGCTCAGTTCACGGTAAATGTTATTCAGCCTACAACTTCTCTTAAGTTGAACAAAACGGATATCGTACTTTATCCGAAGGCAAATAATGCTAAGCAGACCGTATCATTAAAGGCAACTATGAATCCTAAGGGCGCTGCAGATGCGGTAAAATGGACGGTTACCGGTAAGGATAAAGATGGTAAAGAGATTACTGTTTCAGACCCTAAAGTGAGCGGTAAAAACGGCGTGAACGGAAAAGTGGAACTTGCAGCTCCGGCTCTTGGCGATGTATATACGGTAAAAGCTATTTCTGCAACTGGTGTATCTGCAACTGCAAAGATCAAAGTATTAAAGAAACCTACTAGCGTTGAAATCCATGATCCTGAAAAGGATGGTAATGTTAAGTTTAGCGAGCCGAAGGCTACTGGTAATGGAACGATCGCAAATACCAAGTATGTAGAAATTGGCAAATCTTTTGAGATGAAACCGGAAATTAATCTTGGTACGGCAAGAGCAGCTGACTGGGTTGTTGCAGGAACGGGTTACACAGAGGGCGTTACCTATACACAGAGTGGTGCCGGTAAAGTTAATATCATCGGCAATAAAGTATATGGCGTGAAGGAAGGTAAAGTAACCATCACGGCTAAGACACCGAACAATAAGAAAACCACTCTTAAGGTCGAGGTTAGAGCCGAATAATAAATCGTAACAAAATGATTTAAGTAATTGAGATTTAAAAGGGAGTGTCGCAAAATAACTAATTTCTAGTTAGGGAGCGGCGCTCCTTCTTTTCTAGAAATGAAAATCCGGGAAAACTTCGGTTTTTAAAGTTCTTCCCGGATTTTCCCGTACTTTAATAAAGGTCCTGGGTTTCCATATTACTTCTAGGCTGTTTTTAGTGGAAACATATGACTTCCAAGTCTGTCGTTCTGGATCTTGGCATGCAGTTTGTTGATGTTGTATTCAAAACACAAAAGCAGAATCTCCAGTTTTACTTTGCTTTTCCCTCTTAGTAGAAATCTTTGGAACTCATAATCGTTTTTCAGAACCCCAAAAGCGCCTTCTACCTGAATGGAGCGGTTCATACGATATATGATGCCTGTTTCGCTCATGATATTTTCGTAAGATTTCTGGCGGTGGGTTATAAAGTTTTTGGATACATACAGCCGTTTGTTCCCCTTTTCCCTTGTGCATTTATCTTGCAGGAGCATCCGCTGCAGTTTGTACATTCATATACGGTCACATCTGATTTATAGCCATTTCTGCTTTTCTGTTTCTTGATGTAGAGGGAAATCAGTTTTTACCGGCATGACAGGTATAGGTATCCTTTTGCGTATCATACTCCATGTTTTCCCGTCCGCTGATGTCCTTCTTAAAACTACGCTTCTACCATTTCTCATAGGTCTGGGGTTTGATGTATGTTTCTGGTCCCGGCTTTCCAGATAGTCATAGGCTTCTTCGCTTTCATAGCCGGAATCAGCGCTCACACTTGGATACCGGAAACCCAGATGCTTTTCCATACGTTGCAGGAATGGGATAAACGTCCATACGTCATTTCTGTCCTGAAAGATATCTGTTGCAACGATGTATTCGCTGTCAACTCCGATCTGGATGTTATATCCCGGTTTCAGCTGGACATTTCGCATATGGTCATCCTTCATGTGCATAAATGTGGCATCCACATCCGTTTTGGAATAGCTGTTACGGCTTCCGAAACGTGAGTTATGCAGATCATAGTTAAGCTGTCAGTCGAGAAATCTTTCAAACAGTTCAAGATACCGCTGATGCACGCTTTTTCTTTTTCCACGCCCATATACGAACACAACTTCATTATCATGGCAGTATTCCTTCAGATAAGCCACGATCCCCTGCAGGTCAGATACCCTGTCTTCTCTTGAAATACAGAAAGACTGCAGATACTCCCGGTTCACCATCTGTACTGCTTCCTCCATTTTTAGGAACATTTTTTCCCTATCGATTTCTTCCAGACAAAAGTGTACCTATTGGCACAGGCTTCCAGCTTTGTGCCATCTATAAATAGCGTTTCGTTTGACAGTTCATCCATTGCCGCAAGACGCCGAACCATCAGGTAAAACAGATCCTCACATGCATCTGCAAGAAAGCCTGTCTTGAAACGGGCGATCGTGCTGTGGTCAGGTGCTTTGTGTCCTGCAAGCAGGCACATAAAGTTGATATCCTGCGGCAGGCTGTTTCGATCTTTCTGAATGAATAAAGCTTCTGGGAATAAGCATAGGTCAGGATCTTGAGCATGGCCTTCGGGTCAACTGCCGGATTTCTGCCTTTGGCAGAGTAAGCCTGATATAACAAAGTATAATCCAGTTCCTCCAGTTCGTGGCTCAGCAGTCTGACAGATTCATCTTCCGGGATCAGACCTTCCAGACTTAATGGTAAAACCAGTTGATAAGACCCACAAAGTCCGGTATAATCTTTAGTGTATTTTAAGTTGTTCGTCATGACTTATTATACCATGAATGGCAGGCTCTCCGGAGTCTGCTTTTGTGTTTCCGGACACAAAAAGGGAGCCATTGCTCCTGTAGATTATTCATCTACTTTTGCAACAGCCCCTTTTTCTTATTTTTGGCGTTAATTGTTTGTCCGTACGAACCTTACTGCTCTAATGACCAGGTGCTACTATTAATATCTACATTTTTTACAGTTATGTTTATGCTTGCTTTCTTGCCATCGAGTGTAGTAGCCGTAATCTTCACCTTGCCATTGGTTACCGGAGTAATTTCTAAATTGCCTTTACCCAAATCCTTAATTCTGACAACACCGGCTTTATTCACCGTATAGGTAACTTCAGATACACCCGCTTCTCCCGGTACTTTGTCATTAATCTTCGTTTGAACTGTCACTGCATCATTAGTAAGTGTTGGAACAGGCTTTTTATCGTTGATTGTAATCTTTGTACTTTGAACTACAATCGGAAGCGTTATGGATGCACTTGGACCGCCGTTTTTAACTCTTGCTGTTACTACGACTCTTCCGCCAGCGTCATTCGCGAATTTATCCTTCAGCTTACCATTCTTAATCTCATTAGCAGTGTAAGTTTTTGCTGTATTTCCATCCTTATCATATTTTACTGCCGTCCAAATAAGATCGTTCTTCTTATTGGTTGTCGAACCTTTTTCCAAAACCGGCGTGATAGTAATAGCCTGATTCTTGGTAGTTGCTGCAATACCTTTGTTTTTAACGTTCAATGCCAAAGTACTTGTGGTCGCAGTTACCTTATCTTTAAAGGTTACTTTAACAGCTTTATAAGTGTTGTTGGTTTTCTTTGACGCAGCAGTTACACTGATCGTCGCGGTTTTTCCCTTGCCAATACCCGTTACCGTACCTGCGTCAGCAGTCCTTAAAGCTGACACAATCTTTCCGTTACCGGATGCTGACCAACCCAAAACACTCTTCAGTACGGTCGGATCGGTTATAGCGTTACCGTCCTTGTCTTCCGCTTTTGCAGACAATGTATAGGCTCTTGTCTGACCAACTTCAACTGTTTCGGTAATTTTTTTATTGTATGTGCCTACTTTTCCGTTGCTTACAGTAGTCTTTATTAACTCATTTCCTTTGTCATCATTTACGATAATAGCGGTAATATTTACCTGCTCTACTGTAATGGTTATTGGCTTAGTAGCTACAACATAGTCACCGTTAACCTTTTTAGCACTCTTTGCTGTTACCTTAACAGTCTTTACTTTAGCTTTAGAAAGATCCGGCTTGACAGTCAGTACACCCTTCGTACTAATCGAAGCAGCCGATTTCATATCTTTTAAATCCTGACCGGTTGCATCAAAACTCCACTTCAGACCAGCATCCGTAAAGTTCTTATTACCGGTTTCTTTAGATTGATCCTCTTTATTTTTTCCGAAGTACTGATCAGCAAAATCATACAGATCAATTGTCTGTCCGGAATATAACTTCATTTCATCATTTTCAATCTTAATACTCGTCAAATCCGCGCTGACCTTAACAGAAAGCGTTGCAGTCTTTCCGTTTGACGTTTTCGCAATAATCTGCGCTGTTTTACCTGCGGATCCAGGCTTTGCCACTATTGTCACCGTAGATTTATTCTTGTTCAGCGGTAAATTCTCAGCCGGTGATGTCTGAACGGCTACAATCTCAGGCTTTTTGGATGACCAGCTGATTTTGTTGGTACAATCACCCTCCACATCTGTCTTCGTAACTTTAGCTGTTACATCGATTGTCAACCCAGCATTAACCCTGATATTATCTTTTTTGATTATCTTATCTTCCGTATCGACAAATGCTATCTTCGTAGCATTGACACCCTTTTGGATAGTAAGATTATGCCATTCGGTTCCCACTTTCTCTTTCGAGTTCTGACCGATTGCAAGGATTCTGATCGTATCTCCTTCCTTAGCAGACTTGTTTATTGTAAGGATGCCGTTCTTAAGAGTCGCAGCCTTAGCAGGATTGGCCTTTAAGGAAAAGGTAAGCGTATCGGAGGTAGCAGGAACTTTTCTTGCGGCAGTGCCTAAGCTTTTTACTGTTCCGTTATCTTTTGCTGCCACTTTTCCATCTACATATCTCTCTACATACTTATTCAGATCAATAGAATCGCCAATATATGCAACCTTATCTATCTCATTATCAAACGCAAGATCAGTCGCATACTGCTTTACATTAACAGCAGCCGAAGCGGAAAAGTTGTATCTTCCATTCTTACTGTTCAAGCTTACTGTAACGTTAGCTGTGCCCATAGCCTTGGGATTCAGCTTAATCGTTGCACGAGAATCGCCGTTATATTTACCGTTGGGAACTTCCAAAGCAACAACCGCTGTATCGTCCGACTGCCACACAAGGTTTTTTAACATGTCAGCTTCCAAAGCCTTGTCCTTATCAGTCAGTTTACTATCTTCGACATCCCACTCAATCTTGGCCGTCAAAGAACCCGGCGTAGGATACTCCAGCTCAACGCTCGAGTTATCCAGATAAATACCTATCGGGTGGTTTTCAGCCTCCAGAGTTGTTGTATATGTCTGGGTAACCGTCACGGTACCGGTACGAGTATTATCTGGATTTCCCTGATCAGGAATCACATTTCCCTCGCCATCTTCGACCTGATACAAATCAACAAGACCGGCTGCCGATGCAGTCAACGGTGTTCCGACGAGCATAGCTGCCGTCAGAGTAAACACCATTGCTTTCTGAAGCAACTTTTTCATGTTTTTCATCGTACTCTCTCCTCCATTATTAGTTTTTACGACTAGTACCTAGTATACATCCAGTTTTTTTATTTTGCAATCCCTCCTCACGAATAAATATATTTTTTGTGTAATATGTTGAATTTTCCTTGATAAATACAACAAATTACCAAAATTTTGACTCCAAAAGCTAGTCATCAGACCTCAAATCATGGCTTTCCGCTTCTCTTTCAGTCCCTGAGACCGGTCTGCCTTCCGGATCAAGCAGAGCAAATTCCAGTTTTTTGATCCGATATTGTATGTCCTCCAGGATCTTCCGGTTCGCCGATATGATATCCGCCTGCAGGCCGGTCACAAAAGTCTGGCTGCCGATAATGATCAGCATGGCCGCCAGGATCAGGGACTGGGTATGCCCGCCGCCGTTTCCTCGAAAGAAGAAGATCATGAACCGTATGCCGATGGCAACGCCGCCCGCCATGGACGTCATCCCCAAAAGGGTGAATATCCGGAGGGGCCTGTACATCAGAACTGCCCTCAAAATCGTCAGCATGGACTTTTTCACGTAATCGAAGATGGAAGTCATCAGCCTGGACTTACGCAGCTCGGGATTCGTATTGACCGGCACCGAGGTGATCGCCATCTTATTTCTGCCCGCCTGAACGATCGTCTCCAACGTGTAGGTGTATTCATTATGTACGTTTACCCGCATGGCCGCCTTCCGGCTGTAAGCACGGAAACCGCTCGGAGCATCCGGTATGTCTGTCTTCGATGCCAGTCTCACCACATAGCTGCCGAACCGCTGCAGCTTTTTCTTTACAAACGAAAATTCCGCATTATCGTCGATGGGCCTTTCTCCGATCACGATATCCGCCTTCCGCTCGAGGATCGGACGGATCAGTTTCTCAATATCCGCGCCGCAGTACTGGTTATCCGCATCGGTGTTCACGATGATATCCGCGCCATGGCGCAGCGCCAGATCGATCCCCGCCAGAAAACCCTTGGCCAGTCCCAGATTGCGCTTAAAATGCACGATGTAATGGACGCCCCAGTCCAGAGCAACCCGCTCCGTATCGTCGCTGCTGCCGTCATTGATGACCAGATATTCGATCTCGTCCACACCCTCAATGTGTTTCGGAAGCTCATTGAGCGCGATCTCCAGCGTTTCCGCTTCATTATAGCATGGTATCTGAATAATCAGCTTCATCCGATGCCTCCCGCCTTTCGGCTATACTTATTCCCTGAAAGGATCCCACCGTCTTGCCAGACTGCCGTTCTTATTGACTGCAAGGATATATCCTGCCGTGTGCATGATCGCTTCGCACTCATCGGCCAGAGCCACGCCCTCCGTCTCCCAGAAATATTCCTTCATAATATAGAAGGCATCCTCCTGATAGGACAGATCAGTCACAGCCGACACCGTAACCGGCTGCCCCTGCAGCATAAACTGCATCAGTCCCGGATTCCTGTCATTGGGCGAATCGGTTATATAATATACCTTTTCCTCATTCCCCAGAATGCGGATCCAGTCGGAAAACTGCACAAAGGGTCTTTCCTGCTTCTCATTCCTGACAACCACATAGGCATCTACGATCGCCTTTCCCAGATGAGACCATGCAGCAATCGGAATTATAAGGGCAAGTATGGTTCTCGCAACGGCTGCGCGGGGCAGCTTCTCCCTCGCCGCCTTCAGCAAAATCAAAAAGGACAGGCTCAACGGCATCACATATCTCGTCAAAGCCGCCACCTTGCCATAGGGCACCTCATAATTCCAGATCACCCGTCCGAACATCACACAGTGGGCAAGCTCGAATTCCTTCCTCTGCAATCCATCCACCAGATGCTGGCAAAGCTTTCCCGCTGCTATATATAATATCACGTATAGGACCGCCGTGCGCACCCATTTTTTGTCAATTAAAAGGCGGTAAAAACCATAAAGCAGGACAAATCCTACCGTAAATTCCACATACCTGCCGTTAAACAGGTCGTCATTCTTATAGAAACCTTCTTTATAAAGCGCGCTGATCAAAAAAGTGCCGAACCACGCCAAAAACATCCCAAACAGCCAGATACGCTCTTCCATGCCCGCAATTTTCGGCATATTTTCGCCATTTTCCGTCTCTTTTGCGTAAGACAGCTTCATCTGTCGGATACCGTCCCGCAAAAAATACCAGTTGTTCTTAAACAGCCCCCAGATCCCCCAACAAACCGTCAGGCCGGAGACAGCCGCCATATAAAACCATTTACCCGTCATACTGATCCCCAGGCGTGCAAGACCTTTCGCGGAAAAAAGACTCCTGATCACGCCCCATTGCCCGGAAAAATCGTTCACCGAAAGGCGGTTTCCCTCTCCGGACCCCAGATGCAGCAGAGCCTGTCCACTGCCGCTCTTAAAAGCAGCGGCGCATAGAACTGCTCCTCCCGCCAAAAAGGCAAGTAAAATCTTATACTTCCTTCTTTCCAAAAGATACAGCGCCAGAAGAAGGATCAGACCTCCCGCCAGAACAACAAACGCCTTTTCGGTAAATGCATAGCCAAGAAGCCCCCGCAGCCCCACGGATTCTCCGCCCAGATAATTCACCTGCTGGAGATTGGTCTTTATCGCGGTATGAAGGAGTCCGAACAGATATATGCTGCCCAGAAACGCCGCCGTATCCCGCATCCGGTTCAGTCGAAAAAGCCGCATGCACAGCACGATCAGAACTGCCGTCACAACAATACCCAGCGCGCGCTGGTGCACCGTATATAAATAGAAAGAAACGGCTGCATACGCAATATGATTCCCGACTGTCGGCCGATCTGTCATCCGCATCATCACATAGAGAAACAGCCAGAAAAAAAACATGAGTGTACATTCCGACCACGTAATATGCGCATATACAATATAAGAAGAGTAGGTAAAAAGAGCAAAACATGCCATTGTCCTGACAGCCGGGTTCATTTCGGGCAGGTATCTCCTGGCAAGCTTGAGGGCGATCACAAAACCCATGACAAGGAATCCCGCATTCAACACTATGGCGGCATGGTACAATAACCTCCAATCCCAGCCGCGCCATCCGCCAAGCAGTCTGACAACTGCCAGCAGCAGACTATACCCATAGGAATAATAGCCTATTCTCCCCGTCACCGACGTCCAGTCCATCCCTATAAAAAAGGCGCTGTTAGACCAGTACCCGATCTCATCATTAAACAGGATGGGCTTCCCCGTTTCCGGCAGTCGATAAACCGCCAGCAGGAAGATCACCAACGCCGGAATGCATTGCAGCAGCGGCACGCGATGTTCATACAGATATTTACCTATACTCTTCCCGTTCGGAAGAGCTATCTTCTTGATCTTCAACATTTTCATATAATAATATATGTCCGCCTTAAATCACTATCGTCACATCAGACTTGATTTATTATAGCAGATTCCCTTTTGAAGTCAAATGGATCGCTTGAAAAACCGGCATTTTCCCGATTTTCTTCACCGGATCAAATGAAAAATTCTGACCCGATTTATTGTCAACAGACCCTAAATATGGTAAAATATTCAGTAAATATGCGGCTTTTCAACCCCACACTTCTTCGTCATGCAAAGCAAAGTCCGCGCCCTGATCATAAATTTCATTTGCAAGGAGCAATCTATGAAGAGAACAGCTAAAAAACTGACTGTATGGTTTCTGACGGCATTGATCATCCTGACTTCTGTGCCGTTTTCTACCCTCCCGGCCTACGCACAGGAACAGACCCGGACGTTACCGGACCTGCCCGCAGACAATATCGGAACTGAGACCCCTGCGGATCAGACCACCCCGCCTGACGACGACGAGGAAACCGATGCGCCCGACGATGAACAGGCGGAAACACCTGACGAAGAGCAGCTCGATACGCCTGAGACGCCCGGAGAAGAACAGACGGATATACCCGAAGAGGAGCCTGATGCTCTCGAAGAAGAACTCCTTGAAACGGTTTCCGCGAATGCCCTCTCCATCGATAAGACAGACGGGGAGTTGATGGAGATTGCCCTGGAACTGGACGGTGTCTATCAGTTTGGCGGATCGCCGACAAACGATGTTTCACCCGTCACTTATGCTGCCCGTGCCGTCGAAGATCCCGATGGTTTGGAGGCCGCGATTGATGAAATTTATCAACAACTCAAGAATGGTAATAAAGTAGTTAATATTACATCTTGTAAAGTACCTTTTCACGATGATTATGATCCCTCTGACCCTGATAAATCTCAGGATTTGCAGACAGTGAATCATCTCCTGACCGGATTGCTCAACAAGTACCCCGATATTTTCTGGTTTCAACAGAGGGCAAGCTACTCATATACCCTTGACTCTACAGGAACGTATTTTGGAACAATCAATTTTACTAATTTTTGGAACGAAGAACTTTACGCTGAGCGCGAAGATGTCGAGAATGCTGTCTCGGCAGCACTGGCATTTGTTACGGACCGTTCGAACCAGTTACAGACAGCCATTGAGCTGCACGACTATCTGGCCGTCAACTGTGAGTACGACTTTGAAAATTATAATAACGATACCATTCCGCGCTCTTCCTACACGATCAACGGCGTATTTAAGAAACGCATCGCGGTATGTCAGGGCTATGCGCTTGCCTATAAATATCTCTTAAATCAATGCGGCATTACCTGCTACATGGTCACCAGTGATAACATCGACCACGCCTGGAACATGATTGAACTGAACGGCAAATATTACCAGGTGGATGTCACCTGGGATGATCCTACCTGGGATCTGGTCGGCAGAGCATGCCACGACAACATGTTCCGAAGCGATGCTGCTTTTTCAAACCATTTAAAAAACGGCGCTAAAGACTGGCAGGTGACGGAAAGCTATTACATAACGGATCACACCGCCACCGACACCACCTACGACGATGCCTTCTGGATAGATTCGACCGCACCTCTGGTATTTTATGGAGATGCCTGCTACTATACTGCCTTTGATTTTTTGCAGGTCAGCGCAGTGATCAGGAAAAAGGAATCCGCGCTTGCCGATACAATCCACGGCACAAATTTCCATACCATAGGCAGATGGCCCGCAGCCTACCCCGATGATCTATCCGGATATTATGGGTCTTCCTATTCCGGCCTGTTCCAGGTAGGAGGCCGCCTGTATTATAACGACTACGACGAGATCCGCAGCATCGCTATGGACGGCACCGACGACGTTTCTATATTCAAACCCGATTCGTTAACACCCGGCTGGGTAAACGGCTACATCTTCGGCTGCGCTTTCTATCCGGAACCGCCGGATGATCCGGGCAATCCGTACAAAATACACTACTCGCTGCACGATGATCCGATCTTGACTGAGAAAGAAACCGTACTGGTTGTCGATGCCGCCCTGCCGCAGCCTGACGACCCCATTCCGGCCCTCCTCACGCGCCCGGAAAAGACCACCTACCTGATTGGTGAGACGCTCGACCTCACCGGCGGAAAAGTGAATTACCCGTCAGACGACGGCAGGAAAACCGAAGACCTCACCGCGGCTATGGTCAGCGGATTTGATTCCTCCAAGGCAGGAATCAAGACATTGACCGTCACCTATGACACAGACAAGACTCTGACCTTTGATGTCCTGATCGTCGAGGTGCCCGCGCCGCAGTCTGCAATCTACGGACAAAAACTGAACGATGTTTCACTTTCGGCATATAACAATAAAGGCACCGGAACTTACGCCTGGAAGGACGGGATGACAGTTCTCGAAACCGAGGGAGAACAGATGTGTACCGCCATATTCACGCCGACCGATCTGTCCCGTTTCCGGAAAATAGAATTGGAGATCACGGTAACTGTAGAAAAAATTGCGCTGGAGCAACTGACGGAATCCAATACCTCCGTATCGTTGGAGAAAGATTCCTATGTGTATGACGGAACCCGCCGTACGCCGAAAGTCACCGTGACCTATACCGGCAAGGATGGCAAAGAAATCAATCTGATAAAGAATGTGGATTACACCCTTGCTTACGGGAATAACACGGATGCCGGAAACGCAAAGGTAACCGTAACAGGCAAAGGCGCCTACGAAGGCAGCATCGAAAAGACCTTTACGATCACGCAGGCATCGCTCACCATTACCGCAAGAGACAAAACGATAAAAACGGGGGATCCGCTTCCCGCCGCAGAATCGTACGAATACACTATGACGGGGATGCTGTTTGGAACGGATATCCTGAATAAGCTGCCCATCTATACATGCAGCATTGCAACCACCTATAATCCGGGAGAATATGATATTGTCCCGGGCGGTGCAGATGCGGGGCCGAACTATATCATAACCTATGTGAACGGCAAACTGACAGTGACGGGAAACGCTATCGTCTGTACCGTCCGCTTTGATGTGCAGGGACACGGAGCAACTCCTGCTCCCCTCACAGACCTTACCCCAGGCAGCAAAGTGACAAAGCCGGAGAATCCCCGGGAAACAGGCTACCGTTTTGACGGCTGGTACAAAGAAGCCGCCTGTATCAATGCGTGGCTCTTTGATACCGATACCGTACAGGCGGACATGACGCTGTATGCCAAGTGGACAGAAAAAAGCAGCAGCGATGACGACAAGGAAGAGGAGCCAGTCCTCACCCTGTCGGAAATTCCGGATCTAGTCTACACAGGCAAAGCGCAGAAACCTGCCCTGAGCGTATCCTATGGCAAGACTCTCCTCAGGGCCGGCCGCGATTACACGCTCAAATACTATAATAATGTTAACGCAAACGCAGGCGGCGTACAGAAGGATGGATCATCTTTTAATCCCTCTCTGCCTTATGTGCAGGTCACCGGAAAAGGCAATTACGCGGCAGTACGCAAGCTGAACTTTAACATCCTTCCCCGCTCCATCGGCGACGGAAGTGAAACGCCCGCATCCGACGTGAAATTGAAGGTAACCGATCAATTTGCAATGACAAACAAGGCCGCAAAACCCTTCTCGTCCATTCGATCCGTTACCGCCATGCGGACAAATAAAGATTTCTCCCTGCGGCTGACAGCGATAAACGCGCTTGATCCTTCCGGCGCAGCGCTGACTGCCGGCACAGAGCTTGCCGACGCTTCCATACCGGCGGGTTACAGCGGAGAATTTCTGCTGACGATCACCGGGCTTGGCAATTACACGGGCAGCATCGCCAAACACATCTACATAGCAGATAAAGCGCATTTGCTCAAAAATATGACGATCACACTCGGGAAGAACCTGAAAAACATTCCTTTCCAAAATACTCCGGTCGAGCTGACCCCCTCGGAGATCCTTACACCGGACACCTTCATCGTCAAGTACGGGAACACCGTTTTACTCTATGGCAGGGATTACACGGTAAGCTATCGAAACAATGACCGCGTCGGCAAAGCGGAACTCATTGTCACGGGTATTGGCGCATACGCAGGCACAAAAACCGCAACCTTTACGATCAAAGGAAAAGCCTTCACCGCCAAAAAAGTCCGCGTGAACGGCATTGAGAACAAGGTGTATACAGGGCTTCCTCTGACGCAGGAGGGCATATCCCTGACCTATTGCGCAGGCACGGCGGACGAACAACTGTTGATCGCGGATACGGACTTCACCATCACTTATGCGAAAAATACAGACAAAGGAACCGCCACGATGACTTTTACGGGACTTAAGCAGGCAGGTTTTTCCGGCAGCTTTAAAAAGACCTTTAAGATCGCGCCCGCTCCCATCACGGATACGACGCAGGCGGAAGCAATGAGCAGCTTGTCCTTCCGATACAACAAAAGCGGCGTAAAACCTGTGGATGAGATCGTTCTTACGAACCCTTGCGGCTTTGTGCTCCAAAACTATACGGACTACAGCCTCAGATATCTGAACAACAACGCTGTGGCTGAAAAGACAGATCCAAAACCACCCACCGTTATAGTAAAGGGAAGAGGAAATTATACCGGTGAGCTGAAAGTCTTCTTCAGCATCCGCAAGGCTGATTTTGACAATGAAGAGGACGGCCTCCTCTTCACGGCGGTTTCCATCCCCTATCTGCCCGGCAAACCTGCTGACTATGCCTATACGCCAGTCATCAACGTGTGGGACGGAAACAATAAACTCCGTCTCGACAAGGACTATACGATCACATATCTGGAGAACACACAGGCTGATTATGAGAGCTTTGTCAAGACGCTGAAGGAAACCCCCAAGAATGTCCACCCCATTCCGCGCGTAGTCATCACACCGACAGCTGACTCTCCGTATCTCTCTTCTCACACGGTACTGCTGCCTGTCTACATGACTGAGCTGACAAAGGATAATGTGGAAATAAAGATCGTCGGTGATACCTATTACACGGGAAGACAGGTGAAACCTAAGGTGGAGGTTTACTACAAAGGAGAAAACGGCAAGGTTCTCCTTCAGGAAGGCAACCACAAGGATTATGTTGTCGTCTATGGTGCAAATGATCAGACCGGCAAAAACAAGGGGAGCCTGACCATCCACGGTACGGTGCCGGACTACGGCGGCTACGTTACAGTAAAATTTGATATCCAAAAGAGATCCTTTTCAAAATAAGAACAAACGGGCTTGTCCGACACTTCAGAACAAGCCCGTTCATAAATTGTTCATATTTAATTTTAAAAAACTTCATTTCTGAATCACGATTTAGACATTTCTGCCACATATACTAAAACCATAAGATACAACAAATCAGGACCGCTGGCAAGTGTGCCGATTAGTTAAAAACTTTTTCATAATAAATGCCAAGTAAGGGAGACCTTACTTGGCATCCTCCCTTTTTTGGGGGATTTTTTTCTCTTCCGACATTCTACAGATTTCTTTTTTAGATTATTCAAATATCCATGTATACAATTTATCCTTGCCAGATTGCCTCCGTTATGGTATATTCTATACCGTAAAACAAAAGGAGGAAATATATCATGGTTGAGATCATTACAAATGTGAACGGCGCCATCAACGGCTTCGTCTGGGGTCTTCCCATGCTGGTGCTGCTCGTCGGCACGGGTATTCTGATGACATCCCTCACCAAATTCTTCCAGCTGTCCCACATCGGGCACTGGTGGAGCAATACCATCGGCAGTATTTTTAAAGACAAACATATCACAAAACACACGGACGAGGAGGATCAATCCATCTCCCAGTTCCAGTCCCTGTGTACAGCGCTTGCAGCCACCATCGGTACGGGTAACATCGTAGGTGTGGCAAGTGCGCTGATCTCCGGCGGCCCGGGTGCTATCTTCTGGATGTGGATCGTGGCCTTCTTCGGCATGATGACCAACTATTCCGAGAATGTGCTGGGTATCTACTATCGCCGTAAAAACGAAAGGGACGAATGGTGCGGCGGCGCCATGTACTACTTAAAAGATGGTCTCGGTTCCTACAAAGGCTTTAAGCAGGTGGGCGCAGTGCTCGCAGTGCTCTTTTCTATCTTCTGCGTACTGGCCTCCTTCGGTATCGGCAATATGAGCCAGATCAATTCCATCTCCGGCAATATGAAGTCGGCCTTCGGCATTCCCAGTTATGTGACGGGTATCGCACTTTTGATCGTCGCAGCGCTGGTTATCGTAGGCGGCTTGAAACGTATTGCCTCAGTAACGGAGAAACTGGTTCCTTTCATGGCTATCATCTATGTGGTTGGCGCTCTGGTGATTTTCTTTATGAACATCAATCAGTGCGGCGCAGTATTTTCCGCCATCTTTAAAGGCGCTTTCGGGCTTCGCGCAGTGGGCGGCGGTATCGTCGGTTCCGGCGTCAAGCTGGCTATCACCTGGGGTATGAAGCGCGGCGTCTTCTCCAATGAAGCGGGTCTTGGTTCTTCTGTTATGGTACATTCCAGCTCCAACGTAAAGGAGCCTGTTCGTCAGGGTATGTGGGGTATCTTCGAGGTGTGCGCAGACACCATGATCGTCTGCACACTGACCGCTTTCGCAGTCCTCTCTTCCGGCCTGATCGATCTGGAGACCGGCGCAGTCTTAAGCGCTTCCGAGGGCTCCGCTCTGGTGGGAGAAGCCTTCGCTACCCGCTTCGGCAGCATCGGACCTATGTTTATTGCCATTGCGATTCTGCTGTTTGCCTTCTCAACGGTGCTCGGCTGGAGTCACTACGGCTCTAAGGCATGGGAATATCTCTTCGGCACCAAGTCCATGATCGCCTACAAGATCGTGTTCGTGCTGATGATCTATGTCGGCGCGACCATGAATCTGGGTCTGGCGTGGGATCTGTCCGACACCTTTAATGGCCTGATGGCGATTCCGAACCTGATCGGTGTCTTAAGCCTGTCGCCAGTCGTTATGCATATCACGAAAAACTATGTGGCGCGGACGCTGAAGAAGGAGAATGTGAAGCCGATGCTTTCAGCTTTCGAAAATATTCAGCGGATGCAGGAGAAAGACTTGGCGGCTACAAAAGAAGGATAAGGATAAACATTACGATAGACATCATAAAACCGACATGGCTTTGACAGTCATGTCGGTTTTTGTATGGACCATAATATTAATTTACGGTTTCTTACGCCTTACCGTCGGAGCCGAGCACATTCTTAATCTTGTGTGCCACCATATCCTTCACAGCCTGTCTTGCGGGCTTTAAGTACTGGCGGGGATCAAAGTGATCCGGATGCTCTGCAAAGTACTGACGAATGTTACCGGTCATCGCCAGACGGATATCGGAGTCAATGTTGATCTTACATACAGCAAGCTCTGCCGCCTTGCGAAGCTGCTCCTCAGGAATACCAACCGCATCAGGCATATTGCCGCCGTACTGGTTCACCATCTTGACAAACTCCTGCGGCACAGAGGAAGAACCGTGAAGCACGATGGGGAAGCCGGGCAGTCTCTTGATGCACTCCTCCAAAACGTCAAAGCGAAGCGGAGGGGGAACCAGAATGCCGTCAGCGTTTCTCGTGCACTGTGCAGCCGTAAACTTGTATGCGCCGTGAGAGGTACCGATTGCGATCGCGAGGGAGTCGCAGCCTGTCTTATCTACAAACTCCTCAACTTCCTCAGGATGGGTATAAGACTCTTTACCGGCTTCTACCACTACCTCATCCTCCACGCCTGCCAGCGTACCCAGCTCAGCCTCTACCACTACGCCCTTATCATGAGCGTACTCAACAACCTGCTTGGTCAGCGCAATGTTGTCCTCGAAAGACTTCGAAGAAGCATCAATCATGACGGAGGTAAAACCACCGTCGATACAAGACTTACACAGCTCGAAGGTGTCGCCGTGATCCAAGTGGAGCGCGATCGGAATCTGCGGATTCTCTGCTACTGCCGCCTCAACCAGCTTCACCAGATAGGTGTGGTTAGCGTATGCACGCGCACCCTTGGAAACCTGCAGGATAACAGGGCTGTTCAGCTCGCCTGCCGCCTCGGTGATACCCTGAACGATCTCCATGTTGTTCACGTTGAAAGCACCGACTGCATAGCCGCCATCGTAAGCCTTCTTAAACATGTCCTTTGTTGTTACTAATGCCATACTGTTTTCTTCCTTTCTATTAAAATTTTTTAATTCTTTCCATGATCTGGAATCCAACTTTTATTTTACCAGCCAGTCCTTAGAAAGTCAACAAGGCGAACTACCCGGGAACCCGAATTGCAAGCGCCTGATGCCAGTTTTCAATCTGCACTATCAGGTGATCCCCGCCGTACTCCCCGTCCAATGTCCAAGCCACCGGCTCCTCCGACTCCACTTTCACGCTGTCGGTCGTGAAGGTGTAGATGTACTCCGATTTCACGCGTTTATCCACCAGCGCTACAATAATGTTATTGAGATCAAGAGGATTCGTCGGCTTGCGGATCAGCGTAACTTCAAAAAGCCCGTCGTCCAACGCCACGTTCTGTCCCGTAATGCCCCGAAAACCGCCCACAGAATGGGAGTTTGTGATCATACCATAAAGAAATTCCCCCTCGATCACTTCTCCGCTGCAGGTAATCTTTAAAGGATAGGAACGCACCGAGGGCAGTCGCTTCACCCCCTCAAGCAGATAAGCAGCGTGTCCCAGCACGTTCTTAGTATCCTGGGGCGTCCCATAGGACACGTCTGTAAAGATACCGAAAGCCGCCACATAAATAAAAATACCACCGTTAAATTTTCCGACATCGCACGAAAAGTTTTTTCCGCTCACCACCACATCCGCCGCCTGCAGCATATTCTTGGGAATTCTAAGACTGTTTGCAAAATCGTTGGTGCTGCCTGCCGGAACATATCCTATCGGGAGGCGCTCCTCCGACTTCATCATCCCCGTGACCACCTCGTCCAGCGTACCGTCGCCACCGCTGCACGCTACGATATCATAGCCTGTACGCCTCTCCTGCACCGCTTTCACAGCATCCCCCGGCGCCTGAGTCGGATAAGCCGTCACCTCATAGCCTGCTTTCACAAAAATATCAATAATGTCGAGAAGATTGCTTCTGATCCTCGCCTTTCCTGATCTCGGATTATAAACGAAAAGCATCTGTTTCGCCATATTTTCCCCTTTCATGATAACAAAAACTGCTCGGCGCCCCACTCGCCAAGGCGCGTCTGAGACTCCAAGCAGCTATTCTTATGCCTTATCAAATGTCAATCCTGTCACACTCCCCTATCTGGTGGTCAGGAATTTTTCGATTTCCGCAATGGCGCTCTCCTCATCCACGCCATCCGCTGTCACCATTACCTCCGCACCACTCTCAAGGCCCATACTCATCATGCCCATGATGCTTTTGGCATTAACCTTTTTGTTGTCCGCACCCAGGTATACGGTGCTCTCAAACTGGCTCGCTACCTGTACCAGCATAGCCACCGGCCTCGCCTCAAGGCCCGTCTCCAGCTTGATCTGGATTGACTTCTGAATCATACTATTCTCCTCTTTTCCGAAGCGTCCCGCTTCTCACTTTTAAGACCGAAGTTTTTCTGCAATCTCACTCAGTCTGCGTAACCTGTGATTCACCCCGGATTTCCCCACATTTGGCTCAAGATACCCGCCCAGCTCCTTCAAGGCCGCATCGGGATACTCCAGCCGAACCTCCGCCATCTGCCGCAGATTACCCGGCAGATTTTCAAAGCCGTATCTGTCTCTGATCAGAAGAATGTCTTCAATCTGTCTGCCTGCGGCCGTCACCGTCTTTGAGATGTTAGCCGTCTCACAGTTCACCCTCCTGTTGACAGAGTTGCGCATTTCCTTCAGGATCCTCATGTTCTCAAGCTCCATCAGGGACACATGCGCGCCCATGACATTTAAGAGATCCACAATACCTGCTCCCTCTTTCAGATAGACCACCTGATATTTCTTACGCTTGATGATTCTGGCCTCAATCTGAAATTCCAGAAGAGTCTCCCGAAGCTGCAGCGCCTGCGCCCTCTCACCACAGACAAACTCCAGATGATAACTCTTCCTCGGATCGCTCATAGAACCCACGCTCAAAAATGCGCCACGCAGATAGGCCCGCGCACAGCAGGAACTTTTGATCAGAAGGGTGTTGACCGGATTGGTCAGCACGATTCTACCCATCTCGCCGTCCGCGAGATGCAGCGCCTGCACTACCCTGCGTTCGTGTTCATCATCGGGAAACAGTCTCTGTCTGCCTTGCACAACTGCTTCTATATTAAATGTTTTTTTTAGTAATGTAAAGCATTTTTTCGCGACAGCCTCATTTTCAGTGTCTAACAGCAGATGTCTGCCGTCATCACATACCCCTCCGTTATAGAGAAGAAGCGCCGCCAGCTCTGCGAGTTGACAATGTCTGGCCGGACTGATCTGGGCCGCCAGTTCCTCCTTTACGGTTCCCGAAAAAGACATAGTTCTTCCCCTATTTTTCAATATCTCTGTGATAAAGCTTCACACCGTAGGTTCCGCGATCTTTCATCCCCGCGTAGAGCGCGTTGGCAAGGGTCACACTCCTGTGCTTACCCCCTGTACAGCCGATGCCGATCACGAGCTGGTGTTTACCCTCCTTGACGTAATTTGGTATCAGATAGTCCAGCATATCAGTCAGCTTCTGCAGAAAAACTTCCGCTTCGGAAAAAGCCATCACATAATCCTGCACTTCCCTGTCGTTTCCTGTCTTATGTTTGAGTTCGTCTACGTAAAAAGGGTTTGGAAGAAAACGCACGTCGAAAACCAGATCGGCATCCGCCGGTATTCCTTTCTTAAAGCCAAAGGAAAGGATGGTGACAATCAGGGAATTGTACTCTTTATTCCTGACAAAGATGTCATCGATCTCCTCCTTAAGCTCCCTGGTCAACAGAAGAGAGGTGTCAATGATATAATCCGCTTTCTCCCGAATCTTCTTCAGGATCTCCCGCTCCCGCTGAATGCCTTCCTGTACCCGGCCTTCCGGAGAGAGGGGATGCAATCTTCTTGTCTCCTTGTAACGCTTTAGGAGAACGTCGTCACTCGCCTCCAAAAACAGGATCTCAAACAGATAACCGTTGCTCTTAAGCTGCTCCAGGATATTGTGTACACCGCCAAAGGACTGATCCGCACGCACATCAAGCCCCAACGCCACCTTGCTGACCTCGCTCGTCGGTGTGGTAATGAGCTCCACAAACTTCTCGATCAGCGCCACCGGCAGATTATCCACGCAGTAAAAACCCACGTCCTCCAGCATTTTCATAGCGGTCCGCTTACCGGAACCGCTCATTCCCGTCACGATCACAAATCTCATGCAGTGTCCTTAACCTCTTTCTCTTATACGTGTAACCCTGTTTTGCTCCGGCGGAACTGTAATCAAAAATCTCCCAGAAAGATTACTTCCGGCTCCAATCTGACATGGAACATATCGCGCACGCGCTCCTGTACCTCCTCGATCACTTCGCGGATGTCAGCCGCTGATGCGCCCCCATCGTTCACTACGAAACCGCAATGCTTCTCGGACACCCTCGCTCCGCCGATGCGGTAACCGCGAAGCCCTGCATCCATAATGAGCTTGCCCGCATAGTATCCTTCCGGCCTTTTGAAAGTGCTGCCTGCGCTGGGATACTCAAGCGGCTGCTTGCTCTTTCTCATCTGCATCAGCTCCTCCATCCGCGCCGAGACGGTCTCTTTATCCCTCTGTATCAGGGAAAAAACCGCCGCCAGTACGATAAACGGTCTGTCCTTGATAATGCTGGTGCGGTAACCAAACTCCATAGTGTCATTGTCAAGCGTCAGAATTTCTCCTCTTTGATCCATCACGCGGACAAGCCTTACAATCTGCTTCATCTCCCCGTCATAGGCGCCGGCGTTCATCACAATAGCGCCGCCGATGCTGCCGGGGATTCCCGCCGCAAATTCAAAACCGCTGAGTCCCGCATCTCTGGCCACTGCCGCTACCTGAGAGAGCAGCGCACCGGCGCCCGCCACAAGATGACTGCCCTCCACATGGATTCCGGCCATCCGCTTTCCCAGCTTCAGGATGATGCCCCTGTAGCCTTTGTCGCCCACCAGAAGATTACTGCCGTTTCCCAGAACAAAATATTCCTGCCCCGATTGCGCCAGAAAAAAGACGAGCTGAGAAAGTTCCTCCTTTGACTCCACGATCACCATGCATTCCGCCTCTCCGCCAACACGGAAGGTGGTGTATCTGCTCATGGGCTCATGGAAAAGAATGCGCTCTTTTGGCACGATAGAGCCGATATGTTCATAGACTGAATTATTCAACTTATGCCCCTCATAGTTTTTTATATAATATATCCCGCGCAGGCTTTGCCCATTCGCAAAATCGCTGCACGGCTCAATGCTCAATTACAACAGCAGTCTCGCCGCCCCATAGATTCCCGCATCATTGCCCAGCGTCGCAAGGGCAAAGATCACGTTCCTGCATCCGTGGAAAGCTGTCTTTTCAAACGAAGGCTTTATATACTCAAAAAGCACTTCCCCTGCCTTGGAGACGCCGCCGCCGATCACAAAAATCTCAGGGTTGATCACACCCGCGATCACGCCCAGACCCTTGCCCAGGTAATCACCGAATTTCCGTGCGATCTCTATCGCAAGTTCATCTCCCGCCTTCACCGCATCAAATACGGTTTTCGCGGATACCTCACCCTTCCTGAGTACGCTGTCCTTATCGCTTTTTGCAAGTTCGCGATTCGCCAGTCTGGTAATTCCCGTAGCGGAAGCATATTCCTCAAGGCAGCCGAAATTACCGCAGCCGCAGGCTTCCGTCTCATCATCCTCCACGTGGATATGCCCGATCTCGCCGCCCGCGCCTGTCGCGCCCGTCATGATCTCGCCGTTAATAATGATGCCGCCGCCGACACCTGTCCCGAGCGTCACCGCCACCAGATTCTGATGTCCCTGACCACCGCCCTTCCACATTTCACCGAGAGCCGCCACATTTGCATCATTTCCGCCTTCCACACGCATACCGTCAAGCAGCGCGGTAAGCTCCTTTTTCAAATTCATTTCGCCCCAGCCAAGGTTGACTGCACGATGCACGATGCCGTTTCCGTCCACAGGCCCCGGCACACCCACGCCCGCGCCGATCACATCCTCCTTTGCAATCCCTTTCTCTGTGAGCTTCGCCCTAATGCTGTCAGCAATATCGGGAAGAATCTTCTCGCCGCCGTTTTCCGTTCTGGTGGGGATCTCCCACTTCTCGATCACGTTGCCGTCTTTATTAAATAATCCCATCTTAACCGTGGTACCGCCAACGTCAACTCCGAATAAATAATTTGCCATACCGCTGTTATCCTCCTATTCGTCCTCATCTCTGCGCTGCGTCAGAGATTTCTGTACCCTCTTGTAGAGCTCCTGTGCCGCATTGTAACCCATCTTCTTCTGACGGTGGTTGACCGCAGCGGATTCACAGATGATCGCCAGATTACGGCCCGGTCTGATCGGAAGCGTATGACAGACCACACGGTTGCCCAGATACTCTGTGTACTCTTCCTCTAAACCCAGGCGGTCGTACTCCTTATCCTTATCCCAATCTTCAAGTCGGATGACCAGATCAATACTCTGGGTATCCCTGACGCTGGATGCACCGAAGAGTGCTTTCACATCCACTATGCCGATACCTCGCAACTCAATAAAATGCTTTGTAATGTCAGGCGCAGACCCGATCAGCGTATCCTCGCTCACGCGGCGGATCTCCACCACATCATCAGTCACCAGACGGTGACCTCTCTTGATCAGTTCCAATGCCGCCTCAGATTTTCCGATGCCGCTTTCGCCTGTGATCAGGACGCCCTCACCATAGACATCCACCAGCACACCGTGCACGGAAATACAGGGGGCAAGCTGCACATTCAGCCAGCGGATCACCTCAGCCATACAGGCCGACGTGGCCTTTTGGCTCATCAAAAGCGGTACGCCATGTTTCACCGCAACCTCCCTGAATATCGGATTCGGCTGCAGCTCCCGGCAGAACAGGATACCCGGCAAAGGATTGTTTAAGAGTATCTCAAAAATTTCCCGCTGTCTCTTCTCGTCCAGATTATTCATGTAGGAATACTCCACGAAACCTACAATCTGTAAGCGCGTTGTCTCAAAATGCTCAAAGTATCCCGCAAGCTGCAGGGCTGGCCTGTTGATATCCGGCTGCGTAACCTTGATCTTTGAGATGTCGATCTCCGGCGTCAGATTTTCCCACTTGAATTTTTCAATTACTTTTGTCAGATTGATGCTCGCCATATCCCCCTCATTTCCGCGCTGCCTTCGCGCATTCATCTTTCATATTATGTATATTGTAATCTATTTTACCGCGGTGCGCAATAAGCGACTATCCTGCAGCCTTTACTTCTCCCCATGAAAAAAATCATAAATCTGTCTGCCGATATGTTGGGGGATCTCCGGCACCTCGCAGAGTTTCTCCACCGATGCCTCTCTGATCTCATTGATAGAGCCGAAATGCCGCATCAGCGCCTTTCTTCTCGCAGGCCCCACCCCGGGAATATCGTCGAGCGCCGATTTCACCTGTGCTTTCGACCGCAGTGATCGATGATACTCGATGGCAAAACGATGGGCCTCGTCCTGAATTCTGGTGATCAGCTTAAACCCCTCCGAGCGGGTGTCGATCGGAATCTCCACATTCTGATAATAAAGGCCTCTGGTGCGGTGATTATCGTCCTTCACCATGCCGCAGACAGGAATATCCAAATGCAGCTCGGAAAGCACCTGCAGGGCGATATTCACCTGTCCCCTGCCTCCGTCCATCAGAAGAAGGTCCGGAAATTTCGTGAAACTTCCAAAGGCCTGATCCATCTCCCTGCGGCTGAAATCCTCCCGCTCCTCCATACCGTGCAGGAAACGCCTCGTGAGCACTTCCCGCATGCAGGCGTAATCGTCCGGGCCTGAGACAGATTGAATACGAAACTTTCGATAATCGCTGCGCTTGGCCTTGCCCTTCTCGAAAACCACCATCGAGCCGACATTGGCGAAGCCGCTTATATTCGATATATCAAAGGCCTCCATTCGGCTCACGTCCTCCAGCTCAAGCAAGGCAGCGATCTCCTTCATCGCACCGATCGTCCTGCCTTCCTCCCTGCGGATGCGCTCCTTATCCTGACTCAAGATCAGTTTGGCGTTCTGGGCCGCCAGCTCCACCAGTTTCTCCTTTGCACCCTTTTTCGGCACACGCAGATAAACCCTGCTGCCCTTTCTGGCGGAAAGCCACTGCTCCAGAACGGGCATATCCTCAATCTCCTCCTGCAGCATCAGCTCTCTCGGAATGTAGGGCGTTCCTGCATAAAACTGCTTGACAAAATCAAGGAGGATCTGCGCCGGTGCACAGTCCTCCACATGCGTCATATAAAAATGATCCCTTCCGATCAGCTTTCCGCCGCGCACAAAAAATACCTGCACCACAGCATCCCTCTCGTCAACTGCCAGAGCGATGACATCTTTATCCTCACCGTCGGAATCTGTAATCTTCTGCTTCTGCGCCACACTCTTTAAACTGTTTAAAAGGTCGCGGCAGCGCGCCGCCTCCTCAAACTCCATATTTTCTGACGCTTCTGTCATTTTTTGCTCCAACTCACGGAGCATGGGTTTATAATTACCGTTCAGAAAATCCAGTGCCTGCTCGACCCGTCCACGGTACTCCTCTCTGCCGATATAGCCTTGACAGGGTGCCGAGCACTGTTTGATGTGATAATTGAGACAGGGTCTCTCCAACCCGATATCACGGGGCAGTCTGCGGTTACAGGTCTTCAGCTGATAAAGCTTATTCATCAGATCGATGGTATCTTTCACTGCAGCAGCGCTGGTGTAGGGCCCGAAATAACGGGACCTGTCCTTCTTCATCTCACGGGAAAACAGAATGCGGGGATACTCTTCACCCATTGTAACTTTAATATAAGGGTAAGTCTTGTCATCCTTCAGCAACGTGTTGTACTTCGGGCTGTATTCCTTGATGAGATTATTCTCCAGAACAAGGGCTTCCAGCTCAGAGTCCGTCACGATATACTCAAACCGCGCGATCTGCTGCACCATTCTGTCGATCTGCGGCCCACGCCCCACGATCTTACGAAAATAGGAGCGCACGCGGTTGTGAAGGTTTACCGCTTTGCCCACATAGATAATGGCATCGCCGGCATCGTGCATCAGATACACGCCGGGCGCATTAGGAAGCTTCTTTAATTCCTCGTCAAAGTCAAACATCTCGGTTCTCCCCATCCGGATCCGGCGCCTGAGAGAAAAGACCTCTTGCGGGTGCGGAAGAAGGTTCTGCCGTCATATTCTGAGGCGCAGGCTGCCAGCCCCGGGGAGGTTCATTCTGCGGACCGCCCGCCTGAGCGTCCGCAGGTCTCTCCTGCACGTTGCCCGTCTGAGCGTCCAAAGGTCTCTCCTGCGCATTGCCTGCCTGAGCGTCCGCAGGTCTTTCCTGCGCATTGCCTGTCTGAGCGTCCGCGGGTCTTTCCTGCGCATTGCCCATCTGCGTATCTGCAGGTTTCTCCTGCACTGCACCCGACTGCGCACCCACGGGCTTCTCCTGCACTGCATCCGTCCGGACATCCGCCGACTTACCGCCATCGGCTTTTTCTTCCTCATTCTCCGCAGGTTCCGGTATTCCCTTCTCCTTGCGATAGATCTTCATAAATTCTTTGCCGGTGATGGTCTCCTTCTCAATCAGGTGAGCCGCCAGCTTATCCATGATCTCACGGTTCTCTTTTAATAGCTTCTTCGCCTTCTTATAACTCTCATGAAGCAGTTTCATCACTTCTGTATCAATGTCCGCTGCCGTCACGTCAGAACAGGTCAGGGAGGCCCTTCCCTCGAGATACTGACTTTCCACCGTCGCGAGGCCCATGAGACCGAACTTTTTGCTCATGCCGAAGCGCGTGATCATATTCCTTGCGATGCTTGTCGCCTGCTCGATATCGTTGGCCGCTCCCGTAGTCACGGTGTCAAAGACGATCTCCTCCGCAGCGCGCCCGCCGAGCAGACTCACCAGCCTGTCGCGAAGCTCCGCCTCGGTGTCCAGATACTTTTCCTCCTCCGGCACATGCATGACATAGCCCAGTGCTCCCATGGTGCGGGGCACAATGGTGATCTTCTGCACAGGTTCCGCATTCTTCTGCAGAGCGCTCAACAGAGCATGCCCTACCTCGTGATAGGAGACGATCTTGCGCTCCTCCTTACTCATCACGCGGTCCTTCTTCTCCTTGCCCACGAGCACCTGTTCCACCGCGTCAAAGAGATCCTTCTGACTCACATACTCTCTGCCCAGCTTCACGGCATTGATGGCCGCTTCGTTGATCATATTTGCAAGATCGGATCCCACCGCCCCTGAAGTGGCAAGCGCGATCTCGTTCAAGTCCACCGTATCGTCCATCAGCACATCCTTGGAGTGCACCTTTAGGATCTCCACCCGGCCTTTTAAGTCAGGTTTATCCACGATAATACGTCTGTCAAACCGGCCCGGCCGCAGAAGTGCCTTATCCAGGATCTCCGGCCTGTTGGTGGCCGCCAGAATGATGATGCCCTTCTTTCCGTCAAAACCATCCATTTCGGAGAGAAGCTGATTCAAGGTCTGCTCACGCTCCTCATTTCCGCCGCCGTACTTGGAATCACGGCTCCTGCCAATGGCATCGATCTCGTCTATAAATACGATACAGGGTGCATTTTTCTCCGCCTCTTTAAAGAGGTCGCGGACACGGGACGCTCCCACACCCACATACAATTCAATAAAATCGGAACCGGAAAGGGAAAAGAAGGGCACATGCGCCTCACCGGCTACCGCCTTTGCCAGAAGGGTCTTACCTGTTCCGGGAGGGCCCACTAAAAGCGCACCCTTGGGGAGTCTTGCACCGATCTTGGAGTACTTGCCGGGATTGTGGAGAAAGTCCACCACTTCCACCAGCGACTCCTTCGCCTCATCCTCGCCGGCCACATCCTTGAATGTGATACCCGTCTCCTTCTGCACATAAGCCTTGGCCGTGCTTTTGCCCACACCCATAGGGCCGCCCTTACCGCCCATGCGCCGAAAGAGCAGACTCAACAATCCCCACATCAAAAGCACCGGGAGAATGTAGTAGAGTAGCACCGTCATGATCAGGCTGGAGCTGTCGGAGACCTCCTTTTTCATCTCAACCTTATGCGCAAGAAGGCGCTCCGTCAGCTTATCGTCCTCCTCCATCTTGCCTGTGTAGTAGGTGATCACGCCCATGTTGTAGGAGTAGAAAAAGGGGACATCTTTCTTCTCGGCCGTCGGATAGATCGTGATACGGTCGGAACCCACGGTGACACTCTTTACTTTGCCCTGCTCCACCATCTGAATAAATTCGTTATAAGAAACCTCCTGATTGGTGGCTCCCGTCATCATCTTCATAAAAATGCTGATGCACAGCAGGGTGATGAGCGCCGCCACCACAAGCATGATGAGACTCTGTTTTCCCGGGCCGCTCGAACCGCCATGACCATTCGGACCACCCGGGCCGTTTGAGCCTCCGCCGTTATTTCCGGGACCGCCCGGACCGGCCGGACCGCCGTTATCGTATGGATTTACATTATTTGTATTATCTGCCATAAGGCATCCTCGCTTTCTCATGTTTCACATATTTCGCAACGGTTTTCATTCTTCCTTATATATTCTCAGGATATACGTTGCCCATTCTTTAAGTATATGGTAGGCAAAACCATAAATCAATGAGAAAATTATGAATTTATGGACACATCTCTAAAACTATTATAAAGTTTTTCCCCATTTTTCTTTTTTTGTGTAGATTTTCCCGGAATTTTTTTTTATAATAGAGATGTGATATGGCTTTATCCCCTATAATTCGGCCGTAGGGTCGGATTCTTTTTTATTTTAGCTATATATTTACCAGGCTGACACGAAGGAGGTCAACAAATGGCAGTAAAATATGTATTTGTCACAGGCGGTGTAGTTTCGGGACTCGGCAAGGGCATTACGGCGGCGTCACTCGGCCGGCTCTTAAAAGCGCGCGGTTTCAAGGTGACCATGCAGAAATTTGATCCTTACATCAATATCGACCCCGGCACCATGAATCCGATCCAGCACGGCGAGGTGTTCGTCACCGAGGACGGCACGGAGACTGACCTGGATCTGGGACACTACGAGCGCTTCATCGACGAAAATCTGGACAAGAACTCAAACGTGACCACCGGAAAAGTCTACTGGTCCGTACTCCAGAAGGAAAGACGGGGCGACTACGGCGGCGGCACCGTTCAGGTCATTCCCCATATAACAAACGAGATAAAAAGTAGATTTTATCGGAATTTTACAGATCAGGAAACCCGCATCGCCATCATCGAGGTGGGCGGCACGGTGGGCGACATCGAAAGCCAGCCCTTCTTAGAGTCCATCCGTCAGTTCCAGCACGAGGTAGGCAGAGAGAACGCCATCCTGATCCATGTTACGCTGATTCCATATCTGAGCGCATCACAAGAGTTAAAGACCAAGCCCACGCAGGCCAGCGTCAAGGAACTTCAGGGCATGGGACTTCAGCCCGACATCATCGTGTGCCGCAGCGAGCGTCCTCTGGATCAGGGCATCAAGGACAAGATCGCACTGTTTTGTAACGTACCGAACAACCGTGTCCTGCAGAATCTGGATGTAGAACATTTATATGAAGCGCCTCTTGCCATGGAGAAGGAGCATCTGGCTCAGGTAGCCTGTGAATGCCTGAAACTGGACAGTCCCGAACCAGATCTGACCGACTGGAAAGCTATGGTGGAATCCCTGCGAACTCCCACCGATTCCGTCACAGTTGCCCTTGTCGGAAAATATACACAGCTCCACGACGCCTATATCAGCGTGGTGGAAGCTCTAAAACACGGCGGTATCTCTCACCGCTGCGTGGTGGATATCAAATGGGTGGACTCCGAAACTGTCACCAAAGACAACGTAGATTCTCTTCTTCATGATGTGAACGGCATCCTCGTACCCGGCGGCTTCGGCGACCGCGGCATTGAGGGTAAGATCGAAGCCATCACCTACGCGAGGGAGCACAAAATACCTTTCCTGGGGCTCTGCCTCGGTATGCAGCTTGCCATCGTAGAATTCGCAAGAAATGTGATCGGCTATAACGACGCACACAGCATTGAACTTGCCCCTTCCACCACCCATCCCGTGATCGCGCTGATGCCCGATCAGAACGGCGTGGAGGATATCGGCGGTACCCTGCGTCTCGGCTCCTACCCCTGCGTGCTGGACAAGACTTCAAAGGCTTACGCCCTCTACGGCGAAGAAACCATTCATGAGAGACACAGACACCGCTACGAGGTCAATAACGATTACCGCGCCGTACTCACCGAAAAAGGAATGCAGCTCTCAGGTCTTTCCCCTGACGGGCGCATTGTGGAGATGTGCGAGCTGCCGGATCACCCCTTCTTTGTGGCGACGCAGGCGCACCCGGAATTAAAATCCAGACCCAACAGGCCGCATCCGCTGTTTAAGGGGTTTGTAGAAGCGGCGCTGGAATATAAAAAATAGCATGATAAAAGGACAGAGGCCCATCATTTTGACTGCCTCTGTCCTTTTTAGTTAAGCTGCAGCGTGATTCCCACATAAAGGAGATCCGGATCATCCCCGACCACATCCTTATTCTGCTCGTAAAGGCCGCTCCAGAGCATTCCGTCTCCGAGCTGCTCCTCGGCGATGTCCCAGAGGCAGTCGCCTTTCTTTACGGTATAGCTGCCTTTCTTCGCAGTGGGTTTTTCTTCTTCGGAATCCGCCTTTGCAGTGAGCGCCTCTTTCTCTGCCAGCGCCTCCCCTACCTCTCTGTCAATCGCCTGGGACGCCTCCAAAGCCCATTCCATGATATCCGAACGTTCCGCAATCAGATCATTATATAACATGGCAATCTGATTGTTACGTTCTACTATTTCATCCGAAAGTGACAGCTCCCGCAGCTCTTGTATAAAAGCATCTGAATATTCCGAGTCATCATATGACGCGATCTTCAACTCCCCTTTTTCATTTCTGCAGACCAGCTCTACTTTCATTCCCGGTATTCCGACGTCAATCCCCTCAATGATCAGCTCGCAGCTCACTGCGGCAAGCCAATGTTTCCCGTCGGACATCGGCAGCACAAGAACCTCAATGTTTTCCCAATCCTTAACACCACATTCCTTGAGTGTCACCTGCTGCCGTAAAAAGTCTACCTGAAAGTCCTTACTCTCCGGATTATCCACATAATCTGCCAGCGTTTCTATCTTCTCCGGTGTATGCGCTTTATAATAGGACGTGACAAAATCGATCACCTCCTGTTCGGCGTTATTCTCCTTCGCCTCGCAGGAGATCCTCCCGCCGGGAAAAAATCCGCATACCGCAAGTATGCCGCACAAAAGCATCACGGCAGCACACAGCTGCCGCCTCCTGCTCCCCCGCGCAGGCACATGATGCAAATGCATTATCCTTCCTCCAGCGCGTTCAGCTGATCCACCATTTCCTGTATGTCAGCCATATTCATATCGCCGCCAAAACTGAGCGCCCCGCGCAGAGGTATGAACTTTGCCATAGCTGCGCTCATCTCATCAGAGACCGACTCGTCAGTGGAACCCTCCTCCTTGGAATTGTCTCCCACAAAAATCGGAATCTTAAAGAGATCTTTCACAATCTCACGCGCATGCGGGTTCTTAAGTACATCACCCATCGTGGTATCCGTCGTGTAAACAAAAGGAATCTTCACCGTGGATTCTACATTGACTTCTTTAGTCAACCTTATATCCGCAGAGGATGCGCCGATCATGATCTCAAACGCTCCCGTCTCCACATGCCAATCGTGAATCTTTACGCTGTAATAAGCGAAGGCTCTCTTATCCAGACGAAAGGTCACTGTCTTCGTTTCACCGGGCGCAAGCTCCACCTTTTCAAAGCCTTTCAGCTCTTTGTTAGGACGGATCACCGTGCTCTCTTTATCCGCTACATAGAGCTGTACCACTTCTTTTCCTGCCATATTTCCGGTATTTTTGACATCCACAGACACCTCCATAGTATCTGTATCCTTCATGGAATCTTTATCCGTTCGCAGATTGGAGTAAGCAAAGGTCGTATAAGAAAGCCCGTGCCCGAACGGGAAAAGCACCTCCATTTTTTTCTTATCATAATAACGGTACCCCACAAAAATACCTTCGCGGTACTCCACCATATCGCCCTCTCCGATATAGGACAGGTAGGAAGGGTTATCCTCCAGTTTCAGAGGGAAAGTCTCCGGCAGCTTTGCACTGGGGTTTACCCTGCCAAACAAAATATCGCAGACCGCGCCGCCCACTGCCTGACCGCCGAGATATGCCTCTACGATGCCTTTTACCTCGTTCACCCAAGGCATCTCCACAGGGGAACCGTTGTGCAGTACCACCACCGTGTTCGGCTGTACAGCCGCCACCCTGGAGATCAGCTCGTTCTGGCAGTCCGGCATGCGCATATGCTCTCTGTCAAAGCCCTCCGACTCAAAAGCATCCGGCAGTCCCGCAAAGATTACCGCCACCTTTGCCTTCTTCGCAGCTTCTATCGCTTCTGCAAGCAGTTTTTCATCCGTCTTGTCTTCCTTATCATCAAAGCCCTGCGCAAAGGTGATGTTGCTCATGCCCTTCACCTCATCCAGCGCCGAGGTGATTTTATGGCTGTTGATATGAGAACTGCCGCCGCCCTGATAACGGGGTGTCTTTGCATATTTTCCGATAAAGGCAATCTCATCCTTTTCAGAGAGCGGAAGAATCCCGTCATTTTTCAGAAGGACAATCGTCTCATGCGCCACCCTGCGCGCCATCTCGTGATCCTTATCCCGGTCAAAGACCGCGCTCTTATCCCTATTTTCTTCATAGCGGAAAACGATGTTTAAAATGCGTGCCACCGCGGTATCCAGCACCTTCTCAGGCAATTCTCCGCTCTGCACTGCGCCCACGATCAGCTTATCGTTGGAGCCATTTGAAGAAGGCATCTCCAGATCCAGTCCCGCCTGCAGATCCTTCACACGACTGTTGACCGCGCCCCAATCGCTCATCACATAGCCGTCGAATCCCCACTCATCGCGCAAGATCTCCGTCAGAAACTTATGATTTTCCGCGGCGTATGTGCCGTTGATCTTGTTGTAGGAACACATTACCGTCCACGGTTTCTCCTTCTTTACCGCCCCCTCAAAGGCCGCCAGATAAATCTCCCGAAGCGTTCTCTCATCCACTTTGGAATCGGAGGACATTCTTCTGGTCTCCTGATTGTTCGCCAGAAAATGCTTGATACTCGTTCCCACGTTTTTGCTCTGTATGCCATGGATCAAAGCGCCTGCAGCCTCGCTCGCCACAAACGGATCCTCGGAGTAATACTCAAAATTTCGCCCGCAAAGAGGAGAACGCTTAATATTTACGGCCGGCCCCAGAATCACGCTCACGCCTTCCGCCTGACATTCCTCGCCCAGCGTCTCGCCCATCTGCCGCAAAAGGTCCCTGTTAAAGGAAGCCGCCGTGCCGCAGCCCGCCGGGAAACACACCGCCTTAATGCTTTCGTTGACTCCCAGATGATCGCTCTCCTCATCCTGCTTGCGCAGTCCGTGCGGTCCGTCCGACACCATGCTTGCCGGAATCTCCAGACGCTCCACAGCCTCCGTATGCCAGAAATCCGCACCGGAACACAAAGAAGCCTTCTCCTCCAGCGTCATCTGCGAAACGATCTCCCTGATTTTTTCTGCTGTCATCACATAATCCCCCATTCTGCATCCTGTTTCCCAGTCTGCACACATGATCGGAGCGATTTTTGCACCTTCATCACCGCATAAAACAACCGCCCCCTGCTATGTTCTTAGTGTACCACGACAAAGGGCGGAGTCAATAGGTTTTTCAAGATATTTTTCAGTTTCTCACCCTCTGCCGAAAACCGCCGTGACCGTGATAAACGTCCCGTCGATCTCCGCGAAGATCTCTCCGTTCATTTTGTGCATGAGCTGCCTGCAGATATACAGCCCCAATCCGCTGCCGCGGACATTTTCGGCATTTGCACCGCGCCAAAAGCTCTCAAAGATATGCGGCAGATCAGATTTTTCGAGGACGCAGCCACTGTTTCTTACCGAGATCAAAACACCCTCATCGTCTTCGGGGAATAAAAGCTCCACGCTCCTGCCGTCACCATACTTCAATGCATTTTCCATAAGGTTCTGCAAAACCTCTATGCCTCTGTCCAAATCGCCGAAAAGCAGGCGATTCCGATATTCACCGACCACAAATTCCGTTTTTAGCAACGACAGCTTCTCAGAATAGAACGCAGAGATATTTTCGATCAGATCAGCCAGATAAAATTCGCCGTTATTCACCTCAAGGCTTAAGAAATCCTCCCGCGAAGCGGTAATGATCTGCGAGACATAATTCTCAATCTCGTCAGCCTTTTCATTTATCTTTTCAGCAACCTCAAGCTGTCTTTCCACATCAGAATACAAATTTTTCGACAGCGCCTTTGCATATAACTTAATTGCGGAGAGCGGTGTTTTGATATCATGTGAAAGCGACAGCAACAGTGTTTTCTTTTCCTTTTGCAGCGCCATCTCACGCATTCTCTGCTGCTCCATGTTTTCGCGCAGCAGGTCTATTCCCCACAAAAATTTCCCGAAAAACCGGCTTTTGTTTTCTTTGACGGGAATCGTCAAATTTCCGCGCGAAAGTTCATAAGGGACGTTTGTAAGTCTCTCGAACGGGCGCAGTATTTTCGCACGGATATAAAACAGGATCGCGAATACCGCCGTCGTCACCACCGCTAAAATAATGTTTACCGCAAGAATGATCCGCCGGGAATATGTTTCTGTTTTCGTAGTGTAATCGAATCGGTAAAGCTCGCCGCCTATTTCGCGCATCGAATAATCCGAGTCGGAATCATGGAAATCATCGCCGCACTTTTCAACACAAAAAACATATTCGCACTGCGACAGATCGACATTTTGGAACCCGTTTTGCTCAATTGCAAGCGCAACTCTGTTTACTTCCACGCGGTGCGGTCTGCCGTTTTCCGAAATGTTCCAGTGAAGCATGATAAGGTTGGCAAAAATAAAGATCATCGCAAACAGTACGCTCACAGCGCATACAGTTTTCCCAAACGCCTTCATAAATATTTGTACCCCACTCCCCAGACCGTCAAAATCTTCTGCGGCTTTTTCGGGTCTTTCTCAATTTTTTCGCGCAGCCGCTTTATGTGGACGGTCAGCGTCTGCTGTTCAGACTCGCTGTCGCTGCCCCAGATCGTATTAAAAAGATATTCTTTTGAGAGTGTCCGCCCCTTGTTCTCGATCAACAGTGTAAGCAGTTCGAATTCTTTTCCCGTCATCTCAATTTCCGTGTCGCTTTTTACGATCGTTTGGTTGAGCTTATTGATCCGCAGATCACCGTCGATCAGCTCGTCAAGCGAATACCGCCTTCTGAAGATTCCGCGTATTTTGGCCAGCATGATATCGATATCGTAGGGCTTTTCCATATAATCGTCCGCCCCGAGATCAAGCCCCGCAAGCTTATCGTCCTTTTCCGTTTTTGCACTGACAATGAGCACGGGCGTGTTGCTTTTCGCGCGAATCTTTTCGAGAACATAAAACCCGTCTTTGCCGGGCAGCATGATATCAAGCACGATAAGCTTCGCGCCGTATTTTTCATACAGCGCGAGTCCTTTTTCCGCGTTTTGTGCAGCGGACACCGTGTAATTTTCTGCACGCAGAAAATCACACAGCACATCCGCCAGCTCCTTGTTATCTTCCACAATTAGAATGTCAATCATCACCAGCCCATCTCCATAAGCCATCCGTTCAGCGCTCTTTCGCGGTCGCGGAGTTTAGCTTTATCGTACTTTTCAAGCCTGTACTCGCCCTGAATATTCCCATCGACAATGTACAGGATCCTCGTGCACTTCGCCGCGACCTTCACATCGTGCGTAACCAACATGATGGTCGTTCCCTCTGTATTTAATTTTGCAAGTTCCTCCATCACCTCATCCGATGAGGAGCGGTTGAGCGCGCCCGTCGGCTCGTCGGCAAAGATCATTTTCGGCCTGTTTATCATGCTTCGACAGATACACGCGCGCTGCAGCTGCCCGCCGGAGACCTCGTTGATGTCGTTGTCTGCAATGTCGATGATCCCCAGCTTACGCATCAGGGCGTGTCCGCGCTCCGCTGTTTCACGGCGCGTCTCCCTGATCTTATCCGACTGACACGCGGGAAGAAGGATATTGTCCAGAACAGAGAGGTTTTTCAACATATACATCTGCTGAAAGATAAATCCCATTTCATCAAGTCGCAGTTTCGCCAGTTCGTTCTGCGTCATTTTTGACACGCTTTTCCCGCAGAATTTTACCTCGCCTGCAGTGATGCCGTCCATTCCCGAAACAGAATATAGCAGTGTGGACTTTCCTGAACCCGACGGCCCCATGACTGCTACCATCTCGCCCTTATTGATACAGAAATTTACATTCTTCAACACATTATTCTGCCGCTTGTTTACCACATATGTCTTACAAAGGTCCTGAACCTGTAATATATTTGTCATGATTTTTCTCCCTTTTCATTTTAATCTATTTTTTATCATTGCGAAACTCATCTCAGCGCCTTATTCATTGTTGGAAATATCCGACGACGCGATCCTGCGCAATCCCTGCGCCGAGAGAAACGCTGCCGCTGCCGTCACCGCAAGCACGAACATCGGATAAAGAAGGTAGACCTCCACCCCGCGAATTTCGTACTCTATGCTGTAAGCGCCCATCATTCTGAAGATCGGCGTGATGATCAGATGGGAGAGGGGTAAGGAGCTCATCGCTCCCGCAAGAACCGAGACGATCAGCACGATTCCGATCCGCATGGTCTGCCACAACGTCAACGAATTGTTCTTGAAACCGATCGCTTTTAACAGGGCGATCTCACTTTTTTCTTTTGTGATAAAGCTCTTTACCATAAGCACTGCCACAAGCGCATTGATTCCGAGAACGATACCTAGGATCAGCGCCTTGAGACTGTCGAGCTGGTCAGCAATATTGCCTATCATATAGCTGATATAGCCGCCGGGCGTGTAGATATTTGCATCAGAATAGAGCTTTTCTAACAGCTCCTTTCGCTCGACAAGGGTAGATTTATCCGGACTGTCCTTGTAGTTCACCTGCAATCCGAAGCTGCCCGCCGCGTAATCGTAATCAAGCTCTGCGTCCTGATGAAAGCGCACGCTCTCGCCCATGTTGTTCATACTTTGATTGATTGCTGAGACCGTATAGATTTTTGTATCCTCACCGACTTTGATCTCCACATCATCACCGATCTCAGCGCCAATCTGCCCTGCGGTCAGATAACTCAGCGCAACTTCATGCGTGTTCTGCGGCGGCGTCCCTTCCAAATAGGTATACATATCCGTCGTCACACCGCCCATACCCTGAAACGCCAGCGAATTTGTGCGCTTATCGCCCTTTTTGATATTTACCAGAAACATGATCTCCTGAAAAACATCAACGTCTATCCCGTTTTCGGAAAACATCTCACGCACCTCGTAAAACTTCCGCTCCACCTTTGCTTTATTATCCTCGTTTGGATTGAACAACAGCTCCTGTGAAATAATGTGATCGCTTTGTGTCATATTGAACAATGTGATCAGACCATCGGAGCGCAGCGTATTGATCGTATTTACCGGGATAATGACAAGCAGCGTCCCGAGGACAAAAATCAGTATCATCGAAACATAGCTTTTGATTCCGCTGAATATGTCATTCAAAGCCATAAACGGCACGGCCGGCAGATGCGATCTTCCGAGGCGGAGAATCCCCTTTTTCTGAAACCGCTCGCCTGTCTCTCCGCTGCGGATCGCGTCAATCGGGGAAAACTTCTTTATTTTACGCGTACAGAAGTAACTGAAGAATACGACCGTCACACCCGCCAATATCGCTGCGCCGATATTTACAAGGAAATTATCTTCACCGGAAATAATGATTTTTTGAGAAATATTTTCCAGCATCATTCGACCGAACGGGAAGCTTAACCCAAGGCCGATCATCGTGCCGATCAATGCGATCACAAAATATTTCACAATATATAGCCCACGTATGGCATAGTTTTGGATACCGATTGCCTTCATAACGCCGATCTCGCGAAACTCTTCCGTAATCGTAAATTGTATGATAAACCGCAGAATGACCATTGAGATCAGAATCAGACAAACGCTCACCACCAGCAAAATCGCGGCAATCAAAATATCCATGAGATACATCATTTTAAACAGCGAGCGATCGACTGAAATGATGTTACTTATTTCCATCTTGTTATATTTGTCGAAGTAATCCGGATCGTCTGTGTGAACCTCGACCGAGCTGGCAACAGGGCTTTCCCCGGTATCAAACAGTTTCGCATCATTTTCACTCACGAGGAACCGCGTCATACCCACCATTGCCGATCCGCAGAGAACATCCTTTGTATACCCCTTTACCGTGAATTCTTTTTCGACGCCGTTTTGGCTGATCCGTATTTTCCCACCCTCGTGAAAGTTGTTTTCCGTTGATGTAAAAATAAAGTTGGCAACCCACACTTCCCCGTCGTTTACGCGGGTGATCTCCTCGTTATTTTTGTCAAAAATACGGGCTCCGCCGAGGGTTGACAGGCACACGGTGTTGGAGTATTCAAATTTTTCGCCCTCGATCAGAACGTTTTTCGGTTCAATCTGAATAAGACGCGAAATCGTATAGTCGTATCCGTTCTCCTCTGCAAATGCCTCAAATCGCTTTACATCGTCGGCGTCTGTGGAACAGAACCAGTGATCGGGCCCGTCCGACTTATCAATAAAATTGTCCAGCGCGCTGTTGACGGTGATCAGATTGTTCGCGCTGCTTGCGATGAACGTTGCCGCCAGGATCACAAAGATCAGCAGGATCGCGTTCATCGTCTTCTTACGTTTCAGATCTTTTTTCAGGATTCGTAAGTACATTTCGTTTCTCCTTTCGCAAATCGAGTGCCCGCGCTCTCGATTTATGGTTTTACGCTGTCGCTTTTTTATAGCATAAAGGAGAAATTATGAAATAATCCTTAACTGCGTAAAAACCACATTTCGCAAAAGCTTCCGCCTTCCTTGCGGTTCCCGAAACGCACCCTGCCTCCATGAGCCAGCACGATCTTCTTCACGATTTCCAACCCGCGGATATTCGGATTGGCTTCCATTTTCTTCCTGTTTCGCAGACGATGCAGGATCTCTTCGGAATAGCCTATACCGTTATCTTCAAAACGAATCAAAAAGCGGCGCCGCGCCTCCCACATCCTGATCTGGATCTCCACGTTCTCGCTCTGTCCGCCATGTTTGATACTGTTTAAGATCAGGTTTCGAAAAGCGCGCAGCAAAAGCTGCTCGTCCGCCCGCATCGTGAGCTGTTCCGCCTTCCCGCCAATCTCCACCTCAATCTGTAAGCCTCCTTCTGCATCGTCATTCAAAAAAGCCGCCGCCACGCTTCTGATCGCCTGCGCAGGGCGCAGCCTCTCCATCCGCAGAGGCTGCATGGAGTATTCCAGCTGTGAAGTAAGATTTAAGTCCTCAACCAGCTCTTTCATCACCACGCTCTGGTTTCGGATTACTGCCGCCTGCTGTCTCGCCTCCTCCGAAAGCTCTCCATTCCGCTCCAGAGTATCGGCATACCCCATCACCATGGACAGAGGTGTTCGGATATCGTGGGAGATTCCCGCGATCCACTCGATCCTGGCCCGCTCCCTGGTCCTCATAAACCGTCTGGTAAAGAATGCCGACAACAGCACGATCCAGACAAGATTCAGCATGAGAAAATACAATCCGACCTGCTTGATAAACTCGATCCATGGAATAGAAAATTCTATAGGATACTTCCAGACTGTGTCCTTCTCCATTCCCACCACCATGATCTCATCTTCCCACACCCGCAGCCACACCGGATAGCCATCCAGATACCAACGCGTCATACGAGCGATATCCGCGCGGCTGTAGGAATCCGCAAGTTCCGCCGGCTTTCGATAGCTCCAGAGTTCGCTTCCTTCGCCGTCAAGGAGCATTGCCCACTGTTTTTCCTCCGCAAGCCTCTGTGCCATCTCATCCCCAAGTACATAGCCCTCCTCTGTCATGGAAAGCGCCGCTCGGATCTCTCCCCCGCCAATATAAATGATATTCTTATTCTTATAAACAGACAGACTTACGAGGAGGATCGCCAGATTCAATACGCCCACCAGCAGAGTGATCCCCAACGTCATGAAAATGCCGTACCGAAATGTTCTTGCCAATTTTCCGGAACGATAATAAAAGACTTTTTCCTTTTTCATACCAGCTTATACCCCAGTCCCCGCACCGTCAGAAGATGTTTGGGATGCGAGGGGTCCTCCTCTATTTTTTCCCGCAGTCTGCGGATATGAACGATCAGAGTATTTTCATAGCCATAGTTCCCCTCTCGCCAGACGGCGTCGCAGAGCGCATCTATCGTTACGATCCGCCCTCTGTTCTCCGACAACTTTTCAATGATGGCATATTCCTTCGCAGTAAGTGTGACCTCTGCAGCATTCTCATCTTTATCACCGTTGCAGCACACCACACCGCTCCCCAGATCGATCAGTCTGTCTCCAAGATCAACCACTCGGGATTTTTCAGTCTCCTGTCCGATCCGATAGACCCGCCTCAGCACCGCCGTCACCCGCAGGATCAACTCCTCGGGCAGAAAGGGCTTTGTGATATAATCGTCCGCTCCAAGCCCCAATCCACGCAGACGATTTTCGTCCTCATCCCGCGCCGAGAGAAAGATCACCGACGCCGCCGTCTCCCGATGCAGTCTCTCAAACAGGGCAAATCCATCCCCATCCGGCAGCATCACATCCAAAAGAATCAGGTTGGGATTTTCCCTTCGGCAGGCATCCTCCGCCTCAAGGCAGCTCCCCGCAAAGACCACTTCCCGAAATCCGGCCTTCGTCAGAAAACCGCCGACCATCCTGCGCAGGGCAGGTTCGTCATCCACCAGTAAGATTTTGTGCTCATACAGATTCATGCTGTCTTTCTCCTATTTTCTCTCTGAGGAAGCGCTGTTCATATCACCGCGTCCTTAGGCCTCAGCCTTTTTTATAGTAATTCTATATACCAGTATATCCTTTCTGCTCTGACAAGAAAAGCTTCCCGCCACATTCTTAAGGTAACCGTAAGGTAGACTTCATCCTTCTGTAAGGCGCATTCATTATCTTCATAGTATCTTCTGATGCAAAATTACATTCTTCTGCATCACAGAAATATGAAATAATAACTCAATCAAAAAAGGAGGTTCACATGCAAAATCTCATCGAAACCCACAATCTCACCAAACGCTACGGCAAAGCCTTAAGCGTCAACACCCTCAATATGAAGGTTCCTTCCGGCGCGGTTTACGGCTTTCTTGGTCCAAACGGTGCGGGTAAGTCTACCACATTAAAGATGGTTCTGGGACTGGTAAAGCCCTCTGCGGGCGCGATCACGCTCTTCGGCTCGCCGATGGACGAAAAAAACCGCATTCGCCTTCTCGCGGACACGGGCTCCCTGATCGAATCTCCCAGCTACTACGGGCATTTGAGCGGCCAGGAAAACCTGCACATCATCCAGACCTTAAAGGGCTGCGCGAAGTCGGATGTGGATGAAGTGTTAAAGATCGTACGTCTGACAGATGCAAAGAATAAGCTTGCCGGCCACTATTCTCTGGGCATGAAACAGAGACTGGGGCTTGCCGCAGCGCTCCTTGGCTTTCCGAAGCTCCTCATCCTGGATGAACCCACAAACGGCCTTGATCCGGCAGGCATTCAGGAAATGCGGGAATTGATCTGCAGCCTGCCCGCGGAGTACGGCATTACGGTGGTGGTCTCCTCCCATCTGCTGAGCGAGATTGACCAGATGGCCGACCACGTTGGCATCATCCGCAAGGGAGAACTGGTTTATCAGGACACGCTGGCATCGCTGCATGCCCACGCGAAAGAACAGCTCGCGCTTCGGGTCAGCCACACATCCCTCGCTGCAGATCTGCTGCGGAAGGAAGGTATTGAAACGACGCAGGAGGAAGACTATCTGCTGCTGCCCATGGTGGAGGACGCTCTGGCCGCAAAGCTTGTCAGACATTTGCTGGAGGAGAATATCTCTCTTTACCGCATGGAGAAGAGAGAAACCAGCTTAGAGGATATCTTCTTAACTCTGACGGGAAAGGAGAGCAGCTTATGAAGACCTTACAACTGGAATTTTACAAGATCAAAAGAAGAAAAGTCTGGTTCAGTATGTTCGCCATGCTCGCCGTGCAGCTGTTGTGGGGGATGTGGAGTATGCGAAGTCCCAAGGACTGGGAACTTGCAAGCGGATGGATGTCTCTGCTCTACTTCCTGACGGTTTTAGACGGTCTTATGATGCCCACCATCCTGTCGGTTCTGGCCTCACGTCTGGCCGACATTGAGCATAAGGGCAATACCTACAAGCAGCTGAGGACACTGCGCCCGGCAGGCAGTCTCTACCACGCAAAAGCGCTTTGCGGGCTGGTCATCATTACCGTTCTGCTGGCCTCCCAGGCCGCCTTCTTTATTCTGCTCGGCTACTATCATGGCTATGAGGGCAATCCTGACCCGCGCTATTATCTCCTCTCCTATGGGCTAAAGCTTGCCTGTGATCTGTGTCTGTTTTTGCTGCAGCTTTTGCTCTCCATGCTCTTTGCCAACCAAATGATCGCGCTGGTCGCAGGGCTTGGCGGCTCCATGGTCGCGCTGCTTCTCATGTTTGTCTCACACTATTCCTTCCTGCCCTGGGGCGGCAATCTGAATGCCAGTATAGTCGGGATGGAGTGGGATGAAGCAAGCAGGATCAGCACTTACTACTACCGCTGCTACTCGCCTGTGGAAATCGCTTCCGTGCTCAGCATCTTTGTCTGGATCGCAGTGTTTTATGCTGCGGGGCGGGTTCTGTTCACGCACAGAGAAGAGTAGAAATAATTGTGCAAATAGCATAACCAACGCAGACTCGCTTTCGCTCCATTTCAAGCGTCTACTTATGGTTATATTATTTTTACAATTTCAATAATCACAAAAAAGGAGAATCTCATATGATGTCTGCACTTCAAAAAACCGTAAAAGCAGAACGAATCAAATTAAGACGGAGTCCCGTCTGGCTGGCCTTCTTTGGCCTGCCTCTGATCTCCGCCTTCTTTGGCACAAACAATTATCGGATGAATCTGGGTCTCTTGAAGAGTGAATGGTTCAGTCTCTGGTCACAGCACTCTCTGTTTCTCTGCTACCTCTTCATGCCTGCATTGATCGGAACCTACTGCTCCTACCTGTGGCGGCTGGAGCATCAACGCAGCAACTGGAACAGCTTTCTGACTGCGCCTGTATCGCACTTTGCCCTGTATTTCGGCAAGCTTTTTCAGGGCGCCCTCATGACAATTCTGGGAAATGCCTGGGTTTTTTTCCTGTATATCGTCTGCGGAAAGCTCTGCGGATTGAACACCCCCGTTCCGAAAGCCGTCCTCTCATGGTTCCTTTGCGGGACGCTCGGAGGCGTCGTGGTATGCTGCATTCAGCTTACGATCTCTATGACAATCCGCTCCTTCGCCATTCCCATCGGCATCGCTCTGATGGGCAGCATCGGCGGACTGCTCATCACCAATAAGGGGCTCGGACTCTTCTATCCCTACTCACTCTACGCCATGGGAATGCGCGCCAACAACCCGCAGATGGAACTCGCCGTCGGACAGTTCCTGTCGGGGTGCGTCGTCTACATCCTGTTGTGCTGCATCATCTCCGTATGGAAGCTGAAGCAGGGTGAATCATAAGCGTATAACCCTTTATCCGAGTTTGCGAAGCAAATCTCGCGTAGTTAATACCGCAGGTATTTACTACAGTTCTTTCTGCGCCTTCCGCGCCACCATCTCGTACGTGGGCGTGGGTACACCGTACCGCGCCCCCATCCGCACCACTTCATAGATAAGCCCGTCAATCTCGGAGGGCTTGCCCGCATAGATATCCCGCTGCATGGAGGTGCTGGCCTCGGGATTCAGGCTGTCTAAAATCTGTAAGTTGGTGGTGACAATATCCACCAGAAAAGGCACACCCATGGCCACTGCCAGCGCATCGATCTCTCGCATCAGCTTTACAAAAGTATCCCTGGGCTCCCCGGTCTCCTGCACGGCCCCCGCAGAGACATGGTAATAAAGGCCGCAGGCCGCCATGGGCGACACGTAGGCGAACTTTTGCAATGCGTCCCGTTTGATATTCTCTGACAGTACCCCGTCAATACCGCTCTCCTTTAAGTCCTTCGCCACCTCGAACAGGGCAGGCCGCATCTCCTCTTCCTTGCGCACACCGTACACAATGCGGAAGATATCGCCGCGAAGCAGGATCGTCCCCGGATCCTTGATCTCTCCGGCAATGTAGATACAGCCGTCCGTCACCAGAAGCTCCGGGAGCTTCTCCTGCATCCTGCCTCCCGTTCCGTATATGTTGAGTATGGGAATGACGATCGTGTCACTTTTTGCCACGCGCCGGATGAAAGGAATTGTCTCCTCCAGAGAATAACCCTTCACACACACAAAGATAACGTCCGGCTTTTCGTCGTAATGCTCCATATCCGCTGCCTTGATGGGACGCACGGTGTAATTCCCCTTCTTTGTAGTCTCCATCTTAAGGCCTTCTTCCTGCATCTTTTTCAGGTGCTCGCCCCTCGCGATCAGGGTCACATCCTTACCCGCCTCCGTCATAAAAGCACCGATGCTGCCGCCCGTACCGCCCGCGCCGATCACAAGATATTTCATAATCTTCACCCTCCTATATCCGTTCATCCGTTTCCAGATCGCACATTTCTTCCGCATAGCTTTGGAAGTGCCGATTAATCAATGTTTCCATAGCTATAAGCCTATTTTACAAAAATTTCTTTGCAATCACAAGCAGAGATTTTTCTCTGCAAAAACCCCTCTTGACACATTCTAATTTTAGGTCCATAATAGCATCGTTGTATAAACTACTTTATAATAGGAAGAAACTCTTCGGCAAATTACAGATGAGCGGGGTAAAAGAATGTTTGTACTGTTTTTTTTGATCTGGGTTATCTTTAACGGCCAATTGACCGCAGAGATTGCGGCCTTCGGCGTGGTCATCGCAGGCGTCATGTATCTTTTTTTGTGTAAATTTTTGAACTATAGTCCGCGTTACGACCTTTTTCTTTTGAAAAAATCCCCTCTTTTGATCCGATATATTTTTACCCTGGTCGCAGAGATCATCAAGGCGAATCTGGCTGTCTTTCGACTGATCTACACGGCGGAGTACGAGTTAGAACCCGCCATCGTACACTTTCAAACGGATTTGCGTTCCACTTTTGCTCGGGTGCTTCTGGCTAACTCTATTACACTGACACCCGGCACCATTACCGTCTCCCTACAGGATAACGAATATAAGGTACACTGTCTCGACAAGGAGCTTGCGGAGGGCATTGCCTCCTCCGTGTTTGTGGAATTATTGAGAAAAATCGAGGCAGACTGATCGACTGATTGTAAAAACACACTGATGTGCTGATTTTTCAATCGCATAAATACTTCAAAACGGAGGTAACGATGGAACTTTATCACACACTCTATATTGCGCTGCTGGCGCTCTTTTCCTTCCTGCTGCTCATCTGTCTGATCCGCGCCGTAAAGGGTCCGCAGGTGGCTGATCGTCTGATGGCCGTCAATATGATGGGTACCATGGTCATGGTCATGATCTCGGTGCTGGCCCTCCTTTTAAACGAGGGCTATCTGGTGGATATCTGTCTGATCTACGCCATGATCAGTTTCCTTGCGGTAGTCGTGCTCTCCAAGGTCTACATCGGCATCTACGAGGAGCGTGCACGGCAAAAGAACAAAGAGGGAGGTACTTCCGATGACAGCCATTGAGTGGATCCGCTTCCTGATCGGAAGCCTGTTTATATTGACCGGTATAGTCATTTTCTTTACAGAGCTGTTCGGCGTCTTTCATTTTAAATATGTCCTGAACCGGATGCACGCTGCTGCCATGGGAGACACACTGGGAATCAGTGCCTGCCTGATCGGATTGATGATCTTTTCAGGGTTCAACTTCACCACCCTGAAGCTGTTTTTGATCGTCGTCTTTTTGTGGTTTGCCTCCCCGGTCTCTTCCCACGTGCTGGCGAGACTGGAGGTTGCCACAAATGAAAAGCTGACTGAATACTGCGAAATCTATCAAGATGTAAACGATCTGGAGCGGGAGCTTGCCGAAAAAAGCGCCGACGAAACGGTCGAAGTCGTTGAAGATACAAAGAAAAGGGAGGGGTCTGTGTCATGACTGTTTTTCAGATTCTTTTGATGGGCCTTTTAATTATCTGCGCGGTCTCTGTCAGTTTTTCCAGAAACCTGCTGAACGCTATTCTGATCTATATGTCCTTCAGTCTGGTCATGTCCATGCTCTGGATCTGTCTGGAATCCCCCGACCTCGCCATCACAGAAGCGGCCGTGGGCGCCGGGATCACGAGCGTACTCTTTTTTGTGACCTTAAAAAAAATACGCGCCATCGAGGCCGTGAAAGAAGATGAGAAACCGGCTACGGAGACGGAGGAGATGCAAAATGAGTAAAAAAAGATCATCTGAAGCATACCAGAAAACCTTTGCCTTCCGCTTTTTCAGGTGGATCAGCGGAGAGAAAGATCCCTACCTTGGCGAGGTGGAGATGCGCCCGCAGGAGGAATATCATGTGGACGAAGAGACCCTCATCCGCCGTGAAATGGAGCACGACGCCATTCTGGACAAGGTTTACGATACGAAGAACAATAAGGGAATTCGGCTTTTTCAAAGTCTCTATGAGATTACCAGCATTTTGTTCTGCCTGTTCCTGATTGCCCTGCTTCTGATAACGGTTTCCTATCTGCCCGCTGTCGGAACAGTGACTCGTCCGGTCAATAACGAGGTGGCGCAGCGCTATATTGAAGACGGACTGGAGGAAACCGGCGCGATTAATATTGTGGCAGGCATGATTCTGGACTACAGAGCTTTCGATACCTTGGGGGAATCCCACGTCCTGTTCGTGGCCACGATCACGGTGCTCATCCTGCTTCGCCTGAATAAGGGCCAGGAGGATAAGAATGACCGCATCTTTGAGCCGAAAAATGATGTGATCCTGCAGCTCGTAGCCACTTTTCTGGTTCCGATCATTATCATCTTCGGTATTTACATTATTTTGAACGGCCATCTGGGTCCGGGCGGCGGCTTTTCCGGCGGCGCAGTGATCGGTGCGGGTCTGGTGCTCTATCTAAACGCATTCGGTTTCGCTAAAACGGAGCGCTTTTTCACGGAAAAGACCTACAAGTGGGTGTGCTTTTTCTCCCTTTCCTTCTACTGTCTGGCAAAAAGCTACTCCTTCTACACGGGAGCAAATCACCTCCACAGCGTGATTCCCAAAGGAACACCCGGCGCAATCCTCTCAAGCGGCCTGATCCTGCCCTTAAACATCGCCGTGGGTCTGGTGGTTGCCTGCACGATTTATGCCTTTTACGCTATGTTCCGAAAAGGAGGGTTTTAAGATGGGCCCGAATCTTTTTATCAACTATGGAGAAGCCGTGTCGGCTATCCTGTTCTGTATCGGCTTCACCAATCTGCTGCTGCAGAAAAATCTGATCAAAAAAATCATAGGTCTGAATATAATGGACAGTGCAATCTACCTGTTTCTCGCAGAAAAAGGCTATATTGCAGGACGGGTTGCGCCCATCGTGGTGAACGGTGTGACGAGCACGGAAGCCTACATTAACCCGATTCCCAGCGGTCTGGTGCTGACGGGCATCGTAGTGTCCGTGTCCGTGACTGCGTTGATGCTGTCCCTGACGATCCGCCTGTATACCAGATATCAGACACTGGATCTGGACAAGATCACTACGCAGTTGAAGAAGGAGGGCCGTTAGATGGATTTTATATGCAATTTCCCCTTCTTTTCGATCCTTTTGAGCCTTTTTTCGGGAACGATCTGTTCCGTGCTGCCCGCAAAAGCCGCAAAGGTTGTAAACCGCGTAGTGATCACTGTGATCGGCCTGCTGTCGGCGGCCCTGCTGGTTTATCTCCTATCCGTGGGCGAGCCCTTTGTCTACTGGATGGGACATTTCCCCGCCCCCTGGGGCAACGAGATCCGCGCGGGCGTACTGGAAGCCGGCATGGCGCTGTTTTTCTGCGTCATCATGTATTTATCCATGGCGGGCGGCGCACACAAACTCTACGACGAGGTGGATGAGAGCAAGCACAATCTCTACTATATTCTGGTGAATCTCCTGCTCTCCTCCCTGCTTGCGCTGGTCTACACCAATGATATGTTCACGGCCTACGTCTTCGTGGAGATCAACACCATCTCCGCCTGCGGTCTGATCATGATCAGGCAGGTTGGACGCACCATTGAGGCGGCCGTCCGCTATATGATCATGAGCCTTCTGGGCTCAGGCCTCCTGCTCTTCGGCATCTGCATCATGTACGACCTGACAGGCCATCTCCTGATGAGCAACATCAAGGAATCTGTGGGACTGCTCGTGGCAAACGGCGCATATCAGATTCCCCTGATCGTCTCAGTCGCTCTGATGTGCGTGGGTCTGTGCATTAAAAGCGCGCTCTTTCCCTTTCACGCCTGGCTGCCGGATGCCTACGGATACTCTACGGTATCCTCCGCGGCGATCCTGTCCAGTCTGGTGTCCAAAGGCTACATTTTTTTGCTGATCAAGATCATTTACCGTGTTATCGGCTTCGATATCTTTAACAACACCAGGATCATTGACGTGCTTTTTGTCTTCGGCCTGATGGGTATGATCTTCGGCTCTCTCTCCGCTATCAGGGAGAACGATATTCGCAGAATGATCGCCTTCTCGTCGGTGGCTCAGATCGGCTACATCTACATGGGCTTCGGCATGGGCACGCAGACCGGTATGGTGGCGAGCGTCTACCACATCCTGTCCCATGCAGCTACCAAGTCCCTGTTGTTTATCGCAGCGATCGGCCTCACGGAGGTCTCAGGCGGCAGCCGCAGGTTCTCTGATCTGACGGGAGCCGGCTACCGCAATAAGTGGGCGGGCGTGGCCTTCACCGCCGGGGCGCTTTCCATGGTGGGCATCCCCCTCTTCTCAGGCTTTATCAGCAAGCTGCTCTTTGCTCAGGCCGCCGTTCAGGTGGAAGGCAAGATGCTGGCCTCGCTGATCGTTTTGGGCATCAGTACGGTGCTAAACGCGATTTACTTTATGAAGACCGTGCTCCGCATTTATGCTACCACAGAAGAAAATACTTACAGCGGCATGACCTTTAAAAGCATGAAGATTTACGCCGTTACCCTTTTGTTCTTTATTTTGTTGAATGTCATTTTGGGCGTCAACTCCCAGCCGATCGTAGATATGATCGAAAAGGGACTCGCGATGTTTGCCTAAATTGTCGCCCGGCAGCGACAATTACGAGCCTGCTTCGCAGCTCGGTCAAATGATTTACAAGGAGATAACAATATGTACTGTATTTTACTATCTGTATTCTTCCCAATCCTTTCGGGGCTGTTTCTGTTGATCCGTTATCGCACACCCCTTTCCGGAAAAACCGAAGGTTCCGTGCGAAAAACGCTGGTGACGCTCACGGGACTTTTTCTGATCGTTACGGCCCTGCTTACTCTTTCTGCTCTCCTTACGGCAAAAGAAGGGTTTACGCTCTTTTATCTGACAGAGACGCTTACGATTTATTTTAAGATTGACGCTGTGGGAGCCCTGTTTTCCCTGCTTGCGGTTGTCGTTATCGTGTGCGCTGGGTTCTTTTCTTTCGAGTACATGAAACACGAGGAGCGGGAAGGACGTTATTATGGATATTATATGATGGTTTTTGGTGTAATAAATGCCCTGTGTTTTGCAGGCAACCTGATCACCTTCTATCTCTTTTTTGAACTGCTGACACTCTCCTCCATGCCTCTGGTACTGCATAACGGTACGAAAGAGGCTGTGATGGCGGGCTTAAAATATCTGTTTTACTCGCTCTGCGGTGCATATGCGGCGCTGTTTGGCGTGTACTTTCTCTACAAAAACAGCGAGACACTCACCTTCACCGCAGGCGGCGTATTGAAAGCCTCCTCGATCGCGGAACATGGCAGCTTCCTTTTGGTTGTGGCCTTCATCATGATTCTCGGCTTCGGCGTAAAGGCCGGTATGTTTCCTATGCACGCATGGCTGCCGACAGCTCACCCCGTAGCGCCCGCACCTGCCTCCGCTGTCTTGTCTGCAATGATCGTCAAGGCGGGCGTACTCGCGCTCATTCGGGTAACCAATCTGTTTGGTGCGGACTTTCTGCGCGGAACGTGGATGCAGACGGCATGGATCTGCCTGACCCTGGTCACGATATTTATGGGATCGCTCCTTGCTTTTCGCGAACCCGTTTTGAAAAAAAGGCTGGCCTACTCCACGGTAAGTCAGCTCTCCTACATCCTTTTCGGTCTGGCAGTGATGAACGAGGACGCTTTTACAGGCAGCCTTCTGCATGTGCTGACCCATGGTTTTGTCAAGGCTGTGCTCTTCCTCTGCGCTGGTGCCTTCATCTACTGCACAGGCAAGACGCGGGCGGACGAGCTTCGCGGAATCGGCAGAAGAATGCCCCTCACCCTCTGGTGTTTTACGATCGCTTCTCTCGGGCTGATCGGCATTCCCCCGACGGGCGGTTTTGTCAGCAAGTGGTATCTGGCGCTGGGTTCCCTAAAGAGCGGTATCCCCGTTCTGGATGTACTGGGACCTGTCGTTCTTCTGGTGAGCGCACTGCTCACCGCAGGCTATCTTCTTCCGGTCACACTGCACGGCTTTTTTCCCGGGGCGGACTATGCAGGGGAGAATCTGCAGAAGCAGGAGCCCTCAAAAATAATGACGATACCAATGATAATTATGACAATCCTGTCAGTTATTGTCGGCCTGTTTCCGAATGCCGTCGTCCTTTACATGACAGTGATAGGGGGATAATCCAATGATCATTTCAGTTATCTTAATTCCTTTTATAGCGGGGATCCTTGTCCCTGTGATTCCGTTCGGGAAGCGCTGGCAAAAAGAGCTTTTTCTGGAGGCGGCAGTCATTTTGAACAGCATCCTTGTGTGGTATCTGCTTTTGCACCACTCGGACAGTACCTTTCTTCTGGCACACTTTACGGGTGATTTGAATATCAGCTTTCGCGTGGACGGCATGAGCATGGTGTTTGCGGGACTGGTCTCTGCGCTCTGGCCGTTTGCCACCCTTTACGCTTTTGAATATATGACGAAAGAGGAGCACGAGAATGTGTTTTTCCTCTTTTACACCCTGACCTACGGCGTGACGCTTGGTATCGCGCTGGCAGCAAATCTGCTCACCATGTATTTCTTTTACGAACTTTTGACGCTGGTGACTGTGCCGCTTGTCATGCACACGCTGACTCGCGAAGCGGTTCTGGCAAGCCGCAAGTATCTCTACTATTCGCTGGGCGGAGCGGCTTTCGCTTTTCTCGGCCTGATCATGGTGATCGTCTACGGAAGCACGACAGACTTTATTCTAGGCGGTGTGCTGGACCCTGCAAAAATCGCCGGCAAAACCAATGTTCTGCTGTTGATCTATGTGATGGCCTTTATGGGCTTCGGTGTGAAGGCGGCGATCTGCCCCTTCAACTCCTGGCTCCCCCAGGCCGGCGTTGCGCCCACGCCCGTCACTGCCCTGCTCCATGCGGTGGCCGTGGTAAAATCCGGTGCATTCGCCATTATCAGACTGACATACTACAGCTTTGGTACAGATTTCCTGAAAGGTACATGGGCGCAGGACGTGGTTATGGCAATCGTCATGTTTACCATCGTCTATGGCTGCAGCCGGGCTGTGAAGGAGACCCACATCAAGAGACGGCTGGCTTACTCCACGATCAGCAACCTCTCCTACATCCTCTTCGGCGCGGTCATTATGACGCCTCTGGGGCTGGTGGGTGCGCTGACCCATCTGGTATTCCATGCTGTTATGAAGATCAGCTCCTTCTTCTGCGCGGGCGCAGTCATGCACCAGACCGACCGCCACTATGTGCACGAGCTTGACGGACTCGGTTATAAACTGCCCTGTGTGTTCGGCATCTTTACAGTTTCCGCTCTGGCGCTCATGGGCGTTCCGGGGCTCGCAGGCTTCATCAGCAAGTGGAATCTGGCACAGGCCGCAGTAGCGAGCGAAAATCCTCTGGCCTGGGGCGGTGTTGGCTGCCTCTTGATATCAGCGCTCCTGACTGCCATCTACATGCTTACGATCGTGGTGCGTGCCTTCTTCCCCGGAAAAGACTTTGATTATACCACGCTGGCCGGGGCCAAGGATCCAAACTGGAAAATGCTGGTTCCTCTGTTTGCATTTACCCTGTTTATTGTATTGTTCGGCGTGTACTCGCAGCCGATCGTGGAATTTTTCTACGGTGTTGCCATGGGAAATATATAATATAGCTACAGAAATAGGAGGTTCGCATGTATCATAAGAATAGACACCATATTTTTGCCGCTGTCATAACCGGAGCTGTTTTCGTTCTCTGCTCTCTGCTCGCAGTGCAGATATTGATCGGAGGCACAGACGCTTCCGCCCTCGAGATCCCTTATGTATGCGGTCTGGGGCTACATTTTCAGACAGACGGCTTCCGCGCACTGTACGGGACGATCGCGGCCTTCATGTGGTTTATGAGTACGCTCTTCTCCGGGGAATACTTTGCCGGCCACGACCATCATACCGGCAGATACTATATCTTCCTGCTCATTACGCTGACTGCCACGGAAGGCGTCTTTTTCTCCGCGGACTTTTTCACCACCTTTGTCTTTTTTGAGATCATGTCCTTCACCTCCTATGTGTGGGTAGCGCAGGACGAGAAACCCGACTCCCTGCGGGCAGGCGCAACCTATCTGGCTGTGGCCGTGATTGGCGGTCTGGTCATGTTAATGGGAATCTTTCTTTTGTACCAGACGACAGGAACGTTACGCTTTGATGAACTGATCAGCTGTTATGAAACTTACGTCCGCTTGTCTTCCAGCGGATTCCCGGAGAAAAAAATCATGATTGCAGGTCTCTGCCTGCTGTTCGGCTTCGGCGCGAAAGCCGGTGCATTTCCGCTGCACATCTGGCTTCCGAAGGCCCATCCCGTGGCTCCTGCTCCCGCCTCTGCGCTGCTCTCCGGCATTTTGACCAAGGCGGGAATGTACGGTATTCTGATCCTGAGCTCCTATCTCTTTCTGGGGAACGCTCTCTGGGGCACCATGATCCTGATGCTCGGCGTCCTGACCATGGTGACGGGCGCGGTGCTGGCGCTCTTCTCCATCGACTTAAAGCGCACGCTCGCCTGCTCCTCGGTTTCGCAGATCGGCTTTATTCTGGTCGGCGTGGGTATGTCCGGGCTATTGGCACATAAAAATGCCATAGCGCTGCGAGGGAGCCTGCTCCACATGGTGAATCACTCCCTCCTAAAGCTCGTCCTTTTTATGGCGGCTGGCGTGGTCTTTATGAATGTGCATAAGCTGGATTTAAATGACATTCGGGGCTTCGGACGAAAGAAACCCCTCCTCCACTATATTTTCCTGATGGGGGTTTTGGGTATCGGCGGCATGCCGCTCTGGAACGGCTATGTGAGCAAGACGCTGATCCACGAGAGCATTGTGGAATACACCCATCTGGTGATCGCAGCCGTGCTGCCGGCATGTTTCAGACTCTCCTTGATGCGTGTCGTGGAATGGATCTTTCTGATTAGCGGCGGCCTCACCGTGGCCTATATGCTGAAGCTGTATATTTGTCTCTTCTGGGAAAAAAATGCGGACCCTGCGGTGCAGAAACGCTATGATGATCTGCAGGGAAGCTATATGAACAAGACAAGCGCATTTGCCCTCACTGTAAGCGCCACCCTGCTGCCGATCGGCGGTTTTCTCCCGAACATTGTGATGGAGGGCATTGCGGATATGGGACAGGAATTTTTGCATGCAGCAGAAGCGGAACGAATCTCCTACTTCTCCGCCACAAACCTGCGGGGCGCTCTGATCTCACTTATCATCGGCGGATTGCTCTACGGGTGTATTGTGCGCCCTCTGTTACGGAAACCTTCTGCTGACGGTACAATAATATATTATGTAAACCGATGGCCCGCATGGCTCGATCTGGAAAATCTCCTCTATCGTCCTGTGCTCTTACGGATCCTGCCCTTTTCCTTCGGTGTGATCTGCCGCTTTCTGGACAGCCTTGTTGATACAGTGGTGGTAGCTCTCAGAAAGACCGTCTACCGGGATGAGAAACTCCCCCACGAGCGCTTTGAGGGTACGGCCTTAAGCCACCTGTGCGCCTGCACGGCAAACGCTTTTCAGGAGCTTTTGAATCATACCATCCGAAGAAAACATCCAAAGCACGTAGATTACGAGCATAAACTGGCGCTAATGCAGAAAGAGCTCAGTGAAAACTCCATTCTGATTGCAAGGAGCATGTCCTTCGGGCTGCTGCTCTTCTGTGTAGGATTGATCCTGACGGTGGCTTATCTGTTTGACAAGGATGTGTTTGGGCTCTGATCGTAGTCATATGAAATATCTGCAAAAAGAAAAATCGTTTCTCGCCAACATTGGGAGTGTCGCAAAATAACTAATTTCTAGTTATGGAGCGGCGCTCCTTCTTTTGTAGAAATAAAACCATGGCTGCCT
>JAIEFE010000020.1 GCA_029067085.1 Lachnospiraceae bacterium | reverse complement strand
CAAGGGCTTAACCAAAGAACGAAGAATCACGGAGTGATTCTTCAGGAGTTAATCTCGAATAGGTTTACTCCATGGATTTTTCAGTGTTCGGTTTTGAGGGTATGTTTTGGCCCGGTGGCTCAGTTGGTTAGAGCGCCGCCCTGTCACGGCGGAGGTCGTGGGTTCGAGTCCCATCCGGGTCGTCGTATTACCTTTCATAATGTGGGATCTTAGCTCAGCTGGGAGAGCATCTGCCTTACAAGCAGAGGGTCATAGGTTCGAGCCCTATAGGTCCCATTCAAAGTCCGCTAAACGAAATTCGATTAGTGTTTGAGATAAGCTTTTGTGCCGATATGGCTCAATTGGCAGAGCAGCTGATTTGTAATCAGCAGGTTAACGGTTCGAGTCCGTTTATCGGCTTTTATAGAAGTAAATCCTTGCGGGATTAGCTTCTGTTATATGGACGGATTCCCGAGTGGCCAAAGGGGACAGACTGTAAATCTGCTGCAAATTGCTTCGGTGGTTCGAATCCACCTCCGTCCACTGGAGTAAATTTTCTTCGAAAATTAACTCCTAGAGAGTCATAAGCGATTCTCTGTACACTGGATTAACACTTATAATTTAATATCGCGGGGTGGAGCAGTCTGGAAGCTCGTCGGGCTCATAACCCGAAGGTCATAGGTTCAAATCCTGTCCCCGCTACTCAATGCCCAGATAGCTCAGTTGGTAGAGCAGAGGACTGAAAATCCTCGTGTCACTGGTTCGATTCCGGTTCTGGGCATTAACTAATGCAAAGAAACTCTTATAATTACTATATTTATGGTGATTATAGGGGTTTTTTCCTTTACTTATTTTGTAATGAACCCGCTTTTATCTATCATAGTCGCTCGTGTAATCTAAAAATATTGCTTGACACTAATGTGTAGTTGTGATAGTTTATTGGAAATTACCCTAAAAAGGATATATTGTCAAGACAATTAAGGAGACTTTGTGTCATGAATATTAAAATGATTTTGACAGACCTTGATCATACACTGCTTCGTTCAGATGGCAGCATATCAGATTATACAAAGAAGATTCTGAAAAAATGTCAGGATTGTGGTATTTTGATTGTGATTGCTACTGCCAGGAATTGGATAGGAGCAGAACGATACATAGATGAAATACAACCGGATTATGAAATTACAACAGATGGAACACTGATTCATCAACGCGGGAAACAGATTTATAGCTGCAGCATGGATATAAATGATGCGAATCAGATTGTACAGGATTTGTTGAAACAAAATCCAAATACAGAAATGACTGTGGCAGTAGGACGGCTGGTTTATTGGAACAGTTACCACATATCAGAATCCGAAAAACTGCATAAAGCTGTTTTTAATGATTACAAAGAGCCGTTATCCGGCCAAATAAATAAAATATTAGCAGAACTTTTCGACAGCAATAAAGCCGAAGAAATTGCAAAAAAGAATCATTGTCGTTTACAAAGCTACCGGGGAGAGAACTGGTATGCTTTTCTGCCGGAAAAGTCAGGTAAAATACAAGCTATTCATGAACTGAAAAATTTATTGCACATATCTCTAAACGAAATTGTATCTTTTGGCGATGATATAAATGATATGGAAATGCTCCAGATCTGTGGTACAGGAGTGGCTGTTTCCAATGCTGTTGCTGATGTAAAAGCTGTTGCGGATTGTGTCACACTGTCAAATGATGAGGATGGCGTGGCCGATTGGATTGAAAAAAATATAGTATTGTATGGTAAGAGAAAGTAAAGTTTTTATGAGGGCTGCGATCCTTTATGATACAAATATATGATAGTGCAGGAAATAGAAAAGCTGTTCTACCAATTCTGACAATTTTTTAACAATAGTAATTTTCCACATAATATGATACGATAAATGAGAAAATACATGATTTGACAATGGATGACGGGAAACGATGAGTAAAATAAAAAAGGGAATTCTGGCGGTATTCGATCATGTCACCGAATGCATGCTGCCAATCATACCGCTTCTTTTGGCGGGCGGTATCCTGAAAATCATAGTGATGATTCTGACGGCATTACATATTTTGTCAGGATCGACAGAGGTGATCATATCGGCGTTGGCGACGACGCTCTTCTATTTCCTGCCGGTTTACGTGGCTTATTCCACAGCGAAGCATTTTGATACGGATCCACTGCTTGCGCTTGCCAGTGTGTGCGTCATGCTGCTTCCTGATTTTGCAGCATTGATGGAGAGTGGGGAGCGTGTGACTTTTGCAGGTATCCCGGTTGTGGCGGCAACTTATGCCTACAATGTGATCCCGATCATTTTATTGATCTATTGCATGTCCCATATTGTGAAGTGGCTGAAAAAGCTGATCAGGGAGAGTCTTCAGCCTTATTTTTTGGCGGTATGCGCGATAGCGGCGACTTCTCTGCTGGGGATTCTTGTTATTGAACCAATCGTTAGCCTTTTGAGCGGCATGCTGGCGAATGGACTGGAACTCATGCAGATGAAGGCACCGGCGTTGGCATGGGCCGGTTTTGCGGCGTTGACGACGATACTGGTATCTACGGGAATGCACTGGATCTTTATTACGCTGGCGATTACACAGATTGGGATGACAGGCGTGGATTATGGCATTATGGTGGGCTTTCTGATTTCCAATATTTCGCTTGCGGGGTGCGATCTCGCTGTCTTTGTCAAATCGAAAGCGGCGGAAAAGAAGGCAATGTCGATCGGTGCAATGATCACGGAGTTTGTCTCCGGAGTCGCGGAGCCATCTATTTTCGGCGTGTGCTTTAAGGAGAAAACGCCTCTGATCGGCAATATTTTAGGTTGTATGATCGCGGGTGTGGTGCAGGGTATTTTGACGGTGCACTGCTATACTTTTGCATTTCCCAGTATTCCGACGATTTTAATGTTTTACAGTGTGGAGGAGCCTAATAATCTGCTGAAGGCGATTGTTGTGGCGGTGGTGGCTTTTGCGGCAAGCTTTATCATCACCGCGCTTGTTTATCGCGATGTGGAGAATGTTTAGAAAGGGCGAATAGTGGAGAATAGGATGACAGGAACCTGTCCCGGCTGCGGTGCGGGGATTTCGGAGCTTGAGACGGTCTTCTGCCCATATTGCGGCAGAGAGCTGAAAGACTTAAGCAGAATACATACGGATCAAAAGATTGCGGCAGTGAAAAAAGCCCAGTCGGAAACGATGGCGGTTCCGAAAAAGATCAGTCTCGTTGCTGCTTTGACACTGTTTGTATTGTTTTTGCTTTTTATGGCTGTTGTGTTTCTTGATATTCCGGGAAGGTTGAGAGAGAACGGAATGGAGCGGGACATAAATCGACGTTCCCGCGACATGAAGGTGGCATACGAAGACGAGGATTGGGAGCAGCTTGAACGCTATCTGATCAATGAGTGTGAGGACTATATTGTGGCGCCGGATTATTTCCTCTATCGTACGGCATGGTATTTGCACACTTTTCCGCCTCAATTTGACGAGGCAGAGGCAGCTCATGATACGACGGAAATGTTGGAGATCTACGAGGTGCTTGCAGAAGATTACAATATGCGCAGTGATGAAATTTTCTATCGAATCTACAAGACGGAAGACGCATTGGAAAAAGCGTTGAAAGAGGAAGTGGAACGGGAAACGGAAATTTTAACGGAGGAAGGGTTAGAGGATGAAATGTATAAGCTGCGGCGCTGATTTTGCCGGGGATCAACTGCAATGTCCTTACTGCAGGGCGGTGAATGAGCAGGCCCTTAAACTGGCAAAAGAAGTGCAAGCCTACGATGCCGCTTATGAAAAGAAGCGGGGAGAACTTCTGAAGAATGGAGAAAGTCAGGTCTTAAAGCATCTCGTAGTCAGGTTGGGAATTGTTTTTCTGGTGATCGTTATCCTCTCTTTTGCCTGCTTTTTTGTGATGAATTACCGTTTTTCCAGACACTCGAAATATCAGGTCACAGGTTCACGTCTGGAAAAAAACAAGGAGCTGATCGGACGGTATCTGGAAGAGAAGGATTATCTGCGGGCTTATACGCTTGCCTCCACTACGGATCCAACGCAGGAGCATTTTCAATATTACCCGGAGTATGCGGCGGATCTGGCGGATATCTATACTTATTCCCTTGTTTTAATGGGTGTCTTGCAGTCTATGGATGAGATGGATGAAGGAGATAATTATACTTCCCTTACGGATTCAGGTGTGACTTGTGCCAACATTTTTTATACCTCCGGAAGCAGCAGCCAGGTGAAAGATGATCTGACGAGAGAGGTGGACGCGCTTCTGAAAAATTATTATCGGCTGACAGATGAGGAGATTGCATCCCTGAAAGCATTGGAGCCGGGAAAGCAGTTTACGCTGGAGGGAAGTGCCGATGTAGAGAGAATTACGAAGGAGAGAATGGAGGCTTATTTTGGGAAATAAGAGAAAGAAATATTATATATTGACAGCCGTATTTACGGTAGTGTTTTTCCTTTGCATGGCCTTTATCCTCATTCGATTTACTGAATTGGCCAGAGACTATGTTCCGCGCTCGCTGTCTTACCGGAAGGAGAGCATTGAGCTGGAGGAGCAGATGTATGGGCCGGAACATCTATTTTACTCGCTCTATTTTCAGGATAATTACGAGGAGGCATTTGACAGCTGTTGGGATTTTGCAGATGCATATCTGGCTTACCGGATGGGACGAATCGCGGAAAATAAGGCGCCTTATGCGGAAAAGATTCAGACGTATCTCGAAAGCGCACCGGGAGGCATGCGGGAAAAGGAGGCGCAGAACTATTTGAAGGAGCTGTTGGAAGACAACCAAAAGGCGGCGGAGTGACAAATGAAGAAGCTGATATTTTTTACGGGAGACATTGAGACGCAGGGCTATTTTTCATTGCAGATCGCGGAGGCGATGAAGGTGCTCGGACACGAGACTTTTATTTTTGATCTGAGTCGTCCCAGGGCAAGCGCAGAAAAGTTTTTTCGCTTTTTTGAGAAGGGAAATACAGCGCTCATCAATTTTAATTTTCACGGAATGAGCGGAGAGGAATACTTTTTGGATGAAGACGACACGATGATGTGGGATGCTCTTGAAATTCCCAGCTATAACATTGTGGTGGACCATCCTATGTATTACCATCATTTTCTGGAGAAGGTACCGCAGCGTTACTGTCACATCAGCATTGACAGGAATCATATCGCCTATATGAAAAGATTTTTTCCGGAGATCGCAAACGGGCCCTTTTTGCCGCTTGCGGGTACAAAGATGTATCCGAATAAGGCGAATGTACCGATCACTTACCGCAAATATGATGTGACCATGGTGGGGAATTACTGCAGACCTTCCACCTTTGACAAGTACATAACCAGAATTGACGATGAGTATACAGCCTTTTATCATGGCATGATCGATGATCTGCTGGCGAATCCCGGGAAAACCGTGGAGGAGGTGGCCGAGGCACACCTGAAGGAAGAACTTTCGGAAGTGCCTGAGGAAGAGTTTAAGAAAACAATGGCAGCTCTCACCTTTATCGATCTGTATGTGCGCTATACTTTCCGGGGGAGGGCTGTGCAGGAGCTCGTGGACGCGGGGATCAAGGTGCATGTTTTCGGAGACGGCTGGGACCTTTTGGAGTGTGCCCACCCGGAGAATCTGATGTTGATGAATAACCTGGACTCGGAGGGGTGTTTGAAAAGGCTGTGTCAGACAAAGATATCCCTCAACGTGATGCCCTGGTTCAAGAACGGGGCACACGATCGTATTTTTAACTCTATGCTGAACGGCGCTGTGTGCTTGACGGACAGCAGTGTATATTTAGATGAAATATTGAACAACAATGGGGATTGCAGCATTTATTCGCTTGCGCAAATGGAGAAGCTTCCTGAGATTGCGGCAGCGCTGCTTGCGGATCCCAATCGGATGCAGAGGATTGCGGACGGCGGATATGAGATGGCGGAGGCAGGGCATACCTGGGCGCATCGGGCGAAAGTTCTTCATGAGCTGATAGAATCAGCATAAGATAAAGAAAGGCAGTACACAGGAGAGAAGTTTATGAATTTACGGCAGGTTTTGAGACAGAGACGCAGGGAGCGTCTGCACAGGCTTTTTGAACGGCATAAGAGGATTCATGCACTCTTAAAGGAACATGGCGACGATATTTTGCGGTCGGATAATTTCAGGAAAACAAGAGCACATATTCAGCACGGCACCATGACGGTGCACAATCACTGTATGAATGTAGCACGCTACAGTCTCCTACTTAATAAAAAACTGAGGATCGGCTGTAACAAGCACGACCTGATCCGCGGAGCGCTTCTGCATGATTATTTTCTGTATGACTGGCACGATAAGGAATATCTGGCGTACAGACAACGACTGCATGGCTTTCATCATCCGGCGACGGCTTTGAGAAATGCAGAAAAGGAATACTTGTTAAATGACACGCAGCGGGAGATCATAAAGAAGCATATGTGGCCCCTGTCAGTGATACCACCTATGTGCAGGGAAGCCTGGGTAGTGACTGCAGCTGACAAGTACTGCTCATTTTTGGAGACAGTAGGCGTACATAAGGGGCACGGGGCGTATCGCGGAGAGAAGGCATCGTGAGCGCGGATCGGAGTCTGTATCAGGTTTTGAAAGATTACGCCGCAGGCGATGCTTACCCCTGTCATATGCCGGGGCATAAGCGAAATCCCGAAGGCGGCGAGATGGCGGATTTTTTTGGCATTGATATTACGGAGATCGAGGGCTTTGATAATCTGCATCACGCAACGGGCATTCTGAAAGCGGCACAGGAGCGGGTAAACCGTCTCTACGGGGCGGATGAGACCTTTTTTTTGGTAAACGGGAGCACAGGAGGGATACTGGCGGCGGTGATGGCGGCGGCAAGGCCGGGCGAAGAGATTCTGATTGCCCGCAACTGTCACAGGTCGGTCTATCACGCGGCGCTTATGCAAAATCTCAAGGTGCATTATTATTGGCCGAAGCTGATCAGAGAATACGATATCTGCGACGGTGTGAGTGCAGATGAGATCGGAAAGTTTTTGGACGAATGTCCTGAGATCGGAGCCGTGGTGATCACATCCCCCACCTATGAGGGAATCCTCTCGGATGTGGCGGGAGTTGCGGCGGCAGTACACGAGAGGGGTAAAATTCTGATCGTAGACGAGGCGCACGGAGCGCATCTGGGACTGTTCACAGGGATGAACGGCGCGGCGCTTTCGAGAGAGTCTTGTACTGCGGACAGTGTGGCTGCGGCGTTATCGGGAGAGTCATGCGGTGCGGTTGCCGCGAGGGCGGATCTGGTGATCCACAGCCTGCACAAGACGCTCCCCAGCCTGACGCAGACAGCGCTTTTGCACGTAAACGGCGATCGGGTGGACAGAGACAGGCTTCACAGCTATCTTGCCATGACACAGAGCAGCAGTCCCTCCTACATACTGATGGCGGGGATGGATGCCTGTGTGCGGTTTCTGGAAAAGGAAGGACAGGAGAGATTTGCCTTTTTCAGGGAGCAGAGGGATATTTTTCAGAAAAAAGCAGCGAATCTACAGCATATCCGCGTCGGGAAAATGACGGATGTGTCAGAAAAAGGTTATAAAATGGCAGGCTGGGATATTGGAAAAGTGCTGATCTCTGTGAAAGATACGGACATGACGGGAAATCAGCTTGCCGATACGCTGCGTAAAACATATCATATAGAATTGGAGATGGCGGCTGCTGATTATGGGCTGGCGCTTATGACGCTGATGGACACGGCAGCAGGCTGGCAGAGATTGGCTGACGCGCTGTGTAAAATAGATGATAGGATAGAGAAGGAGCATGGCAGCCGCATACTGTCGCAGCCGAAGACTGCGGAGCTGCCGGAAGCGGTCATGACACTTGCACAGGCGTATCACAGCGAGCATGAGGAGGTTATGCTGCGGGAGGCCGCAGGCAGGATCAGTGCCGGTTTCATCAACCTCTATCCGCCGGGAATTCCTTTGGCAGCGCCGGGAGAAAGGCTGTCACAGCCGCTTCTTGACGGTATTGCAGAGAACCTGAAAAAAGGCTTCGCTGTGCACGGTGTATCGCCTGCGGGCGGAATCAGCGTAGTAGTTGAAATTCCCGAAAAAATATGGCATTATTAAAGGTATGGGAAAAATAATTTGCCTGATGGGGAAAAGCTCATCTGGAAAGGATACCATATATAAAAAGTTATTATCGCAAAAAGATGTTCCGTTACAGACGATCGTGCCTTATACCACCAGACCGATCCGGGCGGGAGAGCAGGAGGGCGTGGAGTATCATTTTACGGACGAGTCGGGTTTTCAGCGGCTTCTCGCGCAGGGAAGCGTTGTGGAGGACAGATCTTATGACACCTGCTGCGGGGTATGGCGGTATTTTACCGTGGCGGACACCGCTGTTGACTTAACAAGTCAAAACTATCTGATGATCGGTACGCCGGAGGCATACAACAGGCTCTGCGATTTTTACGGGAAGGAGCATGTGCTGCCTGTTATGATCGAGCTGGATGACGGGGTGCGTCTGCAGCGGGCGCTTGACCGTGAGAAGGCGCAGGATCACCCGAAGTATGCGGAAATGTGCAGACGATATCTGGCAGACACACAGGACTTTTCAGAAGAGAAGCTGGTGCACGCGGGGATTGAGCGGACTTTTTATAATGACAGCCTGGAGGGCTGTATAGAGGAGATCGTAGAGTATCTGCGGGAAAAGTTGTAGAGAAAGTCGGTGATCGCGGCCGGGAATTAGAGACTTTCGGCGCGTGTCAGCACTAATAACTGTGTTGATCGGGAGGTTGGTGTGGATATCAAGGTAAATCAGGTACAGCAGGCGCCGCAGATTGAGCAGCCGGTGCAGGCACAGGAAACAGACGGCAATTTTAAGTTCACGCTTGTCAGCAGGATTGAAGAGCAGGATCTGCAAAATGCTCTGGCCGGTATGATGGAGGAGATTACCAGACAGGGGGATAAGCTGGCGAAGCATCGTGATATCAAGGATATGAAACGCTACCGCGCATTGGTGAAGGATTTTTTGAATGAGGTTGTCAATCGCTCCCATGCCTTTGCCAGAGAAAATTTTCTGGACAGAAGGGGACGCCATCGGGTGTACGGGATTATCCGCCTGATCGACAAGAATCTGGACGAACTGGCGCAGGAGCTTGTGAAGGACGAGCAGGACAACCTGTCGATCCTCGAAAAGATCGGGGAGATCAGAGGGCTTTTGCTGGATATTTTTACGTAAGGTGTTAAGAGTATTAGGGGGTACAAATGCCAAAATTTTCGGACATTGTCGGACAGGAAGAATTAAAGCAGCACTTACAGAAGGCTATTGAGACGGATAAGGTTTCTCATGCTTACATCATTAATGGGGAGCGCAATGCGGGGAAAGAGTTTATCGCCCGTCTTTTTGCCATGACTTTACAGTGTGAAAAGGGCGGCACGGAACCCTGTGGGGAGTGCCATTCCTGCAAACAGACGGCGAGCCGTAACCAGCCGGATATTATTTATGTCAGCCACGAAAAGCCCAACACCATCGGCGTGGAGGACATCAGGGAGCAGATCAATTCGGATATCGGGATCAAGCCCTACAGCAGTCCGCGCAAAATCTACATTATGAATGAGGGTGAGAAGATGACGCCGCAGGCGCAGAACGCGCTTTTAAAGACGTTAGAGGAACCGCCTGCATATGCTGTGATATTGATTCTCACCTCCAATGTGGAGGAACTTTTACCCACAATCGTCAGCCGCTGTGTGGTGCTGAACATGAAGCCGGTTTCTGACGCACTGGTGAAGAAGTATCTGATGGAGGAACTTGGCGTACCCGACTATAAGGCTAACATCTGCGTGGCTTTTGCGAGGGGAAATGTCGGAAAAGCAAAGCATCTGGCGGGCAGCGAGGAATTTGAGAAGGTCAAGGATGAAGCCATTTCGCTGGTGAAATACATCACTGACATGGAGATCAACGAAATTGTAAAGGCTATCAAAAAGATAACGGAATACAATCTTGATATAAACGATTACCTGGATATTTTGACGGTGTGGTATCGGGATGTCCTTCTGTACAAGGCCACCAAGGACATGAACAGTCTGATCTTCCGTCAGGAAATCCAACAGATCAGGAGAGTGGGTGACAGAAGCACCTATGAGGGGATCGAGAACATTGTGAACGCGCTCCAGCAGGCCAAGAGAAGACTGGAGGCCAACGTGAACTTTGACCTGACGATGGAGCTTTTACTCCTCACGATCAAGGAAAATTGAGTTATATGTGGTGAATAGATTGGAGGTTGACATAACTTGATAAAGGTGATAGGCGTGCGGTTTCGGACCGCCGGTAAGGTATATTTTTTCAACCCGGGAGAGCTGGAGATCAAAAAGAACGATCACGTGATCGTTGAGACGGCCAGGGGCATCGAGTACGGTACTGTGGTAAGCCCTCCTGCGGAGGTAGAGGATGATAAGGTGATACAACCGTTAAAGTCGGTGCTTCGGATAGCGAATCAGAAGGATGACGAGCAGGAGGCGGCAAACAAGCAGAAGGAGAAGGAAGCCTTCAAAATTTGTCTGGAAAAGATCAGGGATCACGGTCTGCAAATGAAGCTGATCGACGCGGAGTACACCTTCGATAACAATAAGGTGCTGTTTTACTTTACGGCGGACGGCCGGATTGATTTTAGAGAGCTGGTGAAAGATCTGGCTTCGGTCTTTAAGACAAGGATCGAGCTGCGTCAGATCGGTGTGCGGGACGAGACGAAGATTTTGGGCGGCATCGGTATTTGCGGAAGACCATTGTGCTGCCACACGCATCTTTCGGATTTCGCGCCGGTATCCATCAAGATGGCAAAGGAACAGAATCTATCCCTGAACCCGACCAAGATATCGGGCGTCTGCGGCAGACTTATGTGCTGCTTGAAGAACGAGGAGGAGACCTACGAGGAGCTCAACAGAAAACTTCCCGGAGTGGGTGATTTTGTTACCACTGACGACGGATTAAAGGGCGAGGTACACAGCGTAAACGTTTTGCGGCAGATGGTGAAAGTTGTGGTCGATGTGGGCGACGAAAAAGAAATCCAGGAATACCCTGTGGATCAGCTTCACTTTAAGAAAAGACACGGCAAGAATCGTAAAGCGGAGAGTAACGACGCCGAGCTTAAGGAGCTTGAGAGGCTGGAGAAGCAGGATGGCGGAACAGAGAAAGTGCATTCGGAAGGAAAACCAAAGGAGCGTCCCGAGGGAAAGGGAAGAGAGCGTTCCGGCGGAAGATCGCGGGATCGCTTTGAAAGAAAACGAGAGAATTGATGATCTGCAGAGAAACGGATACCGCATTATACAGGATCCGAAGCGTTTCTGCTTTGGAATGGATGCGGTGCTCCTCTCGGGTTTTGTGCAGGTAAAGGATGGAGCGCAGGTATTGGATCTGGGGACCGGTACGGGTATCATTCCGCTGCTTCTGGCGGCAAAGACCGGAGCGGCGCATCTGACGGGTCTTGAGATTCAGGAAGACAGCGCGGATATGGCACGGCGCAGCGTTTCGCTGAACGGTCTGGGAGAAAGGATCACCATCGTAACGGGAGATATCAAAGAGGCAGGGAGTCTGTTCGACGCTGCTTCTTTTGACGTTATTACCTGCAATCCTCCTTATATGATCGGACAGCATGGATTGAAAAATCCCACAGACGCAAAAGCCATTGCCAGGCATGAGATCCTTTGCACGCTGGAAGATGTGATCGCGCAGACGGAGAGGCTGCTTAAGCCCGGGGGGAAATTTTTTCTGGTGCACAGGCCTTTTCGGCTGGCGGAGATTATGACAGTGCTGCGGACGCATAAATTGGAGCCCAAGCGGATGCGGCTTGTCTATCCTTTTGTGGACAAGGAGCCGAACATGGTACTTTTAGAAGCGGTCAGAGGAGGCAGGGCGCGGATGACAGTGGAGAAACCTTTGATCGTGTACAGTGAGCCGGGAGTCTATATGCCTGAAATTTATGAGGTGTATGGCTATTAACCGTGCGAAAAGAACTTCTAAGACTCATGTCATAGGACATTTCGTCAAGAAGTTCTATGTTTCGCACAGGAGAATGCCAAAATGCGGGCATTCTCCGCGTGGCAAACAGGAGGGGGATGGCATGACAGGAATGTTATATTTGTGCGCTACGCCCATCGGCAATCTGGATGATATGACGCCCCGGGTGCGGCAGACTCTTGAGAGTGTCGATCTGATCGCCGCTGAGGATACGCGCAACAGTTTAAAGCTCCTTACCCATTTCGGGATCAGGACTTCTATGACAAGCTATCATGAATATAATAAAGTAGACAAGGCAAACTACCTTGTGGAGCAGATGCGCGGAGGAAAGGATGTGGCGCTTGTCACGGACGCAGGAACGCCTGCGATATCCGATCCAGGCGAGGTTCTAGTCGCGAAGTGCCAGGCGGCGGGCATTCCCGTCACGTCACTGCCGGGACCTGCGGCCTGCATCACAGCTCTTACGTTGTCGGGACTTTCCACCAGACGTTTTTGTTTTGAGGGGTTCCTTCCCTCCGATAAAAAAGAGAAAGAAGAGGTGCTTGCGGAACTTAAGGAGGAGTCTCGCACCATTCTCCTCTATGAGGCGCCCCATCATCTTCTGCGGACGCTGAGAGAACTGTATGAGACGCTTGGGGATCGGAGGATCACACTCTGCAGGGAACTTACGAAGAAGTTTGAGACGGTGCTGCCGACTAGTCTCAAGGAGGCCGTCGCCCGCTATGAGAGTGAGGAGCCGCGCGGAGAGTATGTGCTTGTGGTAGAAGGGAAAAGCCTTCGCCAAAAGAAGGAGGAACGGCAGGCATCCTGGCAGAGTATGAGCATAGAGGAGCATATGGCGTTTTATCAGGGAGACGGGATGGACGAAAAGGCAGCGATGAAGCAGGTGGCGAAGGATCGCGGCGTGTCTAAAAGAGAAATTTATCAATATTTATTGCAAAGTGATTGACAAAACGTGTAGAATCCGTAAAAATAGGATTGACAAACATCAGGACAGGACATATACTTTGAATGTCAAACTATTTCAAATGTCGAAAAGGAGAACAGAGAAATGTTAGAGAGAGTTATCGAGATCATTCAGGAACAGTTAAACTTGGACGGCGTGGAAATCACTGAGGAATCTTCTTTTAAGGAGGATCTGGGTGCGGATTCTCTGGATTTATTTGAGCTGGTGATGGCTTTTGAAGAGGAGTATGGCGTTGAGATTCCCTCCGAGGATCTGGAGCAGATTACGACAGTCGGCGCTGTTGTAGAGTATATGAAGGGTAAGGGCGTAGAGGCCTAAGCTGTAAGAGGACATTGAATGAAAACGAAGATTACGGAGCTTTTGGGAATCGAATACCCGATTATCCAAGGCGGTATGGCATGGGTGGCTGAGTATCATCTGGCGGCGGCGGTGTCTGAGGCGGGAGGCCTTGGCATTATCGGCGCGGGCGGTGCACCGGCATCCTTTGTCAGAGAACAGATTCAGAAGACGAAGGAGCTTACCAAAAAGCCATTTGGCGTCAATGTAATGCTGATGAATCCCGAGGCGGACGAGATCGCGAAGGTGATCGTTGAGGAAGGCGTGCAGGTTGTGACGACCGGCGCGGGCAATCCCGGCAAGTATCTTGCTGACTGGAAAGCGGCAGGTATCAAAGTGGCGCCTGTGGTTGCGAGTGTGGCGCTGGCAAAGATGATGGAGAGGGCAGGCGTTGATGCGGTGATCGCGGAGGGAACGGAATCCGGAGGTCATATCGGATCGGCGACTACCATGACCCTTGTACCTCAGGTGGTGGATGCGGTGAGCATTCCCGTGATCGCAGCGGGCGGCATTGCGGACGGCAGAGGATTTGCTGCGGCGATGATGCTGGGCGCGGAAGCGGTACAGATGGGCACCCGCTTTGTGGTAGCGAAAGAATCCATTGTGCATGAGAATTACAAGAAAAAAATTCTTGCGGCGAAGGATATCGACTCCGAGGTGACGGGCACGACCCATGGCCATCCGGTTCGTCAGATCCGCAACAACATGACGAGGGAATACATAAAGCTTGAGAAGGCCGGCGCGCCTTTTGAAGAGCTGGAGCAGCTGACGCTGGGCGCACTGCGCAAGGCAGTGGTGGATGGTGATACCGTGAACGGTACGCTGATGGCAGGTCAGATTGCGGGTATGGTAAAGGAAGAGATGACCTGTGCGGAAATGATTCAAGAGATCATGACGCAGGCAGAGTCTCTGTTAAAATCTTAATGTAAATGTTTTCGGGGGAGAATGCCAACCCTTGGCATTCTCTTTTTTCAAAACAAATACTTTGAATTTCAAACTAATAATAGAAGGGAGAGAGTCTTATGGGTAAGATTGCTTTTATGTTCCCGGGGCAGGGAGCGCAGTATGTGGGGATGGGCAAGGATTTTTATGAGCAGATCCCGGTCTGTAAAGAGATGTTTGAGCTGGCCGGTAAAGCGAGCGGCCTGGATGTGGCGGCGCTCTGCTTTGAAGAAAACGAGCAGATCAACATTACAGAGTACACGCAGATTGCTATGCTGGCAGCGGAGGTAGCGATGTTAAAAGCCGTCGAGGAAAAGGGCGTAAAACCTGACGTGACGGGAGGCTTAAGCCTCGGGGAGTACGGCGCATTGGTGGCAAGCGGTGTGATGAGCCCGGAAGACGTCTTTAAGGTAGTTCGCAAGCGCGGCATCTATATGCAGGAAGCAGTGCCGAACGGCGGCGCGATGGTGGCGGTGCTTGGGCTTGACACGGCTGTGATCGAGCAGATCTGTGAGGAGACTCCCGGAATGGTGACGATCGCAAATTACAACTGTCCCGGCCAGATCGTCATTACGGGAGAGGAGGCTGCGGCGCAGGCAGCAGTGGAGAAGCTGACGGCAGCAGGTGCGAAGAGATGTGTGACCTTGAATGTGAGCGGCCCCTTCCACTCTCCGCTCCTTGTGGGTGCGGGCGAAAAGCTGGCCGGTGAACTTGAAAATGTGGAGATTCATGAGATCGCGATTCCTTATATCGCAAACGTAACAGCGGACTATGTGAAGGATAAGGCGGATGTGAAGCCGCTGCTTCAAAAGCAGGTTTCCTCCTCCGTGAAGTGGCAGCAGACCGTCGAGCGGATGATCGAGGACGGCGTGGACACCTTCGTGGAGATCGGACCGGGCAAGACGCTTTCCGGATTTATGCGAAAGATCAACCGCGATATGAAGGTGATCAATATAGAGAAGGTGGAGGATCTGGAGAAGCTTGCAGAGCTATAAATGGCGAAATGAAAGCTTTGACAGATGAAAAGAAATAGGAGGATGGCAATGTTAAGTGGAAAAGTAGCTCTCGTGACAGGCGCGGGACGCGGCATCGGAAGGGAAATCGCACTTACGCTGGCGGAATACGGGGCGGATGTGATCGTGAATTACAACGGCTCGAAGGAGAAGGCTGAAGAGGTAGTCGCTAAGATCGAGGCGATGGGGAGAAAAGCGGCTGCAGTGCAGTGCAGCGTGGCGGATCACGAGGCCTGCGGCAAGATGATAACGGATATGCTCGCCGCGTTCGGACACATTGACATTTTGGTGAACAATGCGGGCATAACAAGGGACAATCTGATGATCAAGATGACGGAGGAGGATTTCGACGCGGTCGTTGACACGAACCTGAAGGGAACTTTTAACACCATCAAGCATATGTACCGTCCTTTCTTAAAACAGAAGGCGGGCAGGATCATCAATCTCTCCTCTGTGTCGGGTGTGCTCGGCAACGCGGGACAAGCCAACTATGCAGCTTCCAAGGCGGGGGTGATCGGTCTCACAAAGTCTATGGCAAGAGAGCTTGCGAGCAGGAATATTACGGTCAACGCGGTGGCGCCGGGCTTTATCGACACGGATATGACGCAGGCAATGACGGATGCGGCGAAAGAGGCGACGCTTGCGCAGATTCCCTTAAAGCGTGTAGGAACGACGAAGGATATTGCGGAGACGGTGGCGTTTCTCGCAAGCGATAAGGCAGGGTACATTACCGGGCAGGTAATTTCGGTGGATGGCGGAATGGCCATTTAAGAAAGGAGATATCTATGAGCAGAAGAGTGGTAGTGACGGGCATGGGAGCGATTACTCCCATCGGATTGAGTGTCGACGAGTTCTGGGCCGGTGTTAAGGAGGGAAAGATCGGTTTTGCACCGATCACGAAGTTTGACGCTTCCGAGTTTAAGTGTAAGCTGGCGGCGGAGGTCAAGGATTTTGACGGCAAAAATTATATGGATTTTAAGGCTGCTAAGAGAATGGAATTGTTCTCTCAGTATGCAGTGGCGGCAACGAAGGAGGCCTTGGAAGATGCAGGCATCGACATGGAGAAGGAAGATCCTTACCGCGTAGGTGTGGCGGTCGGTTCCGGAACGGGATCTCTGCAGGCGATGGAACGTTCACACAGCAGACTTTTGGAGAAAGGACCCTCCCGCATCGAGCCGCTCTTTGTGCCGCTCACGATCTCCAACATGGCGGCGGGTAATGTGTCCATTCAGTTTGGTTTAAAAGGTAAGAGCATTAATGTGGTGACAGCTTGTGCCACCGGAACGAACTCGATCGGTGAGGCGTTCCGCACGATCCAGTATGGCGATGCGGAGGTCATGGTAGCAGGCGGCACCGAGGGCAGTGTGTGTGCTATCGGCATTGGCGGCTTTTCCGCGCTGACGGCCCTGACCTCCTCCGAGGATCCCGAGCGGTGTTCCATTCCTTTTGATAAGGAGAGAAGCGGCTTTGTCATGGGTGAGGGCGCGGGCATCGTGGTGCTGGAAGAACTGGAACACGCGAAAGCGAGAGGTGCAAAGATTTATGCGGAGGTAGCGGGCTACGGTTGTTCCTCCGATGCATATCACATTACCTCCCCGGCGGAGGATGGCGCGGGCGCTGCAAAGGCGATGGAGTATGCGGTGAAGGATGCAGGCTTAGATTTAAACGATATTACGTATATAAATGCCCATGGAACCAGTACGCATCACAACGATCTTTTTGAGACAAGGGCGATCAAGCTGCTCTTTGGTGATCACGCAAAGGATATCAAGATCAATTCTACGAAATCTATGGTGGGACACCTTTTGGGTGCGGCAGGCGCAATCGAGTTCGTCACTTGTGTGAAGGAGCTGCAGGAGGGCTATATCCATCGGACGGTGGGCTATCAGGTGCCCGATGAGGAATGTGACCTTGACTACTGCAAGGAGGCCTGTGAGATGGATTTCGAGTATGCCCTTTCCAATTCTCTGGGCTTCGGCGGCCACAACGCGAGTCTGCTGGTGAAAAGGTATCACGAATAGGAGGATTCCAACAATGTCATTAATGGGTGCAAAAGAAATCATGGAGATCATACCCCACAGACAGCCCTTTATGCTGATTGACACCATCGAGGAGCTGGAGGAAGGAAAACGGGTAGTCGCTAAAAAATGTGTGTCCTACAATGAACCCTTTTTTGCGGGACACTTCCCGCAGGAGCCGGTGATGCCGGGGGTGCTGATCGTGGAGGCGCTGGCACAGACGGGAGCGGTAGCGATTTTAAGTCAGCCCGAGTTTAAGGGAAAGACGGCTTACTTTGCAGGCATCAACAACGCGAAATTTAAGGGCAAGGTGGTACCCGGCGACGTGCTCACTCTGGAGACGGAGATCGTGAAGATCAAGGGGCCTATCGGTATGGGTGAGGCAAAGGCCTATGTGGACGGAAAATTAGTGACGCAGGCGGAACTTACCTTTGCAATCGGATGAAGGAAAATAATCCCGGTTACGGAATTTTATGTGTGCAAGCGGTCTGTTGTTGATTGAGAAAGAGGGAATCGTATGGTAGAAGTTAAGCCCCTGAGAATAGGGGAGCTGACGGCAAGAGTGCCCGTTATCCAAGGCGGTATGGGCGTGGGTGTAAGCCTTTCCTCCCTCGCGGGTGCGGTGGCGGCTGAAGGCGGCATTGGTGTGCTGTCCACGGCGCAGATCGGTTATAGGGAACCGGATTTTGACACGGATCCGATCGGTGCGAATCTGCGGGCCATCGGTAGGGAGATCAGAAAGGCCAGAGAACTTGCAAAAGGTGGAATCCTTGGCGTTAACATCATGGTGGCGACCAGAAGGTATGAGGACTATGTCAAGGCGGCGGTGGAGGCAGGAATCGACCTGATCATATCAGGCGCAGGTCTGCCGATGGAGCTGCCGAAACTTGTGGGAGCGGCGAAGACAAAGCTTGTTCCCATCGTATCGAGCGTGAAATCTGCCCAGGTCATCATGCGTTACTGGCAGAAGAAATACAGCCGCCTTCCCGATGCCGTAGTGATCGAGGGTCCCCTCGCGGGCGGACATCTTGGCTTTCACAGAGAGCAGTTAGAAGATATCGAAGGTCTTCACTACGATGAGGAGGTCAAAGCCATCATTGCGCAGGTGAATGAAACAGCAGCCGGACACGGCGCGGAGATTCCTGTGATCATGGCGGGCGGCGTTTATGAACGCAGCGACATGGAACATTATCTGGAGCTCGGCGCTTCGGGTGTGCAGATGGCAACCCGCTTTGTAACTACCTTTGAGTGTGATGCGGATGATGCCTATAAACAGACCTATATCGATGCCAAAAAAGAAGATATCGTCATCGTGCAGAGTCCCGTGGGAATGCCGGGGCGCGCGATCATGAATTCCTTTATGAAGCGGGCAAAGGAAGGAGAGATCCCGCATCAGAAATGTCATCTGTGCATCAGTACCTGTAAAGGCACAGATACGCCCTACTGCATTACGGACGCCCTCATCAATGCGGTGACGGGAAAAGTGGACGACGCTCTTCTTTTCTGCGGTGCGAACGCATACCGGGCGACAAAACTGGAGCATGTGAAAGATATATTTAAAGAGTTTTCAAGCGATATTGCGGAATAGATGGGAAGAGGACTGGTATGAAGACAAGAATCATAGGAACGGGCAGCTGCCTGCCCGAGGCAGTGGTGACAAATGACGATCTGGCGAAGATCATGGACACTTCCGATGAGTGGATCAGCAGCAGGACGGGAATCAAAAAGAGACATCTGGCGAAGGAAGAAACCACAGCGAGCATGTCTGCGGAGGCGGCCAGACGGGCGCTTGATAATGCCGGCGTGACGGCCGAAGAGATTGACTTGATCATTTTGGGAACCGTGTCGGCGGATTATGTAACGCCTGCCTGCGCATGCGAGGTACAGGCAGCGATCGGAGCGAAAAACGCGGTGGCCTTTGACATCAATGCGGCCTGCTCGGGCTTCATGTTTGCCTTAAATATCGCCAATGCCTATATACAGGCGGGACTTTATCGGACAGCGTTGATCTTGGGGGCGGAGACGCTCTCTAAGATCGTGGACTGGAACGACAGGAGTACCTGTGTGCTCTTCGGGGACGGTGCCGGCGCGGCTGTGGTGCGGGGTGATGAAGAGTATGGCATGCTCGCTTTTGATCAGGGCTGTGACGGGACAAAAGGCGATGTGCTTGCGTGCCCCGGCCGTACAAACAACAACCCCCTGATCGAGACCGACAGAGGGATTGCATACGTTCATATGGACGGGCAGGAGGTTTATAAGTTTGCTGTGACTACCGTGCCCGCATCCCTGCAAAAAACCATTGAGGCGGCAGGGCTGACGCCGGAAGAGATTGATTATTTTGCGCTGCATCAGGCAAATATCCGTATTATCCAATCCATGTCGAAACGGCTCCGCATTTCGGAGGATAAGTTTCCCATCAGTCTGGATCACTGTGGGAATATCTCGGCGGCAAGCGTACCAATCCTTTTGGATGAGATGAATCGAAACGGACTCTTAAAACCCGGCATGAAGATTGCTCTGAGCGGCTTCGGAGGCGGCTTGACCTGGGCCTCTGCAGTGCTTGAGTGGTAATACAAAAAGATCTTCTAATTGCTCACAGAAAAGTTAGTTCGCTTTTAAGGTTTGAGCAAGAGAGGAAATCTCCTCCAGAATCTCTTTACATGAGTTCATATTCGCCACAGAGCGTTCGGAGGTGCGCAGCCCCTCGGTGGAGGATGCAGCCACTTCTTCGCTGGTTGCGGAGAGGTGGGTTATATTTTCAGAAATGGTATCGGTGGAGGTGAGAATGGCATTGACGCTCGCCTCCGTATTTTTTACCTTGGAGGAGAGAGAAGTCATCTCCTGATAGATATTATCAAAGCGCGTGCGCATATTCTCGATCATCTCATTCTGCGTATGCACGGAGGCGGCGGAGGCTTCAATGCTCTCGTTGGCCGACTGCGCACCCATATTCAGATCGTGGATGATGGCGGTGATATTGTTGGAAGCTTCTTTGGTCTGCTCGGAAAGCTGCCTGATTTCCTCCGCAACTACAGCAAAGCCTTTTCCGGCCTCGCCCGCCCTGGCGGCCTCGATGGAGGCGTTTAATGCGAGAAGATTTGTCTTTCCGGCAATGCTTAAGATAGTGCCGATGAATTGCTGCACATTCTCAATCTGATCGGTCAGTTTCGAAATCACCTGCACGGTAGCGTCACTTGCGGAAGCCACGTTCTCAGCCTGTTCTTTCAACTTCAAAATCTCATCGGAACCCTCGGAGATGGTCTGCATGGTTCTGTCCGAAGCCTCCAGCATGGAACGGATTTCTCCTTCCGCAGTGTCGGAGGAAGCATGAATCTCCACGCACATAGAAGCCTGTTCCTGAATGGATTCGGCGGTTAACTCTGTGCTCTCGGCTATATTTTCCATGGCAAAATTACAGGTATCAATACATTCCTTTAGTTCTTCGACCATCTTCATAGCTTCGATAAAGTGGGCGGAGATATCGTCCGCCACCTGTGCCATGGTCTGATTTGTGCTCTCCTGCGCTTTTGCGGCATCCAGAATGGAGGCCATGTTTTCTTCATTAAAGCGAATCAGAAGACGGGTCACCGTAATAGATGCAATAGCCACCAGCAGCAGAGAAAAAACTTTTATGATAGATTGACTGATATAATCTCCTTCACTTGTATAATCGATACATATCCGCAGCAGATTGGCGGCGATTGCAAGGATGTTGCCCCATACAGCCAGTTTCACATTCAAGAAAGCTATGGAAGTAATGATCAGAGGGAACACATAGGTATAAACGTCGGTGTTGCTGTTCAGAAGGACAATTATCACATAAGCAAAGGCGCAGGAACCCATGAGAGCCACAGAGCATGCTTTGGTGTCCCGGTTTTTAATGAGTGCAAAAATGCTGATCAGAATAGCGAAAAGGGTTACCACGATCTGTATCCATACTCTCCCGCTGCCGGTTCCCGATATAGCGGCGAGCAGAAAGGTGATCATAAAATAGCCGAGTATGATCATGATAACGGGAAAAATTTTGGCGTTAGCTGCTCTGTATTGCTCCTTTGTCATGACGGAATCCCCCCTGGAAAGAAATTTTTAAAAAAACGTAGGTCAAAAGACCTACGCCTATTATAATACCCATTATAAAAATTTACAATAAAATAAGAGGAGATGCGGAAAAATTGTAAGTTATTACCAAAATCATGCATTATCTCTGATTCGATCGATCAGGTTTTCCTTTTCCATCTTTTTGCTGATAAGGCGTGTGATCAAGAACTGCCCGCCGAGCAGGACCAGCACAAGACCGACGGATTCCCACAGCGGATAGTGGTAGCGGCTAATGCTCATAAATTGATACTCTTTGGCCCAGAGGAAGAAGAGGTAACCGCACAGATTGCCAAGCGTCAGGCTGATCAGGAGCGTGCCTGCGGTAAAGACCAGCCCCTCTCCCGAGAGCATTCTGACAAGCTGTCTGTCGGAAAGGCCGATGGCCTGCAGGATGCCGAGCTCCTTCTTTCTGGTGACGATACTGGTGATCATGGTATTGATCAGGTTGATAAAGCCGATCACGGCGATCAGCGCAAGCAGCAGGTAGACCGGATAGATGGTAAGGCCCACCTGGGCGCGCCCGAATCGCATTTCCACATCCATGGAATAGAGGGTAAAATACTCGTTTTTCGCAACGATTTCGGTCAGTGCCTCCTTTACACTGTCATACTGCGCCTCTTTCACATACAAGTAAATATCAGTGGTAGGATCGTATGAAAGCCCCAGCTCATTCCATGTGTCCTCAGTCATGATCAGAAAGGGAAGATCAATGCTTTCGGATTCTGACAGGGCGGTGAGGGATGCCGTGAAGGGGATTTTCCGATCACCGTCATACAATGTCAATGGAAAAACGTCACCAATGGAAAGACCGTATTGGTTAAAAGTGTATTCGTGGGTGAAAAGCAATTCTCTGTTTGCGGTCATGCGGTCGTAGTCGATACTGCCCTGCTTCAGATTGGCGTTTAGCTCCGGGACATCATCTCTGGTAAAGTAGGAGAGCGACAGACGGTTTTCACATGCGTCATACAGGGCGGACTCAATCTCCGTTGAGGAGAGGATTCTTCCGTACCTACGTTCTACGAATTCCACGCCTTCTATGGAAGTTAACTGTGCGAGGAAAGTGTCGTTAAAATAATTTTTTTGTACCAGACTGTCCAGATTGTTTTCCGGATATTCCGCGTCATGATTATTATACTTCAGAGAAATGCGAAAATCTCCTTTCTCAATATTGCGTCTTGCCATATCCTCTGCGCTCACGCTGCTTAAGACGGAGGATACACAGATAAAGAGCACGCAGCTCAACCCCATGGTGAGGATGGTGACGGCGGTGCGTCTTTTGTTGCGCGTCAGGTTGGCAAAAGTCAGTGTGAATACCTTTACCTGTCGGTGTCCTTTTCGGGTCTTTTTATCCGTCGAATTTTCCTGATAACGGATGGCTTCCACCGGAGAAATCCGTCTTGCCATGCGGATGGGTTTCAGCAGCGACAGGCAGACGGTGACGGCTACTGCTGCAGCCACGGTTAACAGTACGGGCAGGGAAAACATATGAATCTGCCCGAAGAGAGCATCCGCCGCATCGCGGGCAATGGAAGTTAAGGTGGAAGCGCGGTAGGCGTACAGGACCAGCGGGAAGAGAAACCAGGTCAGCAGAAATCCGATGAGAAGTCCCGTCGGAATTGCGAAAGCGGATACGATGGCGCCCTGACAATAAAGCATTCCCGCAATCTGGCGGCCGGACGCGCCGAGCGCTCTCAGCTTCCCGATTTCCTGCACGTCTGTGATCACACCCACATAATAAATGCTGTAGATTACCAGGGCGGAAAAGAGGATCACGATCAGACAGATGACGCCGGCGATCATCATGGTCTCCGTATCCGGATCCGTAACGAAGAAGATATATTGTTTGTTGAGGATCACATTTTCCTCAGGCTGTGCTAATCCGATATCAGCGGCTACAGCGTTGATACGATCCTCCATCTCATCGTAAGTGAGATCCTCCTCGCCATAGACGCGCAGATAGACAGAGAGCTCAGGTTGATAAAGGCCTTTCTCTTTGTATCCGGTGAGAAGAGCTTTTGAAACGTGGGCGGACCACATGATACGGCTGTCGTCTATCCCTTCGTCAATCTCCATATCGGGAAACAGACCGCTGATGGTAAATTCTTTGGTCTGAATCTCCCCCTTGCCGTCTACGCGAAAAGAGAGAGTCACTTTGCCGCCGACTGCCGGCTCTGTGCCAATGCGGCGGAAAAAGGTCGGCGAGGAGCAGATCTCATCCTCAGCTTCAGGATAGTGACCCGACTCAAGCTGCGGCGCCATGGGGCCCTCTTCCCTGTCTGCATACCGATTGTCCCTGACGCTTTCCTGATAGATGAGAGCGCCGTTCATTTTACCGTTTTGTATGTCAGCAAACTTTTCGGTAGTGCTTAGGGCCTCCACCTGGATGTGATGGGACAAGACAGTGGATTGATCGGGGGTGAGGTTCTTAAATATCGCGTGATAATCCGAATCAAAGGCCATCTGACGATTCATGTCAAGCATAGCTACGGCGACAGTGCCGATTGCCATAAGCAGCATGGTGGTGAGCAGGATGGCGATGCCTGTGAGCAGAGTACGGCTCCTGTGGTAACGAAGTCTCTGTAAGGCGAGATGGAAGACGGTGTTAGATTTCCGCATGGTCGTCCACCTCCTCCGCCTCATTACTTGTGGGAGAGGATTTCCCGTCAGAAAGAATTTGACCGTCCGCCAGCATGATCGTGCGGTCAGCCATCTGTGCAATTTCCTCGTTGTGGGTGATGACCACCAGGGTTTGACCATACTTTTTAGCGGAGGCTTTTAAGAGCGCCATCACCTCATCCCCGGTCTTTGTGTCCAAATTTCCGGTGGGCTCATCCGCCAGAATGATGGAGGGCTTGGCGGCGATGGCTCTCGCGATGGCGCAGCGCTGCTGCTGTCCGCCGGAGAGGGTGTTGGGTAGGCTGCGCTTCTTTTCTGTGAGACCAAGCGTCTCGACGATATCCTCGATGAAGGCTTCATCCAGAGGCTTACCGTCCAGCCCCAGAGGAAGGACAATATTTTCCCATACGTTTAAGGAAGGGATCAGGTTGTAGGCCTGAAAGATAAAGCCGATCTTGCGACGGCGGATCTTGGAGAGGTTGTCGGTTTTCAGAGAAGCTATATTTTCCCCGTCGAGGAAAACTTTGCCGGAGGTGGGATTGTCCAGTGCGCCCAGCATATGCAGCAGCGTGGATTTGCCGCTGCCGGATTTGCCGACAATGGAGACGAATTCTCCCTGTCTGATCTGCAGATCAATGTGGTCTACAGCTTTGACGAGATTGTCTCCCGCGCCGTAGTACTTGCATAAATCCTGCGTTTCCAAAATGATGTCCGATTGCTTTTTCATAAATTTCCTGCCTTTCTTCATGCGGTCAGACGATTTGGCGGTTATGTATGCGCCGTGGTACCAACCGATTGTATGATATCACATATGCATAGTATAGGCCGCTAATCTTACAGGAAACTTACAAAATAAATGTAATTATGAGAGAGCGATTGAAGAATTCCTGATTTTTATAGAGGCAGCTGCACCACAAAAACACTGCCCTGTTTTACGGCGGGCTTTACCATCACCGTACCGCTTTGTTCCTCGATGATCCGACGGGAGAGATAAAGTCCTACACCGGAACCTTCGGACTGTTTTACAATGGGGTGGCTGCCACGGTAGAAGCGCTTAAAGATTTGGTTGTATTCTGTCTTGGAGATGCCGATTCCCTCGTCCTCAATCTCAATACGGACATAACTGTAGAGCTTGTGGAGGTGTAGAGTGACCATACTTCCTGCAGGGGAGTATTTTACGGCGTTATCCAGAATGTTTGCAATTGCTTCGGCGGTCCATTTTTTGTCCAACAGCAGAGAAAGGGAAGCAGCGTCCTCTACATCGGAATCGTCTACTTCTATGGTGATATTTTTTTGCAAAGCTTTTTCATAGATCGTATTGACGGCATTCATAAGAATATCGGATAAAAGGCTTTCTTCCGGCTGCAAGGTGATCAGAGAAGTCTCCAGGCGAGAAATATTGACCAATGCAGTCACTAAGGATTCCAGACGTTTCATTTGAAGGGCACATCTACTCAAAAAATCGTCGCGCTCAGTCTCCGTGTCAGCCTCCAAACACATGGAAAAGCAGCTTTTGAGAGCGCTGACCGGTGTTTTCAACTGGTGGGAAATATCCGTCACAAGAGTCTTGGTGCGATCCCGTTCCTGAGCCAATTCTTGGGTTTTCATCATTAATTTATTTTCCAGTTTAGCAAGTGTGTCTTTAAAAGAATCATTAAAAGTTGGCAGGAAATCTGTCTGATCTGTCAGATAGGAGTAATCCTCAGACAGATAGCGGTCAAACAGAGCGTGAAGCTGTGCTACCTGTGCCCGTTGATTTCTGGAAAGGCTGAAAAAGCAGAGGGTGATAAGGACAACATATAAAAAGGAAACCAGAATAAGGAAGGAGAAAAATTTTCCAAGAAGGGAGCGATAATAAGGATTGTCAGTCATCAGGAGATTATCGCGATAGCCGTATTTTTCTAAAATGGCAAAGCCCTCGTCAAGATGACTTCCGGAGGTATCTTGCGCTGCGGACAGGATTGCCTTTTCCGCGTCGGGATATTCGGCAAGAACTGTTCCGGCAATATTGCTTAAATTCTGCAGCTCGCGCGTGTATTGGGCATTTAATAAAGAAATGCCGAGAAAGCTAATCAATAAAATAAAGAAGATTGAGACAGTCAAAATGAGAGGGTATGTCTTTTTGGTGTAATTTGGCGCTTGTAAGTGTTTTGTCATCGCTTTTCACATTTCCTTTCCCAGATGTATCCGAGTCCCCTGACATTTTTCAGGATGGCAGGAGCGGATGGGTCATCCTCGATCTTTTCCCGAAGCCGCCTGATATTGACAGAAAGTGTGTTTTCATCAACGAAGTTGCCTTCGATATCCCAGATGGCTTCCAGAAGCTGATTGCGGGATAAGATCCGCATCGGATTTTCCATAAAAAAGGAGAGCAGGGAATATTCTTTTGCGGTCAGAGGCAGATTAAGGTCTTTCTTTGTGGCGCGTCCCTCTTCCGGGTAGAGCGCGATATCGCCGGAGACAATGCTTTCGGAAAAATCTGTGGGAAAGCGCTTCAAGAGTGCGCCGACCTTTGCGGCGAGAGCAGCCATGGAGAAGGGCTTGGTGATATAGTCGTCCGCACCCTGCCGGTAGCCTGCCACGATATCTTCTTCCCTGTCGAGGGCGGTCAGAAACAGGAAGAGGATGCTGCTCTCTTGACGCACGCGGGAGCAGAAAGCAAGACCGCTTCCGTCCGGTAAAGAGATATCGCATATGATAAGAGAGAGATTTTTATTCTGATAAAAGCTGAGAGCTTCTTGCACGGTGAAGGCACTGTAAACGGTGTAGCCCTCTTTTTTTAACTTCAGACTGACGGAATGGTTGAGACTGTCGTCGTCCTCCAAGAGTAAGATTTCCTGTGACATTTGTGTGCGCTCCGTTGTAAGGATTGAAAATACTTGATGATAAGGCTATAATATATTAGCCGCAAAAGAAAAGCAAGCGGCGCAAACGAGAAAAGGATGGAACAGGAAATGCAGCAGGCGAAGACTCCCAAGCACAGTAAAGAGAATATCCGTATTACCTTTCAGATGGCGTGGCCTTCCATCGTGGAGTCCTTTTTTGTGGCCTTTGCAGGACTGGTGGATTCGCTGATGGTAAGCTCTCTGGGCTCCTATGCCGTTGCGGCGGTGGGTCTTACGACGCAGCCCAAATTTATGGGACTGTCTGCGTTTTTTGCAGCGAATGTGGCGATTTCTGCATTGACTGCCAGACGGCGCGGCGAGGAAAAACCGGAGGATGCAAACCGCATTTTAAGCACTGCAGTTGCTTTTATCTTTGCTGCCGCAGTGATTCTGAGCGTGATCTTTGTGGTATTCGCAGGACCGATCATCCGTTTCTGCGGCTCTACATCTGAAACACATGACAGCGCAGTTGCGTACTTTCAGATTGTGATGGGCGGGATGCTCTTTAACTGTATCCAGATGGGAATCAATTCCGCGCAGCGAGGTGCGGGAAACACGAAGATTACCATGCGTACTAATGTGACATCCAATACAGTGAATATTATTTTTAATTATCTGCTGATCAATGGACATTTCGGATTTCCGGCACTCGGCATTCGGGGCGCGGCTCTTGCCACAGTGCTTGGGACAGTGGTGGCGTCTGTCATGAGCGTGATCTCTATCCTGAATCCGAACGGGTTTATCAGTCTGCCTTATATCATGAAACATAAAATCCGGCCTGCATTAAAAACCCTTACCAATTTAATTCATGTGGGTTACAGTGTTTTCTTTGAGCAGGTTCTCATGCGTGTCGGTTTTATGCTGACGGCGATCATGGCAGCGAAGCAGGGAACCGATGCGATGGCGGCGCATCAGGTAGGCATGAACATTATGGGACTGTCATTTTCTTTCGGGGACGGTCTGCAGGCTGCCGCGGTTGCTCTGATCGGGCGGAGCTTAGGCGCTGGCGATGAGAAGCTGGCCAAGGAATACGGCGGCATCTGCAGAATGTTCGGCGGCATTATTGCCGCCTGCCTTGCAGTCATCTATTTTCTCGGAGCAGGGACGCTTATGCGGTTGTTCTTTGAGGAAGAACATATCGTAACCATCGGCGTGGGCATTATGCGGGTTATTATCTTTGTGGTGGTTTTCCAGATCAGCCAGGTGGTCTATATGGGATGTCTGCGTGGCGCGGGCGATACTCTTTACACGGCAGTCGCTTCCACGATCAGTGTTACCTTTATCCGTACGGCGGGATCCTATTTTGGCGGCTACGTGTTCGGGCTTGGCATTGTCGGTATCTGGCTTGGAGTGCTGGCAGATCAGATCTCGCGCTTTCTCTTTGCCTCGACCCGCTTTAAAAAGGGCGAGTGGACGAAGATTAAAATTTAAGTTAATATTCCCTGTGCATAAAAATACGGATGGTCACCATATAGGATACACCAAACGCAGCCAGTGAAGAGACGATCAAAGCAGCTGCCCCACATAAGATGCACGTAATTCCCGGCTCCAACATACTATTCAGTATCGTGACGATCGTGTAATCAATACCGAACGCACAGAGTATAGCAATCATCCAGAACACTTCACCTTTTTCCTCTCCGCCTGCATAGAAGAGCGGAAAGAATATGGCTCCCATAAAAAGACTCATGCTGATTGCCAGAGCAAACAGTGTGAGAATGTCAATAGGCTGATCAAAGAGACATCCGTGAAAAAGCCACGACAGACCAAGTTCGATTCCGACAAAACATGATCCGGCAAGCAGCCAGATCACCTGATTTAGAAACTGGCTTTTAACAATATCCGCCCGCCTGACCGGCAGGGTCAATTTATATTTTCCCCATTTCGTAGTAAACTCATTCTTTGCAACAATGATCGCGCTCACGGAAAATCCGATAATACCTATCATCACATAACCGATCTGCACCGACTGGCTGATCACCGCGACACCGAAAATACCATATAAAATCATAAATCCGGCAAATACTTTCGCATTTGAGAGTGTTCCATATATATTATTTCTTAACAGTCCTTTCATACCCGTTCCCCCTTTACTAAAAGCAGCATAATCTCATCAAGTGAAACATGGTCTACGACAACATCCTTGTATTTGCGCTGCGCTTCTTTCCCATCGGCGACTAACACATCGATCTGAAAATCCCTCTTTCGATATGCGATAATGTCGTTGCGCTCCAAGGCAAGAAACTGACTTTCTTTACAGCGCATAACAGCGTAATGATATACCAGATCATTTTTTGATACAGTCATGATCAGTCTGCCGTTATGGATGAAAGTAATATAATCCGCAACCTTTTCCAAATCGCTTGTGATATGGGAAGAAAGCAGAATAGAGTGGTCTTCCTCCTGCACAAAATCAAGAAAAACATCCAGCATTTCATCGCGCATAATGGGATCTAAGCCGCTGGTAGCTTCATCTAAGATCAGTAACTGCGGATGATGGGAAAGCGCTGCGGCAATCGCCAGTTTCATCGTCATACCACGGGAATAATGTTTGATCCGTTGCCTTGGCGTCAATTGAAAATCCTTTAAATATTTGCAGAACAGTGCATCGTCCCAGTTCGTATAAAATCCCTGCATAACCTTCGATAACTGCTCTGCGGTCCAATGTCCCGGAAAGTTATCCCCGTCATAGACCACACCAATTTTCTCTCTGATATCTGTATCAGTGTCCAGCATTTCCTTACCAAATAGTTTTACCGCTCCGGCGTCTTTTGCGATCGTATTTAAGATACAGCCGATCGTCGTAGTCTTGCCTGCGCCGTTTTCCCCGACAAAGCCCATTATGCTTCCGTAAGGCAATGAAAAAGATACATGATCTAATGTAAAATTTGACTTTGAAAAAGTCTTGGAAACTTGTTGCAATTCTAAAATATTTTCCATGTTATTCGTCCTCCAGATAAAAGAGTGCCAACAGTTCTGTCAGTTTTTCCAGAGAAATGTTACTTACCCGTCCGATCTCTGCCGCCGCCTGCAGATGTTCTTCCGCAATTCTCTGTTGCTCCTCCTGATAAAATTCTTTGTTTTGTGCCGAGACAAAGCTTCCCCTGCCTACCGTAGTTTCGATAAAGCCGTCCCGCTGCAGATCCTCATAGGCTTTTTGCACCGTGATCACGCTCACATGAATGGACTTGGCCAGAGCCCGCATGGAAGGAATCGAATCGCCCGCCTGCAATTCGCCGCTCATGATCATTGCCTTGATCTGTGATGTGATTTGCTCATAGATCGGTTTGTTGGCGTTGTTGCTGATAATGATTTCCACAATACATTACCTCTATTCTATAAATGTACTTAATGTACAAGTACATTATAACATCTTTGCGTTGTTAGTCAATCATGAAATGCAGTAGGATTAAAAGAAATATATATGATTGACGCCATAAGCAATCCGGCATATAATTAAACTGTGAGTTTAAATAATTGCAAGGAGAAACGCATGGGACGAAGAAAAAAAGAACCTAAAAGCGTACACAGGGAAAATATAGCTTCTGCCGCGTCAGCATTGTTTATGGAAAAGGGAATTGCCGCGACTTCTATGGATGATATAGCAAAAGCAGCCGGATACAGCAAAGCAACTTTGTATGTGTATTTCGAGAACAAAGAAGAGATCGTTGGTATTCTGGTGCTGAGCAGCATGAAAAAACTCTATGACTACATTGCTCTGGCGTTGGCACAGCAGGAAACTACAAAGAAAAGATATGATTGTATCTGTCAGGGGCTGGTGCAGTACCAAGAGGAGTTTCCCTTTTATTTCAAAATGGTGCTGGATAAAATTAACGTTGATTTTAAAAATCGGAACTATCTGCCTGAGGAAAAGGAAACCTATCAAGTGGGTGAGGAGATCAACGAGAAAATAATAGACTTTCTGATATCCGGCATGAAAAAGGGAGAGCTGCGCGGTGATCTGGAAATTATGCTCACCATATTTAATTTTTGGGGTATGCTCGCCGGAATCATTCAGCTTGCTGCAAATAAGGAAGAATACATCAAGGATGTCATGGGATTATCTAAAAAGCAGTTTTTAGAATATGGTTTTGATATGCTGTACTGTTCAATCGCAAACAGGCAAAAGGATTAAGAGGTGTTTAAAATGAAAATATTGAGAAAAAGGATCATTTCGACGGTTGCCGTATTACTCTGTCTCATAGGGTTGATTTATATGGCGGTTTATATGAAAAGTATTGCAGATTATAAAAAAGCGGTAAGAGAGACGACTTTCACGAACATTGGTATTTCCGATGTTCCCGACGGCGTTTATGTTGGAGAGTATGATGTGAGTGTTATCTATGCGAAAGTGGAAGTAACGGTAAAAAACGGGGAGATCACAAATATTAACATTTTAGAGCATAGAAATGAGCGGGGAAAACCCGCGGAAGCTGTTATAAATAAGATTGTAGAGGAACAGAAAATAGATGTTGACGCGGTATCCGGTGCGACAAATTCGAGTACTGTCATTAAGAAGGCTGTTGAAAATGCGCTTTCCCTATGCCTTATACAACATTAGGGAAAAGGAGCTGCTACTGCCCATGAACTGCCTCAACCTCACGCCTGATTCCGCAAAAAAGTCCGGCAAGTTCGGGATCAAAGTGGCTGCCGCCGGATTCCCTTATAATATCAAACGCCTTATCCATAGGCATTGGTTCTTTATAGCAGCGTTTGGAGACCAGTGCGTCAAAGACATCCGCTACCGCCATGATTCTTGCGCCTATAGGAATTTCATCGCCCTTGAGTCCTTTTGGATAGCCGCTCCCATCCCATTTCTCGTGATGCGCCTCCGCAACCTGCGTAGCTATGTCAATATATCTCTTTTCTTCTATATTACTCATAACTTCCACGATGATACGACCGCCCGCAGTGGTATGTTTTTTCATTTCTTCAAACTCTTCATCAGTAAGGCGTCCGGGTTTCTGTAGAATAGCGTCCGAAACCGCAATTTTACCGATATCATGCATAGGAGCCGCCTTGATCAGCAGCTCCGTATAGTCGTCTGTCAGAATATCCGTGCAATACCCCGCCTTCTGCGCGGCATGCGCCAGAAGTTCCACATATCTGCTGGTACGCTTAACGTGTTCTCCCGTGTCCTGATCGCGGCTCTCGATCAGGCCGGCCATTCCAATGATAGCATTTTCCTGAATGGCAAGCATTCTGTGATTGTGCCAGATCAGCGTCTGTGTTTTAAGTTCATTTTCCTTCTCAAGCTCATTTTTGTACTTTTCCAGCCGTGATGTAATACTGGTGCACAGAATAATACATATTGCCATAACAAGACACATACTGAAAATACATATCTTTTCACTGATCTTTGCTATGTAAATGCTGTGCTCTATCTTTTCGCTGGTAGCGTTCATCTGCTTGGCAATATATTCATCCATGAGATCAATATCATCTGTGATTTCGTCGATAGAATCCGCCAGATAGGAAGTGATATAATATTTCGCGGTATCATTGTTGCCTTCACGGCTCATCTTAAATACATTATCCGCATTACTGAAATAGGAGACTGTATTGGAATATACTGTATGAAATAACTGCTCTTCCTCATTGAGCGAGATATTTTCAATCATCTCATCCAGCTTATCCATGATATCTTGTTGTAACAGAGTCGCTTTCTCCTCATAAAGTTGTTTCTCCTCGGAAGAATCCGTCAGCGTATGCCAGGAGAGAATAATGTGATGCCTTCCCATCATTCTGCAAAGATCTGACATATTAAGCCTGTCTCTTACATTTTCCTCAATACTGTGTTTATAGCCGGCCGATATTTCATTCATGGTATACCGTACGACCAGCACACCTGTGACACATACAATACTTGCTATGAGATTTAGTATAAACATTTGAAAAGGAATGCGTTTAATCAGTTTCATTTGCCCCTCTCCCAAAATACATATTCGGGTTTTAGCTATTCAGTCTTTCCCGTTATTTCCATGGTCATATTATCAAGCAAAGTTTGCAGATCCTGATTGTCCGAATTCTCTCCTGCTATTGTGATGCCGAAAATATAAGTTGGATGCCAGTATGAATCCGCTATACGCTGGGCATAAGCATATTCTGACTGTTCCGCCAGCGCCGCAATCGCAGGAGAAGCCTTCACAAGCGTGGACGAAGCCGCTTTGATATTTGAGGGGCACTCCCCAACCAATTCAAACCGCTTGAGTTGTGCGTTCTCATCTGAAAGCCGTTCTGCCAGCTTCATTGCCCATTGAGTATTTTCCGAATAGGGATTAATTCCAAGCAGTTTATAGCCTGAAAAGCTACACATCTGCACACTGTCTCCTGCCAGTGTATAACAGGGCAGTTTTGTGGCAGCGAAGTTCTCTCCCCAGGCCTTCTTAACGGCCTCCACATTCCATGCGCCATTGATGCCTGCAATGATTGTTCCGTTTTCTACTCCATTTACGAACCCCGCGTCGTCACAGCTTATGAAGCCTTCATGTGTCGCAATCTGAAGCATGGCCTCGGCAACATCGACTCCCTTGTAAGGTGTGTCTGTGGCATTCCAGTTGCAATAATTAGAGATTCCGTCCGGGTTCAGTCCCAGTTCCAGACCGGCACCTTTGAAAAAAGAATAGATATACCAGCCGCTCGAATAATCCATGGTCATTTTTTTCCCGTTTTCGGCCGCAATCTCCAGAATCCTGTCCAGGCTCTTAAGATCTTCTTCCTCAAAATATGTCGAATTATAATACAGGAAATATCCGTTTCCCGCTGTCAGAGGATACGCATATAGGTTTCCGTCATACATTGCAGCTTGGCAGGCACCGTTATCAACACCACCGTTTGCATCAATTACCTGATCCGTATTTTCGGTAATTGCAAGAAGCGCTCCTGCCTGTCTGAGCGCTTCAAACTGATCGTCCGCAAACATATAGATATCCGCGGCGTTATTTGGATTTGACAACACGGTTCCTTTTGAATTCTGAACATCTTCCTTGCTGACGGTTATTTCGAAATGAGCTTCATCAGCATACTCTTCTTTAAATGCTTCTATGATATTACCGATCAGTTCCCGGTCGTTCTCGTCACCCCACCAGATGGAAAGCTTCACCTCGGGAAGCGGTTTCTGCTTCAAAGAGGAGCATCCGGTCATGCCGGATAATATGGCTGCAAGAGCCGCCGTAACTGTAAAAATCTTAATGTTCGCGTGTCTCATTCTCCGTTCAACCTTTTCGCTGTTGTATTATGCTGTGAATTATGAAAGATTGATTTAGTTCGATGGCAGCATAATCGTCGTAATAATACCATTGAATAAATTTAGCGACAATGTTCACAGCATAAACGGCACGCTCAGAACATAAACGGTACGTTTTACCGCATAGACGGCAGGACATTTTCAAGCCAGATCTCTACGATGAATGTATGATCTTCTTCTTTAAATTCAACGCTTCCCTTATATTTCTCCACAATCTTTCGAATGGACATAATACCAAACCCATGAGTCGTTTTATTCTCTTTATCCGTCTTAAGATCCGGGTTCTTTGCAAGAACAGACTCTTTGATACTGTTCTTGACAATAATATAGGTAAAGGCTTTTCTGGTGCCGATGATCAATTCGATCGTTGCGGACTCTGCACCGGCACATCCGCTTATGGCATTGTCCAGCGCGTTGGAAAGCAGTACGCTCATATCGATGTCATTGATGCCTTTAAACTGTGAATCGATCATACATTTCATTTCAATGTGATTTTTCAGGCAGACCGCGATTCTGCTATTGATTACGGCATCGATCACCACATCCCCCGTATCTATTCCGAAGACAGCCTGATCCACTTTCTCATCAACAATCTTCTCGATATAATCTTTGGCTTCCTCTGTTTGGTCTGCACCTATCAGTTCTGCGGCAGTCATGAGGTAATGCCGCATATCGTGACGCAGAGTCTTCATCTCCATGTATTGTTTTCTTGCTTCATCGACCAGTCGTTCCTGTGCGGCAAGGGTGATCCTTGAGATCCGGTATTCCTCTTTGATCATACTGTCACGATTCATTCTGTCCAATAGAACATACAGCAAAATATTCAGAATCATGATCAATATACTTACCGGAAGAAATTCCGACATATTATCGGTTTTCATTGATATGTTAAATTGCAAATAAGCAATAAGAAATGTTATGAGAAAGCAGGACAATTGAATGCTCCACTGAAAGATGCTGAGTGAATATTGATTACGTTTTCTCATATGTATAACAAATTCGCACACTAGGAAAAAAGCCAGTTTACTGAAAACCAGCGCCCAGATACGCGCTTTGCCGCCGGGCTCAACGATATCCACGATAAATTCTCCGGACAATGCACGAATCACACTGAGAATGGTCAGATTGATCGGCAGGATTGTAATGGCAGGTATAATTGTGATTAATAGTTTATCAAAAGTCTTTCCATTCAGAAAGAGAAAAACATACATACCAATCAGGGATACAAAAAGGATGAAGGTTAAACTTTCGATTAAAATGGTCTGCTGTCCTTTCCATTCCTTCTGACTGGTCAGTATATTCTCTGCAGCAAGAATAATAAAGAATACCACAGATTTGAGCAGAGCCATATTTTTGTTTTTAAAACCCAGTGACCTGTTACACAATCTCACAACAATATAAGACTCTGCAAGAGAAGCGATGATCTCAGCAATATCATTCATATTTCACCCCGTATATAACTTCTGAATTTGTCCCTGACTTCTCCTGCACGATACCGACTGAGCAGGATCTCGGTTTTATCGTCAAGAATAATCTGTCCCTTTTCTATGGCATAGATATATTTACAATTCACAAGATAACTCTTGTGGGTTCGTATGAAATCAAAAGGGGCAAGCACTTTCTCAAACTCTGAAAGACTCCCGTAACACTCCAGGTCCTCTCCGCCGTCCACACAGACATGAAGCCAATGGCCGTATATTTCTATATATTCAATGCTGTTGATATCAAGAAAAACGGATCCCGTTTTTGTCTGGAACTCAAACTTTCGCCCTGCGTTCCGTTTATCTATTGCCTTGTTTAAGGCGTTCAATACTTCCGGAAGTTCATCGGCAAGATGAGATTTCCTGATGAACCGGAATGGACGGAATTTAATAGAAGAATACACAAGCTCATCATGCATTGTCACAAAGATTATAAGTGTTTCTCCCATGCGGTTGATCTGTTCCGCAATGTCAAAACCATTCACGGCAGGCATATCAATATCCAGAAAAACGGCGTCACATTTCGGTTTGTCCGCAATGTAGGCATTCCCGTCATTGTAAACCGAAATAACCGGTTTGGCATACAGCGAGGCAAGTTCCTTTTCCATCAATGCTCTTAAATTGTCTGCAAAATCTGCATCATCGTCACAAATGGCTATGCGCATGATATAATCCTCTTATCATCCATATCAATAAGTAGCAATGTATAAAGCAATGCCTATTTTACCAAGAAAAAATAATTTTATCAATAAAGATGCCTGTATGTTTAAATTAAGTGCTTCTAAAATTGAAGTGCGACATTTTGCCCCACTAAATCGTATCTGTATTAGGGAGGTGAAAATAATGGATTCTTCATTGCATGTGGATGAAGAAATTGCAGAAATCTATAATCGTCATTATAACACTGTCTACCGTATTTGCTTTTCTTTTATGAAAAATGCAGAAGATGCGGAGGATATGGTGCAGGAAACATTTTTGAAGCTGATCTCGAGCAAAAAGCAGTTCGAGTCGGAGGAACATGAGAAGGCGTGGCTTATTGTAACGGCGTCCAATACCTGCAAAGATGAACTGAGACGATGGAAGAGGAGACTGGAAAATATCAAGTCATTATATCGGCAGGAGAATGTTGTCCGAAAGGAAGATGACAGAGTTCTTGAATGGGTGATGGCGCTTCCGGTCAAGTACAAGCAGGTTATTTATCTGTATTATTACGAGGGATATCGCACTTCGGAAATTGCAGGTATGCTGCATTGCTCGGAGTCAACGGTACGAAATCAATTGCTGAGAGGGAGGAGTATTTTGAAAAAGAACAGTGTGTACCGTGCGAAATCAGGGGCTGTTTTAGCTGCGGTTTTGGCAGGGAGTCTGTTAGCGGCATCAACGGTATATGCCGTTTATGTCTATGGATTGCGCGATCTTCATCTGGGAAAAGAAACTGTTTTGGATTTATCCAAACGGGAAGAATTACCGGGGGAAGTGTCTGAAAATGATATTCCCAGAAAAGAAGTGGATATCATTTCATTGGGTGGGATTGAAGGCAGTCCGGAGTACAGTGCCTGCAGCGAATGGAAGGCATTTCTTGATGGGTATGATACGGATGGAGCAATCCTGTCAGAGATCGGAAATGGTTTCGCAGGCTTAGGAGAATACGAACTTGTCTATAACTGTTATACGCAGGATATGGCGGACAAGGTAGATGAGATTTGTGAGAAGTATGAATTATCCAAATTGCAAGGCTTAACCATTGCAGAAAATTATGCCGCTCTGTGCAGGCAGGCAAATATCGGAGACTTTTGTAGCGGTGCGGACGGAAGTGCGAGATGGGATTTTGAAGGCGGCAGTCTGTATGATGACGGGTCATTTGACATGGATGGCAGAGTGATATGGAAAGGCCCGGCTGATTCCAAATTATTATGTGTCACGGATTATCAATTTGGACGGGCCATGAAAGGTTCTTTTAATCCTTTTACGCTGAATGTGGGTGAGATGGAGGAATATCATGAATGGGAGTATTTGTCAGAAAGCGGGCAGACCGTGCTGTTGGCAAATAGCAGTCTGAAAGCATTGATCATTGCAGAGAGGGATCATTCGTTTATTGTAGTGAACGTTCTGGGCGATTGGCCATCGGATTCATTTGAGATGAGTGATGAAATGCTGGAAGAACTGGCAGACCTTTTTGATTTTTCGGCAATACCGTAAAAGGAGTGTAAAGTAGGGAGGAGATACAACATGATAAAGAAAAAAACAATGATTGTTTCGATTGCGGCAATGATAATGATTAGCAGTTTGACTGCGTGTCAAAAGACTCGGGATGAGACAGAAAGCGGCGAATGGCAGAGAGAAAGGACAGTGGAAAAAACCACAATTGATACGGAGATATCCGGTACGGAACAGGAAACAATACCGCAGGGAAACGCCGATCTGTTAGCGTTCCTCACGGACAGTCCGGAATATAAGGCATCTGCAGAGTGGCGGGAATTTGATGACGGATATGATACAGATTTTGCGATTCTCGAGCAAGTCGGAAACGAGCCGGTGGATCCGGAGTATGAATATGAAGCATATTGCTGTTATTCGCCGGAGATGGAAGAAAAGATAGATGAAATCTGTGAAAAGTACAGTTTGTCTAAATTAAGCGGCTTCCAAATTGCTGATGATTACAATGATTTGTGCAGTAAGGCGGGAATTGGGGATTTTTGTGAAAGAGCGTCAGAAAATGTGAAGCAGACTATTTTATCCAGTTATATGTATGATGGAGCATTTCTTATGGAAGGCATTGCTGCGCTTGCAGGTTCATCAATTCATGAAGTAAGTTATCAGTTTTCGTGTGTTGTGAAAGGCTATTTTACATCTGCCTATCTTGATTTTGGGGATCTTGCGGAATGCAATGTACGAGCATATACAACGAAAAAAGGTGAAAATGTATTTTTTGCAAATATTATAAACGAAGATTGGGGCAGCAAGACATACATTATTATTGATAGAGAGAAGTCTTTCATTGTAATAAATGTTCTTGGTGATATGACAGACATTACTGATGTGAACGATGAGAGTCTGGAACTGCTGGCTGATGCTTTTAATTTTACAGCAATACCATGAAAGGCTTTGAGAACATGATAAATGGATGTTCTCTTTTAACGATAAGATGACTTGTAGATCATATTCATTTGTTGGGAGGAAATTTTAATGACGAAAAGGAATGTAAGATGTCTGATCGGTATATTTATGGTAGCGGCCATGTTGTGCGGGTTGAATGGATGCGGCGATGCTGATGACAACGGTGATGACGGGCGGGTTGTAATCGAAGTTGAGGATAAACAGGTTACGGAGCAGGATACTTTCAGTGAGAAAGAGCAGACAGCTTCGAGTGAGGAGAGTAAGGAAACAGAAAAGGCGGCATCGGTTGAGAAGAGCGAGAAAGCAGACAGGGTAGAGTCAGGTGAGAAAACAGAAAAGGAACCGTCAGGTGAGGATCTTGATAAAGTCTTGCCAAGTGCTGCCGATGATGAGTGGTACATAAAAGGGAATATTTACACAGACGATAAAGGGAATCGGCTGGAGGTGTTTTTCAACGACTACGGTACACTGGAATTTGCCGTCAATGGCCTTTCCTTGTATATTACGACAGTTGATAACTTTCAGCAGGAAAATAACTGGAAGGTTTATACTTGCGATGACGGCACAATGATTGGTTACTATCCGGGAGAACCGGCGCATATTGAAATTTGCGATGGTGATTATGCCGGGATCTATGAAGCCGACGGTGATAAAGTGCGTTGATTGAATTGTAAAGTTGTGAAACTTTTTTTTGGCTGGTTACCCTATATCAGTGAAGGGAGTTATCCCTTTACGATATAGGGTATCCTATTTTATGGTTGTTTTCATGAGGCAGCCGACGCACTTGGAGGTTATGGATGAGGCAGGAAGAACTTGAACAATATATACAGGATTATGGCAAAGATTTATTTTCGTTTTGCTGTTCGGTAACACGCAGCCGCGACGAGGCAGAAGAATTGTATCAGGACACGTTTCTCAAACTTTATGAAATCGGTGAGAAACTGGTGATTGAGACAAATCCGAAGAGTTATCTGATGGGCATTTCCGTAAACATTTACAGAAATTGTAAACGCAAGCTGTCGGTCAGGCAGCGGATTGTAGGAGTAACCAAATCTGTTGAGGAGATGGACGTAGAACTTGTATCGGAGGCGCGGCTGCCGGAGGAGAAAGTGATTGAGCAGGAGGAGTGTGGGTTTATCCGCAGTGCGGTCGGGCAGCTTCCGGACAAATACAGGCTTCCCATATTACTGTTTTATATGGAGGAACTGCCGCTGGCAGAGATTGCGGCGGTTTTAAAACTGCCGGAGGGAACGGTTAAGAGCCGATTACACAGGGCGAAAAAAATCTTGAAACAGAAATTGGAGGAAAGAGAGGGATATGGTCATGAAAGACAATATGGATGAATTGTTAAAAGCTTCGCTTATTCCGATGGATGTGCCCTCAGAACAGTTGAATGTGCAGGTTCTTCGGAGGATAAAGGAGAGGAAAAATATGCATTATAAAAAAAGAATTTCGATGGCAGTATTGGTGGCGGTGTGTACACTGCTTTTGGGTTCAATCACAGTCGTAGCGGCGCGTCGGTATTTAAGTCCGGCGGAAATTGCGGCAGAAACAAACAACAATACTTTACAAAACGCGTTTATGGGCGAGGGCGCAGTGCTTGTTAACGAAACACAGGAGAGCGGCGGTTATCGCGTTACGCTGTTAGGAAGCGTTGCGGGGAAGCGCATCAGCGCTTATCTGGCGACGGACGATACGGGGACAATTGAGGAGGATAAAATTTATACGGTTGTGGCGATTGAACATGCGGACGGTACGTCGATGCCCGCTACGTCCTCTGATGAGTATGGAAAGGAAGAATTTTATGCGTCGCATTATATTCGCGGATTAGACCCGAAGCAGTATAGTATTATGAGCATGGGAGGCGGATATTCGGCGATTGTAAAGGATGGTATTCAGTATCGGATTATGGAGATGGACAATATTGAGATGTTTGCGGACAAGGGAATTTATGTCGGTGTCAGTGCGGGGACATTTTATGATGCAAACGCTTATTGTTATGACGAAAACAGCGGAGACATCAGCCGCAATTTGGACTATAACGGGTTAAATGCCTTGTTTACGCTGCCGGTTGATAAGTGTAAAGGAAATCCGGAGGCTGCAAGGGCATATTTAGAGGCGCTGCGTGCTTCATGGGATGCACCGTCAGCGCCGCCAGAACAGGACGAAGCGGATTTGGCAGTGAAAGAATTTATGAACAAACTTACGCCGGAAAATCTTGATGAATACGCATCGCCGATTGAGTCGACGAGGAGGATTTATACACCTGATAAAGAGGGTATGGCACTTTATGAATACGATTTGGGAGAAGATGGCGGTTCAGGCAGCGGGTTTTATTTTGTGACATCAGAGACGCCGACAGGAAGGTATCAGATTGAAGGGTATTCTTATTCGGAAGACGGATTACAGTCGCTGTTGATTAATGTGTTTGTTTTAAACGAGGACGGTACGGTGACATATGTCCTGTATCAGCCAAAAGAAAAATAAAAATTAAGGCAGAAAAGCGCTTGTTGGAAGAAAGCAATGAGCGCTTTTGTGCATTTTCTAATTTTTTTGAAACCAAAAGAGGATATCTGCCGTCTAATGAATGTAAAACAAAATGAGGACGCTTATATTTGTTTTACATTCATACGCGCGTAGGAGAAAGCTAATGAAAAGCAGTGAAACGAAGTTTTGGGTGAAGATGGCGCAAAGGCATGATAAAGACGCATTTACCGAATTGATGCAGTTTACTCCTGTGGTGGAGGGGGAATGGAATTTTGAAATAAACCTTCCTGATGTCAGTTCAACTCAAAATATCGAGGTAGGGCAGAAAGTGGAAGGAACGGGTTTCAAGATGGAGGATATCAATATCTCACCGATTTCCATCAAAGTGAATTATTCTGTCAGCGAGGCGCCGGCGGAAAAAGAAGATGATCTTGGTATTCCTGAAGTCATAGGAGTCGTATTAAAAGACGGAACAAGAATTCCATACTTGACAAATGGCGGTGCATTAGGGTATACAGATAGCAGCAAGACTCATGCTTATCAAATGGCAGGCTTTGACCTGGTTGTTGATGTTGACGAGATAGCAGCGCTGATCGTTTTAGTTTTCGATAAGGATGAAAAGGTTGAGATTTCGATCTCAAAGTAAAGCGTGAATGAATGTAAAACAGAGGGTGGCATCATGCGTGTTTTAATTGCCGAGGATGAAGCAGAACTGGCAAAAGGATTGAAGTTTCTGCTGGAAAAGAATAAGTTTACCGTGGATGCGGTTCATGATGGTACGGAAGCACTTTCGTACTTTCGATGCAGGGATTATGATGTTGTGATTCTGGATATTATGATGCCGAAGGTAAACGGTCTGGAGGTCTTGAAAGAGATTCGCGAGACGGGTTCCGGGGTTCCCGTACTGATGCTTACGGCGAAAGCGGAGATTGAGGACCGGGTTGCAGGGTTAGAGGCGGGTGCGGACGATTATCTTCCGAAGCCTTTTGCCAGTCCGGAATTTATAGCCAGAGTGAAGGCCCTTTCAAGAAGAAATGCGGGATATACGGAAATCTGCCTGTCTTTTGGGAATGTGCTGCTTGACTGTAACCGCTATGAGATGACCTGCGGCGGCAGGGCGGTGCGGCTGAATAATAAGGAATTTCAGGTCATGGAGCTTTTTATGCGTAATCCCCGCTTTGTGTTTTCCACGGCACATCTGATGGATAAGGTCTGGGGACAGGATTCGGAAGCGGATATCAGCGTGGTCTGGACTTATGTGGGCTTCCTTCGGAAAAAACTAAAGCAGCTGGAGGCGGATATTGAGATTCGGACAGCCCGCGGCGCAGGCTATTTTCTGGAGGAAAGCAGATGCTGAAAAAGATACAGAGGCGGTTTATTCTGGCAGCGATGGCAGCGTTTGGAACGATTACGCTGCTCATCATTGTCGGAATCAATGCGGCAAATTATTACAGGACAACCTCCATGCAGGATCATCGGGCAGAAGAGCTTTTAAAGCATGAACAGGCAGTTCTTGCGAAGCCGAAAGCCCCTCTTCCGCCTGCAGGAGACAGATTTGGCAGAGACCCGGAAGCGGCTTTTACTACTCGTTTTTTTGTGGTTCACTGCGATGCAGATGGCAGGATCAGGGCAATCTCAAGGGACTATATTTTTTCTGTAGATGAGGAGACAGCGAAGGAATATACACAGGCCGTCCTTTCAAAGGGAAGGGAAAAAGGATATTATAAAGACTACCGGTATTTGGTGAACAGGAGTGAAAAGGAAATTTCGGTTCTCTTTTTGAATGCGGCGATTCACATACAATCAATGAGGTCTCTGCTTATCGTGTCTTTGATGATAGGGATCTGCAGCCTGCTGATGGTATTCTTTCTGATTCTTTTCCTTTCAAGACGTGCAATCAGACCATATCTTAAAAATATAGAGCAGCAGAAACGATTTATCACGGATGCGGGTCATGAGCTTAAGACGCCGATCACATCCATTGCGACCAGCGCGGATATAGCGGCGATGGAGCATGAGGGAGACGAATGGATTGAGAATATCCGCAGGCAGGCCGCTAGACTTACAAAACTGGTAGGGGATATGGTTGCATTGTCGAGGCTGGATGAGGAGACGCCCTTCCCGGAGAAGAGCAGATTTTCTGTGAGCGAAGCGGCGTGGGAAATTGCGGAACCTTTTGCGGTCCTTGCGAAGGCAAAAGGAAAAAGCTACAGCCAGAGCATTGAAGAAGATTTGACGTTATACGGAGACAGGGCGGCCATCCAGCGGATGATATCCATTCTGTTGGATAATGCTGTCAGGTATTCTGACGATGGCGGCGAGATTCAGATGCAGATTTATCGCAGGTGGGGCAGGATCTGTATCGAGGTGTCCAATACCTGTGATCTGCCGGATGTCTCTGACCTGGACAGATTGTTTGATCGGTTTTACCGCATGGACGAATCCCGATCCGCCATGACAGGCGGCACGGGAATCGGCTTGTCGATGGTGCGGGCGATAGCCGAGACGCATGGAGGAAAAGCGACGGTAGAAAGTTCGGATGGTAAGATGATCTGTTTTAGGGTGGTATTATAAAGAGCGGAAATCACAAAACGTCATTTTTATGCACCCTTTTCGGGATTGCGTAATTACTAATAATAGAATATAATTGCATTATTAAATCGGCATCTGTGGAGGGAATAATGAAACGTAAAATCAAAATTGCTGCTAATTCAAATGAAATGCAATGCCTATACTCACAAGACTGGGAATATTATGATTATGGTGATTGTAAGAGGCATTTACAGATTGTTTTTCCATACAAGCAAGAAATGAAGGAGGACGAAAAGTATCCGCTTATCCTGTTTATTCCTGGTTCCGCCTGGCATAAACAAGAAATGTATAATGATATTCCGCAATATGCGCTGCTTGCTAAACGAGGATTTGTGGTTGCTGCAATGGAATATCGTGAGTCTGATATTGCGGCTTTTCCGGCTCAAATTGAAGATGTATATAACGCTTTAATGTTCATTCCCAATATTGCAAATAATTTCCATATTGACACAAGTAAAATCTTTCTTATGGGAAATTCATCCGGCGCACATATTGCTATGATGTCAGTCCTTTTCAATGCACATGGATTATGTAAGACGTTACCGAAAGTTTCGGGCGTTATCTGTGAAAGTGGTTCAACGGATTTGCTGATCTGCGCAAAAGCCATGCTTCCACCATGGATGAAAATCCGTCCATCTGCTGAACTCCTTGGTATTGATAAAATTGAGGGTCATGAAGAAGTTGCAGAAAAGGCTTCCTGCGCTATGTATATTTCAGAGAATATTGAACTTCCCCCAGTATTGCTTATACACAGTGAAAATGATCCCGTTGTTTCTGTAGAAAACAGCAGGACATTATATGAAAAACTGATCACTTCCCATCATAATGCTTTTTACTATGAACTGGAAGAAAATGATGCACATGGCGGCGCAGTCTTTTATGATAGTGCAATATTGGATATCATTCATGAATTTTGTGAAAAATTTGTACTTCATTAGCATTTTGAAAAACAGTAAGGTGGAGATAGATTCACGATCATACCTCGTTGTTTAAAATACTGATTGCTATTTCTTTCGCCTTATTTCCTGAAACGATATCTTTATTTTGCATATCTTCAAGATAAACTGCACAATAGATTCTATGGTTATTTTTTTCAAGGAAACCGACAAACCATGCATTACCGCCGGTTCCTGAACCTGTTTTGCCGTATAAACTGCCATGATCAAGTTCTGCTATATACATTATATTTCTCAGTTCATCCAGATTTTCAGCATTAAAAGGATTCTCATTATCAAAAATATAGTTCAGTGTAGTTACCTGCTGTATTGGTGATATTTTTAATGATGATTCTAACCAAAATCCGTTAAGGTCCGGCAATGAATTCATTCCACTGCCGGTCCATTCGGATATATCACAATTTCCATACTGTATTTCTTTTAACATTGTATGAATATTTTCCTGACCGACCATATCTACAACTTGCCGAAAATACCAGACACACGAGCATCCAAATGCTTCTTTTAATGTTAAATCTGAGTTCCATGTGTCAATGGGGTATTTCTCGCCACTATATTTCATTTTACTGGCTTCATTTACAACTACTCCGTTTTCCAGACCCGCCAAGGAAGATATGATTTTAAATGTTGACAATGGTGAAACCTCTGTCTCACATTGTTCCTTGTGTCTATTCTTTGTGCACTCTGTTCTTCTCTTTCTGTCTGCTGTTCTGGGACAACATCGTTATCTGCCTGCGGTTCACTCTTGATACTGGAACATCCAGCAATGATAACGGACAACAGCACTATCGCTATGATTCTTTTCATGATACTTCCTCTTATTTGTTAATGAGTTGATCAACGGACACAATTTTACCATATATCATCTTATATTTCCATTGCGGCTCAGGAAAGTATCCGGGATTAAATATTACAGACCTTATAACAAAAGTAGGTTCCCGGAGTAATATTGTCGTCATCATAATAGAGCAAGCCAAGTTTATTAAAGGTAAAATGCTGATGATAATCTTTCTTTATCAATTCATTATACGCTTTTTGATACGATTCAAAGTTCGCTCCACCGATGGCAAATGTCATATGAAAGACATAGTCATCATCATGCTCTGCCGGACAGGGTCCGAATTTTTCATATAATCCTTCGTTTAATCTTTTCTGTGCATCCACTAACTGCGGTGTTTCTTTCACGCGCAGACTCAAACATCCGGATGGAAAACCTCCTAACACAATAGAAGGAAATAAATCAATCTGTTCAAATTCCAGATCAAACGAATGTACTTCCTTTGCAAACTCATCAAAAAATACTTCCATATCCTCCAATTTCGGAATGGAAAACGGCTGCTTTAAGGAAACGTGTTGTGGCAATCTGGCCATTTCAAATCCCATTTTCCCATGCTTATGTGCTTCCAGCATTAATTTTCTCCCATAATTTTCAGCATCATTGTCTGCAATTAAAACGATTGTTGCTTTCATAATTTGTTGCTCCTTTCTTTTGCCCTTTCTCCATTTTAGAAACAACATAAGAAAAGCACCTCAAAAGACCATTGTAATACAGTCTTAAGGGTGCATTTGCACGGTTCCACCTTAACTTTTCACTTTAGATTCCATCAAATCCTATCCTTTAACGCAGGCATACGGTAACACTTACTTGATTTCGGCATTACAGCTCAGGAATGGTTTTCGTCTACCTTCCACATAAACAGCTTCCACCAAAATGCCATTCTCTCTGGATGTTTCCGACTAAACTACTCTTTTCCGTCATTGCTTTTCTTATGTTATTTTAGAAGGGATTCTATCATAACATTTTTATATTGTCAATCAGTCAAATAAAATTTTTCATTAAAAAATCACATCTGATTTTAAGTACATTTTAAGAAAGCCTTCTATAATTTACCCATACTTTCAATAGAACAAAAGAGATACTTTCATCTAAATTGTGAAGGTACTAAACCGCTAAACCAGCAGGGAAGGGAGCACATTGAGTGAAGCAGAAAGAAGGCTTTCGACATGAACTGAAATACCGAATCGGATACACGCAGTATATCGAGCTGAGAAACCGTCTGAAGGCAGTGATGCAGAGCGATTTACATACAGGTGCGGATGGCAGATATCTGATACGGAGTATTTATTTTGATAATTATATGGACAAGGCTCTGCGGGAAAAAGAGAGCGGCGTTCCTATACGGGAAAAATTCAGGATCAGATATTATAATGATGACTTTTCTTATCTGACACTGGAAAAAAAGATTAAGGATAATGCTCTCTGCTTGAAGGTTGATGCACAGATTACGGAAGAAGAGTGCAGGGAATTATTGGAGGGCAAGAACAACTGGATGAGAGATCACCCCGCGCCTCTGGTGAAGGAGTTGTATGCGAAGATGCATTATCAGATGCTTCGCCCGAAGGTGTTGGTATCTTATATACGTGAGCCTTATATTTATCGGACGGGAAATGTGCGGATCACCTTTGACTCCAATATTCGAACAACTCTGTTTCACAGGGATATTCTGGAGGAGCAGATTATAGATATCGACACGGCCGGCAAGCCCCAGGATATGATATTGGAAATAAAATACGATGCTTTTCTTCCGGAGATCATTCGCCGGCTGATTCAGACAAACGCGCTGCGCCAGACAGCTTTTTCGAAATATGAAGCCTGTCGATGCTTCGGTTGAGGAAAGGGAGGAGAAAACAAATGACTTTTCATGACATCTTTAAATCAAGCTTTTTGGAGAATGTAACGCAATTTTCTGCACTTGACACGTTGATTGGGATGCTTTTTGCCCTAATCATCGGACTGTTTATTTTCGTGGTTTACAAAAAGACTTTCAACGGCGTGATGTACTCAAGCGGGTTTGCCCTGACTCTGGTGGGACTTGCCCTCGTGACAACGCTGGTGATCATGGCGGTAACATCCAATGTGGTGCTCTCTCTCGGTATGGTGGGCGCGCTCTCTATTGTTCGTTTCCGGGCAGCGATCAAGGAGCCGATTGAGATTGTGTATCTGTTCTGGTCGATCGCGACGGGTATTGTGATCGGCGCGGGCATGATTCCGCTTGCAGTGATCGGTTCTGCGATAATCGGTTTGATCCTGATTCTTTTTGCTAACCGGAAGATGCATGAGAATCCTTATATCCTGATTTTAAACTGTGAAGATGAAAAGGCGGAGGATGCAGCAGTGCAGACGGCAACGGCGGCGCTGAAACGATTTCTGGTGAAATCAAAAACAGTCAGCAGCGGCGGCATTGAGTTAACTGCGGAGGTGCGGCTGAAGGATGCGGCGACTTCTTTTGTCAATGCCATTCAGAGTATAGAGGGTGTGGATCATGTTACACTCGTAAGTTACAACGGTGAGTATATGTCCTAAAAAGGGGGCAGTTATGATTTCCTATAAACATATAACGAAGATCGTGGGCGTGATGATGGCTGCCGCTGTCGTTTTTTGTATCTGGTTGACAGCCTTTTCGCAGGAGGCGGTAGAGGTATCAGGAAATGTCAAAGTGCCCATGGAATATGAAGCGGCATTGTTTGATACGGATGAACCGATAAAGATCGATATACAGATGGCGCAGGAACAATGGGAGGAAATGTTGGAGAATGCTATAGCGGAGGAATATTACGCCTGTGATGTGCTGGTCAACGATCAGAAACTATATAACGTCGGTGTGCGCCCAAAAGGCAACACAAGCCTGTCGGCGATTGCCGAGAATCCTGACACGGACAGATTCAGCCTGAAACTGGAATTTGATCATTATGTGGAAGGGCAGACCTGCCTTGGCCTTGACAAGTTGATTTTAAATAATAACTACGCGGATCCCACCAATATGAAGGAGGCCGTGGTCTATGATATGTACCAATATCTGGGCGCGGACGCATCCTTATGCAATTATGCAGAAATATCGGTGAACGGGACGTATCTGGGCGTATATCTGGCATTGGAAGCTGTTGAGGAAAGCTTTCTTGTGCGAAACTATGGAACCGAAGATGGCGAATTGTATAAGCCTGACAGTATGAATATGGGAGGAAATTCTAAAGGTGAGGGCTTCGGAGGGCAGCAGCCCCGGCCCGGAGAGAAGGATGATGTTGACGGGAAGGAGCACCGGCAGGAGAGAGACAGAGAAACAATGTTTGGAAAAGAGGGGGTTCCGGAACCAGAGAAAGGGCAGGGCTCTGAGAAGAAGGTATTTTCATCTATGGGAAAGCCGGACTTTGCGGGCGGTATGCCGCCGGGCGGAGGAGGTCCTTCCATGGGAGGCGGAAACGGCGCGAACCTCAACTACACAAACGAGGAACTTTCCAGCTATTCCGACATTTGGGAGGGTGAGGTGACAAAAACGGGGGAAGCGGATCACCGCAGGGTGGTGACGGCTCTCAAAAATATCAGCGAGGGGACCGACCTAGAGAAATATTTGGATGTGGACAATATATTAAAATATATGGCAGTGCACGCGTTTTCCGTGAATCTCGACAGCCTTTCCGGAAATATGGCTCACAATTATTATCTGTACGAATACAATGGTATGCTGAATATTCTTCCATGGGATTATAATCTTTCCTTTGGGGGAATGAATCAGGGGCCGCAAAGCAGCGCATCGGAAGTAATCAATGATGCGGTAGATACGCCTTTTTCGGCAACGACATTTTTTGACGCCCTCTTGGAGAATGAGACATATCTTTCCCGCTACCACGAATATTTGAGGCAGTTGGCACAGGAGTATGTTTTGAACGGAAGATTTCAGGTGGTTTATCAGAGCATTCGAAGCCGGATAGACAGGCTGGTGCAAACAGATCCTACCGCGCTTTATTCCTACGAAGAATATGAGGCAGGCGCGGAAATGCTGTACCGGACGGTGCTGCTGCGGGCGGAGAGTGTCTGGGGACAGATCAATGGTACGATACCTGCGACGGATGAAGGGCAGCGGGCGGATGCTTCAAATTTGGTTGACGGATCGAACATTGATATATCCGTTATGGGAGTGATGGATCGGGGAGGCGAAGCAGGGTGGAAAAGCCGGAGAGCAAAAGACAGGCAGTAAACATATTATGCGGGAGAATTCATAGAATTTAATAATAAACATATTCTGTGGGAGTTTCCATGTTAAATTATATCTGGGCGTTTATGATTCTGATCGGCGTCGTGTACGGCGCATTTACAGGAAAAATGGCGGAGGTAACAAATGCCGCCCTGGAGTCCGCCGGGGATGCGGTATCTCTTTGTATTACAATGATCGGCGTGATGGCGCTGTGGGTGGGACTAATGGAGATCGCGCAAAAATCAGGTCTGATTGCAAAGCTGACGAGGGGGATACAACCCTTCATCAGCTTTCTTTTTCCGAGAATTCCAAAGGGCCATCCCGCGAGGGAATATATTGCAACAAACCTGATCGCCAATGTGCTTGGGCTCGGATGGGCCTGTACACCTGCGGGGCTTTGAGTTATTATAGTGACAGGTTGAAAAATCCATTGCAAAATCAAGGGTTTCCACCGATTTAGTCCTAATGAAAAAATGTAGTATTGTAGCAAAAGCATTTCTAATTTTTCATTTGGACGGCGCCGATTCATAAGAAAATACAAAGAAATGTCATTAATGTAACTCAAAGTGCCTAAAAGCTATGAGTTACTGGTTTTAGTATAGCATAAGGAGGGCAGAAGGTAAACAATTCAATTACATATTGATTATTTTAGGTAGGACTAAATTAGTGAATGGCAGAAATGTCGTTATAACTAGCTTAGTCCTATTTATGTGTCAAAAATAGAATACGGAATATGAAAGGAGTCAGATTATGGCTAATAACACAGCGTTAAGTGCAAAAAATGAAAATATTCATTTGGCAGAGCAGATTGCTCAAAATGTAACTTTTAGAGATGGAGAACACAAAAAATTCTTTCTTGCATATCTGCCAAAGTGCAGGTATGTAGATGTCTATCATGCAGCATTGGTGTATTGCTTGGGGATTGATGCAGACACAAGGAGAAATATTAAAACAATCTATGACTTTAAAACAGGTTGTGTCAAAACGGAATGCCTGCATAATGGCTGGATTACAAGCGGAAGTGCAAAGGTAGTCCGTATGGCGTTTAATCTATATAACAATGGTACGCCTAGTGTGTACGATTATGATGATGCAGAGGAGCAGTTGACGGAATGTAAGCTGTATACGGTAGAGGATTTATTCTGCTGTGGGTATGCAAAATACTTTTGGCAGGCGGTAAAAGTCCGTTATCCGGAATACTGCTAAAATAAACAGGCGGGAGGATGCAATGTTAAAAATCAGGCTTATGGGAACTAAGAACGATATTAAATGGTTCAAAAAGATTCTCGAAAGGAATAAGAAAGTGAATGTCTTGCAAATCTCCGAGCCTTACGCCAATAAAGGGACAAACAGATATTACAGAGTGTATGCAGAGGTAGAAAGAGAAACGAAAAAAATTCAGTAAATCAGGAGGATAAAAGTTATGTGTAGAGTAATCGCAATCGCAAATCAGAAAGGTGGAGTCGGCAAGACCACCACAACAGGCAATTTAGGCATAGGACTTGCAAAACAGGGTAAAAAGGTGCTGTTAATAGATGCAGACGCACAGGGAAGCCTTACCGCAAGTCTTGGCTATACAGAGCCGGATACATTGGAAGTTACGCTTGCAACCATTATGGGGAATTTAATCAATGATGAAGAAGTAGAGCCGACAGAAGGTATCCTGCACCATGAGGAAGGGATAGACCTTATGCCGGGGAACATTGAGTTATCCGGTCTGGAGGTTTCCCTTGTGAATGTTATGAGCCGGGAAACGATACTAAGGTCGTACATAGAGATAGTGAGGGAAGATTACGACTATATCCTCATAGACTGTATGCCCTCACTCGGCATGATTACCATAAATGCCCTTGCCTGTGCCGACAGCATATTGATACCCGTACAGGCGGCATACCTGCCCGTTAAAGGCTTGCAGCAGCTCATTAAGACGGTTGGCAAGGTAAAGCGGCAGATTAACCCGAAACTGGAAATTGAGGGCATATTACTGACAATGGTGGACAGCCGGACTAACTATGCAAAAGACATCAGTTCCATGCTGAAGGAAGCCTATGGAAGCCGGGTGAGGATATTTACCAATGTCATACCTGTTTCGGTAAGGGCAGCGGAGATTTCAGCGGAAGGCATCAGCATATACAAGCATGATCCAAAGGGGAAAGTAGCATCAGCATACTATTCATTGACGGAGGAGGTGCTTGCAGATGGGCAGTAATGAAAAAACAGGAAGCGCAGCAAAAATCAAAATGGAAAGTTTTGATGATTTATTCGGTGGAAGCGCTGCACAGGAAAATGGTGTAGAGCAGATTATCAATGCGCCGCTTGCGGAACTTCATACATTCAAAGACCACCCTTTCCGGGTGGAGGACGATGAGAAGATGGAGGAAACAACAGAGAGTATCCGTCAGCATGGTGTGCTGGTTCCGGGCATTGCAAGACCGAGGGTGGGCGGCGGCTATGAAATCATAGCCGGACACCGCCGGAAACGTGGTTCAGAGCTTGCCGGAAAGACGGAGATGCCTGTGATTGTCCGTAATTACACTGATGATGAAGCAACAATTATCATGGTGGATTCCAACATTCAGAGGGAGGACATCTTACCAAGCGAAAAGGCGAGAGCCTATAAGATGAAGTATGAAGCCATGAAGCATCAGGGGAGAAAGTCAGGAAGGAACACTCTTGATGAAGTAGGGGAAGCTGCCGGGGAAAATGCGAAAAAGGTTCAGCGTTACATTTGGCTGTCAAGGCTTTCTGATGAACTTCTTGAAATGGTGGACACAAAGAAATTAGGTTTTTCACAGGGCGTGGATATATCTTTTCTGACGGAGGAAGCGCAGCAATGGGTGCAGGTAATCATTGAGGAACAGGGCTGTAATGTCAGTATGGTACAATCCGGGAAACTCAAAGAGTATGGCAAAAGCGGCGAGCTGACACTGGCAATGGTCAAGCTGGTTTTGTCGGAAGAAAAGCCAAAAGAGAGAAAAATCACAATAAAATCGGACAAGATTGGCAAATATTTTTCAGACAGCTATTCCAATGAGGAGATAGAAAGCATCATTATTACGCTTCTTGATAAGTGGAAAGAGGAAGGGGCTGTTTGATAATGGGATATTTAACAAGCGGAAACGTGATCGTTGACGCAATGGGTTCTATAAATATCACCGGAAACATTATTCCCGCTGTCTGGTACAGGACAATCACAAAGGAGAATGGGAAACCATATCTCCTTGCGATTGTTATTCTGGCGGATATTGTTTACTGGTATCGCCCTTCTGAGGTGCGGGATCAGGGAACCGGGCATATTCTTAGCTGGAAAAAGAAATTTTCAGAAGATATTCTAAGGCAGAGCTATCAGTATTATGCGGATTTATTTGGAGAATCCAAGAAAACAGTCAAAACCGCAATGGACAGGCTGGAAAAATTACGGGTAATAAGGAGAGAGTTCCGGACAGTCAGTTATGGGGAGGGACTTGTATGCAATAATGTGATGTATGTGGAACTGAAACCGGATATGCTGTACCGGCTGACATTTCCAGAGGAAATACCTGCAATGGACGGAGTGGACGATTCATGTGCAGATGCATCTGATGACAAAACGGGAGGGAGCCTCCCTACAAAATCGGATGCCCCTATGGAAATTTTGGGAGGGAGGGGTATCCCAAACGGGACACAGGTATCTACAAATTTGGATACAGGTTATGACAAAACAGGCAATACCCTCATTCCGAAAACGGATACAGGTCTATCCCAAAACGGAGGGACAAATTCATATACTTCTGCAAATATTTCTGACGGAGAATCACATCATATCAATCAATCCAGTCAGGAGATAGAAAAAGCGGAACAAGGCAAGCCGGATAATGATATGATTGATGTGATGGGTGATGCCAACGCCTACATGGAAATCATTAAAGAAAATATTGAGTACGAGCATCACATGAAATATGGCGATTGGAGTGACAAGGGACTATATGAGGAACTTTATGAGGTAATCTGTGAGATTGTGTGCGTGAAGCGAAAGACAGTAAAGGTCAATGGGGAAGATTACCCTTATGAGCTTGTGAAGTCAAAATACCTGAAGCTGAACAGTTCCCATTTGGAGTATGTCATTAGCAGTATGAGGGATACCACAACCAAGATAACCAATATCAGGGCATACATGGTGACTGCCCTCTACAATGCGCCCAATACCATGAACCACTACTACCAGCAGTTGGTACAGCATGATATGTATGGCGGAGGGTGGGAAGAAAAAGGGCTGTTTCAGTCCAAAACGGAAGGAGATGGATAAATGGAGTCCATGAGGGATATTGACAGGGCAATGGAACGTGAGATTGCAAAGGGTAGCTGCCCATTACGGTTTGTTAAAATAGATTTTGGCGTTTCGCCATATCAGCAGATTGCATCAAAGGAAAAGCTGCTTGAAGTGCTGTCCTATCTGCTGAGGACTGGCGATTATGGCAGGTTTGCCGGGAAAGGAACAGGGAATAATGTTTATATGGACATAAAAGGCAGAAAGCCGACGTTTAAGCGTACCCGTTCTTTTATTGACCGCAACAATATTTTCGTGACAATCCGCAGATATGCGAAGAAGTTAAAATCGGACTTTGACGGGCATACTTATCTTGAAACAGTACAGTGCATCTTTGAGCTTCCGGAGGAAGAACAGGAAAAATACAGGGTAACGTATGACGGGCAGGAAACATTTGCTTTCCCCATGTCAGATAAATATATCCTCGGACTTTACACTCACTGTATTTCAGCAAGGCAGACAGTTGTGGCAGAGGAAATTCCCAATAAAGAATTTTCAGAAAATGAACAAAGAATTATCCGACTGGAGGGTGTGCGTGACGTGCTGTTCCAGTGCCTTTTGTTTGATAATATAAAATATGGGGAAGGCGTTTTGTGCGCTGACCTCTGCACAATTTACTGTTTAAAGGAAAACGGATAACTTTTGGACATTTTGTCCAGAAGTGGTTAGGAGGATCATTTATGGCAGAAACATATATTACGGAAGAACAGCGGGAAAAATGCCGGAAGGTGGCAGATGCGTTTACGGAACTGTATGAGCTGGCAGATGTGGTGGTGGCAGATGCCGGGCGGTTCGGCTTTGTCCGTCTGCAATGGTTCAATGAGGGCGAAGGCTTTGATTCCGCTGTGGCGTATTCGGACAGTTCGGAACTGTTTGAGGAACTATGGCGGATTTGGTATGAACATGAAGTTTTAACGCCTGTGCTTGGAACACCGCTTGCGGAGCTTGATTATGACGAGATATTCAAGACGCTTTCCAAAGACAGGCAGGAGGAAATATTGAAGAAAAAGGATTATTTCCTTGCACTGTGCGGGGAAAGCATCACATAAAATCGAATATAGATTTAGACAGCGTTAGGGCAGTTATAGACCGTAAACAGCGGTTTGTAGCTGCCCTTTTTGCATTTGTGGAACTTTTGGACATTTTGTCCAGAAGTGGAAAGGAGAGCTTATGAAATATCTGCTGCACAGGCTGTACGTTCCACCCTGACGGAAGTACAGCAATAAAGGAAGAAGGAGGAAAACCATGCAGGAGGAAGTGACACAGAAAACGATTGCCCTTGTGTTCAAATCTTCCCGGCTGACTGCCGACGTGCTGAAAAAGGCGATGAAGATGTATCTGGAACACCGCAAACAGGGAAAACAGGCATCTCATGGAAAAATATCAGTGAAAGACTTGGTCGGTCAGGGTATGGGTGCTTCGAGCATTGAGGTTACGGATAACAACATCAAGTCCTTTGAGAGAGTGGCGAGGAAATACAACGTAGACTTTGCTGTGAAAAAGGATAAGACGGTTGAACCGCCGAAGTACATGGTATTTTTCAAGGGCAAGGATGCCGACGTGATAACACAGGCATTCAGGGAGTTTGTAAAAGTTAATGAGAAGAAGCACAACCGCATATCCGTAAAGGAGAAGCTGGCAGAGTTCCGGGAAAAGTTAGGAAAGGACAAGAACAGGGAGAGGGCAAGGGAACACCAGAAGGACAGGGGGCAGTCGCTATGAGCAAGATTATAGACGGTATTGCCAAAGACCTTAAATCTGTTCCCGAAAAGTTCAAAGCGAAAACAGGGAATATAGACAAAAAGAAACTTGTCCTGATGAATTTACCCTATATCCTTACCGGATATTTCTGCGACAAAATAGCGTGGCTGTGGCGGGTATCGCCGGGACAGGACGCTTCCGCAAAGATGATGGCGGTCATGGAGGGGCTGGACGGTTTATTTTCCAATCTCTTACCGAGTTTTTACCCGAAAGATCTGCTGATAGGCGCAGGGTGCGGCATTGCGCTCCGTCTTATAGTGTATTTCAAAGCCAAGAACGCCAAGAAATTCCGGCATGGCATGGAGTACGGTTCTGCAAGGTGGGGGACAGCAAAAGATATTGAGCCTTACATTGATCCGGTCTTTGAGAACAACGTGCTGCTGACAGAAACAGAAAGGCTGATGATGTCTGGCAGACCAAGAGAGCCGAAGTATGCAAGGAATAAAAATATCCTTGTCATCGGCGGTTCCGGTTCGGGCAAGACGAGGTTTTTTGTAAAACCGAACCTGATGCAGATGCACTCATCATATGTCGTTACCGATCCAAAGGGGACAGTGTTGGTCGAGTGCGGAAAAATGCTTTTAAAGAACGGGTACAAGGTAAAAGTGCTGAACACCATTAACTTCAAAAAATCAATGCACTACAACCCTATCGCTTATATTCGGAGCGAGAAGGATATTCTGAAACTTGTAAACACAATCATTTTAAACACCAAAGGGGAGGGGCAGCAATCCGGTGAGGATTTTTGGGTGAAAGCCGAAAAGCTCTATTACACTGCACTGATCGGGTACATCTGGTATGAGTGTGTGGAGGAAGAACAGAATTTTACCACCCTGCTTGACATGATAAATGCAAGCGAAGCAAGGGAGGACGATGAGGAATTTAAAAACCCTGTCGATTTGATGTTCGATGAGCTGGAGGAAAGAGAGCCGGAACACTTTGCAGTCAAGCAGTATAAAAAATACAAATTGGCTGCGGGCAAGACAGCAAAATCTATATTGATTAGCTGTGGCGCAAGGTTAGCACCTTTCGACATCAAGGAGCTGCGTGACCTGACAAGCTATGACGAGTTGGGACTTGATATGTTGGGGGACGAAATGACAGCACTGTTTGTCATTATCTCCGATACAGACGATACGTTTAACTTTATCGTATCAATCATGTACACGCAGCTATTCAACTTGCTCTGTGACAGGGCAGATGATGTGTATCATGGCAGACTGCCCGTCCATGTGCGCTGCTTACTCGATGAGTTTGCAAACATCGGGCAGATACCAAAGTTTGAGAAGCTGATTGCTACAATCCGAAGCCGGGAAATATCAGCTTCTATTATTTTGCAGTCGAAGTCGCAGCTCAAAGCGATTTATAAGGATAACGCTGACACCATTGAAGGGAATTGTGATACCACCTTATTCCTCGGAGGGAAGGAAAAGACCACCTTAAAAGAGATGGCGGAGATTTTGGGTAAAGAAACGATTGACCTTTACAATACCTCTGACACAAGGGGTACGTCGCAGTCCTACGGTCTGAACTACCAAAAGACCGGAAAAGAGCTTATGAGCCAAGATGAGATTGCGGTCATGGACGGGGGCAAGTGCATCATGCAGCTTAGAGGGGTAAGACCGTTTTTCTCCAATAAGTTTGACATTACAAAGCACAAGCAGTACCGCCTTCTGTCCGACTATGACGAAAAGAACGCCTTTGACATCGAAAAATATGTAAAGAACCTGTGCAAAGCAAAAGTCAGGGACAATGACACCGTTGATGAGGTGGAAGATGCGGGCGTGATCGAAACATGACAACTGAATATTGAAAAACTGAATATGGAACCTGTAAACCAGCATCAGGACTTTTGGACAAAAAGTCCAGAAGTTAAGAAACGGAGTTTTGAATGTACTTGGGAAAGGACAAGAACAAAGCACCCGGCACAGCCAATCGCCAAACTGAATGTACCGGATGCCCGCAGGGTTCTTCCTAATGGATTGCCCTGTCTTTATTTTAGCATAAGGCAGGGCATTTTACACGAAAAACTCTTTCACAGCTTATCAAAAAATAATTTTGAGGAAAGAAAGAGGTAAATTAAAATGGCATTTTTTTCAACAGCAGTTACAGGATTAAAGACAGTAGTTACAGCAATCGGGGCAGGCGTAGGCGTATGGGGCGTCATCAATCTGCTTGAGGGATATGGAAATGACAATCCGGGTGCAAAGTCACAGGGCATCAAGCAGCTTATGTCAGGCGGTGGCATTATCATTGTGGCGCAGACGGTGATCCCACAGCTCTCCACACTGTTCTCATAAGATAAATGGGCGGCATTATAGAAAAAATTACTGAGTTCATAAAGGATATACTCAAAGGGTGGGTGCTGTCTAACCTCGACACCATGTTTACCGATGTCAATGACAAGGTAGGCACGATTGCGGGGGAGGTTGCAACCACACCCAGCGCATGGAACTCCGGCATTTTCAACATGGTAAAAACACTGTCGGAGAATGTCATTGTCCCCATAGCGGGAATGATCATCAGTTTCGTGCTGATTTATGAGCTGATAACAATGGTGATAGACAAGAACAATATGCACGACTTTGATACAAGCCTGTTCTTCCGTTTTTTATTCAAGGCTTGTATCGCTGTCATGCTGCTATCCAAGACCTTTGATATTGTCATGGCGATATTTGACGTGGGAAGCCATGTGGTGACACAGGCGGCAGCTTCCATATCAGGCTCGACAAGCCTTGATGTGGAAGCAACGCTGACTTCCATGTTCAACAGCCAGATAGACAGCATGGGCATCGGGGAGCTTATCGGACTTGGTCTTGAAACTATGGTAATCAGCCTGTGCATGAAAATCATGTCCGTCCTCATCACCGTCATTCTATATGGGCGCATGATTGAAATATACCTTTATGTGTCAGTAGCGCCAATTCCGGCGGCAACAGTTACCAACCGGGAATGGGGCACAATCGGGACGAATTATTTAAAAGGGCTTATCGCACTTGCATTTCAGGGGTTTTTTATTATGGTATGCGTGGCAATCTACGCAGTGCTTGTGGCGAGTGTCGCAGTAGCGGGAAATCTGCACAGCGCATTGTGGTCGGTGGCAGCTTATACCGTAATCCTCTGTTTCAGCCTGTTCAAGACAGGTTCATTATCAAAATCTATTTTCAATGCCCACTGAGTACAAAAACACTGTGCTTGGCGGGCATTGCCCACGAAAGGAGCAGACTATGGCAATTTCAGTACCAGTGCCGAAAGACCTGAGTGGAATCAAGACAAAAGTAGCATTAAACCTTACCAAAAGGCAGATTATCTGTTTTTCCGGCGCTGCCCTTGTGGGCGTTCCCTTATATTTCCTTACAAAAGGGGTATTGGGGACACAGGGGGCGGCGCTCATCATGGTGGGCGCAATGCTGCCATTCTTCTTTTTGGCAATGTATGAAAAGGACGGTTTCCCCGCAGAGAAAATCTTATATTTCATGTTAAGGCAGAAAATATTAACGCCGGGGATCAGACCGTATAAATCGGAAAACCTCTATAAGCAGTTGGAGGAACGGGAAAGAATCAGGAAGGAGGTACGTTCCCTTGAAGAAAAGGCACGAGGCGGCAGCGGGAAAACCAAAACCGCAGAAAAATAGACAGACACCGGAAAAGGCGGGGCTTACTTTTTCCGAGAAGAAGCGACTGGCACAGCTTAAACGTATTCTTGCCGGGAACAGCAAAGAACAAAGCAAGCCGGATACCGCACAGAAAACCATAACATTCAAAAAAATGTACCGGGACGGCATCTGTCAGGTAACGGACACCTATTTTACAAAAATGGTGGAGTTTTTTGACATTAACTATGATTTGCTGGAAGTGGAGGATCAGGGCGATATTTTAGAGGAATACAGCAAGCTCATCAATTATTTCGATCCGTCCATAAAGTTTGAGTTATTTCTATTCAACAGACAGGTCAGTGAACAGGCGCTTGCGGAGCAGTTTGACATTCCCCTGCAGGACGATGATTTTGACGATATTCGTGATGAATACACACAGATGTTAAAGCACCAGTCAGCAAAGGGAAACAACGGTATCATCAAGTCCAAGTACCTTATCTTCGGTGTGGAAAGCACAGGCTTCAAAGAAGCAAAAAGCAAGCTGAACAACATTGAGAAAGATGTGGTACATAACTTAAACAACATCGGCACGAATGCCAGAGGTCTTGACGGGAAGGAAAGGCTGCGTATCCTGCATGAGTATTTCAATCAGGGTACAATGGAGCCTTTCCGTTTTTCGTTTAAGGAGCTGTCAGAGTCCGGGAAGTCGGTCAAGGATTATATTGCACCGCCGGGGTTTGACTTCCGCTATCCGAGCAGGTTCAAGTCCGGCAGCATCTACGGGAGCGTGTCGTATCTTGACATTATCGCGCCAAGGTTCAATGACGAGCTGCTTAAAAAGCTCTTGGACATTGACGATAACCTCACGCTTACCATGCATATGCAGACATTTGATCCGGTGGAAGCGATTAAGATGTTAAAACGTGCGCTGACCGACATACAGAAAAATAAGATTGAGGAACAGAAGAAAGCAGTCCGGAGCGGATACGATATGGATATTCTCCCGACGGACATCGTGACATACGAGAAGGACACGCTGGAGCTTTTAGATGACCTCAATACAAGCAACCAGAAACTTATCAAGATGACATTCCTGATAACCTGTTACGGGAGGACAAAGAGGGAGCTTGAAAACCTCACGCAGAGGGTATCCGGCATTATCCAGCAGGCAAACTGCAACTTGCGGTGCTTGCAGTATTTACAGGAACAGGGGCTGATGGCGAGTGCGCCGATTGGGTGCAATGATACGGGGATAGAGAGGAATCTGACAACCAAAAGTACCGCTGTCCTTGTACCGTTCTGCACACAGGAGCTTTTCATGCCCGCACCCGCTATTTATTACGGTCTGAATGCGCTTTCCAACAACATGATCATGGCAGACCGGAAAAGGCTGCGTACACCCAACGGTGTAATTTTAGGTACACCCGGCAGTGGTAAATCATTCAGCGCAAAGCGTGAGATTTTGTCCTGTTTCCTTATCACAAGGGACGATATTATCATCTGTGATCCAGAGGGCGAGTATTTCCCATTGGTTCAGGCGCTTCATGGGCAGGTGGTAAGGCTTGCCACCAATTCAAAGGACTTCCTCAATCCGATGGACATTCAGCTTTCCCATAAAGGGGACAAGGAAGCGCTGAAATTAAAGAGCGATTTCCTGATTACCCTGTGTGACCTGATTGCCGGAGGGAAAAACGGTCTTGAGAATGATGAGAAGGGTATCATTGACACCTGTATCAAGCATATCTATGACAAATATTTTGATGAGCCAAAACCGGAGAATATGCCCATTTTAGAGGACTTATACAATGCGCTACTAAAGTATGAGCCAAAAGATGTAGCGCCGGAGATGCAGAGGGAAGCAAAGCAGAAGGCGGTCAGGATTGCCAACAGCCTTGTACTGTATGTGCATGGTTCGCAGAATTATTTTAACCACCGTACCAACGTGGACGCACAGAACCGTATCATGTGCTTTGATATTCGTGATTTGGGAAACCAGCTTAAAGAGCTTGGAATGCTGATCGTGCAGGATGCGGTATGGAACAGGGTGTCGCAGAACCGGGAGCGCAGGGTTGCCACAAGGTACTATTGTGATGAGTTCCATTTGCTTTTAAAAGAAAAGCAGACCGCCATTTATTCGGTGGAGATTTGGAAAAGGTTCAGGAAATGGGGCGGAATCCCCACCGGACTGACGCAGAACGTGGGCGATTTTTTGAAATCGGAGGAAATCGAGGGCATCTTGGGAAACAGCGATTTTGTGTATCTGCTAAACCAAAATGCCAAAGACCAGCATATCTTGGCGGATAAGTTAGGATTATCGGAGAAACAGCTTATGCACGTCACCAATTCCGAACCGGGAAGCGGTCTGATACTGTTTGATAACGTGGTAATCCCGTTCGTGGATAAATACCCGACGGACACAAAGACCTATGCGATCATGAACACGAAGCCGGAGGAAAGCGTTAAAAAGGAAGATGAGGTTAGTTAATGGCAGAAAAGAAAGGAAAGAAAAAACAGGGCACTGCCTACCGTAAAGAAGCAGATACAGATTTCCATAAGGGAGCTGATAATGCCTTTACAGGTGGCAATGCTGCTTATCAGCCGAGAGATGCAAATAGCACAAAGGCAGGGCAGGCAACAGATAAGATGCACACGCAGCAGAAAACTTCTGGACAAAAAGTCCAAAAGTCTGAAAAACAGCAGCCAAAGGGAAATGACATTTTTACAGAGAATAAGGGTACAAATTCCCAAAGCCAAGATGCAGAGCAGCGTGTGGCGAACCGCACTTCTAAGGCTCGTACAAAAAAGCAGATGTACCAGTCCACTTCTGGACAAAATGTCCAAAAGTCCGGTCAGGAAGAAAAGACAGATTTTGCAAAGGAAAATAATTCTTTTACCGGACAGGAAAGTTTCAGCCAATCGGAGGAAGCAGAGAAACGACAGCCTGATACGGACGATTACCACCGCCGGGACACTTACAGGCAGTCGCAGAAAAAGGGAACATACCATAAAAAGCGGGTGCGGAAAGAGTACCGGGGCAGTAGGGACACAAAAGAAAATACTTTTGCGGAAGATGTTTTTACGGAAAATACGGGAAATTCCTTTCAGGAGGAAAGCGGTTCAGATTTTACAGGGAGTAAAAAGCTGCAAAGGAAGCAGAAACAGGCAGAAAAAGCCGGAAAGAAGGTGCAGAAAGCAAGGGCGAAGCTGCCAAAGACAAGGGAATATACCTTGCAGAGAGTTTTTGACGAGAAAACCGGAAAGGGGAAATATGTGGTTGTCCCTATGGATAAGGAGAAGCCTTTCAAACAGGAGGGCATATCCAAATCCACCATGCGCAGGGTGCAGAATGAGAGCCGGAATTTCGTGCATGGAAAGATAGCGGAAACGGAGAAAGAAAATTCTGCTGTGGAGGGCGCACATAAGACAGAGCAGAAAGGCGAGGAATTATTCGGTTTTGTCAAAAGGCAGATTAAGGGGAAAGAACAGAAACAGCGGGCAAAGGTGGCAAAGCTGGAAAAGAAGCAGTTCAAAAAAGAAGTGAATTTCCAATACCAGAAATTCTTGGAGGAAAACCCGCAGATGCAGAAGAAGGCATTGCAGAAGCGGTTGCAGAAACAGCGCATCAAGCGGGAGTACATCAAGGCAAGGAAGAAAGCAGCCACTTCAAAGGCAGCGGAGCAGGCGTTTGAAAAGACAAAGAACGGTACTGTTACTGTGGCGAGGAAGTTACAGGAGTTTGCCCGTAAAAATGCAGGTCTGCTTGTGACAGTCGGCATCATGGTTTTACTCCTTATGATGATCACGGTTTCCGTATCGTCCTGCGGGGCGATGTTTGCGGATACACAGTCCACGATTTTAGCAGCGAGTTATTTAAGCAAGCCGAAAGAGATTGATGCCGCAGACTTGCAGCTTACCCGGCTGGAGCTTGACTTGCAGAATGAGATTGACCGGGTGGAAACGGATTATCCGGGGTATGATGAATATTCCTACAATCTTGGTGAAATCGGGCATAACCCGTTTACCCTTATCAGCTATTTATCTGCTGTCCATACGGAATTTACCGCAAGTGAAGTGGAAAGCGAGATACAGGCGCTTTTTGATGAAATGTATACGTTGACGCTCACACCGGATACGGAAACGAGGACAAGGACGGTCACTGATCCGGACACCGGGGAGGAAAGCGAGGAAGAATATGAGGTCAGTATCCTTAGAGTGACGCTTACAGTTATACCGCTGGAAAGCCTTGTTGCCGGGAAAATGGATACGGAGCAGGCAGAGATTTTTGCCATGTATGGGGAAACAAACGGTCTGCTTCAGGAGTTTGCTTCTCCGCTTAACCTTTACTGGTATTATTATGTCAGCAGTTATTATGGATACCGGAAGAACGGGGGCACAGGGAACGAGGAACTGCACAGGGGCGTTGATATAGCAGTGCCGACAGGCACAACCGTTTATGCAGCGCATGACGGTACAGTGACAGCGGCAGCTTATGACAGCCACTATGGAAATTATGTGGCGATTGAAAAGGACGGTTACACAACCAAGTATGCCCATATGGACAGCCTTAGCGTGAGTGCGGGGCAGCAAATAACCAAAGGGACGGTCATCGGCACGACAGGGAACACCGGGAGCAGCACAGGAAGCCATTTGCATATCGAATGTTTATACAACGGGGAGTATTATAACCCGTTATTTTATTTTGATGTGGGCGAGGGTACATTGTACGGTGAAACACCGGGCGGTGTGCCGGGAAATGCAGTACCGCCGGACGCATATGATGACGCATCGGTGCAGGCGCTTATGGAGGAAGGCGCAAAATATCTCGGCTACCCTTATGTATGGGGCGGTTCTTCCCCGGCAACAAGTTTTGACTGTTCCGGCTATGTCTGCTGGGTATTTACCAACAGCGGTGTACACAATCTTCCACGAACTACCGCACAGGGCATCTATGACCAGTGTACCCCGGTTTCCGCATCAGACGCAAAAGCGGGGGATATTATTTTCTTTACTGGGACTTACAATTCGGCGGGTGCGGTCAGCCATGTGGGGATATACTGTGGAAACGGAGTGATGATACACTGCGGCGATCCGATCAGTTACGCAAACATCAATTCGTCATACTGGCAGAGCCATTTTTACAGTTTTGGCAGATTAAATTAGGAGGGATTTATGACAAAGGAACGCATTGAAAAGGAGCTTTCCAAAGTGCGGGCGCAGCTTGAAACATTACAGGCAAAGCAGAAAGACTTGGAAGAACAGAAGCGCATGGCGGAAAGAGCCGAAAAAATGGATATTATCGAAAAGAATAAAATCTCGTCCGAGAAGCTGCAATTACTTATCAAATTGAGTGAGGACGAGATTTTGCAGTTATTGGCAGAAAAAGAAAAGAAAAAGGAGATGACGGGAAATGAAGAAAAAGTTATCAGTTAAGGCACTGGTATCGCTGCTTTTATCGGCGGTACTGTTTATTATGCCCATAGGGGCATTCATGGCAAACAGCGGGAATACGGTAGATGTCCATGCAGAGGATACAGGCACAAAGGAAAGCACAGAAATGGAAACAGCACCGGAGAATGCCGGGGAAACAGAATCCGCAGACGAGGGCGGAACAGAGAGCGAAACGGTATCGGGGAATGACATTCCAAAGCCGGAATGTACCTGTGGGGAAAAATGCGCACAGTATTCTCTTGATAGGGATTGCGAAGTATGTAAAGAGGATTACACCCTATGTGAATATGTGAACCCAAATGTAAAAATCACAATCAGCACACCGACAGGGTGGCACAATGATACCACAAAAGTACATATTTCCGTAGAAGATGTGGCACATTCCGGCAATTTCACCATAAAGACCGTACAGGCGAAGATTGCACAGAACGGGAGCTGGACGGACATCACAGAGGACATGTATGTGGAGATTTCAGAAAACACAACCGTTTATGTGCTTGTGACAGACCAGAAGGGCAAGACCTATGAGAAAAACCGCTACATTAAATGTTTTGATTTCACGAAGCCTACGCTGAATGCTGCGGTCAGTGACGGACTGTTAAGCGTACAGGCGCATGATACTGATTCCGGCATCAAGGCGGTCTATGTGAACGGGTATGAGTTTACAGACCTTACAAACGGTGTCCTGAATATCCGCCTGCAACAGTTTGATGCGGGGTATCAGTATTTTACCATTTCCGCTATGGACAATGCCGGGAATATGTCGGAGGTTTATAAAACCGCCAACCCTTATTACACCGATCCGGAAGCAGAGGACAGCAGCGAAAAGAACCCGGCAGAGCAGCTCCCGGTCAACGCACAGGCAACCAAGCCTTCTTCTGCCACCGCACAGGTTACGGAGCATACCAAAACGGACAGTGACGGTAACACCGTATCTGAATTAAGCCCGGCAGAACAGAAAAAACAGGCAATGGCGGAAGCGGCGGCATCGGAGAAAGAGGAAAATTCCGGTAACAATGAAAAGAGTGAGAAGGGGAAAGAGTTTTATACAATCCAGACCGCTTCGGAAAAAGTGTTCTATCTTGTAATTGACCGGGACGGGGACGATGAAGTGGTTTATTTCCTGACGGAAGTTACGGAAAATGACCTTCTGAATGTGACAACGGACAACAGCGAAACATTACCAAAAAATTCCGCTGCGCTGGAGTCTGCAATCCCTGTGACGGAGGGCGCACTGCCTAATAATAACGGGGAACAGGAAAAGGAAGAAGAACCAACGGAAGAAGCGACGGAGGAAGGAAACGGGGAAGCTGTGGAAGAACCTGAACCGGAGCCGGTAAAGGAAAACCCGGCAGCGACTTATATCATTCTTGGTATTGCAGCGGTAGCAGCCATTGGCGGAGGTTATTATTTCAAGGTAGTCAAAGGAAAGAAAGAGGAATTTCTTGACGAGGACGATGATGAGGAGGACGAGGAAGAAGAATACGACGATGATGAGGAAGAAAACGAGGACAAAGAGGACGATTTCTTTGACAGTAAAGACGGGGAGGACGAATAAATGCAGTTAGTGATAGCAGAAAAACCGAGCGTTGCAAGGAGCATCGCAGAAGTAATCGGCGCAGTGGAAAGTAAAGACGGATACATGGAGGGAAACGGTTATCTTGTGAGCTGGTGCGTGGGGCATCTGGTGGAGCTTGCACAGCCGGAAAGTTACGGGGAACAGTGGAAGAAATGGACTTATGAGAGCCTTCCCATAAAACCGGAGAACTGGCAGTATGAGGTCAAGGCAGACACCAAAGCGCAGTATGATGTGCTTTACCAGTTGATGCACAGGGAAGATGTGTCGGCTACAATCTGTGCAACGGACGCAGGGCGTGAGGGAGAGCTTATCTTCCGCCTTGTGTATGAGATGGCGGGGTGTGACAAGCCGATCAGACGCTTATGGATTTCCTCAATGGAGGAAAGCGCCATTCGTGAAGGCTTTGAAAATTTGCAGCCGGGGAGCAATTATGATAACTTGTATCATTCCGCACTGTGCAGACAGGAAGCGGACTGGCTTGTGGGCATCAACGGTACAAGGCTGTTTACGGTGCTGTATGGCGGAAAAGTCTTAAAAGTAGGCAGGGTGCAGACACCGACACTTGCAATGCTTGTGGACAGGGAAACAAAGATCATGAATTTCCAAAAGGAAAAATATTACATGGCACATATCCTGATGGATGGGATTGATGCCGCCACTGGGCGCATTGATGATAAAAATAAAGCAGATGAAGTTGCGGGAGCTTGCCGGAATGGGCAGGCTCTTGTCACATCTGTTTTAAAGGAAGAAAAAACAGCCATGCCGCCGAAGCTCTATGACCTTACCACACTCCAGCGTGATGCGAACCGTTTATTTGGTTTTACCGCAAAACAGACCTTAGAGTACACGCAGAGCCTTTATGAGAAAAAGCTGGCTACTTATCCAAGAACGGACAGCCAGTTTTTATCTGACGATATGGGGCAGACCGTAAAGAATGTGATAGAAGCGGTTTTCACTTCCCTTATGTTTGAGGAAAACATGATGTTCAATCCGGATATAAAAAGGGTGCTGGACAGTAAAAAAGTGACAGACCACCATGCGATCATTCCCACAATGGAGATTGCAAAGGCTGACCTTGCGGCGCTTCCGGAAACGGAGCGCAGAATCTTATCCCTGATAGCGAACCGCCTTTTGTGCGCAACAGGGGAGAAGCATTTGTATGAAACAGTCAAAGCGGAGTTTTCCTGCAACGGTCATACCTTTTCGGTTTCCGGAAAGGCTGTCACGCATAACGGGTGGAAGGTCTTTGAAGATGTTTTTAAGCGTTCCTTTAAGATTGCCGGGAATAAGGAAGATGAAAACGGGGAAAAGAAGCTGCCGGAGCTATCAGAAGGGCAGACCTTTGAAGGAGTGCAGACGAAGATCAGCGAACATTTCACAACACCGCCGAAGCACTTTACAGAAGATTTATTATTATCAGCAATGGAACGTGCCGGGGCAGAGGATATGGGCGATGATGTGGAGAGAAAAGGCTTGGGTACTCCCGCAACAAGGGCAGACATTATTGAGAAGTTAGTCAAAGACGGTTTCGTGAAGCGTGAGAAAACTGAACGGAGTTCAGTTTGCAGATTGATACCGACGGAGGACGGGCTGAAGCTGATAACGGTGCTTCCCGATGTGGTAAAGTCCCCGAAACTTACCGCTGATTGGGAAAATGCCCTGACGCTGGTAGCAAAAGGGGAGCTTGTGATGGAGGACTTCATGGCAGACATTGAAAATATGGTGTCAGAGCTTATCCATACCTACCATGAAGTCAGTGACGAACAGAAAAAGATGTTTGCACAGGAACAGGAAACGCTTGGAACGTGTCCGAACTGCGGCGGTCAGGTGGTAAAGGGAAAATTCGGTGCGTACTGCAAAAATAAATGCGGCATGAATGTAAGCCGGGTTATGGGCGCTGTGCTTACCGATGCACAGGTAAAAGATATGCTTGCCGGAAAGAAAATCCTGTTAAAAGGGTTAAAAAACAAGGCAAACAAGACTTACGATGCCTATATCATTCCGAGTGGGACGGAAGAATACCATTACACCAAGGACGGGGAAGAAAAAAGCGGGGTACAGTTTAAAATTGTCATGGAGTTTTCTAAAAATAAATTTTCAGGGAAAAAGAAATAGATAGAAATATTATTGTGATTGTGGTATTATATGAACGATGTAAATTGAAAGTTGTCATTTAAGACAATACTGTATTTGAGGAGGAAAAACTATGTACAGAATAAATCATAATGATGCGATAGAATTAGAGCATCAAGTTCGCAGATTGTTTAAGTGTGACCGAGCTGGAGTTTCTGGGTTAGCTGATGCTGACAACTTTGAATCTCGTCCTATGGATGCAGCAGTTATGGTTGTATCTTACATTCATGCAAAGGGATTGCAAAGTAGTGAAACGCAATATGATGAGTTTTTATGTAAGTATGATGCTATTTTTACATATCCCGATGAGAATGATGCGGAACATGAGGTAAAAAATTATATTGACGAATTAACAGAGATTATTGAAGATTATTTATAGTCAATAGCATAAATTGTTTTGATAACCTATACAGATTTTAATTTATCAGTCAATAATTACTGCAATCACAATAAAATAGTTAACCAGCGTTAGAGCATATAGAAAATAGCCTATATGCTCTTATTTTTTTGGAGGGAAAAGAATATGCTTACAACAGGCGATAAGTTATTAAATATGATGAAAGAGGAAGAAATCAGCATTATGGAGCTTTCCAGAATGGCAGGAGTACCGGAGAGGACAATCATGGACATTTTGGCGGGGATCAGAGAACCAGAGCTTGGCGTGGTGTGCAAGATTGCGGACGGACTTGGTATCTGTGTGCATGAGCTTCGTGCTGATGAGGAGCTTTATTCGGTATCCATACAGAAAGATACCCTTGCAAAGCTGATTGTTGTCAGCGAAATCAATGGAGTGGAACTGGAGGAACTGATACATACCATTTTAGAAAAAGGCATTGAGGAACATGGTTTTTATGAGTAGATGGTAATAAGGAATTATAGTAAATAATAGTTTTTGCAAAAATTTTAATGTATGGGGTGTGGAATAAAAGATTTGTAAATATATATGTTGTGTTGTAAATTGTGAATTGCAATATTATCATAATCTATAATAATATTTTTTATCTACACCCAATTGAAAACGAGTTGTTCAAATGCTATAATCACAATTACCGAATTTGTAGATTTTCATTAGAAAGGTAGATTATATGAAATTTTGGACAACTCAAACAGAAAAAGTTATTAAGTATATTCTTGATGACAATGTTTATAATCCTGATTTTAATTTATCAGATGGTTTAGGCAGTAAGGATATGAAAGGGGGATATGATGAAATATTGAAGGAATATCAACATAGGAACCATGTTGAGTGTGAAGGGTTGATTTTTGGCATTACACAACTTGAAGATGTTTCTGTTGAAAGTATAGAACAATATAGAGAATACTTTACGAAAAATACAACTTTTTGGGATTCAGTTTCTTATGCGGGTGAAAATTATGCGATTTTAGAGTTAGAGATTCCTGATAAAATTGATGTAATTCCAATTTATTTTCAAGATTTCATAATATTAAGCATGAGAAGTATAAAAGATATAGAGTTTCAATTGTATGTAAAACAGGAACTAAAGAGTATAGAGTTTCAAGATTTTAAAGCAGATTTAGAAATTGCTCAATCAAAAGGGTGGACAAATGATGAGAAGGATTTTTTGGGAGAATCTATGCTAAATAGAATAACGCAGGCACATATTCATAAAATATCCAAAGATTATATTGTTGGGGTACATGAAACATTTGATTTTGAGAATGAAATACAATATTCTTTGGGTAAAGAAGCGAAGAAATTATATCAACATGTAAATATGAAATAGAGCATTTATATTGATAATGACTTATTTGTTAATGCACTTAGGAGAAATCTTAGGTGCTTTTCTTATATAAATAAAATGGGAAAGGAGCAGATAAAAATTGAATAAAGTTTATCGTCACTGGTGGCTATGGATTATGAACGAACCATAGCCACCTTTTTTATTGCCTAAAATTACGAAAAACTAAGAAACGGAGGTTTACCATGAGAAAATATGACTTAATTTCCGCACTTTCCGAGGAAACAGCAAGGAGAGTGGCGAGAAATGACGAAAGCTGGAAAAAGTACCTGAACACAGCATCAGGGCTTTATAAATACCCATTCAAAGACCAGCTTCTCATCTATGCCCAAAGACCGGATGCGACAGCCTGTGCTTCCATAGAGATATGGAATGAAAAAATGCACTGCTGGGTAAACAAGGGCGCGAAAGGAATCGCACTGATTGATGAAGAAGGGAGTCCTTATACCGGACTGCGGTATGTCTTTGACATATCGGACGTACATAAGGCAAGACGGATCGGGCGCTTTCCGCAGCTTTGGGAAATGAAAGAAGAACATCAGGAAACTGTGATTGACCGTCTGGAGCAGATTTACGGGGATACCAATAAAGAAACCGGGTTTGTGGACAGGATCAGGGAGATTGCGTCACGCATAGCGGAGGACTGTTATAAAGAGCTTGCTTCAGATATGGAATATCTGAAAGAGGGAAGTTTCTTGGAGGAACTTGATGAGCTGAATATTGGTGTGCGTATCCGGGAAACGCTGGCAGACAGTATCGCTTATACTGTTTTGAAACGGTGCGGCATGGACGAAAAGGAATTGTCCGAAGAAATCGAGTTCCCATATATCCATGAGTTTAACACAGTGGAAACACTGTCACATATCGGAAACAGCGTATCCGATTTATCCAAGCCTGTCCTTATGGAAATCGGGAAGGCAATCGGGGCATATGACAGGGAGAATGTAAGAAATGCGGAAACGAAAAATTTAGGCGAGAAAGGACTTGCAAATACCTCTGACACACGCTATAATGCTTTAAAGCGTGAAAGTGAAATACAGGACGGACAATCTATCGAACAGACCGAAAACGCCGGGGAAAGGAGCAATAACAATGAATTTGACATACGAAAAGAACGGGGATTACATGATCCCGATGTTACAGATGGACGAGCAGCCGGAGGGGACACTGACCAAGTACGGGCTGATGAGGAAGAATTACTTACAGGAACACAAGAAGGGAGTTTACACAGGACTTCTCCTGAAAGGGAAACTGAAAGAACATCTTCTGACCATTCAGGAACAGGCAGAGCAGAGAATGGAGCTTCTGACCGGGCAGATGGTAAAGCAGGAGGGCGTGACGGAGAAACTCAAAGCAGAGAATCAGATGCTATGGGTGCAGAAGATGAACAGCATCAGGCAGGCGGCGGAAGAGATCGTTCTGACGGAACTGGTATACAGCCTGTAAATGAGGAAGAAACAACTGAAAATAGGGAATTGCAGAAGCCGGATAATGAAGAAAACACATTATCCGGTTTTTCTTTATCTGGAGAGGAAATCATCAACAGGAATTGGGCAGAAGTAGAAAAAGGTATTTTGCAGTTTGATGAATTTATGGAGCATAAATGCGCTGACATTGCCGGAGTGATGCTTTTTGAGCCGGATAAGGACAAACAGACGGAGTATATCAAAAACAGTTACAGGCATGGGGAATATACAGAGTTTTATATCAAAGGGGAACGTGCCGGGTATAAGGCAGATGAAAATGGTCTGACACTCTGGAGTGGAAGTTACCTGAACCGGAAAGCGGAAGCCAACATTTTATGGGATATTGTCAGGGACAGGATTTCCTATTACATGGAGAAAGGCGAATATCTGAAAGAAGGACAGATACCGCAGTGGCAGGAGCCGGAAGAAACATACCAGCAGTTAAGCCTGTTCCCAAGCATAGAGGAACAGATTGGCACGATAGAAGCAGCGCAGGCAGGAGAGAAATACACCATGCCCGCTGCTTTTTCTCTGCCAACAGAACAGCTTGAAGCCATTCTGCGTACAGGCGGCGGGCGGGATAACAGCAGAAGCCGCATTTATGCCAAGTACCAACAGGGGAAAGCACTGGAGGAAATGGCGGAATTTCTGAAAAACGAATACCAGACTACCGGAAAAGGCTTTGATTTTGGCGATAATCCTGTTTCCGTATGGTTTAATGAAAAAGGCATGAGTATCGGTTACGGTATGTCGGCAAAGGAAAACCCGGTTGCAGTGATGGGCTGGCAGGAAGTGGAGGACATTGTCCGTTCTATGGTGGAAAATGGCTCTTACATGAGTGCTAGTGAAGTGTTCCTTGTAGATGCAATAGAACGCCAGCGGGTGTCAAATGACCTTTTCAATTTCTTCCGGGACGGTATCGGGGAAGTGCCGGAGGGCATACCAATCAAAAATTATAACCACCCGGAAAGCATGACGAACCTCTGTGAGCTTTTATCCACACAGGAAGGGCGTGATACCGTCACAGGGGAGCTTGCCAAAGCGAAAGAGCAGCTTGAAACAGGAGAAAAGCGTATCAGGTGGCGGTATGTAAAAAGCCCGGAGCATCTGCTTTCAGAGATTGCAGATTTAAGCGCAGAGAGAAAGGAATATCCGGCACAGGACAATGTAGAGGTCTTGCATGAAGATTTTATTACACAGGACGAGATAGATACCCGTCTGACAGGCGGCAGCAATGTTCATCATGGACAGTTCCGTATCTATGAGTATTTCATGGAAGGGCATGACAAGAAAGAAAATATTGCTTTCCTTAAAAATGAATACGGTACAGGCGGAAGTTCCCATGCACTTGTGGGCAGCGATACCGGGCATGAGGATCATGATGCAAAAGGTATTCGTCTGGAAAAAGGTAGTTATGGCAGTCCATACGCAAAAGTGCTTTTAAAATGGAACGTGGTGGAAAAACGCATCAGGGAGCTTGTAAAAGCGGATAAATACCTTACACCGGAGGGCAAGGAAGCCTATGCACAGTACAAAAAAGAGCAGGCAGAGGAAGCCATGCGCAGGGAACAGGAAAAGCTGGAGCATGGCATTAGGATTGAGTGCAAAGAAGCGATAGAAAAGGCGATTGCGGAGAAGTTTGACGGTTATACGCTTCCAAGAGATACCGCAGAGGGTGTCATAAAGCAGTTTGGAAAGGAACGTGTTGAAAATGTTCTTGCCAATACAATCATGCACTTATCCAATGATGGGCGTTTTTCCCCCAATAACAAGGAATGGGCAAAAACACTTGTACCCGATGCAGACTGGCAGACAAGGGATTATATCGTCACTTCCCACCCGGCTGTGTTGGACGGTTTTACCAATCAGGCAAGGCGTTACATAGAGCGTGACAGAGAACCAGATAAGGCGGATATACCGGAACCGGAAAAAGAAACTTCTGGACAAAATGTCCAAAAGTCCGAACCGGAAAATAACATAAGCGGCAGTGACAGGGCGCTTATGGAAAGGCTTGCGGAAATGTCCGTCGTGGTAAAAATCTGCGGTGCGCTGTCCATGCAGGATGTGGTCGGCTGGAATGAGGACACCGGGGAGGTTGCCATTCAGACCGATGAAAGGCGGTTAGAGGGGAAGGCAGTCTATGACGCTTTGTTTTTGGAAGCTACCGATTATGTCCTCATGCAGTCAATCAGTGGGAATACGGAAAAAGCAGTAGAAATGGATCGTCTGCTGAAAGAAGCACAAAGTTATGCGGCACGTTATGACGAACCCGAACAGCAGAGGGAAGAAAATGCTGTGGAGGAAGTTTCAAAAGAAGAACCGAAAGAAGAACAGCAGGCAGAGCATTTTCCGGAAACAGAATCAGAAAACCTTACCGAAGAACCGGAACAGGAAATAACAGGGCGCTTTACGGTTACGGAAACATCTGATGCCTTTACAGAGCCTTTTGCGGTATGGGACAACGAAAAGCAGGACTATTATGTGGCGGGCGATGGTATAGTGCCGACGTTTGCGACGCAGGAGGAAGCCAGTGCGTATGCTGACCGCATCAATGAAATTTCAGGGGAAAAGAAAGCTGATACGGAAAAAACAGACCAGACGGAAACGGAGGATACTTCAAAAGAGGAAAATATTGCGGATACAGAAGATGATTTTCCCGATATTGATACCAATGCAGTCCGGGAAAGGCTTGCGAAAGCCGGGATTGTGGACGGGCAGCTTGTAGATGAAAATGCCTTAGAGAATGATCCGTTTATCCAGCAGGTCATGCGTGATGTGGAAATGCTGACAGGGGAAACGGATATAGAGCCGGAAAAAGCATCAGAAAAAGAAACTGAAAAAGTATCAGGGAAAGAACCGGAGATAGACAAGTCAGGCGCGGTTAATTACCGTATTACTTTCAATGAAGCGGAAACTACTGGAAAAGGCTTTGCACCGAAAGAGAAATTCCGTCAGAATGTGGAAGCTATACGCACCCTTGAGAAGATTGAGGGCGAACACCGCATTGCCACACCGGAAGAACAGGAAGTATTAGCGAAATATGTGGGGTGGGGCGGTCTTGCCGATGCTTTTGACGAAACAAAAGCGAATTGGGCGAATGAATATCAGGAATTGAAAAGCCTGTTATCCCTGGAAGAATACGCTTCCGCAAGGGAAAGCACCTTAAATGCCCACTATACAAGCCCTGTTATCATTCAGGCAATCTATGATGCAGTGGGGAAAATGGGTTTTACCAAAGGGAATGTGTTAGATCCCGCCGCCGGGATTGGTAATTTCTATGGCTGTCTGCCGGAGGAAATGCAGGGAAGCAGACTGTATGGGGCAGAACTTGACGGACTTACCGGACGGATTGCAAAGCAGCTCTATCCCCATGCGGACATTAAAATCACAGGCTTTGAAAACACCAGTTATCCTAATGATTTTTTTGATGTTGCGGTGGGAAACGTGCCATTCGGTCAGTATAAGGTGGCGGACAAAGCCTACGACAAGCATAACTTCCTGATCCATGATTATTTCTTTGCAAAAACGCTGGATAAGGTCAGACCGGGCGGTGTGGTTGCCTTTGTCACTTCAAAGGGGACTATGGACAAGAAAAGTCCGGAAGTAAGAAAATACCTTGCACAGCGGGCGGAGCTTTTGGGGGCGGTCAGGCTTCCGAACACAGCCTTTAAGGAAAATGCGGGTACAGAGGTTACATCGGATATTTTGTTTTTGAAGAAACGTGACAGGGTAATGGATATTGAACCGGACTGGGTGCATCTGACGGAAAAAGATGGTATTGTAATGAACCAGTATTTTGCAGACCACCCGGAGATGGTGCTTGGAAAAATGGAAATGGTTTCGGGTGCGCATGGCATGGAATCCGCCTGTCTGCCGGACAATTCCCTTCCGCTGTCGGCGCAGCTTAAAAATGCACTTTCCCATGTGGAGGGCAGCATCGAACAGGCAGATTTCAATGAGATTGATGATGAGTCTGCAAGGGAGAATATCCCCGCCGATCCGGACGTGAAGAATTACAGCTATACCGTAGTAGATGAAAAAGTGTACTACCGGGAAAATTCCATTATGAAGCCTGTTGATGTGTCAGAAAAGGCAGAGCAGCGCATCAAGGGCATGGTGGCAATCCGGGACTGTACACAGGAGCTGATTGACTTCCAGTTGAGTGAATACCCGGAGGGTATGATTAAAAACAAGCAGACGGAATTAAACCAGTTATATGATGATTTTTCCAAGAAATTCGGTCTTATCAGTTCACAGACCAATAAGAGGGCGTTCAATCAGGATTCAAGCTACTGCCTGTTATGTTCCCTTGAAAAGCTGGACGATGAAGGGAACTTCATCGGCAAGGCGGATATGTTCTCAAAACGCACCATAAAGAAACAGGAAGTCGTGACGAGCGTGGATACCGCAAGTGAAGCACTGGCGGTTTCCCTTGGCGAAAAAGCAGGGGTAGACCTGCCCTATATGTCACAGCTTGCAAATAAGAGTGAGGAAGAAATCACAAAAGAGCTTGCCGGGGTTATATTCCAAAATCCTGTTACGGAGAAATGGGAAACAGCAGACGAATATTTAAGCGGGAACGTGCGGGAAAAGCTGGCAGTTGCAAAAGTATTTGCAGAGAACCGTCCGGAATTTGCCATTAACGTAACCTCACTGGAGGGCATACAGCCGAAAGAGCTTGACGCTTCGGAGATTGAGGTGCGTATCGGCGCAACGTGGATCGACACCAAGTATATCGAGGACTTCATGCGTGAAACTTTTGAAACACCGGAGTATCTGTTTGACCGTAATTTAATGGGGGTACAGTATTCCGATGTGACGGGGCAGTGGAATGTAAAGGGCAAAAATGCGGACAGGGGCAATTCACTTGTCGGCATGACCTATGGAACGAGCAGGGCAAACGCCTATAAGATTTTAGAAGATTCCCTGAACCTTCGTGACACCCGTATCTTTGATGTCATTACTGAGGACGGGAAGGAAAAAAGAGTCCTTAATAAAAAGGAAACCATGCTTGCAAGCCAGAAACAGGAAGCAATCCGGGAAGCCTTTAAGGATTGGGTGTTTAGGGAACCGGAGCGCAGGCAGGCGTTATGTGCAAAATACAATGAGCTTTTCAATTCCAGCAGACCGAGGGAATATGACGGTTCGCATTTAAAATTCCCCGGCATGACACCGGACATAGAATTAAGACCGCACCAGCTTAACGCAGTGGCACATCAGCTCTATGGGGATAATACGCTGCTTGCACATTGCGTGGGAGCTGGAAAGACATTTGAAATGATTGCCGCAGCAATGGAGAATAAGCGGTTAGGGCTGTGCCAAAAGAGCTTATTTGTTGTGCCAAACCACCTGACAGAACAATGGGCAAGCGACTTTTTACGCCTTTATCCGGGCGCTAACATCTTAGCTGCCACCAAGAAAGATTTTGAACCGGCAAACCGGAAAAAATTCTGTTCAAGGATAGCGACAGGCGATTACGATGCAGTCATTATCGGGCACAGTCAATTTGAGAAGATACCGCTTTCCACTGAAAGACAGGCAGCTATGATTGAAAGGCAGATAGCGGAGATTGAAATGGCAATCGAAGCCACCAAAGCGGAAAAGGGCGAGCGCTATACCATTAAGCAGATGGAAAAGACAAAAAAATCGCTGAATGCGAGGTTGAGCCGCTTAAACGATGCAAGCCGGAAAGACAATGTTGTTACCTTTGAGCAGTTAGGCGTGGACAGGCTGTTCGTGGACGAGAGTCACAACTATAAGAACCTCTTTTTATACACAAAAATGAGGAATGTTGCGGGCATTGCACAGACGGAAGCGCAGAAATCTTCGGATATGTTTGCAAAGTGCCAGTATATGGACGAGCTGACAGGCGGGAAGGGCATCACATTCGCAACGGGTACGCCGATCAGCAACAGTATGACGGAATTATATACGAATATGCGCTATCTCCAGTACAATACCTTGCAGCGTTTAGGGTTGGGGCATTTCGACAGTTGGGCGGCATCTTTCGGGGAAACACAGACCGCCATAGAGCTTGCGCCGGAGGGTACGGGTTACAGGGCAAAGACAAGGTTTGCCAAGTTCTTCAACCTGCCGGAGCTGATTGCACTTTTTAAGGAAAGTGCAGACATTCAGACGCCGGATATGCTGAAGCTGCCTGTGCCGGAAGCGGATTATGAAAATATCGTGCTAAAGCCAAGCGAACACCAGAAGGAAATGGTACAATCCCTTGCAGAGAGGGCGGAAGCGGTGCGTGACCGCAAGGTGGACGCAACGGTTGACAATATGCTCAAGATTACAAACGACGGAAGAAAACTTGCGTTAGACCAGCGTTTAATCAATGATATGCTTCCCGATGAGGAAAATTCCAAAGCCACAACCTGTGTGGAGAAAGCATTTGAGATATGGGAGCAGACGAAAGAACAGAAGTCGGCGCAGCTTATCTTCTGTGATCTATCAACACCGAAAGGAGATGGCACATTTAATGTTTATGAGGACATCAGGGATAAGCTCATGGCGAAGGGAGTGCCGGAGCAGGAGATAGCATTTATCCATGATGCCAATACGGAAACAAGGAAAGCGGAGCTGTTTGCAAAAGTAAGAAGCGGACAGGTTCGTTTTTTATTGGGTTCAACCGCAAAGATGGGAGCCGGGACAAACGTACAGGATCGGCTTATTGCCCTGCACCACCTTGATGTGCCTTGGCGTCCGTCAGACATCGAACAGCAGGAGGGGCGTATTTTACGACAGGGCAACCTTAATCCAAAGGTTAAGATTTTCCGGTATGTGACGGAAGGCACATTCGATTCGTACAGTTGGCAGCTTATTGAAAACAAGCAGAAATTCATCGGTCAGATTATGACGAGCAAATCCCCGGTGCGTTCCTGTGAGGACATTGACGAAGCAGCGCTCACTTATGCAGAGGTAAAAGCTCTTGCAACAGGCAACCCGTATATCAAGGAAAAAATGGACTTGGATATTCAGGTATCCAAGTTAAAGCTGTTAAAGGCAAACCATACAAGCCAAAAGTACCGTCTGGAGGATAACATTGTAAAGAATTACCCGGCGCAGATAGCCACCATGAAGGAAAGGCTTGAAGGGTATCGTGCCGACATACAGACCTACCAGCAGTATAAATTCGCGGATAAGGACACCTTTTCCATAAAAATCGGTAACAGGGTATATACGGACAAAAAGGAAGCCGGAACCGCACTGATTGATATGTGCAGGAGTGCAAAACAGCCAAACATGGCAGTCACAATCGGGGAATATCAGGGTTTTAAGATGAGTGTTTCTTTTGATTCGTTCTTTTCCAAATTTACAGTCAACTTAAAGGGAAGCATCAGCCATGAGGTGGAAATCGGCACTGATCCGCTGGGAAATTTGCAGAGGTTAAGCAATGCCTTAGAAGGTATGACCGCTAAAATGGAAGCTGTGGCGCAGAAACTTGAAAACGTGGAGCATCAGCTTGAAACAGCAAAAGTGGAGGTCACAAAACCATTTGCACAGGAAGCGGAGCTTGCGGAGAAGTTAGAACGCCTTACAGAGTTAAATGCACTTCTGAATATGGACGAAAAAGGCAGCGACGGAATTGACATGGACGATGAGCCGGAAACAGACAGCGGGGAACAACAGGAAATCGACATAGAGGAAATGCAGGACGGTGTGGAAGCTGTGGCAGATGAACCATGCAAGCCGACATTCAGCCGGGCAGTATCAGAAAAGGTTGCGGAGCATGGAAAGGAGAGAATGTTAGCGGACAGTCCAAGAGGGCGCGTTTCCGTAAAAGAGAAACTTGCTGAGATGCGTGACAGGGCATATGGGCAGAAATCGCCGGAAAAGCCGGAGCAGCAAAAAGGCAGGGGGAAAGAAGAAACTTTATAACATTTTGGAACGGGCAGCTATCAAAAAGCTGCCTGTTTCCATTTACAAGAGTAGGAGGACAGTATGAATAAACATACAATCAGCGATTTGTACCAGATGCAGTCACTCCCGCTTTCCGCCAAGATACGGATGACGGAATACCGTATCCGGGAATGGGTGGAATATTATGGGGATGACGGTGTTTACGTCAGCTTCAGCGGAGGGAAAGACAGCACTGTTTTATTGGACATTGCAAGGAAAATGTACCCGAAAATAGGGGCAGTATATGTGGATACCGGACTGGAATACCCGGAGGTCAGGGAATTTGTAAAACAGTATGAGAATGTTGAAATCATCAGACCGAAAATGAATTTCCGTCAGATTATCATTAAATATGGATACCCGATGATAGGAAAAGAAGTAGCGGGCTGTGTATATGGCGCAAGGAGATATGTGGAGAAGCTGGCAGAACAGGAGAAAGGCGCAGACAGCGGGGGGATTATTCCCAATTACAGTTATATGGCGGACTTGGTAGGCATAGACCGCCGGGAGGACAGGGAAAATGAAGCGTATAAGAGCCTTAGCCGGGGAGAGATACCAAGTACGGACATCAAAACGCCTGTCCGTTATCTTATCCTGCAGGGGAAATATCCCCATAAAGAAAACGGGGTGGAAACATCGGAATATTCCAAGATGTACAACAAGGAAAGATATAAATTCTTTTTGGAAGCGCCTTTTGAAATATCAGACCATTGCTGTTCGATTATGAAAAAAGCACCCATGCACAATTACGCCAAAAAGACGGGAAAAATGCCAATGACAGCACAGATGGCAAGTGAAAGCAGATTGAGGACTACGAACTGGCTTAAAAATGGCTGTAACGGTTTTGATATGAAAAGCCCTATCAGCAATCCTATGTCATTCTGGACGGAACAAGACGTACTGGAATATATCTACCATAATCATATCCGGATTGCAGACGTATATGGGGAGGTAGTGGCAGACTATGGGAAAGGACAGGCACAGGGAAATTCAATGGATATGGGGATTTTTGATGTGGGAAAACCTGTATTTGACACTACCGGATGTAACAGGACGGGGTGTGTCTATTGCGGTTTTGGCTGTCACAGGGAAAAGTCACCGAACCGTTGGGAGCTTGCAGAGAAACTCTCCAATCCTGAAATCATAGATTATATGATGCGTGGAGGGGCGTTTGACGAAAAAGGCATCTGGAAGCCGGACAGCAGAGGTCTTGGCTTTTGGTTTGTAATTGAATGGATCAATATACATGGCAACCTGCATATCGTCATGCCGCACCGGGAGGAATATCTTGAGCGGTACATAACGGAAGATACTGAAAAGTATCTTGCTGCGTAAAAACAGAAAAAAATATGGAAGGAGAACCATAATGGGAAAAAGAACAGCGGATCAGGAAGAAAAGAAGGTAATCATGACATTTACGGTGGCAGAGTGCGGGGAATACCATAGTTTGGGAGAATACCATGAGGGCATCGGTACATTGGAGGAAGCGGTCACGCTTTACAGGCAGATACCGCCGGAACGCATGAACGGTGTCCCTTCTATTGGCATCAATCTTCATGTGGAAGGGACAGCTAAAATGGAAGATTCACAGGCTGACATACTTTCCGGCAGTGAAATAGACATAGGCTTTATCAACCTTATGCCGGAATTTTGCGGAAATCCACAAGTGCAGGAAGCAGTGAGGGAGATGATTAAACTTTTTCTGGACAAAGAAGTCATAGATTATTAAGAAATAATGTTTTGAATATCAGGTATGCTGAAGGCAGTCTGAAAAAGGCTGTCTTTTATTATGAAGTGAATAAAACAGGAGGTATCAGGAAATGGAAACAGCAGAACAGAATACAAAACAGTTCATGGAAGAAAATGATGTGTTAAAGCAGTTCATGGAGCTGCTTAACCAGCAGAACATGGGAGAGCAGTCACAGGACTTTATGGAGCTTTTCAAGTATGCGGCGGGTATGCAGTTGCAGCTTGCTGTGATGGTGGACGAGTTACAGGGTGTCAGGGAGCAGCTTTCACAGTTGCAGGAAAACCAGCCGAAATCGGTCAAAGACAATCTTATGGACAGGGTGGCACACCTTCAGGAGAAAATCACAAATTTATCGGAGCGCCTTTTGGCAGTAAAAGACCATTTGGTGGAAACAGCGGCACAAGCGGTCAATGCCTTTAAGGAAAAAGGGAATTCGGAGATGTGCAAGGTTCTTCAGAAAGGCATTTCCGGAGTGAAGTCAGTGCTTTCAGATTACCGGGAGCGTCTGGTTGATGTGATGATGGATTTTGAAAAGACAGCAAACCAGATAGACAGCATCGGAGATGAATTAAAGCAGATCGGGAACAGCGTTTCCAACGTGGGCAGGCTGTTATCAGGAAAAGGCACGAAAGAAGTATCTGATGAAAAACCGGGTGTCGCTCTGACAAGGCTAATCAATAAGCCTGTAAAAAAGACAGTGGAAAAATTACGGAAAAATATTGATGCGGCTGACAAGGCGTTTGAGAAGCTGGATCGGCTCTCTGACCGTCTGGATGCCGGGAAGGAAGCAGAGAAAGGCGGGCGGGTATCTGTAAAAGAGAAACTGTCAGAAATGAAAGCAAAAGCAGACCAGCAGAAGAAAGCGCCGGAGCCGGACAAGGCGAAGGGAAAAGGCAAAGAAGAATGTTTATAAAAAAACAGCAAATAAAAATATCCAAAGCAGGGACAGATAGGGAAACTTATCTGTTTTCTGCTTTTATGGAGGAAAAGGAGTAAATAACCATATGGCAGATGCAAATGTAAACAAAGTTTCCATGACCGAAAAACAGAAAGTAAAGGAGATAACCGACAGATTAGAGGAAGGCTTGAAAGAACTTTTCGAGAGTGAGAAGTACAAAAACTATCTGAGTACCATGTCAAAATTCCATAATTACAGCGCAAACAATATCCAGCTCATAGCGATGCAACGTCCGGATGCGACATTCGTTGCCGGGTACAAGGCATGGCAGAAAAATTTTGAACGCCATGTAAATAAAGGGGAGAAGGGTATCCGTATCCTTGCGCCCGCACCCTATAAGATAAAAGAGGAACAGGAAAAGATTGATCCCGTAACGAAAGAGCCGATGCTTGATGAGGACGGGATGCCCGTCGTGGAGGAAGTGGAGATAAAGATACCCGCATTTCGTGTTGTCACAGTGTTTGATTATGCGCAGACGGACGGAAAAGAGCTTCCCGGCTTGGGCGTGAATGAGCTGCATGGGAATGTGGAAAATTATCAGGATTTTATGGAAGCGCTTAAACGGGTTTCCCCTGTTCCAATCAGTTATGAGGAAATAGAGGGGGACAAGAAAGGATATTTTCTTGACCTAAATCACCCTATCAGTATTAAAGAGGGCATGAGCGAAGCGCAGACCGCCAAAACAGGCATTCACGAAGTTGCACACGCAAAACTCCATGCAAAGGAAATCGGGCAGGATACGGAAAGGGCAGCATACAAAGACCGGGAAACAATGGAAGTGGAAGCAGAAAGTATTGCCTACACCGTATGTCAGCATTTCGGGATTGACACATCAGAGTATTCTTTCGGGTATATTGCCGGGTGGAGCAGCGGGAAGGAAATGCCGGAATTAAAATCGTCCCTTGACACAATCCGGAAAACTTCATCAGAGCTGATAAAGGGGATTGAAACACAGCTTCTGGAGATTGAAAAGGAAAAAGCGGCAGAACAGGCACAGGAAGACATCATACTATTAGTGGCAAATTCTGACCGTTCTGAATACGATCTTTTGAGTGTCAGAGGAATGGATAGGAATGAGCTGTTAAATTCCCTATCTGCCATGAAAGACGATGACAGGCAGAGCGTGGAAGCCTACCTTGAAAGAGCTGGGGCATGGACAACGCTCCTCGGCAATGAACGGAGTGAGGAAGTGGAGGAATTCCATTTAGATTACGCCTACAATACGGATACCCATGAGATAACCGATTTTAAGGCGTTGCAGGAAGAAAGGGAGAGAGCCAACAAGCCGATTGAGTACGCTGATGTGGTTGTGAGAATATCTGCGCCGGACAGCGGGGAATATGAAACCATTAAAATCACAAATATGCAGTCGGAAGTGCAGAACGCTTTATATGACCTGCCATTTATTGAAGATAATGAGTGGAATGGAAGCGTTACGGATTATCTGGCAGAAAAAGGTTTTGAATTTGTACCGATCATGAGAAGCGGAGGGGTGAATGACGGTTATCCGCAGTTCTATGATTTTGATGTGGATATGACGGAAAAGGAAATCCATGACGCTTCGGAGCTTCCGGTAATGCTGCAGGCAGAGCAGCTTATTAACCGTATGGAATTTCACAGGTCGGTGTATGACAGTGACGAGCGCAACCTGATTATGAACCATGCCTATAAGCTGGACGATATGGAGAAAACCATTTCCCTTGCCCATTCCATAGCGGAGCAGAAGGACGATTTAGAGCTGCTTTCGGAAACGAAAGACATGGCACAGGCAGAAATAGACTTCCTTCCAGACGGTATGGTGGGGTTATCGGAGATGCACGAATACGGTTATTCATGGAATGAGATGCTTCCGCTGACTAAAGACAGGGCATCGGAGCTGTTTGAGGAAGGTATGGAGGTATATCTGCTTCATTCAGACGGTTCGGAAGCGGCTATTGGGGAGTGGGGCGCACTGCATGGGCATGACGGTCTGTTTGGCGTGGAAAAGGACGATTGGAGCGCTTATCTGGAACGGGAATTAGAGGAATACATATCAAGTAGGGAAAATCGGCTTTTATATGGAGATGAGAGCCAGTTTGGTATCTACCAGCTTAAAGATACGGAAGCAACAAGGGACATTCGTTTTATGGCGATGGATTACCTTGAAATGAAAGGCGTTCCGGTTTCAAAAGAGAATTATGAGCTGGTATACACCGGGGAGCTGAAGGAAGGCATGAACCTTGAAGATATTTATACAAAGTTCAATATAGACCGCCCGGCAGACTTTACCGGGCATTCCCTTTCGGTCAGTGATGTGGTGGTGCTGCATCAGGACGGGGAGAATACAAGCCATTATGTAGATGCTGTCGGTTACAGGGAAGTGCCGGAGTTTACAAAGGAAACTGCATTATCAGCGGAAGTCAGTGAGGAAAAGGTTTCTGCTATGGACAATGAAATGGCTGGTTCTGAAAAAGCAGAGGCTTACAGGGAAATGATGCCGGATGAAGTAAAGGCGCTGGTAAAAGAAAGGTTTGAGTCACAGCTAAAGAGCAGCGGCATTGATGATGTTTCCCTCTATATGGAGAGGTTTGATGCACTCTATGAACAGGGAAAAATGGAACACCTCATGCCGACGGAGGAGCAGCGGCGTGTCCCGATAAACATAGCGTCCGATGAACAGGGAAATTCACATATAAATACGGAGAAGCAAGAAACAGAGCTTGCTTTCCAGTTGGCAGACCGTTATATCAGTATTCAGGAAGTCAGCGACGGTTATGATTATACAATCTATGATATGGATTACCGGGAGTTGGACGGTGGCGTGTATGACAATCCGGACATAACAATCAGACAGGCGCTTGATGAGATTGTTGCAGACCTGAAAGAGCCGACGCACCGGGGCGAGCTGGAGGGCAGCATACAGGCTGATGATGAACTGATACCGATTGATTATGACGGATTGATGGAAAAGGCAGAACAGGCGGAAAAAGAGCATCTTGAGGAGCGCATCAAAAATGAAGTGCCGGAAGCTGCGGAAAGCAAGGTTATAGCAGATTTTAAAGCCAAGACAGAGGAATTATTCAATGGCATCAACGGGCATACACAGGAGGACATAGAGCTTGATGTATACGCCTATTTACAGTCCAAGATAGACGAATATGAGATGGATATTGAGCTTGTAGATGTGGTGGTATCAGGAAGCCGGTGCAGGGGATTGGAAAAAGCAGATTCTGACCTCGATGTGGTCGTGGAGTACAAGGGAAGGGAAAGGGAAGATGACCTGTTCAATACCTTTAATGAGGACGGTTTTATGATTGGCGGCGTCAGAGTAGACATCAATCCCATTACAGAAGGAAAGACCGGGACACTTGCAGAGTACCTTCCGGGAGTGGAAGCCTACCTTGAAGGTGTCAGGAAAGCAAGGGAACAGGAGCCAAGAAGTATTTTCAGTATCCGCATGAATGATGAAGAACGCTTTTTTGAGAATACCAGCAGCCTTGATGCCGATGCCCTGTGCAAAGCCTATGGGGAGTGTGAGCTTCCCTTTGTGGAAATGGGGAAATATGGCAGATGGATTGACATAGGGGAGTTTGCAGCCATACAGCAGAGTGACCGCTTGGCATTTTCCGTAGAATTTAATGATAAAACTGACGAGATTACCATATTTGACGGGGAGAATTTTGAATACAAAGGATTGCGTGAAACAGTTTATCCGGATCAGGCGGAAAAAGATATTAAGATAACGCTGACCGTTGCGGAGTGTGGGGAGTTCCACAACCTCGGAGAGTATCATGAGGATATAGCGGGAGTGGAAGAAGCGGTTGCTATTTTCAACAGCATACCGCCGGAAAGAAGGAACGGTATCCCAAGCATCGGCATCAATATCCATACGGAAGGGACAGAGCCTTATGAGGACGTACAGATGGATATTGTGTCCGGCAAGGTCATTGATCTGGAGATGCTTGAATATTATCCGGAGATTACCGGAAACCAAAAGGCACTGGCGGTCATTTCGGAGCTTATCAACAAATTCCCTGATGCAGAGGTAAGGGGTTCTTTGGATAAGTGGCTGCCTGTGGATATGCAGCGCAGTGAACCGGAGTCGGATGCAGACAAAGCCGCCCTTTTAGCAGCACAAATAGACCAGCTTTCCTACGATTATGATACTGTCCAGTACAGGGATACGGTGGAGGACAGGGACGCACAGGTGGCGAACATCACAGAGGACATCAGGAACGGGAATACGGAATACCTGAATGATTTCCTCAATGCCATTATTTCAGACAGCATCAGGGAGAGTATAACGGATATTTTCGGGAAAGGCGCAGAGCTTGATGACAGTGAGGGCGTACAGACCGCACGAAAGGCAAAGGAGCTTTTAGACAGCCTTGCGGAATATAAGCCGCTTGCAAAGGTTGAGGAACTGGAGGAATGTAACTATAACATGATTGATAATGTCCTGAACAATGAAAAGCCGAAGGAAGAACAGGAGCGCAGGTCAGGCAGAATTTCCATAAAGGAAAAGCTGGCAGAAAAAAAAGCGGTCATCGAGCAGAGGGGCAGGGTTGAAAAGGAAGTTCCGGAAAAAGGAACAGAGAAAAAATCAGAGAGGGAGATATAAACGTATGGATAAGTTTACAGTGGAAGAAATCAATTTGATGTGCGTATTTGAGGGGCAGGACAGAACCGGCATGATTGCCGATATAAAGAACGTGATCCCGCACATACAGGACAGTGGCATGGTGGAGCTTTCAAAACAGGTTTTGGAGAAACTGGAAGCCATGAGCGATGAAGAATTTGCAGAGGTCGCATTGGAAGCGGCAGAATAATTTATAGTGAAACTGTTATAGCATTATTCGACAGAAAGTGCTATAATTCTTTTAGTCAGATTAGAGCGAGTAGGGATAGTCTGCGGTTGTCCTTTCTGGAAACGGAAAGGAGGTCGGTATGAACACACTTGAGATACTTACACTGCTGTTAGTTATTTTTGCAGCATTAACATACTTAGACAATAGAAACAACCGCAAGTAACGGAAAAGGCTATCCTCTACTGCGAATAGAGAATAGCCAGTGATCCGTTTGTTTTTCTAAAATTGATTACTCGTTTCCGATTGAACAACCGTCGGACGTGCTAGAATCCTTCGGCTTCTATGATGATTATAAACCAACACTGCTGATTTTGCAAGAGGGTTTAGGAAATGGGGGTGCTTTCGGCACTCCTATTTTTTTGCAAATTTTTATAATATCTTACCTGAAAATGGTCTTGTCTGCAAGAAATTTTTCTAACATATATTAAAAAAAGAAAGAAGGAAAGAGTGGGATTCCGCAGTCGTTCGGCATTGTGTGTAATGTGTATAACTTCCTGTCTTATGGAGCTGTGGGCAACGCTGTTTGCAGGATGTGGGAAAGCTGCTCTTGCTTTTCCATATGCTGTGAATGGCGCTGTCCATAGCGGAATGGGGAGTTATGCACATTTCCACGATGCTTTTTTGTTTTTAGAAGCTGCCTTTTCTTTAACATCATCGGGCGGGGTTGTTGTTTCTGTCCGGCTGTTCCTGTGTGTCTTTCTGTGCTTCTGTCCGTCCTAAGTATTGGTTCAGGTTTTCTAATTTCCGGTTCAGAGATTTAACTTCTTTTTCACAGTTTTTATAAGTGGCAGTCAGCTCATTTTTCTGTGCGGTCAGTTCTTGGTATTCCGCTTTCAGCTTGTCAATGTTCAAGCCTTTTAAGCTGATGCCCGCCTGTTCCAACATACGCCTTGCGCCGCCATAAAGAATAATCTGGCTCTCGTGCTTCCGGAAATATGCGTCAGGGTTTTTAGCCTTTTTATAGGCGATATTGTAAGCCCTGTTTGCTTTGTACTGTTCTGCATATTTTATGATTTCTGCAAGGTCTTTGATGCGGTTCTCCAGCTTGCGGACGGTCTGCTTTGCTTCCTTTCCAGTGGAGGCAGTGGCAGCAATTTTTTGTTCCAGTTCCTTAATAGAACCAGCTTCATTGTATGCCTGTGCAGCAATCTTTAAATTTTCAATCGCTGCCCACCTTTGCAGTCCCGGACTGTTCTGAAATTTTTCATCAGTGGTGTCAACCAGCTTCCTGTTGGCGTAATCTCTTTTGGGGATAACAGCCTTCCGTTCCCGTTTCATTTCAATGCGTTCTTTGATGCGTTCCTTCGTATATTCTTTACCGAGTGATTTCACACTGCCACGCACAAAGCGGTCTTTGCCGAGTGGACGGAAAGAGATAAACTTGGGTGCATCTTCCCCAAAAGTTTCGCCTTTTATCTCATAGCCTTTTGCCCGCATCAGGAGCAGAAATTCCTCATAGGTGGACGATGCTTTTATGGCTGCATTGATGTCCTTTCTTAGCTGCGGTTTCCATGAAGTTCCATTCTTGTCTGCCTGCCATTCGTTGTATTTTTTTCCACGTTCCCCACCGGGGATAATGACAGAAAGGTTATGTTCACTGCACAGCTCATCACTCAATTTTCTGATACGGTAATAGGTCTGTTTACAGTCATGGTATTTGTTATGTTCCATGTTGTCGGCAGCGCAGAAAATGATGTGGTTATGAACGTGACCTTTATCAATATGTGTGGTAACAACATAAGAATATTTTCCCTCTAAAACCTTGTCGGCAAGCTCTTTTCCTATCTGGTGCGCTTCCTCGAAACTGACCTCACCGGGGGCAAAAGCCTGTATCAGATGATAGGCTTTATTCGGGCTGTTTTCCCGGCAGTGGTCTAAGGTATATTTGAAGTCAATCGCTGCGGTTTCCGGTGCACAGGCATAAGAAGAAATGTAGATGCTTTCGTCCGTTTTATCAGGGTTGCATATGTAGGCTATCGCTTTATCAACGGTTGCTGTGATAGCATGGATTTTTGTGTATGCCATACCTGTTTCATCAACTCCTTTACTTCGTCCATATCTTCCTGATAGACATGGTTCGTGCTGTTAATTCTTTTTGCAATCTGGTTCAGACTGGAGCTGATCCGCCCAAGCTCTGTATTGTATTCCCGTAGGAAACTGTAATCCACATCATAGACATATCCGTAGAGAATGAGCTTCCGGAGGAAAGCCGACTTGCTTTTCATGCCGGACAGTTTGAACTTCTCGTCTAAGATATACTGTTCCTTATCATTTAAGTGAAATTCGTTCCGGTTGGTGCGTGTCCTGTTTGCCATTTCTGATACTTCCTTTCCTGATTTTGGGTACAAAAAAACTGCTGTAAAATGTTCGATTTACAACAGTCTGGTTTCGTGTCTGTTCAGTTGTTTTTGGATAGAATTATCCATGTGTTATTGTAGCAAATCTGCGGATAGAGGTCAAGGACTTGCAGAGAAAAAACGGAAAGAAAGCCAAAGAGGGTTAGGGATACTTCCCTATGGAAATTTCATCATACGGACGGTAGGGAAGTATGGGGAATTTCGCCTATGTGTCCGGACATAGGCAGTGCTTGCTATTCTACCCACGACACTCCCGGAGGGTGTGTCGATATTTAAAAAAATAGAAATAATCGGACAGGTAGAAATCTATACTATCAAAAAATGAAGATATTTTACAAGACTTTTGAAAATATTTGCTTTACAGAGGAGGAAATGTAAATGAAGAAAGAAATTAGGACTGTTGTTTATGATGAATCATTGTGAATTGAAGCCTATCGTTTTGAGGAAATTGTACAGCTATTTCCCAATCATTTTCATGAGCATTTTCTGATTTGGCACAGGGCTGTAAAACTTATAGTGAGTTTATCGAAAAAATGAAAGGCTTAGCAGAAACAGATTTAAATTATTTTGGTATAGTCATTTGTGGTGTGAATTGTGAGTAAAGTGAAAAATGGGAAAAATAAGCAAAGTGAAAATCTGGTGTATGTAGATAGCCCTTATTGGATAAACATGGTAAAATCTTAGAAGAAACGAGGTAAATCAATATGGAAAAGCAGGTTTATATAACAGAGGAAGAACGGGCAAAGTGCCAAAAGGTGGCTGATGCGTTTGCAGAACTGTATGAGATGGAGAATATCATGGTGCTTGATGCGGGCAGGTATGGCTTTGTTGAACTGAAATATTACAAGCCGCCACATGGCTTTGAAGATGCCATAACCTTTACTGACAGTGTGGCACTATTTGAGAACCTGTGGGAGGAATGGCTAAATACAAAGCTGTATCTGATGGCAAAAGGCACTTCGCTATTGGAGAAAGGCTATAAGGGTGTGTTTGAGAGCTTGTCGGAAGAAAAACAGTCGGAACTTATCGTGAGAAAAGCTGATTTTGCAAAAACAGCGGAGATATATCTGTAATATTGTTTCTGTGGGAGAAGGAACAGCAGTTAGCGGTTAATCAAGGATTAGGAAGGCTCTGTATGATGCAGGGCTTTTCTTATTTTTGCTTTTAGATAAAAAGATAGAATGAATGAGAGGGATTCCGTTGTAATCGGCATTCGTGGAAATGTGTATAACTGGCTTGCTTATGGAACTGTGGGTAACTCTGTTTGCAGGATGTGGAAAAGCTGCTCTTTGCTTTTCCACATCCTGCAAACAGAGTTACCCACGGTGGAATAGCCAGTTATGCATATTTCCACAATGCTTGTTTTGAACACTTGAAACTATTCGGCTAACCGTATATAATTATAGCTGAAATAATTTTAAGAAAGGATGAAAGAGGATGTTAGAATATATTTCTGCCCCAGAAGCTGCAAAAAAATGGGGTATTTCAGAAAGACGAGTACAGAAGCTGTGTGAGGAAAAACGCATACCCGGTGTGGCAAAATTCAGCCGTATGTGGCTGATACCAAAGGATGCAGAGAAACCAACAGATGCCCGTATGAAAGCAGAAAGGATGAAAAGGCATGAATAAAGTGCTGATTATAGATGATGATAAAGAACTTTGTGCGCTTATGAAAAAATGCGTGGAGGAGGAGAATCTTACTGCGGTTGTTACAAATGGCGGTATAGAAGGATTAAGGCTGGTGGAAGAAAATAACGATACCTATTCGCTTGTCATTCTTGATATTATGATGCCCGATTTAGACGGTTTTCAGGTATTGCAGAAAATCAGGCAGACAAATAATGTTCCTGTTCTTATGCTAACCGCAAAAAGTGGTGAAGAAGATAAAGTTTTAGGATTGCGGATGGGGGCAGACGATTATTTGACGAAACCGTTTAGCCTTAATGAATTGATGGCACGTGTCAATTCTCTTATCCGGCGTTATACTTTGTTTAATCCCGTTTCTAACTCAGATGCGGATCGTATGACATTTCAAGGAATGGTGATTGATAATGCTAACCGTATTGTTTTGATTAACGATGTGCCGGTAGAACTTACGGGAAAAGAATTTGACCTGCTTTCTTTTCTTGCGGTAAATAAAGGAAAAGTGTTTACGAAAAAGCAGATTTATACCAATGTATGGGAGGAAGAATATGCTTTTGATGATAGTAATATTATGTCTTTTATCAGCAAATTGCGGAAAAAAATCGAACCAGACCCGGAACACCCTTTTTACATTTTAACTGTCCGTGGTGTCGGCTACCGTTTCAACAGGGAGGCATAGCATGAATTTCAATCCATTTTTATTGATTGCTCTCTGTATCATGTTTTTCATCATTTTATTTCTTGTTATGAAACTTAGGCGTGTTCGGGAACAGCTATCTATTGTTGAAGAAGCCCTTGAGGATATAAAATCTGGAAATCAGAACCGCCGAGTGTTAGCGAAAAAAAGCGATATGACAAAGCGGATTTGTTATTCAATCAATGAAATTGCTGTCAAGAGCCAGTCACAGCTTAGTTGGCAAAAGCAATCCGAACAGGCATATAAGCGGCTCATGACAAGTCTTTCTCATGACGTAAAAACGCCATTAGCTTCACTGGTTGGCTATTTGGAAGCCATTGAAAATGGTCTTGTGACAGGAGAAGAAAAGGAATCCTATATCCGTGTCGCAGTAGAAAAAGCGTATCATTTAAAAAATTTTGTAGAAACATTATTTGAGTGGGTAAAACTGGACGCTAAAGAACAGGTTTTTCATTTTGAATTATGTGATTTTAATGAGCTGACCCGCAATATTGTTGCGGAGTGGGTTCCAACCTTGGAATACCGTAATTTTGAATATGATTTTGATATTCCCGAATATGAATATTCTTTAAGGGTTGATCCTCATGCCTATACCCGTATTCTCAATAATCTGTTTCAAAATGCGCTAACGCACAGTGGCGGTAATAAACTTGCTTTGCAATTATTGGAAAATGAACAACAAGTAAAAATTATTATTTCAGATAATGGTAAAGGCATTTCTTCCACTGATATCCCGCACATCTTTGAGAGGATGTATCAGTGTGACCGTTCACGTTCTTCCGAAGGAAATGGATTAGGCTTATCTATTACAATGGAACTTGTCAATGCACTGGGCGGAAAAATTAAAGTGGACAGCCAACAAGGCATGGGTGCAACATTTACAATACTATTTTCCAAATCCCTGTAGTAATGCAGGGATTTCACATATTAAGCAGACGAAAAACATGAAAAAAGCAAGGTTACGGCAAGGTTTTGGCAAGGTTAGCATGATAGAATAGCAGATACGAAAGGAGGTTTGTCATGAGCGAATATGTGATTGAGACAAAAAATCTTACAAAGCAGTATGGAACGCAGAAAAGTGTTGCCAATCTAAATATCCATGTTCGGAAAGGAAGGATATATGGACTGCTTGGGAGGAATGGTGCGGGAAAAACCACTACCATGAAAATGTTGCTTGGGCTTACGCAGCCGACAATAGGGGAAGTGCTGCTTTGGGAAAAGCCTTTGCGTGGAAACGAGAGGAAGATTCTTCCCCGTATTGGATGTTTGATTGAAGCTCCCGGCTTTTATCCAAACCTGACAGCAACAGAAAATTTGCGTATTTTTGCAAACTTGCGGGGAGTGCCTAATCCTCATGCAATAAAAGATGCGTTGGATTTAGTCAGCCTGCCCTATAAGGACAAAAAATTGTTCTCTCAGTATTCACTTGGCATGAAGCAGCGTTTGGCTATTGCCCTTGCAATTATGCATGATCCGGAACTATTGATACTGGATGAACCAATTAACGGTCTTGACCCTATTGGAATTGCAGAGGTGCGCTCTTTTATTCGGCAGTTATGTGATGAGAAAGAAAAAACAATTCTTATTTCCAGTCACATATTGTCTGAAATTTCGTTGCTCGCTGATGATATTGGCATTATTGACAAAGGTGTGCTGTTGGAAGAAGAAAGTCTTGCCGAACTGGAACAAAAAAACGGTAAATATATTCATTTTTCTATATCTGATACGGCACAAGCGGCAAGGATTTTGGAACAGACTTTTGGAGAAAAGCAATTTTCAGTACAAGATGACCATAATATTAGGCTGTATAACCTTGACTTATCAGTAACAAAAATTGTGAACGTATTTGTTGAGAATGGTTTGGAAGTTTCCGAAGCACATACCTGCGAGGACAGTCTTGAAGATTATTTTAAAAGAATAACTGGAGGTGAGGGAATTGCTTAGTTTATTACATTGTGAATATATAAAGTTGAAACGTTCAAAGTTTCTTTTGATTGGAATATTAGGCACACTAATCGTTCCTTTCTTTGTTATAGTAAAAGCTGTCACAAATTATTTATCTAATACTGAAGCTGAAATAAGTCTATTCTCCCTCTATGATGGCGCAATAATGTTTCTGATGCTTTTATTTGCGCCGATGGTATTAACAATTTTGGGTGCGTGGATAATCAGCCGTGAATATACAGATGGAACACTGAAAAACATTTTTGTCATTCCGGTTTCGCAAACAGTATTCCTTTGTGGGAAATTGCTTTTCTGTGCAATAGTAACTTTTATGTTCATGTTGGTTTCATGGTTAGAAATTTTAGTATTGGCTTTATTGTGTAACTGCTTTATTCCGGTAACACAGCTTACTATTCCGTCCTTTATATTCTTCTTTCTGAAAATGCTTTTTGGAGGGGTATTATTATGTGCTACACAGACACCTTTTATTTATCTTACGATAAGGACAAAGGGATTTGTTGCGCCACTAATTGCCATTGCTGTAATTAGTTTGATAAATGTCGTTTTATCAAATTCAGGGATAGCAGGATTTTATCCGTGGTCAGCGTCTTATCTTCTTGTAATTGGACGTTCATCTGGGCTGAATTGCCCTAAAGAAATTTCAATATGTATCATTCTGATTATGTGTTTATTGGGAATTGTGGCAAGTATATTTAGATTTAAGAAAGAAGAAGTTAAATAAACAGTTAGAAATGTTACAGCCTTATATTTGAACAATGATTAGACCAATCTGCCGAGCGACGGCAAAAGAAAAAAAGCCGTCGTCCAGCAGAGGTATTTTCATGCACCTATGGAGCGGCGGCTTTGAGAAAATCAGAGCTGTCGTTTTTAAGTGGTTCCAAGATATTATTTTTAAAGATTTAATGTGAAACAAGCTGAAAGGCAGGGGTAATGATCTGTACAGAGAAATAAAACGGTAGTTAGGGAAGCCCTGCAATTAGCAGGGCTTTTGCCTTGTAGACAGAGATTTTTTTACTTATAATAAAATGGAAGAATGGTTAATAGGGATTCCGCCGGAGCAGACAGTGTTGAAAAGTCACAGGGGATTTTATATTTCTGAAAATTATAGTGCCTGTAGTCATAAAGAGAGGATTGATGTGTATGGAAAATGGAAGGATAAGGATTGCTGATATTGCTGAAGAATTAGGCTTGAGTACTGCTACTGTATCGAATGTAATTCATGGAAAAACAAAGAAAATATCGGACGAAACGGTCAAGCGTGTGCAGGAGCTTTTGGAAAAGCGACAATATATTCCGAATATGGCAGGGATACTTTTGGCACAGAATGATTCTAAAATTGTCGGGGTGGTTATCAATGACCATGAGAAATATGAGGGGCATACGCTGGAAGACCAGTTTATTTCTGCATCGGTAAATGCACTGGCAAAAGAGATGGAGAAGGCAGATAAATTCCTTATGCTCAAAGTAACCGGAAAATGGAGTGAAATCCCAAAGTTTGCTTCCATGTGGAATATGGAAGGCATGGTGTTGATTGGTTTTTGTGAACAGGATTATAAGAAACTGAGGGAACAGATGCATATTCCTTTTGTAGTTTACGATGGGTACATGGAAAGTTCCGGAAATCTTGTAAACATCGAGGTCAACCATTTTGACGGTGGAGTACAGGCTGGGCATTATCTGAAAAGCAGGGGGCACAGGGATGTGCTTTGCATATCGGATAACAATATCTGCATGGATTTGGATAGGTTTAGGGGATTAAAAAGTGAACTTCCAAGAGCAGAGCTTATGGTTATTCCTATGGAGCAGGAAGCCCGTACTATTTTTTACAGAGAACATTTGGAAGAAATTAAAAAATATTCGGCAGTTTTTGCAGTATCTGATTATTATGCAATGGATTTTATTCAATTCCTGAAAAGTGCAGGGTTGTCCGTACCGGCGGACATGTCAGTGATCGGGTTTGATAACGTGAGGGAATGTGAAAAGTTCGTACCGCCACTGACTACGATAAAACAGGATTACAATGAGAGGGCAGCTTTGGCGCTTCAAATGTTAAAACAGTTAAAAGATGGCGTATGCAGGGAAAACAACGTATTGCTTCCGGTAACTCTGATAGAGCGCGACACAGTATATGATGTAAAATTGCACAAAAAAAGCAACTGAATTTTGGCATGGGTTATGCGCTTAACCTTTGTAATTCATCACAGTTCATTTTATTATTATTACAACTGCTTTAACATAGATTGGAGGAATAATAAGATGGAAAAGAGAAAACTGGTAATTCCTAATGATATTAAAGCTGCTTTAAAGGAGGTGGGTGTAAAAAAAGGGCAGGCAGTTATGGTACATACATCGCTGAGCAGTCTGGGATATGTATGTGGCGGCGCACAGTCGGTTATTGAAGCATTACTGGAAAGCGTTGGCGAAGAAGGAACTATCATGATGCCAACACAGTCATGGAAAAACTTAGATCCAAAGACAGGGGTTTACTGGCAGGAGCCGGAAGAATGGTGGGATGTTATACGTGAAAATATTCCTGCTTATGATAAAAGGATTACACCAACAAATACGATGGGGACTGTGTCGGAAATGTTCCGGCAGTGGTCAGGGACACTTAGAAGCGACCACCCTGCAAGGTCAGTAGCGGCATGGGGACATTATGCGGGATATTTGACAGAAAATCATGACCTATCGGATATTTTTGGTAACAGTTCACCTATTGGCAGGTTGTATGAACTTGATGGATATGTACTGTTGATTGGAGTTGGCTATGATAAAAATACTTCCTTGCATTTGGCAGATGTACGGGCTGAGTATCCGGGCAAGCATACAGTTATCGAAAGCAGTGCCATACGGGTTGACGGGCAGAGGGTATGGAAAAGCTATGAAACATTGGCTGTAGATGGAGAGGACTTTTCAGCAATCGGAGAGGCATTTGAGCAGACAGGTCAGGTGCGTCATGTATCATTGGGGAATGGTATCCTTTCCATGATGAGCCAAAGAGCATTGGTAGATTTTGCTGTGGAGTGGATAGGAGAAAACCGAAAATGACGGGAGGCGGAAAAGAATTTCAAAAGGAATTGCTTCAAATTGCTGTTCCCGTAACATTACAGTGTCTGATGCAGTCTTCTTTTTCCGTTGTAGACCAGATTATGACAGGGCAGCTTGGAAGCATCAGCATTGCAGGCATTGGGTTAGGAGGAAAGTTTGCGTCCATTTATTCGGTTGTAATTGCTGCTGTAGCATCTGTGGCAGGTATTATGATAGCACAATATATAGGGAAGGAAGACATAAAAGAGGTAGGACGAAGCTTTTACACAAATTTAACAGTGTCTTTGATATTAGTGGCGTTTTTCACTTCATCAAGTGTGATTATGCCAGTTCAGATTTTGGGATTATACACAAATGATGTTGTTACGGTACAGGAAGGAGTGGAGTATCTGAGGATATATGCGCTCAGTTTTTTACCCGTAGCAGTCACGTCAATTTTATCTGCATATCTTAGATGCGTGCAGGCAGCAAAAATACCGTTATATGCGGGCATTTTTGCCAGTGTGATCAATACTGTTTTAAATTATGTGCTTATATTTGGCAATGCAGGATTTCCGGCAATGGGCGTCAAAGGAGCTGCATGGGCATCAGTAATTGCGCAGTTATCAGGCTGTATCATTACAGTTATATTATTTTTCGGTTTGTACCGGAAACATTCATGGAAAATTCCAATTGTAATCAGGACAGACAAGGCGCATATAAAACAGTATATGGTTATTTTAATGCCGCTGCTTATATGCGAATTTTTTTGGAGTCTTGGAGAAAACGTCTATGCGTCTATTTATGGTCATGTAGGAACAAAAGCATTCGCTGCTATGACGCTAACCAATCCTTTGCAGGCATTGGTAATGGGAGCATTAAGCGGCGTATCGCAGGCAGCTGGAGTGATGATTGGCAAAAGGCTGGGGGCTGATGATACAGGGAGTGCTTATCAGGATTCCAAAAGACTGATGTATACGGGGCTTGCCTGTTCCATTTTACTGTCAGTGTTTGTAATAGTGTTTCATAAATATTATGTATTGATTTTTAAGGTAGAAGATGATGTAAGGCAGATAACAGGGTATCTGCTTATAGCATACGCTTTTGTTGCCCCGGTAAAAGTGCAGAATATGATTTTAGGTGGGATTTTAAGGAGTGGAGGCAGGACAACCTATGTAATGGCAGTTGATCTGATTGGCACATGGATATTTGGCGTACCTCTTGGGTTGTTTTCGGCTTTTGTGCTTCATTTGCCTATTGCGGCAATTTATTTTGTACTGTCTATGGAAGAGTGTGTGCGTGTGGTTATTTCATTGGTAATATTTAGAAAAAAGAACTGGATGCAGAAGCTGTGAGAATGAAAAAAAGGAGATTTCTGATATGGATAAAAGCTATAATAAAACACTTTATGCCTGTTTTATTGGTTATATTGTACAGGCAATTGTAAATAATTTTGTGCCGCTTCTTTTTCTGACTTTTCATAGCAGTTATGGTATTCCGATGACACAGATTACGCTACTCATTACATTTAATTTTGGGTTGCAATTGTTGATTGATATTTTGTCGGTTACTTTTGTTGACAGGATAGGTTATCGGGCATCAATGGTTATTGCACATGCCTGCGCAGTGACTGGACTTGTTTTTCTGACTATTCTTCCTGATATATGCAGAAGTTCTTTTATAGGTCTGTTGATTGCGGTTGCCATATATGCAGTGGGTGGCGGATTATTGGAGGTATTGGTAAGTCCTATAGTGGAAGCCTGCCCTACCCAAAATAAAGAGAAAGCCATGAGCCTTCTGCATTCTTTTTACTGTTGGGGGCATGTAGCGGTAGTGCTTTTATCTACAGTTTTTTTTCAAATTTTTGGTATCCAAAGATGGAAGATTATGTCATGTATATGGGCAGTTGTTCCTTTCATCAATATGATTTTCTTTACAAAAGTACCTATTGCTTCATTGGTGAATGAGGGAGAAAAAGGATTAACGATTGGACAACTTTTTCACAGGAAGATATTTTGGGTGCTGATGGTAATGATGATATGTGCCGGAGCAAGCGAACAGGCAGTAAGTCAATGGGCATCTACATTTGCGGAAACAGGGTTGGGGGTGAGTAAGGTAATCGGAGATTTGGCGGGACCGATGTTGTTTGCGTTTTTGATGGGAAGCGCAAGAGCTTTTTACGGGAAATATGGAGAACAAATTGATTTGGAACACTTTATGACAGGTAGTTGCGTTTTGTGCATTATTGCATATCTCTGTATTTCTCTTGTACCAAGCCCGATAGTTGGTTTTATTGGCTGTGCGTTGTGCGGATTATCAGTTGGTATTATGTGGCCGGGAGTTTTTAGTAAAGCGTCAGCTTCCATTGCTAAAGGAGGGACAGCGATGTTTGCATTACTCGCATTGGCAGGAGATGTTGGATGCTCAGGAGGACCTACAGTAGTTGGCATGGTTTCAAGTGTTTTAGGCAATAATCTTAAAACAGGCATTTTGGCAGGGGTAATATTTCCTATATTGTTATTGGCAGGAATATATTTGTGTCGGCTATATCATAAAAAGTGTAATTAGATATTAGCTTAAATGTGCAGCTGTATAACTTATGATATAGAAACATAAATATGGAGTGTTGTATAAATATTTGTATGCCAAAGAGCCAGAGGATAAGATGCAGAACCGATGAACAAGTCAGTTTGTCGGTTCTTTGATTTTGGAAAAGTGAATTAAAATACATTTGGATTGGATAATAGCAAAAGGTGAAAATGAAACGAAAAACACAAAAGCATCAGACAAATAAAAATATTAAATTCAATAATGCATTACACGCTTATTCTCGTAGCTCTGAGTAATCAATGTCATAGACGTAGCCATACAAAATCTGATGCCGCAGGAAAGATGATTTATCGAGAAGTAAAATAAAAATCCTCTTGGATTGTGTAAAGCTCAACTTACGAGGATTTTTTAAGTACCTTACACAATAATGTAAGAAGGGATGCAGGATAATTTACAGCAGAAAATATCCGTTCCACGTCATTCCCATTATCGCAGCATCAGTATTATTCCGATATAACTATAAGAAGAATAAAAGGAGTGAAAAAAATGCAGATAGCAGTATGTGACGATGAAAAAGAAATCAGGGATATGTTTGCGGAAAAGATAGGGAAGCTCTATCCGAAAGCAGATCTGTCACTGTACCAGTCGGGGGAAGAACTGCTTTTGTCAGCTGGAGAGCCGGATATTCTGCTGCTTGATATTCAGATGCCGGGGAAGAATGGTATGGAAACAGCAAAGGAACTGCGTAAAAGAAATAAAACAGCAATCATTATTTTTGTGACCGCTTTGGACGATTTTGTGTTTCAGGCGTTCGATGTAGGGGCATTCCATTATCTGGTAAAACCTTTTGAAGACGGGAAATTTGCCGAGGTACTACTGAATGCTGTAGAACAGTCTGAGGACAGAAAGAAGCAGGAGAGGGCAGGAAGAAAAAGGGAACAGCCGAGCCTTATGATTACCACAGGGGGAGAGCATGTCAGTGTCAATCTGGAGGATATTGTATATGCGGAGGTATTTGACCGGAAAGTGATCCTGCATACGATGGATGCAGATATAGAATATTATGGAAAAATGAAAGAACTGGAAGAAAAAGCAGGAGATGAGTTTTTCCGCACTCACAGATCGTTTCTTGTGAATTTTGGGTTTATCAGGAAATATGATGCGACAACGGTTTATCTGAAAAAAGGGCAGGCGCTTATGGCGAAGCAGAATTACGGAGAGTTTGTGAAACAGTATCTGAGGTATAACCAGAGGAAAGGGAGAAGATAGATGGTACACAAGGATATATATTTGACGATAGTGTCTGCGATATATGCAATAGTGGCAATGTATGGAACAGGTTATATCCTGTTCCGCTTTGCAAAGCCATTCATGGAAAACAAAAAGGGGGCATTTTGTGTAGGAATCGCTTATTTTGCCACAATGCTGATATTATATTTCGTGCCAATACAGATAAACACATTTGCAGCATATGGTTTGGGGATGCTGTCGGCTTTTACTGTCATGTGCAGGATAGACCGCAGGAATTATAAACAGAAGATATTCATAGTGGTAACTTTTTTTTCCCTGCACTGGTTGTCGGATTATATGACAAGAATCATAACAGATGCCATATATAATGTAAGGGTAGTAGCTGATACCTTCTATATGGCAGAAAAACATATGGTGACAAAGATTTTGATATTTGGCGGAGTGGAATTGCTGGATACTGTAATCGGTTTTGTATTGTTAGGAATCAGTGTAAGATATATCGTAAAAACATATGTTTATAAAAGGGAAGATATGAGTATAAAGGAAATGTTCATGCTAATTGTACCCTCTGTCACAGGAATGACCGGATATGGAATCCTGATAAATTATCAGACCAGTTCAGGAATGAGTTGGATGGAGCCTATTTCTGGCTTATACAATGGGCTGGCATTTCTGCACTTTGGCATATCTATTATTACAATAGTGGTAATGACCGTACTGTTCCAGAACATCAAGGCGAGGCAGGAAGAAAAATTGCAGAATGAGTTGCTTGCCATACAAGTTGAAAGTATCAGACAGCATATCGGACAGGTGGAGAGCTTGTATCAGAGCATACGCAGCATCAGACATGATATGACTAACCATATCATTACATTGGAAAGGCTTTATGCCGGAAACAATGTAGAGGAAGCAATGGATTATGGCAAAGAACTGAAATCTGCCCTTTCTCTAATAGCAGGAGAGATAAAAACCGGGAATCCCGTAACGGATGTGATCCTGCAGGAATTGAAAAGTGAAGCAGAGAAAAGGAAGATACATTTCCAAACAGATTTTTATTATCCCATTGGCACGAATATCAACGCCTTTGATATCAGTGTAATACTAAATAATGCCCTGCAAAACGCAATGGAGAATGTGGAAAAGAGCAAAACACCACATATATCAGTCTTTTCTTACCATAGTAATAATGCCTATATGATTGAGATCAGCAACAGCTTCACCGGAAATCTGAAATGGGATGAAGAACGTGGTCTGCCTGTTACTTCAAAAGAAAAGAAGGACGGTCATGGGTATGGATTGTCCAATATCCGCATAGTGGCAAGGAAATATTCCGGAGATATAGCTATTGATTTAAAAGATGATGAATTCCGCCTCAGTATTATGTTGATGATGGAATGAAAGAAAAAACCTCTTATGTCAGGAAAAACTTTCTGGCGTGGGAGGTATTATTTTGGGTTCACAGCAGAAAAAGGTCGGTTCACCGCATATCAGTTTAGCTTGTGAAATTTAACTCCGAAACAATAATTGAAAATAGGCGGAAAAGGCGTAAGGAATATGCCCGGAATTACCATAAGAGGTATGGGTGGCTCCGAATGACAAAGAAGCCGCCATTGGAATAAACAATATTAAAATTGTAGGAGGATAACATTATGGCAATGGAAATCAGTAACAATTATAGCAATTATAGCAGCTATGCAAACAGCTACACGAACACTACGGACAACAAGAAAAAGACAGCTGAAAGCAGCACGACAAAGGAAGCTACGGAAACAAGCAGTACCGTAAAAAAGACAGCAGCAGATGAATTATCATACCTCTCTAAGAAGTATAGCAATTACAGCTTTGTAGCTGCTGATTATTCTAGGGGAATGAAATACGGTTCTAGTTCGACTGTAAATGTTGCAATCTCTCCGCAGTTCTTATCTAAAATGGCAAGTGATCCAAAATTAGAAAAAGAGTATGAAGAAAATATTGCAGCTATGCAAGAATGTGACGAACAAAATGCTCGTCAAGTTGCTGCTGGAGGTTGGCACGTTGTAGCGCAAGGTTGGGCGATTGATAAAGACGGTGGGATTAGTAAATGGTCAATAGTACAAAAAGATGATACAAAGTCCCATTTACAAACCATGTCTGAAAATGCAGAGAAAATTCGCAAGCAGAATGAGGAAAAGAAACAGGAAAAAGTAAAGATTGAGGAAAAGCGTCAAGCAAGCCGGGAAGAAAAGGAAAAATTGCAGGAGAAATTGGACGAAGCAGGCAAGGAGCAGTTCGGCGATAAGTGGAAAGGTTCAGTAGTCATTAACAAAGATGATGAAAATGTGGTTGCTACCAAAGCTGATAAGGACAGTGTGGCAGTTACGGGCTTAAATATGGACTTAAAGGCATAAGTAAACGGATTTCAAATTTTAAAGTCAAGGAGGAAAAAGAAAATGACAATCAACGGTATCAATGGAGCAAACACACAAATGGGACAAATGGGAATGAATCAGGCAACGGATTCTTACAGCCGGAATATTCAAAACCAGATTGCCAATGCACAGAAGCAGTTGCAGGAGCTTTCTTCTAATGAGGATATGACATTAGAGGAAAAAATGAAGAAGCGGCAGGAAATACAGCAGCAGATCAGCGACTTGAATGTGCAGTTAAGACAGCACCAAATGGAGCAGCGTAGGGAGAAACAACAGCAGGCAAAAGGTTCTTCTATGGACGATATGCTTGGCGGAAGTGGAAACACCGGAAGCGCAAAGGCAGGAAGTAAAAGCACCGGACTTTCACAGGCAAGCATGACAGCAATGATTTCTGCGGGTACTTCCATGAAGCAGGCGAAAGTACAGGGCAGCGTGGCTACAAAAATGGAGGGCAGAGCCGGGATTCTGGAATCTGAAATTAAGCTGGATAAGGTCAGAGGCAATGATACACAGAAAAAGGAAGAAGAACTTGCTGATGTGCAGCAGAAAGCACAGGCAGCGACTTCATCACAGCTTTCCACTTTGGCAGACGCAAGTAAAACAATGGAGGAAGCAGCAAAAGCAGACAGCAAGGAAGAAAAGTCAGACGACAAGGACGCAAAAACAGTAGGTGCAAAGGAAAATGGTTCAGACGAAAATGTGTCTGGTGTAGATAGGCAGAAAGAAACGGTATCAGGTTCCGATAGTGTCAATACACAATCAGATGATTCTGTTTCAAACAGTACATCAGCAGAAAGTACAATCCCACAGCCGACAGCATATGTGTCAGTTGACATTCGTCTATAGGAGGTAAAGTTCATGTCAGCGGTTAATTTTAATGATTATGTCAACTATGCAAACTACGATACAGGTTATGATTTCTCTGCCCTTATGGGTGGGACTACTAATTCTTCCGGCAACCTGCTTTCCGACTATGCTTCCATTAAAAACGGAAGTTATGGAAAGCTGTTGAAAGCATATTATGCAAAACAGGATGCAGAAAGCGCAGTGTCGGGAGATAGCAAGCAAAGTTTGACACTTATGAGGTCAAGCGCAGATTCCCTAAAAAAATCTGCGGATGCCCTGAACGATTCTTCTCTTTGGGAAAAAAAGAAGATTAAGAAGAAAGACGAGGAAACAGGAGAAGAAACTGAGGTAGAGGATTATGACTGGAATGCCATTACAAAAGCGGTAAAATCCTTTATTGAAGATTATAACGCTGTAGTGAAACAGGCGGGCGATTCTGAAACCAAAAATGTACTCCGCAATGCAGCATGGATGACAGGTATAACAGACAGTGCCCAGAACCTGCTTTCAAAGGTGGGAATCACTATAGGAAAGGGTAACCAACTGGAACTGGATGAGGATGCTTTAAAGGAAGCTAATATTAGCACCTTGAAGTCACTGTTTACCGGATCGAGTTCTTTTGCTGATAAAATATCCCAAAAAGCGGGCTGTCTCAGTAATGTTGCTGCTAATACTGCGGCGGGGATTAAGGGAACAACCTATACAAGCAGTGGCAGATATTCTGATACCCTCTCAAAGCTGTTTTCCAGCACACTGGATAAAAAAGTCGGGGATGATAGAGATACAAGTTCATATACATCTTCAAAAACCACTAATAAAAAAGAGGTTGAGGAAAAGAATAGCAAAAAGTCAGAACAGGCTTGACAGAAGGTGATTTTATGAATGTTACAATGTTCAGGAATGAATAAATGAGAAAAGAAAGGAAGTTAAGTAATGGATGTAAATAATTTACAAAGAACACCGTCATATTCGTATCGGGTAGATGCCGATAGAATAAAGCAACGTTTACAGCAGGCGGATAAAAACAGTGTGTCAAATCAGAGGCAGAGTGATAGTGTGGATATTTCAGAAGAAGGACGCAATGCTTTAAGAGAAAAAGTCTCTGCGATAGGGAGATTGGGGCAGGGCGAAGATATTGGAAAACTGTCATCTATGAATTCCGGCATATATGGCATGATGAATGATTTTGAAAAGATCATGTCAGAGCTGGGAGGAGGAGCGGTTTCTAATGATTTAGTGTCAAAAGATTATTCACAAGAAAGCGTAGATGCGCTGAAAACGAAGTTTGAAAAAGAGGAGGGAACAAAGACAGACACGTTTGACAGCTATGTAAATAAAATGGTTTCTGCGTATCAGTTAATGAAAGACCGTATAGAAGAAAAGTATGCGGCATCTGACAGGCAGAAAGAATATTATACTGCGGAGGACGGAAGCACACAGGAGTTGACAAAAGAGAAAGAACTGGAAATGTTAGATAATGCCTATGAAACACATAGCAAGCTCATGGCGACATCTACACAAATCTGGAGTGAACTGAAAGATTTCAAAGTGCAGATAAACTATCATTCCAGTAAGTCAGAAACAGAAAAAGCTACAGCGAAAAATCAAAATACAGGAATAAAAGAGCAAGCCTATAATGCATTTATGTCTGCAATTAACAAGGAAAACAGTGGAATGTTAAAGCAGCAAACAGGCAGTTTGAATCATGTTCGTTTGAATTTGGGGATTTCATCTTCTGAACGAAATGTCCTTAACAGCGTTTGGGATTATTATGCGAACTTAAAGCATTAAAATTTCATAGTTAAAAAACATATTCCGCAGAGGCGCATAAACCTTTGCTTCTGCGGACTGCCTAGACTTATTGTAAGGGGACATAGGCAGCTCTGAATGACAGAGGAGTTGTGGCAGGAATTTTGATCAGGAAGGAGAAGAATGATTATGAGTATTTTAGGAGTAAACGGAGCTTTGGCGGGAATGTACCAGTACGCAAACAAGACACAGAAAACAGGTACAAACAGAACAGGGTTCACAGAGCAGTTACATAAAACGGGAGAGGCGGGCGCATCAAAAGTGGATGCGTATACGGAATATCTCCAGTCAAAGTATGGCAATGTGAAAATCCAGAGTGTCGGGAAAGATCAGCAGAGTCTTGAACGGGCGGGAAAGAGCATGAGCGGCAATGACGTTGTGATAGCACCGAACATTTTGGAACAGATGGCAAATGATCCGAAAAAGGCTGCTTACTATGAGGGCAAAATAGATGATTTCTTTAATGCCACTCCGATGCTGACGGCTTCGTTTGCGGCAAAGGGACTTGTCTATGAACCGGGTGGTGTGGTAGTCCATGAGGACGGAAGCGTAACGTATATCAGTGGTTGCAGTGATTCCCCGGAACGTGTGGCAGAAGTGAATGCAATCAATAAAGCAAAACGGGAGAAAGAAGCAGCACAACGGAAGGAAAGTCTGGAACGTAGTCAGGAAGCTGCGGAGGAACGGAAAGAGCAGATTGAGATAGCTTATAAAAAGCAGGCTATGGCAGAGGTTCTCGCTAACCATACAATGGATACAAGCAGGTATACATATACGACTGCTCCAGAAGTTATGGGTTCTGCAATCACAGCTTATACCCAGAACATCATGGAAGCGGTGGGTATTTTGTAGAAAAACAAATATGCTCGGACTTATTATAAGGGGCATAGGCGTTTCTAAGCGACAAAGGAGGGCTGATACCATAGCTAAAATACTAATATTATCTTTCAATGATGATGAAGAAAAGGCAATAGAAAGGGTACTTTTCGTCCTGTCAGACGAAATCGGTCTTAAAACTGTGCAGGCTGTTACAAGCCCAGTTCTCTCCTTTCCCGGTCTTGAAATCAAGCTGTACCAACGCAGGGTACTCTGGGACGGGGAGGACGTTCCACTTACCCGCCTTGAATATGGGACGCTTGGTTTTTGTTCAAAAGTGATTCTAGTAAACAATATGAATAGAATGACAATGTATATGATAAAAGTGAAATAAGGTGATTAACTTGGGAAAAGTAATGATTTTATCTTTTACCGATGATGAGGAAGATATTTATAGAGGAATATTGAACATTGTAAACGGTAGCAGTAATTTTGAACAATATAATATATTACAGAGTATAAAGCTAATCCAAGAGGGAGCATTGAAAATTGACTTTGTGCAAAGAAGCGTTTGGGTTAATGATGCAGAGATTGAACTTACATATATTGAGTTTGAAATTTTGTGTTTGTTAGCCAGTAATCCCGGCAGGGTATTCAGCAAAGAACAGATATATGATATTGTTTGGAAAGAAGCATATGCGGGTGATTACAATATTGTCATGAGCCATATCCACAACATAAGAGAAAAGATAGAAGGAAATCCAAGTGAGCCAATTTATATACAAACAGTTTGGGGTGTCGGCTATCGGTTCAACAAAAATATAAGCAACGGTTTGTAATGGAAATTACAGATCGTTGCTTTTTCATATAGATGATAAGAAGATAAAAAACAAGGCGACTGGCAAATTTGGGCGAGTTACCTTGTTTTTATTTTAAAAATTAAGAAATAATCGAGAAATAATCAAGTTAGAATCAAGTTATTTCAAGTATCCTATTCTTTGGGATATTTATAAGTCCGAAGATAGGCTTCCACAATGGCAAGAATAGTTGTTATCTGTTCTTCTGTGCATTGTGATAGATAAACCAAAAGCCTTCGGTAGTCAAGGTTGTCTGCCGGAGCAGTTGGATAAAAGAAAGGATCAGCGGAAATATGTAAGGCTCGTATGAGCTGCCCTAGTTTTTCAAGGCTTGGTACATTTCCATGATTTTCAATTTCTTTGATATAGCGTGATGAAACACCGGATTTTTCAGCCAATTCTTCATAGGTCAGCTTCTGGTCGGTTCTAGCCTGCTTCAGACGGAATCCCATTTCCTTGTCAATTTTCTTAGTCCTTGCCATATATGCACCTCCATGTATAGTGTATATTGCACATTTTACTTTGAAAATGCACTAATATTTCACTTTATCAAAGGGGCATAATGCACATAACAGAATAGAAAGACTTTGGATATTGCATATAAAAAAACGCAGTATTCAAAGGTTTTTTCACGTTAATTTTATCCTTTGGGTACGTTTAGGGGAATTTATGTGTTCTGAACGGTCTAAAGGATATTTTTATGACATTTGGAATCTATTCTGCTTTTGGCGTGGAAAGGTTCTTTTATAGTTTGTTTTGCTGGCAATGCAGCAAGCTATAACCTGAAAAGTGAACTATGCACACTTGTAGTGTGTGGAGAAATTAGAATATCAGATATAAATAACGTCCAGCGGGCATCAGCCTGTCAGGGCGTTTTTTATATATTTGAAAACTTTTTCAAAAAGTTGGAGAGTTTTCGACGCTTTACCTACTCCCAATTGGGATATGGAGTGAAAGGGAGAACTATTTCACTCTGTTCCATTTGGATACGGAAGGAGGTGAACTCTTATGGAGCAATCTTCTTCCGAGAAAAAGCAGACGGTCAGGCATCAGTTTGACAGTTTCTGCAAAATGGTATTGCATGGTGAAAAAGTCAACTACGAAAAGGAAATGGAGTACCGGGGCAGGCACGAAATTTCTTTATCACAAGTGCCAGAGGAGGAGTTGAATCGGTTGAATACTGTGGACGAGTACATAGCGGAATCAGAAATGTTTCGTGTCCTTGATTATGACATTGAGGTAAAGGACGAGCTTATTGGCGAAGCATTGAAGTATCTGCCGGAGAAAAAGCGGAATGTCATTCTGCTGTCTTTTTTCATGGATATGTCAGATACGGAAATTGCAAAGCACATGAATCTGGTCAGGAGTACCATTCATCATCATCGTGTCAGCTCACTTCAAGCATTAAAAAAGATTATGGAAGGTATCAGAAATGGAGAAATCAAGTAAGTGTTCAAAATTGCTGCCCTACCATATCATAGCGGCAGCGGCTTCCGGCGATGTGGAAGCAATCAATAAGGTTCTGAAACATTATGAGGGTTATATTGCAGCTCTGGCTACAAGAAGGCTCTATGACGAATGCGGCAATCCGCATTACTGTGTTGATGAAACTTTACGTCGCAGATTAGAAACAAAGCTGATTACAAAGATATTGGCTTTTGAAGTTGCATAACAGAAGGTTGGCGGTGTCCCTTTCCGCTGGCTGACCGGAGTATGTGCAGATGTACCTTGACAACTGAATATGCAATAACCTCACAGGACGTGAGAAACTGTGTAGCTATGCAACAGATACGCTACGACTGTCTGTCCCAGTATGGGATTGAAAGTGAAGAAGCATTTTATAATGTTGAAGCAAAGGCACGAGCGGAAAATATCAGTGTTGGAGTAGAAAACTTCCTGAAATTAGGAAGTGGGAGTTCTATTGGCGAAGAAGCAGTTTCGTGATAATGATACTTCTGACGGTAGTCAGTCACATAGAGAGATGATGGTGTAAGTCCAATGTGGGCAGAGTTCCCGCCTGCCACCTGTGAGGATATTTTTAGTATGCCTATCAATAAAAGTCCATTCGCAGTGTGGATTTTTATTGGTAGACATACCAAGTAAAAAATATATTTGAGTGACGTGGACATGGATACATATAGGACAGGCAGATGTCAATATAATGAATTGTGGAAAGTTGAAAGAGGTGTATGCACATTGAGTATAGAAGAAATGAAGAATGTAGATGTGAGGACGGTTAAGCGTGAGGAACTTGCAGACATAAGGGAGGTGGAAGTAAATAAAAGAAAAAACAGGGAAGGACAGATAGAGGATTATCTTGAGCAAATTAAAAACCCTTATTGTTACAGATATGGAGAATATATTGTTAAGATAGGATTTGAAGATACTACGGTTACGCTCACTGATCGGTTACAGGAACTAATACTAAAAACTGCCAGTGCTGTATAAAATTGCGTATTTATTGGACAAATGCAGAACTTTGTGCTAGACTATATTCAGGACTAAATTCATATGTGGAACCCTGATTTTATGGTTATATCAGCACTATAAAATTAGGAGGAAATAGTATGAATAATTTTTCTGTGAAAAATAATAATTCATTCATATCTTATATGGTTGCTGTGTACCTGCGTCTGTCAAAAGAAGATGAAGATTTACGGGCAGTAAAGGACAAGAAAGAAAGTAACAGCATTGCCAATCAAAAGGCATTGATACTAAAAACATTAGAGTCTATGCCGGATGTTACCCTTTATGACATTTATATAGATGATGGCTATACGGGACTTAATTTTGAGCGTCCAAATTTTCAACGTATGTGTGAAGATATTTACAGTGGCAAGGTAAATATGGTTATTGTAAAGGATTTATCAAGATTAGGGCGTGATTATATTGATTCCGGACGTTATGTGAGAAAGATTTTTCCGTCATTTAATGTCCGGTTTGTGTCGGTGCTGGATCATTTTGACAGTTTGACAGCAACACAGAGCGATGTAAACTTGTTAATTCCCGTCAAAAATTTTGTTAATGACAATTATAGCCGGGATATATCCGGGAAAGTAAGAAGTCATCAAGAGGTTATGCGTGAGAACGGGCTGTATATTGGTTCTCATGTTGCATATGGTTATAAGAAGCTGGAAACAGATAAGAATAAAATCATACCAGATGAGTATGCCGCTGACATTGTACGCAAGATTTTTGACTGGAAATTGAAAGGGTTAAGTTCTGCAGCAATAGCAGAGAAGCTCAATGGGCTTGGTGTAGCTGCTCCTTCCGAGTACAAAAAGCAGCTTGGGGGGAATTATAAAAGCGGTTTTCAAAAAAATAGAAAAGCAAAATGGTCGTCAGTAGCTGTAAGCCGCATACTAAAAAACAGAATTTATATCGGGGTGCTTGAACAGGGAAAACGTGAAAAAGTCAACTACAAATTGGATAAGGTTGTTGACAAACCTGAATCTGAGTGGTCAGTAAAAGAAAATACACACGAAGCAATTATCAGTAAGGTTGATTTTGAGAATGTTGCCAAACTCATGAATCTTGATACCCGTAAATCACCAGATGAAGAAACTTTATTTATGCTTTCGGGTTTAATGTTCTGTGGAGAATGTGGAAGAAGCATGGTAAGACGCTGCAATAGATATAAAGATAAACAGAGCGTATACTACATATGTGCTACTTATAATAAAGGAAAAGGGTGCAGCCGTCACAGCATAGGACAGTCAGTAATAGAAGATATTCTACTTGATGCAATCAGGAGGCATATCGAACAAGTTGCCAAACTGGATGAACTTTTAAACACAATCAAAAATAGAGAAATCAACTATGATGATGTAGTGGCAAATGACAAGGAAATCCTTGCAAAATATAATGAGCTGGATCAGTGCAAAAGGGTGGAAATGGCTTTACATAGAGATCTTGCAGAAGGGGTTATTTCTGCAAAGGAATATGAGCAGTTTAAAGGCAGTTTTGCCCGTAAATGTGCGGAAATAGAAGAAACTATCAGGAAATTGCAGGAAGAAATAGAAACGGTCTTTAAAGAGGGTTTGTTTGCAAATGAATGGATTGAAACTTTCACTAAGACGGGCAATATCACATCTTTAGATAGAAGCACAGTGCTGTCTTTGGTAGAAAAAATTACTGTTTATGAAGAAAACAGGCTTGAAATTACTTTTAAGTATCAGGACGAATATGAAACGCTATGCAAGATTGTTGGGACGCTTCCGGGGAACTGCGGTTCTCTTGGTCTTATGGAGGAGGTGGACAGCAATGGCTAGGACAGCAGACAGGTATTTAAAAAAATCTGCACAGGTAAAGAAAACTCCTGAAAAATATGATGTTGGTAATTATCTAAGACTTTCTGTTGACAGTGACTATACAGGGAGTGATTCTTTGGAAAATCAAAGAAAGCTAGCACAGGAATTTGTTAGCAGATTCCCTGATTTGAACATAGTGAGAGAGTATGTCGATGATGGGAAAACAGGAACGGACTTTTCACGTCCGGCATTTAGCAGAATGATAGCTGATTTAAAAGCCGGAATCATCAATTGTGTTATTGTCAAAGATTTATCTAGGTTTGGAAGGGAGTATATAGAAGCCGGAAACTACATTGAGAAGGTATTCCCGTTTTTGGGAGTCCGTTTCATATCCATTGTTGACAGGTATGACAGTGCTGATGAGAATTGTAGCCGGGAACTGTTGCTTATATCCCTCAAAAACCTTATGCATGAAATGTATGCAAAGGATATTTCCAAAAAAGTCGGAAGTACATTCCGAATGAAACAGGAAAAGGGGATATTTTACCGCAGTGCTACAATTCCATATGGATACCAGATGAATGAAAGCGGCACAAACTATGTCATATGTGAACAGACAGCCCCGATTGTGCAGGAGATGTTCAGGCAGTGCAGTCAGGGAATTTCCAATTATACAATAAGCAGATGGCTGTATAAGAATTGTGTTCAGACACCGGGACAGTACATTCAAACCGGCAGCGTATACCGGAAGCCGGAAGATGAATTAAAAGTATGGCATTATTCCACAATCAAAAGAATTTTGGAAAATCCTGTATATATAGGCAGTGTTATAAGGCACAAGTCGGAGCAGAGTTTTTTTGCAGGAAAAAAAGCAAGTCCGGTGCCGGAACATGAACAGATTGTCATTGAGAATAATCATGAGCCAATTATTGACAGGCAGGTGTTTGAAGATGTCCAGAAGATATTAAGCCAGCCAAAAGGAAAAAAACAGGATTCATCTTGTGGCAGACAGCTTATTGCTTATGAAAAAAATATATTTCAAGGAAAACTGTTTTGTGGATCATGCAAGGCAAATATGGTCAGGGTAGGCGAATATCGCTTTATAAATGGAAAAAAAGAGCAGTATAAGATTTTTAGATGCAGCACACATAGAAACTATAATGACCTATGCGATGCAAGGAGTATTGCTGAGAATGTATTGTGCGATATTCTTTATACTACGATACAAAAGCATTTAAGTTTCATAAAAGGAATAAAGAAACAGGTTGAGAAAGATGTTCAGTATTCCTTTGAGGAAAATTTGAAACAGACAGAATTGAAAAGACAGAAAGTTGTCAATGCAAGGAATCTTTTAGAACAGGAATATATGCAGAAATATTGTGATTATGCAGAGGGTGGTATTCCACAAGCTGCATTTCTACAATATAAAAGTGTATATCACCAGAATATAGAACTATATAACCAACAGGAGAATAGGTATGTCAAAGAGGTAAAAAGAATAAGGAAATGTCAGGCGGCATTACAAAAATTGGTGTCTGATTGGATTCGTTTTCAAAATACAAAGAAATTGACTGAAACAATGGTCGAAATCTGTATTGAAAGAATAGAGTTTTATGCAGATAACAGAGTGGAAGTAAAGCTAAAGTATCAGGATTGCTTTAATCTTCTCGAAAACTGGATGCGGAAGGAGGTGTAACTTAATGATTATTTTGGCATTGTATCTAAGGCTGTCAAAAGAAGATGGCGATATGGTTGATGAAAGCAACAGTATCACAAATCAAAGGTATATTCTCCGCAGGTTCGTGGAGCAAAGACCAGAATTTTCCGGTTATGACATAAAGGAATATGTAGATGACGGATTCAGTGGGAAGAACTTTGAAAGACCGGGGATTCAAGACCTTTTGGAAGATGTGAAATCGGGTAGAGTGTATGGTATTATTGTGAAAGATTTTTCCCGCTTTGGAAGAAATCACATTGAAGTGGGAAATTACATTGAGAAGATATTTCCATTACTGGATATTCGATTTATTGCTGTCAATAACAGTTTTGACAGCAAAGATTATATTGGGACAACACCGGATATGGATGTGGCGTTTGAGAACCTGATGTATGATTATTTCAGTGAGGAAAATTCCGTTAAAATCAAAAATGATCTGATGGGCAGGCGTATGAGGGGAAATTACCTTGCCACCTTTGCAGCATTTGGTTATAAAAAATCTTCCTCTGACCATAACCGCATTATAATAGACGAGGAAGCAGCAGCCATTGTACACATGGTTTTTGAAAAGTATGCGGAATATGGGGTAAAAGCGGAAGTAGCAAGATACCTAAATAATCAAGGCATTCCAACACCGCAGGTATACGCAATGAAAAAAGGTTACGATTATCAATGGAAGTACCGGGGAGAAAAAAAGTTGTGGAATGGCTCTATAATAGGAAGGATTTTGAGAAATGAGTTGTATATAGGCAATACTGTATTTCACAAGAAGGAAACTGTCGAGGTCGGATCAAGAAAAACGAAGTGTCTGCCAAAAGATGAATGGAAAGTGTGCGAAGGAACACATGAGCCAATCATATCGAAGGAACTGTTTGAACTTGTGAATAGTAAAGACTTTGGTAAACAGGGTACTCCGAAACTGATAGAAAAGGAAGATGGGGCGCTGCTGGATAAAACGGTATATTGTGAGGGAGAAAAGCGGAGGAGGGGAAGTAAGGATTCTCCCATTAAAGGCTTAGTAAAATGTGGTGGTTGCAGACATAATATGCAGCGGAGAAGCAGATTAAATGTTTCTTATTATTGCAGATATTACTATGAGGTCAAGCAGGAAGAGTGCTGCCCAGAGAACATAAAAGAAGCAGAGCTTTTGGATGTTGTATTATCTGCAATCAGACATCAAGCAATGTTGGCAGGCGAAGCGGATAAGTTGCAGGAATTATATAGGGGGCAGCTTCGTGACCGGATCAAAACAAATCAAGAGAAAAAAAAGCAGCTTCAGGAAAAGATACAGGAACTTACGGATAAGAATTTCTCACTGTATGAAAGTTATACAAAAGGCGAAATCAAGGTTGATAAATTCATGCAACAGAAAGAAAGTAACAATAAACTGATAGAAACTTATAAAACGGAGTTGCAAACCTGTCAATCAGAAGAAACAGAGTTACCGGACGAAAAATCTTGTCCATTGAATCTCTTTCAAGGAAAAGAAAATCTTACAGACCTTACAAAAGAACTTGTCAGGCAGCTTATAGATGCGATTTATGTGTATAATAGTAACCGCATTGAGATTGTCTTTAAGTTTCAAGATGAAAACTTTGTTTCTGATAGAAAACATAGTGAAGCTGTGGTATGATGAATAAGGAAAAACAAGAGGTATGTTCCCGGTTGTTGATAACAGCAATCGGGAAATTGATTTTGGAGGGGATACTGTGACAGATAGTGAGTTGATCGGAAAAGTACATTCAGCAGTTTATCATCAGTGCCAGCAGCGGGGGTACGCAGCTCCCGTTGATGTGCTTATGGATGTGGGAGTGCTTTCAAAGCAGAAGTATGAAGAATGGCGCTATGGGAAAGTTTCATATTTAGAGCAAGTTTGTACCTGTAATCTTAGGAAACTATCTTTTATTATGAGCCAGATTCGGAAGTATGCAGAAAAGTCCAATTTAAAACCGTCCTTTTGCTACTATAAACAGTGGGGAACGAAAAAGAAAAGCGGACAGGGGCGAAAACCTGTAATCCCACTTCGATTTAGTAAAAGTGGAAAAGAGGATATTGAAAGAGCCTATGCGACACATTTTGTGGATGTGAAGCGAACAGAGCAGATTAAAAAGGAAGGGCAGGACAAGTTAGACCGGGAAGGAGGATAATTCGCATGATAGACCAAGCTGGAACTGGAAATGCCTAAAATAAATGGCAAAATGGCAGAAAATGACAAAAAATGCTCTTTTTTTAAAATTTTTTCAAAAAGTTCGTGTCATTAACTTGACACAAGGGGGTTTGAAGGCCATGGAGGAGTTGGCGAAGCTGGAGGCGGAGCGGGGGAATCCGGCGTATGGTGGTACAGGCGGTAAGGAACGGGTTGCAAGTAATGAGATGTGTACATTTTTGATTTTAAATATTTCATCTTTACAGCTGATTCCGGTGAATATGATTGCCTATCGGCAGCAGTATGGCAGTGTGAATCCGGCAGGGATCATTGCACCTGCGATTGTGGCGACGGCAGTGAGTACGGCGGTGGCGGTGGTGTATTGTAAGGTGAAGGATAGAAAGCGGAGAGAGTGAGACTCTCAGCTTTAAAATAAAAACGTGGAGGCAGCAGTAATGGAGGGGATTCTTGGGTTGATAAATGGTGATGCTATAGGATATAATAAAATTAAAGGTGGTGCTTTATTATGACATCAATTGAACAAGGTTGTATTGATATTTGGATAGATGACATAGTTCCGTGTTTAAAAGATACACAGACTGGTGAAATTAAGGAAACAGTAGTATTTAAAATAGAGAGCCGTGCGTACCTGAAGAAATTCAGGAAAAGTAATGGCTGGCATATTAATTGGAATGAAATACCAAAAAATGTTGAAGTATATGCATTGGCATTAAAGGATGATAACACGATTCAGGGGTTAGTTGGAATTAAAAATGATAAAGATTCCCATGCAGTATATCTTCATTGGGCATGTACTGCGCCGCATAATAATATGCATGAGTATGGAAGTCAAAAGTATGTTGGTGTTGGGGGACATCTCTTTGCTATAGCAGCAGATAAATCTATTGAATGGGGATATGAAGGGGCAGTACATGGATTTGCTGCCAATGAAGAACTACTGAAGCACTATATTGATGTTTTTCATGCAGAATATTTAGGAATGCTTCATCAGTATCAATTTTTTATTGATGAAGAACAGGCAAAAAAGTTATTGGAGGTGTATCATTATGAATGGAATGAAGCCTAAATTTATGGAAAATTTGGTCATTGCCCCAAGCTATTATGAACAGCCCGATCCATATGTTAATGCACCATCTTGTCATGTGAATTTACTTGAACTTTCAAGATATGCAAAACAATGTGGAAAAAAGCTGGTTGAGCTTTCGCAGGAAGAAGTGAGAAATTTTTCAATCTGATATTTTAAATACAGTAGTTGTTAAAGCAGGAAGCCTTTATGAGACATATCCTGCTTTTTACGTGTATTGCTGTATTTACCAGAATGCTGTAGAGCGGAATGTATTTTAAAGGAATGGGATTGATTGCAAGTTGTCTTTAAATTTACACATATGGGAGTTAAATATTTTTTAACTGACAAACAACAACAGTTTTCCAAAAAAAATTAAAAAAATTCGTGTCACTATCTTGACACAAGGGGGTTTGAAGGCGATGGAGGAACTTGCGAAGCTGGAGGCGGAGCGGGGGAATTCGGCGTATCTGCCGGAACAACAGGGAATAAAGGAAGCCGGGACGCGTGTCGCCAGCAATGAAATGTGTACTTTTTTGATTCTCAATATTTCGTCTTTACAGCTGATTCCGGTGAATATGATTGCCTATCGGCAGCAGTATGGCAGTGTGAATCCGGCAGGGATCATTGCACCTGCGATTGTGGCGACGTTTGTGAGCACAACGGTGGCGATTATTTACTGTAAAATAATGGATTGGAAGCAGAAATGTTTAGGTTGATACTGATAGGATATTCTAATATACTGAAATAGTAGTGGATAGCTGTATTGAGAGGAGAATTAGTAGATACAAATGACTCATATGAGAAGATCAATTATTTTATTACTGGGAGCATCCTTTCTCGCTCTGGCTGGATGTGACAGCCAAGAAAAAGGAACCGATCTTGCAGAAAAACAACCCCAGATTATTTTAGATGTGGATGAAGCACAAGAAGTTGCTATAGCAGAAGATTTCATTCCAGAATCTCCTGCACCGGAAATAATAACCGAGGAGCAGGATGATACTGGTTTTGATTTCACTGTATGTTTTGCAGGCGATATTAATTTAGATGAAAACTGGTGTACTACCCAGTATATGTCAGCCCAGCCGAATGGTATCTATGACTGCATTTCTGAGGAATTAGTCGGCTTCATGAAGGGCGCAGACATTATGTGTCTGAACAATGAATTTTCCTATAGTACACAGGGAGAGCCTCTGGCAGGAAAAGCATACACTTTTCGCGCAAATCCGGAACGGGTGGAGGTACTGCAGCAGTTGGGGGTTGATGCAGTTACACTGGCAAACAATCATGTTTATGATTATGGAAAAGAAGCAATGATGGACACGTTTGCGGTTTTGGAAGATGCCGGAATACCTTACTTTGGTGCGGGGGATACCTTACAGAGAGCAATGAAGCCTTTGTATTTGGAGGTAGATGGAAAAACTATCGCACTGGTAGCGGCCTCCCGGGCAGAAAAAAATAAAATGACACCGCAGGCTACCGATGTGGAACCGGGAATCCTACGCTGTTACGATACAGAACTGTTTTTACAGGTGATCAAAGAGGCAAAGGAACATGCGGATTTTTGCATCGCTTTTGTGCATTGGGGAACCGAGTACAGTTATGACTTGGAACAGGTGCAGCTGGACACAGGAAAAGAGTATCTGGATGCGGGAGCAGATGTGGTGATTGGTGCCCATTCCCATTGCTTACAGGGCATGGAATATTACGACGGGAAACCGATCATATATAGTCTTGGAAATTACTGGTTCAATGAAAAAACATTGGACACCATGCTTTTGCTGCTTCATTTTTCGGGAGACGATAGAGAAACACAGTTAACTGTTCAAGTCATTCCGGCGGTGCAGTCGGGATATCAGACAACCTATGCATCCGAATTTAACGAACAGCGAAGGATTTATGATTTTCTCGAAAGTATCTCTGTCAATGTAGAAATTTCGGACGATGGGATTGTTACAATCTCAGATGATGGTATTTATTGAAATCATATGAATTTTAAATAACCAAAATTTTCTCCTGTACGGGCCCGTAAATTCGAACCTGTTTGTCCAAGGTAATATGGACGTCATATTCCAAGCGTACGCCAAAGCGTCCGGTATAAACTCCGGGCTCGATGGAAAACATGGTTCCGGGCAGAAGAAGGCGGTCATCATGGGTTTCATAATCATCCAGATTTGCGCCGATTCCGTGGCAGTTGTGTCCGATATTGTGTCCGGTGCGGTGCATTAAATAATCGCCCAGACCGTTCTTCTGGAAAAAGGAACGGACAAGAGCGTCTACATCGCAGCCGCGAAGCGGTTGTCCGGTTTCCAAACAGCTGCGGATGTAAGAGAGTGCTTGGGAGCGGGCTTCATTTACGATATCAAAAAGACGTTTGTATTCCGGGATGATATCTGGGCCCACATTTATGCACCAGGTAACGTCATAATAAACGGAATCTTCTCTGGGAAGTCGTCCGGCAATATCGATGATCAACCGGCTTCCTTCTTTTATCGGTTTCGAACATTGCTCCTGTGGTTCGTAACCAGGGTCGCAGGCGTGTTCATCAACGCCCAAAAAGGGCGGAAAATCCATATGGATAGGTTCTGCGGCAATATATTTCTTTATCTGGCAAAGAAGTGCCCATTCATCAATAGCTTGTCCATTGTTCAGATTTTCACGAATCCAGCGGAAACTGCGATCCAAAATCCGATGAATGATTATCCCGGCCTGACGGTGGGATTCTATCTGTCCATCGGTCAAGACGGCACCGAAATGTTGCATCAAATCGGCGGAAGAAACTAAGTTAACTTTAAAGGATCTTAAGTATTCCATCAGCCCGGCGTCCATGGAACTGATTATTGGCACATTTCCGCCGGGAGAATACTGGCAGGCGATGGAAGCGTTAGGGCGAAGAAAAGTTGACAGGGCTTCCTTTTGTCCTGCAAGTCCGTTGTAGAGGAGTTTACGGCCGGGGAGATGGTCTAAGAGAAAGGGTTCGATGGAAGAGAGCACTTTAATGGGCTCCCCCAAGTCAGGAATATAGTAAAACAGCCGCCGGGTGCATTTCCGATGGGTCAACTGCAAAAAATCCAGAGAGATAAAATCGTGTCCCTGGAAATCAGTAAACAGCCAGCCGTTTAAAGTAAAATCTTGCAAAAGGGATTGAATTTTGGTGATGTTCATAGGGCGAAGATTCTCCTGTTAATAAAATTAAGTTCTTACCCGGAGGATTCGGTTATATGCGGTAGTGACCGGCATATACAGCACGGCAATTCCGATTACAGTAAATCCGGCGTTGATCATGGTAGCCGGAATGGAGGAGATTTCAGCAGCTATGGCAGTCGGCAAGCTGCTTCCGATAAACAGCAGCTCTGCTGTAGACCAGATAAAATCTACTACAATATTCGAAATGCCGTAAACCACGGCGCACAGCACGCCATAAGTATATTCTTTATGGAGATTGCCATTTGCGTTTTTCTTCAATGCCGCAAATAAAGTCCCTGCCAGCATACAGTTGATAACCGCGCTGACGAATACGTTAGGGATGGCGTGGAGATATCCGTTTAACAAATCAAAAATCACCAAGCCAAGAACCGCCGCTGCGGAAGAGCGCTTGTTTCCTAAACAAACCACGGACAGCATCACGAATATATGCCCGAAATGAAGGAAAGGAGTTCCTACGGCCGCGGGAAGAGGGATGCGGAAGGATTGGATTCCTAAAAAAATCATGGCGGCAAAAAAAGCCGTAATTACCATGGAAGTCACCGGAGCGGAACTTTCCCTTAGCAGATTAGAAGAATGAACTGCGGTAAATTTTTCATGACTCATTATAAACACCTCATTTAAATATTTTTTGTAATGGTTTGGATGATTTGAGCGTTTTATCTCCATTACAGTTTTTGTTTTCCCTAGTATAGCATTGCACTGGATGGTTTTATATGGCCAGTTTTTGTTTTTTTTATAATGCCAGTTGAATGTGTCGGGAATATAGGGAAGAGTAAGATTCTTTAAGTCCAATCTTGACTACGTTTATCAGTACGTTGACGGCGGTGGTGTATTGTAAGAGAAAGGATAGAATGTGTAAATTCCTATGAAAAAATGCATTTTTTTGCAAATGTTCATATGAATAATTACATTTATCTTGCTATAAGTTATGGAATAATGGTATATTCTATATATGGATATGGAACTTTCGTTTAGAAGTCAGGCGAATTAAGAGGAAATTTATGGAACGGGATATTATGAAAAAACTGGCGGCATGGAAGGACTCGCCGGATCGGAAGCCGCTTATGCTCACCGGTGTGCGTCAGTGTGGAAAAACATATGTACTGAAAGAATTCGGAAACAGATATTTTGAAGATACGGCGTATTTTTCATTTGAGGGAAATAAAGGTCTTGCGTCAGTCTTTGACTATGACCTTGATCCGGAGAGGATTCTGATGGAGCTTGGAAGCGTTGCACGGGGGCGGGAAATTGTACCTGGCAGGACGCTTCTTATTTTTGATGAGATTCAGGCATGTCCGAATGCGGTTACTTCCTTAAAGTATTTTTGTGAAAGTAAGAGAGAGCTGCATATTGCATGTGCGGCCTCGCTGTTGGGAGTTTCGGTGAAACGGGATGGCATATCTTTTCCGGTCGGGAAAGTAGACCGCATGCAGATGTATCCTATGACTTTTTCGGAATTCTTATGTGCCAATGGTGGGCAGGCGTTGTATGAAGGGGCGGGACGGTTTGCATTGAAGAGTGAGCTGCCAGAGTTTTACAGTATTCCGCTTGGAAAAAGCCTGAAATATTATTATATTGTGGGCGGCATGCCTGAAGTAGTAAAAAAGTGGGTGGATACGCATGATTTTGAGGAAATATCTAAACTGCAGGATAATATTTTGGCAGATTATGGCAGTGATTTTGCTAAGCATGCTCCTAAGACCGACATACCGAAGCTGGGTTGGATCTGGGATTCTATTCCGAAGCAGCTTGCAAGGGATAATAACAAATTCATTTTCTCTCATGTAAAGGAAGGAAAACGCTCCAGTGAACTGGAAGACGCGTTGGAGTGGCTGACAGATGCCGGACTTGTTCATCGCTTGGAAATGGCATCAAATCCGGAACTGCCGCTTTCATTTTATGCTGACTCCACTTTTTTTAAAGTATATATGGCGGATGTAGGTCTGCTTAGGCGGAAATCGGGTCTGTCGCATAAGACGATTCTGGAAGAGTCGGAACTGTATCACAATTTCAAAGGCGCATTGACTGAGAATTATGTTCTGAATGAGTTGTTGGCGCAAGGGAGACATCCTTATTTCTGGCGTTCAGGTAATACAGCGGAACTGGATTTCATATTTGAAAATGAAGACAGGGTCATTCCGGTAGAAGCGAAAGCTAACATCAGTACCAGAGCAAAAAGTTATCTGCAGTTCTGCAGGAAATACAGACCATCACTGGGATTTAAATTTTCCATGAAGAATGTAGGTGCTAATAGAGTCGAGGAAACGTTCACTTACAGTATACCATTGTACATGATCTGGAGATTGCAGGAGTATCTTGAGTCTGATAGATGAACTATATTACGGAGAGTGGCAAAAGATGAAAGTACTGATCGGAACAACAAACCCTTCCAAGGTGAAGCGGTTTGCAGAATTGCTCGGCGGACATGATGTGGAGTTTTATACATTAAAAGATTTAGGGATAGATGCCGAGCCGGAAGAGATGGGGAAGACACCGGAGGAAAATGCCGTTATCAAGGCGAAATTTTACGGACAGTTTTTTGACAGGGTCATCTGTAATGATTCTGGGCTGTATTTCGATAGTTTACCGATAGAGGACGACAGACAGCCGGGACTTCATATCAGAACGCCTGGCGGATGTGACAGACTGGATGATGAGGAGATGATCTCATATTATACGAAACTGATCGGAACGTTAGGCGGAAAAGTGCTGGCTTATTACATGGATGGCATCGCTGTTTATAATCATGGAAAGATTTATACTTATATGGAAAACAGCGAAGCGACAAGGGCAAGTGCCTTTTATATGGTCGATCAGCCATCCGAATACAGGCTTCCCGGCTGGCCGCTTGATTCGATCAGCCTGAACCGGAATACATTGACTTATTTTGCGGAAAAAGGGGATAACAAATACGATACTGTGGAAGAGAATGTAATGATAGGGGAGTATCGCATAAGGCTGGTGAAGTTTTTGGAAGAAGCATTGGGAATCGTAAATTGATAGATTTCAACCTTCCCTCTCTTTCTCCCTGCCTATGAAATTACCAAGTTCCAGCACCTTTTTCTGTGCCGTCAGTATTTCTTCCTCCGTTCCGTTCCACTGTTTTATATCTTCATGAATAAAGTACATTAGTCTGTCCGATAGATTTGACATGAAAGTTTTTGCAACATCGCCGGACGCACCGACCAGCGATGCTGTCAATGTCTTATCGTCCATATTTCGGAGGATTGTCTGAATTTCAAAATCTCCCACATGTTTGAATTCTTCTAACAAATTCGTGTTGTCAGAATACATCTTTTTGTCGTTGTATTGATTCAGGATCTCCTGTCGCGAATATTTCAGCATTTCACTCATCGTTCCATTTTTTTCACAGTAATCTATGCCGATATAAGATGCAATCAGTTCCTGTAGAATGATTGGATTTGCTCCGGAAAATATTTTTTTGAGCACCGCTGCAATCATATTTCCTTCCTGTTGTTCATCCTCGGGCAAAGTCGTAACGTAATTTTCAAGGAATAGAAATGCCATATCCATGTCTGCTTGTTTCATAAACAAATTCATGATATAAGGAATTGCAAAAGTAAGAAATCTGCTTCCGCTTTTAAGTTTTGGAACATAAGATTCCATGGCAAGCAGTCCTTCCGCCCTGCTGATCTCACTGCATTTTAGTAAATCATCTCCTACCACGGCAAGTCGGAATTTTTTTTCGTCATATATCCCTACCTTGTTAATCTGTACCAAGGTTCTGCCAACCAGCTCATCAATACTGCATTCAAAAAAATCAGCCAGTGCCCACAGCATCTCAATGCTTGGTTTTGATAAATTCCGCTCCCACTTGGAGATAGCTGCCGGACTGATGCTGAGTACTGCTGCCAGCTGCTCCTGGCTCATTCGTTTTGCCATGCGCAGGGAATATATTTTTCCGCCTATAGCTACTCCATGATACTTTACACTTTCCATATTGATCTCCTCCGGAAAAAATATTATGAATTTCGACAGTTTGCGCATCGCTGATGTTTACGGTTATGTTTTACTAAGTAATAGTTTACTGGTTCACATATTTAAAGTCAAAGGATAAATCATTGAGTTTTTTAACTGATGGTTTCAAAGGGGAGCCTTGTATGATACTATGGAAGAGAATTATTTTGAAGGGTGTGAAAATTTAATGGATAAAGAATTATATGATTGCTCAAATTGGAAACATCAATTTTATAAGGAATATGATGTGTGTGTTTCGGATTTTGTTGAGCATAGAGGTATGATTCAAATTCACGGTATTGCAATAAAGAATGGTAAGGTAGTGCGTGGATTTAGAACTAATGACCTAAGAGAATTTGAAGAGAAGGTGCGGGCATATGTACGAATATTTATAGATAAGGGTGGTACAGATGGCTATTATGATGCTCGAACAGTTAAAATTTGGTACTATAATCCAGATAATAGAGAATTAAGTACAGACGATATCCCTTTGAGATTTGCGATAACATTTTTTCGCCCGTTTAATATGGATAAAGAAGCACAGAGTATGTTGAAAGATCAATTATTACAGACATTGTTTGAACAGTTGGAGAAGTTTACAAATCAGGGTTGAAGGAAAAACTGAAATGGAATGGATTATTAGGTACGTTATAAGTACACTCATAAATACTTTTGTAATTATAACGATTGTGGATATGGTTTTAATGGGGATTCCTATGCCGACTTTTTCAAGAAAGAATAGTATTTCCCGCTTTATGGTTCTTAAGGAAAACCGTATTGATTTACAAAAAGGAAATTCGTGTTCATGATATTCGATTGCATATGTTTTAAGGCATTATGGAACACTTCAATGCTGAAAATGCCGTTGTATACACATATATTTTATCGCATAGAAGAGAAATCAACTCAAGGTTGATTTTCTTGTTTTTTTCATAAACATACTTACTGTAGTTCTGATCATGGGTGAATGCTATCATTTAGGTACAATAAAATTCTGCTAAAGGAGAGATAAAAAATGTTCACTCAAAATGATTTTGGAAAAAGACTAAAAGAATTTCGTAAACGAAGAAGTTTAACACAAAAGGAAGTCGCCACGAAAATCGGAGTTTCTGAACAGGCACTCTCAAAATGGGAAAACGGAGACTGCCTGCCGGATGTCTATAATCTGAGGTTACTTGCGATTGTCCTTAATGTTTCGGTTGATTGCCTGTTGGATACCGAAAACGAAACTGCAGAAAAAGTAATTGAAACTATAAATATCAATGGAGCAGTTTTTGAGATAGTGGAAAAGCCCGAAACCATTCTTGCAGGAAAAGTTATATATGCAAAAGATTTTTCTGATGTTTCTGATTTTAATTCGGCAATAGATGCAATAGCGAACGAAGGAGACCCCTATGATGCTGGGTTATTGAAAGATGCTGTACTTCCAATCAACGACATTCATTTAAGTGTAAATTTTTGGCTTGATGAAAAATCTCGTGCATATGGTTTTGTGCGAGAAGTTCTTACTGAGTGTCAGCCCCAGGTTATAGATGTATACAAAATCCCTGCTTCATTGTATATACGTGCCTATACAAATAAATTCACAGCGCAGCTTATGTCAAAGGAGCAATGCGAGATATGGGAACTTTTTGCCTATATCAGAGATTACTTTATGCCCGCTCACGGCTTCAAAATGGCTGAAAACGGTGCACAAGAGTTGGAGGTGTTTGACACGTTTGAGCATAAATCAGGCTACGCTTATATGCCTGTAATGCGCCAATAAGGGTAGTAGAAGAATGTGAATTGATCTATCTTGAAGGCGTTTATAATCTAAAATGATTAGCAAAGGAGAATCACTATGAAAGAACGATTAAAATCGGCCAATCCTTATCTGCCGTTGTGGGAGCACATTCCGGATGGCGAGCCACGTGTTTTTGAGTATAACGGCGAAAAGCGCATATACATTTACGGTTCTCATGACACAGAGCGCACTGCCTATTGCGGCAGAGACCAGGTCGTTTGGAGCGCACCGGTAGATGATCTTACGAACTGGACTTATCACGGCGTATGCTATACGGCGACTGACGGTTCGATCCTCTATGCGCCGGACGTCGTTCAAAAGGGTGATACGTTTTATCTCTATGCTGCTGAGGGCTGCGGTTCGAGGATCATGGTTGCGTCCTCTAAAAATCCCGCGGGACCATTTGAAAACCCACGGCTCACGAAACTTGGCTTTGATCCCGGCATTCTCGTTGACGATGATGGAAGAGTATACGCTTTTTGGGGCTTTTGCTCAGCGTTCTGTGCTGAACTTGAGGATGATATGTGTACGATAAAAGAGGGTACCTTCCGTAGCCATCCTATAGGTCACACACCGGATCCCTGGAATGAAAAGAACAACGAGTCCGGCGTTGATCTGGCAGATGCGTTCTTTGAAGCATCAAGTCCCAGAAAGATCAACGGGAAATACGTATATGTCTATTCAAAGCGCTATACCACTCCGGTACCGGAGCTTGGGGTATATGAGGCATGCAACGGCTTCTTAAGCTATAAGTGGTCGGATAGTCCGCTCGATGGTTATCGGGACGGTGGGGATATCTCGTTTAACGGCGGAGAAATAGTAAGGCTTCCTGACGGCACCGGTCAGCAGACATACCGCTGGGGCAATAACCACGGTGGTCTTGTAGAGATAAACGGCCAGTGGTACATCTTCTATCACCGACATACCGGCAGCGACGAGTTCTCCAGACAGGGTATGATAGAGCCTGTTGATATAGCTGTCGGCAAGGACGGAAGAATCTACATTGGCGATATTACCTACGTAAATGGCGAGCCTGTAAACGCCAAGCCCGTAGAGGAGACCTCATCGGGAGCGTCGGTCAACGGAATCGATGCTTATAAAATAATTTCAGCCGGATATGCCTGCCACTTGTCGCCTCTGCATCAGGCGTATATCAAGCCGGTCTATGAGCAGATTGACGGTGTTTCTGCGCCGATCGTAAACATTAAAAACGGCACGACTGCGGGTTTCAGGTATCTTCAGTTTGGTACCATTTCTCCGAAGAGTGTCACTGTCTCGGCGACCGTCAAGAGGCAGATGACCGTTAAAGTCCGCATTGACAGTTGGCGCGGCAGAGTCGTCGCAGAATTGACTCTTGAACCGGAAAAGACTGAATACAGCGTGCCGCTAAGCTGCGGAATCATCGGCAAACGTGCGGTTTATTTTGAGTTTTGCGGCGATGGTGAAGCTGAATTTGACTGCTTCACGTTTGATAGGTAACCGGCAGGGAGAATCGAAGATCGGGCAACCAGAGGTTGCCCGAATTCCAATTAAACTTGGTAGAAGAAACAGCATTTCATTGTTACAATAGTAAAAAACATTTGGAGGGCAGAATGGGATTAGGCAGCAGAATCCAAAAGCTTAGAATTGAGAATGGATTAACGCAGGAGCAATTGGCAGAAATGCTTTCGGTATCAAGGCAATCCGTTTCTAAATGGGAAATGGAACAATCGCTACCGGAGATTGATAAGGTCATTATGATGAGCAAGTTGTTTTCGATTGGGACTGATGATATTTTACTCGAAGCTGAGGAAATAAAAAATCTCAGGCCGCAGGAGATACATCTGGGTTCTATTTATTTGATCGTAAGAGATTTTGAAAAGTCGATTTCCTTTTATGAACAATTATTATCAATGCCCGTATCCACAAGGAACTGCGGAAATACATTCGCGGAGTTCTATTTTGACAATAAATGCCTGGCGCTCATGAATGAAGAGAATTTGCGGGGACACCATTATGTGGATGGGGACTACAAATTTGTTTTGAACTTCTGGGTAGAAGATCTGAAAAAAGAATATAACAGGCTCAAAGCACTAAATATCGGAGAAATGACAGAAATAAGAAAAGTAAACGAAGGGTACTATTATTTTCACCTGAAAGATCCGGATCATAATGTTTGTGAAATCACAGGATCTTATGATGAGAAGGTTAATGAATGAAAATGAATAAAATTGTGTCAGAAGCGATTAACGAGATCAAAATACTGTCCGAAAACATTCCGGATGGCAGACATATCATTACTGGTGATATACGAAAACTGTCCGCAAGACTCTATAAAAAGATAGAAGATAAGTCGATTGAAAATGTGCTCTGTTTATGTGGGGAATTATTTGAAGAACATAGCTGGGCATTAGGCGTGATCGCTTTTGATTGGGCATATAGAGTAAGAGAACAATACTCTGAAGCCACGTATGACATTTTTTATAGCTGGCTAAAGAAATATGTCCGAGGGTGGGGAGATTGTGATGATTTTTGTACGCATGCTTTTGGCGAATTGTTACGAAGATATAAATCTTTTTTTCAGAAGGTAACGGAGTGGACAAAAGATGAAGATTTTTGGGTACGCCGTGCATCGGCAGTCATATTAATTCCGGCTATTTTGCATAACGATTATGAAGGAATTGATCCATTCAGAATATCAGACTCGCTTATGAAGGATGAACATGATCTGGTTCAGAAAGGATATGGGTGGATGTTAAAAAGTCTCTCGCAAGTTGATAGGGAACCGGTAAAAGATTACTTGATCTTGAATCATGCGCAGATGTCCAGAACTGCTTATCGTTATGCTTTAGAAAAGTTTGATAAAGAAACGAGAAAGGAATTGATGAATCTATAGGATTTATATTATTTTTGAAAATAAAAATTTTTGTAACCATAGCCCTTCGCTGATTGTACTATTAGTGAAGGGCTTTTCAAATATTGTATTACAATAAAATTAAAGGAGCGCTCATGAAACAGACTGTACAGGAGCTGGTGGCGCTATATCAGAACAACCTGTTTGCGGTCGCGTTTAATGTATGCAAGAATGCACAGGACGCGGAAGACATTGTTCAGGATACGTTTATCCAGTATTACACGATGAAAAAGGAATTTGAAAACGAGCAGCATATACGCGCATGGCTGTTACGTGTGGCAATCAATAAGGCAAAGAATGCTAATCATACGTTTTGGAGACGCAATAAACTTTCCCTTGATGATTACATGGAAACACTGACGTTTGAAACGCCGCAATCCGAGAATCTGTTTGAAACAGTAATGCGGCTTCCGGAAAAATATCGTATTGTGATTCACTTGTACTATTACGAAGATTATAGCGTTCGTGAAATTGCGAATATCCTACGGTTAAGCGAAAGCAACATTAAAGTGCGTTTGTCACGCGGGCGCAGTCTGCTCAAGGAAGTATTGAAGGAGGAATGGGATGATGAACAATAAAGAACGGTATAAGCAAGCATTTTCAACACTTCAGACCTCCGGACAATTATCTGTGGAGGTAGAAAAAATGACAGAGATTCAGAAGAAGCATAAAAGAAATATGATAGCAGCGGCAGCAGTTGCATGTTCAGTTATTATAGGGGGCTCGGGAACCGCATATGCAGCGGATATCGGAGGCATTCAGCAGAAGGTTTCCATTTGGCTGCATGGAGCACAGACAGAAGCAGATATTGTGGAAAACGGTGAGGGTGGATATACGATCCGGTATGAACGTGACGGCGAAGAACAAGGAGTAAGCGCATTCGGAGGAGTCAGCATTGAAAGTGACGGTACTCAGACTTGGCTGTCAGCAGATGAGCTTGTCGATGCCATGAATGAGTCTGCCGATGTTGATGAAGATGCAGACGGAAAAGTCTGGGTATATTATTATGACCAACAAGCTGACGTTACCAATTTATTTGATGACGAGGGTATTTGCCGGGTAAAAATGGCGCATGAGGGCAAGGTGATATATCTGGAAATCGAGCGGGGAGAATATGGCGGTTATCCGTATTCACAAACGAATGATGTGCCGGAGGAGGAAATCGAAAAATATACTGATATCACACTCAAATAACATTGAGAATGTAGTCAGTGTGATAAAAAGATGGGGTATAGCGTTTGCTGTGCCCCGTTTTTTAATATGTAAATGTATTGTGGAAATGTAAAGTGGCAGTTGACATTACTCACTGAAATAGCGTTTTTAACGGGGTGTTTTTTCTATAACAATTATGCCATAATAAATCTGGAATTAAAAAGTTGTGCTTTCATCGAGATATGAGCTTGGGGGATTCTACATGTCTGTCTCCCGTCAGACAATATCCAAATGGGAAGCAGATGAAATTATTCCGGAACTGAATAAACTGGTCGCTTTAAGCGATATATTCTCATGTAAACTGGATGCAATGAGAATCGGTTGGGATTTCCCCTTTGTTCCGCCTGAGATGCAGACCAGATTCGGCATTCATGGATATGTTGCAGCCTATATTTTGCCGGAAGGGTTTGAAACCAGCTGCCCGGGTGTGGAATTTGCTGATCAGAAAGAGGCGGATTATGCAGTGATCACAATATATGAACCTTTCACAGCAACCATTGAGCGGATTCAAAATGCCTATAAAAAAATATTGGCGTATTTGCAGGCAAACGGATTTTGTGAAAAACCCAAGGAGGATATATTGTCCTGCTTTGAGCATGTATATGAAAAACAGGGGATTACCTGCATGGATGTATATATCCATGTAGACAGTGTTACCAAAACAGATAGTTTTACAAATTTTTCGTAGCGTAAATAATTTGCATAAAACAGAAAAGGAGAACGGAAATGGAACTGGTTATGCAGCCGACTGGTGAAACCTGTGGTCAGGCATGTATTGCAATGATCACGGGCAAAGATATAGAGAAAGTGATCAAAGATATGAAAACAAGCGGACCTACGAGCATAGGGCAGCTGATTGATATATTGGATCATTACGGAGTGAAACATGCCGAAAGAAATACACGCATTTCAAAAAAGAATCCTGCACCATATGAATATTCCATTTTAACCGTACATACAAATGCGGGATACACGCATTGGACGTTGCTGTACGATAACAAATATTATGACCCTGAATTCGGATTGATTGAGGGCGAGTATACTTATGGAAAAATAACATCATTTTTGGGGATATATCAATGAGAAGTAAACATCTATAAATCGTCCTTATCCGTCCATGGATCTCTGGCATCATATTTCAGAATGTCATTACAGTAAAGTACATAAAATACGAAAAAACGTTTATAAAATAATATCTTGACATATCTTTTTCTGAAGTATATACTGAGAGAACAGAGTAAACACAGGAAGCTTCATCGAGAGCTTTCGCGCCGCATTGGCGCATCCGTGCATTCGCACAACAGGCAGTTTCTGCCGCTTACTCACATTTGTAACAGGATAACAGAAAACGCGGTGGAGGCAGTCGGGACAGGACTACATAGGCACACCCTCCTGCCGCAGCACAAAGCAGGCCATACGGACAACGGACACGTATATCAATCTGAACAGTCCGAAAACGGCCGTGCGGAACGGAGGAAACTATGGAAGTCAGGAAATCATGGGATTGGGAAGAAGCTGAGAAGAAAAACCAGCCGGAACGAGAGGAAGGTTTCACTATGCTGAAAGGTGGAAAAGATGGAAAAGGTTACACGATCGCGGATATCGAGGCGCTGCCGGAAGGGGAACGGGCGGAGCTGATCGGCGGAGAATGGTTTTGGATGGATACGCCGGTAAGACGGCATCAGGATATTTTGGGAGAAATGTTTGTTAGCATCAAGTTGCATATCAGAGAAAATAAGGGAAAATGCAAAATATATGCAGCACCTTTTGCGGTCTATATCAAGAAAGATAAGTTCAACTATGTGGAGCCGGATATTTCCGTAGTCTGCGACAGAGAGAAATTGGATGAAAAAGGCTGTCAGGGTGCGCCGGACTGGGCAATTGAGATTCTCTCGCCTTCCAGCGTGAAGATGGACTGCGAGAGAAAAGTGAAATTATACCGTGAAGCGGGCGTGAGGGAATACTGGATCGTGGATCCGAAGGCGGAAACGGTCACCGTGTACGATTTCGAGCATGACAAAGAGCCTGTGCGGTATTCCTTTTCTGATCGGATTCAGGCGGGGATCTTTGAAGATTTATATTTGAAGCTTTCGGAGATGGATATCTGATTCTGATTTTAGATGAGGGTATGATGATACCTTTAAAAAAAAATTTATTGTGTAAAAGCGGATGAGAAGCATAATAATGGTTGATAAATTTATGATGATAGTGTTATGGCAGAGAAAGTAGGAAAAGAAATATGATAGTTATTGCTAAAGAGAACAGATTAGAAAAGGTGGATGAGAAAATATTATTGATAACGATCATTGGGAGCTTAGAGACTGTCAAAAAAGGCGGAATTACGATTGATGAAGCAGAAAAGTTTTTGTTTTCTCCGTATATGGTTAAAAAATTGAAAGCCAAAAGATGTGATAAGGGGATTACAAACCTTATCATGAAGGGATGTGAATTGGAGGATATTGTTTCACTAATGCCTGAAAAATTTAATGATATAATAGAAGAATTGAAACAAGAAGCATTGATACTTTTGAAAAAATATGAAGAGTATAACGATTCATTCTGGATGTAAGTGGTCTGAATAAAAGGAGCTTTGAGATGAATTGGAAGGAACAAAGACAAAACGCCTACCCCAATATTATTTTATCTGATTGTCTTGTTGATGAAATACAGGTGGATGATGATATCATATTAAGATTTCTTGAACATGGATTTGTAATAAGAGATAATGGAGACTCTCGCTATTATCGGACAAGGTCAGCGCAGATTATTGTGAAAGAATGCGATATAGATAATATTTCAATTCAACTTATTTACAAAAAAGGAGTGAGCAGAAAAGAAATACATATTGTCAAAGATATAGACCTGCCAATTTTTTTAAATAATATTTTAACAAAAAGGTGGAGTTATGAAATAGTTGAAGAGTATTATTCTGCATTAGGTGGAATGTTTATAGGGCGGATCATAGAAGCAAAAAAATCTATGTGGTGTTATTTAAGAATGCAATTTAGAAATATAGTTTATTTGTGGGATGAGGTAGATTATGAGGCGCCTTATAATTGATTTAATAGGTATATGGAAAGAAGTGTATGAGAAAAGGGAAAAAGAATGGATAAAACAGCAATTTGTGAATATCTTGACAGAATCATCGGTGAACCAATTTCTTGTATTGGAAGAGCAGCAAACATGGTATGGATAGGTATTGGGAAAAACGTAATGACTGTGGATCGAAAAGGGAGAGAGAAAGAAAAAACTGAATATGCTTTACATATTCAATCACCATGGCGAATTATCAATAAGAAAAAAGAAGAAATAGTGATAGCATCTTCGGATATGTATTCTCCAAGAACGGGCATGGATTATTCGGAAGATTTCGACTGGGAACCTCAGGGGAATAATCTGTTTGATGAAAAAAGCCAAGACTGGCTCAAAGGAGAGATGCCGGTCTATATTAATAAATATAAAATAAACAGATGGAGAGATTTAACGCTATTTTTTTCAAATGATGAGAGATTGCAAGTGTTTGATGTGGCATCTGATGATACAGAGAGCTGGAGGCTATTGATGCTCGGAAGCGAAGAGCCGCACTTGGTTGTGAGTGGTATGGGAATTGATTTTGAGTAAAACAGACCTCTATTATTGGAATTGTTATATCAAAAAGTTATTTAATATACTCAAGAGGAGAGGATAGCTATCATTAAAAATTTATCATGGAACGAATTTGAAAAAAAGATGAATCTGGTGTTCGGAAGAACTTTTAATGTTGTTGATGATTTATATTTGAATATAGTAAAGCAGATAAATTTTGGTGAATGGATTGAGCTAGATGATTTAGAGGCTTTAAGGTACTTAGAGAAGCTACATAATTTTAGTGGACAGCTTTGTGTGATTAACGATTATTGTTATGAAAAGAAATGTGGTCCTTTCCTTCTTAATGCGACTGATATTACTCATTTTGCTAAACACTTTATAACACGTTATGGGCAATCTTTTTATGCAACAGATATTGTTATCATTAATTTCGAAGAAAAGCTAATTTGGGTTTTGGTTCATGAAGGATTGGGTTGGTTAAGTAAGGGATAGGCATCGAACAGTGGGGAATCTTTTTTCTCCCTCTTTTAGAAAAGTAAAGGACTGTATTATTATTTCAAAGAAAAGTGCTGATGAGTTAGAGCCGTATTTGGAGAGTGTAGTGCAGGAAGTGTATGGAGATAAAACCGGATATGAAGCTAGTAATACTGAGACACGAATAAACTGTTTTTTTGAGAATGAGATTTCAGAGATTACAGGCGTAAAGATAGCCCTAGTTGTTCTTGAAGTTTGGGCAATGAGATTAAAGAAAATGGATCCTGAATCTAATTTTTGCCTTATTATGTGTAGCGATGAAGATCATATAGAGATTAGATTTCATAAAGCTAGAAATGATGAACAAGGATGGTTAGATGACGATATAGAATCATATAAAGATGGGGCAGTAGGGTATGTCATAGTTTGAAAAAAGTAAGAGATTTCACAAGAGGGGGGATGTATTAAGGGAAAAATATGTTGATATTACTTCTAAACAGACAATAATATTAAAGGATGAAATAGCGGGAAATTTAGATGAAGTGGTAAATGAATTTTTAAAATGGTTATTTGACAAGGCGAATGATCATAAATATTAGATCATTACGGAATCACAAGACAAAAACGAAAAAACGTTTATAAAATAATATCTTGACATTTCTTTTCCTAAGATATATACTGAGGGCACAGAGTAAACACAGGAAGCTTCATCGAGAGCTTTCGCGCCGCATTGGCGCATCCGTGCATTCGCACAACAGGCAGTTTCTGCCGCTTACTCACATTTGTAACAGGATAACAGAAAACGCGGTGGAGACAAACACACCTTCCGCCGTAGTATAAAAGCAGCCCATAGAGGGTCATGCGGAACGGAGGAAAAAATGGAAGTCAGAAAACAGGAAGATTGGGGAAAAGAGGAAAGATTCACAATGATCAAGGGAGGAAAGGGCTACACAATTGCGGATATCGAGGCGCTGCCGGAAGGAGAACGGGCGGAGCTGATCGACGGGGAATGGTTTTGGATGGATGCGCCGACATGGACGCATCAAGAGATTCAGATGGCTCTCAGCGCAAAAATATGGAACTATGTAGCAGAGCATAAAGGCTCTTGCAAAGTCCTCCCTGCGCCCTTTGCGGTCTATATCAAGAAAGATAAGTTCAATTATGTGGAACCGGATATATCCGTGATCTGCGATGAGGAAAAGAAAAGCGAAAAGGGCTGTCAGGGTGCGCCGGACTGGACAATTGAGATTCTCTCTCCCTCCAGTGTGAAGATGGACTGCGAGAGAAAAGTGAAACTGTACCGTGAAGCGGGCGTGAGAGAATACTGGATTGTGGATTCGAAGACAGAAACGGTCACAGTGTACGACTTTGCACATGGCGCAGAAAGAGAGGCAGGCATCGAGCCTAAGCGCTATTCTTTTTCTGATCGAATTCAAGCGGGGATCTTTGAAGATTTATATTTGAATCTTTCAGAGATGGATATTTGAATAAACGAAAGCAAAAAGTCATGGGAATGGGAAGAAGCTGAGAGGAAGAAGCAGCAGGAACGAGAGGAAGGTTTCACTATGCTGAAAGGTGGAAAAGATGGAAAAGGTTACACGATCGCGGATATCGAGGCGCTGCCGGAAGGAGAACGAGCGGAACTGATCGACGGGGAATGGTTTTGGATGGATACGCCCACATGGACGCATCAGGATATTCTCATGCATCTTGCTATTGAAATTTCGTTGCATATCAGGAAGAAGAAGGGAAACTGCAAAGTGCTCCCCGCGCCCTTTGCGGTCTATATCAAGAAAGATAAGTTCAACTATGTGGAACCGGATATATCCGTGATCTGCGATGAGGAAAAGAAAAGCGAAAAGGGCTGTCAGGGTGCGCCGGACTGGACAATTGAGATTCTCTCTCCCTCCAGTGTGAAGATGGACTGTGAGAGAAAAGTGAAACTATACCGTGAAGCGGGCGTGAGGGAATACTGGATTGTGGATCCGAAGACGGAAACGGTCACGGTGTACGATTTCGAGCACGACGCAGAAAGAAAGGCAGGCACCGAGCCTAAGCGCTATTCTTTTTCTGATCGGATTCAGGCGGGGATCTTTGAAGATTTGTATTTGAAGCTTTCGGAGATGGATATTTGATCTCGATCGATGGACGGAGCTGCAGGGCTCAATGACGTATGATGGGCAGGTAAATTACCGCTACTCTTTCAGATGTTGAATTATTTTGTCATAATTCTCAAACCGATGAGGAAAGGTACAATCCGAACAGTCTTTTATCTTCTTTCCGGGTTTTTCGATATATTTTGGATTTCCCGGGCAGTCTTCCCGCAGATACATCGGACAAAAACAAAAGAGGCAGTTGAAATCCTCCAATCCCTTGTGACAGGGGAAATACTGGCACGCTCTGTTTTCGAAAAAACGGTACGAATTTTGCATTTGTTTTTCTCCCAGACTTTATTTATGAATCCCGAAAATTCTGCTGTAACCGTAAGTTAAAGGCAGATCGGTCATTCTTTTCCTGATAAGATTATCATCTTCCGTTCGGTTTGGACAGGCTGTGTTGGTGCATCCGACACAAATCCCCTTGCAGAAAAGCGTTTCATCCTGCGTCAGCTCTGAGATAAATACCACACTCTTTTTCGGCTGCATACAAAAAGCGGAATTGCATGTGATTTTCTGTGTAAGGCTGCTTAAAAGCTGAGGCAGCATTTCCAGAGGGAGCGCTTCCTCACTGCCCGGGAAATGATATCTTGCGACGTGATATGCACTATGATGCATCACATACCTGTTATAAGCGTCATAACTCCGCATCAATAGCTCGCTTGCCAGCACCTCGACCATGTAACTTTCCAGAAGCATACCTTTTTCAGAGTAACTTTCCTGCAAAAGATCCACGCCGGCTCCCAGAGACATGGCTACATTTTCATACGCAGTGTCAGAATCTTCGGACTGCCATTCCTTTTTCGCGAAAAACTTCTTTTTGACCCAAAAGGCTTCCTGCCGCATTTGGGGCAGCATTTCTTCCGCTGCCGCTTGTATCTCCGCGGCTTGTTTTTCATCAAAATGATATTTGACGCGGACCTTCTTTAAAAAATCGGTGGAGACAAATTCGTCTAATAGTTCGGGAAAAAAGTCTTCCATATTTATCAGTATTCTCCTTTTACTGCGCTTCTGTCATGCCGTTTTTCGCTATCTTATAAAGTTCCTCTGTAGCAAGCCTTGCCTTTGCTACAATATCGCCGCAGCCCTGCGGGAAGCAGTAATACTGCACGCGCTCATTGCCGATGCTGATCATGTCGCCGATCTCATACCAGAAAAAGTCGGAGTAGAGGCTGTAGGAAGAGAGCGGTTCCTGCCGGTAGTCAAGCTTTCCCTCGCAGCCTGTCAGATGAAAACCGTCTTCGGAGTGAGTGAGGGTGCCCTCACCTACCTGACAGATTTTTTTCGTGTTGACCAGCATATAGATCGCAACGGGAATTTCCATTCGGTAGGTTCCTGATAAAATTTCCTGTCTTACGCATTCACGCTCCCAGCGATACCAGTCGGGGACGTGGGTGAAGGTCCTTTCTGAAGAGATCGGCGTCAGCGGCGCCTTTGATCCGTCGCTTTTTTCTGTGATCGGTTTTAGATGGCCGTATTCCGTCAGCTCGTAGGATTTTCCGCAATGTTTGCAGGTAAGAGTCGTACCCTGCCCGAGCATTTCTCCCTCCTGTTGACAATGGGGACATTTATAGAGCATTCGGTTCAAGCCGTCCGCGCGGAAAGGTTCTTGGATGCGCACCTTATTTTCCTGCTGCCAGCGGAAGTAGTCGAAGGTAAATTTCTCTTTCAGGAAATCGTTTAGTTCCTGAGGAGATTTTGCGTCGATCTCTTCGGGCGACAAAAGATACTCTACCTCGGCGGATACCCGGACCTTGCGAAGCTGGAGATTATTGTAGAGGGGGTCTCTCGCGAAGGCCCCTTCGGTGCGGATCATAACCACGGGAACCTTCAGGATCTTCAGGCATTTTCCAAGACTGTCCGGCAGGGGCGTCTGCGTGCCGTCAAAGCTGTAGCTGGCCTCCGGAAACATCAGGATGGAGCTTTTCAGTGTTTTTGTGGCGTACACCATGTCGCGAACAAGGGTCACGTCAGTCATAAACTTGCGTGTCGGAATGCAGCCGATCAGGCGCATCAGGCGCGGCTTGCCCACGAAGCCGTCCAGCGTGCATATGATGTGGAAGGGGCGGGTGCACAAAAGTCTTGCCGCCACCTTTAAGTCGATGAAGCTGGAATGGTTCATTAAGATCAGGCAGGGCTCGTTTTTGCCGAGCTTTTCCATATGAATGAGGCGGTAGGTAAAGCGTGTCCGCCAGAGATCCCAGATGGATGCAAGCAAAAGGATGAGACGGAAAATAAAGTATTGTCTGAGGGGATTTTGGTGCGCGGCCTGAGGAAGTGCAAGGGCTTCTTCGTAGGTCATCTTCGCGGTCTTTATCTTCAAGGCAGTTCTCCTTTGCAGGGTTATCGGGGGTGGTGTTATAACGACATGAAAATTATAGCACATCGTTTTTGGGTTTGGCAAACCGGCGGTGTTGTAACCTACCCTTGAGCTATAGATTAGTTGACGTTTGTCGTGGGGGAGGGTAGAATGTGTAATAGACTGATAAAATACACGAATCATACAACACGGAAGGAGTAAGAGACATGTTAAAAGGAAAACTGCTTAAACGGGTAATGCCGTTCCTGCTGAGTATGGCAATGGCATTCCAGTCAGTGCCGATGACGGCTCTGGCGGTAGAGGACCCACAGGCAGCCATGTTGACGGAAGAAGCCGATGCAACAGTGGATCCGGAAGCGGGGGCGACGGAAGGTTCATCTGATCTCTCATCGGATGAAGAAACAAAGTCGGAAGAGGCTGCGGAGACCGATACGGAATCTCCCGAAAATCAGGAGAACCCGGAGGAAGCGGCCGGAACGGAGACCGGAGAATATACGGAGACCGCGCCGGCGGGTGAGGATGCGTCAGAGCCCGGTGATGCTGCGGCGGAACCACAGGTTACGGTCAACTCTACGGAGATCATTGTAAATGACTCTGCTTTGAGTGGTTTTACACGCGAACATGGCGCAAGCAGTCTTACATATACCACATCTTACAGTGAGACCGATCAGTTTGGCAGCGTTATGAGTACTGTCAAGAATGAGGCTGTTATTTATGTGAATGATGAGCGTGCTGACGATCTTAAGAACGACTACCTCAATCTGGAGTGGAGAGAGGCCGGTAAGACGGAGGCAATGACAGGAACGCCCCAGAACGTGGGCAGCTATGTGCTCCATCTGGAGACGAGGGCACAGGAAGGCGTCTGCGCTAAGGCGGAGAAAGATGTATATTTCAACATCACGCCCAAGGAGCTGAAAGTTTCTGTCGCTGATAGTGATAAAAGCGTAAAAGCAGGCGGCAAAGTGACGGACTACAAGGATACTGTCACGAAAGCAGTTGTGCTGAAGGATGGATCTTCTGACTTTACTGCTCTGCAGTACACTGCTGCTGTCGAGGTATACGAGCTGAAAGACGGCGCCGGGGAAGTGACGGCGGACGCTGTATTTAATAAGAACAAAGATTACAGAGTCAAGGTCGAGGTGACGTTTGCTGACGCTGAAGCGGCTAAAAACTACGAAGTGACCGACAGGGAATTCCCTGTCACGTTCGGTAATCTTCTGCAAACGAAGGTTGAGATCGGGAATCCCGGCAAGGAGATGGTCGAAACCTATGATAAAAATACGACCTATACGGCTTCGGCGATAGCGGAAAAGTACGGTGTGACCGCCGAAGTGAAGAGGAAGGATGATGATGAGCCGCTTGAGGGCGCAGCAGCCGCGGCTAAATGGTATACGAAGGAAATGAATCAGTCCGGTATTAACGGATTCCCGACGCCTGTTGACGGGATTACGCAGTTCCTTGACGGAAGCGCTCTGTACACGCTGATGACGGCGGAGAAAGAGGACGAGGAAGCGGTGATCGGCGACGTCGGTGACTACTATCTGGTATTCGTGTACGAGGGAGTGGACGGACAGTATGAAAAGAGTCACAGCAATCCGCTTAAGGTCACGATCGATCCGATCGAAGTGATCTTAAAGCCTACGGCGGTTGCTGAGCTGAATCCTGCTATGACCGTCGCGGAGATCAACAGCGTGCTGGCGCAGGTGGAATCAAAGCTTTTCGTACCGGATACGGATCCCACGCTGGCAAGTGAGACGGCGAGCGATGCGCCGGTTGCAGACAAGGATTTTTACGGTGTCTCCTATGATAACGCAAACGTAACACAGTACTATAGCCCTGTGTTTGAGCTTGTGTGCAAGACGAGGACAAAACTGCAGAATCCGCCTGCAGGCGCCACAGGGGATGCTCTGTGGAGCGACTGGTCAGCGCCTGAGTCTGCGGCGGCGATCGCGAAAGATACGGATGAGCGGCAGTATACGTACTATATAAGGTTTACGGGCAAAAAGGCAGTGTATACAACGGCGGGCAATAAGACGAGTGAGCGCCCGATCACCGAGGCGACTGATGCCGCAAACCGCAATTACAAGGTTAAGACGGACGCTGATACGCTGAACAATGAAAAGAATATGCTCAAGGTAGAACTTGGTGAGACAAAAGAGACATCAATCGATGTATCCGGGATCATCGAGGAGTTTACCGGCAACGGGCGCGGTAAGGACAGGGAAGGACAAGGTAAGGGCCTTACGGCGGATGATCCGGCGTGGACGATCTATGATCCGGATCTGGCGATGTTTGCAGACAAAGCTTCTTACAAGAAAGCGGTAGTCAAGGAGAAAGATACCGATAATGGTCTCAATCCCGAAGTTAAGGATACCGATAAGGATCTCACCTATACATGGCAGACATCAAATGCTCTGAATGTTTATAATGAAATCACCCGTATGGAAAAGAATACAGGTGAGACGGATGAGGATTTTGCTAAGCGGAGAAAGGATGCGGTAGAGGCTCTTGAAAATACCTTTTCCGGTAGTTCTGTCACGATACCGCAGGCAGCAGGTCTGTATCGTCTGCGCATCACTTATAAGGACACTTCGCTCGTCCCGAAGAACGCGCCTGCAGAGGGCTATGCGTATTTCCTGATCAAGAAGCAGGAGCTGGTGTTCGCGGCGGATATGCAGTATGCGAACTACGATGACAGCGTATGGAACTTTGAGAAAAAGGATAACTATCGCGTGTTTGCTCTTCCCGATAACGATGAGAGCAAGATCGACTGGGAGAAGCCGCTTGGCTGGTATACCGGAAATGTGACCTGGCAGGCGATGAACCTGAAGAAAAACACCGATGGATCGAATGGTATAGAGTGGGAGAAGTCTACAGGTACATTTGTTAAGAACGATACAAACCCTTATGTGTATAAGGCGGCAGTCTGGCTGCGAGATGGCGTGTCTGCTCAGATTAAGGATACGGACAATAATGTAGTGAAGAACCAGGCCGGAACTGCACTGTATTGGAGTAACTATACGACCCGCAACATGGCGGTATGGGATGCGGACAACGGGGAATATAAACAGCGTTATAAAGTCGGCGACGGTTACGGCGATATCAAGTTTGACGCGGCCGAGATCAAGATCGTTGTTGACAGGACCAAACTGTTTGACGATAAGATATATGACGCGAAACCGATCGCAGAGCAGCTCCCCGAAGGGTTTGTTAAGCTGACGGATACAGACGGCGCCGAGATCACAGATCTCCGGATCAATGGCGAACCGACGGGAGGCGTCGGTGTCGTAAACGTTGCTTGGAAGTGGAATGACGGGGCGACTGTATCTACCGGGAAAGCGATATTCGGTGGTGACTATACCCTGGTTGCGTGGTTCGAGGGAAATGATAAGTATGCCCCGTATGATTATGAGGAGCTCGAGGACAAGGACGGCAGCTTTACGTTCACGATCGATCCCCTCAAGGTGGAGATTACGCCGGTTCTCAAGGAAGAGGCGACAGCGGGCGACAGACTCTCCGAAATGTTGGATGACGGTCAGATCGATGTCAAGGCTGCCCGCGCCGAAGAGATCCCGGAAGAGGATGTATGGCTGTTTGTCAAAGGATACGGCAAGAGGTGGAATGCCATTAGCGATAGCGAGTATGATTACACCGGTTATCCGATCCTGAGAAATGGTGTGTTTACAAAGAAGTATTATGAAAATAATATAGAGAAGACAAATACGAACGACCGCATAAGGTACGGCAGGGACTATGTCGTAGAGTTTGACAATTACAATAGTGATTTATATGCACAGTACGCGACATCCTATGACCTTATATATAAGCCGGCCGCACTGGCGAAGATCAACCGTGGAGATGCGGATGTAAAGAGGATACAGTTCGTTAGAGAAGAGCGTAGTAATGGCGCTGCATTTCTTGGAGTTTCGGTCTATCGGACAGATAAGAGTGAGACCGGATATCAGATTGTGCCCCTTGAGGGAATCCCGTTTGTTTACGCTGATGGGAGTAGTTATAAATATGCACTTGTAAATCATAGCGGGACCGTAGTTACGGCTGATATATTGACCAATGAAAACATTCCGCTTGACAAAAACTACATTGCGGTAAATCTTGTTTCTCCGCGCGAGTTTGCCGGTGAACTTGCCGGCGGTAATATATTTGCGATGAATAACTTCGTATACGGCAACAGCATTAAGGCCGCGGGCGGATATGTGATCGATAAGTACTTAGCTAGCGATGAAGAGTCTGTAAGGAGATATTACATCACGGCCCTCTTCCCCGTGGAACTCGATGAATCCGGAAAGGTCAAGGAGATACCGGCATTCAGCGTGACATGGGAAACTGGCTATACGGATACCTTTCAGTTCGATCTGACCAATGCAAAAGTTGAGGCGAACCTGAAAAGAGCAGTGGCGCCTAAGTCTCTCGCGTTCAATGCCGTGAAGGCAAAGATGGCGGTCGGCGAGGAGCAGCAGCTTGACGTCAAGATCACCAAAGCGCAGCTCGGCGATGTGGTACGGATTAATTACCGCCTTGCGGGTGGCATGACGAGTAACGATTATGCAAGCATCAACCCTGAAACAGGTGTGATCACGGCGCTTGCGACCAATAATAAGAAGCCGGTGGCAGTGAATGTCGAGGCTTATCCGGTGCGCCTTGCAGAGGACGGCAAAACGTTCGAGGAGATCACCGGCAAAGGCGTGAAGGTCGCTAAGACGAAGGTTACGATCACGGAAGTGACGGCGCCTGTCATTAAGAAGGTAATTCCGAAGGATACTTCTGCGGAGATACAGTTCACTAAGGTGGATGACGGATACCGCGGGGAGATCTATGTTGTAAAACTGGAAAATAAGAAGGATGCAAATAAGTGGAAACCGGCCAACTTCGAAGATGCGATCAAGGAGATGAAGAACGGTCAGTGGAAGGGTACATTTGCGATCCAGCCGCAGTATTTGACGGGAAGCAGAGGTTATAATGAAACCCTGAAACTCTGCAGACAGTTGATTTCTCCGCTGGAGAAAGGCGCATATGTAGTCTATGTCAGGAATGTGAGCGCGGTGAGAACACTGGCGGACGGCAGCAAGGTGACGGAGTCTGCAGCCGGAACCGTGAAGATGTTTGAGACCACGAAGTCACTGGTGAGGGAGTTAAGGCCTTATTTTGAGGTGACGGACGAGAAGAGCAAGGCAAATCCTGTCAGATATACCGATGAGAACCAAAAAGATATAGAGAACAAGAGTAATAGAGGTTATACGATAGAACTTGCGGATAAGTCTGCACAGCTTCTGGTAGACGGAAAGTTCAACGAGAAAGCAACGAACGACGCAGCGGATTCGGGCGATTCCGTATGGTATCAGCTCTCACTGAAAGTCGCGGAAAAGGCTCTGGGAATAAAGCTTACGGACACCTATCAGGATCCGAAGCTGAACTATTATGTGACGGATAACGAAACGCCGAGATTTGACGGGAAGGGTAAGATTACGAATCCTTCCAAATACGTCACGATCAATAATAAGGGCAAGCTTACGCTCAAGGGTGTCGATCGGAATGGTGATGTGACGGTACGGATCTATGTGGCGGACAGCAGTACTTTGTACAGGAACAATAATGTTTATGATAATCGTAATGCTTGTTATTATAGTTTATCAGGCAGCTGCGATCTTACGATCACGGCAAGACCCGACACGCTCACCACGAAGAAAGTAAAGCCGATGAAGGTCGGCGATGCGATCAGACTTAAAGATTACCTTGAATATAAGTCGGGTAAGGCGAAGGTGCCGAACTTCTGGTCGTCAGCCATTGAGATCACAAACCGGAGTGAAGTGGAGGAAGCCGGTTTTGAGATTTATCAGGCGCAGAGTAATGGTGCGACCCACCCGTCCATTGAGGGTACACTCCGTAAGGATGAATATATCATTATCGCAAAGAAAGCCGGCGCGAAATGTGATCTGAAATTGAAAGACTGGCTGTGGAAGACGGCGGGTTCGGACCAGAAGACACAGACAGACGAAGTGAAGATCAGCCTTTCGACGGCGAAACTCGACGCGGTGAAGAGACTGAAGGCCGTTTATACAGACGATAAGAACATTACGCTGAACTTTGCGCATGCCGGTCATCCCGAGGCGTTCGACATTGAGGTGAAGGATGCGAGAGGAAGTGTTGTCTACAAGAGGCTGGCATACAGGGATGATGTGGCAGTGATTCCCGCTGAATGGCATGACTACACAGGGGCGTATGCGTGGTATAAGAATGCGCTGGCCAATCTGCAGCGTGCGAATTTGGACAAGGTGAATTCCTTTAATGGCGCAGCGATTGGAAGGTTCGCATATTTTGAGAAGACCGGGACATACGCATATACCATCTCTACGGAGAAGCTGATGAGATTGTCCTCATACACGATATCTGTGACGCCGGTATATGAAGGTGAGATCGCTTTGAAGCCTGCAGCCACAAAAGCGAAGACCACGAATATTCCGGCATCGTATGGAAATGGCGATATCGTGAATCCGAACAATAACTACACGAGCTCTTCTGGCGGAATTAGTATTAGTAATTGTACTACCTATCTGACTTCGGGAAACACCTATACGGTGACTGCAGGCAGTATTAATAGTCTTGCGCAGACGAGAGGTACGGATACGCTGACATGGAAGAGCAGCAATGCGAAGGTTGCTTCCGTCAAGGCGAATCAGGGCTCCTTCTCCGCGACTTTGAAGGCGCTGTCACAGGGCAAGACGACGATCACTGTGACGTCCAAAGTGACTAAGAAGACAATCGCAAGATATCATATTGCAGTCAAGGCTGTAGGGAAGGCCGGTCATTACGGCGGCGATTATGAGACCGGCGGAAACGGTTTCTATGATGACTTTATCAAGACGGTTGACCCTTATTACGAGGGCAGGATGGAAGTGCTGACCATATCGAATTCCGTTACGGTTGATTCAGAGGATTACCTGAACAGCAGCCCGTCAAACGACAGGACATGGGTGAAGTTTACCGCGCCGTCCTATGGTGAGTATGAGTTTAGCTGTAATAGGCAATTTAGTATCTATTACAACAGCGGATCGGAAGGAACGAATACCCAGGGTAATTACAAGTCGCTTCGTCTGGAAGAAGGTCAGGACATCTACTTTAAGATTGCAGGTTCCTTCACGCTGTCTGTGAGCAGCTATACCGATTTCACAAAACTCACGACTGCGTTTACGAAGGAGAAGCCGTTGACGGTCAATAAGGCTGTGTGGGTTTCCTTCACCGCGACGGAAGATAACTACTATACCTTTAACAGCACCGGTACTTTGCAGTTTGAACGGAACGGCAGCCCGATATATCCTGCATCCGGTTATAATGACGATGGATGGTATGCTTACGAAATGGGTCTGAAAGCGGGCGAGACCATATTTGTTAAGATCTCAGCCGGCAGCCTTTATGTGACTAAGAGAGAGTTTGCCAAGACTCTGGCGGCCGGCGCCAAAGAAACGCTGTCCTTTAATAAGGATAATCAGGCTGATGCGCAGTATATGAGATTTACGGCGGGTCCTGCGGGCGAGTACAGCTTTACGTACAAACCCTCCGACAAGGTTGACGTGGCGTTCCTTGCGGTGGATGGCACTACCCTATACTACGACGGAGACGCAGTGCTTGCGGAGACGGGGGCGGCGATATATGCCGAGGGTGCGGCGGAAACGACTGAGGAGTCCGAAACAGTAAAGTTGTTTATGGATGCCGGCGAGACGGTCGTGATCAAGGTGAGCGTAAAAGCAGGACAGGAAATCACCGAAGACGCAGCAAAGATCGATGTGGAAATTTCGGCGACGGCAGTGGGCGTAAAACCTTTGGCAGCTGAACAGACGGTAACGAAGAACACATCGGAGATATTCGAGTATACCATTCCGAATGATAAGGCGGCAGCGAAATATACCCTTACGGCGACAGAGGGTGCCGTTGTAATGTGGTATGACAAGCAGTGGAAAGGGTTTTCTTTTGCCGGGAATTCGTTTACGGTTACGGATGGCAAGATTGCCGGAAGCAGCCTGAAAGCCGGCGATAAGATCTACATCAAGGTTACGGCTGCTGCAGATAAGGATTCCAAGGTTACGCTAACAAGCGTAACCGACAGCAACACGTTTGACGCTGCGAAACCGGCCGCTGCAGAACTGGGTAAGACCGGCGATGCAAAGTGGTACACCTTCACGGTTAAGAAGGCCGGTTACTATGAGTTTATGAAAAATATTACGGTGGCGCCGGCGGAGTCCGCAGCACAGACCGCAGAGGTGAAGCTTGTGCAGAAAGCTTTCAGCGAAACAGACGCTTATGTCAATGGCAGCATGATCGATCTTACCGCCGGCGATAATTCCGGCGTCAGGAAGTTGAATGCAGGCGATTATGTGTTTATGATCAAGGCGGCGTCTAATGCGGCGGAAGGCGTTAAGACGACTGTTGCCCTCTCCGTGAAGGAGATCGTACCGACAGCGATCTCAGGCACTACATCGGTTGAGTTGGCGAAGGGTGAGACGAAATATTATACCTTCAAGCGGGCGACTGATGCGGAGTATACGATCAAGTGGACGAAAGATACGGCATCGACCGGAACTGCGGATGTAACCTATACAAGCGGCGATTTGGCGACAGGTTCTTATTACGCACTTTCGAGCCTGAGCACGACTGGAAACAATACCTATATCATTAAGGCAGCGCAGACCGGCGAGAACGCCGTGAGCGGTAAGCTGGAGATAACTGCGGCGGAAAAGAATTTCCTGACGAGCGGTAAGGCGGAGCCGTTGGACTTTGCGAAGGACGGCAGTAAGGAGTATAAGTTTACCTTACCGGAAGACAGCGCATTAGGCTATATGGTGATCGTTGAGAATACCTCCGTCGTGCCGGATGGTAAGACGTCACCGACCATAATGGTTACAAGTGCAGGTGATGGTACGATCGTGAATGCTCTTTCCGCCAAAGGGAAAGAGATAAAAGAAATGACCGGTTGGAATAAGAAGTTCGTGACAAAGACGATCACGATCACAGCGGCTGATGTGACGGAAGCTGCGGAAGGCGTATCTGCGATCAAAGCGACCGGTACGATCACGATCAGGCCCATAACGGTAAATCCTTTTAACGCGTCGGTGGGTAACGTGAAGAAGGGCGACGAGCCTAAGTGGTATACCTATACAGTACCGGCTGACGGCAGATATGAGCTGGACTATGCAGTGGGTGAGAATCAGATCAAGAATAGTGTTCAGGTTAGCTGGTATAAGAAAAACAACAATGGCTCCCGAGGCAGCAGCGTTTCTACGGGAAGCTATTTGACGAAGGAGCAGGACCTCTATATCAAGGTGGAGGCAAATGACACAATTGCAGAGGCGGGTGTTGCGGTTACACTGAAGCCTGCGCTGCTGAAGGCGACGGCATTGACGTTTGCCGACGGGAAAGCGGAAGCGGACGTGAAGGCGGAGGACGCTGCAAATGGCGCGGTATACTATACCTTAAAGGCGCCTGCATATGCGACCTATACCGTAATGCTGGGTGAGAACGTCGTAACCGGCATGAAGTATTATCGACCGAATGAAAATGGGTCTGAAAGATCTTGGCACAGTGGAAATATTCTTGAGAAGGATGACGAGATTCTGATTACGGTGAATGCGGCAGGCAAGCTGACCGTAACACAGAAAACGATCACGGAACTGACACTGGGTAAGGCGTCTGAGGAGATCACGGTCAAGGCGGGTGAGTCGGCTGACTTTGTATTCCATGTCTTTGAGGACGGTTACTATGATTTCACGGTGGATAGCAGTGCGGCAGACCTTATTATTAGCGAATACGGAGTATACCACTCAGAGAAATATTTTGTGGTTGTGTTGAATAGAGAACTGGGCCGCTATAAGTTTACGATAACAAATAACGGCGGGGCGGAAGCAAAGATAAAAGTGACGGCCGGAGAGTTAACACCTGTTACTCTGAATCCGGGAGAGAATAATGTTCCGGTTGCAAAGGGCAGAGTCAGTATTGTGAAGTTTACAGTGCCTGAGGACTATTGGTATACCGTTACATGCAGTGAGGGCAGTAGGCTTGAGGGCGGCTTAAACGAGGGAGAGTATTTCTATAACGCCGGAGAGCTTTCGGGCATACTGATATATTCCGGCACGGAAGCTTCTGCGACGGCAAAGGTTACGGTCGCAAAGGTAACGCCTGCACCTGCAAGCGGAGAAAAGATTACGGGACTTACCCTTGAACCGTGCGCAAGTACGTGGTATAAGTATACGACCGGAAAGGCGGGCGAATATAAGTTTACAACACCTGCAGGTGCGCGTCTTTTCTGTTATAGCAGTCTGAGTACTGATTCATCTGAAGTTGATATAAGAGTTGCAGCCGAAACCGATCTCTATATCAGGGTTGTAAACGACTCAGCGGCTGAAATTGAGAATGTCGATATCACGGTGACTTGTGTTGCGGCAACGGAATTGAATGTAGGTGAAAACCAGCTTTCTAACACAAGCTATTCAAATACCTATATGACCTTTAGGGCACCGGCAGATGCTGAATACAGTTTTGTATGTTCAGACGGATATCTTTACTACTATGGCGAGAGCGCATGGCAGAAAGAGAGTTATGCCGTGAATCCTTATCTGATAGGGAAAGACAGAGTTGTATATCTTAGTGTGAATGCATATAGTGAGAATATTACGATCACTGTTACCAAGGAGAAGGATGTCAGGCTTCTCGACCACGTAGATGTTGCAGCCGGAAAGTATCAGTGGATCACATTCAAGGCGCCGGAGTATGGAGATTATACCTTCTTTTCGGCAAATAAGACGACCGGAGATCCGAAAGCATGGTTTTTCAAGGATCAGAGTGTTGGGGATGATGCCGACAGCAGTACGTTAGACGATGACTCTGAGAGCAGGGGATACGGGAATGATGATGACGCTGGTGGTGATAGAAACTTTAAGAAGGAGTTAACGGGTCTGTCCGCAGGAGAAATAGTATATATTGCCGTTGGATACTATAACCTTAACAGTCCAACAGAATGCGATGTCTATGTTTCCTATTAAAAGCGTCGAAACGGGCTTTTCGGAAATGGCCGGAGGAGAAACGTGACGTAGAAAAGTAAAGAAATACCGGCAGAGCCGCGGGAGATATCTTCCGCGGCTTTTCCGCTTTTATATTGTCAGGAATAGAAGGGAGTCTCTGCCAATAAACGTAAAAACGTATATAGAATGATATCTTGACATATCTTTCCTTGAGGTATATACTGAGAGCACAGAGTAAACACAAGAGCCCTTTCGCGGGCTCCGGCGTCGTAAAAGATGCATCCGTGCATTCGCACAACAGGCAGTTTCTGCCGCTTACTCACATTTGTAACTGATAACGGAAAACGCGGCGGAGCAGCCCAAACAGAACTCCATAGGCACAACCCGCCGCCACACAACGAAAGCAGCCCGCAGAGGGCTATGCGGAATGGAGGAGACTATGGAAGTCAGAGTAGAAAAACGAGAGGAAGGTTTCACTATGTTGAAAGGCGGAAAAGGCTGCACGGTCGCGGATATCGAGGCGCTCCCGGATGGCGAACGTGCGGAGTTGATCGACGGGGAATTGTTTCGGATGGATGCACCGACGAGGATTCATCAGCGTATACTGGTAGCGCTTATCTGGCAGATTCAAACATACATTGTAAAGAATAAAGGAAAATGTCATTTATATCCTGCACCTTTCGCCGTGTACATTAAAAAAGATAAATACAACTACGTGGAGCCGGACATTTCCGTGATCTGCGATAGAGACAAGCTGGATGAAAAAGGCTGCCAAGGCGCACCGGACTGGATGATCGAGATCATGTCACCTTCCAGTAAAAAGATGGATCATGAGCGGAAAGTCAGACTCTATCGTGAGGCAGGCGCACGCGAGTACTGGATCGTGGATCCGGAAACGGAGACGGTCACAGTGTATGATTTCGAGCATGAAAAAGGACCTGTGCGGTATTCTTTCTCCGAGCGCATCAAGGCGGGGATCTTTGAAGAACTGTGGCTGGATCTTTCGGGGATGGATCTCGAGTGAGTCGAGCGAGTGAAAGAATCAATTTACAAATATGTGGACTATCAGATGGTGTTGAGAAACATGTTGGAAGTAGTGGCGATCTGCCGCACCACAAAGCCGGCCATACGGAAAATTGACACGTATATCAGTCAAAACAGTCCGAAACCGGCTGTCACGAAAAATTGCATAAAAATTGTACAAAACACATAAAACACTTGCTTTTCATATGGGGGGGGGGTTAAAATGATTTTACATGTTTTTGTTGTGCGGTGCTCTTGTCGCGCACAAAATCAGTAATAGAAAAACTAGAAAGAGGAGGACAAAAAATGGGTAAGACGAAGAAGCGGTATCTGACCAGAAGAATACTGGCTATGATGCTGGCTGTAGCTATGACAGTCACTATGGTACCCTCGACGGCGCTCGCTGCACCTGCAGGCGATGACGCTGCAGAGGACATCGTGAATGTCGTGGCAGAGGAAAGCGGCGATGTGAATGTGCCGGAGGACGAAGGCGATCCGAAGGATGCGGGTGCCATCGTGTCGGACGATGATGCGGCGACCGATGCAAATGTGGCAACGACCGAGGAAACCGAGGGCGAGGATGATGCCGCGACCTCCGAGGATAAGGCTGGGGATGATGCCGTGACCGACGGCGGAGATACGGAAGTGAACGCGGATGGAGATACGCCTGCGGCTACGCCGGTCTATGAGATCGTTCTCGATGGTGAATTTGAAACCAAAGCAGAATATAACGGAGGACAGCCCTTTGCGTCTATTTTGGATTATGTGGAGCTGAAGAAAGACGGCGAAGCTGCTTCCGCTGAAGAGCAAACTAAGGTTAACTGTACATGGAAGCAGAATGATACAGCAATTACGGGTTCTCCGAAGAATGCGGGAAGCTACCAGGCTGTGCTCACCTATGAAGGTGCAGAGTCGCTGACTGTGAATTGTGAGATCACAAAGGCGCCTGTGACGATTAGTTTGGAAGGGTTAACTTACCAGAATAAGCTGAACGTGAAACCAGGCACAAAGAGAAGTGAGATTGCGACACCTGTCATTGATAGAATATCCGGTGGTGCGGATGAACTTAGTAAAGAGTCGGGTGATGTCACCCTTACCATGGTTATCAAGAATGCGCTGACTGGGGCTGAGATAGGGACAGATGAACTCCTGGTCAAGGGCGGCGACTATGTCATGGCGTTTACGCCGGCTTTTAAGGACGGACTCGCTGAGGATAAGAAGAATAACTACGAGTTGAAGCCCTTCACGGTGGATATTGAGATAGCCGATTTGATCAGAACGCAGATCACAGTTAAGCTGACGGATAACTGGAAGCAGGAGGGTGAAGAGGAAGCCACCCAGATTACGAAGGAATATAATGGAGAAGCGATAAGCGACCCGAAGGAGGGTACTGCTGAGGACTATACCGTTGTTGAAGTGCAGTATTGGGATGCCACAGCTAACGAGTATAAGAAATTAGACGGCGCTGAGACAGTCGGAGAATGGGTTACATACCCAGGTGCTGAACTGGATGAGAACGGCAAAGTCAAAGCTCCCACAGCGGCAGGAGACTATACTTACAAGGTAGTTTATCCGGGCAAGGACGGTGTCTATGCCGAGAGCAGTGCAAATATTGCTGTGAAAATCACGCCGATGGAGCTTACGGTAGAGGCAGCGAATGCAGCGCCGCTGACGGTTCCCGAAAATATTACTGTGGGCGAGGTGCTGGCAAAAATCGAGTACAAGGTGCTTCATAAGGTCGGTGAGAATGTCACGGATCTTACGGCAGATGTAAAGGCAAAGCATATCTGGGGAACGAGCTTCGCTAATAGCGGCAGGAGCCAGATTTACGAGCCTCTGTTTACCTTGCAGAGATCGACCGACGGTACTGCTTGGACGAATATGGACTCAATGGATCAGAAGCTCAGTCTCAGTCTGGTTGTAGAGGAGACAGAGACAAAGTATCAGTACCGCGTGATTTTTGCGGGCAGAAAAGCGGTTTTGAACGCAAGTGGAAGCTATGCAAATATTAGTAATATAAATAGCAGCAGCGACAATGGCGTAGATTCCAATTACTATACGAATACGACTACCGCCGAGGGGAAGGAACTGGCAGTGGACGTAAAGGCCGGAACAAAGGCAAAGATTGATGTTTCTGGTCTGCTGGGAGAGAAGAAAGGTGCCAAGACGATTGCAGAGCTGAACCCGAAGCAATATGACGGCGCTCCGATCTTCACGGCAGCGAGCCAGTATAAAAATCAGGTTAAATTAACGACAGAAGACGGAACGGAGATCAGGACAGAACAGCGTGAGTTCACCTATAAGTGGTTCCAGGGTTATGGTGAAGGGACTTGGTATGATGACCGGATCGACGCGGAGATAGCGGAGAAGAATGAGACCTTTGATACGTGGGAATGGATTAGCCGTACCGGGACTGATCTTAAGAATGCCGGTGTCTATAAGCTGACTATTTCCTATGAAGATAAGATCGATCCTGATACATACTATTCTGCAGATCCTGTGACGATATATTTTGCCATCGATCCGAGAGAAGTAACGATCACACCGAAGGAAGAGTCTTATGAGGTTCTGGATGGGAGCAGTATGTATAGCTTCTTCTACGGTGAGAAAGCGATCGAATATACGGTCACTGCGAAGGATGGAGGGACGCTTCCGAACGAGGATATAGTTCCCAGCGGAGAGATCGTGAAAGAGACGACCGCAACCCCTCCGGTTCCGAAGGAATACTTTGATCAGTATGCTGATTGGTATGAGCTTCTTTTTGAAAATTTTGAGAGAAATGATAATATCAAATATCAGCTTGTGGGCTGCGACATAAGATATTTTGGCAACGGTGACTATTATATTGATTCCAACTATACATGCATGCCTTTAGAGTATGTGGTAACTGATGGGGTGGCGAGCCGTAAGGATGTGTTTGAGGCCATACCGAGAACGATCACAGTTCTGCCTATGGGAACCGGGGAGCTGACGATTACGGTAGATCCCACGAAATGGGTGACAAAGGAAAAGGAATATGATGCGAAGCCGTTCGAGCTTCCGGATGGTGTGGTGACCGTCACGAAGGCAGGCGACGCCGATGCAGAGCTTACCTATTGTGTTCTTAATGTCAGCGAAGACGAGGATTATGTTTACCCGAGAACGTTGAATAGTGTCGTGGACGCCGGCACCTATGATCTCTATGTATACTTTGACGGCGACAAGACCTATAAACCGTATGGACGGGATGCTGAGCATCCGTATGGACTGAAAGTTGGCACTTTCAAGATCACGCAGAAAGAGATCGCGCTGACGGCGGATCTGAATGAGACCTATACGGCGGGAACGACTGTAGAGAGTGTATTGGCTGATGTGCGCAATCGCTACAAGGTGACTGATTATGTGATGGGTCAGGAAGCAGCGTTTGCGGAGAAAGATGATGATGGATATCTGCAGGCGTGGGAGTACGGACCTTACTTCTACGTGGTGGAAAAAGGCAGTAACACGCAGTTGGAAAGCAACGAGGTGCTTAAGAGAGATAAGTCCTATGAAGTGAGATATGACTGGGACTCTTCTCTGACTGATTACTGCGACGACATTTGGGATACTGTTAATAATGTTCATATTTGTCCGGCAATTGACTACACGATCAAGAACGAGCCTGTAGCTGCGTTTACGACAGTACCGGGGAACTCCTCGATTGCATCTGTCAGCTGGAGCAATTATAGTAGTACTATTTCCAACGTCCGGATTCAGACCAAAAACGATGCGTCCGATTCCATGAAGCGGGAAGTGACGATGACCGAGGCGATCAAATGGTCTGACTTTTATTCGAACTATGGTGCGGAGAATAAGAAAGAAGGTAATTTTGTAGCCTTTAGGTTTACCGCACCTACGGAATATGGGAGTAGTATGCCTACTACCGCGATGTATGAGAATGAGATAAAAGCGAAAGGCGGTTATCTTGTTCAAACAAGCGGGAATACCTTTACGGCAGTGTTCAACGCAGCCGATGGCGATAAGGAAATCAGACTTCGCTGGGAAGACGACTATGTGGAGACCTACACGCTGAAATTCTCAGAGGCTGTTAAGCTGGAAAATCTGAATAATGCGGTTGCTGCTAAGGCGCTGGCATTCAATGCGGCTCCCAAGAAGCTGGCGGTAGGCCAGGAAGAACAGCTCGACGTGAAGATCACGAAGGAGCAGATGGGAGATGTGATCTACCTCGGCTATGAGAGTAGTGATCCTGAGACTCTGGTTGTAACTAAAACCGGTAAAGTGACAGCATTGAAGCTCGGCAGTGCAACGATTACGGTATTTCCTCAGCATCTTGTAAACGGTAAACCGGAGAAGGTTCCGAATGCAAAAACTGCGACACTCAAGATTAATGTGACGAAGCTGGATGCACCGAAGAAAGTGAAGGCAACGGCGCACGGCACATACGTTGAACTGAATTACGATTCTCCGGCTTATGGCTATCGCCGTGAGATTTACGTTATGGAGAAGACTGTCGCTCCTAAGAATGCTGCTGGATTTGATAGCATTCTGAAAGATATGAAGGAGAACCAGTGGCAGGAGAAAGGCTTCGCTATTGCACCGGTTTATATTACCAAAGGAACAGAGGATTCTAACAGAAACAGCTATGGTTATGTGAGAAGACTGTTGGGTCTGGATATCAAGAAAGATTACACAATCTACGTACGTAACGTGTGCGCGGTCAGGACGCTTACTGACGGAACCGGCGGTGTAGTGACGCAGGCGGCGATGAACGAGAGCGCAGCGGGCGCGGTCGTCAACGTGAAGACGAAGAAGGCTGAGGTTGCAGGTCTTGACCTGACATTCTACGACGAGAAAGCTTGGACGTATGATACGGATGGCCGGCATAAGATAAAATTCTCCGAGTTGAAAAACGGAGTGGTGGAGTGCTGGGTTGAAGGTGCATTCCCTGAAGTGTTAGATTCGGGCAAGCTTTTAACGGATCATAACAATATTACCGATAAGATATGGCTCAAACTTCCTTTCGGAAAGGAAGATAAGGCTAAGTATAAGGATGTCTACGAGGAGCCGAAGTTGGAGTACGCACTGTATGGCTGCTATGATAAGAAGACGGGCACCTGGGGCTGGGGAACCAAGAATGATTACGCCAGCATCGATAAGAAGGGCAAGATCAAGATAACAGGATTCCCGGATGGTGGTAATTTGTATGTCAGAGTCCGCGATACGGTTACCGGTGCGGAGGATGTTGCTGGCTTGCCGCTGATCATAGAGGAAGCGGATTCCGTTGCGGCAGCTAAGAAGTCGGTCACATTGTCCGTAGGACAGGAAGTGTCTCTCAGGAGTCTGCTTACCTATAACCTCGGTAAAGTGAAATTGACTGCTTATCCGAACCGCTTGATCGATCTGGAAAAAGTCCACAAGGCGATTAAGGACCAGAATCAGGAGAAGAACTTTGCGGTGAATGAGTACGGCAACCTGAGAGCAATTAATGGCGGCGGTACGCTGACACTGGATCTGACGGATAAGAATGTGGAGAAGATATCCGGGACGGATAAGGCTACGGTCAAGGTCACGATCAAATCCAAAGATTTGGAGCAGGTAAAGAACCTGAAAGCGTGTGACGTGATTCATAATAACTTCGGACTGACCTTCAAATATACGGGTGGTGCAAACAGCTTCCTGCTGGAGATTTCCGATGCGAAGAAGCCGATTTACAGCAAAGTGATTGGCTGGAGCGATATTAATACGTTATATGCGACTGATAAACAGGGAAGATACATCCAGGTACGCGATGCGGAAGGCAATCTGATGTATGACGATGGTGACCCTGTATGGACAGTAGTGAAAGACACCTATGAAATTCCGAATATCGGGGCCTATATCAAGCTCTACAAGGAGTCTCAGTACACCGTCAGCCTGACGCCGATTTATGCCGCAAATAAGGCTAAGCCGACCACTGCCAAGGTGAAGACCACGAAGATCCCGGCGCAGGATTGGTATCTTGGAAATGAATATTACTATGGAGAGTGGATCTGGGGCTGTGATAAGAGAGGCGGCATGGGAATTACTGTATCCGAAGGCGACAGGAACATGAATTTAAGTGAGTACAGAACTACCTTAAATGCGGTTTCCGGAAACGCTTATACTCTGACAGCCGATGTACAGTACAACCGTGGCCGTGTCAACGATACACTGGTCTGGACAGTCGGCGATGCCAAGGTGGCGAGCGTTAAGGCAGCGGCAGGCACCTACTGCATTACCTTGAAAGGTCTGAAACCGGGCGACACCATATTAGAGGTGAAGTCCAAGATCATGGGCAATAAAGTGATCGCCAGATACAATATTCATGTAGATGCGGTGCAGAATGCATATAACAACTTGGCGTACTATGGAGACAATGAGCCTGGATATGGTGAACCGGATGTACCAGTAGCCGGAGAGTTATTGACTGAGAGTGTATCGGCGGCTTCTGGAAGCGTAAGGTGCGCATTTACAGCACCTTACGCGGGAACATATTATTTCTGGTCAACCGGAACATATGATACCATCGGCACATTGTATAACAGTAGTAATGTGCAATTAAAAAGCAATGATGACGATGCAAGTGGTGGTTTGAATATCGGTACTATAGACAATAATTTTTCATTTAGCCAATATTTAACTGCCAATCAGACTGTGTACATTGAGGTTAAAGAATATGATAGCGACAGCTTTGCATGTACACTTCATGTCAGTATGCAGAATCCGGCAAAGTAAACAGGCACCAATGCCGATAGTTTCACAAGAGCCGGTACAGCATTTGTGAAATCAATTAAATAAGTATTATAAACCAGGGTAAAATTTCATTGGAATTTTGCCCTGGTTTGTTTTTTGTTTGCCCAGCATGAGAGAACTCTAACGGGTGAAAGTCCCGAGTCCGCGTAGGCAACGACGAAGCACATAGCTGAACAGCAAGGGTGGCCGCCGTGAGGCGGAATCTGAAGGAAGCTGTAGGCAAACCTCTGACCTGACGGACAGGAACCGCATATAAGGCTCGGAAATACGGATAAGGTGAAAAGGCACTGAAGTCCAAAAGCTTGCCGGAAGTACGAGTAAATACGGCAGGTGCATGGAGGGAAAGAGTTCGCACCTTAACCGGGGAGATCTCACAGGCGGTCTCATCAGCCGTAGTAACAATGAACTGTGAGAAGTCAGCAGAAGACATGAGTAGCAAATTGAACAAGTTCAATTAGAAGCTCCTGTAATGGGAGCGGAGTGAAGGGCCGAACAATCGATCAGTTGAAGTACGTTCCACTTCGTAGCCGGAGCATACGCCTGTCGATGACATCAAAGGCGGCAGAGGTAAAAGGGGCAGAAAGGAAGCAACGCATGGAGACAAGTAGTCTCATGGAGCAGATACTAAGCAAAGATAATCTCAAGGTGGCATATTCTGCAAGTCGTAAGAAACAAAGGAGCGGCAGGAGTAGATGGCATGGCTGTCGAAGAACTGGGCGAATACCTTTCGGAAAACGGCGACATCATCAAGGAACAGTTGCGGACGAGAAAATACAAGCCGCAGCCAGTCCGCAGGGTGGAGATACCCAAACCTGACGGCGGAGTAAGAAACCTTGGAGTACCAACCGTAGTAGACCGTTTTGTACAACAGGCGGTGGCACAGGTACTTACTCCGATATTTGAAGAGCAGTTTCACGACCACAGTTACGGATTCAGACCTGACAGGTGCGCACAACAGGCGGTCTTGAAAGCATTGGAAATGATGAACGACGGACACAGCTGGATTGTGGACATCGACCTTGTAAAGTTCTTTGACACAGTTGACCATGACAGGCTGATGACAATCTTTGGACGGACAATAAAGGACGGAGACGTCATATCGGTGGTGAGAAAGTTCCTTGTCAGCGGAGTAATGATTGACGATGAGTACGAAGATACGGTAATCGGCACGCCACAGGGAGGAAACATATCACCGCTGTTGGCGAACATCATGCTGAATGAGCTGGATAAAGAGCTGGAAGCAAGAGGACTGGATTTTGTGCGCTATGCAGATGGTCGGGAGCAGACAGGCGGCAGAACGAGTAATGAAGAGCGTGCCCCGATTTATTGAGGAGAAGCTTGGATTAAAGGTAAATGCTGAGAAGAGCAAGGTTGACAAGCCTAAGGGAATCAAGTATCTCGGATTTGGATTTTACTTTGACTCATTTGCCAAAACATACAAAGCCAGACCGCACCAGAAAGCGGTAGCAAAGTTCAAGGCGCAGATGAAGAAACTCACAAGCAGAAGCTGAGGAGTAAGCAACAGCTATAAAGTGCAGAAACTGAACCAGTTGATTTGCGGATGGGTAAACTACTTCAAAATCGGTAGTATGAAGAATCTCTGTGCAAGGATTGACAAGCAAATCAGATACCGAATCCGCATGTGTATTTGGAAGCCTTGGAAAACGCCGCAGAACAGAGCAGAGAATCTGATAAAACTGGGTATAAGCCGCAAATATGTGTGGTCTACGGCATATACAGGGGCAAGAATTGCCTACATATGCCAGAGAGGTGCTATGAACATAGCGGTAACAAAAGAGAAACTAACCCGATTTGGATTAGTTTCAATGTTAGACTATACACCAAAAGGTGTGTTACTTGTTAAGTTGATTGAACCGTCGTATACCGAACGGTACATACGGTGGTGTGAGAGGTCGGTAGGCGAAATAATCGCCTACCTCCTACTCGATCGACAATCCTGGCAATTCAAACAGGTGATGAGGAATTATCATAAGGAACAAAAATCTCTATATAAATAGAACAGCTCCGGGTCGCTAGGTTCCGGAGCCGTTTTTCATATGCTGTCAATACTAAGCATTCATCGAAAAGCAAAATTATAAGTCGTTTTGCTGATATAATTTCTTCCTGTATTCCAGATCGCTGACGGCTCTTGACAGGTCATCCATGCGGCCGGATTCCAGCAGAAGCTGGGTCAACTTGGCGAAACGGGATTCGCCCTCCGCGAGACCTTGAGAGTGGCCTTCCGTGAGTCCTTCTGCACGACCCTCTGCACGACCCTCTACACGACCCTCTGTAAGACCTTCTGCTAAGCCCTCTGCACGACCTTCTTCTCTCGCCTTTTTACGCTCTGCCGGTAGATCAACGTCCTCAAAGTATTCAAATAATACTGCCATATCCCGCTCCTTTACCTGATCAGTAAACTCCGCAACTTCCTCTTCCGGCAGATGTAAATGTCTCAGCATGGCTGCCGTCACCTTTGCGATGATCTCCAACAGTTCATCCGTGGAATTCTCTGACAGGTCTTTCAGATAATCCTTTGGTAAGTTAAGCTCCCTGAATGCCGCAATACTCTGCAGCCGGTTGATCAGCATCAGCAGGGACAGTTCATCCTTCTTTTCAACCAATTCTTCCACGCTGTAGTCGTTGAGCTGCACCAGCTTATAGAAAAACTTAGGGGTGAAAGGCTCAAAGGCTTCATCAAAGTATATCCTGTCTTTGATATTACAGGGCGCTGTCCACCTTCCGCTCCCCTCATAGTATACAATGGGCAGGATCGGAGGATACCGGAAGTTTTTCGTCTTGCTGATCCCTTTCTTTTTCTTCTCCATCTCCTTTTCATAGTCTTCCCATATGTAGACCATGTAGCGGAGAAGCTGCATACTCACATTATAATCTACTTTGGTCTTGTGTTCAATAAGCGTGACAAAAAATAATGTGTCTTTTTCTGATAATTTTATACGTTTTACCGTATCTGAATTGCGTTCCTCCGTGAACATGGGTATGTACCGTTCCGTGACATCCTCGATATCTTCAGCACGGACATTTTTAAGGAGTGGGATATCCATGTAGTTTCTGAGGAACTGGGAACACAATTCTGCGTTTCCAAAGATGAGTTTACTGCTGCTGTCATGATACTTGCTGTTACGGATCTGTTTCTTTTGGGATCCTTTTTTCTCTTTCGACATAAGGACTCCTTTCGACACGGACAATAACAGAATAACTCGTATGATCCTGCATTGCCGGAATAGATCAGCGGTTGTAACAGACTACAACTGCCATTTGATGTGTTTGTAATACCTGCTTTAATGCCTGTCGGAAAATCTGACAGAAACTGTCTGAACGTGCGAAACGCACATACCGCCTGATAGAAAATGTGTTAAGCGGTGACATAGTGGGCGAATGGTTTGTCGCCCAGTGCATTTATCATAATGGATGAAAAGATGTTTGTCAATTACTTTTGATTGCTGGAGCTTTTAGCTCTCATTATACAAAGGAAAATCACTTTACAAATCATAGCAATTATGCTATGGTTGAAATAACATATCTGGGAATCTGAAATTCTGATATATCTGTAAGCACATCATGGACCTGAATCCCTTATATGGAAAATAAAATATGGGAGGAAGGCTGATGGGGAAAAAGGATGATTATCAGTTTGATTATCTGGACGATAACAGAAGATTTGCAGACCAGATAAATGGCGCGTTATTTAAAGGAAGACAGATCGTAAAGCCAGAAGAATTGGAGCCGGATGAATCACAATTGGTGAGTGCAGGAGAAAAAGCCGAAACCGGGGATATTAAGACAATCGTAGATAAGGTGCGTATCTGGAAGGGGAAAAAGCTACATATCCTTGCGGTGGAAAATCAGAATTATGTGGACTATCAAATGGTATTGAGAAACATGCTCTCAGAGACCATCGGTTACCGTAAGCAGTGGAAACGTAAGAAACGTGCGCATGAAGAAACGCAGGATTTGAAAGACAGGGACGAATATCTGTCCGGTATGAAGAAGGGTGAAAAGTTTACGCCTATCATAACGCTGGTGGTGTATTTCGGAAGCGATGGTTCATGGGATGGCGCAAGATGTTTGTATGATCTGCTAGAGATTGATGACGAGTTGAAAGAATATGTGACAAACTACAGGATGAATCTGTACGACTGTCACGAGCATGACACATTCGAGGAATACAAGACAGGTTTGCGGCAGGTATTTGAGTCAGTTCGGTATGCAAAGGATAAGAAGAAGCTGAAAGAAGTAATGCAAGAAAATCGTGAGGCATACAGCAGGATAGACAGCGACACAAGAAACATGCTGGAAGTAGTTGCAAATATAAAGATACCCGATAAATGCAAGGTGATGGAAGAGGGGAAAGAGAGGTACGATATGTGTAAAGCATTTGAGGATATGCGGCAGGAAGGATACGATGAAGGGATAGAAAAAGGAATAGAAAAAGGAATAGAAAAAGGAATAGAAAAAGGCATCCGCATACTGATTGAGGCATATCAGGAGTTGGGGATATCTCAGGATATTATTAGAGAAAAGTGCGTGGAAAAATACGGAATAACAAGAGAAGATGCAGGGAAGTATTTTGCTTGATTATCATTTATTAAGTTAATTTGAATCATCAGGGAGGGTGACAAAAAATGAAAAACTATTCGGAAGATGCGAGCAGACAATACCACATTCAGGTAGCGAAGGGTGAGGTGGGCCGTTATGTGATCATGCCCGGCGACCCGAAGCGGTGTGTAAAGATCGCGCAGTATTTTGACGATCCCGTTCTGATAGCGGACAACCGGGAGTATATCACTTACACGGGGACTCTCGATGGGGTGAAGGTGAGCGTGACCTCCACGGGGATCGGCGGTCCTTCCGCTGCCATTGCCATGGAAGAGCTGGTGCGCTGCGGCGCGGATACCTTTCTTCGCATCGGCACCTGCGGCGGAATGCAGACGGAAGTGAAAAGCGGCGATATCGTAATCGCAACAGGTGCGATCCGCATGGAAGGGACGAGCAGAGAGTACGCGCCCATTGAATTTCCCGCAGTACCTGACCTTGCCGTGACAAACGCGCTTGTGGAGGCGGCACAAAAGCAGGAGTATCCTTATCATGCGGGCGTGGTGCAGGCAAAGGATTCCTTTTATGGACAGCATGAGCCGGAGACGAAGCCTGTCAGCTACGAGCTGATGAATAAATGGGAAGCCTGGAAGCGGTTGGGGTGTCTGGCTTCCGAGATGGAGTCTGCGGCGCTCTTTACTGTAGCGAGTTACCTGCGGGTGAGAGCCGGAGCCTGTTTTCTGGTGGTAGCGAATCAGGAGAGAGAAAAGCTGGGGTTGGAAAATCCGGTGGTGCACGATACGGATATGGCTGTCCGAGTGGCTGTGGAAGCGGTACGCGGTTTGATCCATAATGATAAATAGAATGGTAAGAGAGATTATGTTACACGTGCTTGGCGGCAACCTCCAGCGCCTTGTCTATGTGGGAGCAGAAGTTCTCTGCACCGATGCGCTCAGAGAATCCTGCCTTGTCCATTACTTTTTTAGGCTGTTCATTTACATGGGAGAGGATGATACGGATTCCTCTCCTTTCGCATTTCTCCAAAAGTTCTGTCAGGGAGTGCATGGCGGTTGCGTCGATGGCGTTCACGCTGCGCATCCGCAGGATCAGGCAGGTGGTATCTTCACGCAAGGAGATGGACAGGATCTTGTCCGCGGCGGCGAAAAACATCGGTCCGGAAATCTCGTAAACCAGAGTGTGGCTTGGTACCTCGCGAAGCGAAAGGGCGTCAGGGTCGTCCTCTTCATCCACATACTTCCAGCCTTCCACCTCGGTCACCTCGCTCATACGTTTCATAAAGAGAATAGCGGCAAGGAGGATTCCGACCTCGATGGCAAGTACCAGATCAAAGACGACAGTAAGTATAAAACTGAGGACTAAAACGATGATATCGCTCTTGGGTGAGGACTTGATCAAATTCACAAAAGAGCGCCAGCCGCTCATGTTGTAGGCCACCATAAACAGGATGGCGGCAATGCAGGGCATGGGGATCAGAGCCGCATAGGGCATCAGGATCACAAGGATCAGCACCAGCGTGATGGAGTGCACCATGCCGGCAATGGGAGTGCGTCCGCCGTTTTTGATGTTGGCGGCCGTCCTTGCGATCGCGCCCGTGGCGGGTATGCCGCCGAAAAGTGCGGAGCCGATGTTGCCGACACCCTGAGCGATCAGCTCCATGTTGGAGCGGTGTTTGGAGTTTATCATGCTGTCCGAAACCACGCAGGAGAGCAGAGATTCTATGGCTGCCAGAATCGCGATTGTGAACGCGTTTGGCAGAATATCGCCCACATCCCGTAAGGTGAAGGAGGGCAGGCGGAAGCTGGGCAGCTTATTGCTGATCTCGTAGAGGTCGCCGATGGTGTTCACATTCATGCCAAGCAGCTTCACCATCAGGATGCCGACGATCACGGCGATCAGGGAGCCGGGAATGGTCTTGTTGATGTAAGGCCATACGATCAGGATGACCAGGCAGATCAGACCTACGATAAGCGCCTGCACATTGAGTGTCGAGATATTGGAAAGGACAGCGCTCAGCTTTTCCATGGTTTCGATCGTCACGGTTCCCGCAGGATAAGTCAGTCCCAGAAAGTCCTTGATCTGACCGATGGCGATGGTGACCGCGATACCGGCAGTGAAGCCCGTGGTGATGGTGTAGGGGATATACTTGATCAGGTTGCCGAGGCGCAGAAAGCCCATGAGCATCAAAATGATGCCTGCAAGGATGGTGGCCAGGATCAGGCCGTCCATGCCCTTTGTTGCGACAATGCCGGCGACAATGGTTGCGAAGGCAGCTGTAGGCCCCGCAATCTGGACGCGGCTTCCACCCAGAAAGGAGATCAGAAAGCCCGCAACGATAGCCGTGTAGATACCCTGTTCAGGACCGACGCCTGACGCAAGAGCCAATGCGATGGAGAGCGGCAGCGCAATGATGGCCACGATGATGCCGGCGATCACATCCTTGATAAACTGCTCCTTTGTATAGGTCTTCATAACAGAAAACAATTTCGGTTTTATCTTTTCCATAGTAAGTAAGCTCCCATTCTGTTTCATTCTTTTTCTTTTGCAGAGGCAATAGATTTTCAGAGTGTCTGCTGTTACTTCTCTTTTGCTGTGTTTGTTGTCTGTCCGCGCGGACGCGCCGACGTTTCCATCATAGTACGATCAGGCGCTTTTTTCAAGTAGTTTTGCGCATGGAAAAAGCGGGTTTTTATTGCCCACAGCTTTCGTTTATGCTAGGATAAAAGAGCAGGAAAGCAACATGATTGAAAGAAATATCATTGAGGGATATAGCAATATAGACAAGAAATCGGAGGATTGTGAGAGTATGAGATACGACGTGATCATAGTCGGAGCGGGACCGGGCGGTATCTACTCAGCATATGAGCTGACGCAGAAAAGAACGGATCTGAAAATTGCTGTGTTTGAGTCGGGGCACGCTCTGGAAAAAAGGCATTGTCCCATAGATGGCGACAAGGTGAAATCCTGCGTGGGCTGTCCCAGCTGTTCCATTATGAGCGGCTTTGGCGGCGCAGGCGCCTTTTCTGACGGAAAGTACAATATCACGAATGATTTTGGCGGAACGCTGTACGAGCATGTTGGGAAGAAGCAGGCGCTTGAGCTGATGCGCTACGTGGATGAGATCAATATGCGCTATGGCGGTGAGGGAACGAAGCTCTACTCCACGGCGGGGACGCATTTTAAAAAGCTTTGTCTGCAGAATAAATTAAATCTTCTGGACGCTTCGGTGCGCCATCTGGGAACGGATATCAACTATATTGTATTGGAAAATCTATATGCCGAATTGAAGGATAAGATTGACTTTTTCTTCGATACACCGGTGAGGACGGTCGAGCAGACGACGGACGGTTTTCGTGTACTCACCGAAAAGGATGCCTATGATTGTGACAAGTGTGTCATATCTGTAGGCCGCAGCGGCAGCAAATGGATGGAGAAGGTGTGCGGTGAACTCGACATTAAGACGAAGTCGAACCGTGTGGATATCGGCGTGCGGGTAGAACTTCCGGCAGTGATCTTCTCGCATTTGACGGATGAGCTCTACGAGAGCAAGATCGTTTACCGCACGGAAAAATTTGAGGATAACGTGCGGACCTTCTGTATGAATCCTCACGGGATCGTGGTCAATGAGAACACAAACGGTATTGTGACGGTGAACGGACACAGCTATGAGGGCGCGGAGAAGCAGACGGCGAATACGAACTTTGCATTGCTTGTGGCAAAGCATTTTTCGGAGCCTTTTAAGGACAGCAACGGTTACGGCGAGAGCATTGCCAGACTTTCCAATATGCTGGGCGGCGGTGTGATCGTGCAGCGTTTCGGAGATCTGGTGCGCGGCAGACGAAGCAACGCAAAGCGAATTGCGGAAGGGCTGATCGATCCTACCCTTTCCGCTACACCGGGAGATTTGAGCCTTGTGCTGCCGAAGCGCATTCTGGACGGCATTATCGAAATGATCTATGCCCTGGATAAGATCGCGCCCGGCACGGCCAACGACGACACGCTGCTCTATGGGGTCGAAGTAAAGTTTTACAATATGGAAGTGGAGATTGACGAGAATCTGGAGACGAAACACAAGGGTCTCTATATCATAGGAGACGGCAGCGGTGTGACGCATTCGCTTTCCCACGCTTCTGCAAGCGGTGTGTATGTGGCGAGAAAGATATTGGGGTAACAGTTCAGCCAGAGCGTAATGTTTCTGACAAGTCATGCTTGCATGAATTTGGCAGATTCGGAATGCTCCGAAAGAACATGAAAGGCAAGGGGATGCAAGTATGATATTAGGCGCATTGGAGGCGGGCGGCACGAAGATGATGTGCGCCATCGGTAATGAGAACGGAGAGATCACGGAGCAGGTTTCAATCCCTACGCAGACGCCGGAGATCACGATCCCGCAGCTTCTGGCTTTTTTTGAAGGAAAAAAGATCGAGGCGCTGGGCATCGGATGCTTCGGACCGATCGATGTGGACAGAAATTCCGAGACTTACGGCTATATTACCACCACGCCGAAGCTTCCCTGGCAAAATTTTAATATTGTGGGCGTGTTTCGCGATAAGCTGGGCATCCCGGTAGGCTTTGACACGGATGTGAACGGTTCCGCACTCGGGGAGTACACCTGGGGGATCGGCAAAGGGCTGCACAGCTGCATTTATATAACCATTGGCACAGGTGTGGGAGTCGGCGCTATTGTTGACGGCAGACTCGTGCACGGTATGATGCACCCCGAAGGAGGTCATATCCTTCTGCAAAAGCTTCCGCATGATACCTATGAGGGCTTCTGTCCCTTCCATAAAAACTGCATGGAGGGACTGGCGGCAGGGCCTGCCATTGAGGGCAGATGGGGAAAGAAGGCAGTCGAACTCGCGGACAGAATGGAAGTATGGGAGATGGAAGCTGCGTATATCGCGCAGGCATTGGTTGATTATGTGATGCTCTTGTCACCCCAGCGCATCATTCTTGGGGGAGGTGTCATGCACCAGACGCAGCTCCTTCCCCTGATTCGGGAGAAATTTCGAGAGCTCTTAAACGGCTATATCAGGACGAAGGAGCTGGAAGACCTTGAGAACTACATCGTGGTGCAGAGCCTTGATGACAAGCAGGGCATCATGGGTGCGTTGAAGCTGGGGATGATGGAGCTGGAGCGATAAAGCTGAATTAGAATAAAAACAGCATTTCGGCGATTTGTAGAAATACTGTCGGAATGCTGTTTTTTAATTTTAGTTTTGGTTGGAGAAGTAAGCCTGCAGGTATTCGGTCAGTACTTTCGCTGCTCTGCGGTGGGAGAGCTCTCCCGGATGTTCATGCGAACCGACCGTTTCCGTTGTGGTATTTGGAAGCTGAAGGAATTGGAGATTATGGTCGCCGGTCTCCTTCGTGTAGCGGTTCATGGCATCCGTGATGGTTGCAGTAAGATTGTAGCCGAGCATTCCGTAGCACCAGACAATATGTGCCTGCGGATTGTTTTTCCGCAGCATTTTTAAGAAGTTCACGACGGCGTCCTTGAAGCGGTTTATATCGTCCTCATGATAAGTGCCGTCCGCGTTCTTTCTCTGTTTGAAGCTCTCTCCCGTGTCGGGATTTACAAAGGGCGGCTGTTCAAAAGCGGAGGCGTCATTGGTGCCGAGATTGACGATCACGGCGTCCACTTTTCGCAAGGAAAAATCGTAAGGCTCAAAGGCGCCGAAGGCCTTATTTTTTTCACCATAACAGAGCCCGCATAGCTTTTCATAACGAGAGGGAATGTTGGAATCCGGATTGTTGTCCCAGGCGGAGAGCACGCCCCAGCCGCCCTGCGAGATCATATAGACATCCGCGTCAAGCGCCTCGGCCGTCATTTTTGCGTAGTTGCGGCTGTAGCTCATGTACATGGAAATCCAGTCCCAGTCCCCGTTCGCGCCGTAAGTGCCTTCTCCCGAAGTGATACTGTCACCGACAAATTCCAGTGTGAGTTTCTTTTCGGGGACGGGATAAAAGCTTCCGTCTGCCTGAAAACCGTGGACAATAAGGCAGCAGTCCGTGTCTTCGGACATGGCCTGAAGCTCTCTGTAAATACGAACGTTTTTAACCGGCTCCGCGCTCATGCCGCGGAACAGGCATAGGGAATAAGTACCCGGCATGAGCATCTGACGGCTCATCAGTTCTCCGTTGATCTCACAGGCGATCCATATCTCATAGACATCGTAGCTGACTTCAAGATCTACCCAAAGCTCCGTGCCTGACACGTTTACTTCAACGGCGCTTCCGTTGAAGAAGAGAGGAAGCGGGCAGGCTTTCGGGATCGTGCGCCCGTGTACTTTGTAGTGAGGGAGCTGCGTTAAAGCATATTTTTTCAGATTGGGGTTCATGGTATTACCTGCCTTTCGTATTTTTTGTAAAGTGAGTATGGGATATTGCTTCCAGTTTATCGTAGCAGGAATTCGGGGAGAAAGCAAATTCTATATTATCGTTTTTCTGCATAAATTGTTATAAAACGATCCGTCAGGCGCACTATGGCATCAGTCTTATCCAACATCTCCAACATCATCATCCCGGTCATCATTTTTTATATCGTAGCCTATGGCCTCTCAAACCGCTGTAACGTGTACGAGGACTTTATCAGGGGCGCAAAGGACGGGTTTCACACAGTCATACAGATCATGCCAACGCTGATCGGACTGATGGTGGCGGTGGGGATTTTGCGGGCATCCGGATTTCTGGAGTTTTTTGGCGGACTCTTCTCCGGCGCAGCGGAAAGGCTGGGATTTTCCGCGGAGCTGGTGCCGCTCATGTTTGTAAAGATGTTTTCCTCCTCTGCTGCGACGGGGTTGGTGCTCGACATTTTTAAAAACCACGGACCCGACTCCCTGATCGGACTGACCACCTCCATTATGATGAGCTGCACGGAGACGATCTTCTATACGATGAGCGTCTATTTCCTCGCGGCAAAAGTCACAAAAACGCGGTACACGTTAAAAGGCGCGCTGCTTGCTACTGTTGCAGGGATCGCGGCCAGTATCATTCTGTCGGGAAGAATGCTCTAGTATGAGCTGCCAGGAATGTCGGAGAGGCCTTATAATTGCTTCAACAGTTCCTGCAGGATGTCATTTTTGCCGTCAGGCTGATGAATCTCTGTCACTTTCGCTGCCTGATCAATGGTCGTCGCATCATTCCCACCGCCGCAAGCGCATTCTTACCTACGAAATTTCCTACGATGATGGAGTCTGCCATGTTATAAAACGATCGAAAGAAATTACCGATTAAAAGCGGCAGTGCAAATTTCTGTCTGATTCTGCATGGATATGCTTCGCCTCCTTTACACTGGTATTATAATTGATATAATTCAAATAAGAAATAAGACATTATTATCCGGTGGGTTCAGAAAATCTACGGTATCAGTCCGGCAAAATACCGTAGGAACAATGAAAAAAGCCGTAACTTATGCATATCAAAAGAAGACGGGGCTTTTCGGCTCCGTCTTCCATCTGTGAGAAGGATAGAAATATTAGGAACAATATATGTCAACAGTCGTTTTATCAGGACTGTTATGGTTAGTCGAAGCCGGTCGATACCTGACAGCACCGGCGGCTCCATTGAAAAAATGCCAGCATTGTAGTTTTGCCGCAATAAACTATGTATGAGTATCCTGCGGGCCGAATGTTGCTTCGGCTCTGTCTTAACTACAATTACATCATACAGGCAAATTGTGAATGCCGTGTGTCAGAATTAGAAAGAAAAACGAAAGAAAATATAAACTTTAAGTTTATATTTAGTACCTTGGGGTGAGAAAATGATCACCCGATCCGTTCCACAAGGCACTCCGCCTGAAAAGGTTTTACGACAAAGGCATCCGCTCCAAGTTGTAATGCCTGTTTCACATTGCTTTCCTGTGACAATGCCGAAAGCATGACTACCTTTATTTCGGGGTACGCCTCTTTTATCCTTTTCAGTACCTCTATTCCATCCAAGCCCGGCATGCATATGTCAAGCACACATACCTCTACAGCCTCATCATGCAATATGTCCAGCCCCTCCTGACCATCCTTTGCCTGCAACACGGTATGCCCAAAGTGCGTCAATATATCTTCCAGCATCATTCTCATAAAATCCGCATCATCGACAACAAGGACTTTTTTGCTTTTACCCGTTCTGGGGACAGGAATATAATCGAAGATGCTGTCTGCCTGGCTTTGGTTTAGCACTATGTTGTGATCATCATTAGTTTCCTGGCTTTTCTTGAATTCCTGCCCTACATAAGATGGCTTGATGCCGAGCAGCTCATCCGAGCTCACCCATAAAGCTTCTGAAATTAACGGTACCATGGCAATGTCCGGATAGGAAATGCCCATCTCCCATCTCGACACAGCCTGAGGCGTAACATGCAGTAATTCTGCCAATTCTGCCTGTGTTATATTCCTTTTTTGACGTCTGTACTTTATTACCTCTCCAATATTCATAGTTTTACTCCTTTTCTGCACTGTTTGCGCTGCCCAAATTTCATTCATGTCATAAATGATATCGTTAGTTTATCATGCGGAAAAAATGTGAGTCAAACAAGTGGTAATTGTCTTTGCGGTAAAAGGCGGAAATTTCTGCTTGAAATTACATTAAGAATGTTTTCTGATTCGCCTTTTTGTGTTACAATAATATAATATATTTATATAAAGGGAGCATTATTTATGTGTGTTTCGGGTGAAAAATATAGAAAAAGATGGATGACAGCATTATTATGTCTGTTTTTCATAATATGTGATTTTATACCGGTAAAGGCGTCTGATGCAAATGTGGCGGACGAAGCGGCCAATGCAAGGGTGAAAGCCGGCATTTTCTATTTTGACGGTTATCATATGGAGAATGAGGAGGGAAGGCTGAGCGGATACGGCATTGAGCTCTTGCAGATGATCTCCAAATATTCCCATCTGAATTTTGATTATGTCGGGTATGATGCATCATGGAATGATATGCTTACCATGTTGGAAAACGGTGAGATCGATGTGGTCACGTCTGCCAGAAAGAATCCTGAGCGCGAAGATAAATTTGCGTTTTCGTATCCGGTGGGGCGTAACAGCACGGTCATTTCCGTTTTGGCGAACAATACGAGATTTCACAGTGGAGATTACCAATCCTACGATGGCATGTGCATCGGACTGCTGAAAGGAAGCAGCCAGAATGCCAGTCTGGCGGAGTTTGCCGCGGAGAAACAATTTTCCTATCAGACGAAGGAATATGAAGATGTATTCCGGCTTGCCGAGGCTTTACGGGATGGCAGCATTGACGCAATCCTTTCCAGCAACCTGAGAAAGCCGGAGGACGAAAGAACACTGGATACGCTGATGACAGAGAATTTCTATGTCATTGTGCGAAAAGAAGACACGAAACTGTTACAGGAAATTGATTATGCGATCGAGCAGATGAATATCAATGAGGGAGACTGGGAAAATTCGCTGTTTTTTAAATATTATGGGCTGATCCACACGCCGGGACTGGTATTTAGCGAACGGGAGAAAGCGTATATACAGGATGTCCTTGACGGGAAGAAAAAAGTTACTGTGACGGCGATCGGAGACAGACAGCCCTACTCCTATGTTGAAAATGGGGAATTAAAGGGGATCATGCCGGATTACTTTGCTAAGATCATGGAGCTTTGCGGTCTGCCATATGAGATTGTTGTGCCGAAGGATCGGGCAGAGTATTACAAGCTCGCAAATGAGAATGGCGTGGATGTCGTGATCGACAAAAGGACCTCCGATCTGCCGACGGAGAAAAATAGATATCGCGGCTTCAATACGGTTCCCTTCATGTCGGTTGGTATGGCAAAGGTGACCAAAAAGAATTTTACGGGCGAGATCAAGACCATTGCTGTGGCGGATGTGCAGGGAGAGGAGCCTCTGGAAAAGGGGATTACCGGCGGCGCGCAGATCCTGTATTATGACACGAGGGAGGATGCGTTAAACGCTGTCCTGAAGGAAGAAGCGGATGCTGCTTATGTATATACCTACACAGCGCAGTTGTTTGTGAATAATGATTTTACGGGTTCCCTGCAATACAGTATTGTAAATGATGTGAGATTTTCCTTTCAGATGTATGTGAGGGAGAACTGTGATCACGAGCTGGTGACGATACTTGACAAATGTCTGGAACAGATGTCAGAGGATGAACTTAATCAGCTGATCACACAGTATACTTCGTATACACCGCAGAATTTGACACTTTTCCAGTATATGAGAGTGCATCCGGGGAAGATGGCTGTGGCGGCTGTGGTTGCGGTTCTGGTTGCGGTCACGATCCTTGGGCTTTTGGTTTGGCTGAGATGGAAGGAAAAAATTCTGGAGGCATCTGAGCGCTCCAATAAGGATCTGGAGGAGCAGCTTGCCATTGTGGATGCATTGAGCCGTGATTATCTCAATGTTTATGCGGTAAACACGAGGGAGAATACAGCTAAAGTAATAAAGCTGGAAGGGTATATCACTTCAGGACTGGAAAAGGATCTTCAGAAAGTATTTCCGTATACGCCGCTTGTAGAGCAATATATCAAGGAGCGTGTTTATCCGGAGGATCAACAGGAGCTTTTGGAGGCGCTGTCCATTGACAGGGTAGCTGAAAAGCTGGCTTCCGATATGGAATACAGGGGAACCTATCGGATCCTGATCGATGAAACGATACATAATTTTCAATATACTTATATTAAAGTGGAGGGAAAGGATTCACAGGAGGGCTTTACCGTTCTGGCCGGATTTCGGAATATTGATGAGATCGTGCATAAAGAACAGGAACAAAAACAGGCATTGGAGGAGGCGCTTGCACAGGCCCAGCATGCCAGCCGTGCAAAGACTACGTTCCTGAACAATATGTCCCACGATATCCGCACACCGATGAATGCGATCATCGGCTTTACCACGCTGGCTGCATCGCATCTTGAAAACGGAGAGAGCATGCGGAATTACCTGAATAAGATCATGACGTCCAGCAAGCATCTGCTTTCTCTGATCAATGATGTGCTGGATATGAGCCGCATTGAAAGCGGGAAGGTCAGGATCAATGAGGAGGAAGTAAGCCTTCCTGAGATCATGCATGACCTGAAAACGATCGTGCAATCCGATATCAAGGCAAAGCAGTTTGAATTCTATATTGATACGCTGGATGTGACAAACGAGACGATCATCTGTGATAAGCTTCGTCTGAATCAGGTCCTTTTGAATATTTTGAGCAATTCCATGAAATATACAAAGGCGGGAGGGACAGTCAGCGTCCGCATTATCCAGAAAGACAGTGAGCCGGATGGATATGCCACCTACCAGTTCCGGATCAAGGATAACGGTATCGGTATGAGTGAAGAATTCTTAAAGCATTTATTTGAGCCGTTTGAGCGGGAGCAGACTTCCACGGTGAGCGGTATTCAGGGAACAGGTCTCGGCCTTGCGATCACCAAGAATATCATAGAAATGATGAACGGATCGATCGAGGTGGAGAGCGCCGTGGGGAAGGGAACAGAGTTTATCGTAACCTTCCGGTTCCGTACGGTGGATCAGCCGCAGGAGATAGAGCATCTGGAGAAGCTTCAGGATCTGCGCGCGCTGATCGTGGACGATGACGTAAATACCTGCATGAGTGTCAGCAAGATGCTTTCCTCTATTGGCATGAATTCTGACTGGACAACACAGGGAAAGGAAGCCGTCGTCCGCACAGAATTTGCGATTGAAGAGAATAAACCCTATGATGCCTACGTGATTGACTGGTTAATGCCGGATATGAATGGAATTGAGGTTGTTCGCAGGATACGCAAGGTCATTGGTGAGACTGCAACGATCATTATTCTGACTGCATATGACTGGGCTGATGTTGAGGATGAGGCAAAGGAGGCCGGTGTTACGGCATTTTGTTCGAAACCGATCTTCCTTTCCGAGCTTCGTCAGATTCTGCTTTCTTCCTATGTACTGTCGGCGGCAGAGAAACAGGAAGAAGCGGAGGAGGAAAAACTGGAGGACTTCTTCGCGGGCAGGAAGATACTGTTAGTCGAGGACAATGAGATCAATCAGGAGATTGCGCAGGAGATCCTGGGGAATGTGGGATTTGTAATTGATACCGTAAACGACGGATCAGAAGCTGTGGACAGAATAAAAAGTGTCGAGGCGGGTGCTTATGAATTGATCCTGATGGATATTCAGATGCCGATCATGGATGGCTACGAGGCGACCCGACAGATTCGGGCTTTAGAGGACTCTGCGAAGGCGGCTGTTCCGATCGTGGCGATGACGGCAAACGCCTTTGACGAGGACAGACAGAAGGCGATGGAAGCCGGAATGAACGGCCATGTCGCGAAACCGATCGATATAGCGGAACTGATGAATACTTTGAAGGAGATTTTATCGAATTGAAATTGCCTGAAAAAGTTTGACTTTCAAAATATTTTCTGTTACACTGTGAGACGGAAATTGACGATTGTAAAGGATTATGGAGAAAGTCATGGATATCAGCAATACGCTAAATCAGGTGCTTGTTAAGCTGTTTCGAGATATCAATACACTGGAAGAGCGGGCTATCCGCACGGAGGAATATAAGGATGTGACAGCTAACGATATGCATGTCATGGAGGCCATCGGCCCGGAAGGTGCAAAAAATATGACCAGCGTTGCGCGGGAGCTGGAAGTCACCACGGGAACGCTGACCATATCGGTCAATAGCCTTGTAAAGAAAGGCTATGTGGACAGGAGCCGCAGCGAGGAGGACAGGCGCGTAGTGCTGGTCTCCCTTTCCGGAAAGGGGAAAAAAGCGTATCTTCACCATCAGAGATTTCATCAGGAAATGATCGCGGCGGTCTTGCAGGATCTCTCCGACGAGGAACAGCGGATACTGGAGCAGGCGCTTGTGAAGCTCACTTGCTTTTTTCGGGCGCAGGGTTAGTTTACAGCCAGCCGCCTCGCCAGCGTGCGGTAATCGGCGGGCCCGTTCTGCAGCAAAAAGGTATGAAAACGATATAAAAAATCTGTATTATCATAGGTGGCGTTCATCCGGCCGGTATCGGACCAGAGGACAGCCGCCTGTTTTTTTAGCTCCATGATTTCCAGATATCCCAGATAATATTTCAGATAATTACAGGGCTCCTCCGCAATATAAGCGTAGAGGGAGAAAAGCGCGTCATCATCACTTAAGCCCAGTCCGCGGCAGAGTGAGCTGACCTCCTCAAGAGAAAGGCCGTCGTAGTGGATCGCCACATCCAAAAGGGAGTAGAGCCCCAGCCGAAACTGTCTGTCAAGCCGGCAGGCCTGATAGTAGAGAGCGGCTTCCGGATGCTCGCGTACAGCCAGTGCGATCGCTCTGTCGTAAGAAGCAAGCTCCACATACATTGCCCATCCCTCCACATAACCACCGTAGTAGAGAACGCTCCCCAGAGGAGGGTTTCCCTCCTGCTCCTGAAAACGCTTGCTGTAGACGGTCTGATAGAGATGGCCGGGATAGCCCTCATGTGCCAGCGTGGTATAGAGGGAGAGATCGTCCCCGGTATCCTTTGGATTGAGACAAATCAGGTTTTCGCATATGTTGTCTATGGGCGGGGTCATGTAAAAAGCGGGTGCACTGTAGGCTGCAAGGCTTTCGTCCACATATTTGATGGTAGAGTGGATGGGTGCGTTGTCCCTGCCCTTCGGGATGTCCGGATAGTTTTTGCCGATTTCCTTCCGCAGATCGCTTAAGGCTTCCTCCGGCGTCATTTCGGGCAGAAAGGCGGGAGGCTGTATGATCATTGTCTGTAGGGCAGGATTCTGTCTGAGGATCGCGATAAGAGACTCATAGTTGAGCTTCAGATCCTCTGCGAGGAGCTGCTTGATATCCTGAATGCTGCGGTAGGAGCCGGTGCGTAGCTTAAGCAGGGCAAGATAGTACGCCCGGCCGTTTTCCCTTTTTGCCAGTCCGCAGACTTCGCTGCTTTGTCCCTTAAGGAGGGTGAGTGCGTCCGCAAGACGGTCATAAGCGGGAACGACCAAGGTGGTCAATAATCGTTTGTGCTGCGCTTCGTAGGCGGAAGCCGCTCCGGAAGTCAGAACGCCCTGATCCACCAGACGCTTTAAGCGATCCGCAAAGGTGGTCTCCAAAAAGTGGGAGCCTTCCTCCAGCGAGTCGGCGTCCAGAAGCGAGGTGCACTGTGCGATCATGCGATTGGCAGTCGCGTCGGACATAAAAAGCCCTGCGGCAGCTTTTTCCTGCTCATACAGGATGAGGCCGTCGAAGTAGGCGGGAAGCTGTTCAAGAATGCCGAGGTAATTTTCCACGTCCGTGACGTCATCCAGCCGATACTCCGCAAACAGGAGGGGGAATTCTGAGGGTACGCCCGAAGACGGAGAAAGAGGTTCAGAAAAATACGGGTGGGCGGCGACGTCTGCCGCAGCTGCCAGATAGCTGTCAAGCAGCTCGTAGAGACGGCGATTTTTCTCCTGCAGGGCATTCGGATCAATGCGGGAGAGCTCCGCCCTTGTCCTGGAAAGCGCATAGATTTCCTCCGCAGCACTGCCGGCCTGATAGACGGGAAGTGTGAGGGACGATTCGTCGATGCCGTAAGAAGCAGGGTCGTCTATCGTGTAGTGAAGATGAATGGGATTTGCCTGCACTTCCTCCAGAAAAAAATTTTGCACAAAGGCAAGAAATCGTGTATCCTGATGATTTCTGCCATAAACATACAGGGTGAGGATGCTGGCGAGGGCAAGGAGAGTCAAAAAAAGGCTCCACTGTCTAAGGGAAAGGGAACGTTTCAAGGGGACACCCGTAAGATTGGTTTTGTATCACTATATGCCGGATGAATAAAAAGAATGACCGGATCAGAAAACGATCCGGTCGCGGCCACTCTCTTTGCCGAGGTAAAGCTTCTCATCGGCTTCCTTTAAAAGAGTGGTAATGTCGCTGTGATAGTCGTATTCCACCAGCCCGTAGGTCAGTGTGACGGAAAAAGTTTCCGAGCCGCCTTCAAAGACGATCTCCTTGATCTTTTGTCTGAGTGTTTCCAGAGCGATGATCGTCTCATCCCCGTTTAAGCGAGGGAAGATCAGGAGAAATTCTTCGCCGCCCCAGCGGGAAATAAAGGTGTCAGGCGGCAGCCTTTTCTGAAAAGTCTCTGAGACTTTTTTCAGTACCTCATCGCCCATGTCGTGGCCGTAGGTGTCATTGACCCGCTTGAAAAAGTCGATATCGCAGAGGCAGATACTGATCTGGGTATCCGGGGTCGCGAGAAGCTTTTCCAGATATTCCATGGTGCGGCGGCGGTTGTAAAGCCCCGTCAAAGTATCGGTGTTAGCCTGTTTCATCAGTTTTCTGTTGTACTCGATGAGTTTCCCTTCCATCTCCTGCGTGGAGGTGCTGAACAGATGGGCGACTATTCCGAACGCGAGAAAGATGAAAAAGGAATTTGTAATCTGCATGGCGCTGTTCAGGTCTCTGTCGAGAATTACGATCGGATCGTTCGTCTGGCAGTAAAAGTATAGAAGCAGCCGCAGGACAAACAGAAAGAATGCATAAATGAGCTTGGCAGCTTCGTGTTTGTATTTTGAAAAGAAAACAAAGACTAAAAGCACTGCTATAAAATGCTGTATGCCGATGTTCCAGCCCAGATAATAGACGGTTACGGTCGCAAAGATCAGGATGCACGCATTCAGGATACAGTAGGATGTAAAAGTGCTGTACTGATAGGACAGCACAAATACTACCAAAAACAGTACCAGAGACAGCAGAGACAAAACCAGACTGGGTATGTGTCCCGTGAACGAGATCAGGATACAGAACACCAGGGAATGTACCAGCATAGTGAGCGTGAAGAATCTTACGACTGCGATCAGCTTGGCGGATTCATTTTGCTTTCCGGTGTCCCGGCAGATATTTTCATAAATAGTAGAGAGGATTGAATGTTCTTTCATCAATGGCTCTTTCCTTAACGGTTTTTTATCAGTGTTTTCTCTTTTGAGAATCTTCGAATCATGCAAAAGAGTATATACATAACTATATTACACCTTAGCGGGAATTATTGCAAACATTATAAAGAGCAGTTTTTTATTTTATGGAAATTTTGGTAGATTGGAGGTAGGGAAGATGATAGAATAAAAAAAGAGGAGAAAATCTGATGCAGACGGAAAAGGCAAAATTTTCTATCAAATACAAGCTGATCCTGCTGTCGGTGGTCGTGGCGGTTCCTTTTCTGACCATGGTCGTCTACCTGATCTATGCCCTCTACAGTTACAGCGGCGCCTATGACGCTATTGTGAGCAATCTGACCGTAGCAAATAATTATAACCGGGATTTCAAGGAGGAGATGGACGAGAGTCTTTACAAGCTTGTCGTGGGTTCCGCCAGCTTCGAGACGATTGCGAACGACAAGAGCCTGCGGGATCCCTATCTGTTGATCGATGAGCTGCGGGGAGAATTTGAGAAACTTGCGCGTATTACAACGGATGAGGAGAGCAGTACCTGGCTGCAGATTCTGATGCGCAACATCGACACGCTGGAGGACCGGGTGGACGATATTCGCACCAATCTGGAGACGGAGGAGAGCTATGATGCCAATATAGAGATGCTTGATAACAATATCTACATTCTGACAGAGTTGATTCAGGACAACATTCAGTCCTACATCTACTCTCAGACACAGAGTATGGAGCATCTGACAAAGCGCCTGAACGACAGGGTGCATGCTTTCACGATCTTCTGCGCAGCGCTGCTTGCGGTGGTGCTGCTTTTGGTAGTCGCGCTGACCGTGCTCATCGTGTCGGGTGTTATCAGACCGATCAGAGAATTGTCCCGGGTGACGGAGAGTGTGTCGCAGGGAGATTTTTCTGTCCGTGCCGAGGTTTACACCGATGATGAGGTGGCGGCTCTCGCGGACAGTGTAAACGGCATGACGGAGAGCATAGAACGGTTTGTGCAAAAGATAAAGGAGGATGAGCGCAAGATGCGCCAGGCGGATCTGCGGCTTTTGCAGGAGCAGATCAATCCCCATTTTCTTTATAATACGCTGGATACCATTGTGTGGCTGATCGAGGGCGGCGATCCGGATAAGGCGGTGAACATGGTCATGTCCCTGTCGGATTTTTTTAGGCAGGTCTTGAGCAAAGGCAGGGAGTATATCACCATCCGTGAGGAGGAGATGCACATCCGAAGCTATCTGGAGATTCAGCAGGTGCGTTACCGCGATATTTTAGAGTACGATATTGATTTCGATCCCGCCCTCTACCGCTATAAGATACTGAAACTGACTTTGCAGCCGCTGGTGGAAAATTCTCTCTACCACGGGATTAAGTATAAGCGGGCGAAGGGAAGCATCCGCGTGACGGGAAGACTTTCCGGGGGACGGATCACGCTTACAGTCACGGACGACGGTGTGGGAATGCAGCCGGAAGAGTTAAAAAATCTGCAGAGTGAGATTGAAAAGCCCTGCAAGGACACGGGGAAGGGCTTCGGCCTTGCCAACGTCAACGAGCGCATTCGCATGAATTTCGGCACGGAGTACGGTATGACCATTGACTCTGCGCCGGGTGAGGGAACGAGCGTAACGGTTACGATTCCGGCGGAACCTTATGAGCAGGAGCCTTCCAAATTAGAGGAGGCGCAGATTGTATGAGAGAGAAGATCAGACAAAATCAAAATAAAATCATTTATGGCACCGCCCTGCTTTTTCTGCCTCTGCTTCTGCTTTTGGCGGTGATTGTGGGCGGCAGGTTTGAGCTCTTCGGAGATATTCCCGAGGAACCGGCGCTGCAGGATACGGCGGATCAGATCGTGGTGGGTGTGTCCCAGCTTGGAAGCGAGTCGGGATGGCGGACCGCGAACACGGAGTCCGTGCAGAATGCCTTTACCCAGAAGAACGGTTGTTTTCTGATCTATCACAATGCAAGACAGAAGCAGGAGAATCAGCTCAAGGCGATCCGAAGCTTTATTTCCCAGAGAGTGGATTACATTGTTTTCTCTCCGGTGGTGGAGACGGGGTGGGATACTGTGCTGCAGGAAGCCGAACAGGCGGGCATCCCCGTGATCCTTATGGACAGACAGGTGGATGTGGAGGATGAAAGCCTCTACGTGACCTGCGTGGGCAGTGATTTTGTGGAGGAGGGAAAAAAGGCGGGCCGCTGGCTGGAGACGGAAATGATCAGACGGGGAAGCGCGGGAGCGACCGTCAATATTGTGATGTTGCTTGGCACAGAGGGCTCCTCCTCTCAGATCGGCAGAACCGCGGGATTCGCCTCCGTGGCGGCCAGGCATCAAAACTGGCACATTCTGGAGCAGGGAGACGCCGAATTTACCTCCAACAAGGGCAAGGAAGTCATGCGGAATTTTCTGCGCAAGTATGATGATATCGATGTGGTGATCTCTCAGAATGACGATATGACTTTCGGTGCGATCGAAGCAATCCGGGAGTCGGGCAGAAGTGTGGGCGTAAACGGCGATATTGCTATCGTTTCCTTTGATGCAGTAAAAAGCGCATTGGAGATGGTGAGCGCGGGTGTCATCAACGTGGATATCGAATGTAATCCGAATCAGGGTGAGTATCTTCTGCGGGTCATTGATGATCTGGAGGCCGGCAGGGCGGTGGAAAAGCAGTATTATGTGGAGGAGAATGTCTTTACGCAGGAGAATGTGACGGAAGAGCTTCTGCGGAACAGGAGTTACTAGTTATAAAGGAGAGCGTGATGTTGAAGGTATTTCTGGTCGAGGATGAGAGCATTGTCAGGGAGGGACTTCGGGACAACATTCCGTGGGAGCAGTGGGGTTATCAGTTTGTGGGCGAGGCCGGCGACGGAGAGATGGCGCTGTCGTTGATTCAGAAGACAAAGCCGGACGTCCTTTTGACGGATATCAAGATGCCCTTTATGGATGGTCTTTCCTTAAGCCGACTGGTGCATCAGGAATTTCCCGATATGAAGATCATCATCTTAAGCGGTTACGATGATTTCGAGTACGCCAGAGGGGCGATTCAGGTTGGTGCAGAACAATATCTTCTGAAGCCCATTACAAGAGCTGTTCTGCAGAAGGCACTGGCGGAGTTAAAGATAAAGATCGAGACGGAGCGGGAACAGAAAAGCTATCAGGAGAAATTTCAGAGTGAAGCCAGAGAGTACGAGCAGTTTTCCCGCACGGACTTTTTCGTGCGTATCTTCGAGGGAAGGATGCCCGTGCAGGATATCTATGAGGAGGCGGCAAAACTTTCTTTGCGGATCAATGCGCCCTGCTATAACCTTTTACTGTTTAATCTGCAGGAAAAACGCACCGGGGAGAACGCGGGGGTGGAGTCCGAGGATTTTGCCAGAAAGCGGGAGGAACTTTTGCGCTATTTCATTCGCTATCCGGAAAATACCGTCTTTCGATGGAATGTGAACACCTATGGTGTGCTGATTCAGGGAAGCGTGGAGCAGATGCCGGCACTCTGTGACAGGAGTATTGAAAATGTGGAGCGAATCTGTAAACCGTCGGAGGAGAGGCTGCAATGGTATGTGTCAGTGGGGGAGCCGGTGGAGCGCTTAAGCCTCCTCGCGGAGTGTTACAGCAAGGTGAATCATCTTTTTTCCTACCGTTTTCTGATGCCGCAGGAGCATGTCTTTACAAAGGAACTGATCGGACGCGGTGCGTCACAGGAAACGGGAGGCGGAATAGACGGCATTGAGGCCGACAGGACGGATCCGGAGTTGATCAGGGATTTTTTGCTGCGGGGAGCGAAGGACGAGATCGCAGATTTTGTGGAAAATTATTTATCGGAAATGAAGGAGGCCATGCAGTCTGTCATGTTTCAGAATTATCTGACACTGCATATCTATTTTGTGATTCTTTCCTATGTGGAGCTTCTCGGATGCGGAAGGGAGGAATTTTTGCGGCTGCTCGGAGAAATGACGCCGGACAGCGTGAGCGGTGCAGAGAAACTTTCCGCATACTTTTGCAGTCTTTTGGAAAAGGCGATGATGCTGCGCGACAGAGAATCCGATGACCAGAGCAAACGTGTTTTGAAGAAGGCGCTCTCTTATATAGAAGAAAACTATTCGCAGGAGTCTCTCTCCTTAAACTCCGTTGCCGGAGAAGTGAATGTCAGCGCCAGCTATTTCAGCGCGATCTTTTCCAGAGCTATGCAGGTGACCTTTGTGGAGTATGTGACCGGCAAACGCATGGACAAGGCGAAGAAACTTCTCAGACAGACACAGATGCACACCGGGGAGATCGCGCAGGAGGTAGGATACAAGGATCCCCACTATTTCAGTTTTGTGTTTAAGAAGACACAGGGCTGTACCCCGAGAGAATATCGCGCGGGTGCAAAAGCCTGATGTGCCGGTAGGGTCATAAATGATACGTTGGTATACCGGATGGCGGGGCGTCGCTTTCTTTTCGGACCAGTTCCCAGGGGAGTTCCTGAGACACGGCAGGGATGCCCTTTAAGAGCTGGGTCATTGTCTCGGCCACGCGTTGTCCCATTTCGTGCGGGCGGTGAGAGAGCGTGGTGATGCGTATCTTGCTTAAGTCGCTTAAGTAGCTGTTGTCGAAGCAGACTACGGAGAGATCCCTTGGCACCCGGATTCCCGCGTAGGAAAGTTCCTTCACCAGCCAGTAAGCGACTTCATCATTGTAGCAGATGACAGCGGTGCAGTCGGACAGCCGTTCCCTGATGTAGAGGGCAAGGAAACGGCTGTCCTGTTTTTTTTCCAATCCTTCCAGATCGGAGGAGAAAAACCAGCCGACGTTTTGATCCGCCAGTATGAGGCCGAGGTCGCGCAGGCAGCAGGCAGCTCCCAGATAGCGTTCGGGACCCTGGGCATCGTCCGCCTTAAAGAGTCCGGCGATGCGGGTATGTCCCAAACTTGTCAGATGTTCTGCCAGAAGATAGCCTCCGTAGTAGTTGTCATCCTTGATACAGGTTTCGTTTGCGAGGGCGCTGTAGCAGCTGTGGAGGAACAGCAGGCGCGTGCCGGCAGCTTTCAGGCGTTCGTATAGGTCGAGGTTGGGGGTAGGCAGAGCGCTCTTTGTGCCCTCCACGATCATGCCCCGGGGCGGATTTTCCAGAAGAGAAAGCAGATGCGTTCTTTCTATATTAATAAGGTTGTCCGTAGAAAGAACGTCGAGCTGATAGCCTTTTTCGTTTAAAGCAGAGCGGATGTCCGCGAGCAGTCGTGGATAGATATATTCCTGACTGCTTGCGATCAGAATGGGGATGCGGTTTTCGGAAAATGTCGGAGAAAGCCCTGTCGCAAAGGAGCCGCTTCCCTGTCGGCTCTCGATCAGCCCTTTTTTCTTCAGGAGCGCGAGGGCTGCCCGTACGGTCTGTCGGCTGACACCGTATCTGGCGGCTATTTTTTCCTCTGTGGGAAGAGCCGTGATTCCCTGCTCCAGATTGCGGGCGATCTGTTCCGTAAGCTGTTTCGAAAGTGTTTCGTACTTACTCATCTGAAAAAAACCCCTTTTTTGTTCATAGTTTGTTCACGAATTACGCTATATTTGTTCATAAAAAAGACCATTGACGAGAAAAAATACCATTCAAAACCACTTATTGGCAATAATTACGGTAAACCAATCGCTTGTCATGTGGCATGTTTTTCCGTAAAAATGAATAAAAGAAAAACAAAATCGTAAAAAAATACCCTCAAAATTCCAATTTGTACCATTTTTGATTATTATATCATAAATTTGTATTGTTGAACCCATCCAAATTGCACAAAATACAGATTTTGGGAGTTGCAGTTATATGGTTATTTTGCTAAAGTGTATTCAGGGATGGAGAACGAAGCTTCTCCTTGTCCCGAAAACATATTTCAATTCAGACTTTTCTATAGAAGGAAAGTCTCAATTCAGAAAGGGAGGAAACTAATAATGAAAAAAAGATTGGCAGTGTTACTGACCGGTGCTATGGTTATGGCAAGCCTGGCAGGCTGTGGCGGCGGAAATGCAGAGCCCGCAGCAGCTCCTGCAGCAACTGAGGCACCCGCAGCAGAGGAGCCTGCAGCAGAAGAGCCCGCAGCGGAGGAGCCCGCGGCAGAGGAGCCTGCAGCAGAAGCACCCGCAGCAAGCGGCGAGCTGATCACCGTTGGTATCATCAACAACGACCCCAGTGAGTCCGGTTATCGTACCGCGAACGACAAGGATCTGAAGGCTGCTTTCTCTGAGGAGAACGGCTATTCCGCATCTTTCGCATATGGCAATCCTGCGGTAGGTAATGCAAATGAGGATCAGGTAAAGGCAGCACAGCAGTTCATTCAGGACGGCGTTGACTATCTGCTTCTCTCTGCGGCTGATACCGCTGGTTGGGATACCGTACTGCAGGATGCACAGGATGCAGGCGTTGAGGTTATCCTGTTTGACCGTACCATCGACGCTGACGAGAGTCTTTATCTTGCATCCATCGTGTCCGACATGGACAAAGAGGGTGAGACCGCAGTGAACTGGCTGGCAGGTCAGGGTCTTGACGAGTACAATATTATCCACCTTCAGGGCCAGATGGGTTCCGCAGCACAGCAGGGTCGTACCAAGGCTCTGGATGAGAAGGTAGCAGCAGAGGCTAACTGGAACATGGTTGAGCAGCAGACCGCTTCCTGGAACGCAGAGAACGCTCAGCAGATCGTACAGTCTGTAATCGACTCCGGCAAGTCCTTCAACGTAATCTACGCTGAAAACGACGATATGGCTAAGGGTGCTGTTGCAGCTCTCGATGCAGCTAACATCTCTCACGGCGTAGGCAAGGATGTCATCATCATGGGCTTTGACTGCAACAAGTGGGCTCTTGAGGAGCTGCTTGCAGGTAACTGGAACTATGATGGTCAGTGTAATCCTTTCCAGTCTGCTTACATCGATGATGTAATCAAGAACGGTGCACCTGCTGAGAAGACAATCATCATGGATGAGAAGGGCTTCGATGCTACAACGATCACAGCAGAGGATGTTGAGAACTACGGTATCTAATAGCTGAACGATTGTAAAGCTACAAAAAATATGTTATAATGTTTACAACGAGCGCGGCGCAGCGTAAAAGCCTGCCCGCGCTCGTTTTCTAAACATCTGCGGGTGTTCAGAGAAGGTAAATAAAATTTTGGGAGGTGGATTGGTAGTGGAAGACAACATCGTATTGAAAATGAGAAACATCCACAAAATCTTCCCCGGAGTACGCGCCCTGCAGGGTGTGGATTTCACACTGCGCAAGGGCGAGATTCACGCGCTTATGGGGGAAAACGGCGCCGGGAAATCGACGCTGATCAAGGTCCTTACCGGCGTTTACGGCAAGGAGGAGGGAGACATCTTCTTAGACGGTACGGAGGGTGCGGTAGCGATTCACTCGCCGCAGGATGCGCAGAACATGGGTATCAGCACCGTATACCAGGAGATCACGCTCTGTCCGAATCTGACGGTGGCTGAGAATATGTTCATCGGCCGTACCAAGGGCGTAGGGCAGAACTGGAAGAAAATGAACGCCGATACGGACAGAATATTACAGTCTCTGGAAGTTCCGGCGAAAGCGGCGCAGCAGCTCGGAACCTGTTCCCTGGCAGTGCAGCAGATGATCGCGATCGCCCGTGCGGTTGACATGGAATGTAAGGTTTTGATCCTGGATGAGCCTACTTCTTCTCTGGATGAGCAGGAAGTGGAAAAACTCTTTAAGCTGATGCGGGATCTGCGCGCAAAAGGCGTAGGTATTATCTTTGTCACACACTTCCTGGAGCAGGTATACGAGGTTTGTGACAGAATTACCGTTATGAGAGACGGTAAGCTTGTGGGAGAGTATGAGATCGAGAATCTGCCCCGCGTACAGCTGGTGTCCAAGATGCTTGGTAAGGAAGTGGACGATCTTTCCGATATCAAGGGTGAGACGAAGGCATATCAGGCAGAAAAAGATGCGGTTCCTGTGCTGGAGGCGGAAGGACTTGTCAGCAATGCGGGTATCAAACCGTTTGATTTCCATATCAACAAAGGTGAGGTAAACGGCTTCACGGGTCTTCTGGGCTCCGGCCGCAGCGAGTGTGTGCGCGCGATTTTCGGCGCGGACAGGGTGATCGGCGGCAAGGTGAAGATGAAGGGCAAAGAGGTAAAGATTACGAAGCCGCTTGATGCCATGAAGAACGGTATTGCCTACCTTCCCGAGGACCGCAAGGTGGACGGCATCGTGGGCGATCTCTCCGTACGCGACAACATTATCCTTGCGCAGCAGGTGCTCAAAGGCTTCTTCAAGCCTTTCTCCAAAGCGGAAGCGAACAAGGTCGCAGACGAGTACATAAAGCTTTTGAACATTAAGACCGCTTCCAAGGATACCCCCATTAAATCTCTTTCCGGTGGTAACCAGCAGAAGGTGATCGTGGCGAGATGGCTCTTCACTCATCCCGAGTACCTGATCCTGGATGAGCCGACCAGAGGTATCGACGTGGGTACGAAGGTCGATATCCAGAAGCTTGTTTTAAAACTTGCATCCGAGGGTATGAGCGTCACCTTTATTTCCTCGGAGCTTGACGAGATGCTTAGAACCTGTTCCCGTCTGATCGTCATGCGCGACCGCAAGGTGGTGGGTGAACTTACAGGTGATGATCTGAACCAGGCTACAGTTATGAATACGATTGCGGGAGGTGACAAATAAATGGCTGGCAACGAAACGAAAAATGCGAGTACAGTCTCTTTGAAAAATCTGGTGAGAAACCAGTGCTTTATTCCGATCGCAGCGCTTTTGCTGCTGGCGGTCTTTAACCTGATCGCAGATCCTAACTTTTTTAAGATCACACTCGGTACCAACAGCGCGGGCAACCCGGTGCTTTCCGGCTTTCTGATCACCATTTTGGATAATGGTTCCGAGCTGGCGATCCTGGCAATCGGCATGACGCTTGTTACGGCGGCTTCCGGAGGACAGGATATCAGCGTGGGCGCGGCGATCGCTATCGCTGGCAGCGTGATCCTTCGTGTGCTCTGCGGCGGAAACGCTCGTCCCGAAACGCTGCAGGCTCCTATCATTGTGGCTTTTTTGGTGGCTTGCGTGGTTGCAATGCTCTTCGGTGCGTTCAACGGCGTGCTGGTGGCTTACTTTAAGATCCAGCCCATGATCGCGACCCTGATCCTCTACACGGCGGGCCGTTCCATCGCGGCGTGGATCAACAACAATGAGCTTCCGGTCATCAGCGAGCCCAGCTTTGGCTATTTTGGCGGGTTTATTCCGGGTGTGCCGATTCCGACTCCGTTCTTTATCGCGGTGGCGTGTATGATCGTGATCGGCCTTGTATTAAAGTTTACAAACTTGAGGCTCTATACGCAGGCGGTCGGTATCAACCAGAGCTCTTCCAAGTTGAACGGTCTCAATCCCGAGCTGATTAAAGTGTTGGCGTTTGTGATCCTCGGTCTGTGCGTGGCGGTGGTAGGTCTGATCAAGGTGAGCCGTATCTCCTCCATCAATTATTCTGTTATTGCGAAGGATATTGAGATGGACGCGATCCTTGCGGTTGCTCTGGGCGGTAACGCGCTTTCCGGCGGTAAGTTCAGCATGGTGTCTTCCATCATCGGTGCATACGTGATCCAGTGCCTGACAACCACGCTTTATAAATTTGGCGTTCCGGCAACGGCGCTTCCCGCTTATAAGGCAGTTGTCGTTATCCTGCTGGTTATTGTCAGCGCGCCTACCGTGAGAGAATATGCTTCCAACTTCATGAAAAAAATGAAACTGAAAAAGGAGGTGGCGTAAGGTGGCAAAGACAGATAAAAATACGACGTCCGCGAGCGGCGGCATCGGCGCGAAATTGATGGGGATGACCGATACCAATCTGCTCCTGACGATTACGATCATTGTATTTTTCCTGATGTACATAAGCGCTGTAGTATTTCTGCGTTCGGGTTTCTTAAAGCCCCAGACCTTCTTTAATATTTTGAATTCCAATGCGGCGCTGATCATTCTTGCCAGCGGTATGAGTCTTGTGATGATCACAGGCGGGATCGATATCTCCGTGGGCGGCGTGACTGCTCTGGTGAGTATGTGCTGTGCGGTCTATCTGGATTATAAGGACGGTAATGTCTTTGGCGCGATCCTGATCGCACTGGCAATCGGTTTGGCGTTCGGTGCCGTTCAGGGCTTAATGGTGGCGTATCTGGATATCCAGCCCTTTATCGTTACGCTGGCGGGTATGTTCTTTGCAAAGGGCATGACGACAGTGGTCAACTCCTCGCCGTTTAATGTGGTGAACGAGAAGTTTGTCGCACTCAAGACGACGCGTATCAACGTACCGGGACTTGGTTCTGTCAATAAAAAGGGAATCTATGTGCCCGCGTATGTGGAGATCGGCGTATTGGTGGCGATTCTGATCGTGATCGTGATGTTTGTGCTGCTGCGCTGGACCAAGCTGGGACGTAACTTCTACGCAGTGGGCGGCAACAAGCAGAGCGCGCTGATGCTTGGTATCAACGTAAAGAGGACGAAATTCCTCTCCCATTTGATCTGCGGTCTTCTGGCAGGCATCGGTGGTTTTGTTTACTTCCTGCACGTGGGTTCCGGTTCCCCCTCCAATGCGGCAGGCGCCGAAATGGACGCGATCGCTTCTTCCATTATCGGCGGCACCATGCTGACAGGCGGTGTGGGTAACGTGGTCGGCACCTTCTTCGGCGTACTCTCCTTAAGTACGATCCAGAGTATCGTATCCTCCATCGGATTTGATGAAGCATGGTGGACCGGTATCACAAAAGCAGCTATGCTCTGTCTTTTCCTCATTATTCAGAGTGTGGTCATGTCTGTGAGAAAGAAGAAAAATTCTGCAAACTGATTTACAAATATTACGCTAAATCGGGTGGCACAGTTTTCGGGACTGTGTCACCCTTTTTTTGGTATGACGGGCATGCCCGTGTTCTGTGGTGAAAGTCCACATAGGCGTAGCTACCGACGAACTATATA
>JAIEFE010000002.1 GCA_029067085.1 Lachnospiraceae bacterium | reverse complement strand
TGCTTTTCTATTTCCGGACACAAAAAGGGAGCCATTGCTCCAGTAGATTATTTATCTACTTTTGCAACAGCCCCTTTTGATGCCTATTTTTGAAAAAATGGCGTTTAAAAAAGGCGGAGGAATAAAATGGGGGTTGACAGACGTATACCCTCCGTGTATGATACAGAAAAGGGTGTACATATGTATACCAAAATATACCAATACTCATATGGAAAGGCGAAAGAAAATGGTCAGTTTATCGGACGGAGAATGGAAGATTATGAACCGGCTCTGGGAGCGCGAGAGCACGATCACGGAGCTTAAAAACGAGCTGAGTCAGGAAACGGGATGGGACAAGCATATTATCATCACGATGCTTTCCCGCATGGAGAAGAAAGGTGCGGTCACCCACAGAGACGGCGGCCGGGCAAAAATATTTTATCCGTTGGTGACCAGAGAGGAGGTTTCCATGCAGGAAACCCGCGGCTTTTTGCAGAAGGTATACCGGGGGAGTCTTGGCATGATGGTCAACGCCATGGTGGAGGATCAGGCATTGTCTGAGGAGGAGATACAGGAGCTGTACGGTATTTTGGATCAGGCGAGGAAAGACAGACGAGAGAATAGTAAGCACGGGAATGAACGAGGAGAAAAGAATGCATCGCGATGAGGCGCAGGAATGGTGTAAAAGATGGAGGATAGGTTGATATGAAGGAGATATTAATAACGACAACAGTTCTGATCTTGTGTATTCTGCTGATCCGGCGGGTGTTCCGCGGGAAGATCAGCAGCAGACTGCAGTATGCGCTCTGGCTTCTGGTGGCGCTCCGACTGCTGATTCCGGTTTCAGCGCAGTTTGACTTAGGGCCGTTTTCCGGTTGTCGCCTGATGGATCTGGTTGGGGATGAGAGCGGCATATCGAAGCGGCTGGAAGAGACCATCCGATTGGAAGAACCCATTCAGATGACTGTGGACTCGCACAGCATCCTGTTTCGCCTGTTTACCACAGATGAGATCAGAGAGACAATGGAAAGCATTCCGGATGACGGACCGACCGCTGTATTTATGGCGGGAACACTTGGATTTTCCAGATTGGATGTCCTGTGGTTTTTGTGGGGGATCGGCACGTTTGTTGTGGGTGTATGGATTTTGACCACGAATATTGTATTCAGCCGCCGGTTAAGGAAGGCAAGGCAGACTTTTGACTTGCCTGAAGGAGTAAAGGTGGCAGCAGGCCTGCTGAGTGAAGAAGATTCGACCGAGGAGGAAAAAGGCAGGCATGCTTTCAAAAGAAAAGGCCGACTGCCTGCGTTTTATCTGGCTGAGGGGATTTCGTCACCCTGCCTGTACGGCTTTCCGGGGCATGAGGCGGTTTATCTGACGGCGGATGTGGCGAATGACGCGGATAAACTGCGACATGTGGTAGTCCATGAACTTATCCATAAGAAGCACAAGGACAGCTTTTGGGCGTTTCTTCGCAGTGTTTTGGTGACAGTGTACTGGTTTCATCCGCTGGTATGGGTGGCAGCGGTCTGCTCCAAGCGGGACTGTGAACTGGCTTGTGATGAGGGGGCTCTGGCAATGCTTGGAGAGGCGGAACGGATTTCTTACGGGGAGACGCTGCTCTCTATTATTACGAGAAATGGCCGTGCATCTGATTTAGTCTGTACAGCCACTACCATGACCGGAAGCGGAAAGAGCGTGAAGGAGCGGATTCGTTTTATTGCAAGGGAGCCAAAAATATTTTATGCGGCGGTGGGGGGAGTATTTTTCCTGATCGCGGCTGTGTGCCTCTTTGTCTTTACCAGGGATGCCCGGTTTCATGGGATAACGGTGGACAGTCAGGAGGGGCTGACGGTTACGGGAGCGGATATGCAGATAGCGCTGCCTGCAAGCATCGGCGGTATCAGCGGCTGTGTGGTAGAGAAAGAGAGTGACGATGTTGTCATTTATCATATCAAAGCGCAGAAGGAAGTGGGGAGATTTTCCAGAATGTCGCTTGCGGATACCCTGAAGCTGGTGGATGAGGGACGGGAAGTCATCCCGATCTATTACAACGGTGATAATTATCTTTTGCGGGCTTATCTTGGGGAGCCTCTGTCAAGGACAGAACATACCTATACGCCTGCGGGAGAAGAGGCTGTGGATACGGCCGCGCGCGTAGCAGGTGTTTTAAGTCACGAGGATATCTACCTACCTGCCGAAGAAGAGACCGCGGGTACCGATGCGCCTGCAGGAGGTGCTTTCGGTCACGAGGATATCTACATGCCTGCGGAAGAAGATAAGGTGGATTATCTGGTGCCAGAAAGCATTAATACCTGGGAGCCGGGGGAAGAAAGAAACGTAGAGCATATCTATACACCATATGGGAGCGATACTCCGACAGAGAAAGCCGGAGCAAATGAAGCGGGAACAGACAGCCGGACCGGAGGCGGTGTGCCAGGGACAGACAGTAATGAAGACGTCACATATATCATAGAGGAAGATGCTAGAGATTATCTGCCTAACGAGCAGATCGTTACGGTGACCTACCATCCGCGGGAGATCACTGCAGACGAGCTGGATACGGGATGCTATGTCTATGTAAAAGCCGATTTTTATGGAAAGACGAAGGACAAATATCAGAAGGAGTTGGCGTTTATTGACGGAGAGCTAAAAGCGGCGATAGCGCAGGGTGATCAGGTAATCATCCTGAGCCTGAATCGAAAAAGAAGAGAGGCATTGTTTGACGCGCTGACCCAAAACCGAACGCCCTACTTAGGAGATAATTCAAAGGTGGGCGCGCTGCTTGCGGCGCTGCCTCTGCCGCCTACGTTAAATAAAAAGGGAGAGTTTTCTCTTCAGACGTTAGAGCAGCCCTATTCCCTGCGCTTTTCCTATGAGATGAGCACGGATCTTTATACCAAAGGAGATCAGGATATGGTGTACTTTAACGCAGCCATGCTGTTTTTTGCGATCGGGAATGTGGAGGAGATCGTTGTGGATGTTCAGAATCCGTCCGGGAGGGGCTCTACGATGGCAATTTATTATAGGGAGGTGCTGGAAAAGGATCTACCGATATTGCAAAATGCGGATTATGAGGATGATCAGGGTTTCCGGGAGGCATTGGCCGAGTTGCACATTGCGGTGGAGAGACATCTCTTGAAAGAATCTGTCCAATAAAAATTAAAAAATATTAAGAATTATGTTACCTTTTTCTTAAGTTGCCCGTTCTAATATATATAGGTATAGAAATATGTCAATTTTAGAGACATTTTAAAGATTGAAATACTACAATGATATATATCAGTACAAAAGAGGGGGCACATCATGGGACAGGCACAAAGAAGCAGAAGCAGCAGCGGACAAGGTATAGGGCGGCGCAGAACAAGCCGTGACAGACTGGAGAATCTGGAGCTGTGGGAAATTTCCAGAAAAGAGGATGATTCCCGCATGATGCGCCTTGCAGACCGTGAACAGACTCGCTCCGGGCAGAGACATTCTCATCAGAAGCAGTATTCCGCCCGCAGCGGTATGGGGAGTCCCCGGCCCGCCGCTTCCGCCAAAAGACGCAAAGCGAGGAGGCGGAAACAAGCTTTGTACCGTCTGTTTGCACTTTTCATCATTGGTATATGTTTGATTTTGATCTACCAGACCACAGGAGCCATTTATCGCATGGTGCATCGGGAAAAGATCGAAAAAAGCAAGGGCATCGTGGATGTGGTGTCTGACAAGATTTACGGAAAAGAGATCGCGCCGCCCGAGATTACAGAGGATCTGCTTGAAATCAACGACTATTCCAGACCCGGTACAAAGCTAAATAAAGTGAAGAGTGTGTTCGTTCACTACACCGCAAATCCCGGCACCTCTGCAGCACAGAACCGCAGCTATTTTGCCAATCTGGCGCAGACGAGAGAACGCTCGGCGAGCGCACATCTCATTATCGGATATGAAGGAGAATTGATTCAGTGTATACCGTTGGAGGAACAGGCTTACGCTGTGGTGAGCAGAAATGATGATTCCGTCTCCATAGAATGCTGTTATCTGGATGAGGACGGGAAGTTCACGCAGGAAACCTATGATACACTGGTACATACATTGGCCTGGTTGACATGGGAATATCGTTTATCAACAGACGATATTCTGCGGCACTATGACTGCGGCGGTAAGAAATGTCCCCTCTATTACGTCGAGCATGAAGATGCGTGGGAGAAATTACTTGCGGACGTCGAAGCCTACAGGCAGTCATCATAAAATATTGATACAGAACATGGGAGATCCGTCGGCAAGACAGGGTCTCCTTTTTGGTGCGAGTTGAAAACAACAGATGCATACGATATAATTATGTGGAAATTTAAGGAACAGCAAATACAATCTGCAAAGCAAGAAGGAAAAAGGAATGAAAGAAAAAACAGCTGAAGAATTAGTAGCGGAATTGATGATAAAATGTGGTTTTGGAAATGTCATTTGCCCGATTGAGCCGGTATCCGGCGGTTTCATGCATAGAATGTACCGCGTAAGAACAGATCATGGAATCTATGCAGTAAAGCATTTAAATCCAAAGATCATGGCCAGAGAAGGTGTGCATGATAATTTTGAGCGGGCGGAAAAAATAGAATATCTTTTGGAAAAAGAAAATATTCCTATTGTACCTTCCATAACTGTTAACGATCATAAAATGCAAGAAGTAGAAGGTAACTATTACTATCTGTTTAACTGGCAGGAAGGGCACATAACTGACTGGAATCATATTTCAAATGACGAGTGTAAGACAGCGGGCAATATTCTTGGAAGGATTCATGCCATTGATCCTGAGAATGCTGCCCATCAGGAGCCTGAATTAAGTAATATCAATTGGCACGAATATATCCATAAAGCGAACGAAGAAAAAAACGAGATTGCCTCTCTTTTGGCTGACAATGAAAAGCTTCTGATCTATGCCGAGAAGGAGTTGAATCAGGCAAGAGCTTCTTTGCCGGATATCATTTGCGTCTCCAACGAAGATATGGACCCCAAAAATATTATGTGGGATAACGGTAATCCATGGGTAATCGATCTGGAATGTCTTGACTACGGTAATCCGATATCGCATGTACTTCAGCTGGCACTTCAATGGTCAGGAATTACAACCTGTAATATGGACGTTGAAAAGATGGTGGCCTTTTTTGACGGGTATCTGGAGGCGTATGATAATTGTTTTCGGGCTTACAGCAGTGTATTCGGGTTGGCATATACCTGGGTGGAATGGTTAGAGTATAATATTCAAAGAGCACTTGGGACATGTACGGATGAAACAGAAAGACAGATGGGAATCTCTGAGGTACAAAACACGGTTGAGAGGATAAAGTATATCCATACAATTGAGAAGGAGATCAAGGACGCTTTAGATTCTCGTTTACATCAGATTGAGGCTGCCAGGTATGATAATCATGATGAGCGGATATGTTCGAAGGTGAGAAAGTAGCTACGGCCACGGCATTCTATGACATTAATGGACGGGATACATCTAATGACGGCTGGCTTCATTGGGTGGCAGTTAAGAGAGAATATCAAGGAAAGGGACTATCAAAACCCTTAATAACATATGTCCTTCGGGTGATGAATCAATTAGGACATGCGCATGCAAAAATTCCGACACAGACGAATACCTGGCTGGCATGCAAAGTGTACATGGATTTAGGATTTTTACCAATCAAAGAGAATTTGAAACATAATTGCGAAGGTTGGCGGATGATAAAGGCCTTGACGGGTCATAGCGCACTTCAGACACTTTAGGGGGAGGTTATGGAAAAAGCCTACAAACTGGAATTCGCAGGCGAGCAGACGGGAAGCTTATACGTGAACTGCTGCGGTCTTTCCCGCACGGAGCCGATGCACAGCTTCGGTCCCGCCTTAAAACCGCATTATCTGATCCATTATATCTTAAGCGGCAAGGGGAAATTTTCTATTGGCGGGGAAGAATATCCTCTGGAGGCGGGCTGCGGCTTTCTGATCACGCCCGATGAGCTGGCTTTTTATCAGGCGGACGCGGAAGAGCCCTGGACCTATGTGTGGGTGGGCTTCAGCGGGACGCTGGCGGCGGAGTATGTGAACAATATCGGCCTTTCCGTACGGCAGCCGGTTTTTCGCTCAGAGGCCTCGGAGGAGCTGTACCGTATTGTGAAGGACATGATGGATCACAACACCTATGATCTCTCTCACGATCTGCGCCGCAACGGGCAGCTTGGGGTATTTTTGTCTGTCATTGCAGAGGGCAGCAGAGTGGAAAAGAGCGGGGGAGATGACAGGGCAAATATTTATGTGCGAAAAGCGGTTTCCTTTATTGAGAGCAATTACTGTAATCCCATCAAGGTGACGGATGTGGCGGACTATGTGTGTATCAACCGCAGCTACCTCTACACTCTGTTTCAGCAGTCCATGGGAATGTCACCGCAGCGTTTTCTTACGACGTTCCGCATCACGAAGGCAGCCGAGCTTTTGCAGCTCACTTCCCTGCCGATCGAGAGCATTGCCCTCTCGTGCGGCTATCAGGATCCGCTGGTATTTACAAAGGCGTTTCGACAGATGAAACAGATGTCCCCCTCCGCTTTTCGCAAGGAGATGCACAAGGGCGAGAGCAGGCGCAACAGGGAGTATCTGCGGCAGGTGGAAGAGTTCATTGGTCAGATCAACAGCCTGCATCAACAATAAACTCAAAATTTCCTGCTGACATATAACATTTTGACAGGTTTGCACAACAAAGAGAACTGTTAAAAATTGGGAAAATTAAATAAGATAAATTCAGAGAAAAGGCTATGGACAATCGGATGCGCAGTATGGGAGAGTACAGCAGGGTTACAAAACAGAAATCATCAACGGAGAAGGAGAGCGGGTATGAAAGAGATTTTGTTACAGAAATTTGAGGAGCTTTATGGGAATGCAGACGGAGCGGACGTCTACTTCGCGCCCGGGCGGGTGAATATGATCGGCGAGCATACGGACTACAACGGGGGACACGTATTTCCCTGCGCGCTGACCATCGGTACCTATGCGGCGGTGAAAAAGAGAGAGGACAGAAAGCTTCGTTTCTTTTCTATGAATTTTGAGCGGCTGGGTGTGATCGAGAGCAGTCTGGACGATCTGAAGCCTTCCGATCAGGCGGGCTGGACAAACTATCCAAAGGGCGTTATGTGGGCCTTTGCGGAGCGCGGCATGAAGATGGACAGCGGGCTGGATATTGTGTTAAACGGCAATATTCCAAACGGATCAGGCTTATCATCCTCCGCATCTTTAGAGGTGCTGACAGGCTTCCTTCTGCGCGATCTCTATGGATTCGACGTGACAAATGTGGATCTTGCGCTGATCGGCCAGTATTCGGAGAACAATTTTAACGGCATGAACTGCGGTATTATGGATCAGTTTGCCTCCGCGATGGGAAAGAAAGACAATGCGATCTTTCTGGATACGGCGGATCTCTCTTATCAGTATGCACCCCTTGTGTTGAATGGTGCAAAGATTATTGTGACCAATAGTAATGTGAAGCATTCTTTGGTGAATTCAGCGTATAACGAGCGCAGGAGCGAGTGCGAGAAGGCGTTAGAGGAGCTTAAGGCAGTAGTGGATATTAAGGGGCTGGGCGACCTGTCCGAGGAGCAGTTTGAGGCAAATAAGGACGCAATTAAGGATGAGGTGCGGAAAAAACGAGCGAAGCATGCCGTTTATGAGAATCAGAGAACCATCCGCGCGGTGGAGGCATTGAAGGCGAACGATCTGACAGAATTTGGAAAGCTGATGAACGCTTCCCACGTTTCTTTGCGGGATGACTACGCGGTGTCCTGTGACGAGATCGACGTGCTTGTGGAGGAAGCATGGAAGGTGGAGGGAGTGATCGGTTCCCGTATCACGGGCGGCGGTTTCGGCGGCTGTACGGTGAGCATCGTAAAGGACGAGACGGTGGAGGTCTTCAAGGAGAAGGTCGGCGCTGCTTATCAGGAGCGCATGGATAAGACAGCGGACTTTTATGTGGTGGAGATCGGGGACGGACCGTATAAATTATAACAGTGTGAGAGGAACTTCTTGCTTGGGGAGGTTGTAAGACATGATTCAGAAAAATATCAGACAGCTTGTACAGTATGGCATACTTACCGGCCTGATTGAAAAAGAGGACGAGATCTACACGACGAACCGCCTTTTAGAGCTCTTTCAGATAGATGATCCGGAAGACAGTGATATGGATGTCACAATGGATCCCGGGGACCTGGAGGCTGTCCTTGGTGAGATGATGGATTACGCCTATGAAAAGGGTCTGATGACGGAAAACGGCGTGGTGTATAGAGATCTTTTTGACACGAAGATCATGGGACTTCTCACGCCGAGACCCAGCGAGGTTATCCGTGTGTTTCAGGAAAAATATGAGAGGGATCCGAAGGAAGCTACCGATTATTTCTACAAACTGAGTCAGGATTCGGATTATATCAGACGTTACCGTATTGAGAAGGATCAAAAGTGGGTATCCGCGACGCAGTACGGCGATCTGGATATCACGATAAACCTTTCTAAGCCTGAGAAAGATCCCAAAGCCATCGCGGCAGCGAAAAACGCGAAGCAGGGAGGCTACCCGAAATGTCTGCTCTGTATGGAGAACGAGGGCTACGCGGGCCGCGTCAATCACCCTGCCAGACAGAATCACAGGATCATTCCGGTGACGATAAACGGCAGCCGCTGGGGATTCCAGTATTCCCCTTATGTATACTATAACGAGCACTGTATTGTGTTTAACTCACAGCATATACCGATGAAGATTGAGCACGATACCTTCTGTAAGCTGTTTGATTTTGTGAAGCAGTTTCCGCATTACTTTGTGGGTTCCAACGCGGATCTGCCCATCGTAGGCGGTTCCATATTAAGCCATGACCACTTTCAGGGCGGGCACTATGAGTTCGCCATGGCGAAGGCTCCTGTGGAGCGGACTTTTACGGTGCCGGGCTTTGAGGATGTCAAAGCAGGCATAGTGAAATGGCCTATGTCTGTGATCCGGATTTCCCATGAGGATTCGGGCAGACTGGTGGCTCTTGCAGATGTGATTCTTGAGAAATGGCGGGGTTACACCGACGAGGCGGCCTTTGTCCTGGCTGAGACCGACGGGGAGCCCCACAATACGATCACGCCGATTGCCAGAAAGCGGGGAGATCAGTTTGAACTGGATCTGGTGCTTCGCAACAACATTACAACCGAGGAACACCCGCTCGGAGTCTATCATCCTCATGCGAAGCTCCATCATATCAAGAAAGAAAATATCGGTCTGATCGAAGTTATGGGGCTTGCGGTACTGCCCGCCAGATTGAAGGGAGAGATGGAGCGCCTCGCGGAAGCGATCCTGTCAGGAGCGGATATCCGAAAGGACGGAGAACTTGAGAAGCACGCTGATTGGGTGGAGGAATTTTTGCCGAAATATCAGGATGTGAAGCAGGACACGATCATGGAGATCCTGCACAAGGAAATTGGAGATGTGTTCATGGAAGTGCTGAAGGATGCCGGCGTTTATAAGCGGGATGAGGCGGGACAGGCAGCCTTCGACAGATTTCTCGCGTCACTGTGACGGTTGTCAGAAGAAAAGTAAACGATAAGAGGTGAGGCGGGATATTATTATCCCGCCTTCGTAGAAGCGTCTGAAAAGACGCTGAGAGCAAGTGTGACAGCAAATGGGGTTTGGCATGATCGGGGTGCTGACACGCTGCATAGATGTGCTGTGTAAGAAAACAGATCTGCAGAAAGGTATGATAACCTTAGCGATGTGGCAGCCTATGGGCCGGGCGTGTCGTTCACGCCAAGCATGCTGCACAAAAAGTTGTAACAATCCCCCTGTTGTTTCTGATTCATCCTCTGACAAACGGTGATGAAACGTTGATATTTCTTGAGATGGTGCAGGTTGTTTTCTAAGAGATGGTCTGCTGTCAGACGTTCTTCAGAAAGTAATAGAATATAGTCTGTTGTGACGTGAAAGAAGCGCGATAAATCGACCAGAAGCAATGCGTCGGGTGTGCTGGAGCCACATTCAATCTTGCTCAAGCTTGTCTGGTTGATGCCAAGATGCTTTGCAAGGGCCTGCTGTGTCAGTTTTTTTTCCAGTCGGAGTTCTTTTATCCTTGTCTTCATTATGTAATCCCTTTTTGTTATTCTAGTGTATTTTGCGTATTCATATTATTCTAATTTTTAATAAGTATATTCCATATAGAATATTTTACTTAAAAATGTAAGATTAATTGTAATAATAATGAAGAAACTACAAGATGTGGTGGGAATCTTTAAATAATACCATAGATATAGAGAATATGGGATATCTAAACTTTTTGCCGGAAAACGGGCACTTGTTTTAGATAGTATTAATTCTGCTTGGACGAAGATGGATGATCTGCCGGGAGGGTATGATGACAGATACGTATGTGTGTATTGATCTGGAAACGACGGGACTGGAGCCGAAGAAGGATAAAATCATAGAGATAGGTGCAATCCGCGTGGATAATGGTGAGATTACAGGAGAGTGGGAGTGCCTTGTGAATCCGGAGAGGGAGCTGGAGGAGAAGATCGTAGAGTTGACGGGGATTCGGGATGAGCAGCTTGCGGGGGCAAAAAAGATATCCGAGGTGCTTCCGGAGCTTCTGCTTTTTCTGGGAGAGCGGCCGCTTTTGGGACACAGCGTGCATTTTGATTTTGCATTTTTAAAGAGGGCGGCGGTGGCTGATAAGCTTGTCTTTGAACGGCAGGGCATTGACACCTTAAAGATTGCGCGCAAGTACTTAAAAGAACTGGAGAGCAGAAGCCTCAGCGCGCTCTGTGCGTACTATGAAATACCTCACAAGGCGCACAGGGCGCTTGACGATGCCCGCGCTACGACAGTTTTATATGGAAAGCTTGCAGCGGATTTTTATGAAAAGGAAGCTGCGGAGGGAGAGAAGAATCTTTTTGTGCCCAGACAGCTCAACCACCCCATAAAACGCGATACTCCAATCACTATTCCGCAAAAAGAGCAGTTATATAAATTGCTGGACAAGCATAAACTGGTAGTAGATTATGAGATTGAGAGTCTGACACGCAGTGAGGCTACACGGAAGATCCATCAGCTTCTTGCAGAATACCGACAATGATTTTTTGATTGGCGGAATTGAGCGTTTCCGCGATAAGGTACAGTTCACCGATCTTCTCGGGGGTGCCCTGTTCCTGATAGATTCTACATAGCAGGCGATAGGTAGCGCTGACGTCCGTACCCGTGGAGACAGAAAATTCCAGAAGCTGACAAGCCTCTTTCGAATAACCTTCGTCGTAGAGAGCCTGCGCCCACTGCTGCAGAGTGCGCACGAGCAGAGTATAGCTCTGATCGTAAGAAGTCAACAGGTTGATGTTCGGCGCACCGTAGCGAAGTTTTAATTCCGTGTTCGTAAGGCCGGTGAAATTTACGATGGGGAGCTCATTCAGAGACAGGATGGTCTGGCGGTACTCCTCCACTCTGGGGATATCAGGCAAAAGCTCCATGGGAAAGATCTCCATGGGCAGCTTGATGTAAGGCAGATCGTCCAGAGATTTCCGGCGGGTGCTGTTGGCGGCCCGCTCCCGTTCCCAGAATTCCTGCTCAATAGAGGACTTATTTTTGCTGCTTTTTTTGGAGGCCATCGCGATGGCTATTGCCAGCGTGAAGGTGCTTGCAAAAAGTAATAAATTCATATATAATTCCTTTATGCCAAAATGATATTCCTAAAATTTACAGAGGTATTCGTATGAGATTTAACCGAAAGACCAAAAAAATCATTTCATCTATCATCATCATTATTGTGGTTCTGGCGATGATCATTCCGATGTTCGCCTCTGCGCTGTATTCATTCTAGCACAGATTTTTTAAGCAGGCAATTTGATATTCCCGATGCAAGTTATTCTGATAGGGAGGTATTTATGAAAAGGGTTTCGTTTGCGGTTCCCGCAGCGCTTGTGGCGGCAGCGCTTATCGTAATGCCGGTACAGGCCAGAGACGAAAAAATAGAATCTGGTATCTATGTGGAGGATATTGACCTCTCGGGGATGACAAAGGATCAGGCCAGACAGGCGATAGAGGATTATGTTGCCGGCTTCGGCGGTGCACAGATCACACTCCACGTAAACGATGCGGGGGAGATTGCTACTACCGCAGCAGAACTTGGCTTAAGGTGGGGCAACGACGAAATTCTGGAAGAGGCCACAAATTTTGGCAGAGATGGAGACATTTTAAGCTGCTATAAAGAATTAAAGGATCTGGAATATAAGAATAAGGTCTATCGTGTATGCTTCGATTTCGATAAGGCAAAGCTCCGTTCGCTGATCGAGGAGAACGCCGGGCAGTACAATCAGGAGGCCGTGAACGCTACCCTGCAAAAGACAGAGGAAGGTTTTTTGATCACGGAGGGACAGACCGGCAGAGTGATAGATACAGAGGCATCTGTCAATTCTGTTTATGCGTATCTGACGGGAGACTGGAACGGCACGGCCTGCGATATCGATTTGACGGTCAAGGTGGATGAGCCGCAGGGCACAGCAGAGGATCTGGCGAAGGTGACGGATATACTGGGAACCTTTACCACGAGTTATTCTACTTCAGGCGGAGCCAGAAGCGCAAATGTGGCGAACGGCTGCAGGCTGCTCAATGGAATTACGATGTATCCTGGAGATGAAATCTCGGCGCTCGAGACGATCACGCCGTTTTCAGAGGATAACGGTTACTATATGGCGGCGTCCTATTTGAACGGGCAGGTGGTGGACAGCTTGGGCGGCGGTATCTGTCAGGTATCCACCACACTTTACAACGCCGTGCTATTGGCGGAGCTTGAGGTGGTAGAACGCTATAATCATTCTATGATCGTCACCTATGTAGATCCTTCCGCGGACGCGGCCATCGCGGAATCTTCGGGCAAGGATTTCAAGTTTAAGAATAATCTGGACTATCCTATTTATATAGAAGGGTATACGACTCCGGATAAACAGATCACCTTTACGATTTACGGGGTAGAAACAAGGGACAGCGGCCGGGAAGTGATCTATGAGAGCGAAGTGCTCGAGAAGATAGTGCCTGACACGGAAGTGATCTATGTGGATGAATCGATGCCTGTAGGATTTTGCAGCGTACAGTCTGCTCATATAGGTTATAAGGCAAACCTTTGGAAGATCGTGAAGGAGAACGGCGTGGAAGTCAGCCGCGAGCAGGTCAACAGCAGTTCGTATATGAAAGCACCCAGAAGCGCGACCGTAGGAGTGGCGACGCAGGATCCCGGCGCTTACAATGCGATCATGGCGGCTATCGCTACAAACAGCGTAGATGAGGTCAAGGCAGTGGCGGGTGCCTATCGCGCGGCTCAGGAAGCAGCTCAAGCACCGCAGCCGGAACAAGCGCCCCCACCTGCAGAATAATGCTGATACTGACATGACAGATGTAAAATGGTTACGGCGCATGTATTCCAAAAATAAGGCATGACATATGAGACTAGTAAACGATAAACCCTATAGAGATGAGGTGCAAAGCGGCGCGGGACTGGGGGAAGTCTGCGCCGTTTCTGCGTGTGCGGATCAGGATATCGTGGCAAGTAAGTGGATTGCTCTGGAAGAAACGGCACGGCTTGCAAGGCAGTACAGAGAACGGCTTCTGGAACGATTTCCTGCGCGCATGATTGATGAAGCAGCCGCCTTCGACAGGCATCTGTCGGTTGTACCGGAGGCCGCTACCGCCATGAAGTCCGGCGTCTGCGGCATACGCAGCCTTTCCCGGGGCGGGATTTTAGCAGGGCTTTGGGAGATGGCACAGGAAGCCGGCGTCGGACTGGAAGTGGACTTGAGAAGAATTCCTGTAAGGCAGGAAACCATAGAAATCTGTGAGTTTTTTGGAGAGAATCCCTATGAGATTTCCTCGGGCGGCTGCCTCTTAATGACTGCGGAGAATGGAAATTCCCTTGTAGCGGCGCTTTCGCGGGAGGGGATTTTGGCAACAGTGATCGGGAGGACGACGAGGGGGAATGATCGGGTGCTCTATAATCAGGGAAGGAAAAGTTATTTAAATAAACCGAGGGAGTTAAAAGAGGAGGAAAAAAGATGAGAGAAGAGTTACTGGCAATTATAGAAAGGAACAGCCGCATCGATTTAAAAGAGCTGGCGGTGATCCTGGGTGTGGAGGAGATTGACGTAGCAAACGAGCTGCAGGCATTGCAAGAAGAGGGGATTATCTGCGGATATCACACCTTGATCGACTGGGAGAAAACGTCCATCGAGAAGGTGTCCGCCTTGATCGAAGTGCGCGTGACGCCCCAGAGAGGACAGGGCTTTGACAACATTGCGGAGCGCATTTACAAATATCCGGAGGTGACGTCCGTTTATCTGATTTCCGGCGGCTACGATCTGCTTGTTTCTCTGGAAGGGAAGTCTTTAAAAGAGATATCGGGTTTTGTGTCTGACAAGCTCTCCACACTGGACTCTGTACTCAGCACTGCGACACATTTCATTTTGAAAAAGTATAAGGACCACGGAACAATTCTGACGAAAGCCTACGAGGATACGAGAGAGAAGGTGTCACCGTGAAAAATATGTTGTCTGAGAAAGCAGTTGCTTTAAAACCTTCCGGGATACGTAAATTTTTTGATCTGGTCAGCGAGATGGAGGACGCGATCTCTCTGGGCGTTGGCGAGCCTGATTTTGACACGCCATGGCATATTCGGGACGAGGGTATCTACTCTTTGGAGAAGGGGCGCACTTTCTATACCTCGAATGCCGGTCTGAAGGAGCTCAAAGAGGAAATCAGCGGCTATACCAAGAGAAAACAGGGCGTCAGCTACGATCCGGTGCATGAGGTGCTGGTGACGGTCGGTGGCTCGGAGGCGATTGACATCGGGATGCGCGCGGTCTTAAATCCAGGAGATGAGGTGTTGATTCCGCAGCCCAGCTTTGTGTCCTACGAACCCTGCGCCATCATGGCAGGGGGTGTGCCCGTGATCATCGACCTCAAGGCGGAGAATGAATTCCGTTTGACGGCCGGGGAACTGGAGGATGCGATCACGGAAAAGACGAAGCTTCTGGTGCTGCCCTTCCCAAACAACCCTACGGGGGCGATCATGGAGAAGAAGGACCTGGAAGAAATCGCCGCAGTGATCCGAAAACATGACATACTTGTCATGTCTGACGAGATTTATGCAGAGCTTACCTATAAGGAGAAGCATGTGTCTATCACAGAGATCGAAGGGATGCAGGAGCGCACTATCCTGATCAACGGTTTTTCCAAAGCGTTTGCCATGACAGGCTGGCGTCTTGGCTATGCCTGCGCTCCCAGGCCTATTCTGGAGCAGATGCTGAAGCTCCATCAGTTTGCGATCATGTGCGCACCTACCACCAGCCAGTACGCAGCCGTGGAGGCGTTAAAGAACGGAGATGATGATGTGGCGGAAATGCGGACGGCATACAACCAGAGGAGACGTTACCTGATGAATGCCTTTCGTGAGATGAAACTGGAATGCTTTGAGCCTTTTGGCGCGTTCTACATTTTCCCCTGCATTAAGGAGTTCGGCCTGACCAGCGAGGAGTTTGCGGAGCGGCTTTTGGAGGAAGAGAAGGTAGCGGTGGTGCCCGGCACGGCATTTGGAGACTGCGGAGAAGGGTTTTTGCGGATTTCCTATGCCTACTCGCTGGAGAATCTGAAGCTGGCGATCGGAAAGATTGCGGCATTTGTAGAGAGACTCCGGCAACAAGAAAAGAAGTAGGGAGAAAGATGCATATCATTTTACATCAGCCGGAGATTCCGGCGAATACGGGAAATATCGGCCGTACCTGTGTTGCAACGGGTACGGCGCTCCATTTGATCGAGCCGTTGGGATTTCATCTGGATGAAAAATCCATCAGACGGGCAGGTATGGACTACTGGGAAAAGCTGGACGTGACTCGCTATATGAATGTGCAGGAATTTCACGAAAAGAATCCCGGGGCGAAGATCTGGTATGCGACCACAAAGGCGAAGCGCCTTTACACGGAGGCGGCTTTTTCGCCGAACGACTATATCATGTTCGGCAAGGAGAGCGCCGGGATTCCCGAAGAGCTTCTTGTGGAGAATGAGGAGACCTGCATCCGTATTCCAATGCTTAGTGAGATTCGGTCGTTGAATCTGTCAAACGCAGTGGCGATCGTGCTGTATGAGGCTCTGCGCCAGAATGAATTTATAGGGATGCAGATGGAAGGGGAACTGCATAGACTTGTGTGGGGGTAATCATATCGTCTGTCTCTTACATTGATCATCTTAGTCATCGTCCTCCACATCCGATTTCTGCAGCGAGAAAATAAACTCCGTTCCGACGCCTTCCGTACTGATCACATTGATATTCTCGCCGTGCGCCTGAATGATCTCCTTAGTGATGGACAGTCCGAGTCCCGTTCCTTTTTTATCTTTTCCTCTGGAGAGGTCAGACTTATAAAAACGGTCCCAGATGAGTTTCAGATCGTCTTTCGGGATGCCGATTCCGGTATCTTTTACGCTCACAAAAACTTTATTGCGTTTTTCGGTGGTTTCGATCTTGATCAGGGAATCGTGGTGGCTGAACTTGATGGCATTATCCAAAAGATTGTAGAGCACCTGTTGAATCTTGTCCATATCTGCGATCACATACATCTCCTCGCCCGTAAGAAGCAGCTCGATGCCAATGGTCTTTTGGCGGCAGGTGCCCTCGAAGGAAGCGGCTACATTGCGGATAATGGCGTTGATCTCAAAATCCGTTCGGTTCAACATAATGCCCTTTGTGTTCAGATTGTTCAAGGTCAGCAGACTGTTTGTCAGTTTTGTCAGGCGCTCTGTCTCGTTCAGGACGATGGTCAGGTATTTTTCATACATCTCAGGCGGAATCGTACCGTCCAGCATCGCTTTTAAGTATCCGTCAATGGAGGTTAAGGGGGAGCGAAAGTCGTGGGAGACATTGGCCACAAATTTTTTCTGGTCGTCCTCTGATCGGGCAATCTCGCTTGCCATGTAGGAGAGGATCGCGGCGAGATATCCCATCTCATCCTCGCTCTCCACGCTGAATTCGTAGTGCATATTGCCGCTGGCATACTGTTCTGTCGCCTCCGTAATCTTACGCAGGGGGATGTAGACCATCTCCGTGAAAAAGATCAGAATGATCAGGGATAACAGAAAGAGAATGATTAACATGATGTAGGAAATGTTTAAGAGCTGGTTGGTCTCAGTCTGAATACTTTTTAGGGAGGCGTGGATGACCACGTAGCCTTTTACCTTATAGTCAGAGGTGATGGGTGCGAAAACACTTAGCATTTCCTGATCAAAGGTTCTGAAAAAGTCGCCTACTGTGTAATAGGAACCGGCAGTGATGGTGGGGTCGAAATTTTCCACTACGATCTCATTTTCCACATCCACAGGAGCGGAGGAATCCAGTATCATTCGTCCTGACGGATTGATGATCCAGATCGTGGCGTTCAGGTAGGTGTCCAAGGCGTCTAACTGCGACTTCACCGTCTCCAGAGCGACATCGGTGTTGTAGAGGTCTGTAGCATAGGTGTTCGCAATCAGGGTAGCCTCGCGGTAGAGGGCGTCCGCTTTCTCCTTTGTCAGGTGATTGTAGGTCATATCGGATACAAAAGTAGCAACTACGAGAAAACCGAAAAACCCGAAGATGATATAAGCCAGTATTAACTTCAAATAGAGAGTCTTCCGCATCGTATCATCCTCACACACGAAATATGCCTGTATCCAGGCATTTCAAATTCTTTCTCAATGATCACCGCACCTCAAATTTATAGCCAACGCCCCAGATGGTGGCGATTCGCCAGCGTTCGTGGTCGCTTATTTTTTCGCGGAGCCGTTTGACGTGCACATCCACCGTGCGGCTGTCGCCAATGTATTCGTACCCCCAAATCTGATCCAAAAGCTGCTCTCTGGAAAAGACGTGGTTGGGAGAGGAAGCCAGAAAATAGAGAAGTTCCAGCTCTTTTGGAGGCATATCGATGGTCTGGCCCATGTAGATGACAGAGTAGTTGGTCTGGTTGATGATCAGATCCGGATATTCCACACTCTTTACGTCGGAAGCTTTCGGTTCCGCAGCAGCCGGTTTATAGCGGCGCAGCACAGCCTTTACGCGGGCCACCAGTTCCTTAGAGTCGAAGGGCTTCTCCATGTAATCGTCTGCACCCAGTTCCAGTCCGAGCACCTTGTCGAAAACCTCGCCTTTGGCGGAGAGCATGATGATCGGCAGGGTGGATCGGGTGCGAATCTCCCGGCAGACCTGGTAGCCGTCAATACCCGGAAGCATCAGATCAAGGAGCATGAGATTGGGTGCAAAGCTGTCCACAGCCGATAAGGCCGATTCTCCGTCATTTACGATCTTCGTTTCAAAGCACTCTTTTGTTAGATACAGGGAGATCAACTCCGCAATGTTGTTGTCGTCATCAACGATCAAGATTTTCTGTTTATTTACCATATGATCCTCCTACTTAAATTCCGCTATCGTAACGCCTGCGTCGCCTTCTCCAAGCTCGCCTAAACGGAAGCTTTTGATGACCCGGTTCTTTTTCAGATAATTCTGTACGGCGCTTCGCAGCGCACCTGTCCCTTTGCCGTGAACAATGCGGACGCTGGGCAGATGGGCGAGATAGGCGTCATCCAGATATTTATCCAGTTCTGAGAGGGCCTCGTCCACCGTTTTTCCAAGCAGATTGATTTCTGTGGAGACGGAGTAGGATTTGGACATCTTGAGTTTTCCGGAGGAGCTTCGCTGCATCTTTCCGGTGGTGACGGTCTCCTCGTCGATCAGGATCAGGTCATCAAGGGAGACTTGAGAGCGGATGATGCCGCATTGCACAAAAAGCTTGCCATTTTTGTCGGGCAGAGAGCTGACGCTGCCCTTTAAGCCCATGGAGACGATCTTTACGCTGTCGCCCAGACGGAGCTGATTCGGCTTCAAAGTCTTATGAGAAGGTTTTACCTGTTTGAGTGCAAGTTTTTCATTCTTTTCGGAAATCTTGTCATGCACTTTCCTGCGGGACTTTTCAAGCTCCTGAATGGAGGTGTTTCCTGCCTTTTGGAAGGTGCGAATGGTCTCGTCAGCAAGCTCCTTCGCGTTTTGCAGGATTTCACGGGCTTCCTCGTTGGCTTCCCTGATGATACGGTCACGGGACTGATCAATCTTTTCCTGTTTGGATTCCAAACGCTTTTTCAACTCTTCGATTTCCCGCTTATAGGCTTCAATCCGGGTCTGCTCCTTCTCAATGGTCAGGCGGCTGTTTTCCAGATTGGCGAGGAGATCTTCAAAGCTTTCCTTATCCTGCGTGATATGACGCTTCGCATCTTCTATGATATAATCCGGCAGACCAAGACGGGAAGAGATCGCGAAGGCGTTGCTCTTGCCGGGAATGCCGATCAACAGGCGGTAGGTGGGACGCAGGGTCTCCACGTTGAATTCACAGCAGGCATTTTCCACAAAGGGCGTGGAGAGCGCATAGACCTTTAATTCGCTGTAGTGGGTGGTTGCCATGGTACGGATACCCCGGCTGTGCAGATGATCCAACACCGAGATCGCAAGCGCCGCGCCCTCGGTAGGGTCTGTTCCTGCCCCCAGCTCGTCGAAAAGACAGAGAGAGTCTGCGTCTGCCTTTTTCAAAATTGACACGATGCTGGTCATATGGGAGGAAAACGTGGAAAGACTCTGCTCAATACTCTGTTCGTCCCCGATATCTGCGTAGACTTCCCGGAAGATGGAAAGCTCCGAGCGATCCATGGCCGGAATATGCAAACCGGCCTGTCCCATCAGGGTCAACAGTCCTACGGTCTTTAACGCCACCGTCTTGCCGCCCGTGTTAGGGCCGGTGATGATGAGGAGATCAAAATCTATTCCCAAAAGGATTTCTACGGGCACCACCTTTTGTTTATCGATGAGCGGATGGCGTCCCTTGCGGATATGGATCTGATGCTCCGTGTTGAAGAGAGGCATGACGGCATTCTGCTCCATGGCGAGGCCGGCTTTTGCAAAGATAAAGTCAAGCTGCGTCATAGCCTCCTGATCGGCGGTGAGTACCTCCGTGTGAGCCGCTGCCTGAGCGCTCAGGGAAGCGAGGATTGCCTCAATCTCCTCCTGCTCTTTCAGGGAAAGCTCCTTTAACTCGTTGTTCAGATTGACAATTGCAGTCGGTTCAATAAAGAAGGTGGAACCGGTGGAGGACTGGTCATGTACCATGCCGGACACCTGGCCTTTATACTCTGATTTTACCGGAATGCAGTAACGGTTGTCGCGCATGGTCACCACGGCATCCTGCAGATAGGTGCGCAGAGAGCCGTTGATCATGGAATTCAGCTGTGAGTGGATGCGGTCGTTGGTGATCGCCATGCTGCGGCGGATGTGCTTGAGTGTCGGGCTCGCATCATCGGCGATCTCTTCCTCCGACAGAATACAGCGGTTGATCTCATTTGCCAGAGGCGTGAGAGGTTCCAGCATATTGAAATAGACATCCAGCGAGTCTTCCGGAATATCTTCCCGGTCCCTGCGGCCATATGATTTGATACGGTTCACATTTTCCAGAAAGGAGGCAATGCGAAGAAGCTCTGTAATGGAGAGCGTGCTTCCCACTTCCAGAGATTTCAGACTTAAGCCTAAATCCTTGTTGCTGCCAAAGGACGTTGAGCCCTTCCGGAAGAGACGGCCGAGCGCATCCGCCGTCTGTATCTGTGCCGTGCGGATCTCCTCCAGATCCGTCATGGGAACAAGGGCTGCCGCGAGCCTTTTCCCCGGCTCAGAGGTGGCTTTCTGTGTCAGTTGATCGATGATCTTATGATATTCTAATACACGCAGTACTTTGTTGTTCATCACCTTATGATATCCTTATGAATATAGTTAAAGATATTTTATCATAAAAACGGAGGAATTACTATGAGGGCATTGAAAACTTGTTATAATCTGCATTGTTAAAGTTCAGATTTTTTTGTATACTTATTATGGTATTAAGAGATAGAGCAACTTTCGATTCTGAGAACAGGAGATATCCATGTCCGAACAGGAAAAAGAACAGAATCCCTTAGCGGAGGAACCTGTCAAGGAACAGGCGCAGTATACACCTTCCGTGCAGGCGGAGTTCATGCGTGAAAAAATAAAGCAGAAGCCTGTCAATAAAAGGAAGCTTTTGCGCAGGACGGTGATCACCGCAGTGATGGCAGTGGTCTTTGGTCTTGTGGCATGCTTTACCTTTTTGGTGCTGGAGCCGGTCATCAGCAATCGCCTCTATCCCGAGGAGGAGCCGAAGGAGGTTGCCTTCCCCGAGGAGACGGTGTCGGAGGAAATGAAGCCGGAGGACATGCTGGTAAAGGAGGAGGCTGAGGAGGTTCCTGAGCCTGTTGACCTGGAGACGGTGGTGGACGAGCAGATCGAGGAATTGCTGTCTCAGGTAGAGTTCGGTCTGGAAGAATATCAGGGAGTGTATAGTGAACTGCAAAAGTTGACACAGGAAGCCAGCCGCGCGGTGGTCACGGTGGCAGGCGTCACTTCCGATGTGGACTGGTTCAATAATACTTATGAGAATGTCGCGTCGGCTTCCGGCGTGATCGTGGCTAACAACGGGAGAGCTATGCTGATTTTGGTCAGTGCAGACGGATTAAACGGAGCAGACAGCATTGAAGTAGTCTTCTGCGATCAGAATCAGGTGGAGGCACAGCTGGTACAGGAGGATGAAAACACGGGGCTTGCGATTCTCTCTGTCCCCCTCTCCTTTATTTCAAAGGAAACCATGGATGCGATCAGCATTGCGGAGCTGGGCAGTTCCAATGTCAGGAATCTTTTGGGTATGCCGGTAGCTGCACTGGGCAGTCCTTTGGGCAGTGCAGGCTCCATCAGCTACGGCGTGATCACCTCAACAGGAACCGTGCTTGATATGCCGGATTCCGCGTATAAGCGGATCACTACGGATATCTACGGGAGCAGGAACGCAACTGGTGTCCTGATCAACCTGCGGGGGTCTGTGATCGGCATCATTGATAACATGAATACCAGCAATGATATGGGAAACCTTCTTACGGCTTACGGCATCACTGAGCTAAAACGCATGATCGAGCAGATGTCAAACGACAAGGAAAGAGTATACCTTGGCGTGCATGGTGCGGATGTGCCGAAGATGGCCATAGAAGATTCCCAGATCGATACGCCGGCGGGTGCGTATATCAGGGAGATCGAGATAGATTCTCCTGCTATGGCGGCGGGCATTCAGAGCGGTGATATCGTGGTTCGGGTGGGAGAAACTGATATTACGACCTATAATGAGCTGCTGAATATACTGTACAACGCAAAGCCGGAGGATGTACTGCCGTTTATCTTGATGCGGCAGGGACACACGATGAGCGTGGATGTGACGCTGGGGAGCTTGTAGTGCTCATTGCAGCAGAGAGAGAAAAGACGGAACGATCATGTGATCTGACAGGAAAGGATGGACGGAAAGAATGAAGTATATCAAAGACTACAAGGAAAGCGACAGAATGTCGGATATCTATCTGTGCAAGCATAAGCAGTCTGCAGTTACGAAGAACGGCAAGCCCTATGACAATGTGATCCTGCAGGATAAGACAGGCACAATAGACGCTAAGATCTGGGATCCCAACAGCGCTGGCATCGAAGATTTCGACAGTCTGGACTACATAGAGGTCTACGGCGATGTGACAAGCTTTCAGGGGGCATTGCAGGTCAATGTGAAGCGCGTCCGCAAATGCAGGGAGGGCGAGTATGACCCTGCGGATTATCTTCCCGTCAGCAGATTTGGGATCGAAGATATGATGAAGGAGTTGACGGGATTTATTGACAGTGTAAAAAATCCATATCTCCATCAGTTGTTAGAGGCTTTTTTTGTGAAGGATGAAGCTTTCCTCAAAGCGTTTAAGCAGTCTTCGGCGGCAAAGACGGTACACCATGGATTTGTGGGCGGTTTATTGCAGCATACTTTAGCGGTGACAAAACTGTGCGATTACTATTGCACACAATATCCGATCCTAAACAGAGATCTGCTGCTCACATCGGCGATCTGTCATGATATCGGAAAAGTCAAGGAGATTTCACTTTTTCCGCTGAATGATTACACGGAGGACGGACAGTTTCTCGGACATATCGTGATCGGCACCGAAATGGTGGGAGAAAAGATTCGACAGATCGACGGCTTCCCTGTACTTTTGGCCAATGAACTAAAGCACTGCATTCTCTCTCATCACGGAGAATTGGAATTCGGATCGCCGAAAAAGCCGGCCATTGTGGAGGCGGTAGCGCTCTCCTATGCAGATAATACGGATGCCAAGATAGAGACTTTTACGGAGCTTCTGGAGAATACGACAGGACAGGGATGGCTTGGGTATAACAGGTTGTTTGAATCGAATCTGCGCAGCACAGGCGTGGAATAGGAGATTCCTTTCGCATAGAAGGCTTTGGGGAAAAGGTTGAAAAACAAGGGAACGGGTATGGAATTTAAAAAGAATGACATGGTGACGGTGACCATAGAAGATATCGGAAACGATGGCGAGGGCATCGGAAAGGCGGAGGGCTATACTCTGTTCATAAAAGATGCCGTTATCGGGGATGTCATTGAAGCGCGCATTACCAAATGTAATAAAAATTACGGCTATGCAAGAGTAGAGAAGGTGGTGACACCTTCTCCTTTTCGCGTGGAGCCGAAATGCCACTTTCACAGACAGTGCGGAGGCTGTCAGATTCAGGCTATGCATTATGAAAAGCAGCTTGCCTATAAACAGAATAAGGTGCGCAACAATTTGCTGCGGATCGGCGGCTTTCCGGCGGAGCAGATCGATGCGGTCATGGAACCGATCGTGGGCATGGAGGAACCCTGGCATTACCGCAATAAAGCGCAGTATCCTGTCGGGTATGACAGAGAGGGGAATCTGATCACCGGTTTCTATGCGGGCAGGACCCACGATATCATAGCCAATACGGATTGTGCGCTGGGAGCGCCGGAAAACAAGATTATTTTAGAAGCCGTGCTGTCCTATATGCGGGAGAATCAGGTGAGCGCATACCGGGAAAACATGGGGGAAGGACTGGTGCGGCATGTGCTGATCCGTACCGGTTTTTATTCCGGAGAGATCATGGTGTGCCTCGTGATCAACGGGAGAAAGCTGCCGGCGGAGGAAAAGCTGGTGGGAAAGCTGACAGATTTAAGATTTGCAGATATCGAGGGCATGAAAAACGTAGACGTCAGGCAACAGGGTGTGGAAGAAACGGATAGCAGGATGCCCGCTAAGAAAATGACAAGTATCTGCATCAGTGTTAATACGGAAAAAACGAATGTCATCATGGGGAAAGAGGTTCGCGTCCTCTGGGGCAGTGAGCGGATTCAGGACACCCTATGCGGTCTCAGCTTTTCTATCTCGCCCTTGTCTTTTTATCAGGTAAATCCCCGTCAGACAGAAAAGCTTTACGGTCTGGCACTGGAATATGCAGCATTGACAGGAGAGGAAACGGTATGGGATCTCTACTGCGGCATTGGAACGATCTCTCTCTGCATGGCAAAGCGGGCGAAAAAGGTGTACGGGGTGGAGGTTGTGCCCCAAGCCATAGAGGATGCAAGAGAGAATGCAAAGAGAAATCAGATTACAAATGTCGATTTTTATTTGGGCAAGGCGGAGGAAGTAGTGTCGGACGGACGGATGCGGCATCCGGATGTGATCGTGGTGGATCCGCCGCGCAAGGGCTGTGACGAGAGGTGTTTGGAGACCATGCTTGCTATGCAGCCGGAACGGAGCGTCTATGTAAGTTGTGACCCGGCGACACTGGCGAGGGATTTGAAGGTGCTGTGCGAGGGTGGGTATGAGTTGAAGAGAGTGCGGGCTGTTGACCAATTTGGTCACACCTGTCATGTTGAATGTGTGTGTCAGCTTGTGAGGAAAAGTGTGGATAATAGGATTGAGGAGAATGTAGAGAAAAGAAGAATAAATTACCGCGAGGAAGAGATATTGGATTGCGGGTGTATTTATGGATGAAAACGGATGGAAATATAGATGAGCAAGACCTTTTTTGGATAGCACATGCTTTATTATTATATGTGCAAAGAGGCACAGAACTGAATTTTGTTATGCACATCTTTTCATAAGTATTCATATACTGCTACAGGAATTTATTGGTATACTAAAAATCGAGAAAGAATAAGCTATGCAGTAGTGCATAGAAAATACAGGAGGCTAGCTATGGACAAAGATGAATTTTTAAAGGTATATTGGAAACAATATCGGTTGCTAGAAAGAGATTTGATACAAACAGATGATTACGTTTCCATTGACAGGGATAATTATAATACATTTTCTACGCAATACACAAAATTACTGTTGACAATATGTAGTGAAATGGATTCTATTGCTGAATTATTATGTGGCATTCACGAAGAGAAGATTCCGTTTGGAATAAAGAATAAATTAGATGTGCTTATTAAGCAATATCCGAATTTGAATAAATATAGAATTAATACTAAGTATCCATATGATATTAAGAATATTGCTCCAATGGTAAAGTTTTCTGATTCTGTCTCGGACTGGTGGCAGGCATATAATGATATAAAGCATAGAAGGACGGAATCAAATGGGGCAGGTCGATATAATTATACAAAAGCAAACCTTAAGAATGTTTTGTATGCAATGGCTGCTTTATACATATTAAACCGAAAACTATATGATAGTTTAGAAGATGCTGAAAAGTCTGGTGAAGAGATTCTTGTATCAGATTTATTTGACAGTGAACTTATTCTATAATGATAGGGAAGTACCCGATCCGATGATCGAAATCAATTCAAACCAGAATATCTCAAAGGAGCGTGAAAGAATTAAAGACACACATTGCGAAGAAACTCATCAAGTGTATGACACACGTATCGCAATGCGTGGAGGAACGAAGACATGGATATAGCGAAAAGAATAGAATAACGGAACTTCGTGAAGAGACGCCCTCCGCTGGGATATATTCCGCGGCTGATAGAGTATCAGATGAAATATGAGAAGTTGATGAAAGAAAAGGAAAAGGCGTAAATACCTCGAATTCGAGGAAATTAGAATGACTTAGCAGTTAGCTTTTCCCCAAAAAGGTGAAGAACCAATGAAGAAAACATTGTTAAACACGATTCCGAACGGAATACCACACGATATTCAGCGTTTTGTCTCTGCTGCAAATATTTATGATACTTCCTGCTCCCCCGAAGCAAACGTGTATTTTATCGACAAGGGAAAGGGATATTATTTAAAATGTTCAGACAGAGGAATGCTTGAAAAAGAATCCAGAATGACAGAATATTTTCACGCTAAGGGATTGGGTGCAAAGGTGTTACATTATATCTCAGATGACAGAGATTGGCTTTTAACAAGCGCTGTTACCGGGGAGGACTGTTTGCACGAAAAATATCTTATGAATCCCAAACGCTTATGTGATACCATGGCATACGAATTAAGGAAATTGCATGAAACAGATTATACCGGCTGTCCTGTCGCAGACAGAACAGCGGAATACCTTGCCGAGGTTGAGAAGAATTACTGGACGGGAAATTATGATAAATCCCACTTTCCTGACAGTTTTGGTTATCGTTCGGCAAAGGAAGCGTATGATTTTCTGACTGCGGGGAAGGATGCTCTGCAAAGTAAGGTTCTGCTTCACGGCGACTATTGCCTGCCTAATATTATTCTTAACAACTGGAAGCTGTCCGGGTTCATTGATGTTGGCAATGGCGGCGTTGGTGACAGGCATATAGATATCTTTTGGGGCGTTTGGACGCTTTGGTTCAATTTGAAAACGGATAAGTATTACGCGCGCTTTCTTGACGCTTATGGAAGAGATAAGGCAGACGAGTCCGTCCTTAAAATTGTTGCCGCGGCTGAGGTCTTTGGGTGATCATGCCATAAGTCAGGAAAGCTGTTACGATATGTTTTGCGCAAAAAGTTTTTGAGAATGAGGGATTGGAACACAGGGATATTTCCATATGGAAGTGTCCCTCTTTATGGTAAAAAATAACGGAAAAAGAAAAATGAAAGCACGCATTGCGAGAAAGCTCATCATATGTTATGATATGCATATCGCAATGCGTGGAGAGACGCTCAGATATACAGTTTTTGACAGCAAAATACGAAGGAGTGAAAGGCTTACCTTGGATAGAAATGTAGAAATCGTTACGAGCAGCGAGAAAAAGAAGATTGTGAGAATCCATGATATCAGGTTTCATGGGAAGCGGTCTATTGACTGGAGGCAAGTACGAGAATATCTGAGAGATTACGTTGGTGCGGCATACGAAATAGCCGAAACAAAGGATATAATATACATCGGCTCTGATCTGCCGGATGAATATACCGGGTCGAGATATACATACAAGTTGATGGGAACACTTGCAAAAGCCAAGGCTAATGCAGCACAGGGAATTCCGGAATTGTTGGAAACGGCTGTCAACAAGCGGTTTTTAGAAAATCGTGATCCGAGACATATCAGAAATGCTCAATATGGATGGTATAGATATGATGCATATTTTGAATTACCTGTATATGATGAAGATGGAGAAATCGAGAGGTATAATTGTTTTAGGGCAACAATGCTGATTCGGCATTCTGCGGATGGAAAAAAGTATCTATATGATATTCTGGACATAAAAAAAGAAACGAGCAACTCTCTCAGCTCATAATGAGCTTACCAGACACAAAACCCATTTCTCTTTGACAGAAACATAACATAGATGGTGCCATTTTGTCAACTGTTTTTTCAAGCGAGAGAATGAATAATGGCATCATAAATATAAAAAAGAAGCGAGAATTGGAAAAAGAGGTAAATCAATATGGATATAGCAAAAAGAATAATGGAACTTCGTGAGGAAGCGGGCGAAACCAGAAAAGAATTTTCGGATCATACGGGGATACCTATCCGCACAATAGAGGATTGGGAAGCGGGGCGGCGCACCCCGCCGGAATATATTCCGCGGCTGATAGAGTATCAAATGAAGTATGAAAAATTAATTAAAGAAAAAGGATAAAGAAATTAAGAACTTAAAAATGTTTTAAATGTATCGATTTCGATACGTTTAAAAAATATGATAAACGGAACAGAACCAATGAAAAAAACATTATTAAATAACCTCCCAAACGAAATGCCGTAGGATATTCAGCGCTTTGTCTCTGCGGCAAATATTTATGATACTTCCTGCTCCCCCGAAGCAAACGTGTATTTTATCGACAAGGAAAACGGATATTATTTAAAATGTTCGGACAGAGGAATGCTTGAAAAAGAATCCAGAATGTCAGAATATTTTCACTCTAAGGGATTTGGTGCAGAGGTGTTGCAGTATATTTCAGATGACAGAGATTGGCTTTTAACAAGCGCTGTTATAGGGAAGGACTGTTTGCACGAAGGATATCTTGCGGATCCCAAACGCTTATGTGACACCATGGCATACGAATTAAGAAAGCTGCACGAAACAGATTATACTGACTGTCCTGTCGCAGACAGAACACGACTATTGCCTGCTTAATATTATTCTCAGTAATTGGAAGCTATTCGGGTTCATTGATGTTGGCAATGTTGGCCTTGGTGACAGACATATAGATATCTTTGGGGCATTTCCATATGGAAGTGTCCTTTTCTTATGACAAAATCGAGGTGGTTATAATTAGGATTTTTTTACAAAAAAATTTGTGGACGAATTTTTCGACCACAAATATTAGTTCAAAGAGTAGATAATCCTCATGTGTTTACTGAACAGGGATTATATATGCTTATGGTTATATTGAAAAATAGAGCATTACATATCCCAATGGATTAACAAATGTTAACATAACGGGAATATATGTGAAAATAAATATTGACATATGTTAACGGTTGCGGTAATGTATACTCAACGAATAATACTAGTATTTTATTTGTTATTATTGAGGTGGTATGAAAGGAGATGTTTATTTTATGTTTATTGAAGAAAGACATCAAGCTATACTGACTTGGCTGAATGAAAAAGGGAGTATTACTACAAGCGATATTCAAGAGCAATTTGGAATAAGTTATGATTCGGCAAAACGTGATTTAAGAATTCTGGAAGAAAAAGGGTTATTAAAAAGAACTCACGGGGGAGCAATACCGTTACATCAGATTGCAGTAGGGCGTCCTGAGAAACAGACAATAAGAGATATTGTTTCTGTTAAAGACAATTATTATTCAATTGCTTTAAAAGCGGTATCTATGATAAAAAATAGAGATGTAGTTTTCCTTACATCTGCAACTGTTTGTTTATTTATGGCTCAAAATATTCCGGATAATCTTAAAATTAGAGTAGTTACTAATTCGATTGTTATTGCAGAAGAACTCCGGACAAAGGATAATGTATCGGTTATTCTTTTAGGTGGAGAGATGGATAACAAGGGAAATTGCTATGATTCAATAGCCATTGAGACTATAAAAAGATTAAGATTTGATAAATGCTTTATTACATCAGCATTTATTTCAGCGGAATTTGGTCTTTCAATTCAGAGAACATCCGCAATTAGCTTCTTTAATGCAGTTATAGACAGTTCAAAACAGACAATTGGACTATATCCAAAAGAAAAGATAGGGTTTGATTCTGTTGTAAGTATTTGTCCTGTTGATAGAATGAATATTATGATCACTGATTGGGATGCAGCCGAAGAGGATTTAAAATTGTTTGACGAAAAAGGCATTGAGATAATTGTTGTAGAAAAAGATGATGGGGATGTCGAAAGTAAGTAATCGTTACATGGCACAACATTGCAAACAATATATTCTCTCATTTTATATAAGCTAGATGAGAGGTGAATATACAAAAAAGGTGGTATAGTTTTATGGAATGGATAGAACGACTAAACAGCTCTGTTGAATATATTGAGAATCACTTGTTGGAAAAAATAGACTATGAAAAGGTGGCTGAGATAGCAAATTGTCCGGCGTACCATTTTCAAAGAATGTTTTTCTACATGACAAATATTTCTGTTTCTGAGTATGTCAGAAGGAGAAGGATGTCTTTGGCAGCAGTTGATTTACAAGAAGTTGGAATAAAGGTCATTGATGTTGCCTTGAAATACGGCTATGATTCACCAACTGCGTTTAATCGTGCATTTCAAAGTATACACGGTATAGCACCATCGTTAGCTAAAAAAGAAAATGCAATTTTAAAATCTTTTCCGGCATTAAAATTCTCTGTTTCGGTACAGGGTATGGAGGAAATAAATTTTAGAATTGAGACAAAAGAAGCCTTTCAGATTGTGGGAATAAGTTGTCCGTTAAGTAAAGTTCTTGAAGAGAACTTTGCAAGAATACCACATGAATGGGATACTGCACTAGAAAATGGAACACTTTCAGAACTCTATGGATTGATGAACAATAAGCCAGAAGGTTTGTTGGGTGTCAGCGTACATAATAGAAAAGAATGGAAATATTTTATTGCGGTAAGCTCCACAGAACATAGAGACGGATTTGAGAAGTATGATATTCCGATTGCAACATGGGCTGTTTTTTCAGGGAGGGGAACCAACGTCTCTCTTCAAGATTTAGAACGCCGTGTTATAACAGAATGGTTACCAACATCAGGGTATGAGTATGCTGAGATACCTGATATTGAGGTTTATATAAAAGCAGATCCCAAAGATGTGATTTATGAATATTGGCTGCCGGTTGTAAAGAAGGAGAATAATAGTGGCTATATCAACAATCAAAGCTGAATTTCAGTGTGAAGCAGAAAAAGTGTGGGAGATAGTTACATCATTAGACAAGTATTCATGGAGAAGTGATTTAGATAAAATTGTGGTAACAATACCTGAAAAAGAGTTTGAGGAATATATTTAAAGAAACAGCAGGCGAAGTACATTCAAGATTTAAGGAATGTTTTGGAGGGAAATGGATGACTTGTGATGAAATTATAGAAGAGTTAAAAGCAAATGCTTCCGAAAAATATAAAGCAAATGTTGTGAAAATGGGTATTCCGGCTGAATATAGTATAGGAGTTTCGACAACTGCTGTTCGTGCAATAGCAAAGAAAGCAGGAAAATCAAACGAATTGGCAGGAGCGTTGTGGAGTTCTGGCTACCATGAGGCAAAATTAATGGCAGTATTGGTTTTCGATAAAAAGACAGTATCCCATGAAGATATAGAGAAACTTATACTCGATGTTCAGTCGTGGGATTTATGTGATCACTTATGTAAAAATCTGATAATTAAGCTGAAGGGTTATGATGATTTTATTCCGAAGTGGGTTACGAGTACACATACCTACAAGAAGCGCGCGGCCTTTACATTAATAGCATCTTCCGTAATTCATAATAAGGTAATTACAAATGAGACTCTTGATGAGTACTTGCGTATCATACAGGAATATTCAGACAGTGAACATGAACATGTTAGAAAAGCAATTTCCTGGGCGCTAAGAGAAATAGGAAAAAGAGATTTCAAGTACAATGAAAAAGCAATCCTTTTAGCCTATGAAATGAAAGAGAGTGGAAATAAGAATAAGATATGGATTGCTAAGGATGCGTTAAAAGAGTTAGAAACGCTTGTTAAGGTTGAGGGAAGAGGCAGACTTATTTCTTCAAATACGAAGATGGGAAGCGAATAGATAATGAAAAAAAGATATGTGGACACTTACTTAAGGGCGGACGCCGGTTCTGTGGCTTTCCGCCCTCAAAACTTCCATAAGAAAGTGTCCTTTTAATATGGAAAAAATAAGGGAAAGAAAGAGGTATCAGCATTGAAGCGGAAGATCACCGGGAAGATGCAGTCAGTTCTGTCGGAATATGATGCATGGTTCAACGTAAAGGATGTATGGTCTTTATGAACTATCAAGCAGAGAAATTGACGAAAATCTTTTTACAACGTATAATAACATTGATATATATCTTAGTTATTAAAAGGAGGGCGTTATGCCGCCAAAAGTTAAGGTACCCAGAGAAGCTATTATTGAAAAAGCATTTGAGTTGACAAAAGTATATGGTTTTGAAAAAGTAACCGCACGTTTGCTTGCAAGTGAATTAAAATGTTCTACTCAACCAGTGTTTCATGCTTTTCGCAATATGGAAGAACTAAAGGAAGAAGTTTACAAAAAAACACAAAAACTGTTTGAAGAAACCATGCTGCAACCGCCCTCTGATACAGAAACCCCCTATTTTTTAAGCATGGGACTAAAGTATGTGGAACTGGCTCAAAATGAAAAAAATCTGTTTCATCTTCTGTGTATGTCAGATAGTGGAACAAGACTTGAAAGCCTTTACGATCTGGCTAAGCACGTTCCCGTTCCGATTGAACCGGAAGTGTTTGTGAAAACATGGATATTTACACATGGTATAGCAACGATTGTTTCTACGAACCGGGCAGAAGTTGCACCCGAAGAAATAAGGCAGCTACTTACAGAAGCATGTGCCGGTTTTAAATTATATCACAATGAAAATAATGAATTGGAGAAAAAACATGAAATCAGATAGAAATTATGTGTATACAGAACGTGCGCATTTTATGTGTCCTAATATGCATTTTGGAATTATGGCAAAAATAGAAAGCAATTATGATGAAGGACATCTAAGAAAAAGCATAGACACTCTTCAAAAAGCGCACCCGTTTCTACAAAGCTTAATCGCAGAGGAAACCGATACTGGCAGATTATATTATCAAATACAAGATTATTTGAATATTCCTGTAATGGTAAAAGAAGAAGTTGCTTTGTGGCAGCGGGATTATGATGAAATATCTGTCCACGGGTGGAATGTCAAGAAAGAATGTCTGCTAAAAGCAGTGGTTTATCCAAAGGAAAATGAATTTCAAGTACTTTTTATTGCCCACCATCTTTTGTGTGACGGCAGAGGGCTTTTACAACTGGCAGAGGAATTTGCAGAGCATTATGCTAACGGAGTAATACCGCAATTTGCCCCGGAACGTTTAATTCAGGGCTTAAACGACCTTCCCCCAAACAGCGATTTACCCCTTATCAGTAAATTGATAATAGGCGATGCAAACAGGAGGTGGAAAAAAGAAGGTCAGCAAGTTACGTATGAGGAATATAGTGTATTTGAAAGAGCCTATATTCAAAAACACAATATGAAACGGGAAATTTTCACCGTTTGCAATCAAGAGTTAGAAAAAATACAAACTTTATGCAAACAACATAGTGTTACTGTAAACGACTGGCTGATTGCAAAGATGATGTTGGAAGAAAATACAAATAAGGTAGTTATTGCAGCCGATATTCGTAATCAGACAAAATGTTACAAACAAGGGGCAATGGGAAATTATTCTACTGCTTTTTGCGTTTCCGTGAAAAAGAACGGGGAAAATGTTATTACCCTTGCAAAGCGCGTAGCGTCACAAGTCATAAACATATGCCGACACCCACAGAAAGAAATGCTTGTGCTTGCCTGTTATATACATATGCTGCCGGAGCTGATTGACGCTGTTGCAATATCTACATTAGGAGATTTTGGAAGTAAGGCAGGAACATTTGTAGGAAGAAATATGTTTGGATATGGTTTACAAAACGGTTACAGCATTACCAATTTAGGGAAAATTCAAAGTAATGTAATTGCAGAAGCTGTTTTTATACCACCTGCTTCACCTGCCAACAAAAAAATCTGGGGTGTTCTAACGGTTAATAATTATATGAAAATATGTACGTCAAATTAGTTGCAAGCAATGTGAACGCGCCTGCCCGCAGGATCTTCCGATAGCGGAATCAGCATTAAAGGCTGATTCCGAGCATTTTGCATCCTTCGTCAATAACCGACAAAAGTTCTCCATCTGTAAGAACAGTGACACGTCCGCCCTCATACTCTGCGTCTACCCATGTTTTCACATATGCTACGAGCTCGGAGTTCTTTTCAATTTTCTTCTCATCCGGAAGATTAAAGTATGTATTGATCCAATGCGCAATACCCGCAAGACCGGAAGTATTTGAAACGGCACATAGCACCGGCCTGTGCAGAAATTTCTCCGTATCAAAAATATTGTATATTTCCTCGTTCTTCAGCAGACCATCGGCATGAATGCCTGCTCTTGTAATATTAAAGTTCTTTCCGACAAACGGCGTTCTCGGCGGGATCTGATATCCGATTTCTCTCTCGTAATATTCAGCAAGCTCCGTGATTACAGTAGTATCCATACCGTTTAACGTTCCCCGCAGTTGCGCATACTCAAACACCATCGCCTCAAGCGGTGTATTTCCGGTACGCTCTCCGATACCAAAGAGTGACGTATTGACGCCGGCGCAGCCATAGAGCCATGCCGTCGTAGAGTTTGAAACCGCCTTATAAAAATCATTATGACCATGCCATTCTATACACTCATGCGGCACTCCTGCGTGAGTGTGAATCGCATAAATGATACCCTGAACGCTTCTTGGAATGACCGCACCCGGAAAGTTCACGCCATATCCCATTGTATCGCAGGCACGCACAATGATCGGCAGTCCGTACTGCTCTGACAGCTTCATCAGCTCCTGACAAAACGGTACGACATATCCGTAAATATCCGCTCTTGTAATGTCCTCTAAATGGCATCTTACGCTGATTCCTTCCTCCAGACATTCCTTAACGACAGAAAGATAATGTTCCATAGCCTGTCTTCTCGTCATTTTCAGTTTGAGAAAAATATGGTAGTCCGAGCAGCTCACAAGAATTCCTGTCTGCTTCATACCGATTTCCTTTACCAGTTTAAAGTCTTCTTTGCTTGCCCTGATCCACGAAGTAACTTCCGGAAACTGATAGCCGCGTTCCATACACTTATATACTGCGTCCCGGTCCTTCTTGCTATAAAGGAAAAATTCACTTTGGCGTATCATGCCGTTCGGGCCGCCAAGCCGATGCAGGTAGTCGTAAATTGTTACAATCTGCTCTGTACTGTATGGCGCCCTTGACTGCTGACCATCCCGGAAAGTAGTATCCGTGATCCATATTTCTTTCGGCATATTGTGCGGAACCACCCTGTCATTAAAAGGTATTTTGGGTATCTCATCATAAGGAAACATATTCCTAAACGCATTTGGTTTTTCAACGTCCTGCAGCTTATACATATGCTCCTCAATCTGTAGCAGATTATTATGTTCGTTCATTGTAACCGGGCGGTTTTCAAAATATCCGGTATGATTTTCCATTGTGTAATTCTCTCCTTTATTTTGTATATCAGTATGATTGCTCTTTGCATTACCGTATCATTGTATACAATGATACGCCGCGTGTCAATTACTTTGTTATTAATTTAATTACCCCTGCTTCCTTCCGGTCAGATAATACACTGCCAGCGCAGTACGATGAGACAAATTCTCTTTTGCCAGAATGGATGTAATATAGTTCTTCACGGTACCTTCCGAAATATATAGACGATTTGCGATTTCCTTATTGGATAGTCCCTCCGCCACGGCCTTGATAATATCCATTTCCCGTGCGGTATAGCCTTCTTCGCAAAAACTGCCTGTCTTGACCTCCGTATTTTTGGCGAGATGTTCCAGAATGGCTTCTTCCATGACGCCGGTCCCATTGTAGACGAATTTTATCATTTGCTTTAAATGCTCCGGTGTGTGATTCTTGATCAGATATCCTTTTGCACCATTCTTCAGAGCGCGCTGTACCAGCTCATCATCATCAAAAGTAGTCAAGATCAAAACCTTTCCCAGATTATGTTCTACAATATACTTAGTAGCCTCGATTCCGTCCATTTCAGGCATCTGGATATCCATCAAAAAAATATCCGGCACATTTTCCCTGGCAATTTCAATCGCTTCCCGCCCGTTTTTTGCACAGCCGATCACTTCGAAATCTTCATCCACATCCAATATGATCCGCATCCCGTCTCTTACAAAATCACTGTCTTCCGCAATAATAATCTTAATCCTATCCATATCCTTACCCTTCCTGCAATGGCAGCAATAGATTGATTGAAAATCCGGCTTCCGTCTCAAAATCCAGAATGCCGTTGACCTCCCGCACTCTTTTTCTCATACCCGAAATGCCCATTCCGTCAATTACCTCACGACAGCCTACACCATTATCCGATATACTGCAGCGTACCATTTGATTTAGTACATGCACACGGATTTCTATTCTGCTGCACTTTGCATATTTCATGGAGTTAGAAACCGCTTCATAGGCATTGTCTAAAATGACTTCCAAATATCTCTCAGGGATATCCTTCAGTTCTCCCTCTGTGATAAGTTCTGCCTCTACTCCCTTTAACCGGCAGTCTTCACACAGCTTTTCCAGCTGTAAGATTGCAAGCTTGTACTTCTTGGGACGTTCTTTTCTAAGTATCCCGCGAATCTCATCCATTCCGCCGCGGAGCTGGTCAATGACTGCCTGTATCATTTTCCGGGAGGTTTCCGGTTCCTTTTCCATCAGCACCTTCACAGCCTCTAACTGATATACGGAACCATTGATATTATGCCCCAGCTTGTCATGCAGGGTTTGAGAAAGCTCCGCCCTCTCTTCCAGCATCTGATTTTCCGCCAGCAATAAGCCCTTTTGGACTGCTTCCTGCATTTCGTGTTCCCTTCGGTTCATGCTGTGCTTCAATGCCTGTTCCGCGAGGGTATCTTCTTTGGTCTGTGTTCGATAGGATTCCACCACAAAATCATGCTGGCAGTAAATCATTCCCATGAAAATAGTGATCAACAGCTGGATCGGCGTTTCTATGGTAGCGGGTATAAAGGCAAGCCCCAAAGGGATGAAATACCATAAAAGCCTGGGTTTAAAGTAGGTTAACATTTCATAACACAAGAAAATGCCTAACAAAGTAAAGGCTGTTCCCAGTGTAACTATGATAAAGATTACTAAGGCTCCTGCGGCTCCCAAAAACAAAATCTGAATCCGGCGTCCCACCAGTTCCTTTCCTGCGATCAATCCGATCAATAGCGCAAGAATCAGGAGCACCTTAACAGATGCCCCTGTCAACACAGTCTGTGATAAAGCAATATAGATTTCCAATATGAGCAATAATGCAATACGAAGCAGGACAAAATAGGATTCCCTGAATCGTTCTTCCATGCGTCGTTCCCTTCTATTCTATATCTTCATTTCTGCAAGAATCAGACACCGTCCTTATGGTATTTCACTTTAAGCCCCACAGCGCCTACACTGATAATAACGATCAAGTAGGATACTGTAACACATAATAACATGGAATAGGCACTTTTGTCCCCTACTAACAATAATTCCGAAGCATCCATAAACCATTTTTGCGGCATGAGATAAGAAAGAGTTTTCAATGCCTTTGTCGTATCATCCAATGGAAAGTACAGACCTGCCAGCAATGCTGAAATACTCCAGATCGCGAATGCTGCATAATTTGAACTCATAACATCTCCGAGAATGACTCCCAGCAAAAGACTTAATGTGCCAAATATCAAGCCCAGCAGGAAGATCACCCCGAGAAAGCTCATGATGCCAATACCGAAATCCAGCCCCTGAATAAGGGATAGGCATACTGCAAGCACCAAAGTCTGCATCACGCAGATCACAACCGCCACTCCCAATTTTGATATAAAATAGGCTTTGCTGCTCAATTTTGTCAGCATCACTCTGGTAAAAACCTTGTTATTCTGCTCCTCAATGACAGAATGTGCCACGCAGACGCCGCAGAACAGAAAACCTAACGTGATAAAGGCAAAGGCATAACCGATCTGAGCCCGCTGATTTATTTGCTGTTCTGTTAGTGCGATCTTGTCTTTGCCGGCCAGATTTATGATCTTTTTTTCAGGCAGATTTTTCTGAATGTCTGTAAGCTGCTCCAATATGACGGTTATGTCATTTCTTGCAAGATTTTGTACCTGTTTGATTCTGGCAAGCAGATCCGTAAGTTCACTTACAAAGATTTCCTGACGTTCATCTTCTGATACAACATACAGTTTAACACCATCTTCCCATGTGCCGGTTAATAGCGCCGTATCAAAATCTTTTTTCAGATAAAGCAGCATCCCGGCTCTGTCGTCAAAAGCGTCTTTTCTTGCAATCTCTTCTACTTCTTTTTCAGTCATGCCGCGGACATCGACTCGGCACAAAGAAAACATTCCAATCGTGGTCATTTGATCTAATACATATTCTGACAGGTCAGATTTTGATGCATCATATACTTTTATGATACATGCCGATGTATCTCCTGCATAAACCGCTTTGTCCGTATGATCCTTTAACTCTAAAATAACTTCCTTATCGGAATTATCGCTATATACTGCATGATCTATCTTGATACTCAGAATAAATGCGGATAATGCCGGTGCAGCTAACAGGAAAAACAGGAATCTTTTATTTCTTAACAACAATTTGAGGCTCATTTTCACTAATTCTATCATGCCCTACCTCTCTTTCTGATATTGCCTGCCAAGATTGCAATTGCAGAGCAAACCACAGTGATCCCGAAAGAATACCACACAGAACTGACGATATAATTACTTTTTCCCATGCAGGATAGTTCTACCAGCGCCCGGTTGCCATGGTAGATCGGTGATAGATGCTTTATCACATCCGGCATACGTGAAAACATATAGGTTTCGAAGCTGCCGCCAAAGAATCCACAAATCCACACAATGGTAAATTCCATAATGATCGTAATGACCAGGCTGTTTGAAATATTGTAAAGCATCATTCCCAAAGCATTTCCAGCTGCTATCATCATAAAAACGATCAGTATGGATAAAGCGGGATTTCCCCAATGGATATCATAAAGCAAAATCGTAATTGCTGTTGATACCGCCATACCCACTGACATCGTCAAAGTGACGGGAATAAACTTTCCCAGATAATTCTGCGGTTCGGAGATATTGGAAACCTGAAATCTCCTCACAATGCCGTATTTCTTTTCATTGCTGAGAACTCCGGTCGCACAGATCAGTCCCAGCCAGCAGAAATAAGCAATATAAATGATGCCGTAATAATCTCTTGCACTCACTGCAGGCATGAATTCCAGTTCTTCCGTCGGTAGGACAATCTTCTTCTGCTCCTGTATCTGCAGGGAGGCATCCAGACCGGCATGCATTATTTTGTTCATAAAGTATTCCAGTGTGATCCCTTCCACCTCGTAATCCGCACTCTTATATACCACATAGGTATCCCCGGAAAACTCTACGAATCCGGCAAGTCCGTTTTTTTCCATAACATCCTCTATTTCACCTTCCGGATATTCGTAAAAAAGAATGTCTGCTTCTTCTCCCGCCGCTTTGGCAGACTCCATCATTGCTTGATACGCTGTCGATTCCCGCACTCTGTATCCCACGGAAAACGCATCTACTTTCTCATAGGATTTCATCAATTCAGTAAAGGCGCTGGATAATACCATGATGACTAATACGGGGCCTAACAGCATAACAACTACGCTCCATGTATTCCGGAACATGAGTTTAAAATTATTCTTTATCAGATAACGAATCATTTCTCTCCCTCACTATTCTGCATAATCTCTGAGTTTCTTGCCTGTAAGTGTCAGGAATACTTCCTCTAACGTAATATTTTCATCCCCACCGTTTACCAGTTTTTTCAGTTCCGCACTGGTTCCGCACGCAATGATCTTTCCGTTATCCATAATAGCGATCCGCGTACAGATTGCTTCCACTTCTTCCATATAGTGACTTGTGTAAATAACCGTAGCGCCTTTTTGGTTCGACTCCTTGATCTTATCCAGAATAAAGTTTCTGGACTGCGGGTCAATACCCACGGTAGGCTCATCAAAAATCAGCAATTCCGGGTTATGACCAAGTGCACAGGCTATGTTCAGTCTCCTTTTCATACCGCCGGAGAAGGTCTTGGCAAATTCCTGCCTGCGTTCCAGCAAACCGACATATTCCAAAGATTCATTTACTGCTTTTTTTAACTGCTGTCCCTTTATTCCATAGAGGGAAGTAAATAGCTCCACATTCTCCCAGGCCTTAAGATTTCCATGAATGGCAAGCTCCTGGGGAATGTAACCGATCTTATGAATGACTTCCTTTTTCTGCTTCCAGGGATTCTTTCCAAGCAGTTCGATCTCTCCTGCCGTCGGCCGTACGATCGAACAGATCATATTCATCGTGGTGCTCTTGCCTGCTCCGTTGGGTCCCAGCAGTCCGAAAATCTCACCTTTTTTAATCTCAATATTCAGATTATCGACTACTGCTTTGTTATTGTACTTTTTTGTCAGATCCGTGGTTTTTAAAATGATATCTCCCATTTTGCGCTCCTCTGTCAGCTGTTTTGGTTACAATGACATCATAGCAATTCTGAGAATGAGGCGGTAGTGAAAAAAGGAATGTTTTGACATGACTTTAGTCATGGGATATGATAATTTTGAATGGCAATATTCACCCAAGATGAGAGGTTGTTTTGAAAGGCAGGAATTTGCTATGAATCGGTATCGCATCATTGGGATAGCCGCACTTTGCATGCTGCTTGCCGCCTGCGGTGCATCATTGTTGTGGAGTGCAGGAGCTCAGCGGATACCTGTATGACCATACTTCCGTAAGCGTAAGTCCTTATGCCGGTGCGGAAATTACGATAAAGGATTATGAAGGGGAACAGCTGGAAACCGGTTGGGATGAACCGTCGGCTTTTCAGTTTGCGGGAGAGGCGGATGTGACATGGTGGTTTTTCAATTCTCTTGCGGAAATGGAAGCGGCGTTAAATGAGGCGGCTATGCAGGAAATGGATGACAATTCGCTTCATTTTCTGTACTATACCTTCCCCTTGACGGAAAACGACCACGTCCTCGATCTCTACCTCATTCTGAAAAGAAGATTTGATACGAACGAGCATCCTCTGACAGCATGGAGAGGCGACAAAGGGAGGCTGCTTTATTTTCTTCAGGAAACGCAGGAAGAGGAAGACGGCTATGAGATCACTTATTTGAAGAATCGAACTTCGAAGGTCAATCTTTATGTGAAGGACCGAACCGCTTATGGACTTACCCTGATGAATGCGCCCTCGGAAGATGACGATGAAACCCTGGAATATGTGTTTGAAGATGTTTTCCAGCACTACGGCGCACTATGGTACGGTTCTGGAATGGATGAGGAAAGACTGTACTGGGTCGATCATGATGAGCGATTGACCGAACTGGAGGATCCGAAGCGCAGCTTTCTGGAGGTCCGTGGAATCGATGAGAATAGTGAAGAGGCCGGAGACATAGGGTTCGGGCGGTATTTTGGATTGCTTGTGGAGGCCGATTACGAACTACCGCTTAAGGAGGATGGCAGGATGCTTTCCCTGCATTTTTCGCTTGCGGAGAATGATGAATCTGCGGAGCTTCGCTACTACCTCTTGAACGGCTTTTGCATGGATGAACCCTATGACATGACAGTGACGGATATGGAGACCGGCAAAACACTGCAGGAGAGCCGGATATCTTTGAGCATTGAGCTGCCGGATACGATCACCTATCCGGACCTAAACGGTGACGGTTATACAGATATGCGGGTCGGCGCGCCGACTCATATGAACGGTGCAAAAGCTGCAGAGGACGATTATACGCCGCCCTCTTATCTGCTTTGGGATCCTCAGACAGAAACATTTGTGCGCAAGACGAAAAAAGAGGTGGAAAACAGCAGGCGGGCGGTGGCAAACGGCTTGACGGAGGACGAGCAGGAAGAAAAGACCAAGCGGGAAAGGAAAGATTCTTTTGCGCCTATTCAAAAGCTGCCGGAGGGGGCAGAACCGGAGCATTATATCAAACTCACGGGTGACAGGATGTTGAAATATGAGGTGCAGGAAGGAGACAGCCTTTGGCGTATCAGCGAAGATTTTTACGGAACCGGATACAATTGGACGATGATCGAACGGCCTGTGGGTTCACCGAAAGATCCGAATGATCTGCCGGTAGGTGAGACGGTATATTTGCCGGAGATTTATTATATCCGCAAAGATCCGTATTCCAGGGGTGGTCTGCGCTCCGAAGGGAGTTTCCGGATTGAGCAGCCGAATGGATTTGCGCATTATTTTCTGAGTGGCGATGTGACGTATGTGCCTTGGAAGAAAGAGAACCAGATCCACAGTCTGCCGGTAACGAATCCCGTGGGGAAAAATCCATTCCACGAGACGGAGGATTGGGTAGCATTTCAGGCGGAGGCGATACGGTGCAGCGAAGAACTCTGTCCGGAAAGAGTGTCAAACCTCACGTTTGAAAAGAGTCATATGGAGGATGGTTGCGATCTGTATGGGTACTTTTTCGAGTATGATACGGGGGAAGAAATTCTGGAATATGTGGATTTCTTCAAGTTTGGCAAAGACAATATGTCGGAAGTGATCGGGGTGCGCGAGCAGGAGCCGAATACTGTAATGTTGAATACCGTCCGTTATATGGCGGCCAGTTTCACTGATTACGGCGGCAAGCCAGGCATGGGCTGGGGCGATGACGCAGGTCCTAACGTGGGTGCCGATCAATGGGAGTACCCTTATCTTCATAATCTGTTTGAGGCAGTGAGGGAACAATTTCAAACTTCCGTTGATTCCGCAGAATAAGCTGAATTTTTGTTTTATATCTAAATAAAAGGAGGACACCAAAATGAATCTTACCAACATCACTGTAAACACCCAGAGCAGCATTCGTATCGAAGGATCAAAGATACTTTATTTCGATCCGTTTCAGATTCAGGATGCTGCTCACGATGCGGATCTTATCTTCATCACTCACGAACATTACGATCACTTTGAGCCGGAATCCATCGCGAAAGTAAAGAAGGAGGACACGCTTCTTGTCGCGCCGGAATCCATGAAAAAGAAGGCGTTGTACGAGTCGGGCATTGCGGCGGAGAACTGCCTGTTCTTTCAGCCGGGAGAAACCCATGAGGCAGGCAGCGTTGTGATCGAGACCATTCCGGCCTACAATAAATTAAAACCCTTTCATATAAAGGGAAAAAAGTGGCAGGGTTATGTGGTAAAGATGGATGACATCCGCTATTATGTGGCCGGCGATACGGATGTGAATGAGGATATCAGAAAGGTGTGCTGCGATGTGGCGCTGATTCCCATCGGAGGACATTACACGATGGACTGGAAGCAGGCGGCGGAGTATATTGCAGAAATAAAGCCGAAAGCCGTCATTCCGACACATTACGGCAGTATCGTGGGAAATAAAACAGACGAACAGGATTTCCAAAAGATGCTGGAAAGTGCTGATAAAAATATTCAGGTAGAACGAAAGCTGGACTGATACCGCTCTGCCTGAATACTGAATCGTAATGCAATTACTGCCGGATATCCTTATAGCTGCATTTGTCTTTTGGGAGATACTTCAATATCAAATTTTCCAGTTTTTCACCGCTTACAGGTTTCGAAAGATAATCGGTAAAGCCGGCCTGTAAAAACTGTTCCCGAATACCGGTAATGGCATTGGCGGTCAGCATGATGACAGGAGTATCCTTATTGAGAGAGTTTTCTAATTTTTTCATCTCGGCATAGGTTTCCACACCGTCCATTTCCGGCATCATATGATCCATAAAGATCAGATCGTATGCTGTCTGCGTGATCATTTCCAGACATTCTCTGCCGCTGGAAGCGGTGTCTGCTTTTATCTTGGTAGATTTTAGCAGACCGACTATGACCTTTAAATTGACTTTTACATCATCTACCACCAAAATCTTTGCATCAGGCGCTTCAAAACGCTGCTGATACTGTCTGCCTTTATCGGCAGCGGACGAATAGTTTCGATGAAAATCGCCCACCGGCGCAGAATCTACAATCTGCTGCGGAACCGTGACCGTAACGGTTGTTCCTGCGCCGTATGTACTCTGCATCTCGATCGTACCCTGCATCAGATCAATGAGGCGCTTGGCAAGGGCAAGACCGAGACCGGTGCCTTCAATATTCCGGTTTTTTTCCATATCAAAGCGGGTAAACTGGGTAAAGAGATTCTTCATATTCTCTTCACTGATGCCGATTCCGGTATCTTTGACGGTAATTACCAGCATCATCTGCCTGTTTTGTTCGCTGCTGTCAAAGGACAGTGAAATGCTTCCCTTTTCCGTATATTTTGATGCATTGGAGAGCAGGTTGGTAACAACCTGACGCAGACGACTCTCATCACCCTTCAGTTTGGAAGGAAGCTGTGGATTGCATGATACGGTAAGTTCGAGTCCCTTTTTTTGAGCTTTCTCTGCTACCATATTATAGCAGTCATGAATAAAGGAAGACAGCTCGTAAATGTTTTCCACGATCTCCAACTTACCGGATTCTATTTTGGATATGTCAAGCACATCGTTGACCAGATAGAGCAAGGAACTTCCGGCAGAATCTATATTCATTGCGTATTCTTCGATCTGTTCATTGCGGTTTTCGCGCAGAATCATTTCATTCATACCTAAAATGGCATTGATAGGTGTCCGTATTTCATGGGACATGTTTGCAAGGAAAATGCTTTTGGCTTCGTTTGCAGCCTCCGCCCTGCGCTGTTCCTCCTTAATGTCCATAGCAAAACGGATCAGTTTTTGCTTCTGCCCTTCCGTCATATATACGGCAGTCTGTGCGACCTTTCCCAGGGTAAGCAGAATACAAACAGCAATCAATCCCTGCGGAAAGACTAACTGTCGCTCCTCCACTGTCGTCGCTTGCATAAACAGTCGGATCAATGCGATCATAATTCCACCCAGACCAATGAATGTCACGGTTCTGCACATTTTCTGATTGTTATATACGGTGGTCATACAGATCGGAATACAAAAAATCCCCAATGTAATAAAAAATATGTGGGATATCGTACTGACGATAAGATTTATGAGCAGCATGGTATAAACAGGAATGGCATTTTGCCGTATATCCGTCTCCGGCAGATGTTTTCTAAGCGCGGCTGCCGCCAAAAGAATGATCACATTCAGCACAGAAGGCAGAAGCTGCTGCAGGACATATTTTCTGATAGAAGGATCTATCAGCGCTTCTTTCCCCAAAAAGATAAAAAATGGACAAGCCAGTAAAAAATTTACAATAACAAAAATACAGTCCAACTGATAAAAGAGACGGTTCCATTTAGGATAATCCGGCATGATCGCAAGAGCGATCTCCGGCATCTGTTCGTCCTGAGGCATCGGCATTTTCGGCATTAGCAATTCGTCTTTTCTGCACATTTGTTCAGATATCCTCCATGATCGCATTTACAAAGGGTCTTTCCAGAAAATTTTATCACAGACGTGGGAAAAACGAAAGTCTGTGGTAAACCAGTTTCAGTCAACTTTAGGAATAAGCATATATTCTAACCTTTTTCACATCATACAGATGATATTTCAGTAATGAATTTGATATATACTGCTGTAAAAAATAAGTAAAATTGATGATAAGCAGCTTTGTAACGTGTATGATTCAGAAGTGAAAAGGAGGATGTATGAAACGAAGAGCAGGTATTTTAGCACGCAGCGTGATACTGACGTTTCTGCTGACATTTTTATTGGGCAGTTTTGTGGTTCATGCGGAAGATGGGGGAAACGGGGTTAGTATTAACTACACAAAGTACACGCTGAATCTCGGGGATGAAGACGATGTGCTTCAACTCAAGATTGAGAACCAGCAAGAAGGAGATAAGAAACCGAGGTGGATATCCTACAATGTGAATGTGGCGACCGTTGATCAGGACGGCGTGGTAACGCCGCTCAGAAAAGGAATCGCTATCATTTCATCGGGTATCGGTTTCCCTCGTAAGACATGTGTCGTTACGGTGGTAGATCCCAGTGTGAAATTGAATAAGGCAGCGGCTACGCTCTATCGCTCGGCGAATGAGACTACGCCGGGCAATACGATCACGCTGACAGCGAAAGTAAACGGAGCTACGAAAGACGCAAAGGATGTTGTGTGGAAAAGCAGCGATGAAAAAGTTGCTAAGGTAGTGGAGGACGATAAGGGCAGAGGTGTAGTTACATCTGTTGCCGGTGAGGCCGGTAAGGCAGGTACGGCAGTCATAACCGCCAGAGTAAACGGCAGAACCGCATCCTGTAAAGTGACCGTTCTGGATAGTACCATCTTCTTGAATGTGAATAAGATGCAGCTCAGCACGAAGGGGGCAGGAAGCTCCATCAAGCTGCTGCCTACAGTCGTAGGTTCGAAGAAAGCCGTTACGTGGACAAGTTCTGATACAAAGGTTGCTACGGTAAGCGGCGGCAAAGTGACCGGTAAGACAGCAGGTACGGCGACCGTGACCGCGAAGGCAAATGGTGTGGAAGCTACCTGTGAAGTAACCGTGAAGGACCAGCAGATCTCGATCAGTGAGGAAAAGGTTCTGCTCTATGTGACAAAGAACGCCTCCGAAGAGATAACAGGTGAGACGAAAGAACTGAAAACCAATGCGGCAAACAACGATGTCGTAACATGGACTTCCAGCAATGAGAGCGTTGTTAGAGTGGAAGGAAAAGTTAAGGGTAAGGCTGCAATTACCGCTGTTGGCGCCGGGACTGCAACCATAACCGTAACACGTGAGGACCAGACAGATACCTGTGAGGTAGAGGTAAAGAATCCATCCGTATCCATAGCGGAGAAGGTCGTTCATCTGAAAAACAAAGGAACGGCGAGAACCTATACGCTGGGGTATCAGGTGACCGGGCGCAATAACAAGGTGACATGGAAGAGTTCTGATGCGAAGGTAGTATCGGTAAGTAAAGGAAAACTTACCGGTAAGAAAGCGGGAACGGCAACAGTCACTATGACGGCTAACGGCGTTACGGATACAGTACAGGTTATCGTACAGGATTATACTCCGACTATTGCGTTAAACCAGAAAGAGTATACACTGTATACGAAAGGCGGCGGCAATAGCATTGCGTTAAAGGCGACTGTTAACGGAGCAAGCAAGAAAGTCCAGTGGCAGAGCAATAACACATCGGTTGCCGAAGTGAAAAACGGTAAAGTAGTGGCTAAGGCCAAAGGCAAGGCGCTTATTACGGCGACAGCCAACGATGTGACTGCGAAGTGCTGGATCAGTGTCAAAGAGCCTAAGATTATTCTGGAGAGGAATGCGTTAGTGATCAAGCCCACAGATAAAGTGAATCTGTGTGACTATGCGTCTATCGAAGTCGTAGGCGCAAAACAGTCTGTTACATATAAATCTTCTGATGCAAAGACGGTTACTGTGGATAAAAAGGGTAATGTAACCGGTAAAAAAGTGGGAAATGCAACGATCACGGTCAAAGCCAATGGCGTGGAGGAGATATGTGATGTGACCGTATCGGATTGCGAAACACATGTTTGGGTAGATGCAACAGATGAAAAATATGAGAAGTTTAATAGATCTGCTACTTGTGAAGAGACCGGACTGTCTTGCAAAGAATGCAGCGTATGCCATGGTAAGGAGCAGATCGTTACACCTCCGTTAGGGCATTCTTTCGGAAAGTGGACCGTAGTCGCATGGTCTACCGAGAACGCTGCAGGGCTTGAGAGACAGGTCTGCACCAGATGTAAGGAGGAGAATACAAGGATCATTCCTGCGAAGAACAAGGGAGATCTGGCTTACGGTTATAAGTTGGCGTGGGAAGATAACTTCAATGGTGCAGAGTTAGACAGAAGCTCCTGGAATGTAGAATTGCATGAGCCCGGTTGGGTCAATGCGGAATTGCAGGAGTATGTGGATTCTGAGAAGAACATATATGTTAAGGATGGCAATCTCGTTATTCAGGCAATCAAGGACGGAAATAACTATACATCCGGAAGAGTCAATACACAGAATAAGCATGATTATCAGTACGGACGATTTGAGGCGAGGGCCAAGGTACCCAGCGGTCAAGGATTCCTGCCGGCATTCTGGATGATGCCTACTGACGAGATGTACTACGGACAGTGGCCTCTGTGCGGTGAGATTGACATTATGGAAGTGATGGGACAGGAGACCAATAAAGCGTACAGCACGCTGCATTTTGGCCAACCTCATACGCAGAAGCAGGGAAGCTATACCCTGGCGGAAGGAGAAACCGATTTTTCGGAAGATTTCCATGTATATGCGTGCGAGTGGGATCCTGATGAATTCAGATTTTATGTAGATGATAAGTTGTTCTACAAGGTAAACGACTGGTTTACTAAGAGACAGGGATACCCTGAGACAGCATATCCTGCTCCTTACGATCAGCCGTTCTATATGATATTGAATCTGGCTGTCGGCGGAAGCTGGGTAGGATATCCGGATGAGACTACGGCGTTTGAAGACAACGCACAGCTCGTAGTGGACTATGTCAGAGTATATCAGAAGGATGAATACGATAGGAATATAAGTAAACCGGGAACAGATATACAGCTCAGAGATCCTGACGAAACAGGTAACTATATCATTAACGGTGATTTTGCGAAACCAGAAGACCTGTCCAAGAAGGAAGATGATCAGGAAAACTGGAAGCTTCATCTGGAAAAAGGCGGAGCAGCGACAGCGGAGAATTCAGACGAAGTGCTGAATATCACGCCGACGGCGGCAGGCACAGAGAATCACAGTGTGCAGATCGTACAGGCGAATCTGCCGATCGAAAAGGGCTGCAGCTATAAATTGTCTTATGAGGCATACGCAGATGCAGAACGGACGATGATTACCGATGTTTCGGCGCCCGATCGTGGATATATTAGATATCTGGCGGATACGAAAGTGACATTGACTACGACTTTGCAGAACTTTGAGCATACATTTGAGATGACATCGGACAGCGATGCGAACGGCAGAGTAGAGTTCAATCTGGGTAATCAGGATTCGATCGCAGCGGTTCATATCGACAATGTAAGGTTGCAAAAGCTCGGAGTAGTAGAGGAAGAGGAAGAAGTTAAGGGCGTGTTGCCGGATGGCAACTATGTATATAACGGATCCTTCAATGAAGGCAATTTGCCGGGCAGACTGCGCCTTGATTATTGGGATTGGAAGGCTGCCAAGGGTGCAAGCGTATCCGTTACGGATGACAGCGTGCGTGAGCTGAAAGTCGTAGTACCTGAGACAGTATCAGCGCTTGAAGATGTAGCAGTCTATCAGAAGCCTATCGCGATCACGGGCGGCAATAAGTATAAGTTGAGTTTTGTTGCCCATGCGGATCAGGCGAAGACAATAAAGACTACGATAGCAGGAATGACATTTGAGAGTGCTTTGACTGCTGATCAGCAGAAGTATACGTATGAGCTTGAAACCGCGGAAGGTTTGGACGGCAGCGAGCTTCGATTCCTGCTTGGAGCACCGGGCATTACCTATATTGATAATGTCAGCATCAGGAAAGTCGGAGCCGATACCGGATTGATCGTAAACGGTGATTTCTCCAGCGCTTTGGAAGGATTCGATCCGTATGTGGACAGTACTGCCAGCGCTACATATGTCGTTGACAGTTTGAAGGAAAAAGATGCCTTCTCCATTGATATTACAGATACCGGAGATGCAGCTTGGAAGATTCAGCTGAAACAGAACAATATCAAGCTGGAAAAGGATAAGTGGTATAAGCTTGATTTCGATGCAAAATCTACAATGAATAGAAAGATCATGTATGCATTGCAGAGAGACGGATCAAGCGATGATAACTGGACACCGTATTCCGGAGAACATGTGATTGACCTGACCAATGAGTATCAGACCTTTAGCCACACATTCAAGATGGCGAATGATACGGATCCGAAGACAGTACTCAGTATTTCCATGGGAGCCGTAGGCGGAACACAGATTACGGAGAAGCATACGGTCGTAATCGACAATATCAAATTGGTAGAGACAGATCCTGTAGAGATACCGCCGGTAGTAGAAGGCAAGGAAATGATAGCGAATGGTGATTTCTCGGAAGGTGAGGCTCACTGGGAGAAAGTTGTTTTAGAAACAGGAGAGGCGGAAGCCGAATTTACGGACGGAGAGAACGGAAAAGCAACTTATAAGATAACCAATGTTGGTACGGAAGACTGGCATATCCAGTTGAAGCATAAAGAAAAACTGACATTGGAAAAGGGCGCCGAGTACGCAGTGAAATTCAACATCAAATCCACTGAGGCAAGAACTGTGAAGTATGCGTTCATGGGTACCGGAGATAAGTGGTACGGTGGTGAAGACTTGGCTCTGGAAGCTGGTGCAGTAAAAGAAGTAAATTCTACAGTGAAAATAACAGAGGATACCAGTAATCAGATAACCTTCCAGATTTCCATGGGTCAGATTTATGATCATTGGGATGCAAGTATACGTAAGCCTATACCTACTCCGACATCCACCATTGAGATTGATGACATTAGTGTTAAGAAAATCGGTGGTTCTGGTGAAGAAGAGCCCGTTGAACCGGTTGAGATTGGAACAGAACTGATTAAGAATGGTGATTTCTCGAAAGGAAAGGAGGACTGGACTGAGAGCGGCATCTATATAGATGGAAAAGGAACAGAAAGCTTCGAAGGTGAAAAGGCAGCTTATACGATAACCAATGTCGGTACGGAAGACTGGCATGTGCAGTTGAAGCAAACAGGTTTGACACTGGAACAGGATGCTAAGTACAAATTAAGCTTCAAAATCAAGTCTACCGCAGCAAGAAACGTGATATATAAGCTTCAGGATCCTGATCATGACTATGCGGATTACGGTAGCGAGACCATAAGTCTGGAAGCTAATACTGAAAAAACTGTAGAGAAAGAGATTACGGTAGACAAGGCATCCAGCAAGTCGATTATATTCGTAGTTGCCATGGGTAAGACTGGTGATGGTGACGAGTCGCTTCCGGAACATACCATCGAGATTGATGATGTCAGTCTTGTGAAAGTTGGCGAAGCAGATGATGAACCTGTTGAGATTGATACGGAACTGATCAAGAATGGTGACTTTGCAGAAGGCAAGACCAATTGGGGTGATTATATCCATACTCCGGATGGAGCTAAAGCAAAAACAGAATTCACGGGTGGTAAAGCCAGATACGAGATATCCAATGTCGGAACCGCAGATTGGAATGTACAGTTGAAGCAGACAGGGTTGAAGATGGAGAAAGACGCGACCTATAAAGTGAGCTTCAAGATCGGCGCATCTATCGACAGAGATGTGAGACTGGTATTTTTGAACGCTGGTGATGAGGAGTGTGCCGCTGAGTCAATTAGTTTGACAAAGGATAAAGTAAAATCAGTCAGCCGTGTTGTAACATTAAATGATAGCTATACTTCAGGAACACTTGCATTCCAGTTATCCATGGGTAAGATTGGGGACACGGAATTAACAGCCCATGCGATCGAAATATCCGACGTCAGTGTCAAGAAGGTTGCAGCCGGAACAACGGCGGATGCAGAGACGGAGGAAGAGAAAGAAATAACACCGCCTAGCGGAAGTGGAGAAGAACCGGTTGTACCTGTTGATCCTGGTTTGAATTTGATCAAGAACGGTGATTTTGCAGAAGGTGATGATGGCTGGGAGAATGCGGTTACGGCACCGGGAGCGGCAGATGTTAGCTTTGAGGACGGAAAAGCGGTCTATGAGATAACCAATGTTGGTACGGAAGACTGGCATATTCAGTTAAAACATAAAGAAAAACTGACACTGGAAAAGGATGCCGAGTACGCCGTGAAATTAAAAATCAAATCCACTGAGGCAAGGACTGTGAAGTATGCATTCCTGAATCCTGAAAATGCCTGGTACGGTGGAGAAGACTTAAGTCTGGCAGCCGGTGAGGTAAAAGAAGTAGATGCTACATTAAAGGTAACTGGGGACACCAGTGACCAGATAACCTTCCTGATTTCCATGGGTCAGATATACGATCATTGGGAGGTGGATAAGCGTAAGCCTATAGACACTCCGACCTCCACCATTGAGATCGATGACATCAGTGTTGTAAAAGTTAGCGGTACAGGCGGAGAAGAACCTGATGATCCGGAAGCAGAGAACCTGATCAAGAACGGTGATTTTGCAGAAGGTAATAAGAATTGGGGTGGTGGCATCGCTACGGATCAGGGAGCCAAGGGAACAGAAACCTTTGACGCTGTAAATAAAAAGGTAGTCTATGATATAGAAAATATTGGTACAGATGAATGGCATGTACAATTAATGCAAACTGCCTTAAAACTGGAACAAGGTGCCGAGTATAAGTTGACTTTTGGAATTAAATCCAACAATGAAAGAAAAGTGAAGTATGCATTCCAGGATCCTACAGACAACAAGTATACTTGGTATGGCGGGGAGACTTTAAGTCTGACTGCTGATAACGAAATGAAAGTAGAGTATACGTTAAAGGTAAGCGAAGCAACCTGTGAAACAATCAACTTCGTGATCTCTATGGGACAGCTGTTCGAATATCAGGGTGAAAGTAAGACAAAAATAGACACTCCTACTGCATCCATCATCGAGATTTCTGATATCCGCCTCATAAAGGTTAAAGACGGAACAGGCACGGGAGAAGAGGGCAATACAGAGACACCGGCCCCGGTAAGTATAACCGATGATGATGTCGATGACGATTCTGAAGCCGTAGTGGAAGAAGAGGAGGATGATCAGGATTCGGATGATAAATCCGATGAAACGGCGGATGATGAAGATGCAGACCCTGCAGATCAGAAGACATCTGATGAAGAGAAAGACGGCGGGGATGCGGAAACATCAGATGATCAGAGCGGCAGCGGAAGCAGTGATGTATCGGATGCATCAGACGACAACAGCAATGCACAAACAGCAGAGAATTAAGGCAGAATTAGGATGAAATAAACATCCGAAAATAAGGGGAACGGATACTGTCATTTTAGAACGGACAGTATCCGTTTTCTTTGGTGTCAATCAGATGATTATTTTTAAAACCACGAAAGGATACCGTGATGAAATTTATTCGTGAGAAATATGCTTTTTTATATCAGAAGATCAAACAGTCATGTGCTGATTACAGGGTAACGGTAATTGCAGTAGAGTTGTTTACGCTCTATGCTCTGGTCGGTCAATTCTGGGATGATCTTGATTTAGAGTATACTTCACGCGTGACGGATTTTCTTTTTGAGGATTGGGCAATACTGGCATTCTTAGCGCTTTTTATTTTGGCAGCAATGTTTGTGGAGAGTTTATTTCCCTATGAAAGGAAACATAGGAATGTCAAGATTGCAAGAATATTCGGATTTGTCATCGGTGTGGCAACAGCGGCATTCTTCACATGGGGAGTAAGATTAGAAGACGCCGAGCAGCTTTTTCATTTGTCGGGAGATATTGTCGCAGAGTGGTGTGAACGGTTTGTGGTCGGCTATGTGCTTTTATTAATGCTGGCGATCGTGTATGTCTGCCATAGGAGGAGCGGTGTAGGATTCATAGAATATATTTTGCATGTTCTTGTAAATTGGGCGATTACCACAGTGATCTACTCAGTTCTCCTGTTCGGAGTGATGCTTATCATACTGATCATTGATTTGTTGTTCTTAAGCAGGAACTCATCACTTTACGGCTATGCTGCGATTCTTGTGTCAGGAGTCTATTATGCACCGGCATGTATCATGGCGTTGAATGATCTGAGCAATGAGATCAGTGACCGCATAAGCATTGTTGTGGTCAAATATGTACTTTCCGTTATGACGATCTGCGCGTTGGCCATCGTGTACCTCTATCTGCTCAAAATATTGATCATGAGGGAAGTGCCGTCCAATGAGATATTCAGGATCGTTGCCGGTTTATTCTGCATCGGTATGCCTATCTGGATCCTGGACTATTTTTACCGGGATGATACGAAATTTATGCACTTTTTACAAAAGCTGCCCTATGGGTTGATACCGCTTATTCCGATGCAGACGTATGCTGTCTGTGTGAGAATCTATCACAACGGCATGACGCCGATCCGATATCTGGGCGTGTGCATGATCATTTTTGAAGTCATCATGCTGTTTGTATGGTATTTCTGGAAAGAAAAACTGGAACGCGTGTTGTTGATACTCGGAGCAATTATCATTGTGGCTGTATTTATTCCCGGTAGTAATATGTTTAGAGTGTCCAATGAATGGCAGAGAGCAATTCTGGTAAATTATCATAGTAAAGTGACTAATTTGCTGGGCAAGCTTACACAGGAAGAGTATGACCGCTTAGAGGGTGCGTACAAGTATTTGAAAAGAGATCCACAGATGAAAGAACTGGTGGAGACGTTTGATATTTATGATGCTGATTTCGCCCGACGGATTGCAACAATGGGGATTGAGGGAGCTGATCTGGTGCAGACACAGCATCATAGCATACACTGCTGTCAGATGGTTGGGGATCTGGATATAAGCGGCTATAGTGAATTTGCTATGTTAAATCAGGATGAGGCGTATGACAAGCGGGGTGACAGCAGGCTTCCCGTAGATTTTTCTGCTTTCCGGTTTTATAAAAGAGGAAGCGGAGAGCAGGATACGATCGTAGTGGATCTGAGTGAATTTGCAGATCGTTGTATTGATTATGAGAAGGAATACCCGAACGCGGGACAGACCGAGTGCAGCGAAGTGATGAAGCCCTATACGGAGATTGTGATCGATGAGGATAAGGTGTTGTATCTGAATCATTTTCAAATCAGTTACAATGAAGGGATGAAAGACGGAGAAGATTTTTTTGAGCTGACTTCGGTGAATATTTCCGGCATGCTGTTGAGCCGGTGATGCAGAATTATTGCAAAGAGAGAGCTTCAAAATTCCTGTCTATGGAAATGTTTATTCAAAAGAAATCATTCAGAAATAAGCTCTTTTGACCGATAAATACAACAGATATTTAGATCGTGTTAACGGAGGTTCCCAGACATGCTGATTGATCAAATGCAACAGGTATTGGATTCCATGGAATATTCTGTAAAACTGCGCAGTCAGGCAAAAGCTGAGCGAAGAGCTGAGGAAGCAGAACGTGAAAAACGCGCCTTTCAGGAAAAATTGATGCTCGCTGCTTCCGGTAAAGTGGAACTTGACGGCATGGCATCAAATGTAAAAGGTAAGCAGGACGCTGTACTCAGGGATCAGCTAGTGGGATTGATGATGACTGGGTTTTAGGCGTTTCGAGTGTGGGAATTAGTTTCATGAGCGTGGAGACCATACAGTCTCCACGTTTTTCAATATTTTGTATGATCTGCCGGAAATAGAACATTGTATAATCCGATACAGGAGAAACGCGAAACATGAATCGTGTGACGTCAAAAAGAAAAATTAGAATTTTTATAATCATATTATGTCTATTCTTTATGATGATTGGAGCTGTTGCGCTGCGTTTTCGGGGCGGCCATGTCGTATCTGCAAATGAAGATGTTGTGCCTGCGGTGAAAATTGTTTTGTACAGGCAGGATGATGAAAGATGGGCAGATGAGACATTGGGAGATTCCGGTTATACCATGGGGAAATCCGGATGCCTTGTAAGCTGTATTGCTTCTGCTGTTACGATGACGAAAGGGGAGAAAACACCCCATACTTTAAATGAGGAATTTTCCGCCCATAATGTATTTGATGCAGAAGGGAATATTTTATGGGATGCTTTGCGAAATACAGGCGAATATGAGGTGGATGTTTATAAAGAAGCAACAGAAGAATTGTTAATAGAATGTCTGAGAGATGGCACATATCCTATCGCCAGAGTCCGAATGTACGGTTTAGGTAATTTCCACTATGTGTTGATTGTCAAAGCCGAGAATGGAGAATTTTACTGTATGGATCCATTGGAAGATGAATTGACAAAATTATCAAAGTATAGCAATAGAATATATGCAGTGCGCTGTGTTTCTCCTGCTGAATATTAGTAGAGAAAGAACGGGGATAATGGATGTGCAACATAAAACGAAAATTATTTGTATTAATACTTTTTATCGTATGTATTTGCTGTGCAGTCCGATTTTTAGGTAATAAAAACAGTAATACCGCAGGACAGAAAGTAGTGTTGCTCATTGACGGCAGCGAAAAGACAAACTGCACTGAGATTATATTAGAAGACTGCAGGGATGATTACGTTGACTATTGCAAAGATACAGAAACAATAGTGTATATCAATACCGAGAATCAGATTGTAGAAATAAATATTTCAGGTGAGAAAAACGCGATTATTATAGAGGGCATTGATCTATCAGAAAAAATTTCAAATGTACAGTATGGTCTATCGCCTGAGGAGATAAATTTTATCTATAACGATGAAATTTATCAATATTCTCTGATGGATAAGTGGCTTACGAAGAAAACTGACGGCATAGAGAGCAGTTGGAGAAAAACCTATCTGTGGACGGATGAAGAATGTGTCTACAAAATAATGGATGATGACGCACTGCATTACATAGATACAAATAATGGTTCCATAAAGGAAGTATGCGGAAGATGGATACGATCAATCGGTCAGATACAAGGGAACAAAATGTATGCATTGGACCTATATGTAAAGTCTCATAACGAGGCTGCTTTAAATTTTACTGATAGAATCATAGAAATTGATCTGTCCGACGGCAGTATGAAACCGATACAGGAACTTGGAAATTGGATGGAGGGAAATTACATGTTTGCGTGTAATGAAGGAAATCTTTATTATGTCAAGAAAAAGGGGGAAAAGAGAAACATATACAGAATGGATTTAAGTACCGGTAAAAAGAAAAAGATATATTCTACAAGAAATACAGTTGTCGGATTTGCTTGGACGACTTGACGGAAATATAAACTTATAAATAACAGGCTAATATTATATTATCAAGTAAATAAACCGGAATTTACTAAGGAGTTGAAAAAATGGATATTGGTATGAAAACATCCGATGGTAATTTTACACTTCGTGCGGCAGCACTTATTATTAATAATAATCATTTGCTTGCCGTAAGGCACAAAAATTACGACTGTTTTTACACTATTGGAGGAGGAATAAATCTAAATGAGACATCTGCTGATGCAGTCATCAGAGAGGTGTATGAAGAAACAGGGCATCATTTTGCGGTTGATCGATTGGTATTCATTCAGGAACGGTTTTACAATATCAACAACGCCCACCATCACGAAGTAGTTTTCTTTTTCCTTATGAAGTCAACTGATGTTCAGATTGAAAATGAAACCTGTACGGATCAACAAGGGGAAAAGTTATATTGGCTATCTATTGATGAATTGCAGAGTACCAATCTTGTTCCAGAATTTCTGAAAACGGCATTAACAAATATTCCTGAAGAGGTAGTACACATAATTTCTAAGGAATAGCTATGGTTAGGTTAGTAGGAACACTTTTCTAAAAAGGGAGTAAGGAGATAAGAAAAATGATTGTTTCCGCAAAAGAAAAGATAATACTGGCAGGATTTATTTTGAGTGGGATATTGACTCTCACATCATGTGGTTCGCAAAAGAGAGAGACTGTACCGAATTTGACAGAAATCGAGGAAGCGGTGGAATACACAGGAGAAACAGAAGTCGAAGATGAAGCAGCGGTGTTTGAAACAACGGAAGCAATATTTGAAGCGGCGGAAACAGAAGCTGAAATTTCTGCAGAAGAAGACAGAATAGATACGGATGACGTCCACGATAGTGCAGAGGCATTCCTGACAGATCTCGATATCCACCCGTTGTATGCAGCTTTTTTGCGCAACGAAATCAGTGTACCCAATCCATACATGGCAGGAAGCGAACTGAGTTTCTTTGACGACAGGATGTATTCTCAAGAGGAGCATACATTTGAGAGTGCTACGAAATGTTTTTCACTGGTGGATGTAAACAATGACGGCATCTCAGAACTTGTTTTTAAAATATACGAGTCACCGGATGAACTGATGTATATACTGGGAGTTCAGGGAGATAGGCTGATCTGTTATGATGTATATGAAACGCATACAAGCCATATGGCCTTTGGGATATATGATAATGGCATAGTCACATGGGGTCAAAATTATGACGGAGATGAAGATATATATTATTCCTTTGACAGCGAAGGGAAGCCCTATGAATTGATCCATTTTGTACGCGAGGATACGGCTTCCGATTCCGACTTATTTTATGACTATTATTATTTAGATGGAGATGAAACCACCAAATGCATTCTACAGAGCAACGAGGAATATAAGAATCTGATTTCCCCTTATGAGGGGGAGGAACCGGAATGGTTTTCCTGTCGTTCCTTTGCAGATATGCCGAAGGAATGAAGATCAATAAACCTTCAATCTGACTATTTTTGTAACGACCCAGTCCTCTGTTGCCAGATCGTATTCTGTTCCGCACCCGGGGCAATGCTTTTCCTTTGTGGCATCAAAACTCATACCACAGCTCTTGCACTGCAGATGCCTGATTGAAAAATTCATGTTAATAGGGCGTCTGATATTTTTCCTTACCCATACACGATATTTGTCTCTTCTCTGAAAAATACGGTTTCCATTGTCATAAAGATTATCCAGAAATACATTTACAGAGATCTCGCAGAAATCTCCGTTTACCTTAAAAGTCTTTAAACCCAGCACGCCGGTATAAAGTACATCCACAATATTCTCAAACATATTTCCCAAAGGTATTCCGGTATAAACGGGCAAGTCAGAGGGGTTATCTGCAAACAGGATCATCTTAAGCAGAGAAACGATCTTATTCGAAAAATACTCAAAGGAAAATTCCGGGCTATATTTCTGCATCTGCCTGACAAAACGCCCGCCGGTGCCCATAGAAGGAAGGAAGCATAATGTTTTACCTGCATTGTAGAATACATTTCCGAGCAGCGCAAGAGATGCGATAAAATATCCTAATGGTACACCGCCGAAAATACTGGTAATTATTTGAATGATCACAATAGAAATGAGAGAGCTATCCGTGTAGATAATACTATAGATGGTGCCATAAAGGAAGATAAGAACAGCGCAGGCTATCATAAATTTGGCTATATATACCTTGCATTCTTTATCGGTCATGCTAGGGTCTTTATAGAAATAATAATTGGACACCTTCGGAAAAATGTCGGATATTTCAAAATGAGCACTACAATAGGGACACCCCATTTTCAACTCTCCGATGGATACGGGAGCACCGCAGTTCGGACAGTTATGTACATCATTCCCAACCAATTGAGGCGTATTCACATCGGTAATGGTCTGTACAAAGGTCATATTTTTCTTGTCTTCATGTTCCTTTTTAGGTCCTTTGTACAGGCTTCTCTCCATCCGGCAGGTACGCATTTGTAGTGTGCTGGTATAATGCGCATCTCTCCAGCTTTTATATTGCTTCGTGCCACCGGAGAAGTGCCCTCTCGGCACAAATTTGTAGAGCATGGATAGCCCCTTCTTTTGCAGACGTTTGTTTTGAAGCTCCAGACCATATTGAAGATCCTGGTCGCCCTCGGCGGGCGCTTTGCCCGTTCGGGTATATTCCTCCAGACTTAAGGCAAATTTTTCAAACAGACTGCCGTTAGAGCGGGACCAGATGATTTCTTCTTCTTTTTTCTTCATAGCTTAACCCTACATAGTTTGTATTTTAAACATTACAATTATATCATATCTCAGATGCTGTAATCTTTAGCAGTATCAACTTGCTGTTCGTTCTGTACACAGTGGTTCCATCGCATTAACAACAGTCCCTACGTCAATCCCATTAAAATTCCCGATTATTCCTATAGTGTTGTTGTGGTTGTAACCCAGCAGCAAAGTAGTTTCTGTATCATAAGATGCCATCTGTTGCCGAGTCGTCAAGAGAGTACATTTCTATTCCCTGTCCCAGATAAACTTTATCGCTCTGCTCCTTTGTCCATCCATCATCATAAAATGATGGGAAAGTCTTCTTTGCATAATCTTTTTTTCACTGAAAATCTCCTTATGATATGCTGTGCTTGTCTTGTTGTCATACCCAATCCGGCAACGGAAAGGGGGTGTCAAAGATGACGGACATTGTGATTCCTCTGTCTGCCTATTGGCATTATTGCATATGCAGAAATAGATTGCAAGATACGTCAAGCAAAGGCGAAGATAATTCCTTTGTAAATTAATTTAACATATTTCTTATTCAATACGTTTTGCTCCACATTTTTCGAAAAGTTTTTCATATGTCAGTCGCTTCAGTATCAGAGAGCGAAATGCGAAAAATATCACCTATGATATCCGAAAAATTTCCTGCAACCAAACTACGCTTCTGTTTATCTAATGGAGTAGAAGGGATACAATATGCCATAAGAGAGGAAGGTGCGATGGAAAAAATGGAACATTTGGTCCAAATGGCTCTAAAGGGAGACACAGATGCGTTTGTCAAATTGATAGAGAACAGTCAGGACACATTGAAAAGAGTTTCCTTTGCGTGGCTGAAAGATGAAAACGATGTGGCGGACGCGATACAGGATACGATACTGGACGCTTTTGCAAACATAGGGCAGCTAAGGAAAGCGGAATATTTTAAAACATGGCTCGTAAAAATTCTTATCAATAATTGTACAAAAATCTACAGGAGAAACAGAAAACTTCTGCAATTCGAAGTGAGTGCAGACAGGTACCAGGAGGAAAACTGGCTAGGCGATGTCCGGGAAGAGGCGTTAGGAGCCAAACTGGAATTTTTTGATCTGCTGAAGATTCTTCCGGAGGACAGCAGGGTGATCTTTCAGATGTACTTTGGCGAGCAGTTTACGATAGCAGAGATCGCAGAAATTTTACATATGAAAGAAAATACGGTGAAAAGCAGGATACATAGAGGAAAGACACAGCTGCGCGAACAGATGGAGAAAGAAAAACGTCAGGCAAGATAGGAAAGTTGGAAAGGAGCAGGAGCGTGAAAAAAACATATTCGGACGAAGACTTAAGAGACATTTTAACCGTTTCCATACAAAATGAAACGATCGACAACAGAATTGCCAAGACCCTGGAAGGCATAAGACAGAATGCGCACAGGAAAAGTGAAAAAAGCAGAAAAACCGATAAAGAGACAGATGCTGTTGAAAGGAAAAAAGGAAGAAGAAACGGACCTACCGGATGGAAAAAGGTGATTTACGGCGTGGGAACCATAGCGGCGGCCATTTTTATAGCGCTTTGCGTCTGTGTGGCAAACCCGTCTCTGGCTGCAAACATTCCGGTTTTGGAGAATATTTTTGCAAGAGTGCAGGACGTTCTTCGCTTCGGAAGGTTGCCTGAAGAAGAGACCACGAAGCTGTATAATGAAAAAACAGTAGATATACAGAGTAGGAGGAATGATATTAAGGGAAAAACGGTGGATACTGCTGATTCGAAAAAAGAGGAGAATTATATCTATCAGGATCAGAGTCAGGGGATCACGATTACTTTTACGGAGTATTATGCTTCTAATCAGGCGATTTTCTTCGGCGTTTGCATAGAAAATGATGAGAAATTCCCGGAATTTGCCACTATGGGGGGTATGGATTATCAGCTTATACAGGCAAATACACGGGAGGAGTATTCTTTCCGGGATACGGAAGTAGGCGGTTTTCGGAATATTGAGGGCAGACTGGAGGATGCGCACACATTTGTGGGTGTGATGCGTGTAGACTATGATTCCATTAATGTGGACTCAAGTAAATATGATGCGGCCTGTGATGAAGCGGAGAAAAATGGAGAGGAACTGCCCGAAATCAATGCGGAAAATAAAGATTATTATTTGGATTATTACGAGATACCGGATGAATTTGAGATGCAGATGCAGATAGAGTGCCTGCGAGGATATAGTCCGGAAATCATCAAGGAAGAACCGGGAAGTAAGTATACGGTAGTGAACGGGACAAAATTTATGTTGAGAGGGAATTGGAATTATCCTGCCGTCAAAATAAAGAAGAGTGACAGGGACGTTCGGACAATACAGCTTGATGAGGTAAACGAAGAGGGGATTGGTGTGGAAAAGATAGAAATATCTCCGGTGGAGCTGACGCTTCATATCGTGGAACCCACAGATCGTTCGCTGTACGGGGTGGTGTTGGATAAAAACGGAGAAATGTTGATTACCGGCAGCAGCAACGCGAACGAACTGACAGCTGCCGGGCGGGATATTTCTACTGTAAGTATCTACATCTGCGATTATATCGAATATATGGACGAGATTAAAGGTTATGAGTTGGAGGATCATGAAAAATTCCGGAGCATGCTGGAGGAAAAGGCGCTTTTTAAGACGAAAGTTACTACCACAGACTGATCGCACAGCTTTTCTGCAATGATACAAAACTTAGATTGAGGGGTAAAAATTCACCTAAAGTAAAATCGTTGAGGTCGTTCGGCTTCAACGATTTTGCTTATAGTTGATATCATCTTGCTCGTATTATTTTCATAATATGATTTAGAAAAAGTTATTTCATTTACTTCGAGCTCCTCCTGATGTTCTTACTTTTTTATCTTGATACTCCTAATTTTGACATTAAAGCTTCCTGCAAAACTTTGGAAACATTAAGATGCGCTTTTTCGGCCTCCTGATTAAGCCAGTTTGGAATCGTGACATTCCTGCGTACCGTTTTATTGTCTGCCCGACGGCGATATTCTGTAAAATCGATATCTACTAAGGAAACATATCCCTCTCCGTCTTCTGCAAATGTTCCATTAGCTGAATTAATATCGTTTAATTTGCTCGGTTTCGGGAGTTCCCTTCCGTCATCTTCATAGTCAATGCCTTTTAATCCGATTGCATCCCGAGCCATATACATGGCATCCGGCATTCCGTATCCTTGCGTTAATATTTTCAAATCCGGTACTTCCACCAACACGGTGTCCTTTTCATCATGTAACGGCGTAAATATCACAGGATATACATTCTTCATTCTATTTGCCCTCCCAGGCTCTACTTTGTTGTTCTTTATACATGTATTGAATGCAGGGTTTATAATCCCCATCTTTTATTAAGTCCCTCTGTTTCATTATGCTCTCCTTATACACATATAATACACATTTTTTACATATTCGTCAATGGCGAAATGTGTATTTTTTACACATCATAGTGTTTTAGCGTGTGATGTGTTACTTAGTTTATATAAATGAAATGCATAAAAAAATAAAGATTCTGCCTTGCAAGCAGTATTATCATACAGTACTATAAAATGTGATAAAGATGATCCGTATTTTTATGAAATTATGAAATAAATTTGGTTGGAAAGAAGGGAATAACATATGGAAATGTTTGAGCAGACAAAAATTATGATGGTCAAAGGGGACATTACAAAAAACCATGATGTTCAGGCAATCGTGAATGCAGCTAATACCAGTTTGCTTGGCGGGGGAGGTGTGGATGGAGCAATCCATCGTGCTGCCGGTCCGGAGTTGCTTGCAGAATGTCGTCTTCTGAATGGCTGTAAGACCGGTAAGGCGAAAATAACAAAGGCGTATCAATTGCCATGTGAGTATGTCATTCATACGCCAGGTCCGCATTGGAATGGAGGTAAATCGAAGGAGCACGAATTGCTTGAGTCCTGCTATCAATCCTGCCTTGAGTTGGCGATGGAGAACGGAATAAGAAGCATTGCCTTTCCGTCCATATCTACAGGCATTTATCATTTTCCTTTGGAGGATGCAGCCAGGATAGCTGTCGGTACGACAAAGAGATTTGTTGCAGATCATCCGGGGAAATTCGATGTTATCAAGTGGGTTCTTTTTGATGATCGGACACTTGAAGTATATGAAAAGGAAATAATATAATTAACCAATATCAAATGAAAAGAAAGTTGAGGTAATGACTTTGAAAAAAATATCCTTAGATGAATTTTTGAGATTAAGAAAGCTGGTTTACCGCAACGCAAGACCCCTTGACTATACGAAATGGAAGTTCCTTTTTGAAAATGGCAGCTGTGACGATTTTCTGTCGGTTCTGTCCGGCTACCAAAATGATGACGGAGGTTTTGGTCATAACATTGAGTGCAACAACTGGAACCCTAACTCGGCTCCCTATACAGTTTGTATTGCAATGGATTATCTGGACATAACAGGTAATTACGAGAGCAAGATTAAAAGTAAGATCATTGCGGGTATCATTAAATACCTTGCCTCTGAGACATATTTATTGGAGGACGGCTGGGTGGGAATGCAAGGAATTTCCAGCAATAATGATTTTTCGCACATGCCATGGTTTCATTTCGATTCCGCTCATAAACCATACGCCGATATCGGGGTGACCAAGCGTCTTACGGATTTCATTCTCAAACACGCAGATGAAGACAGCGACATCTACGGTAAGGCTAAGGAGCTGAAAGAGCGGTATAAGCAATGCGGGCAGGTTCTTCTTCATGGTTATCCCGATTATGATCCATCATCACTGAATATTGAGACATATGACCCTGCAACATATCCATCATGGCTGCCTTTGCCGGTTTATTTTATTGATTCGCCGGAAAGCAGTTATTATCCCGAGTGCAGGCGTACTGTGGAAATGAATCTGGATACAATTGTTGACAAGCTGCTCAGCACACAAGAGTTTCAATTTTCCTCTGCCGAGGATATTGACGCATTTGAACAAAGTAATCCTCATCCGGACGGCAAGCGATGGTGTGTACCTGAACAGACGGTTGGAAACTATTATTGGAACAGTAATTATATAACGCGCGATTTGGACATACTGAGGAAGTTTGGCAGATTGGATTTTGATTTGCCTGTTATCGTAAACTGAGTGTAGTTCTTATGAAAGGATGCTATGGTCTTTACTATATCAAACAAGGTGAAATATGACAAAGAGAGAAATTTTCAAACACATTGACGACGGAGCAAATTTTTATGTAGGCATGTTTGGAGAAGCTGCACATATGGAAAAGGTTGACAAAGAATTTTATTCTTATGTAAAGCCAAAAGCAGGGGAGCAGGGTATCTCTTTTATTTATAATGTACGTATCAACGATCTCCCTACGGAACAAATGAAAATGGTCATTGATGAAATGAAGTCAATGAATATGCCGATTTGGCTTGATTTACTTGTACCTGATGAAGTAATCTACATTTTTTCGGGGAAAAAGCCCACACATGAAGAGAAAGAGCCGAGTGAAGATGATGAAGTTTATTTGGCTATGCTTTCCGAGGAAAAAATAGAATATCAAAAAAACGATCATAAAATAATCAAGGTGCATACAGCGGAAGAATTTGCGTTCTGGGCGCAAATGGCAAATGATATTCTCGCAGAAGGGCGCACCGATATACATCCTGTTAATCATTTTATCTGGTGCGAAAAAATGGGTATGAAATGTTATATTCTGTATCATGGAGACACACCTGTTTCTGTGGCTTCCATTATGGATAATAACGGCATTGATTCTCTCGAATTTGTCGGTACTGTTCCCAATATGCGCAGAAAAGGATTTGCAAAGGCTGTATGCGAAAGAGCCGTAAGTGATGCCTTTGCTGACGGTGCGTCAATAATTACAATTCGCGCAATCAACAGAGCAGCGGCAAGGTTGTATCAGTCTGTAGGATTTAAAGCCTATTAAGCGAGGGGTGCTTCATTGGACATGATGAATTATTTTCCATAGAAGCAGCCCTTCACTCCCCAAACCATCTCTCCACTCGCTTTTCCACATCATCAGCAAATTCTTCCGCCCATTCTTCCGTCCATTCATCCAGCAGCTTTTCTTCCTGCTGTTTCTCAAGTTCATCGAGTCTTTTCTGCACATCTTCAGAATATGTCATTCCGTTGAAGTTACCCATAAAAGCATTGATAAATTCATCATCAAGATGAAGTTTCCACGCTCCGTTTTCCCGATATGCGGAGACCGTAACCTTAAGCGTACAGATATCATCTTTATCGCAGGCTTCCACGATTGCAAGCAGACCGCTGTCATCATCCATGATATTGGAAATGTCTTTTATCAGCTGACCAATTCCTGTTCCGGGACTGTCTAACATATTTTCCAAAAGATAGATCTCATACTTTCCTGTAACATCCGCCATGTTAAGATTTGTGATCTCCATGGTGATTTTGGCATTGTCCCCGTCTTCTCTCACATCCTCTATTTCCCATGCCAGATTTTCCATCATCTTTTCAGCCAGCTTATGATTGAACTCATTTTTCTTTTTTCGTGTCCAGGACTTCGCTCTTGGCTCTAATAGTTCATTGAAAACCCTGTATTCTCTTTCTACAGGAATACCGATCCAATTATGGTATGTCTCTACATAGTTGTCTGTATGATCGTTAAATTGTTTTAAATCCAGCGCTTTCAAGCTTTCCATCGTACATTCCGCCGCATCTCGTGCATTGAGCAAGGCTGTATTCGCTTTGTCTGCAGTATGGGTACCGCAGGCGCTCAAAAACAAGCTTGTAAGCAGTATCAATCCATAAGTTCCGGCCTTCAATCTTTTCATGGTCATTTCTCCTTTCAACGATACGATAATTGTACATCAACTTTCTTTTCATTATATTTACGGCAATCTGACGATTCAACGGCAGTGACAGAAATCGACGGCGGGACAGCAAAAAAAGACGCCTGAGCGCCTTTTTAAGTTAACAGCATTGGAAATGTCGTTCTTGTTGTGGTTCTTTTACTTTTCATCTAAAGGTATCATCGCCGCAAAAGTAAACCATCCATCCTCGCATTTTAGCACGCTTGTGCCATTATTTTTCTTGATTACGGAATCCACATTCAACAGACCGATTCCGTGCTGAGCTTTGTCTCGCTTGCTCGTGATGATCCGATTGTCTTTGATCTGCACCGCATCCTTTACCGGATTGCGTATCGACAGGATAAGCTGTCCTTCCTCCAAAACCATCTTAAACTGTATCACTTTATTCTCGGCAAGTTTCTCACATGCCTCGATTGCATTATCGAGCAGATTTCCCAACAGTGTCACGATGTCCTCTTCGCTGATGGCAAGCCCTGACAGATTACCGGAAACCATAGTCATAATGATTCCTTTGTCACATGCCTCCTGATATTTCTGGTTCAACATCACATTTACCACGGCATGCTCTGTGTTTACACACATTTCATTGTATCGGAAGCTTCCGGTCAGTCCTGAAATATATTCTGCCGCTTTTTTCGTCTGCCCGTTTTCGAGCATTCCCTGAATACAATTTAACTGATTTTTGTAATCATGGGAAAACCGGCGCTGCTGCTCATAATGTTTCTTCATGCTCTGGTACAGATCCATCTGATTCTGTGTCTGTTCATGGAGGAGCCTCAGTTTCTGCATTTGAGATTCCTTTTCCAGCAGGTTGACCATATAATAGAATCCCAATACATACACCACCGCAAATCCTGTGATTGCAGCCAGTAGGGCATAGTAATTCGAGGTGCTGTATTCCGGAGATATCATAACGACAGCAACGCTTACCGCAAGGCCAATCACAGAAAGAAGTCCGAATTTACCCCATTTTATATTCGGCAGTCCGCGGACTCTGCTTTGATAGCGATAGCGGAAAGCCAGCATCAGACATAGAAAAGCGATATTTACCAGTGGCTCTGTCAAATCGAATCCCATTACATAACTTGGAAAAGGAGTTATGTAAACCATCAAAACAAGAAGTAAAGAAAAAAGCCAATAAATCCCGCAAAACATGATCGACAATATGATATTTTTTAAAACACGCATATTAAAATAAATCTGTGCAGCAACAGCGGTCACGACAATGACTCGTACCGGTTGAAAAATATACGGCGGAATTTCCGTCACAGCAATCACCATAAATCCGGCGGCAAATGCAAAAACCGTAGTGTGCTGCAGCCATTCATACCGCAGTCGCCGCCTCGGTGCAACGGTCTCGTAGAATGTCTGACAGCTTATGCCCATGATAAATGTTAAAATAAAGTCTCGGATCATAAGTCCCAACATATCTTCCATCACAGCGCTCCTTTATAATCCACAAATGCTTTTTTTACAGTCTGAAATCTGAGACGCGGGATGGGAAGCTCCTCGCCGGTATCGAGATATGCCGTATAATTGCTGACTTTACGGATATGTGTCATATTCACCAGATAACTCTTATGAATCCGTAAGAAATGGTAGCCCTCCAGTTTTCTTTCCACATTGTCAAGCTTATCGTAGATCTGATAGGTCACCGCGCCCTCTTCCATATAGTGAAAAATAGACTTATGGCCTCTGCTCTCCACATACAAAATATTGTCCGTATATAATTTCTTCTCACCCTCCAGAAATGAAAAAGTCACCTGCGCGACCTGCATCTTCTGCAAGATTGCTGTCATACACTCTTCCATTGCAGGGGTAAGTGTATCTTTCATGAGGTAACGGACTGCGTTCACTTTGTAGCCTTCCAGTGCATAATCTATGAAAGCCGTCACAAATACAATATAGGTATCGCTGTGAAAGGACCGGATTCTCTGAGCCGTCTGAATCCCGTCTATTTCCTCCATGCTGATATCCAGAAATACAATATCAAATTTTACATGATTTTCACATTGTTCTAAAAACGCTTCTCCTGACACAAACGGATGAAGCGCATATGGCAGCTCGCGTTTTTCAAGATATCCTTCCAGAAGCTTTTGTATCTTTTCCCGATAAAAATGTTCGTCATCACAGATTGCAATCTGCAGCATAGGGAATTCTTCACCTCCATCTCACCATAAGCATACTTGCAAGTTCAAAAGATGTAAAGAGGAAGATGACTTTAGAGATTCCTTAGAGAAAACCCTGCTATGATAATAAATGGAGAACAATACACATCTCCGGCATTTACCAATGTTGAGGATTCATTACATAGCAAGGAGGTAAATATGAGGGGTTCAGGAAAAGGAAAGAGAATAGCGGCGATGCTTCTGGCGGCAGTTCTTCTGTTTGGGACGCTTGCCGGTTGTAGCGGCACAGGCTCGGATAGCGGCACGGCAGGCGGTGTGGCGGGAAGCGCCGGCTCAACACAGGAGGAAGAACAGGGAACAGCCATGGGTCGGTATGTGGAAAAGGCGGCAGGGCTTAACGGAAACAGTCTTTCCGATTGGAACAGCCGGGTCACGGAGTTGGCGGACGGCAGTCTGTTCTTAACGGATAACAGCGGGTTTGCGCTGCAGTCATGGGATAACGGCGGAAGCTGGATCAAGGCAACGCCTGCGTGGCTTACGAAGATGAAGGAAGATGGTAAATATATCAGAGACTTAGCGGTAGGTCCTGACGGAACGGCGGCCGTGGTGTGGACAGTGCCTTTAGAGCAGGAGGAAGAAGGCAACGGTGTTCAGCTTTCCATGGATATGCAGCTCACGGTATTTAAGCCTGATGGTACGGAAATGCAGGTGGAGGCGAAGCTGGACCCGGAGGATATGTGGTTCGATTCCGTATACATATCGGATACGGGAAGGATTCTTGTGAACGCGGCAGGAAACACGCTGTATGAGGTGAAGGAGGATGGCAGCTTTGAAAAGCTCTTGAGAGCGGAGGAAGGGTGGCCGGGACTATTTCGGTTACACAAAAATCTGCTGCTCTTGGACGGGACAGGATATGAAGTGCCTCTCATTTATGATGTGGAGGCAAAGGAATATATAGAGGATAAGGTGCTTGCTGACTTTGTAAAGGAGAATTTCAGTGACAGATCCTCTTCCCCGGGCAGAAGCTATGACCTGTTTCTGTTTTTCGGCGGAGACGATGTGATCTATCTGGCGGGGCAGAAGGGCGTATACCGCCATGTGCTGGGTGGCAGTGTGATGGAGCAGGTCATTGACGGAAGTTTAAGTGTTCTGGGAAATCCGGCGTACAGTATCATGGATATGCGTGCGATGAAGAACGATGAATTTCTTGTGTTGTTTACGCAGGGCAAAGTGATGCGCTTTGTTTACGATCCGGATATCCCTGCCAGGCCCAACGAAAGATTAAAGGTGTGGAGCTTGGAGGATAAGTCTGCTGTACGGCAGGCGGTTGATCTCTATCAAACGGCGAATCCGTCAGTTTATGTGGAGTATGAAATTGGTTTAGAAAAGGGATCTGCTCTGACCAGAGAGGATGTCATCAAGAACCTGAATACGCGCCTTATGGCGGGGGAGGGACCCGATGTACTGATCCTGGATGATATGCCCGTGGATTCTTACATTGAGAAGGGAATCCTTATGGATATCAGCCCGGTGCTGGACGGTATGAGCGGGGAGGAGGCTCCTTTCCCCAATGTGGTGGAAGCTTTCCGAAATGAGGAACATGTCTATATGATGCCCTGCGAGATTCAGCTGCCCTATCTTCTGGGTAGAAAAGACAATCTGAATAAGATGACAGGATTGTCAGAACTTGCAGATCTTATGGAGAAAATGAGAGAGGAGAATCCGGGAGAGAGCTTGTTACAGCTTCCTTCAGAGAAAGGAATCATGCGCATGTTTTCTATGGTGTCCGCACCTGCGTGGAAGACGGATAGCGGAACGATCGACAGGGATGCGATCTCGGATTTCCTGACCCAGTCTAAGCGGATCTATGAGGCGGAGACGGACGGTCTTTCGGAAGAGGCGATGAACTCGTGGGAGAGTTTGAAAAGGGTATATCAGGCTCTTGACAGTGTGCGAGGAGAAGAACTGGAGGATTCCGATACACTGCGGGCGCACGACCGTGAAATCTATTTTATTGGCAATTTACGGCAGTTTGCAGCAGGACCCATGAGTGTGGCAGGATCCCTGTATGACGTAAATTCTTATAACATCTGTACCTCCATTTGTGTGACGGAGGGCTTTGAGGATTGCGACATCATTCCCATGACAGGGCAGTGCAGTAATGTGTTCTGGGCAAAGACTTTGCTGGGGATCAACGCCACGTCCGGAAACACCGGGATAGCACAGGAATTTCTGAAGGTGGCGCTTGGTAATGAGGTACAGACCAAGCTGCAAGAAGGCCTTTCGGTCAATAAGAAGGCGATTCTTGATAATTATGAGAACCAGTGGAGGCTGTACAAAGATAATGACTATGTTTCCGGCAGCGTCGGCTTGTCCTCGGATGACGGGAAGGATATTACAATGCCGATTCGTGTACCCGACGAAGCGAAGGTGAATGAATTGCTTAAGTGGATCGAGTCGCTGGACACCGCCTATGTGGAGGACAGTATTTTTGAGAGTGTGGTGTATGAGGAGGGCATATCCTTTATGCAAGGGGATAAGAGCCTGGATGAGGCGATGAATTCGATCGAGGCACGATTGGGAATTTATCTTGCTGAATAATCAAGAACAAGGTGTTAGCATGCGTTTCTGCTAACACCTTGTTTATATGAAAACAAGCAGATTCTTATGTTAGATTTCCTGTTGATTCTGTGCTTTCAGCGCCTCAATTTCCGCGCGGAGCTGTTGGATCTCGGCGTCGCGTATCTCAATGGTGGTTGTGCATTCACGCAAGATTCGTCTGAATTCGATTTCAGCTAACGCAAGCATCCCTTCGAAACTAACCAGATCCTCATAGAGTTTTTTGTGATCTTTGTAGAGCCTGCACCGTAGTGGGTCTTTAAATTCCGGCATTTTAATCTCCTTTCAGGTGTTGATTTGGGTTTGCTGTTTTAACGCCTCAATTTCCGCACGCAACTGCTCGATCTGTCTCTCATAATTGCGCTTATCCTCTTCAATCTTCCGCTCATGCTCTATGCGGTCGCGTTCGATTTTTCATCTTTTTCGGCAATGGCCCTCTCATAATTACGTAAATCCTGATAATATTCTTCCCGCTCACGGCACTGCTTGCGTATCAGGTCATCTGCGCTCATGCGGAAAATCGTTTCGGCTGCTTCCTGTAAATATTCGTTTGTAGATGCCAACATTTTGATTTCCTCCCAGGTGGTGGCTTTGAAGAGTTTTGCCCATTCATGAATGTGGTATTTTTTATCTTCCTCCGTGGCTAAATCGATACGGGTCAGGTCCAGTACATTCAGAGTCAGTCCGTCACTATAGGTTTGATGAGTTTTCAGATTAATCAGTTTATAAGATGCATAAAATTCAGGTTGGTCAATAAAGAGGGTATAGTCCAATAGGCCGATATGTACTGCAGGCTTTGCGTTCCCATAATCCTGTCCGTGGTTTAGTTGGTCAAAGGAGCGGCATAGGTACATGACGGATCGATCCCGCCAGTTCAGGCTGTTGGTGACCTGCATTTCCAGATTAATCAAGGTATCATTGTTTAGGATCACGTTGATATCCAGCCGGAACTCCTTATTTTCGACCGATTCTCCCAAAACAATGGGATTTGTGATCACTACGGAGTTTACTTCCGACTCGGAGAGGTGGAGTAACGAGCAGATCAGCCCCCGTAGGACCTTATTGTTGGATTGCAAGACCGCGCGAAACATGTAGTCGTTGGTCATGCCGTAAGGGAGCTCACCGTGTGCGCCCTGAAGAGACATATGCATGTTTTCGGAATGTTGGTTCATAGATGTGCCTTCCTTTCTCAGATGTTCATGACGGAGCTCTGCTCCGGAGAATTATGGAATCATAAGACAGATTCCGGATACGATAGAAATGTAAGAAAACATTCCTTGAGCATGATATATCACAGGAAACAATAAAATACAATATATTTTGAGAAAAGAGTATATAGAAAAATAATAGACGAAATAACGTTTGGTGCGCAAAAATATCTAGATGTAGTATCTAAGGAGAAGAGAACGGAAGAAAACCACAAGATATAGTATTGTCTATTTTATACAAGAAAGAGATACAACGGGGCTGTTGCAAAAGTAGATAAATAATCTACTGAAGCAACGGCTCCTTTTTGGTGTCCAGAGACAGAAAAGCAGAC
>JAIEFE010000019.1:215798-219480 GCA_029067085.1 Lachnospiraceae bacterium | reverse complement strand
ATCAGCCATGATTTTCATTTCTATAAAAGAAGGAGTGCCGCTCCATAACTAAAAATCAGTTATTTTGCGACACTCCCCTCAGCTAACATCCATTTAATGTACGTGGTCATGCCCTATGACCAGATTTTCTATTGGCTTTCTTAATCCCTGCATTCTACAGAATTTTTTTCAATATCCTTCGCTGTACTTCCGATATAGCTCTTCCAGATCTGCCTGATCTTGTTCGGACACATTTTCCTGCAGATACTCCTGCACCTTGGACAGGGAATCACTGTCCACTCCGTCCCCTACGATCTCCATCACATCAGAGAGCGTGTCGCCGTTCGCATAACGGTCGATGATCTCCTCTGCTTTCTGCTTGTCAGCTTCATCCATATTGTTCACGATCTCTTTGGCCTTCTCGGCGGCCTGGGGATTGCCATTGCTCTCAAGCGCCTGCTTTAAAGCCTGTTCCATTACCGTCTCCGTCACCTTTTCGGTCACAGCAGACCTGACTGTTCTAGTCAATGCTCCGCTGGAAATTCCAATGAGCACGACCAGACATACCCCGATGAGCAAACTAAGAACTACGACCACGCCTATGCTTTTTTTCTTTTTTTTATGCTTTCTACTCATATTTACTATTCTCTCATTTTATTACGCAGATGCTGTCCTTGTAAGAAAAACCTTCATATGATATATTATGTGAAAAGAAAATTTCTCTCCTTTCAGAAAGGAAATATTGCTATGTGGACAAGAGATCAATTAAAAAAGGCAGCCAAAACAACTTTACATACCTGTTACGAAAAATCTATTCTGATCTGTTTGATTCTCTCCACTTTTCATACGATAACGGTACTTTTCTATGCCCAATTCCTTACTTTGCATGTCTATGTCCGTGACGGTATTCTCTGGCACACGATTCGATTTTTTATTCCTGCTGCCCAAATACCACTGGTGCTTATCCTCCTTCTGATCGGCATTTTTCTGATAAATCCTTTATGCATCGGACAGATGCATTTTATGCTATCGTCCAGAGTAAAGGGTGCCGGTATAAATGAATATAAATCCGCGTTTCAAAAGGACCACTACAGCAATGTATGCAAAGTTATGTTTGCTACCCGTTTCACTATTATTCTGTGCTATTTACTTCTCATTATTCCCGGCATCTATAAAACATACCAATACCGCATGGTGCCCTATTTACTCGCAGAAAATCCGAAAATGGATTATCATCGTGCAGTATACTTAAGCGATTCCATGATGAAAGGGCAAAAATGGAAAGCTTTTGTTCTGGATTTATCCTTCCTTGGCTGGAATCTCTTAAGTCTTTTGACCTGCACGATTCTTTCTATTGTATATGTCACACCCTATCGAAATCATACGAATGTGGGCCTCTATATTATGCTGCGCCAAAAATTGATCGATCTTAAAGTAATAGATCCATCTGAACTCTATGCCGTTTTCTAATAAGCCCTGCCCCAGTAAACCATCTTCTTTGCCGGCTTGCCGCAGCATACGCAAGTATCGCTGATCTGCTCCTGCTCGAAAGGCATGCAGCGGCTTGTGACCGCCATTTCTTCCTTGATCTGATCTTCACAGGCCTGCTCGCCGCACCACATTGCCTTCACAAAGCCGGATTTTTCAGCAAAAAGCTTCCTAAAGTCCTCTATATTTTTTGCCTCGTAGGTGTGCTCTTCCCTGTGCGCACGCGCGCGCTCCAGCATCTCCTTCTGCATCAGATCCAGAATCTCTGCTGCCTTTGTCTCAATCTCATCCAGAGAAACTTCAATTTTTTCCCTCGTATCACGGCGACAGATCACGCACTTGCCCGCCTCGATATCCTTGGGCCCGATCTCCACGCGGATCGGAATGCCGCGCATCTCCTGTTCGGAAAATTTCCAGCCAGGGCTCTTGTCGGTATCATCCACTTTCACGCGGAAGCCCTTCAGCTTCTCCTTCAATTCGTATGCCTTATCCAACACACCCTCTTTCTTCTGCTGAATCGGGATGATCATAATCTGCGTGGGCGCGATCCTAGGCGGCAGTACCAGTCCGGAATTGTCACCATGCACCATAATGACTGCACCAATCAGGCGGGTCGTGGTTCCCCACGAAGTTTGGTGTACATATTTTAACGTATTATCCTTATCGGTATACTGAATGTCAAACGCCTTCGCAAAACCATCACCGAAATTATGGCTGGTACCGGACTGCAAAGCTTTTCCGTCGTGCATCAGCGCTTCAATCGTGTATGTGGCAATGGCGCCCGCAAACTTCTCTTTATCAGTCTTCCTGCCTTTGATGACAGGAATTGCCAGCACCTCCTCACAGAAATCGGCGTAGACATTCAGCATCTGAATGGTCCGCTCCTCTGCTTCCTCGGCAGTGGCATGGGCCGTATGACCCTCCTGCCACAAAAACTCGCGGCTCCTTAAGAAAGGACGAGTTTCCTTCTCCCAGCGCACCACAGAGCACCACTGGTTGCAAACCTGCGGCAGATCGCGGTAAGACTGTACCACGTTTTTATAGTAATCGCAGAACAATGTCTCAGAAGTAGGTCTGACACAGAGCCTCTCCTGCAAGGGCTGCAAACCGCCATGTGTCACCCAGGCAACTTCGGGCGCAAAACCCTCAACATGGTCTTTTTCTTTATTTAACAAACTTTCCGGGATAAACATAGGCAGATACACATTCTCCACGCCCGTCGCTTTAAACCGGTCATCCATCTGCTTCTGGATCAGCTCCCAGATCGCGTAGCCGGCGGGTTTAAACACCATACATCCCTTAATGCTGGTATAATCCAAAAGCTCCGCCTTCTTCACCACATCCGTGTACCACTGCGCGAAATCGTCCTCCATCGCAGTGATCGCTTCCACTAGTTTTTTGTCTGCCATATCTTTTCCTCCGTTCTGAAGCGTTCTTGCTCCCTTCTTTGAAACACGAAACCGCCGAATTTCCATCCCGTAGGGACCGAAATTTCGGCGGTACCACCCTAATTAATGTGCTTTACGCACATTCTGCTTCTCATACCGTTATCGCCGGTGCTACGCTGCGCTCCTCGCGCAGGGCTCCGAGGCCGGTTCCGAACAGTTCCCGTAAAAGCCTCCCACCAACGGCTCTCTCTCTGCAACGTTTCCCATCCGTACTATTCTCTTCTTCGCCACGTTTTGTTATCATGTCAGCCCTGTCGGCTGTATTTTCATCCATTTTATCTGTATGAGGGAATTTTGTCAACTGTTATTCCGCATTTCCTTTCCTCTCCAGTTGTGCACGAAGTTGTCGAATTTCCTCATCTTTCTCCGCTACGATCCGTTCATGTTCTATGCGATCCTGCTCTATCTTCTGCTCATACCTACGCTTATCCTGTTCATGCTCTATCCGGTCCTGCTCTATCTTCCGTTCATAATTACGCAGATCTTGTTCATGCTCTATCCGGTCCTGTTCTATTTTCTGCTCATACTTACGCTTATCCTCTTCATGCTCTATCCGATCCTGTTCTATCTTCCGTTCATAATTACGCAGATCTTGTTCATGCTCTATCCGATCCTGCTCTATCTTCTGCTCATACCTACGCTTATCCTGTTCATGCTCTATCCGATCCTGCTCTATCTTCTGCTCATACATACGCTTATCCTGTTCATGCTCTATCCGATCCTGCTCTATCTTCTGCTCATACCTACGCTTATCCTGTTCATGCTCT
>JAIEFE010000019.1:0-215698 GCA_029067085.1 Lachnospiraceae bacterium | reverse complement strand
CCTGCTCTATCTTCTGCTCATACCTACGCTTATCCTGTTCATGCTCTATCCGATCCTGCTCTATCTTCTGCTCATACCTACGCTTATCCTGTTCATGCTCTATCCGATCCTGCTCTATCTTCTGCTCATACCTACGCTTATCCTGTTCATGCTCTATCCGATCCTGCTCTATCTTCCGTTCATAATTACGCAGATCCTGATAGTACTCCTCCCGATCAAGACAACGTTTGCGTACCAGTTCGTCAGCACTCATGCGAAATATAGTTTCAGACGCTTCCTGTAAATATTCATCCTTGGATGCCAACATTTTGATCTCCTCCCATGTTGTTGCCTTAAAAAGCATTGCCCACTCGTGAATATGATACTTCTTATCCTCATCGGTCGCCAAGTCTATCCGGGATAAGTCTACCACATTTAAAGTGAGATTGTCACTATATTTTTGATTGTTTTTAACGTTTATCAGTTTATAAGATGCATAAAATTCAGGTTGTTCATCAAACAGCGTATAATCCAAAAACCCGATATGTACAGCAGGCTTTGCTTCCATATAATCCTGTCCGCGATTCAATTGATCGAAAGAACGGCACAGATACATGACTGAGCGTTCTCTCCAGTTTAGCTTATTGGCAATCTGCATCTCCATATTAATCAGGGTACTGTTGTTCAAAATCACATTGATGTCCAGACGGAATTCTTTGTCTGTCACTTCCTCTCCCAATATGACAGGATTGGTAATCTCCGCGGACACTACTTTCTGTTCGGAGAGATGGAGCAGGGAACAGATTATTCCGCGTAAAACTTTATTGTTGGACTGTAACACAGCCCGGAACATATAGTCGTTGGTCATGCCATAGGGAATCGAACCGGTCGCGTCCCAAAAACTGGAACTGTTAATATGTTTCATAGACGTGTTTTCCTTTCTCAGACAATAATGACGGAGCAATGCTCCAGAGAGTTGCTGATTCAAACAAGCGGAAGGCATCTCAAATGAAATGATAAATCTTCCTAAAACAGATATATCACAGCGATAAGAGAAATGCAAAGAATTTCCAAAAGAGCGTTTGTAGAAAAATAGTAGACGCAATATCGTACACAAACAACAAACATCAACATATCGAATCAAAATGTTATATATTATTGAAAAGCACAACATATTGTATTAGTTAATTTTACAAAAACAAAATAATTTATCAAGTGCAATAGCAATGCCTGTATAGGTCTGGACAATCGTAACCTTTGCAGATTTGATATCGGCAATTACGATTTTAAGGCATTTGATGAATGACTATTGACAAAATGATATGGTATTATATTACATATCAATGTACATAGATTACTAAGATTAAGTGGGTGAATACAATGTGGAGTGCTCTGCATACCGCAAGGGCGATTGCGAATGCCACTCTGCCGTACTATGAGCAGGGTGATAATGAAGAGCAAATCGGACTTTGCAAAGAAATTCTGAGAAACGGCATATCTGCAAAAGAAGCCTTTGACAAGTCTATGAGCATAGATTTGTACGAGGAGGTTCAGCGTTACTGTCATATGACCTGCGGGGATTACGAGAGGGAGTATTTTAGCAAGCACGCAAAAAACAGCAGGACAGAAGTTCTCTCCGGCTGCGCACATCTGTCTTGGTTTGAGCAGCCGGAGAGATACACCGAATTGATATACGGTTTCGTAAGATCGCACTGAGCACTATACTAGGCTTCAGAGAATCAACGTGTATAGAAAGTAAAAGGGTGGGGTATCTTTTACATGGGGATTTTACCACCAAATACTAAAGGAAGAGTGACTTATTCCAAAGGTTCAGCCCATGCCTGATAAATCTGTGCAATCACTTTTTCAATAGGCGCTTTCCTTATTTCCACGTCCAGGACTCCATCCGCCTTCGACAGCCTCTCCAACAATACTTTGACAGGCAGGCAGCTCAGATCCGCCTCGAATTCAAAAACACCACGATTCCCGCTTAGAAGCCGGCAACCCTCTAGTTGAAGTTCCCTGCCGTCTGTGGTAACGATGAAATGTGTGAGATTTCCCGTAATGTCGCGCAATCCATCGAAACTGCCGTCAAAGGCAAGCTTTCCCTTGGAGATCATCAGAATTCTCTGCGCCATCTCCTCCAGATCATCCATATCATGACTGGTCACCAGAATTGTCACACCTTCCTCCTGATTGATCTTTTTCAAAAAATCTATCATCTGACGCTTTGCCACTACATCCAGTCCCAGCGTTGGCTCGTCCAACAGAATCAGCTCCGGCGAATGCAACAGCATCATTGCCAGATCAGCCCTCATTCGCTGCCCCAGTGACAATTCTCTTGCAAAGGTATTCCTAATCTCACCAATATCCAATAATTCCGTCACCATATCCAGATTCCGTTTGTATACCGTATCCGGAATATCCCACACTACCTTTTTCCATTCAAAGCTCTGCATCACCGGATGATCCCACCAAAGCTCAGTTCGATTCCCAAATAACACGCCGAGTTTTTTCATAAGAGCGATTCTGTCCTTCTCCGGCGACATTCCCAGCACGGATATCGCCCCTTCTGTGGGTTGAAGGATACCCGACAACAACTTCATTGTGGTGCTTTTGCCTGCTCCGTTTGGACCTGCATACGCTACAAACTCGCCATGTCTGATCTGGAAAGAAACATTGTCAAGTGCGGATACCGTTTCCCTTTCCTGCTTGAAAAAGTTTCCGATTCCTTTTTTACCGAAAGCAATTTTTTTCCCGGAATTGTCTTTATTCCGCTGCCATTGTGTAAACACTTTACTCACAGACTCCACCTTTACCGCAATATCCTCAGGAGCGGTGACCGCCTGAAACATATCTGTTGATTCCTTTTTTAACATAATATCTAAATCCTTTCCTGAAAAAATATGTTGCACTCAGCGATATCATCAATGCAAATATCGCCGAATAAATGACTTCAAATGTTGCTGCCTTCCCCAACAGAATCATGCTCGGAAACCATGCCATCAGGCCTGCCGGAAAAATGGTGAGCAGAGGATACCGGATATACATCGGCATACCGGTTAACGGAAAAGTCATGGTACGGCCCATACTGTAAACCACCGCACCGGATATCTCCTCACACTGTACCGGCGCATAAAAGGCAAGACTTGATAACAAATAAGAAAGCGCCACCACGATTACCATACTGATCATCAGCTGGAAAATCAGCATTCCCGGCCACCACCAGGGCATAACCGTTTCCATATGGCATACGGCCACCCACAGCATCCCGATTCCTGACAGAAAGCTGCTGGAACCGGTAAAAGGAAATATTCCTACTGTCAGCTGCACGGCATAAGGAACGGGCATGATAAACATATGCTCCCACTGCCCTCTGCCGATGATCCTGCTTGGAAACAGCGCATTACATCCGCCCATCATATTGAGAAAACCCATCACGATATTGCCATATGCCAGCATGAACAGAACTTCAAACCGATCCATACCGCCAATTCCGCCAAATTTCCACGCCAGAAGAAATATCCCGGAAATCGACGATATATTCGAAACAATATCGGCAATGATAACGATCGCCATAAACTTCCCATCCCGCATCAGGGAAGCCAGATCCATGCCGGCATATATTTTAAGCAGTTGAAAATATCTCTTTATTACATGAAACAGTTTATTTTTATCCACCAAAACTTACCATCCTCTCTCTGGATTTTTGGAACCACGCTGCCGCGGCAATCCATATCACAATATTCCAGAAAATCTGTACCGGAATGATTTCCGAGGCCCTTGCACTTCCTACATATAACGACAGGAAGGCACCTCCCAGACTGCCGAAAGGCTGATAGTTAATCCACCTGTCCATGCCAAAGGGCAGTATTTTGAATGGTATCACTGTGCCTGAAAAAAAAGATGTCACAGCGCTCCTGATCACATAGGTAAGCCATGAAACATTGCGCAGCCTGACGGTAACGCAGTAAAACAGAAATTCAAAGGCAAACCCGAGAGATACACTTAGCATCAGTGACGGAATTACCCACAAAGTCCCGGGAAGTATTCTTATTTTCAACATGGGGGCGGCCATAAACATCGGCACCGAAAACAAAAGCAGCATCGGTATCCACTCTCCAATCGTCCTTGAGATGACCTGCCCGAACACCGGCAGGGGACGGGTAAACATTTCCATGCTTCTGGTATCGTAATCCCATGCCGATAAAAAGGTATATACCACCATCATGTCTGCCAGCAGCACATTGACATAAGTATAGCTCAAAAGCTGTGAAACCGACATCTCTGCCTCATATCCGCTTTCCACCAGTGTTTTCCAGATAAACATTACCGGCACCAGATACACTGCCTTCATAATAATTTCCGGAAACATATAAAACACACCACCGCCCGTTTTGCCTTGTACGGCCATCCGGGCAGTCGCAATATATTTATTTATCATGATCAATCCTCTCATTCTGCCGCTGTTGCGGCGATATTTTTATGCCATCTGTTTTTGGGCATAAAAAATGCCCTGTACAGACTGTTTTGTCCGCACAAGGCACTCGCTTTCGGCTGCAAATTCAATGCACAACTAAAGAAGAGGTATCCTGTAAAGCATAGGTTACAAGACCGCCATCCTCCCGTCTATTCCGTCAAATGGTGAGCTGCATACAAAACAATCCGTTTCCCAAAAAAGGGCATAGTTATCCCTAGCGGTTCCTGCTTTGTATGTGTATCTGCGTATGATATCACTGCCGTCAAATAACTTTTTAGCCATCAGGACTTCGCATTGTCTCATATTTCTCACCACCTTTCATCAAATTTGAATCTATTTTACAACATTCTATATCGGTATGCAATATTTTATTTGTGGGAACTATAAAATGGATTCAGCAAACTAAGGCGCCTCTTTCTGCACAAGATACTCCCCCACCCCCAACAGCAAAAACACGAAAGGCGTACAGCACACCTGCTGATAGCAGAAAAAGTTGTAGGCCATATAGGAAACCGTCGATGCCGCCGCCCCCGCAAGCAGGTAATCCTTCCGCCAGGCCTTCAGAAATCTATTGATTGCCGTGACAAAAATGCCAATATAGGCAGTCACCCCGAAAATTCCCGCATTGACCAGAGTAGTCATCCACTCATTATGCGCATTGGTGAGCACCTTATCTCCCCAAAACAGTCTGACCTCCTCCCTATAGACCGCCATGGTATAGCTGCTAAAACAATCGGGCCCCACACCAAAAAGCTTATGCAGCAGACTCTCTCCCGCAAAAACTCTCACCGCAAAACTCCAGATTCTTCCCCTGCCGTTGCCCCATTCTTTTCCCCAATTAAAATAGGAGATCGAGCCCAGCATCTCGCCGATCCTTCCGGAAAAAACGCCCTTTGTCTGCAGAACGATCAACCCCGCCATAATGACAATGCCGCCCGCCGCTCCGGCAATCGCAGCCCATTTCAGCCACTGCAGCCGTACGGCTGCGTATGCCCGATTTCTTCGCAGATACAAAAAAGCATCCCAGACAAGGCAGAGTGCCAGAAGCCCCCAGGTACTGCTTCCCTCCAGCATAAGCTTTGTGACAAAATCGTATTCCAGATCCGGATTTGGATGAATCTGCATCAGAAAAAACATGACCTTACCCGTCGCAAAAAAGAGTGTACAGACTTCCGCAAAACGGCTCACTGTCTCACGGCTCTCCACACAGAGCACAAAAAAGACAAGCATAAAACCCGCAAACGCAAAATAGGCACTGTCACTGTTCTGCGTCACAAGGGAGGCAAACCCCACTACCATATAGATACCGCCCAAAATTCGCCACAACCTTTTTTCCGCAAAAAGAAAGGCCGCTACACCCACCGGCAAAGCCACCACAAGAAAGCTCGCATACCAGGTCGCCTGCCCCATTGTGGAGAGAAACTGCGCTATCTGATCGCCCTGAAGTCCCTCATAAAATCCGATCGGATCGATCATCAGCCGATGCAGGATCCCGATCAGAAACACCACGAAGGCCGATCCGCAAAAAGCAGCCAGGATCACCCGGTAATAGCATCCGAATCGGGATAAGGCAAAATAAATCAACACAAAACTAAGCTGCGACATCCACCCCATGTTCCAGCCGAAACTTCCCCACAAAGCATCTTTGTAAAACCCTCCCGAAACAACAGATATCGTCGAGAGCAACAGATATGCAAACACAAAGCCATCCGTAACGGACAGCTTCCACGGCTTCTTCTGCCATAAAAAATTAGCAAAGTGGCATACGCCCATCATAAGAAAGAGAGAAAACCCCATCACCATCACGATCCTGTACGCCTCAAATTTAGCGTTTCCAATCTGATGATAGCCATCCTTTGCATAAAAAGCCACGGCTACGCACATGGCAATCATCGTGGCTGTCAGCACATATTCCATCGCCGGCGCAACAATCACCCACTCGGAAACCGTGGAAGGGTTTTTCGCCTTCTTTATCTTGTTGCTCATAAACCGTGTACCTTTCTGATTCTCTTTTGCGACTTTCCTATACTCGCAAATTCTCGCACTCGCTTGTTTTTCTTTTGCGACTTCTATCTTACCGCACCTTCGGAGGGTTCGTCAATTTTTTGCTCTGATCTGTCCCTTATTTTCAGAATCTCACAGACCGCTATCAGCGCAAGCGGCCCCTTCACAATTCCGCCCACGCCAAAGAGCTTCACTCCGGCATAGATAGCAAAGAGAATGTAAACCGGCGAAACACCCATCTTTTTCCCGATCAAACGGGGCTCCAATAACTCCCGTATCAGGATACAGACTCCGTAGAGTACAAGGCAGGCTGCCATCCGCCCATACTGACCGCTCAAAAGCTGCCAAACGGACAGGGGCACCAGCACGATTCCCGTCCCGATAAAAGGAAGCATATCCAAAATTCCGGCCAGAATACCAAAAAATATGCCGCCCTCCACGCCTGCCACGCTTAAGGTAGCGCTCGCCAATACAGCGATAACAAGAAGGATCACCCCCTGCGCCTTAAAAAAGGTGGTAATGTAGGAGAGCACTCCTTCAAAGGCTGTCCACAGGAAGGCTACCGTCTCCTCACCCTTCAGCCACTCTACTATCCCGGTGTAGTCCTTCTCTAAAAGAAAGACCGCAATACAGGTAATTGCCAGAAAACCGACCGCCGACAAAAGTCCTTTAAAGCAGCTGTAAGAGGAGGATAGAAGCTGCGGCGCCACCTGAATCTGTACATTCTCCATGACAACGTTCATCTGCTCGATCACATATGTCTCAATCTTATCCCCTTCCCAACCGAATTTACCGTCCAGTTGACAGCAGCAGTTGTGAAAGAAGGCCTCTGCCAGCTGCTGCGCACGGCTGCAGAATGCAGGCAGTCCCTGTAATTCCTCCATACAGAAAGAAAAAGCCGCCCACAACCCCAGACTCACCAACAATAAAACAGGCAAAATAATTCCTGCTGCCAGATATTTTTTCCGCACGGGTATCCTTCTCTGCACCCGCTCTAATGTAGGGTAAAGTAAAGTGATCAGCACAAAGGCCAGAAGAAAGGGTGCCGCCAACCCGAACAGATAACGGAAAAAAAACCACACAAGGGCGGTAACGGCACAACCTTTTATCAGTTTATTTTTTAAAAAAGCATCCATGCCTTTAGTATGGATTTCTTTTTAGAAACTAATTCCCCGAAATGCCGCTCCTTCAGGCATTATTTCAAAATGCAGACGCTCTCCGGTTCTGGGATGACAAAAAGACAGCCGGTATGCGCAGAGTGCAATCTCCCGGATCCCAAGATTCTCTGACAACACAACAGCCGCGTGATCTGCATATTTACGGTCTCCTAAAAGAGGCATCCCTGCATTCGCCAGCTGCACGCGAATCTGATGGTGACGCCCGGTATATAGCCGGATTTTTATGACTTCGCAACGTAGTCTGCCTTTCTCTGTCCTGTCTTCCAACGAAAACCCATCTCCGTCTTTTTTATGCGGAAACAATACCTCCGGAAATTCCTCCCGCAAAATATCATAGCGCAGCCGCGCCTCTTTCGCCCCCTTCACTTCCGACGGCACGGCATGTGAAATGTTCGTCTTTCCATCCTTTATCAGATAATCCGTTAAGATTCCGCTTTGTTTCCGCTCTCCTTCACCGCGCAGATCACAGGCAAGGGCCAGATATTCCTTCTCCATCCCCTCCCCCGCCGCTTGAGCGCTTAATGCCGCAGCGGCCTGTGCCTGCTTAGCAAAGACCAGGATCCCCTCCACAGGCTGATCGAGCCGGTGGACGACATGAATGTGTGGGCGCACCAAACTGTCTCGCCTGTTACTCCCGGGCAGATTTCGCGCCAGATAGTTTTCCATCTCGCTCGCCATGTCCGCCTGTCCGATGCGAGCGGTCTGGGTCGCAATACCCGCCGGCTTATGGCAGACGAGGAGGTCATTGTCCTCGTAGAGGATTTTTGTTTTGCTCATTGTGAGTTCCTTTTCTCCGCAGTGCTCATTGCCAACACGTTAGATCTTAAACCGGTATCCGATCCCCCAGATGGTCTCGATATACTGGGGCTTTGCGGTGTCATACTCTATCTTCTCGCGAATTTTTTTGATGTGCACGGTAACAGTGGCGATATCCCCGATGGAATCCATATCCCATATCTCACGGAACAATTCCTCTTTTGAGTACACATGATTTGGATTTTCCGCAAGGAACGTGAGCAGATCAAATTCCTTCGTGGTAAAAACTCTCTCTTCGCCGTCCACATAGACTCTCCGGGCTGTCTTATCTATCTTGAGGCCTCTGATCTCAATGATATCGTTGACCTTCTGATTGCTGCCCACCAGCCTGTCATAGCGCGCCATGTGCGCCTTCACCCTCGCCACCAGCTCGGAGGGACTGAAAGGTTTGGTCATATAGTCGTCTGCGCCGAGTCCAAGGCCCCTGATCTTGTCAATATCGTCCTTTTTGGCGGACACCATAATAATAGGAATATCTTTCTCCTCCCGGATTCGCCTGCATACCTCAAAGCCGTCCACACCCGGCAGCATGAGATCCAGAATGACCAAATCGAAATTCTCCGCCAAAGCAGTTTCCAGACCTTTGTCTCCGGCATTCTCGATCGTCACCTCAAAGCCGCTCAGCTCCAGATAGTCCTTTTCGAGGTCGGCAATCGCTTCCTCATCTTCTACGATTAAAATCTTGCTCATACGCTTACTCCCTTTCCTCGTACTTTCGTACAACAAAGTGCATACAGGTCCCCTCGTGTTCTTTGCTGGTTGCCCAAATGTAGCCGCCGTGATCCTCTATGATCTTCTTTACAATAGATAATCCGATGCCGCTGCCGCCCTGCGCAGAATTGCGAGAGGCATCTGTTCTGTAAAACCGTTCAAAAATATTCGGCAGATCCTTTGCCGCAATTCCCTTACCGTTGTCCTCGATCTCCACGCGGATGGAATCCACCTCATCCAGAATGCGGATGTCAATCACACCCTTTTCCTTATCCAGATACTTTACACTGTTACCGATGATATTATTAATGACTCTCTTAAGCTGCTCGGGATCCGCAATAATCTGAACGGAGGGATCCACCAGATCTTCGTAGTTGAGCTGAATGTTTTTCGATTCCAGATCCAGCCCCACCTCCTCCACACAATCGCGAAAGTAGTCTGCCACATTGATGCGGCGGAAATTATAGGGAATGCGGTTGTTGTCAATGCCGGAATACATAGTGAGCTCATTGATCAGGCGATCCATGTCATTGGCCTTATTGTAGATGGTCTTGATATACTTGTCTATCTTCTCGGGCGTGTCCGCCACGCCATCCATAATACCCTCCACATAACCCTTCACCGCCGTGATCGGCGTCTTTAAGTCATGAGAAATGTTACTGATCAGCTCCCTGTTTTTCGCTTCGTGCTCAAACTTTTCATCCAGAGACTCCTTCAGGCGCAGCCTCATGTCCTCATAGTTTCGGTAGAGCTCCCCGACTTCTCCTTTCTCTTCCGTGGTCAGCATATATTCCAGATTGCCTTCCGCAACCTGCTGCAAAGCTGTATTCAATTGATTGATCGGGATGAAAATGCCATGCTGGAGCCAATAGGTCAGGAGCACGCTCGTCAGGATCAACACCAGAATAAAAGCCAGTATCATATGATAGAGAGTCTTTCGGGCAAGCAGTGAGCTGATTCTGGTAACGATGAAAAAGCTGCCTTCACTGCCGTCTGTAAAGTGAAAATCCACTACCTTGACCAATCTCTTTATATCGTTGTAATAATACCCTGCCTCGGGGCTCTCCATCTCGCTGCCGTAGTCGGGAAGCACAGGAAAAATCTTTTTCGCCGCGGTGTGATTTCCCGTATAATACAGGCTGTCTCCCTTTCTGACAATGATATAGGAGGACTTATCCGCCAGATTCTCGGATATCTCATCCAGATACGCCTTATCCTCCAGACGGGAAGGGGTTTCCGCTATCTGCTGCCTTACCTTTTCAAGGACCTCCTGCGTAATGCGGCTGTAGTTTTCTATCGTATAGATAAAGGAGGCGTTGTTCCTGTTCAAAAAACCAAACCGTGTCTCCGCATCCTCTATCTGACTTCCCACCACGAGAAGCGCAATGCCCGTGAGCAGAAGCGGCATCAATATGATCGCCAGAGATGTGATCAAGAGCCTTGTCTTGAATTTCACAATATACCCCTCCTTTCTGCCCGGATTTATTAAAAGTATATCACATTCCGCCTTCCTGAAAATAAAACTACTCCGATAATCTTATAAAAAATTTATAAATTCCCAGATTTTGGATTGACAGAAAGAATGGACTTGATATAATAAAACTAAATCAGTAATGATTCCTAATTTAGTTTTATGAAACCGGCCAAGGAGAAAATCGTTATGGCGGTGAAATACAGCCGACAGCGGCAGATCATTCATAACTTTTTAATGACGCGCAAAGATCATCCCACCGCCGACGTTGTCTACCAAAACGTCAGGCAGGAATATCCGCATATCAGTCTGGGCACCGTCTATCGCAATCTGTCGCTGCTCGCGGACAGAGGAGAAATCCTGAGGCTTCACGTAGGAGACGGCATGGATCACTTTGATGCGGACACATCCCATCACAGCCATTTTGCGTGTACCCGATGCGGCTGCGTGACGGATCTCGCGCTTGACTGCCTGGAGGACATGCTCTCTCAGGCCAGACAGAATTTCGACGGCGAGATTGAGAATCTGGAGGCCTGTTTTCACGGCGTCTGCGCGGACTGCCTAAACGTTTCCGCGGAGCAGACGAAGCACGCTTAACCCCTGCGGCAATACACCCGATCATCCTCGGAGACAGACTGCAAAACATTTTTGTTTCCTGCGGTATGCCCCTTGGTATCGGGAAAAAATAATAAAAAAGGAAAAGGAGATCAAACTATGAAATTTGTATGTCAGGTATGCGGGTATGTACACGAAGGAGATGCTGCACCGGATAAGTGCCCTCAGTGCGGTGCTCCGGCTGAGAAGTTTACGGCACAGAGCGGTTCCATGGAGTGGGCTGCAGAGCACGTTGTAGGCGTTGCCAAGGGCGTCAGCGAGGACATCATGGCTGACCTTCGCGCAAACTTTAACGGTGAGTGCACCGAGGTAGGTATGTACCTTGCTATGGCAAGAGTTGCCCACAGAGAGGGTTATCCTGAGATTGGCCTCTACTGGGAGAAGGCGGCATGGGAAGAGGCAGAACATGCTGCTAAATTTGCGGAGCTTTTGGGCGAAGTGGTGACCGATTCTACCAAGAAGAATCTGGAAATGAGAGTCGAGGCTGAGAACGGCGCTACCGCTGGCAAGTTCGACCTTGCGAAGCGCGCAAAGGCTGCTAACCTTGATGCAATCCACGATACCGTTCACGAGATGGCACGCGACGAGGCGAGACACGGAAAGGCATTTGAGGGTCTGCTGAAGAGATATTTTGGTTAATTAAATGTTGTAAAATCAATATTTTTGAGAGTTTAAGGGTATGTTAGAGCAATCCGACATGCCCTTAGACTTTTCCTTGTATCATATCCTTTTGAAACTAATTCCCCGAACTCTTATAAAATCGAAGGCTATACCGCCAGAAACCGTAAGTTACCAAATACAGGACAGCTCCGACGGCAGGAGTAAGGTACATATAAACCGAAGGATAGCCTGCCATATCTTCCTTGCGCAGTAAATATTGCGCCGGAAAATAGTTAACAAAGGCAAACGGAACAACATAAATCATACAAAACTGAATGGCTTTATGAAAAATACTGATAGGATATCCCGCAAACTTTCGCATATTCCAGTAAAAAAGTTCTTTCAGGCTGTTTGTTTCAAGCAGATAGATATTAAGGGTGGCAAGAAACAGAAAGATTGCCCCCTGAATCAAAACGCCTCCTATGACTGCCGTAATATAATAAATTACGCTGCCTGCATTCCATGTAATACCCACGTTTCCTGCCGAGAAAACGAATAATACAATACCGAGACCTCCATGTCCGATAGCTGCAAACCAGTCCGCATTGGAAAAGATAAGCTGGAAAAGAAGCCCTCTCGGTCTTAAAATGAAACGGTCAAAGCCTCCGTCACGTACTGTTCTTCCGAAATCCCGCAATCCTGTAAAGAAAATAATGAGGACTCCATAAGTTAAAAACAAAAGGCTGAACAGAAACAACAACTCATAAATGTCCCAGCCATTTAAAGTATCAAATTTCAGCAATGTAAAGTAAATAACTATGATTCCGGTTGCTTCTCTTAAGAACACTGCAAGTGACCTAAGTACTGCATCCACTTTATATTGAAACCATGACTTCATAATGGTTCCGGTGTAAACTCCCATAAGATGTATAGTGTCGTTTTTCATAGTAATAACAATGCTCCTTTCTCAATCTAGCCCCCCTGTACAACAAGCTTTTTTTGTCCCTTTTTCCAAAGAAACATCCCAGCGGAAAACAAAAAAACAATCCAAAATAACTGAATCAAAAAGCCCTGCAGAATTTCCGATAATGACAACTGCCCCAGATAAATCTGCACCGGCGTGAAGTAAATGGAGGAAAAAGGAGTAAAACGAATAATTCCGCTCATCCAGTCCGGCATAAACCAAAGCGGTATCATGGAACCTGACAGCACATTAATAAATACATTTTTAATCGTCATGATGCTCCATACGTTAATAAGCCAAAAAGATAGCATCTGCGCTACGAAGCTGATTGTCCATAAAACGCCGTAACCAAATAAAGCGCTAAGGAAGAACAGAATCAACATCAAAGGATCTGCCGGAGCTGCGATTCCGATGAAAATCACAGATATTGCCACCGCGGGAACAAAATGAAACAGCAGTTGAAACAGGGCATTTCCCAGATTGTCTGCAAGCATTCTTCCATGGAAGTTTACCGGTAACAGCATTTCGGTTGCAATGCTTCCGTCCTGAATGCGGTTCGGAAGGTAGTAATCGTTGACACAAAACACAGAATCCAGCCCCAGCGACAGAATAAAGTTTGTGGCAACCATTGTGATTGTAACGCCGTCAACCTCTGCTCTGCCACCGTAGAGAGCTCGGTAAATTTCCCAAAAGATAAAAATACGCAGGATTGTGTTTAAGATCCCCATAAAATGGTCGAATCGGTAAGCGCTCCTTCCAAGAAAACTCTTTTTGGCAAAAGCAAAATAAGGGTAGAGGCTTATCATTGTGCTACCTCCCCATTATATATTTTTCGAATGAGCCCTTCTATCTCAGGCTCAGAAACCGTGAGATCCCTGATTGCATAATCGGCTAACAGTGAATTCATCAGGGAATCAATCTGTACTTCCCTGCTTTCAAACAGAAAACGCTTTTTACGTCCGCTGGGAAAATCCAGTTCTTTGATTTCCACATGTTCAATCGGTAATACCGTGCAGTCCTGAGCAAACTCTACGTCTACCTGTCTGGTCGTTCCATAAGCATCGCGGATACCGGAAAGGAGACCGTCGTATACTTTGGAGCCCTTGTCTATAATAATCAGCCGTTTACAGGTTTTCTCAATATCCTGCATATCATGTGTCGTAAAAAGCATGGTAACCTTATCCTTGGCGTTAAGTTCACAGATAAAGTTTCTGATTGTTTCCTTTCCGACGACATCAACGCCTATGGTCGGTTCATCGAAAAAGACAATCTGCGGTGAATGCAAGAGCGCAGCAACTATGTCGGCACGCATCCGCTGCCCTAAAGAAAGCTGACGGACCGGATGGTTTATGAAACCGGACATATCAAGCATATCCATAAAACGCTTCAGATTTTTCTGATAGACTTCATCCGGTACACGATAAATTGCTTTTAACAATTCAAAGCTGTCGATAACCGGCAGATCCCATTGAAGCTGTGACTTCTGACCGAATACAACGCCGATGCTCCCCACGTACTCTTTACGCTGTCTGTATGGGATATATCCGTTTACCCGCACGCTTCCGGTGTCTGGATAAAGAATACCTGACAACATTTTAATTGTAGTAGACTTACCCGCACCGTTCGGACCAATAAATCCGACCATTTCTCCCTGTTCAATCGAAAAGCTGATATTGTTTACTGCCCGTTTCTTTTCATATTTTGGAACAACCAGATTTGCTAACATACCCGGAATACCGGCTGAACGCTTGCTTACTCGAAAAGTCTTGCTCACCTCGTTTACTTCAATAAAGCTCATAGTTTTCCCCTTTCTCTATTCTGCTTACTGCATCCGAAAGCCCGGATTTATGCGTATTTACCGCAGTAATCGTAGTCTGCGCCAAAATATGGCGGAGCAGCTCTGCAGAAGTGACATAATTGGAGTTGTAGGTCAGTTTCAATTTATTTTGATTCAGCGAGTAACTCTTAAGCGGCAGGTCTTCCATGTCCGGTATTTTCCCCGAAAAGCTTATTTCCATCATTTCATAAGGTGCAAAGTTCTTTAATAAGTGTTCTTTTTCTCCGTAATAGCGCAGAACACCGTGGTCTAAAAGCGCGATTCTCTCACAAATGGCGGAGATTTCTTCCATATTATGCGAACTTATTACAACAGTTGTTCCTTCCGACCTGCGTTCCTTTAGGATTTCCCGCAGACTGTCCTTTGCCGTCTGGTCCAGACCTTCGGCTGGTTCGTCTAACAGAAGCAGTTTCGGGCGATTCAATAGAGTAGCTCCGATTTCTGCGCGGCGTCTTTGACCCAGAGAAAGCTGTTTCACCGTTTCTTTTTCAAAAGAGCGAAAGCCAAGCTGCTCCGCAAGCGCATGATATTCTTTGTCAAAGATATCATCTCTCATGCGATAGATTATTTTTAAATCCCTGAAATTGCTTTCTACCGTATCATTTCCCTGAAAAAATGGAATATCGACAAAAAAGGTTCCCGTCATATCGCTAAGCTCACGGCGGTTTTTCTCAGGAATAAGCCGCATGGTGTGAACACTGCCTGATTCAGGACGCAGCAGACCACACGCCAGCTTTAAAAAAGTGGTTTTACCGGAACCTGACGGTCCGATAAGTCCCAAAGATTTCCCCTGCGGAATATGGATGCTTAAATCCGATAAGATAAACTTACAAACATTCTCAAAAAAAATCATTGACCTTTCCTCACTCACAAAATACCCCCTGCACCTGATGAATGCAAGGGGGTTGGGATAAACGACGTTTATTGTGGGATAAACACACTGGAGCAGAAGTAGCCTTCCTTCTCATAAAAGTCATAAATGCCGTCATATGCAGCGGCAATTTCCTTTATCTGCGAAATACCGATTCCGTGCTGCTTTTTATCTTCCTTTGTAGAATGTAACTCCGGATTTTCCTTCAAAACCGACTTCCCGATTTTGTTCTTAATACTAATTGCATCATATCCCCTTTCCTTATATATGTGAAGCAGTAATTCCCCGTCCGGTTCGTCTTTGCTTGCTTCGATGGCATTGTCCAAAAGATTGGTTAGCAATGCGGAAAAGTCTATGCTGCGCATTCCGGTAAAGGCAATGTTTTCAATCTCTGCCTTTATTGCGATTCCACAACTTCTGGCAAATTCCAGTTTATCATTCAGAATATGATTTAGCAGGGAATTCCCGGTTTCAATATAGCTGTGCATCGTATTAAGCTTGTCCAAAATCTGCGAAGTATATGTTTTTGCCGCTTCATAATCTTTACTGTTCAGATAAGAAGCAATAACCATGAGGTGATTTTTCATGTCATGCTTTAGTTTGCGGACACTTTGATGCAGGGCGCGTATGTCGTTTTCTTGCTTTCCTAAATATGCCGCTTCTTCGTTCTTAGCGGAGAGCTGATACTCAAGTTCTGTCTTTTGCGACAAAATTCTCAAATATTTTTCTTCCTGCGCCGCCAGTTCTTTTTGTAATTGATTATAATGTTTCATGTTCTCATATACCCCAGAAACTGTTCTCTTGCTGTTTTGGCATAGCTTTTGCCGATTGGGAGTATGGAATCACCTGAAAGCTGTACTTTCTCTGAGCCCCAAAGCCTAACGGCTGCCTGATTAACCAGAAAACCTTTGTGAATTCTGATGAAACCGCAACCTGACAACGTATTTTCCACAGATGTAATCGTACTTCGGAAACGATACTGTCCCTCTTTGGAAAAAAGTATAAGATAATTTCCTTCGGCTTCGAAATATAAAATGTCGGAAAGAAGCAGGCTTATCCTGTTTCCTTCAGTTTTGAAACAAAAATGTCTTTCTCTATGCTCAAGTTCCAGTACACAGTCAGTCAAAACCGCCTTAATTTCCTTACCAAAGCAACTTTTACGCAGGAATGCAAAAGGGTGGTACTGAAAACTGTCATAGACAAGTTCATCATGGCTCGTAACAAACAGAAGAAGGGGCCGTTTCTCTTGCTTGGCAAGATGCCCCGCAATTTCCAGTCCGGTTATATCCGGCATGTCAATGTCGAGTAGCAAAACGTCGCAAAATTCCGTTTCCAGAAAGTGAAGAAGCTCAGTGCTCGAAAGAAAAGTCCGAATATTACTGTCCGGCAGACATTCAGAGACTTTTTTTGCAATATCTGTCAGCATCTGCGGTTCATCATCGCATATGAAAATCTGCATATCGGCCCTCCTTCCATGACGCTATCTTTTATTCTAATGACTTTAACTTGAATTATAACATATCCAATGCCAAAATTCGCCTATACATCGCTAATTTCCCACGATATCTTAAGGAAGATGGCTGTCTTGGATTTCCTGCCACCGTAGAAACAGCCTGCCGGACAGCGGCAAGGAAAATACCCGAGTTAGTGTGATTCCGCAAAGCTCTTAGATAAGGTTGTAGAAATGAATTAATTGTGCAAAGCCTTGAAGATAGGGAAAACTTATTGGAAAAGTTTACAAACTGGACGTTATTCATTTGAATGAATGATAGTTTATACGCGGCATATTTCTATAGTATTGCCATCAATAAAAACACCCTCTCCGTCATTCAAACGAATCACCTGCACTGAATGTTTTTTCTCATATATCTGACATTTTTCTTCAAATCTGTCAAATTTTTTTAGAAATCTCTCATAATGCGGTAAGACCTCTATATCTGTAAGCTTTATTCCACTTAAATCCGTTAAGCCGAGAAAGTTCATGTCTGCAGAGTACATATTTACCAATTCCAAAGTCGGCCCAAATACAAATGCCGAAGCACTCCAACCAATCAAAACCTTCGTACTTGCGAGAGTTTTCAGAATTTCTACGGCATTGTGTTCCCTGATAGAATTCAATAAATAGAAAGGATTTCCGCCTATAAATTCCACCACATCGTAATTAAGAAGATCTTTAGCGGGAATCTTATCCAAATCCAATATATCAACACAAAGCTTGAGTGACTCCAGCTCTCCGACAACCCTGTTTACATGATAGTTTTTCTCTTTATATTCATGGTCCGCTGTTACCACGATAGCCGCAGTGTTATACTCTTTGATTCTTTTGCCCATGGCTTTCAACAGATTTTCACTCGACAATCCATTTGAACATAAAACAAGCATTTCCATTCCCCCGATAAATACCGCATTTGTTAAAAAAAATTATACCATACGTTAATGGTTGCTTCTACGCATTTTAATATAGTAAATCCTCCAACAACATGATATACTTACACATTAATCGCTCTTTTATAGCTTACATTTAGGGAATCAACTCAGCCGGATTCGATATCAAGGATAATAGGGATATAATAACAGGAGGTCAACATGAAATACATCAATGCAAAAGATATTTTACCCGAGAATATCTTAAAGCAGTTACAGACCTATGCGGCAGGAACACTTTTATATGTTCCAAAGGAAGGGGAGGAAAAATCTTGGGGTGAAATTTCAGGTTATCGGGCATATCTTCTCAAACGCAACAGAATGATTCTCAATTTTTTCCAGTATGGCGTTCCCTTGGAGGAGATTTCTAATGCCTTTGGATTATCAAAGGAAACCGTGAAAAAAATTGTTTACAATAAAAAGCAGCGAGAGGAACTTACCTTTCGGCCGGATGTTTCCTCCGCCGAAGAGTATGCGGAATGTGGATTGTTAGAAGAATGGGTGCACACATATCTGCTCTTTGAAAGGAAAAACAAGGAATTTTCTGATGGTTTATATCTGGAGGATCGGTATTTCATCGGACCGGTAAAAATGCCGCTGACCTTATTTCACAGAAGCAGCGGCCCGGAGGAGGAAATGAAATGGCGGGTGAATGCGACGGTATTTCAGGGCAGGGTGAAGAACTGGACCGCACGTATTGCTGATGGAAACGCAACCCCGCCGCTCATTATCGGATATACAGCCGGAACGTTCGAAATCAACTGTAATAACCCGCTTTTTGAGGCACTGACATGTATAGGATGGGAATCATATCCGGTCATTATCTGGATGACCCAAAGAACCGATTATGAAGATTTCAGAGAAAAATATGGCGACTTTGAATAAAGCGAAAGTCGTCATGTTTTATTGATAGAAAGCATGATAGGATGATTCCAAAGGCATATGATAATCTGCCGGAGGGATATGCAATTCGATCATGGTATGTGAGGAAATACGAACAAAAAATAATGTATATCAGCATTTTTATGTGTTGAAAACCAATCGGAATAAAAGGCACCGTTACAAAGAATTTCTGGTGGAAGGTGTCCGTAATCTAAATGAAGTAGTGAACGGAGGATGGAAGATCAAGGCACTTCTGATACGGGAGGGGAATTTATCCGACTGGGCACGGGAATTAATTCATACGACTGCGGTGAAAAATTACCGGCTGCGTGAGGAGCTGATGCGTGAACTGAGCGGCAAGGAAGATAGCTCCGAGCTGATCGCGCTAGTAGAGATGAGGCAGGAATTACCGGAGTATGTGAAGCTGTCCGGGAATCCTTTTCTGGTGGTGTTTGATCGACCTTCCAACAAGGGAAATCTGGGGACGCTGATCCGCTCCTGTGAGGCATTTGGTGTGGATGCACTGCTTTTAACGGGACATGGTGTGGATATGTATGATCCGGAGGTGATCACCGCAACAATGGGATCCTTCTTCCGGTTACCGGTAATGCGAGTAGCGGAGAATGGGACGCTTTTCCGATATTTAGATGTGCTTCGGGAGAAAGCCCCCGGAATACGTTTTGTCGGAAGCACGGCGCACAGGCAGCACACCGTCTATGAGGCAATGCTGCAGGGACCTCTTGTACTGATGATAGGAAACGAAACTACCGGACTCTGTCATGCCTTTCAGGCATACTGTGACGAGTTGTTGACCATTCCAATGAATGGCGGATCTTGTGCAACTTCATTTAATGTCAGCTGTGCAGCCTCAATTATAATGTACGAGGTCATGCGGCAGAGGAGGACGAAAGGATGATTTACGGAACTTTGCAGACGGCTATGGAATATGCAGACCGTGGATGTATCGAGGAATGGCTGCAGCTATTTTTACGGGGTGATGGTCATAATGTGGCTTTGGCGGACGGTCTTTTATTGGAACCCAGACAATATTGGGGACCTGTAGAGATAGAGCTGAAGCTGCTGGATGAAATTCAGTCCGGCGCGCCGGAATATTTGACAAAGCATAATGACATTGCTTATTTCTTTGAAGTAGTGGATAGAATGAAGGATGCTTACGGAGAATGGAATCCGCCTCCGCTCATTCTGGAGTACGCAGAAGACGGTATCCGGGTAAACGATGGGCGGCATCGTCTGGAAATGTACAGGCAGTTAGGTATTTCCAAAGCATGGGCAGTGTGTTGGAAGACCCGTGAAAAAATTGATGGAACATAAGGGAAAAATAAGGGGTATCAAAATGATTGAGGTATGCTTACATTGTGGAAACGGAACATGGGATAAATACGTAGAAGAACAGACAATAGTTTGTCCAATCTGCGGTTCAAAGTGGAATTTCTTGAAATTGCCGCTGTTCTTTATCACTGGAGCCAGTGGCGTGGGCAAAACAACAGCAGCACGAATTCTACAGAGAAAAACGCAGGACTTTATGGTTCTGGATGTGGATAAGTTTTATAACACAATGCCTCACGACACAGAGGAGGATGCATTAAAGCAGATAGAGCAGCTTTTGTATTTTTCCAGAAATGCAATGCAGTGCGGCAAGCCGCTGGTATGGACAAAAGCAGGGAACATTGACAAGCTCTCTATCGCAAGCGGAACTCGTTATTTCAGTGAAATAGCCTGCCTTGCACTGGTCTGCTCGGACGAACAGCTGCAAAGCAGGATGACCGATGGAAGAGGTATAAAGGATACCGAATGGATTTATAGTTCTCTGGACTATAACAAGTATTTTATAGAGCATAACAAGATTGGCAATACACATTATGAACTGCTGAAGGTGGATGACAAAACCCCGGAGGAAACCGCTGCAGAGATAGAACATTGGCTGATACGAAAAATGGGGAAAGCGGAAAAATAAACATGCAAACCGGAAGTCGTTGATCAGTCAGTTTCATACTCTTCAAAAGGCGTACTTTGTAGCAGTGGTTTTCGATCCTTCAAATCCATTGTATAATCCCACAAGTAAATATCATGTGGCGAATTTTCGCCCTGTGCTTCAAAGTCCTCGCTATAACCCGATATATATCTTTCAAATATTTGGATCATGGACAATCCCAGCTGATCCGGATTTTCATCTGCCCTTGTAAAATAAATAAATTTTAAGACATATTGTCTTCCTTCTGATTCAAAATCAAAAGTCGGCTTGATCCATTTTGTAATGGTTCCTCTATTTGCATGTTTTCCCATTCCCCCAAAGGAAGGGTCATACTTGCATTCCCATGTCGGAAATGTCTCAATAAACAGATCTATCTTCTCATCTATATCATCGATATTATCCAATGCTTCTTTAGAGAACATTCCCTTTATCGTTTCTCGGTCCTTTTCGTCCACCGCCTGCAGCAATCGCACCAAAACCCTCAGGCATTCCTTATCATCCGGATCCCTATATTCAATCTCATGATTCAAGTAATCCGATTGTAACAACGGATCTGCTTTTTTCTCCAAGGGAAAAGAACAACCGCTAAGTCCCAAGGTGAAAATAAAACCGATTATCAATACCAAAAATAAACGCATACACGGTTTGCTGATTGATAGATTCTTTTTCATACTGTCTCCCTTGATTATTTGCTGTGCACTCATCACAATTTATAATAAAAATACTTTTACAATTATTAATGCAAGAATATACATCAGCAGAAATAACGTATTATTAAATAGATACCTGAATATACTATAAATGCAATAAGGGCTGCCGGCAAAACGTTCTATTTTATCAGATACATTTGAAATAATATATATCAATTTGGTCATCACCTCTTTCTCGACTCAATCAATACCAATTTGATAAAATGAATGATACCTATTTTAATATCATGGCTGCGGATTTGCAAATCAATTTATACTAAACTTTGCAATTAAAATTTCTACTATGTTACAATAATACCGAAAATCACTCCCGTTTCAATAACAGTGAAAATTATCTATGGATTACAGACAGCCAAACCGGATCAATAACGATTAACTCCTTTCAAAGAAAACTACCGGCTATGTATCGAATTTGTCATTTCGGTCATACTGATAGAATAATCTAAAAAAGGAGTGATCATTATGTTAAGACCTTCATTGCTTAACAACCGCAGCTACAAACCCGCATTTTTCGATGATTCCTTTGACAGGATGTTCGACGATGCTTTTCACAGCTTCTGGGGCGGCAACGAGCTGGCTACCTTTGACGCCTTCAAAACCGACGTGATCGATCAGGGAGACAAGTACCTCCTGCAGGCCGAGCTGCCGGGCTTCGACAAGTCCGACATCAACATCGACTTAAAGAATGATCTGCTCACGATCTCCGCTTCCCACAAGGAGGAGAAAGACGAGGAAGATAAGAACAAATATATCCGCAGAGAGCGGTATTACAGCTCTTACTCCCGAAGCTTCCGCGTAAGCGGCGTGGAGGCAGGAGATATTGATGCCTCCTACAACAACGGTATTCTGGAGGTAAGCTTCCCCAAAAAGGACTTGACCGCAAAGGAAACCGTGGCACGGATTGAGGTGAAATAAGTTTTTATGCAAGACGGCAGGGCGACCAGAAATATTCGCCCTGCCTTTTTATTACCACTTTTCCACTTCTTCCACCAGTTCCAAAAATTCCGACTTATACACATCTTTTAATCCCAGACTCCGCAGCGTCCTGCGCACGTGCGATAGCGATGCATTCTCGGGATATTCGCTGTGGGAAGCCAACAGTCCAAACTCCGCCACCGCTGACGCGAAGAGGAAGTCGTCCGAAGGATTCTCCCGGTAGCTGTCATACCCGATCGGGTACTCCAAAAGCTGGCTTACCGTCCCCGCCGGCTTTTTATAACGAATGCTGATGGTCAGCCATTCCTTGTATTTACCGGCTTCCGAAGAAACCTTTGGTGTTCCGCTTAATCTTTTCCTATATTCGCTGCCATATTTCAGATTATCGATCTCATTTTCAGACATATCGTGATTCAGAGGCTCGCGAAGTACGATCTCGTAGAGGGCTGTCACGCTGTGCCCTGCTCCAATCTCTCCTCCATCCTTTTTATCATCACTAAAATCCTGTCTGTCAAGCGCCCTGTTTTCGTACCCCAGAAGGCGGTAGCCCTCCACCACATCAGGGTTAAACTCCACTTGAAACTTCACATCCTTGCAGATTGTCAAGAGCGTGGCTGTCATCTCCTCCGAAAGTACTTTTTCCGCCTCCCGCAGGCAGTCTATGTATGCGTAATTGCCGTTTCCCTTATCCGCCAGCGTCTCCATCTTGTTGTCCTTGATATTGCCCGTCCCGAATCCCAGTACTGACAGGAAGATTCCCGACTCTTTTTTCTCGCTGATCAGTTCTTCCAGCTCTTCCTCCGTTGTCATGCCGATGTTTAGGTCGCCGTCCGTCGCCAGAATGACGCGGTTGTTGCCGCCCTCTATGAAGTTTTCCTCCGCGAGCTCATAAGCCCTCTCAATACCCCTGCTGCCGTTGGTGCCGCCGCTCGCTTTCAAACCGTTTAACGCTTTTTTGATCTTTTTCTTCTCGTCTCCGCGCGCACCGCGCAGCACCACTTTATCCTCCGATGCATAAGTCACAATGGAGATTCTGTCCTTTTTCGAGAGATTATCTGTCAGTTTCGCGAAAGATTCCTGCAGGAGGGGGAGCTTATCCGGCTCACCCATAGAGCCCGACACATCCAGCAGAAACACCAGATTGGAGGCCGGCGCAAGGCTGTAATCGATACTCTGCGTTTTCAAGCCGATCATCAAAAGCTCTGCTTCATCGTTCCATGGACAACGGCCAAGCTGCGTCGTCACTCCAAAAGGCTCCTGCCCCATCGGTTCCTCATAGTCATAAGAAAAATAATTGAGCATTTCTTCGATCCGGGCCGCTCCCTCCGGCAGACTTTCCAGATTCCAGCCCTCACGGATCAACCGCCGCAGATTGCTGTAGGAAGCTGTGTCCACGTCCGCCGCGAAAGTGGAGAGTGGCTCGCGCATTACATTAACGTAACCCTTCTCCTGCCATTTGCTGTACTCCTCGCTGTTTTCAGGGACAATATAGTCGTCTCCGTAATCATAGACGGAACCCAGATAACCTTCCGGCGCTTTGATGGCAGACTCCTCATAGATACCTTCCATTTTCCACTCATCCGCCGTACCACCGCGGGCATAATCGTAATATTCGCTTTCCGCCATATCTGCCGCGCTCTCTGCTTCGGCCGGCGCTTCCGCTGCGTTCACTCCGGCACTCTCCTTACTGCTGCCGGCGTTTCCGCCGTTCTTCTCGGCGCTCTCTCCGAAAATCGACGGCAATTCCGACGCGCCCGACATATTTCCCTGCCCGGAATCACTTGCGCTTTCCTGTATATACTCCTCCAGCGCAGGCGCACTGTCACTGTGCGCGCCGCAGCCCGTCAAAAGCAAAACCCCCGCCATTCCTAATACTGTCGTTTTCTTTACCCACTTTTTCATCCCTTTTCCTCCATTTCCAGATAAACTTTCCGGATATTCCTCCCTGAGAGACGCTTCGTTTCTCTGCTGTTTTTGTCTCTCTACTCTTAATACCCCTCTTGGAAGAAAAAGGTTGCAAAAAAATATTATTTTTTTAAATTTATTTACCGGACGGTGAATGAATGCTGCTCTGCGTGATCGCAGCCGCCCACTCGCAAGCTTCCATTGCCTGTATTTCCAGTTTCTGTTCTTTCTCCTTCCACTCTATCCTGCGTTTGGAGAATCGTCCCTGCTCATACCCATAACCGTCTCCGGCATCTTCATATAGCTCGTACATCACATCTTCGCCGGGATATACATGAATATGAATGCCGGCCTCCGGCAATTCCTGTGTACATTCTATCCTTTTCCCTGACATGGGGATAATGCTTCCGGCCCTTACAAACAAGGGGATTCTTTGGATATCGGCGCATACGGATATGCGCTGTCCGCCTTCATATTTTTCATCAGTCCAAAAATCATACCAATCGGTGCCTTCCGGCAAATATACCTCTCTTGTTTTCGGAATCCCTTCCAATACTTTGGATTTCTTTCCATAATACATCGGCGTCGTTACCGGACAGACCATGACAGCCGGCCCGAATAAATACTGATCGTCTATCCGAAGCACATTTTGATCCTCCGGAAAGTCAAATGCCAGCAGACGCATGATCGTTGCATCTTCTTCCCAAACCTTGCCCGCACAGGAATAGATATACGGAAGCAGCTGATATCTGAGCCGGTTTGCCGCGATCAGCGCATCATAAAACATATCTCCCGGCTCTCCAAACGCCCACAACTCTCTTCTCACATCTGTGCCATGATTTCGAAAGATCGGAAGAAATGCTCCCATCTGAAACCATCTGGTAAACAATTCACGATATCCCAGATCTTCATTTCCCTCCTCGTATTCCCCTGCCCAGAACCAGGGGGTTCCGCTTTTTACAAAAAAAGCGCCTATGTCAAAGGTCCAATAGGGAAGCCCGCTGGCGCAGAAATTTAGACCCGCCGCTATCTGTTTCCTGAGATTTTTCCAGCTTGCATAGATATCTCCCGACCACAGGATCGTCCCGTATTTCTGCGCTCCGGTATATCCGCTCCGGGTAAGGTTTATCACCCGCTTTTGCGGTTCCTCGCTTCTCTGCCCTTCATAAATTCCCCTTGCGTGGAACAAGCCGTAAGCATTTCCCAGATCAGCCGGCATCATTTTCCGGGTCTGCTCAAGGAATTCTTCATACATTTTTTCCGGAAGCGGCTTCCTGGCTCTGATCCATTCGGGTGTAAGAGGCTCGCTGGAATCGCACCACCATGCATCCACCCCGTATCGCTGTAATCCTTCCTTAGCCTGCTTCCAATATAGTTTTCTTCCTTCCTCACTAAAGGCATCATAAATATCAGACATCGGAAGAAGCAGATTCCGATCATGCATCTCTTTATAATTACTGCTTTTTTGATCCATGGTAGGCCATATGGATATCATGAAATGAAAATTTTTTTTATGCAGCTCATCTATCATTTCTCCCGGCATAGGAAAACGGCTCTTGTCAAAGCATTTCTGCCCCCACAGACCATCCTCCCAATAAAGCCAGTCCAGTACGATTACATCTGCGCCTATCTGCCTTTTTCTGATCTCAGCCGCCACCTGAAGGATCTCTTCCTGCGTTTCATATCGTTCCTGTGACTGCATATACCCAAATGCCCACTTCGGCAGCATAACCGCTTTTCCTGTCAACCTTCTGTATCCCTTTATGATCTGATCGAAGGAAGGCCCGTAAATAAAATAATAGTTCAGCTCCTCATCCGCTTCCGTGTAAAAGAAGGAATCTCTATATTCCACATCACTGAAAATAGCAGGACTTCCTGTAGGAACCAGTATCCCGTAACCTTTTGTAGATAACAGCATCGGCACTGCTATTTTCAGGTTTGCCTGATGCAGATACCGCACCGTTCCTCTTAAATTGAGAATACCGTCATCCGGCTGCCCCAGGCCATACAGAACTTCATCATCCTGCCACTCCCAATAAACAGTCGTATGATACAATTCTTTGTCAAATTCCGTCGCTGCATATTCAATGATATTTTTCACGCCATCCGGCGTATCTACCTTTTTTATGATCGCACGCTCATCAATCACTGTTTTATAGGCAGGAAAGGCTTCCAGCCATTTGCTGTCTTCCTCTCTCTCCCTCAACAGACGCTTTCCGTCGCTGTCAAAATAACAGATTGAACCGGTTTCCCTTGCAATCTTAACCTGCAGCAGCTCTGTCGATAAAACAACTTCCGTTTCATCACAGCGATACGTCCAATCATCATAATTCTCCTGCTCCTCCACTCCCGTTCCCGGAGAATTAAAAAAGCTGTCTTTCTGCGTATAGCTGATCCGAATGATAGCTGCGTTCTGCGGCGCAATTCTGATTCTGCCTATATCCGAATACAGATATAGGCAGCTTGAATCCCGTTCAACTCTGTTAATTCTGCATTTCTTTCTCTCTTCGACCTGAAGCATAAGTTATTTTCCTCCAACGATATAGGATTGATAAAGTTTAGACTACCACGCCTTTCTGCAGCATGATGTTGGCATACAATGCACCTTCCCCGGTAGCAATAATGGCATAAGCTTTGCGTGCTTCCTCATAAAAAGAAAATCTTTCTATCTGTCCGATGACTGCTTCCCCACGATCATCTGCCTTTTTCACGATCTCTTCATAGCGCTCCCAGATCGGCGTTTCCACCGGATCACCGGGCATCACCTGCATCAGATTCATGGGATGCTCCACATAGGTATCCAATGGGAACACCTGCAGAATCGCTTCCAGTATTTCACAGGTTCCATGCCCATCCATACGGATCACAACAGCATCCTTTCCCACTGATTCGACCGGAAAATTGCCGTCCGCAATCACAAGTCTGTCGCTATGTCCCATCTCACAAAGCACTTTCAACAGCTCCGGTGATAAAATTTTTGGAATTCCCTTTAACATATTTTTCCTCCTTCTTTATCAGACAGGGAGACCCGCCTCTGCGGCATCTCCCTGTCCAATCGCCATATTTTCCTGTTATTTTGTCACGATCGTGCCATCCATATCCCAGAGATCCTCCCAGCCTTTGGCGCCTTCCCACAAGAACACCTGACCTTTGACCAGACGGCAGTTTTTATCTTCTTTCTCGATTGCTTCCATCTCCGCTTCCGTCAACGGGTCCTCCGTAGCACACTTCAGGTTAGAAATATACTGGGGCTCTTTCACCGAGAACGGGATCGGAACCTGCCCTCTTTGTACCGCCCACTTCAAGCAGATCACCGCCGGATGCACCTGATGTGCCTCGGCTGCTGCTGCTATTGCCGGAAGCTCCGTATCCGCCACATCCTCCGCCGTCCTGTCTCTCTCCGGTCTGGAAGGAGATCCGATCGGGCAATATCCGATCGGCAGAATATTATGCTCCTTTGCATAGGCAAACAGCTCCGGCTGCTGAAAGGACGGATGCAGCTCCATCTCCAGCGCTGCCGGCTGTATTCTGCAGAGAGGCAGAACCGCTTCCAGCTTGGGAATGGTCATATTGCTCATGCCTATGTACCTTACCAGCCCTTTATCCACCAGCTCCTCACACTGTTTCCACACACCCATAAACTCCTCCACCGAAAACGGCTTGGAATCCGGGTTTCTGGAATCTCCGCTGCAGCCCGGCGCATGGTAATTCGGAAACGGCCAGTGAACGAAGTATAAGTCAATATAATCCAACCCTAAATCTGCCAGACTTTTTTTACAGGATTTTAATACTTCTCCATCCCCATGCATGTCGTTCCATACCTTGGAGGTGATAAACAGATCCTTTCTCTCCACTTCCTTTTCTTCAAAAAGCTGCTGCAGCACTTTGCCGATCCTGTCTTCATTCTGATAGACGGCAGCGCAGTCGATCAGGCGGTAACCATATTTGATGGCGCCATAGACAGCTTCTGAAACCGTATCCGCACCATACTTATCCGATCCGAAGGTCCCAAGCCCTACGCCCGGAATCTTTTCTCCGCTGTACAATGTTCTGCAGGGTATTGTTTGTTGGTCAATCTTATTGCCCATCTTTACCTCCATCCTCAAAGACTACTGCTACCTTACCACACTGTCCCCCTGCCATAAGACGATATGCCTCGTCTGCCTTATCAATCGGGAACTCATGTGTTATCAGGTCTTCCGGATGAATATTCCAGCGTACCAGACGTTCTACCAGTTCTTCCATTCTCCAAAGCGATGTCACCCATGAACCGTAAATCGTCTTCTGTCCATGTATGATATCGGGGCTGGGATTGAATGTGCAGGTTCCGCCTTCTCCGACAAACGCAATCTTTCCCCACTCTCTGGTGGCCCGGATCGCCAGCTGTCTTCCCGCATCATTGGCAGAAGCATCGATTGCTCTTTCAACACCCTTGCCGCCGGTAACGGATAAAATCTGCTCCAGTGTATCCTCACCGGGTTTAAACACATGATCCACCAGTCCCAGTTTCTTTGCCAGATCGATACGATAATCATTCATTTCAACACCGATCAGCTTATTTGCGCCCAATGCCTTTGCCAGCATCAGCGCTGCAAGTCCTACCGGACCCAATCCGGTAACCAGTACTGCATCATTTCCACAGATACCGATCTTTTCGATTGCCTCATATACCGTTCCGAACCCGCATGCCACCTGTGCTCCATCCTTATAGGTAAGCTCATCCGGAAGCGCGATCAGATCCTTTTCCTCTGCAAGGATATACGGCGCCATTCCGCCGTTCCTCTGCCAGCCATATGCCTGACGGAATCTGCTCTTACAGGAAATGTAGTATCCCCGCCTGCAGTCATTGCAGACACCACAGCCTGAGATATGGTACACGATCACGCGATCACCTTTTTTAAACCGCTTTAAGCCTTCACCTTCCTCCACAATGAGGCCGCAAGGCTCATGCCCTGCTACCATTCCCGGAATATATCCCTCCGGTCCTTTTCCGGTATGCTCCCTGTAAATACACCGGATATCGCTGCCGCAGATCGTCGTCGCTTTCGTCTGAATCAAAACCTGCCCATGCCCCGGCTTGGGCACTTCAAAATCCTTCAGCTCCACTGTACTGTTTCCCGGAAGAACAGCACCTTTCATCATCATTTTTACTGCCATACCTTTCCCCCGCTTTCTGCACCTGCACGGTGCGAATTTTCAAATTCTTTTATAGTTTCATTATAATCTGTCAGCGGAAAATTTTAAGTATCATATCTGCCGTTTTATATAAAAATATGTCGTGTTTTTATAACTTTAATATGATATACTGTATCCGGGAGGGGTTTTTCATGAAAACTTTATATACAGATATGGACATTCATTTTACTATGGATAATATTCAGATACACGCATTGAATATCGTGTTTGAACGTTTTACCAGAACGATCCCCTCTCACAGTCACGGCAATGGCTGCTACGAAATCCATTATATCCCTTTCGGACGGGGTAAGTTGATCGCAGACGGTCACTATTACGACATAACCCCTAACACACTCTATGTCACGGGGCCTCATGTAGAACATGCACAGACTCCGATCCAATCAGACCCTATGCAGGAATACTGTGTCTATTTAAAAATCCGCACTGCATCACAGAAGCAAAAAAAATCTCCCGTGATCAATGCCTTTACTTCCATGCCTTTTTGGCTCGGTGAGGACACACAGGGCATCCATTCCCTGATGAAACAGCTATTTGAAGAACTGGAGCATTGTTATACCGGTTATCAGAATGAGGTAAGACTGCTTTTATCGCAGCTCCTTATTTATATGGTGCGCAATTATGAACAACGCCGAATCTCTCAGACTTCCTTCTCCCCGCATAACATGTCCGAATCGAAATCTATCATTATAGAAGAATATTTTCTCTATGAATACCAGTCCCTTTCCTTAGATGTTCTTGCCGCTAAACTGAATCTCAGCACAAGACAGACGCAGCGGCTGCTTATGGAATACTACGGAAAATCATTTCAGCAGAAAAAGGCGGAAGCCCGCATGTCCGTCGCAGCTATTTTGCTCTCCGATAAGACCAGAAGCATTACCTCTATTGCAGAAGATCTGGGATATTCTTCTATTGAACACTTTTCTTCTGCCTTCCGGAACTTTTACCGGACAAGCCCCAGAGAATACAGAAAACAGCTGGATCTCTAGATCACTGATTCTGTCTGGCCTTTATTTCCGCCAGAGATTGGCTCGCCGCTTCTAACAATTCGTCCACATCCTCCATCTCTCCGCGGAATAGATATCCCGCTCCATTTTCTGTCTCCACATATGCCACCCATCCGGCTCTCTCATTTCTGACGATAAAAGTTTCTTCCTCATAGACATAGGTTTTCGCGTCAGGAAGATCACAGAACGCAGGCTTTTTCTCAACTTCTTCCATAATAATGCTGTCTTTGTCTGCCGCCATATCGGCAAGGCTGTCCTCTACAGCTTCCTTCTTTTCCTGCGCGGCTTCTTCTCTCTCAGCTTCGGACTCTTCCGCACCGACCGTGGCGCTCTGATTCTGTATCATATCATTTGCCGCGCTCATAGTTTTGTGCTCCCTGTTGACAGCCGGCGCATCATCCTCTGCAGGCGCTTCCGCTGCTGCGCTTTCAGTCACCGCCGCTCCGGCCGCAGGCGCCATATCTCCTGCTTCTTCCGCCGTCTCAACCGCTGCCTCTTCCACACTTTCTGCAAACCCTGCATCAAAGTCTGCAGATTTCTCATAAACCGCACCGTTTTCAGCCGCTCCACTATAGGCTGTATCCGCCGCAGGCGCCATATCCCCGGATTTAAGGCCCCGCATGGTCAGAGACACCGACGCCAGGATCAGGACCGCTGCAGCTGCTGTCAACGGGTAAGCAAAACTGCGAACAGAAAATTTTCTGCTCTGCCTGCTGTCATTTGCATAGGTCATCTCTATCGCTTCCACAGCCGTCCCTCTCCCCGACACAGCTGCCCGTGCAAGCCGCTTTTCCTCTTCACGCATAGCCGCCTTTGTCCGCTCGATCAGGCTTTGGGGCGCATGTACCTGCGCGATCTCTTCTCTGTATTTATTTTGATAGGAATCCTTGTACTGCTCTGTCATCATCCACAACTTCCTTTTTCCATCTAAACGGTTTTTACATAATCTTTCCTACCCGGCTCCGACATCTTCCAACAGCTCCTTTAGCATCTCTCTCGCCCGATGGAGCTGTGATTTGACGGTGCCCTCCTTCTGCCCGGTAAAAGCCGCAATCTCCGCAACCGAAAGTTCCTCATAGTAGAAGAGATGCACCGCCATTCGATACTTTGGCGGGAGCTTTGAAACAGCCCCTCTGACGGGATGTTCCTCCGGCGGCTCATAGGCTTCCTCACCGCGAAGCTTCGCCTCATCCTCCAGATAGTCCACATTTTTATTCCAATACAGGTCAAAGTGCTTTTTTGCGCAATTGATCGTCACCCTGATCAGCCACGCCTTCACATGCTCCCAAGATTGTAATTCCCCGATATGACTGACCAGGCGGACAAACACCTCCTGAAAAAGGTCGTCCGCATCTGTTCTGTTTTTCATCTGCGCAAGCGCCAGACGATACACCATGTCGGCGTATCGATCTATCGCCGCCTCCGCTGTGATCTGTTCCTCTTTCGTCATAAATAGCCTCATTTCGTGTAAAAGGCAGTGCAGCCGCATGCCTCTTACATGGCTCTACTGATAATACCTGCCAACTGGTTATAAGGTTGCATCTTATTTCTTAAATAAACTCCCGCAGGCGTTCCACATCCTCCGGCTCAGTGGCCCAGCTTGTCGCAAAGCGCACGACCGTATGGGTTTCATCGTATCTCTCCCAGATTTCAAAGGCCACCTGCTCTCTCAAACGTGTAATCTCCGCATCCTCCAGAATAAGGAACTGCTGATTCGTAGGAGAATCCAGAAAAAACCGTTTCTTCTTTTCCCGAAACACCTGTTTTAACATTTCCGCCATATCAATGGCATGTCTGCTGATCGTAAAATACAGATCGTCCGTAAAAAGGACATCAAATTGCACGCCCAAAAGCCGTCCCTTCGCGAGGAGCGCCCCTTTCTGCTTTGCCATCGTCATAAAGTGAGGCGGCATATTCTTTTTCGGAAAGACCACCGCCTCCCCACAGAGGGCCCCCACCTTTGTACCGCCGATATAGAACACATCGCACAGAGCAGCGATCATGGGAAGCGTCACATCCGTTTCGCGGCTCATCAGACCATAGCCCAGCCTTGCACCATCCAGAAACAACGGAATTTTGTATGTGCTGCATATTTCGGCAATGGCCGTAAGCTCCGCCGATGTGTACAGGGTACCGTACTCGGTGGGGTGCGTGATGTACACCATGCCCGGGAAGACCATATGTTCGTAATTGGCGTCCTCCCAGTAGGCCTTCAGATACGCCGCAAGCTCCGCCGCGTCAATCTTCCCCTCATGCTCCGGGATCGTGAGCACCTTGTGGCCGCTGTGCTCGATGGCTCCCGCCTCGTGGAGGCTGACGTGCCCGGTCTGAGCCGCAACCACACCCTCATAGGGTCTGAGCATGGAACTGATCACCACCATATTGGTCTGCGTGCCGCCCGTCAGGAAAAAAATCTCCGCCTCTTCACAACCACAGGTTTTTCTGATCTTTTCCTTCGCACTCTCACAGTATTTGTCATTCCCATAGCCGGACAACGGCTCCCTGTTTGTCTCCGCCAAACGCTCCAGAATCTTTTCATGGGCTCCCTGTATATAATCGCTCTCAAATGATAGCATATTAGCTTCCTCCTGTTTACTGCCAATTTTTTAATCCGGCTGTCGCGGTTTCCTATATAATAAAATAAATTGAAGAAAAAAACAAATTTTCCTGTCACCAATCCGCTCTGCCTGCCGTATATAGGACAAGAGGCCTCTTAAAACGGATCAAGAGAAAGGAGATGTTATGCACACAAATGAGACGGATATCCGTCATATTCTGGATGTTCACGGCAACGCTCTTTATCGGAGTGCCTATCTGCTGCTGGGTAATCCCCATGATGTTCAGGATGTTTTGCAGGAGGTACTGCTCCGTTTTCTGGAAAAGGCACCTTCCTTTGTATCCACAGAACACGAGCGGGCATGGCTGCTTCGAGTCACCAATAACTGTTGTATGGACTGTCTGCGGTTCCGCAGGAAACACGCCTACACAGACCTGGATCTGCTCCGGGAATATCTGCCTGCCCCGGAACAGCAGGCACATCTGGAGGAACTATACGCACTGCCTGCGAAATGGAAGAGCGTTCTGATCTTGCACTATTTCGAAGGGTATTCTGTTGCGGAGATCGCGAAAGTTCTCCATCTGTCGGAAAATGCCGTAAAAAAGCGAATGCAGCGCGGCAGAGAAGCCTTAAAGCTTGCATTATCTGAACCGAAAACCGTTCCCGAGTTTCCAGTCGAGAATGCTTTCCAAACCTTAAATAAATTGAATGGAGGAACTATATGAATAAAACTGATATGTTACAGATTAAAAATGCTATCGCCATGCCCGCAGAGCTGGCTGACACCTTGATACAAAACTGCACTGTCCATCGGACGAAACATCCCTTTTATGCCCGCTGTTCCAAAACCGCTGCTGCCCTGATCGCCGCTTTCGCGATCCTGATCTCCGGCACCACTTCTTTTGCCTACAATGTCTATCAGGAAAAGAACCTGGCGGTCTTTATGGAGAGCGGTCTGTCTCAGGCAGAGATTGACCGTATCGGCGGAAAGCTTTCTCAGATTCCCGGCGTTTCCTCCTGCCGCTTCGTTTCCGGTGATGAGGCCTGGAACGAGTTCAGCAGTAACTACTTAGATGAAGAACTGACCGCCGCCTTCACGGAAAATCCGTTGAAGAATTCTTTTAACTACCGGCTCAGCGTCCGGCTGGATGCCGACACTGAAAAGGTGCGCGAGGAAATTGCGCAGCTTGCAGGAATACGGCTGGTGCAGAATCTTGAGGAGCTGAAAAAATAAGCTTAAAGTCTTCACGTATATTCCCTTCTGGAGACACACTGTCATATAGAAGGGAATATATGTTATTCCTGCTAAAACAAAAGCGTAATCCGCTCTCCTTCCTGCAAAATTACTTCTCTTTTCTCTTCTCCCAGACAAAGCCGGCTATGGAATGCCTTGTCCGCGGTGATCTCACATTTGCATAACTTCCCGTCTTCCCATGACAGGTCAATAGACGCGCCGCCTTTTAGACGAAGTCCCCTCACACTCCCTTTTTTCCACGCAGACGGCAATGCCGGCAAAAGCACAATGCGCTCCTGCGTATTCTGAACAAGCATCTCCGCAATGGCCGCTGTCGCTCCGAAATTCCCGTCAATCTGAAACGGCGGATGTTTATCAAACAGGTTCGGATAAGTAGAATTGGCAAAAAGCTGCTGCAAATGATAATATGCCCTTTCTCCATCCCAAAGCTTTGCATAATGATTGATGATCCATGCCCTGCTCCAGCCCGTATGTCCGCCTCCATGCGACAATCTGAATTCCAGTGTCTTTCCGGCTGCCGCAGCAAGTTCCGGCGTACCGTCCATGGTAATCTGCTCAGAGGGGTGCAGTCCGTAGAGATGGGATATATGCCGATGTCCCGGCTCCCACTCCTCATAGTCCTCCTGCCACTCCAAAATCGTTCCTCTGGGTCCTATCTGTGTAGGTTTCAACTGCTCCCGCATCTTACCGATGATTTCCACGAACTGCTCCACATCATCGATCTGCGCTTCTCTCAGTGCCGCTTTTACTTCCTGTGTCAAAGCTTTCACCCGGGTTAGTTCGTGATACGCCGCCACACATTGTCCAAACAGATCCCGCAGGATCTGATTGTCCATAGTCACGCCGTAACCGTTTGCCCCCTTCTCACCACTTGGCAAAATATAGGTATTCTCCGGTGAAACGGAAGGGCAGGTCACCAGATACCCTTCATGCTCTACCAGAAAATCCCGGAAAAACAGCGCTGCCTCACACATGATAGGGAACTGTTCCTGTAAAAAGCTCATGTCTTTCGTGTACTGATAATGTGTCCACTGGTGAGTACACAGCCATGCAGCACCCATGACCCAATACGTTCCCGGGATCCAGAGATCCTGCGGAACGGTATCTCCGTGAACATCCGTATTGTGATGACAAACCCATCCCCTGCAGCCGTACATCTCCCGTGCCGTCCGCCTGCCATCCGGCAGCATTTTCTTTAACAATTCAAACAAGGGCAAATGGCATTCTGAAAGATCACAGCTCTCTGCCGGCCAGTAATTCATCTCCGTATTGATGTTGACGGTATATTTACAATCCCACGGCGGAGTCATGTCCTTGTTCCACAGCCCCTGTAAGGTTGCAGGCAGAGTTCCCTTTCTGCTGCAGGCAATTAAGAGATACCTTCCATAATCAAAATACAGCTTGCTCAGTCCGATATCCGCAGTTTGTTCAGCCGCCTGCCGTACTCTTTTACAGGTGGGAAGTCTGTCGCCTTCTTCCTCCCCCTCCAGATGAAGTTCCACTTTCCCATACAGACTCCGATAGTCCTTTACATGGACATCCAGCAGATTCTCCCAGCCCATTCCCTGTGCGGTATCCAGACATTCATCCATATGAACGCACAGAAGCCTTTGCAGTCCCTGCTGTATCCACCATTCTTCTTCCTCATAGCAGGAACGTTTCTCCGCATCCATGGGACAGCTTTCACGGTCTGTCGGAAGCTGCCCCAAGTACTTGTCAAGAGCTGCCTGCTTCTCCTCTTTTGTATAGTGATAGGTACAATCCGCCGTAAAATACAACGTTACTTCCTGCGCATCTTCCACCACAAGACGCTCACCCACTGTCTTCACACTGCCGCCCCGGACTTCTGCCCGAAGCTTCATTGCAAATTCATAGCCTCCTCTGCCCAGATTTCCATGGAGATAAATCTCATTGGCAGCGGTTTTCTCTATACCGTCAAAAAATTTCCATCTATCCAGACCGGCCCAAAAACCGATCTTTCCTCCGGCCTGCGTGGTGATGTGCATGATAATGGCATTCACCGGGTTACAGCAGATAGTCTCCCTTTGATACCATACTCCGTTTTTCCGAAAAGATACTTTGTGCAGAGCCTGCTCCAGATCCAATTCCCTGCGATAGTCCGTAATTTCTCCCGGCTCTCCGAACGCATCAAAATCAATCGTCATATCCCCTAAGGTCTGATAAGGATGCTGACCGTTCGGGCAGCCGGACATCGTTAACCACATCAGCTTCTCCGCCTCTGCAATCCTTCCGGCAAAGATCAATTCCCTGATTTTGGGCAGATTTTCCTTCATATCCGGGTTCAGCCTATTCACGGGACCGCCATACCAGATACTCTCCTCATTCAGCTGTAAATGCTCATAGCCGGGACCGCCGAATATCATGGCGCCGATCCGTCCATTCCCTATCGGAAATGCCTCTTCCCACTCCACGGCTGCCTTGTCATCCCATAATATACTCATACAGTTCTCCTTTTACTTTCCCCTGCCTTCTTCTCATAAGAAAAGGGCTTTTTATATCAGCCCTTAGATGTTTTTCCTACAGATTCCGATACCGCTCTCCTTCGCATCGAGGCAGATTTACCGAAAGATCACGCCTCACATGCGTATCCGCATAATCGCTGTCCGTCTTGTTAAAGTAATCGTACTCACCGCCCGGCGTGTCGTCCCAGGTCAGATCTACGTTATAATAACCATCATCCATCGCTACGATATTCCAGGCGTGATCCGTCCCTGCAAAACCCGTACAATAGTAACACGGAATTCCCAGTCTCTGCATCAGGTACTGGTAAGCTCTCGCATATCCCGCGCACACGCTCTTTCCTTCCACCAACGCACTGTAGGCACTTTGATTTTTGTCCGCACCTTTCTCATACGCAATCTTGTCAATCAGGATATCGTGCAGGCGTCTTTCCTTTTCATAGGGCGTTCCCAGATTCTCCACCTGCGTCAAAAGACTGTTCGTGGTGTTGAAAAACTCCGTGGAGGCTGCCGCCAGCTCCTCCTTTTTCATATTAAATTCTAACTCCAGTTCGGCACAGATCTTATTCTGGTCATACTTACAGGTAAATATCGTATTCAGCCAAAACAGCTCAGGGTGATCGTTGTACACTGCCATCACCACATTCTTCAGCTGCGATACGGGAACCGCCTCGATTGGCACGAACGCGGCATTCATCACAATCGCATTAGCATATATCTGGCGATAAAGGTGTTGACCTTTTGGGTCAATCATCTGATAGTAGGGATAAAGATTGGCATCAAAAAAAAGGCCATCCCCCGTCTCGCCGTATCCCAGAGTACTTGTGTACTCTCCGCCTTCGGCGCCCGGCAGCTCTTCGGATTTCTCCGTGATGGGCTGATAGCCTCCCTTACCGTTCACCGCTTCCGGCACTTTGATATCCAGCTCGGAGGGCGCCTCGTAACCGTTTGCGCCTTTGATGCGTTCACTGTCATTTCCGTCTCCGGAAGAAGACCTGTCATAGCTATAGTCGTTGTCCTCCGACAAAAACGCCGTTTCGTCCGCATCATCTGCAGACGAATCCTCTCCCATGTCAGACTCTTCACCGACATCCTCGTCAAAATTCTCCTCAAAATCCGGCTCTGCTCCAAGAGACTCCCCCTCCGGCTCATCCCAGTCATAATTGTCCGAAACCGGGGCATCCTCCTGTACAGTTTTCTCCCTGCCCGGAAACCCGTTTCCTATGACCAGAGAAGACAGCGTCTCTGTGATATCCGGATTGACTGCGGACATAATGATGAGGGCACACAAAAGCGCCGCCAAAACTCCTATGCCTGTCAGAATACGTTTTAATATTTTCATAGCTTCGCCTGCGCTCCTCCGCGCCGCCTATCTCATTTGAATCCCAAAAAACTTCTCTCCCTGCGGTTTTCGTGTCTCAAAATAAGGGCAGATGTCGTCGGCAGCGCCACCTTGATCTTGCCTGCCACAACAGGATACTCCTTGGCTTCCGTGGTATACCCGTCCGCCGAAGTCATAAGCAGGCGGGTCATCGTGCACTCCTTCGGGATTCCCAGATACCACACGGAAATCTCCTTTGTAATCTCATGATCGTTATTGTTTACCAGAATCAGGGACTGCGCCTCTCTGGTAAACCTGCCGTATCCGATCACGTTATAGTCAGCCTCTACCTGTTTTGTGGAGCCCGTCAAAAACTCCTGATAGGATTTATGAATTTTGATAATATCCTTATGGAAGGCAATCAGTTCTTTGTCCTCGTGTCCCCAGGGATAGGTTCGCCTGTTATCGGGATCCGTAAAGCCGCAGACACCCGCCTCATCCCCGTAATAGATGGTAGGCGCGCCGGGCCAGGTCATCTGAATCACAACAGCCTCCCGCAAAACCGCCTTATTGATGCCCTCGTTTGCCGCCTGAGGCCCTAAGGTGTTCGTCCTCCCCACTCTGCGGTTCGTGCGGGTAAGAAAGCGGGAATGGTCGTGATTGGAGAGCTCGTTCATCGCCACCAACAGGGAAGATGTCGTAAAGTTTGCGCTGTGATGCCGCATAGCCCCCCAAAAAGCGTCAGCGTTGCCCCGCATATCCTCCCTGTAGTCGTCACTGTGCTTCTGCATTCCTGTCAAAAACCAGGTCACCGGCTCCATGAAGGCGTCGTAGTTCATAACCGTATCCCACTCCTGACCCTGCAGCCAGTCTCTGGGATTGCCATAGTGCTCCGCCAGAATGATGGCGTTAGGATTCGCCATCTTGACCGTCTTTCGAAATTCCTTCCAGAAGTAATGGTTAAACTCCGGACTGTGACCCAAATCTGCTGCTACGTCCAGCCGCCATCCATCCACATTGAAGGGAGGGGATACCCACTTTCTTCCGATATACAGAACATAATCGAAAAGTTGTCTGGAGTTTTCGTAGTCGAGCTTGGGCAGCGTGTCATGGCCCCACCAGCCGTCATAGGTATTATTGAAAGGGAACTTATGCTCGTCATGAAACCGGAAATAATTATGATAGGGGCTGTCCTTGGAGATGTAAGCTCCCTTCTCATACCCGGGCACATTCTCATAGATTCGCTCTTTATCCATCCACTTGTTAAAGGAACCGCAGTGATTGAACACACCGTCCAGGATCACTTTCATGCCCCTTCTGTGAGCTTCCTTCACCACCTCGGCAAAAAGCGCGTTACTGGCTTCCAGATTCTCACGGTTGGTAATGCGGTCGATGTATCTGGTGGCAAAACGGTTTTCCCTCTGTCCATGATCTAAAAGCTCGCCCTCATCGTGCACGAGCTTGCCGAAATGAGGATCAATATAGTCATAATCCTGAATGTCATACTTATGATTGGAGGGTGAAACAAAAAGAGGATTAAAATAGATCACATCCACACCCAGATCCTGCAGATAGTCCATCTTGTCAAGAACGCCCTGCAGGTCACCGCCGTAAAACTCGCGCACGCCCATTGCCGCCGGATACTTATCCCAATCCTCCACACGAACAGTCTTATCCTCAATGTACTGGTATTCGTTGGTCAGCACGTCATTGGTGGGATCTCCGTTGTAGAAACGGTCAACGTAAATCTGATAAAATACGGCGCCCTTCGCCCAATCAGGAGTCTTGAAGCCCGGTATGACCTGAAACTGATAGTACTCATTGATGTCCTTTGCGACACCTCGCTTATCAAAGAAGCAGGAAAGCTTTCCCGCTATGATCTCAAAGTAATAGCTCAGCTTCTCATTCTCCAACTGAACCGTGTGCGCGTAATAATCGAAATATTCGTCCGACTCTGCCTTCAGCATCAGGTGCTTCTCACCCTTATTCACAAAAAAAACTTTATCAATGTTGTTTTTTCCGGAGCGGAACCGCACCGTGACCTCCCCATAAGCACTGGGTTCGGGCGGAGACAGATAATCTGCCGTTGTATCCGTAAACAGCGCCTTTCTGTTAAACACGGGGCGCATACCCGCAAAGTACTGCTGATTCTTTTCCGCCTTCTGAAATTGATTGATATCCATGATCAGCCTTTCCTATAAAAATCTATATGTAGATATTTTATCCTATATATTGTATATATTCAAGTCAAATAAAAAGCGAACAAGACAGTTTTGCAACTGTCTTGTTCAGAGAAGGTATTTCTTTCTTATGGGGTATAGCAAAAAACTATATAATGTATTGGGGGGTTACAAGTAGTATATTAGCACACCCCCTGTGTGTCTACAATACCAAGGATTCACAAATATTACAATTTCAACACCTTGTTTTTGTGCACTTCTTACAAAACTAATGGCTATTCTTTCTCTCCCACCCGCTCGCCGGGTTCTTCAGGCTGAGGATAATAAACGTCAAACAACGCCTCGAACTCCGCACGGCCTATCTTTTCCTTCTCCAAAAGAAGCTTTGCGCACTTGTGAAGTACATCCTCATGCTCCATGATGATATCTTTCGCTTTCTGATAACACTCGTCGATGATACTCTTCACTTCTCTGTCAATTTCACCCGAAACCAGTTCGCTGTGCGTCTTCGCATGCGCCAGATCCCGACCAATGAACACCTCGTCGTCGTCATCGTCGTAATTGATCACACCGATATTGTCGGACATTCCGTATCTGGTCACCATCCTGCGGGCAGCTTTGGTCGCTTTCTTAATATCGCTGGATGCACCCGTGGTAATGTCGTCAAAGATGATCTCCTCCGCAATGCGTCCGCCTAAAGAGACCATGATATCTTCCAGCATCTTTCCTTTTGTCAAAAACATTTCATCCTTCTCGGGAAGAGGCATCGTATAACCCGCCGCGCCCAGTCCTGTGGGAATGATGGATACGGTGTAGACAGGCCCTACATCCGGCAGCACATGGAAGAGAATGGCATGACCCGCCTCATGGTAAGCCGTGATTTTCTTCTCCTTTTCCGAGATGATGCGGCTCTTCTTCTCTGCACCGATCCCCACCTTGATGAAGGCTCGTTTAATATCCTCCTGCCGCACAAAACTGCGCTTGTCCATAGCCGCATTGATGGCCGCTTCGTTTAAAAGATTTTCGAGATCTGCTCCCGTAAAGCCCGCCGTGGTCTGCGCAATCTGTTCCAGATTAACATCATCCCCCAGAGGCTTATTCTTGGCATGTACTTTCAGGATATCCTCCCTGCCCCGCACATCGGGAGACACTACCGTGATCTTCCTGTCAAAACGCCCCGGACGCAGAATCGCGGGATCCAGGATATCCACACGGTTTGTCGCCGCCATCACAATGATCCCCTCGTTGACGCCAAAACCGTCCATCTCCACCAACAGCTGGTTCAGGGTCTGCTCTCTCTCGTCATGGCCGCCGCCCATACCGGTGCCGCGGCGTCTCGCCACCGCATCGATCTCATCTATGAAAATAATACAGGGCGCGTGTCTCTTCGCCTCCGCAAACATATCGCGTACACGGGACGCGCCCACGCCCACGAACATCTCCACAAAATCGGAACCGGAAATACTAAAGAAGGGCACATTTGCCTCACCCGCGATCGCCTTGGCAAGGAGTGTCTTACCGGTACCCGGCGCACCTTCCAGAAGCACACCCTTGGGAATCCTCGCTCCCACCTTGGTAAACTTCCCGGGCTCCCGCAGAAACTCCACGATCTCCTGCAGTTCCTCCTTCTCCTCCTTTAAGCCGGCTACCTCGTTCAGCGTGATCTTGTTCTCGCCTCCCATAGTAAGTCGGGCGCGGCTCTTGCCAAAGTTCATCATCTTGCCGCCACCGCCGCCTGCATTCTGGGAGTTCATCATTACAAAGAAGAAGACACAGACCACTACTACGATCAAAATAGGAAGAACACTGTTCAAAAACCAGCTCTCCTCCGGTACACTCTCCACCGTGCAGTCTATGCCGTGACTCCTGACGAACGCTTCCATCTCCGTCACATCCGTCACATAAAGCGTTTTCTCCTCACCGCTTTTCAGGATTACCTTCAGGGAACCTGTCGGCGTCTCCTTTCCCGGGGAGACCGTTACCAGAGCAACTTCATTATTCTCGATCTGCCGCTCAAACTGTCCTCTTGTATAACCGCTCGCCGGAACCCGAAGCGTTCCGACCCAGACCGTAAACAGCAACAGACAGATGATGATCACAAAATACAGATAATAACCTCTACCACTCTTGTTCATGTAATATTTCCTCTGCTTCTACCCGAATTTTCTCCAAGTCAGTCAAATTTTACGATACCTATATAAGGAAGATTTCGGTATTTCTGATCATAATCCAGACCGTACCCCACCACAAACTCATCAGGAATCTGAAAACCTGTATAGTCAACCTTCACATCAACTACCCGCCGGTCAGGCTTATCCAATAGTGTGCAGAGTTTCACATCTACCGGCCCTCTCTCCCGCAGCATGTCAAGCAGATAGCTCAGCGTCCGTCCGGAATCCACGATATCTTCCACCACCAGCACATTTTTCCCCGTCAGAGATTCATCCACATCCTTCACGACCCTGACTACGCCGCTCGACTTCGTATCGCCGCCATAGCTGGATACCGACATAAAATCTAAGGAGACAGGAACGGTGATCCGCTTGGCCAGCTCGCACATAAAAAAGCTGCCCCCTTTCAAAACACAGACCAGATGCACCTGCTTCCCGGCATAATCTTTGGAAATCTGCTCTCCAATCTCCTGAATCCGCGCATTAACCTGCGCTTCCGTCAACAATACCTCTATTCTCTCCGCCATCATTTTCTCCTTTTGTATTTTCTAAGCGCACTTCCAATACGCGCTTCGTATCCGCTTCTACACGAAAACCGCTGCTCGTACGATATCCTGGAACCCAGAGCACATGGCTTTCATCCGCCAGTACGAATAGGCTGTCCCGTTTTTCTTTCGGTATCTTCTCATTGATCAGATACCGTTTCAGAGACTGGGTGTGGAACGCATCATCTATGGTAAGATAATCCCCTTTTTTTCTGGGGCGCAGAAGTAAAGACGTAGTTATTTTATCATAATCAAACCATTTCGTATATCTATTTTCAGGAATATTTTGCTCTTTTTTGTAGAAAAGAGAATTCTCGGGAATCGCCTCTCTCTCCCACAGGACAAATGAAAAGGAGCCTGTTTGGGGCGAAAGAATCTCGGCCGCATGTCTCAACGTTAAAACGTTGTACTCCTTGCATACCCTGATCTCACAGGGCAGAGAAAGTTTCCCGCAGCCGTCCTTTTCCAAAAGCACAAGCATGCCTTCTATGTGCCGCGCGGTAATATCTTTCCGATAGGGAACAACGCGCTCAATTGCGTGCAAAAGCACACGCTTTTGCATTACCGGATCCAATTCTTTCAATTTGTCGAGACGGAGCACCTGTCTATGAGCCTCTCCCGCTTCCGAAAATGCCGCCATCTCATCTTGTGGTTCCTCAAGGCAGCTCTCATAGAGTTTCTCTGTCTCCCGCGCCAGATAATCCTCCGTCTCTGCCAGAAGATCCGCCAAATCTCCCATATGGGCCACCGCCGCGCTGCAGATCTCCCGCTCAGCGCAGGGAAGAATATGGTGACGGATCCGATTGCGGGCGTAAGCATCCCCCTCGTTCGTGCTGTCCTCGCGCCAGGACAGTCCCTGTGTGGCCAGATATTCCTCGATCTCCGCCCGGCTAAGCTGCAGCAGGGGACGGATCACCGCCTCCCTGACAGGGCGAATAGAGGAAAGGCCCCTCAGCCCGCTGCCGCGAAACAGATGAAAGAGCATGGTCTCCGCCCTGTCCTGCGCATTGTGCGCCACCGCAATCCTATGCCGTCTGCGAATTGCCATATGCTCAGAAGCCGCCTGCGGCTCCGCCTCGGCACATCCCAGCCCGGCAAGCGTCTCCTCAAAGGCCTGATAGCGGAACAGCCTTCCCGCCTCCTCTGTAGATACCTTATGACGGACAGCATAGCCCGATACGTCCACCTCCCGCAGAAAAAAAGGGATCTCCCACTCCATGCAGAGCTTCCTCACAAAGGCGGCATCCTCCCCCGCCTCCTTCCGCAAACCATGGTTCACGTGCACTGCTGCCAGCTGAAAGGGTCTCTCCGCCCTCAACCGCCAAAGGATATGCAAAAGACAGACGGAATCCGCGCCGCCCGAAATGCCGGCCGCCACAAAATCTCCCGCTGCGATCATGTCACACACATCTATGTACTTTTTCACCTTACCGTAAATTTCATTTTTCATCTATTCGTTTCTTTCCCTGTTCTATAAAGCGTCCTCCTGATCCCAGATCCCCGCCACAAGCACTGTCATATCGTCTCTGATCCGCCCCCTGCTCTGCCCGATCGCATAGGCGAGGATCTGATTGGCGATCTCCCCGGGATTCCGGTACTCCAGCCTGCCGACAATCTCAGGAAGGATCTGTTCCCCGATCCCCTCAGAAAGCGCCTCCAACACACCGTCTGAGAGCATGATCACATAATCTCCGCTCATAAGCGTCCTCGTCTGAATCTCCGGATTGATCTGCCCGAAAACGCCCAGCGGGAGATTCTGTGCAGAAATTCTGTCCACCAGCCGCCCGCGTTTGATATAGGTGCAGGCTGCACCCACCTTAACAAATTCGCAATTCCCCGTGTAGAGGTCGATATCGCAGATATCCAGCGTAGACATTACCTGCTCCTGTCCGGCCGTCACCAGCGCACCGTTCACCATCTGCACCGCTGTCTCCTTGCCGAATCCCGCCTCCAGAAAACGTTCCATCATCTCGATCACCCGCTCGGATTCCCGACGGGCCGCTTCACCGGAACCAACACCGTCCGAGAGAAGCATCAGCAGTCTTCCTGTATCCGCCTCGCAGAAGGAATAGCTGTCTCCCGATTCTTTTTCCGACTCCTTCACCGCTCTGGCAAAGCCCGTGAGCAGATGATAGGGCGGTTCCTCCAGAAAATAATATGTATTATACTCTTCCGTCAGATACGGGGGCGTGTTCTTTGCCATACACAGCCTGCGGTTCATAGCCACCGACAGATAATCCGCCACATCTTCGGTAGAAATATGCTCCATCTCGCCAAAACGCAGCCACTTTTTTTCCGCCTGCCGCAGGGTAAGGCTGATCTCGCGCCGCCCGTCCTCATGCTCCATCTCCAGATAATTACGAAGCAGAATACCAGATTCTTTAAAAAGGAGGGACATCTGCCTGAACTTCCGTTCCCCCATGGGATAACACCGGCAGGTCTCTCTCGCCACTGTCGCTAAAATATGTGACATTTCCTTCAAATGCTCCGCAATAAGCTCCTGATTTTCCTGCATCCGCCTTTTGCAGAGATATTCCTGCCTGTCCGCAGGCTCGTCCTCCACTGGCGTCTTGTCGGCATGTCCATCCTCGAAAAGCTCCGCCAGATCCCGAAAAGACTCTGCACAGCTTAAAAGCTTTTGCCTCCCATACTCCGGTATGATCTCTACCCGGTCATCCTCTTTAAGCTGCATCTGTTTTTTCATAAATATATGCTCCCTTCATACCCTGACTGCTTGTCCATGACAAAGCGGAAACGCCCGCACGATCCGCCTTACACATATATATGAAGGAAGAATTACATTTATGCGCAAAATCAAAGACAGACCTCGGACGCCTCCAAAATCTGTCTATTTTTCATCCTTGAAGATAATCTCTCCCTCATACACCAGACCCAGCTTCTCCTTCGCGACTTCCTCCACGAACTTCTTGGTCTGCGTGTACTTTCCATATTCTTCTATCTCGGCGGATCTGCTCTCCTCCAGCTCGATCTCCTGAAGCAAAGCTTCCTCCCGCTCTCGGTAAACTGCCCGTTTTTCCCGCAGCTCCACACTCTTAACGGTAACCACGAGCATCATCATCAATACCACAGTGGTAACTAAAAGCATGGCCAGTCTGTTCTGCCGCCTTTTCCGATATGCTGCTTTTCCTGCCATGCCCCGAATGTTCCCCTCTCTGGCGCTGTTATCGTTTACATAAAACCATTCTAAGGGTTTTTATGCAAACCGTCAACCGTTTTTTAACAAATTTTTTACATTTTTCCAAACTTTTCGCCATATGCAGAACAAGTGTTTCCCCCGCACAAAATAAGCGTTTCAGGGGTTTTAGCACAAATTGTAGAATACGGAACAGGAACCACATAATCTTGTGTAAGCATGTTGACATAATATTTACAAACATATTCCGAATCATTATTTTGTAAAAAACCATACCGATCGTGGCACCCATTACGGCAAACCATCGCAGCGTCCCGTTATTTTCCCGATAGAGCATATAAAAGACGGCAAGCCCGCAGACCAGCCAGAAGAATAAGTCCTCCAGAGAAGTCAAAAGCGTCCCGTGCTTAAAAAGCCTGCGCAGAACGCGAATCCAGTCATAGACAAAGGTGATGGCTAACCCCATAAGGACAGAATGCGCAAAAAAAGTAAGCTCCTGCACGATCTCCCGGCTCATATTCTACCCCTTCCATCCCGTCATTTAAACAGTCTCGAGAGCAGCGATTCGCCCTTCGTTCCGTACCCCGCGCCCTCTGAGTAGGTAAAGCTGTCGATGCGCCCGTCAATGTCCACCTCGCCCTTGTCCAGAGAAAGGCGGCTCACGTGCAGCTCAGCGCCTTTGATCATCAGCATTCCCTGTTCCGTCTCCAACAGAATCTCGTTCACATCAAAGGAAAGCACATCGTTCACCCCGCTCAAGGCACAGGTCTTTCTGCCCGTAAGCATCAGCTTATGCAGTCTTTTTGTGCCGCCATTCAGATCTTCCATACACGCCCTCCTGTCCCCACCCTGTTTACGGTACTGATTCAATGTATGTCTGATCATTCAAAAATATGCCTTTTCGCTAGGTCAGATAGCGGAACAGCTCCTTTGCTTCCTCCTTACGCACCGTCTCCTGCACTGTGAGAACTTCCACTTTCACCTCTTTATTTCCGAACTGTATCGTGATAATATCTCCCGCCTTCACATTCGCGGAGGCCTTGGCCGGTCTGTCATTGATAAAGACCCTGCCCGCGTCACAGGCCTCATTGGCCACTGTCCGGCGCTTGATCAGGCGCGATACCTTCAAATATTTGTCCAGTCTCATATATTCTCCTTTCTCTGCGCGTATAAGCAGACTCGAAATGTTTCGCGTTTTTCGCCTATTTCGTTTTCTGTTTCTGCTTATACGCGGAAAAAAAGGCCTGTATGCTATGCACACAGGCCTCATCAGCTTCCTGAAAATGTAATTATGCGTTAAGCATATCCTTTAAAGCCTTGCCAGCCTTAAACTTAGGAGCCTTGGATGCTGCAATCTTCATAACAGCGCCACTCTGAGGATTTCTGCCCTCTCTTGCCGCTCTCTTGGAAACCTCAAAGGTACCAAAGCCAACTAACTGCACTTTGCCATCCTTCTTCAGCTCATCTGCAACCACATCCGTGAATGCCTTTAAAGCCTTCTCTGCATCCTTCTTAGATAAGCCTGCCTGATCAGCCATTGCTGCAACTAACTCTGTCTTGTTCATTTTGAACTCCTCCTCTTAAAATGAGTTATCAGATTTTGGGTTCCCCTCGGAAACCTATATATATTTATAGCTTTTTTTATCAGGCTTGTCAAGCAAAAAATGCCATTTTTACGGCATTTTTCGGGATTATTTCCCCTTCTGTCATTATGTAAATTAACTATCTGAGGAATATTTCTTCAATTGTCAGAATATTCGCGTATTTTCACTCATATTTATCAATTAAATCGTCAATCCGATCTCGCAAAAGCTGTTCCAGCGGCAATCCCGCTATTCTTGCCGCATCGCTGATGCGCAAAAGAAGATCGGAAAAAAGGGTCTGAAGCTTCTCATCGTCTTCTCCCGGCGTACAACTCTGCAAAGCTGCCGCCAATTCGCTGATCGCCGCCGTATCCTGTTCGTAGGTGTTTCCTTTCTCGTAATGTTTATCTATCTTTTTCAAAACTTTGACTGCTCTGGTCAGTGCCGGAAGCTCCTGCGGAACCTCTCGTAAGGGAGAGGCTATCCAGTCTTTGTCCTTCTTTTCCTCTTTTTTGATTTCCTCCCAGTTGACAAGAACCTCGTCGGGCGTATCCGCCTCGCCCGTTCCAAAAACATGGGGATGCCGCCGCACCATCTTACAGCTGACATCGTTGACCACGTCCTCCATGCTAAAAATGCCCTCCTCAGAAGCAATCTGGGCATGCATGACCACCTGAAGCAGAACGTCGCCCAGCTCCTCGATCATGTTTTCGGGGTTTCCCGTCTTGTCATAAATGCGAATGGAGGCGAGCAGTTCCGCTGCCTCCTCCATCATACAGGGTTTTAAGCTCTCGTGTGTCTGTACTTTGTCCCAGGGACAGCCGTTTTCACCCCGCAGGGTGGCGATGATCCCGAGTAAGTCTTCGTAAGTATATTTTTTGCAAGACATGTGAGTCTCCTTTGTTTTGTTACTGATTCCGGATATTTCCATTCTTCTCATTTCTTAAATAAGGATGAAAAGAAATTTCGGATGGGGTGTGACTCCTGATTGATTATAACCTGTTCCTCAGTCAGTGAATCCTCGGCAGGGGGCAACGGCGGTTCCCCCGTAGTTCCGCCGGAAGATGTTTCTGTTGTCCCATCGGATGGCGTTTCCGTTGTCCCATCGGAAGGCGTCTCCGTACTTTCTCCCGATGAGGTCGACGGATCAGGCTGCTGTGTTATCGCTATCAATTCACAAGAAATCGGTTCCCTTTCTTCTGCATTTATTTCAAAACTGAAACTAAAGTTATGATAACCCTTTGCTTCAATATATATGACATGGGTACCGTAGCTTAATTCTTTCTCTCCACTGATGTCTGCTTCCTGTTTCCCATCTATCAGCGCTCTCGTAATCTCAGGCACAGCGCCATCTGATGTAGTAACCGCAAAATTCACTTTTCCTTTCGGCAATGGCGGCTCCCCGGTTGTCCCGCCGCTGGTGGAATTGTTTCCGCTGTTTGAAGTGCCTTCCTTTTCCAGATCAGAGAAGGAATAGGTCTCGTCCCTCTTGTTATTTTCCAGATAGATCGAATAACTCTTTGTTTTATAACCGGCCTTCTTCAGGGTGATTTCATGTCTCCCCGGAGATTTTGTAAAGCGGACAGGGGCAATCCCCATGTAATTGCCGTCGAGGAACACCTCCACCCCTTTAGGCGAATCCACATACACCTTATTATTATTGGAGGTCGTCAACGCATTTTGGCTCATCGAAGGGAGATCGTTCTTGCTGACACTGTTCTTGCTGATGGTATCAAGCGTATCCTGCCAGGGAGTGCGTTCGGTATAATTGCCACTGACAGAGCTGTCACCATTGTTCGCCTTGCGGGTCTCCTCCAGAGTAAAGGTGATCGCTGCGCGCTCCGAACCAACTTGAATATACCTTGTCAGGGTATCATAACCACTCGCCTCCACCACCACCTGATGGATGCCATAGCGCAGTTCCACCGCAGTACCGGTCTCTATGGGCTTTCCGTCCACACTGATCTTTGCACTCGCGGGCGTCACCTCAAACAGGATAATGCCAGTCTTGTCCTCCGCAATCTTCACATCACCCACATCGAGCAGCACTTCCTTATCTCTTTCCACCGTGATTTCCTTCACGCAGCCGATGCCGTTATTATCAAGCACTACCTGATAGCTTCCCTCCGGCACGGTTAAGAGCATGTCCTCTGAAATCTGACGAATCACACGGTTTCCCACCTCGATCCAGCCGCCCAGAAGGGGCTGCTCGTTTTTCAGGCGCAGATAACCGTGGCCCTTGTCTACATTGACGCTGTAAATCTTATGATCGATACCTGATATGGTGACCTGATCCTGGCTCACCACCTCCTCCGTTCCCATGCGGCGGCCATTCGATAAGACCACTACGCCCGCAGGCAGGGAATAGGTCTGAGAACCGATACTGGCGGTCCTGTTGGCTCCCGCCAGATCGTAATTACTGACACCGTCAAACACCCAGGCCTTCGGACTTTTCTGAATGCTTGCAAGCTTCTTTTTGCCTTTCAGAAAGGTAATATCCACAACATCGCCCGCCTTGATCTGGGAGATCGTCATGGGACCTTCATATTTATCTTTCACATAAGTAGTGCCGTCATAGTACAGGGTATACTGCTTTCCCGTTTCCATGTTGATCAGAGACACCGCTTTATTGGAAGCGTCCGTGGACAGAACCACCGCCGTGTCCGCAGAGTCATAGCTTCCCACTGTGGAGACGGAAAATCCCGTATCCACCACATTTTCCCTTTTATCCTTGGCCACACCGATATTACTGGCCTCCGAGGTACACCCGGTCAATGTAAGTACCGCAAGCATCAGTAACGCGACTGCGCTTATCATTCTTCTGTGCATCCTCATATTTATACTTATCCTTTCCTCTATGGCGCGCAGGATGGAAACAGACTCTTCAAAAAGAGCTTTTTCTCTCTCTCCTGTGCGAATAATTTCTCCAGCTTCTCCATATTTCTGCCGGGAATCCAGGCCTTGCCGCTGTTGTAATAGAAGTTCACGATCTTCCAGAACTTCTCCGGATAGGCAAACCTGAGGTAAAGCTGCCTGTAATCCCTCTCGTCCAGAGGTCTAACTCCATTATAGCTTGAAAGGAGCAAATCTCCAAGCGCCTGCGACCAGTTATTTTTTTCCAAAAGCTTTCTCATAAACAGGTAGAGATCCCTGACGGGATAATCTCTGACACATTTTTCAAAATTGATAAGGACACTGCCTTCATCGGTCTGTATGATATTATGATACTGATAGTCGCCATGACATACGATGGAGAACGAAAAGGAATCCTCCCCATAGGCATAATAACTCAATTCCCCTGTAATTTGCAAGGCAATATCCAGAAAATAATCATAATGTTTCATCAGATAAATCTCAAAATCCGTCTTCTGACTTTTTTCGCGCAAAAATTTACGAACTTTCTTCAACTCGCGATTATGCTTCTCGTATTCGCCCCCCATGTTAAAAACAGGCTGCTCCTCGAGCATTCCACTTCCGGAAAGATCGCTGGCACCATGAAGCTTTGCCAGAGTTTCCGCCGCTGATCCGCATTCTCCGGCATTTTTATGGTCGCACTCTTTTCCCTCGCAGTAGGTCTTTACAATATAGGCCGTCCTATCCTGATCTCTGACGATCAATTCATTCTCCTTCGTCCGCAGAAGGCTTTCCGCGCGCACAGCGCCGCTTTCCCGGATATGCGAGAGCAGATATTCCTGAAAGGCAATCTTTTCTACAGGGCCACCGTACTCCTTCATAATGAGCAGACCGCGGTCGGAATCACACAGGATCGCCCCGCGCCCCTTCCACGTACGGCGCACCTCTATCTCATATTGATCCAATAAACTGACAGCTCTGTCATTCACAAAAATACCCCCTGCCTGATTCTGACTGTTACATCTTATGACCGGCAGAGGAGATTCATTACAAATTTCTGCATATCCCGAGAAGGGTCTCCCTCTTGTTCAACGAGGGATCGTCCAGCACCCGCTCAAGGAGCACATTCAGAGTTTCCCCGATCTGTCTTCCCGGAGGAATCCCTTCAGCGATCAAGTCGTTCCCCGTAACGGCGAGGTCTTTTAGGCTGACCGCTTCCTTATTCTTTAAAATATCCTGATACAGTTTTTCTATGTAAGCAACTTTCTCAAGTTTTTCCTTCCGCATATAATCGCTCTGCGCCGCAATGTCCGCCCGCCGCACGGTAAAGATCATGGAAAAAATGTCCTCTCCCATACGGTTGATCGCCCGTCTCACAGAAGACTTTGTAGACGCGATATCGTAATCGTGATAAAGCACGAGCTTTGTCACCTTGTCGGTGGTATCGTTATCAAATTTAAGCCGCCGCATCACCTCCCGGGTGATTTTTTCTCCCTCATAGGGATGGTTTTTGTTGTGGGTGGTGCCGTCCGCATCCACCGTCAACGTCTGCGGTTTTCCGATATCGTGAAACAGCATCCCGAGACGCAGCACTTTATCAGGTTCCACGAAAAGCATGGAGTGGAGAATGTGCTCCCCCACGTCAAAACAGTGATGCCTATGTCTCTGGGGCGTCTCCATGCACAAGTCAAACTCCGGCAGGATCTGCGCCGTAATGCCAAGTTCATAGGCTGTCCGCAGGTAGTCCGGGTGAGGAGATGTTACAAGCTTAATAAGCTCTGTCTGAATCCGCTCCGCGCTGATCTTTTGCAGATTCGGGGCAAGCAAACGAATTGCCTCGCCGGTCTCCTCCTCGATCCGATAGCCCAGCTGAGCGGAAAACCGAACCGCCCGCAGCATCCGCAAGGCATCTTCGTCAAACCGTTCCGCCGCCTTTCCCACACAGCAGATCGCGCCTGTCTCAAGATCCGAAAGACCGCCGTAGAGATCCACCAGACCGTCTGTTTCGTTGTATGCCATGGCGTTGATGGTAAAATCCCGGCGCCGCAGATCCTCCTGCAGACTGGCTGTAAAGGATACCTCACTCGGATGCCTGCCGTCCTCATAAGCGCCGTCGATCCGGTAGGTCGTCACCTCAAAACCTTCCCTTTCCATCAGAACGGTCACGGTTCCGTGCTTGATCCCCGTGTCCACCGTTCTCGGAAAAAGGCGTTTGACCTCCGCAGGCTTCGCCGAGGTGGTGATATCCCAATCATCGGGTTCCCTCCCAAGAATGGAGTCCCGGACACAGCCGCCCACCGCGTAAGCCTCAAAGCCTGCTGCCTCCAGCGTATCTATGATCTTTGTCACTTTCTCGGGCAGTTGTATCCGCACGGGAATCTCCCTTCCAAAATAATAAAAATATCTGCGTCAAAGCTGTCATCCAATACTCGGTCCCTTGAAGACCTGATTGATGTCCTCCAGATGAAGTTTCGGATCCTCTTCCTTTTCCTCTGCAAGAGAACCCACCAACTCCTCCATCTCCTTCTTTGAGAGCACGCTGCGGCTCCGTTCCACAAACTCTTCCTTCTCCTCGTCCGACATATCCACAAAGCGGTCCATCGCCGGACGGTTTCCCGCAAAAGCCAATCCCAAACCAATGGGCAACGTGTTATAATCCATCTTTTTTCCTCCTTAATGAAGCATTTTCATTCTGCCCTTCATATAAAGCATGCACATCAGGAGGAAAAAATATACTGTTATGAAAAATCTAAATCCTTACGAAAGCGTCACGATGCCCCGCAGTCTGATATCCTCGCAGGAAGCGCCCACGAGAATTTCATAATCGCCCGCATCCGTAATAAATTCATGCAGATCCACATCGAAATAAGCAAAATCCTCCGGTTTCAAAGTCAGGCTGACCTTCTTGGATCGCCCCGAAGAAATTCTCACCTTCGCAAAAGCCTTCAACTCCTTGTCAGGCCTGTCCACTTTTGGAGCTATGGGTGCCACATATACCTGCACGATCTCTGAACCGGCGCGTCTTCCCACATTTTTGACCCATGCAGTCAATTTTACTTCCCGCCCTTTCTCTACCTTCAATTTAAGGTCACTGTACTCAAATCTGGTGTAAGAAAGGCCGTACCCGAAACAGTAAGCAGGCTTGATCCGTTCTCTGTCATAGTGACGGTAGCCGCAGTACAAGCCCTCTTCCAGCGTGATCTTATCCCACACACCGAACTGCCCGTTTTTCGCAGTTGCGCAGTCCTCGTATTTTTCCGGGAAGGTTTCTGCCAGCTTTCCGGAAGGGTTTACCTCGCCAAAAATGATTCTGGCAAAAGCGTTTCCGGTCTCCATCCCCGCATAGTAACTCCACAAGATCGCCTGTGCCTTGTCACGCCAGGGCATCTCCACGGGTGAACCGCCTACAAAAGTGATAATGGTATCCTTCCTGATCTTAAGAAGTTCCTCAATCAGAAGATCCTGTTCATAAGGCAGTTTCATATCAGGTCTGTCAGACCCTTCGCAATCATAATCGTGATTCAAGCCGCCCACAAAGATTACTGCATCCGCATCCTTAGCCAGCGCGAGCGCCTGTTCAAAGAGCGCCTGGTTTTTCTCGTGAATCTCGGCCTTATCCCGCTCGATCTGGGCAAGTCTCTCCTGCTCGCCTTTCACGTGGTCCTCGGTTCCGCCTGATTTATCCCTCAGTAGCTGTCCCACTGTAGTATTTTTCAGATCGTCCAGACTCGTCGCCTGCCAGTTCATCTCAAAAGTCTTCGGCTTTTTTGGCACATAGTAACCCGGCGCATACTCCACCTTTGTATTTCCGCCCAGATACATCTTAAGACCCGCCAGCGGACAGATCTCATAGAGTGCCTTAATCTCCGCGCTGCCGCCTCCGTCAGAATGCAGCTTTGCAGCGTTTACGCCGATTACCGCCAGTTTTTTCACTTTCTTTGCATCCAGAGGCAGGGTACGATTTTCATTTTTTAACAGGACCATGGACTCCTCCGCCGTGCGCAGGATGGCCTCCCGGCTGGCCGGGGCATTGTAAGCGCCCTTTTCTCTGATATCCTTCTTCGGTCCGATCATCTTCAGACGGTACATCATGCGCAGGAGGTTTCTCACCTTGGCATCCACCACGTCCTCGGCCACCTCACCCTTTTGAATTAGCTCCTTCAAAGGATTTGCCAGCATATAATCATCAAAGTCGGGGAAGACCGACATCTCCAGATCCATGGTGCATTCCGCTGCCTCTTTCGTACTGTGAACACCGCCCCAATCGCTGATCACAGCACCGTCAAATCCCCACTCTTCCCGCAATATACGGTCTAAAAGTGTTTTGTGTTCGCAGCAATAAGCGCCATTTACCATATTATAAGCTCCCATGATGGAGTAACTGCCGGCCTCCTGTACCGCTGCCTTGAAAGCGGGCAGATAAAGCTCGTAGAGCGTCCGCTCGTCGATGGTCTCGTCCACAACCAGACGGCCTGTCTCCTGCACATTCGCCGCAAAGTGTTTTACGCAGGCCGCCACATCATTCTCCTGCACTCCTTTTATGAAGGGCACCGTCAATGCTTTGATCAGGCAGGGATCCTCACTCATGTACTCAAAATTTCTGCCGCAGCGGGGATCTCTTTTGATGTTGATGCCGGGTGCCAGGATCACATCTTTGCCCCGTCCTCTTGCCTCAGTTCCCAGCACATAGCCCATATCGTGCGCAAGCGCCGTATTCCAGGTAGATGCCAGCGCACTGTTGCTCGGCAGATAAGACACTCTGTCGTCGTTATTGCCTGCGGGAATCCATCTGTCCTCCATAAACTCCTCACGCACGCCCATCGGCCCGTCGGAGCATACAATGGCGGGAATTCCCAGTCGCTCCACCGCTCCCGAGGCAAACAACGACGCACCGTGGATCATTGCCAGCTTTTCGTCCAATGTCAGCTTTTTGACCAGCCTCTCAATCTCCTTCTCTCTCTTCTTTTCGTTATTCTTGTCTTCCCGTTTCATCATATTATAGTATCCTCCTATCTGCTGTCGCTCATACGGGTGCAAAAGCGAAGGCACATCCATATGGACATGCCTTCTTTACGTTCAAAATCCATATTAAGGTAAGTATAACGGGAAATTCTCTCAGATACAATTCCTTTTTTATACTTTAATGCGCTCTCTTAAATATCTGTCGCAATCGCAATTCGAATCACATTGGCCGCATTAAATTGAAGGTCCGCCAACGTGAGCTTATACCCGTCGATCGTTTCTCCGGTGCGTACCGCCTGCACAATATCATCCACATTCTTTTGGCATCCGGGCATCTGAACGTCATTTCCCGCATAGACACATCCGGTAGATGCGGAAATGGGATAAATAACCTTCTCGTTTCCGGTGAGCGCAGGCTGATGCTGGGAGGTAAACCAGTCCGTCATGACAAAGCCCTGAAATCCCCATTCGTCTCTGGCCACAAATTGAATTAATTCGAAGTTGTTCGCCGTATGAATGCCATTGAGAAGATTGTAGGAACTCATGATAGACAGGGGTCGGGAGTCCTTTACGGCAATCTCAAAGCCTTTCAGATATATTTCCCGAATGGCACGCTCACTGACATGTGCGTTTGTAAAATAGCGGTTATCCTCCTGATTGTTAGCTGCAAAGTGTTTGATGGTAGTTCCCTTGCCCGGATGCGCCTGCACGCCCTGTGTGATGGCCGCAGCCGCCTTGCCGCTGACAAGCGGGTCCTCGGAGTAGTATTCAAAATTCCGTCCACACAGAGGATTCCTGTGAATATTCAGCGCGGGAGCCAGCCACAGATCCACCCCGAACTCCTCCATCTCTCTGCCCACCATGGATCCGATCTCTTTCAGCAACTCCATGTTCCAGCTCTGCGCTAGCGCCCAACCGATAGGAATAGCCGTGCAGTACTGATAATAGGTGTCGGAATTCTCATCATTATATTCGGGGGAAAACGGCTCAATAATATCGCCCAGAACAGAACCGCCCGGTAATATTTTGCCCTCCTTGTCTGTCTTAAATACTGGCTGAAGCCGCAGACCGGCAGGCCCATCAGCCAGAATCATATTCTTGACGCCCCGGCTCTCCTTAATAATAGAGCTGCTGTCGCCGGCCGCGCCGGGAACAGAATAGGAAGCATTGCCCACAATAGAACCCCCCGCCCGCAGCGTGCCAACGCAGAGATCCGCCATTTCCTCAACCGTCAGCTGTGCCGTAAGCTCCTCGATAGTACAACGCCCCGCCTTGACATCATCCGCAGTCAGCACAGTAGTCTGCTCTGTAGCGTAAGGCTTGCGCTCCATAGTGTAAAAAGCCTGTTTAGCAGTGATCTTACCAGAATCAATGGCGATACGGGGAACAGCGGCATCCACGACTGGCGTTTCCATAGCGGGAGCCTGAATTTCCCGCAGTGGATCCGTATCGGCAAAAAGATTTTTCAAAATTTCTGTTTTGATCGTTTCAGTCAGTGCCAGTACAGCGGCAATCTCCGTATTGCGGGAGTTAGTGCCCACTCGAATTACATATTCCCCCGCTTCCAACACCCAGGCGGCACACTCTTCACAATAAGAAGCCATGTCCTTTACCGGAAACTCTATTTTCACAGTCTCGCTTTCACCGGGCGTCAAAAGCTTCGTCTTCACAAAAGCAGCCAGCTCCTGATACGGTTTGGGAAGCTTTCCAGCGGGTGCCGAATAGTAAACTTGAACGACCTCTTTCCCTGCATGGATTGCGCCGGTATTCTTCACAACAGCGGAAAACTTGACCTGTCCGTTCTCCACACGCACCGCTCCCGGCGCGACGGAAAAGTCCGTATAGGATCTGCCATAACCAAAAGGATATACCGGCTCAACGCCAAAAGTATCAAAATACCGATAGCCCACGTAGATGCCTTCGGTATAGTATTCGTCATCAACATTGCCATTGTTATGGCTGAATCCTGCGGACGAAGGATAGTCGTTGTACTGCTTCGCCCAGGTATCGGTGAGTTTGCCGGAGGGATTGACCTTCCCCAGCAGCACGTCCGCCAAAACATCACCACCGATATTGCCCAGCTGGCTCATGAGCAGCACGGCGTTGATGCCGGGAATGGCTTTGATTTCGGACATATCAATAACGCCGCCAATGTTCAGCACAAGAATCAGATTATCATAGCTTTCAGCCAGTAATGCAAGCTGCTCTTTCTCCTCGTCGTAGAGAAGATAGTCACCCCGTTTATTGAATCGGTCTGCGCCCTCACCGGAGTTACGGGAAATGACGTAGACTGCGGTGGAAACTTCGGCAATATCGTCCTTTGTGATCTCTGTCGGGGCAATAACCTGGAAAGGATGGGAAAAGATAACCAGAAACTCCGTTATATTATGTTCTTTCGCATAAGCGGGAACCCATTTAAAATAATCCTCCCGGGCTTGTTTATACGCAGCATCCTGCCGGTCCAACCAGTTCTTTGTCAAAATCTCGAATCCAGCACCCTCCAAGCCCTGCTCAATTGTGACATCACTGCGGGTATTGACATCGCCGGAACCAGTGCCGCCCCGGACGGTCTGCCGAGCGCCGCTGCCGTAGAGCGCGATCTTCCCCGCGCCGGTCAGCGGAAGCGCACCATCATTCTCCATCAGTACAATACATTCTCCTGCCAAACTTCTGGACAGCAGCATATGATCTATTTCCCGCTGTGTAATGGCAGGATTTTTTGTGGCATAAATTTTTGACATAGTTATTTTCTCCTTTTCAAGGTATAGTCCACGGCGGAGGATCCGATCAGACCCCCCGCCGTGATTTTTGTCCTATTACAAGAACTTGCGGAAAAATTCACACTCCTCATCGTTGCAGAGTTTCGCATCGTCCGAGCGGATATTACAGTGAAACACATGAGGCAGGATATTATCTTTATTACCGTAGTACCGGAAAACGAAAGGAACCTTCATGCGAACCAACTGGGCAGCCAGTGGTCCGGCCTGATCCTGAAGAAAATCCCCGCTGCTTGTCATAAAGAAGGTGGGAGGATAATCCCAAGTGATATGGGCTATTACATCAATGAGCCACAGCTCCCGCTCCATGCCATGTTCCGGAAGAAAATCCCCCATCAGTGCAATCGTCTGATCTGATTTATCACCCACCAGACTGTAAGCACCACAGTTAAGGGCAATCGCAGTGGGCTTGAAACCCTTGGGCGCATCAAATTCGTAAAAGGCCGCATAGGCCGGATTGGTACAGATGGATGCATACAGCCCCAAATTATGTGCACCTGCCGAATCGCCTACTGCAAAGACATGCTCCGTATCAAAACCGTATTTCTCACTGTTATCCAACACCCATGTGAACACACTGTTGGTATCCTCCAAAGAAGCAGGATACTTGTTCTCCGGAGCCAGACGATATGTAAAATTGACCACGGCAAAACCTCTTTGAGCCAGATTCATGCAGTAAAATTGATACCGCTCCTTATCGCCGTAGACCCAGCCGCCACCGTGGACACTGACAATCACCGGCAACTTCTTTCCCTCTGCTGCCTTCGGACGGTACACATCCAAAGACTGCTGCGCAGGATCAGAGCCATAGACGATATTGTCGTACCGGATGATATCTTCCGGCGTAGTCAAACCGGCATCACGGAGATTATCACCCGCAGAAAAGGTCTCGCGGATAAAATTGCTGATCTTAGACATAGAACTATTCCTCCTCGATGATATAGTAATAATGCTATTTGCGGCTATTATCTGGCAGCATGCTTTGCCTCCAGATCAGCCTGAATCTGTTTGATATGCTTGTCGATATTCATAAGGATAATCAATACCAAACATACCGCGGAAATAATTGCGCCCAGATAGCCGATCTCAAATTTAATAGCATTGATAGCAGAGACAGGCTGCATATCAGGAGCAGTACCCTCCAGGTATCCGCCCATAGCTAGAATGCCGGTACCTACAGCAGAACCAAGGCCGATGCCCACTTTCATGCCGAAGGAGGTACAGGAATTGATAAGACCTTCGGAACGGATACCGGTTTTCCACTCGCCGTAATCTACTACGTCGGCGGTCATGGCGAAGATACCGGACATGATGGGTCCCATGCCAAAGCCGCGAATGGCAATACCAACAACGATCAGCGTCAGGTTAGTGTCCGCCAGCCCTACAATACAGCTACCTGCAATCATCAGTACACATCCAGTCATCATCAACTTACGCTTACCAAATTTTTGAACCAGAGTGGGATTGACGAAATTGGCAATCATGGCAGGAATGGTCTGAGCAGAACTGCATACGGCAATCAAATTGGGATTTTGCAGCACCACATTACAGAAATAAGCAGAGGACATACCGCTCGCTACCACAAAAATATACAAAAACAGAAACATGAGGGCCTGAAGATAAAAATACTTGTTCTTAAGTACGCTGGGCAACGCCACGTTCAGGGGAACGCTCTCTACCTTAATGGTGCCAGCCTCGGCATCCTCACCGATATGCTCCTTGCAGAACAGGAAGCAGACCAGCAGCATCACCATTTCCGTAATACCAAAAATCACTGAAGTGGTTACCCACCCACATGCAGCAACCAACGGCATCGTTATGGCATTGATAATCAGAGTAGTAATCTGCGTCATGACGAACCGGATAGAGGCGGTAGTGGCGCGGTCCTGCACATTTAGCGTCATACGGGAGAGCAGAGCATTGTAAGGCAGGTTGTTGGCAGTATACACCAGACAGTTCATGAAAATGTAGGAAATATAAATGTAGGCCAGCTTACCACCAGCGCTGAGACCAGATGGTACGGTGAACAGCAAGATCAAGCCGATGCACATGAGGGGTGCAGACCAGAGGACCCAGGGCCGGGCCTTACCGTATTTGCTCTTGGTCTTATCCACGATGGCGCCCATCATCAAATCAGTCGCACCGTCCAGAATACGCGCCAATAACATCATGGTTCCCACTGCTGCAGCCGCAATGCCCACGGTGTCGGTGTAAAAGGCGGTGAGGAAAGTGCCTGCCATGGCTACATATACATTAGCCGCACAGTCGCCTAACCCATAGGCCACTTTTTCACCCATTTGAAGTCGGTGATCTTTTGTCGAAGTTGCCATAATTATTTCTCCTTTTCCCTATATTTTTTGGTCTTTTGACCGTTTTATATATCAATTATACAGAGAAATTACCATGGCATCTTTTCAGTTTTTATGAAAAAATTACAAATTTTTATCTTTTTTATAAATGAGATACAGCACTTTTCTGATATTGCAGCGGCGTGACTCCATAAACACGTTAGAAGGCATTGATAAAGCCCCGATCATCATGAAATCCATTGTTCTGAGCCACGTCGCTGATGCGGCGATCCGTATGCAAAAGCTCCTGTCGAGCCCGGGAAATCCGGTAGGCAGTCAGATGTTCCGTGAATGTAGTCCCTGTACACTGCTTAAAGTACCGGGCAAAATATTGGGGAGTGAAATAAAACTCCTTCGCCACCTCCGCCTGAAGAAGCGGTTCCCGGTAGTGCTCTTCCACATATTGCAGTATCTCTTTCAGTGTCTGTACCTGCTCCCGGCGGTGAATGCTTCCTATATCGCTCCGACGGACAGCACCTTCCTGATAGAGATAGTAGAGCAATTGGAGCAACAAACCACGCATATACAGGTGTTCATGCTCGTTGTGCTCTTTCCGTACGGCGTATTCGGAAAATTTCAGCATGATCTCACAGATCTCCGGACGAGCCTTGGGTTTGTCGTTGGTAAACCAAAAATTCTGATACTCCGGAAAATTTTCTTCCAAAAAGCGGTTATGGACAATGAGAACAATACCGGAGACCTTATTCAAATCATCTCCGCAATTTAGGACCTCGATCCGATGGACACTCTCACAGTTGGTTATCAGCAACCGTCCCGGCTCCACTATAAAAACTTCCCCATCAATGAAATGCCGGGAACGGCCTTGGAATGCATAGTACATCTCCAACTCCTCGTGCCAATGACTGTTCTTAACGTAAAGGTCATTTCTGCTGCGGCTGTCGGTATTGGCTGCATAAAAGGGCTCGTTGGAACGATACTCAATGATTTGATGTTTGACCAGTGGTTCCCGCATAGCGCACCTCCTATAGTTAAACACGCTTCCAGAGCTAAAATCAATCTTTCTCCGGAATCCACACCCGCATCTGATTCAATCCTCTATTGCCCCAAGTATAATAAGGAACAAATGTGATCTGGCAGGGCTTTGCTTCCTGTCTTTCAAAACTGTAAAGCGCGTTGCTTATTGTCTCGCGGTATCCTTCCGCATACAGCTCCTGTATCCCGAAGAGTTTATCCCCTAGGTACTCGCTGACTGCAACCTTGCCGTCCTTTTTCAGCCGCAGGGAAAGCACATCTTTTTCGTTATCAGCACCTTCTGCACAGTAAATAATGGGCCCTCTCTGCAATGCCGCCTTACCGGTGTTGGCAGAAACCCGGTTACTGGTATATACTTTTCTCACCGACATATCCAGTTTTACTGTAATAACATCCTGCGCCGTATACTCCCCTCTCATATAAGCATAGCCATATCGAATTTCACAGTTTATCGGTTCCCCGTTCAGGCAGATCTTAGTCTCCCTACTCCACGCCGGAATGCGGATTGCCAGCGATACCTCCATATTCGTCTTTCCTTCTTCCGGCACAAACCGGTACTCTACCGTGTTGCCGTATGGGTAATCGGTATGTAAAATCACTTTGCCGCCAAAATGTTCAATCACATCAAGAGTTCCCGCAATAAACAGATTGGAAAACAGCGTCTCCTCTTCCACATGCCAGGCGTACTCCGCCACAGAACCCAAAAGCCTTGCCACATTAGGTGGGCAGCAGGCACAGGCAAACCATTTCGGCCTGACCGGCAGCGCGTGCCTATGTGTCTGCGCCTCCCCGGAAATGCCCGGCAGCGCCTCGAGCGGATTCACATAGAAAAACTTCGTGCCGTCAAGCTGCATTCCCGCCAGCACACAATTGTAAAGTGCCCGTTCCATGACATCCGCATATTTACCGTCGCGCTCCAGATAGAGCATCTTGTTGGAAAAGAAGATCAGACCGATGGCTGCGCAGGTCTCCGCATAAGCCGTATCGTTGGGAAGATGGTCATCTTTTGTGAAAGCCTCCCCCTCGTAGGCGGAACCGATCGCACCCGTGACATACATCCTGTGCTGCGTGATGTTGTTCCAGAGCGTCTTACAGGCATCCGCGAGTTCCGTATCTCCCGTCTCCGCAGCTGCATCCGCCATGCCCGTATAGAGATAAACCGCCCGAACGGCATGCCCTACCGCCTTGTCCTGCTGCCGCACCGGCGCGGCGTTCTGATTATACTCCTTATCTCCGACGTTATTGCCCCATACACGCCACGGATTTTTCGCATATTCCTTCTTATAATAATCGCTGTCCACGCCGCGTACATTGATGAAGTGCAGGGCAAGCTCCTTATACCGTTCTTCCTTCGTGCTGCGATAGAGCCGCATCAGGGCAAGCTCAATCTCCGGATGTCCGGGATAACCTTCCGCTCCCTCCTCGATAAAGTGACGGTAAATGTGATCTGCCATAGCGCACATGATCTCCAAAAACCGCTTTTTGCCCGTGCATTCCGCATAAGCCACTGCCGCCTCGATCATATGTCCCGCACAGTAAAGCTCATGCGCCTCATGCAGATTCGTCCAGCGTTTCTCAGGCTCCTTTACCGTAAAATAAGTGTTAAGGTACCCGTCCTTGTGCTGTGCCTCACCGATCAGCTCAATGATCTCGTCACAGCGCCTCTCCAATTCCGCATCCGGGCTCTGCGCCAGGGAATAGGCCGCCCCTTCCAGCCACTTGGCCACGTCGCTGTCCTGAAACACCATCCCGTAAAATTCTCCCTCGCAGCTTCCCGTTTTCAGCTTCTTTGCAGCCATACGGAAATTTTCGATACAATGGCTCTTTTCCGCACCCTCGATCTGATCGTTTAACGCCCGCTCCTGATAGGGCAGCACCACGTCCCGTACCAGTTTCTCATATCTGCCGAAGAAACCCTCCCCTACCGTAAAATCCTTGATCAGTCTCAAATCACCCATATCTTCTCCTCCGAATCTCAAAAATAATTTTAATTGTTCGTCTTGCTAATATGTATTATATTCTGAAAGATATGCCGTTTGAATAGATTATTTTCTTCTATATTTGTATTATTTTCCGATCTCGCTGATCAGATTCCCGGAATATATGTCCGGCGGTATTCACTGGGCGAACATCCCTGCTCCGCACGAAAAACCTTACTGAAATAAAACACATCCGAAAAACCTGTAAGCTGTGCAATCTCCGTAACAGATCTGTCTGTCTCCTTCAAAAGCTGCTTCGCTCTGCGTATCCGAAGCGTCCGCTGAAACTCCCGGATCGTCTGCCCTGTCTCTTCTTTGAAAAGCGTACCCGCATATTTATAGGAAAGACCGCAGACCGCCTCCACTTCTTTACTGTCAAAGTTCTCCATGTAATGAGCCTGAATATGTTCCGTCAATTTCCGAACATAAGCATTTTGTATGGTATCCTCCCGCGCATTTTCAGCACATTCCAGAAAAATCTGCCACAGTCTGACCGAAGCCTGCGGAATATTCCCGTGAACGTGCGCTTCTATCATCTTCTCAAAATTCCTCTGTATCTGACGCATTTGTTCGCAGTCCGTCAACTTTGGAAGCGTGATATACTTTTCCCCATCCTGCGGATTTAAGCAAACCTTTGTATCATAATACACATTCCGGGAAAGTTCCTGCATCCGGGCGTCCGGCTCCCTGCAGTAAAAATGCGCATAATACCAGGCCGAATCTTCTTCAAAAAACTTTTCTCCCCAATGGTGCACGCCGCTTTTTAAGAAAAAGAGCCGATGCGGAAGAAGCTCATAGCGGACGCCGTCCTCAATGATTTCCATGGAACCTCTGAGCAGATAGATCGCTACATGAAAAGGCACAGTGCGATCTGCGTGTATCATTTTCCCCAGCGAGACACTGTAATCCGCCTCGCAGATAAACGGCAAGGTATTGCATGGAATTTTAAGCGCGTGTCTGTTCACTGACTTACTTCTCCCTAAACTAAATTCTATTTATATCTATAGACAGCTTAACACAAAGTAAGAAGAAGGTCAGTAAAAATCAAATACCAGCATCTGAGCCTGTTTCGTTTACGGCTTTCTCACGGCCAAATACTACTATGAATGCCACAGTATTAATGGTAAGAGCGCCGATCCACGCGCATATCTCTGCCAACGCAGTGGCGCGAAAGCCAATGCGATTGGTAAACAGGATGATCGCTCCTATTCTCAGCAGCATTTCCGCAATACCCGAGAGCATAGGTACGAAAGGAAATCCCATACCCTGTACACCGTTTCTGATCACAAAAAGGATATCCACGGCAAATATCATAATGCCGCACATAGGCAGGAACTGCACAGCATGGTCTATCTGTTCGGTGCCGTTTAGTATGAGCGATGCAAGCTGTCGCGGCAGGAATACCATGATCGAACCGAATATCACATACGTGACCGCTGATATTCCGATGCATACCCTCAAACCGGCCAGGATTCTGTCAAAACGCTTCGCACCATAGTTCTGGCTTGTATAGGAGGACATTGCCAGGCCTGCTGTCGCGGCGGGCTGCATAAACATATTCAAATATCTGCTGCAAACGGAATATGCCGAAGTAAAGGCAACGCCGAGTCCGTTTACAAAATACTGCACCACAATGCAGCCGACTGCCGTGATTGAGTTCATGAAAGCCATAGGCACACCGTTTTTTAAGAGTACGGCATACATGGCTTTGTCAGGTGCAAAGTCTGCCTTTGATAAGAATAAGAAATCCGTTTTTCTCAGCTTATTTAAGCAAAATACTCCTGAGAAAATCTGAGAAATGATCGTTGCCATAGCTACCCCGCCCACGCCCAGATGACATATAAAGATAAATGCCGCATTGAGTGTGATATTCATGATCGACGATATGATGATAGCTTTCAGCGGTGTCCGGCTGTCACCCAATGCACGCAGGATACCGGAACACATATTGTAGGCTATCGTGGCAAACAATCCGCCGAACAGGATATAGCCATACTGCAGGCTCTCTTCCATTATTGACGGATCCGTTTGCATCAGACCGAGGATTGTGCGCAGAAATATCATACTGAACAGAGTCAACAATGTTGTGATCATTACAGCCAGTTCTATCGAATGCGCAAGCGTTTTTCGCAGTTTGGCGAGATCCTTTTGACCGAAACTCTGCCCGATAAGTACCGAAAATCCATTCGAAAGTCCCGCTGAAAAACCGATTATCAGAAAACACAATGAGGACATATTCCCGACAGCCGCAAGCGAATTATCTCCCAGCCCCTTACCTACTATTGCTGTGTCTGCAAACGAATAGAGCTGCTGTAATGCGTTCGTCAGCAGCAGCGGGAAGAAAAAGCCGAGTATCAGCTTTTTCGGGTCACCACTTGTAAAGTCTGAGGTATTATTCATAGCCGGTCTCCTTTTTGCATTGATTTTGAAGGTGAAGCATGATATAAAATCTACATACGGAAATTGTATAAACCTATTCGCCATGAAAGGAATGACTGCATGAGTTCGCTTTTTGAAAAACAGGACAGCCTTGACTCTCCCATTGAAACGTTCATCTTTGATACGGAAAAGCAGGATTTTCCCGTGAAGCAGCATTGGCACTATTTTACCGAATTTATTTATCTCCTAAAAGGCAGGGCCGAGATCACCTGCGACGAAAAAACCTATATTGTTTCAGAGGGGGAGCTGATCATTTTCTATCCATCGTCAGTTCATTCCATCTATTCAACGGACGGTTCACCTATTCTTTTTGCCGGGATCAAATTCGATTCCACGAAATTTCAGAACACGTCTTCTTATGTGCCGTCTGTGATAGCGATCCTCCGATATGCCCGCTCAGAGAAAATGCAGATACATTTTAATGCCGAGCAGGCCGAGATGCTGCACAGCCGTGAGATTTTTTCCGACTGTATAAGGGAAACCGGGCAATACCTGTACGGAAGAGATATTATGCTTCGAACGCACATCTACAAGCTCATCCTCGGCATCGTCAGACATTGGATATCCATAGGGCTGGATATAAACAACTGTCCTATCAGCTCGACAGAGATCTATGGCATAGAGAACATCGCGGAATATATCGACAGCCGGCTTGAGGAAAATATCCGTGTTGCCGATATTGCCGAAAAATGTCATATGAGCTATTCGGGCTTCGCAGCGAAATTCCGGGAGCAGTACGGCATGAGCTGTAAGGAATACATTGAGCTCATGAGGATATTCAAAGCTCAGGAATACCTGCTTTTTACCGATCATGATCTCGCGTTTATCAGCCTGCAGACAGGCTTTTCTGACAGCAGCCACTTTATCCGCTGCTTTAAAAAACACATAGGCCTTACTCCGAAGCAGTTCAGGCTGAACAAAAAGCAGCCTCATTGACGACAACTATATCACAATGCCGTAATGAAAAGAAGGATTTTTATGCACAAAAATAGAATAAATCTCCAAGTCTCCCTGCAAATCATTGATATCGGAATCCCATATGTGTTACTGTTAAAATAAACAAAATATAGAATGTCCGGCTTGGAATAAGGAGGAGCTTATATGGAAACAACACACAGAAAAGTCAATAAACGGATACGGTTTACAGATGAACACGGAAACCCATTGCCGAATCGTGAAATAAGGATCAAACAGGTAAATCACGCATTTCTGTTCGGATGCGGCGGCTTTGATTTTATCCCATATGTATTAAAAGGTGAGGATGCGTATCAGCAACTGACAGACAGCTGGCTTGAGGTATTCAATTATGCCACGCTCCCTTTTTATTGGGGAAACTATGAGCCCGAAGAGGGTAAGCCAAATAAAGACTTACTTATGAAAACAGCGCTGTATCTTAAAGATAAGGGAGTAAAGGTGAAAGGACATCCCTTGTGCTGGCACACCGTATGTGCCGACTGGCTTATGAAATATGACAATCAGACAATCATGAAGAAACAGCTTGAGAGGATTGACCGGGAAGTTACCGGTTTTAAAGGTGTTATCGACATGTGGGACGTCATCAATGAGGTCGTTATCATGCCGATATTCGACAGGTATGACAATGCCGTGACCAGGATATGTAAGGAAAAAGGGCGGATTGGTCTGATAAAAGAGGTCTTTGAAAGGGCTCATGAGAGTAATCCGGATGCGGTGCTCCTGCTCAATGACTTTAATACATCCATAAACTATGAGATACTCATAGATGGCTGTCTTAATGCCGGAGTTCCGATAAGCGCCATAGGTATCCAATCACATCAGCATCAGGGATATTGGGGAAGGGAAAGGCTAGAAGAGGTACTGGAGAGATTTTCACATTTCGGACTTCCGATCCACTTTACCGAAAATACCCTTATCTCAGGTGAGATCATGCCGTCACATATCGTGGATCTTAATGACTGGCAGGTGGATAGCTGGCCTACAACCCCGGAGGGTGAAGAAAGGCAGGCTCGCCAGATCGAAGAGATGTACAGGATACTGTTTTCAAACCCGCTCGTTGCTGCGATAACAACGTGGGATTACAGGGATGGGGCATGGCTTAAAGCACCAAGCGGATTTATAAGAGAGGATAACTCGCGCAAGCCCTCGTATGAGATGCTTAAGAAACTTGTAAAGCAGGAATGGTGGACAGATGCAGCGGTGAAAACCGATGACGACGGCTGGGCTGAAGTACATGCCTTTAAGGGTGATTACCGGATAAGTGCCGAAAACAGGAATGTTGATGTAAGTCTTTTAGATGATACAGAAATGATCGTTACGTTAAGAGCCTGAATACGGATGAAAAATTATTCGCTTAGAAACATTGACAATACCCATAATAATGTTGTATTATCATAATTGTTCATAATTCGAAGCGTGGCTCAGTTTGGTAGAGCGCTGCGTTCGGGACGCAGAGGTCGCAGGTTCAAATCCTGTCGCTTCGATTGAAAAAGAGAGAAACACCGGACTTGTTGAAGGTTCGGTGTTTTCTTTTTTCATATAATATCATACTGTCTAGCACATTTCTAACATTTTATTTATTATCATAATGTCCCTTGCAGGAAAGAATAAAAGCTGTATTGTCTCCCTAATCTTCTATTAATTCATGTTCCGCAAAATGTGCTTTTCCAGCTTCGATATCAGACATAATACGCTCTAAATGCCTGATATTGCTTTCAGAATAAAATGGGTCTGCCTCTGCTGTAATTTCAAAAGGTATGCGGCGTTCCATTCTCACCTTACTTAAAAATACATTAATTGCTGATGTCATAGTTAAGCCCATTTTTGAACAAATTTCTTCAACCTCTTTTTTTGCTTCTGTATCCATGCGAAAATTTACCATAGTAGTCTGTGCCATATTTTCACCACCTTTCACTACTTATTATTCTACCATAACTATAATTTATGTCAAGCAAACACTTTACAATGCTTTACAACATTCCCTTACTTATTAGAATTCTTCTTTGTATATAATATGAATATATAGATAAATACCTTTCTCGCAACTTCAAATCCTGTCGCTTCGACTGAAAAAGGACACAAATTATGATACAAATGAACCTCTTTCCCGCCAGGAGGCTCAAAACAGTCGAAGAAATTCACTTTTGCAGAAGAAATTAAAAATATGAGATAACATACGACTAATCATCCTTAGATTATTCTGATGGGCATACATACAAGTCAATATCTATTTCAGCTCTCACGGCATGGCAAAAATCTATAATTTCCAAATCAGGACCGAGTGCGGGCGTAGATTGGTCCGGATAAATTTCCGGAACAACCTCAATGGTAAAAGTGGCATCATACTTTTTGCGAATAAGATTAAGAATCGGAATTTTATCCTTGAGAGGAGCAATCGTTTTTTTAATCTGATTTTCAGTAATAACGTCATACTGATCGCATCGACCGAAAGACCATGCTGAACATGGATATATGCCCCGACCGTTTTTTCTTTCTGTTCCGATTTTCCAGCTTGAATCCGGCTGTAATTTCAGCATTTTTGTAATAACATCAGGATCGAACTCGCCCCGGATCAAAAAATATGTATAACAAGTATTCACTTTTGCCCTCCATAACATGTGAAAAGGAAAAACCCGGACTTTTTGTCCCGACATTTACTCCTACATCCTTTTGTAGTCTGCCGGTACGACTTTTACCATCAGCAAAACTGTGTCCCGAGGGTATATCCGTATTTTTTGTCTTAAATATTTACGGGTGCTCAATATCACTGAAAAGCTCATCGAATGTGATACCTGTAACCGCATTGTCTATCGCCTCAAAAAAATCATGCAGTATCTCATATCCACTTTCTTTATCGATCTCCACATCTTCGAATTCATCAACCGAAATTGTATACCATTCTGTATTCAATAATCCTTGAAACATAAGAAAAAAATCTACTTCTCTGACTATATCACCTAGCGAATTTATTTCCTGATACCCATATTTAATCATCCCCGCACTTGACTGGTCTTTATAATATAATTTACCAGAGCCTAATGGTTTCCACCCAGTCCAACGATACTCACCGATATTATATACTCTTTTACTATCAGCATCATACTTCCATATACGTGACCCTCCAAAATGTACATCTCTTCCTCGTGATTCTATGACCAACTCTGGGAGACCATCTCCATCAAAATCAAAGTAATAATATTCATATGCCTTTTTTAATATTTTGATATAATTCTGATCACTGTTATCCCTCAGGTATGGGCTAATTTCTTCAAAATAATTTTCTTCTCCATCTTCATATTGTACCGGTATCTGATTTAACAAGACCTGTAAAAAAACTTCTTTATATTCTCTATCCATCTCCTCCGTATATACTTCTGTATCGATCGGATATTCTTTTATTGTGAAATCGACTTCCCGCAGTCTTTTACAAACCTGTTCGGAAATAATCTCTTCTACGATTTCTTCCTGCGTCAATTCCCTTTCCTCTGCAACGGCTTCTGATTCGCTTTCGACATATTCTGACCCATTTTGCACATCGTCTGGAATCACTACTTCACTGTTAGATGTCTCGTTTGCTGAAAATTTATCAGCCTGTTCAGAATCCAGAGCCGTTTTTTCCATTTCATACAGAAGTTTGCATGACAACAAAAATATCCCACTCAAAAGCAGAATGATGTAAAATAATCTCTTGCCAAATAATGTCTTTTTCATATGTTTTTACCTTATCGGATGGTCATCAATTCAAATCAGTCAAATAACTCTGTATAAGTATACGTCACCTCATCCAGAGCTGCATGCATAGCCTTTCTCGCATCGTAATAATCTTTTGTCAGCTCCTCGAATTGTTCCTCGGTTACCCTGAAAAAATATCTTTCATCTGTTTTATCATAGAAACCCTGTTCTTTCATATCATCCCGCAAAGGTATATATTCCGGCAAGGATACCAGATATCCATATTCCTCTATGTCGTTTTGATAGCGTCTTCCCCCTTCTACCTTAAATAATACAAAAAAGACACGATCACCATTTTCATCTTCACGGATCATCCCCTCTCCTGACCATCCCCCGAATGCCAGCTTCTGGGTTCCCATTAAAAATACAGTGCTGGATATATATTCTTTCCACAATACAATTTGATCCTGCTCCTCATTGTACTGAAAAGCATAAACAAATCTTGCCTTATTCGTGACACATAACTCGGGATCTTCATCTCCATTGATATCAAAAAAGTAATAACAATACTTACCTGCATCATATTCCCCAGGTTCAAAATCCATCCGGAATTCTGCCATCTCATAAATATACTGTTCTTCTCCTGTCTCCTTAAACCGGACGGTTCTTTCTCCGTCCATAAACTCTTTAAACTTTTCCTTATACAGACCATATTTCGTAACATCGCCCGAGTCAAAGGAAGCAGTAAAGTCAATGCTTTCATAGATTTCCTTTATTTCAGCATACAACTCATCATCAACATACTCTACGGAATCCGAAGCAGTTGTTTCATACTCTCCAAACAGTTCCTCATAAGTATATCTTTCCTCCCATCTTCCTTTTCTCGCTTGTTCGAGTGCCTCCTTATATGGTTTTGCCAGTTCCTCAAATTGTTCGTCCGTGATTCTGAAGAACCATTGTTCGCTGCTTTCCTCAAAAACGCCCTGCTGCTTCATTTCCTCTGTGATCTCCCATCTTTTTTCACTGTCAGCATAATTGGGAAACATCACCATGTTAATATCATAACGACAAAGGTCTGCGTACTCTGCCCAGAGCAGGGTGTTTAGTTCCAAGTCTCCTTCCTGATCCAGCTGAAAAAATTCATATATATCGATAGCATAGTCCGGATTCCACATACCCTTACAAGTCCCAACTATATCCATCCCATTAATCCATGTCCACAGTATACATTGATCCGTATCAGGATCATATGCAAAGACCGATATTTGTCCAGAATTATCTATACACATCTCCGGCGAACCGTCTCCATTCATGTCAAAAAAATAGTATGGACAACTTTTAATATCACTCACCATAGTTTTTCCTCTCGAATTATACGAGCTTTTTATATATATTTCTTTGCCCGTTTTCCTGTCCATAAAAGGAATCTCATTTTGGAGCAGACGCCAGAATTTCAGTTTATATTCTTCATACACCTCCGGGTTTCCTTTCTCGAATTCTGCAGAATACTCCACCTCCCCATAGGCTTCTCGGATCAGTGCAAAGGTTTCATCATCTACAAAAGGAATTTCTTCCGCTTCATAATACATCCACATATGGCCCGACAAAGTATGCTCATATAAGATTTCTTTTTTCTCGCTTTCAGCTTCCTCCTGTTCGATCATGGTTTCTGATTCGCCAGTTACCGTCTCTTCCTCTGCTTGTACTGGCATTTCTTCTGACGGCTCCTCTTCCTGCAATGCCATTTTTTCCCGTCTTTTCTGTTCGTGCTTCACAGACAGCAAGATGGTACATATGATCAGGCATATCATCAATAAAGCGAATCCGTATTTCTTTCTCTTCATATTGTTCCTTCTCTCACTTTAAGCGCCTTATTTCGTATTCTCTGTCAATAAGTCTCCGAAAACTTCTTCCAGTGTTTTTCGCGGAACAGCATTATTCTCTATCCGGCTTACCGTCTCCATCCAGATCATCATAATAATATAGATAAGGATATTCTCTCGTATCTTTTTCTTTCAGCAGCAGCTCAAATTCTATTCCCGCCCTCCACAAATCTTTGTAGTACTTCACTTCCACTTCGCCAATAGCCGGGATTTCTTTCTCGTCACTTTCGCCCCAAAATAATACTTTTGTTTTTTCTTCATTAAAATCGCTTGTCCTATAAGTAAGGATCAATGTATCCTCGTCTGTAAACGCAGCATACACAATAGGAACTACCGATTCCGTAAAATCCAAAGGGAATTCCTGATAGCAGTTTCTTTCATCAAACATGTCCTTAATGATTAAATACTTTTTCCCATCCTTACCAACCAAGAACGCTACTCTATGATACTTTGCCGCCTCGGGACTTTCATATTGTTCAGAAAATCTGTCATTAACGATATCATAGTAAACACTATAAAACGTCCCAAGTCCTGCACTGATGCGTATCTCAATAGTTTCCCGATCAATATAATGTATCCAAGGGGCCTCTCGATCACTTGATTCGTTTTTTACCTCCTTTCCATCTGCATTATAGATTGTATAAAAATATTTTTCCTCTCCTGCATCAATGATCCTAAAATATTTATCACTTGCTATGATTGCTTCGTCAATCGTTTTGTCTTCTTTTTCACCATCACCATAAAATAATAGTTTTGTTTTTTCTTCATAAAACTCACCTGACATGTATGTAATAAACAATGTATCTTCATCAATAAACACGGCAGAAACAACAGGAAATACTGCTTCCGCAAAATCCGGAAAATATTCCTGATAACATCTCCCCTCATCAAACATATCATTAACAACCAAAGACCTTTCCCCGCCCCCATAATCCAGAAATGCCACTCTATGATATTTGGCTGCTACAGGGCTCTCATACCACTCAGAAAATCTGTCATTAACAATATCATAGTAAACACAATAGAAAATTCCGGTTCCTGCACTGATATGAATTTCAATGGTCTCCTGATCAATATAATGTATTCTCGGCTCTATACGATAACTTACTCCGCTATTTACCTCCTTGCCGTCTGTATTATAGATTATATAAGAATACTTCCCTTCTCCTGCATCAAAGATCCTGAAATATTTGTCATTTTCCATTATCTTTTCTTCAATCGTTTCGTCTTCCTTTACACTTTCAAATTCCTCCTGCCAGATTAATGCAGCTGACTCGGTATGGACCGTCTTCTTTTCTGACTGTCCTGCCATCTCTTCTGATGCTTTTTCTTCCTGTAACGCCATTTTTTCTGACAGTCTTTTCTGTTCATGCTTCACAGATAGAAAGATGGTAAATACGATCAGGAAGATTATCAGAAAGGCATATCCGTATTTTTTTATCTTCATGTTTTTCCTTTTCTTACCTCGGAGAGCTTAGTTCCTCCTCATCATCACTTTCGACTATCTATTAAATTCTGTTTTATACATCTTACTTCATGGAATATATACTTCTTGATTTATTTCATATTCGACTCTTTCTAATTCTATATTATCTGTGTCTATTTGCGCCGAATCTGCCGTAAGAATCTCTAACTCATCAATAATACCGTTAACAATATGTAACAGAAATATGATTGGTGCCGATGATTGTTGAAAGGCTCTCATTTCTACGGGCACTCTCACAAGATATGGGTAAAATTTAAATTCGCCTTCTATTTAAATTTTATTGAAATAAAAGCATACTCCTGCTTATTAATTGACAAAAATATTTTTTTTAAATTGGTAAAATATTTTTCTCCCCTATCTATTACTATACCTTTCATTTTTGTTCCCTGTCCTGTATTCATAATTCTGCTATTACTTCCAAAACTTATTATATCTTAGCTATATTGTCAAGTGACGAACCTAAATTTCCCTTGCATAAAATATTGCTTTATGTCATATTATAAGTAAGAAATTCTTACATTAAAGGAGAGTACTCAAATGGATACACGAATATTAACCGTTTCCTCTAGAGGCCAGATTTCTTTGCCTGTCAGCATCCGCAAACTTCTGTCTATTGACACAGGGGACAAACTGGTAGCCTATACATCGGGAGATGTTATTATGCTAAAAACCTTAAAATTGCCCACGGCGGAAGAATTCGAGACTTCCCTAGATGAAGCTCAAAAATGGGCGGCCTCTGTAGGCTATGAAGAAAGCGATGTTAATGATATTATCAAATCTGCAAGAAGGAATAAAAAAATATGAGAATTGTTATAGATACAAACGTCCTTATTTCTGGCGTGTTTTTTGGCGGCTTCCCCAGAAAGATTCTCAGTTCGGTGGTCTTCGGAAAAATGACTGCTTGCGCTACAGCAGAAATTATCAACGAATATGAAGCTATTGTCCAAGAAATGATTGACAAAAGGCAGGGGCATATCAGCAAAAATATCCTGATTCCTCTGATTACAGCCATGGAGATCATTGAACCTATCACTCATGTAGATATATGCCGGGATCCTGATGATAATAAATTTCTCGGTTGTGCAAAAGATTCCCGTTCACTGTATATCGTTAGTGGCGACAAAGACCTTCTTGTGATTGAAAAATATGAGAATATTCAGATTTTAACAGCAAAAAAATTTTGTGAAAAATATTTAACCGACTGATACATTTTTTCTTCATATTTTTTCATATTGAGGATAGCATCCATGTGCCGTTAATAATTTTTTGAAGATTATTAATTGATAAAATTTTTTTAAGTCTATGTTCATATTATATTTGAATATGCTAATTGATTTCTGTTTACTTCTATTCTTCATCTTTATTTACCACCCTAAACGTAATTGCACCCTCATGATAAAATTCAATTATCTCGCTATAATCTAGAGATAGTAAGCAAGTATCTGCCTCAACAGCACATACATCATATATATTATTTACTATTGTGACAATATCGCTTCTAATAATTGGAAATCTATCACACCATATTATATAAAATTCTTTACACTTACATTTTTCATATATTTCCTCTAATTTCTCAATTTTATAAAATGTATTAAACTGTTTCCAATCTATTCCCCATGGAAGAAATGGTATCCTTTCCTTAAATATGCGATAAACAACATTTTTCTCTTCCTGCTCTAATATTTTTCCACCAGTTCCTAAAGCTTCTTTACATTCCAAAAGCAAAGCATTATTTTCAATTTCTTTTTTGCGCTGCTTTTCTTTATTCGCTCTTTTAAGTTGTTCTAAGCGCTCCTTTTGCTCAATATTCATACTCCTTGTTCTCCTGAATTTTCACCTAATAAACCAATCAATTATTGATTTATATTTCTCATAGCTTGTATTAATTGGAATAGAATTATAGTACCTTGCCCTTAAGTAATACTGCCCCGTCTTCTAGTCATACTGCTGTTAGGATAGGCTCTGTCAACTCATTTCTCTCATTATCCCGATACCCTTGTCACATCAATTGAGCTTAACAAATCATTTAATCTGTAAACTTCATTTATAAGCCATGGAATATCCTGTCTTGCATTTGCTATAAAATCATAATCGTCTATCGTCGCTCCGATTAATTCAATATCGTTTCCTGCTGTTTTTATAAAATTTGAACCACATGTATGATCCCGATCTTCTATATAAGATATCCATGGCCCACCCGTGGCACGATTACATCTTTCCTTAATTTGTTCTAACCTTATATCATTCATTTTTATTACCTCTTCTCCTTCTCCGTAAGGCCTACTCGCAGGCCTTCACCATCATAGACGTTCTCCTGCTCTTTTCCATCCAGAAGTTTTTTTCATTATAGCGATACCCTTCTGTCACGTCAACGAAACTGCCGCTGTACTGCTATTTTCTTAACACTACTGCAGTAGTGTTGACAATCCGGCAAAAATAAAGTAATGTATAATCAATCAGACAAAACTACTGTAGTAGTGTAGAAAGGGAAAAATAATGGATATTAAGCTTTTCGATTCAGAACTGAAAATAATGTCTGTGCTTTGGCGTGAGGGCGACACCACTGCAAAACATATATCTGATGTACTGAAAGAGGAAGTCGGATGGAATATGAATACCACATATACTCTGATAAAAAGATGCATTAAAAAAGGGGCCATTGAACGATCCGAACCTAACTTTATGTGTCATGCCCTTATCCCAAAAGAGGAAGTTCAAGAGGCTGAAACAAATGAATTGATCAATAAAATCTATGACGGTTCTGTTGATAAACTGTTTGCCGCCCTGTTAGGCAGAAAAAAACTATCTGCGGATCAGATAGAAAGGCTGAAACAGATTGTAGAGGATTTGGAATGAGGTGATGATAATGAGTTTACTTCAAATGAGTCTTTACGGAGCTGTTTTTATTATTGCAATTGTGATGATCCGCACAATAGCAATCAATCAATTGCCTAAAAAGACATTTCTTGTTTTATGGGAAATAGCATTTATAAGACTGCTCATTCCTTTTTCGATTCCGTCTATGTTTAGTGTATATACACTTATTGGCAATCATATATCCACACCTGCATTTTCTGTAACAAAAGCAGAGAATGTTATACCCTATATCCCACAGGAAAACCGGCTTATCACAGCACGGGAAACAGTTCAATTTCCGGCAAACGCTTTAACATCTACAACTATTTGGCCTGCCGTCTGGGTGATAGGAATGATTTTTTTTGCAATCTTTTTTTCTATATCTTATTTACATTGTTTACAAGAATTTAAGACATCTTTACCTGTACGCAATGATTTTGCGGAACAGTGGTTAAAAAAATGCCCTTTAAAGCGTCAGATATCTATCAGACAATCAGATAGGATTTCTGCACCATTAACCTATGGCATTTTCCGTCCGGTTATTTTAATGCCTAAAAAAATAAACTGGGAAAACACAAACCAGCTTCAATATATTCTTTCGCATGAATATGTGCATATATATCGTTTTGATACTATCACAAAATTGATCGCAACAATTACGCTTTGTATTCACTGGTTCAATCCTATCGTTTGGATAATGTATATTCTTTTTAACCGCGATATTGAACTGGCATGTGATGAAAGTGTAGTACGGCATTTTGGGGAAACATCGAAATCTGTATATGCAAGAGTGCTTATCGACATGGAAGCAAGACAAAGTGGCTTATTGCCCTTTTGCAACAATTTTAGCAAAAATGCCATTGAGGTAAGAATAAAATCTATAATGAAGACAAAAAAAGCCACTATAGGATTGACTGTCGGTAGTCTGGTATTGGTACTCATAATAATTACGTTGTTTGTAACTTCTATTCAAAAGGAAAGAATGGTATATGCCTGCGGCAGATTATTTGTGACCACAAATCTCGATGTCTCCGAAATGGTTGCGCTGGAAGCAGAAAATTCAGAATATGATTCACCCTATATCGGAGTAATCGAATCTACTGTCAGCAGAGCGAAAGAGCCGGACATGGAGCTTCAATCAAACTTCGGTTATATCGGTTCCGAAATAATATTTAACGGTAATGGCGTTGCCGTCGATCTGAATGGGCAATGGATACAGTTTAATCCACAAGACCTTGTCAATTCACCGCAAAGCAGTATTACACAATCAGAAAATCCTGTATATGACAACACAAAGAGTGAAGAAGAGGTAGCAGCATTTGTAAAAAATGTTATGGCTGATAGTATTGAAGTTGATATTATTGAATATATCACAGATACTGACACAGAAAGGATGAAAGAACTGAACCTGACAGAAGATGATATGCCAGACGGTTATTATTTTTTTAACTCAGATGAGGAAGTAACTACATGGAAATGTAATGCACAAACAGTTTATACATTTATCGACTGGAACGGAGATTTTACGGAGGGAGAATTTCCAGTAGAGTATACCACAATGGATATAGAAGAATTTCAAAAATACATAGAAACTTATGACAATGGGGAACCCAGAATGCCGTTTTTCTTTAGGTTTGAAAATGGATACATTAAACAGATTATTGAAAAACCTTTTGCATAATGCCCTATTTCCGAAAAAGCAGATGATTAAAAAAGGCAATGTCTTTATAAGTATCCAGCTCGCAAGCTTTCATCTCCAATTTCAGCATACTGTCATACCATTCTTTCGTAAATTTCACATCATCATTAGTAGATAACGAAAAAAAAGCACGGATGCCAAATCTCTTTTTCATTGATAAACCTATCTGTTTACACTGCTCGATCAGATATTCGTTGCTGTATGTATCACGAGAACCAAACATCGTGTCTGAATTGTCACCGTTTTCCAAAAGCCGAAATGCTGATTCCGGGTCATCCGAAAAAACAGCACTGGCAAAAATGCGGCCCGGAAGATTATGTTTAACAATCGACAGCATGCCGCCTTGTTTCAGCACTCTTGCAAGCTCCTGCAATATTTGTTTTTTATCCGGAACATACTCAAGTACATTATGACAAATCACAAGGTCAAAGAATCCGTCATTCCACTGCTGCAACGTTTCTAAACCACCGTGTATACAATCCATCACACAATTATCTGCCAGCTTTAAATGAAGCATATCTTCATTTGGTTCCACTGCCGCTACTCTGTGATGCTGTGCGTAATGGTTGGCTGTAACACAAAATCCCGCTCCAAAATCAAGAATGTCAAGCGATGGATTCGTCGGCAAAGAAAGCTGGCGGTATATCATATCATAAAACATTTTCCCCCATGGCTTTTCAACTAACTGACGGTAATCGTTTATTGTTGATGGCATATACTTTCCTCCCATACATATTGCTGCGGATAAATGTTATCTTTATTTATAGCACAGACGCATGCAAATTTCCAGTCACTTCAACTATCGGAATAATATACTTACAATCGGACGTTCTCCATAGAATCTCTATTTTTTATTTGATTTCTGTAAGCCATTTAGGTAAAATAATTGTGTATACACACATATTTTTGAAATAGGAGTCCGAGCCATGGATATTAAAAGAGATTCATATTTAGAAAAACTAATAAGCCGCGAAAAGAATGGCCTGATCAAAATTGTCACCGGTGTCAGGCGCTGCGGTAAATCTTATTTATTGTTTAACATATTCCATCGTTATCTATTAGAAAAAGGCATTGACGCATCACATATTATTGAAATTGCTTTAGATGACAGAAGCAATATTACGCTGCGAAATCCTGACAATATGTTAGCATATGTAAAAGATAAAATTGTTGATAGCCTGGATTACTACATCATTCTGGATGAAGTTCAGCTTCTCGATGAATTTGAAGATGTACTGAATTCTTTTTTACACATAAAAAACGCAGATGTATATGTCACCGGAAGTAACTCGAAATTTTTATCCTCCGATGTTATTACAGAGTTTAGGGGCCGTGGAGATGAAATCCGCATTTATCCATTGAATTTTAGAGAATACTTATCTGCATACGACGGAAGCCCGGAAGATGCCTGGGATGACTATATGATGTATGGCGGATTGCCGTTTATATTGAACAGAAAGACCCCTGAGGAAAAGGAGGATTACCTTATCCACCTGTTTCAAACAGTATATTTTTCAGATATTATTGACAAACACCACGTTCGCAATAAAGAAGAATTAGATGAATTGATTAATATTTTGGCATCATCAGTTGGTTCATTGACTAATTCACTGAAACTGTCAAAGACTTTCTACAGCGTAAAACACAAGAAAATCAGTAGTGCTACCTTAAAGAAATACGCGGATTATCTTGAAGATGCCTTCCTAATAAGTAAAGCTACCAGATATGATGTGAAGGGAAAGAAATATATTAACTCTTTAGTTAAATATTATTTTGAGGATATTGGTATCCGAAATGCAAAACTTGGTTTTCGCCAGGTCGAAGAAAATCACTTAATGGAAAATATCATATATAATGAACTCAGAAATAGAGGGTACCGTGTCGATGTCGGAATCGTTGAAAGCTATGGTAAAAATAAAGCCCAAAAAACAATCAGAAAACAGTATGAAATTGATTTTGTTGCTTCACGGGGAAGTCAAAGATATTACTTACAGTCAGCATACATTATGAACACACAGGAGAAGATACAACAGGAGCAAAACTCATTAATGCATGTTAATGACTCCTTTAAAAAAATAATCATTGTCAAAGACCATATAAAACCTCGCAGAGATGAACATGGTTTCGTAACGATGGGCATATTAAATTTTCTCTCCGACGAACATAGTCTTGAATTCTAGTTCAAAAAATTGTGTGTACACACATTTTTTTGAACTAGAATGTCGTGCGTTTATTCTCCTGCACCGCCTCGATTTTTGCACGAATAATCCCTCCATAATCGGACATTCTGAAAACATGAAGAAAAAATTATTCTCCCACAGTTTTGACTTTTATGTGCTGCTCTTTTTCATTACCGCCTTTGCCGGCTGGTCGTGGGAAGTGCTGCTGTTCCTTTTTACAGAGCACGCTTTTATCAACAGAGGCGTATATGAAGGGCCTTATCTTCCGATCTACGGAGCCGGAGGCCTTTTACTCACTATGCTGCTTTCCCGTATCAGGAAAAAACCCCTGCTTGTTTTTGTGCTTTCCATGGTGATCTGTACGGTTCTGGAATACTTCACCAGCCTTATTTTAGAGCGCATGTGGGGCATCCGATGGTGGGATTACAGTGGTCATTTCCTGAATCTTGATGGAAGGGTCTGCCTTCTGGGCGCAGTGGTCTTTGGACTTGGCGGGGCGGCTTTAGTCTGTCTGTTTCTGCCCTTTTTTGTAAAACTGTACGAACGAATTTCTTCAAAATGGCGCATCGCCTTGTGTTTTTTGCTTTTACTGATATTTATAGGAGACGGTGCCTGGAGCGCCATGCATCCAAACACCGGTGACGGCATTTCTTATTCATCGGACAGTTTCGCTCATTCTCGATAAAAAGTTTGTAAGCGGCCTGTCTATCTCTTGTTTTTTCCTCATAAAAGGTGTATTCTTATGTAGCGAATTTTTGTGGGGAGGCTTATTATGGAAGCTTATGAAGTGTTGAGAGATCTGGCGATCATTATTTTTACTGCAAAATTTTTCGGCGTACTGGCAAGAAAATGCAAAGCGCCTCAGGTTGTCGGCCAGATCGTGGCAGGCCTTTTAATTGGTCCCTGCGTACTTGGCTGGGTTGCCCCTTCCGATTTTATCACACACATGGCGGAGATCGGCGTTGTTCTTTTGATGTTTGAAGTCGGACTGGAGACAGACCTAAAGGAGCTGGTCAAGACCGGTCCCATTGCTCTTCTGATCGCTTGCGCAGGGGTATTTATACCTCTGGCACTTGGAACGCTCTTATATATGGGCTTTTACGGCTTCGCTCCTTGGGGAGACGAGGAATTTTTCAGAGCCCTCTTTATCGGCACCATCATGACCGCTACCAGCGTAAGTATCACCGTTGCCGCCTTGCAGGAACTGGGTAAGATCAAGGGTAAAGTGGGAACTACCATTGTCAGTGCCGCCATCATAGACGATGTGATCGGCATCATTGTACTTACCTTTGTCATTGGATTTAAATCGCCGGACTCCCATCCGGGTATGGTCATCCTGAAAACTATTGTTTTCTTCTTTATCGCCATCGTGGGCGGTATGGTGTTCTTTAAGATCTTCCTGATTCTGGACCACCGCTATCCGCATACGAGGCGTATTCCCATTGTCTCTCTTGCTTTCTGCTTTGGCCTGTCCTATGTGGCGGAAAAATATTTCGGCATCGCAGATATCACGGGAGCCTACATCGCAGGCATTGTGCTCTGTAACTTAAGCGACAATACCTACATAGAACGCAAAGTAGACGTAAGCTCCTACATGCTCTTCGGCCCGATGTTTTTTGCCAGCATCGGTTTGAAAACCAATTTTAACGCGATGGACTCCACGCTGTTTCTGTTTTGTATCTGTTTCGTGGTCGTCGCATTGCTTGCCAAGATCATCGGCTGCGGGCTGGCTGCCAAGCTCTGCCGCTATAATTTTTCCGATTCCTTAAAGATCGGCGTCGGTATGATGACTCGCGGCGAAGTGGCCCTGATCGTGGCGCAGAAGGGACTGGCAGCAAATCTTATGACATCCGACTACTTTATGGCCGTGATCCTGTTGATCCTGTTCTCCTCCATCGCAACGCCGATTATACTGAAATTCCTGTATAATAAGGATGACAAATTGTCTCCTGGCAGCATAAATTAAGGAGAATGCATTGCATTCTCCTTCGGGGTTCTATACTATGGCATTTTCCTGACTTCGCAGCCTGGAATTATAACACTTTCTCCAGTTCCGCCTCCAGTTCGCCTTGTCCTACGGCGCCTACGATATTGCCCACGGCCTCTCCCTTTACAAAGATCTTCATATTTGGAATATTCATCACACGATACATTCTGGCAAGGCCGTCCTCCTCATCAATGTTGCACTTGCCGACCTTCACCTTCCCGTCATACTTTTCAGCCAATTGCTCAATGATGGGCGCCATCATCTTACAGGGACCGCACCAGTCCGCATAAAAATCCACCAGCACGGGAATTTCCGATTGCAAAACCTCGTTCTCAAAATTTTCGCTTGTAAAACTGTACTCCATACGTTTTTCCTCCTTCTTATTTTCTTATGTCAAATTTGCATTATCTTCAACTATTCCTGATTCATAAGCAATACTCTACATACACATTTCTATCTCGCAATCACATATTTATAGATCGGATTTCCCTTAGAAGAAAACCGCTCCTCATACTCTGTCATAACGTTGTCCTGCATCATCTGCTCATTATGGTGAAGATCTTCCGTCATCTGCAGGATCTTCCAGCCTGCAGGCTCCAGTTCTTCCAGCGCAAACTGAAACAAGTCATGGTTGTCCGTCTTAAATTCAATCACGCCGTCCGGTATTAGTATCTCATCATAGCGTCGTAAAAATTCACGAGAAGGAAGTCTGCGCTTCGCATGCCTGTCCTTCGGCCACGGATCGGAAAAATTCAAATAGATACGATCCACTTCGCCCGCAGCGAAAACCGATGTGATCTCCTCCGCTTCCATACGGATAAAATAAAGATTCGGCAGCGGATCCGCTTCCAGCTTTTGGATCCCGCGGATCAATACACTTGAGTATTTCTCGATTCCCAGATAGTTGATGTCGGGATTTTCTCTTGCCAGCTCCATGATGAAGCGCCCTTTTCCCATACCGATCTCAATACGTATGGGATGATCATTTCCAAAAACTTCCCTCCAACGGCCTTTCCTTTCCTGCGGATCATGCACCACAAGGGAACTTGCCGCAATCACCTCTCTGGAGCCTGTCACATTTCGCAGTCGCATTTTTGTCTGTCCTTCCGTTTTGCGCTTCCGGGTTTTGATTCGCGCTAACTAAACTGTACCATATTTTGTATTTTTTGTGAATACGCTACTGTTTTTCTTCAAAATGGTGTATGATAGGTATATGTTTCTTATATGATATCATAGAAAGGTTTCGTGATATGTTTTTATCGGATAGAGTTCTTTTCAAAATAAGGCGGAATATAATATCGCTTCTGGCACTCTCTTTGTCTTTTTCCATATTGGGCAGTCCGATCACCGCACAGGCTGCATCTTTGGAGGAGCTGCAGGAACAGGCTGAAGCCCGCAAAGCGCTTCCCGTTCAGTCTAATGAAATCGAAAACTGGCCAAACGGCCCCCAGATCGGTGCACAGGCAGCTATCCTCATGGATGTCGATACCGGTGTGATCCTCTACTCAAAAAATATCCATGAACGTCTCTACCCCGCCAGCACAACCAAGATCATGACCTGCCTTCTCGCTATGGAGAGGGGCAATCTGGACGATATAGTGGAGTTCAGTCATGATGCTGTTTTCAGTGTGCCTTCGGACGGATCCAACATGGGTATGGATGAAGGCGAATCCCTCACTCTGGAGGAATGTCTCTATGGCATCATGGTGGCTTCTGCCAACGAAGCCGCCAACGCGGCAGGGGAATATATTTCCGGTTCCATTGATGAATTTGTCGATCTGATGAACCTGCGGGCGAAGGAGATCGGCTGTACGGATACGCATTTTGTCAACCCTAACGGCCTTCACGATCCCGAACACTACACCAGCGTTTACGATCTGGCTCTGATTTCCGGACATTTTTTTCAAAATGAAATGCTCTGCAAGATCAGCAATACACCCCGCTATCATTTTGAAGCCACCGCTACCCAGCCGGATGATTTTATCAAGGTCAACAAGCATCAGCTGGTCAACGGTGAGATTTCCTACGACGGCATTTTGGGCGGAAAGACCGGCTTTACAAGTGATTCGAGACAGACGCTTGTAACCTGTGCGGAACGAAACGGCATGAAGCTTATCTGTATTGTCTTTAAGGAGGAATCTCCGAATCAGTTCTCTGACACTGTAGAACTTTTTGACTATGGCTTCCAAAACTTTCAGATGCTCAACGTATCCGAGAACGAGCAGAAATATAACATTGAATCTACAGGATTTCTGCAGATTGGCAGCGATGTGTTTGGAAACTCTAAGCCTCTTCTTTCCATAGATACTGACAGCTATGTCATAATACCCAATACGATTACTTTTCATGATCTTGATTCAACCATCGATTACAATGAATCCGAGGAAAATCATATCGCTAAAATTGAATATTCCTACCACGGCATGAGTGTTGGAAAAGCATTCTTGAATCTCGCCACCGACAGCGCTTCCACCTATGAATTTGACACAAATATGACTGCCACCGATGTCAGCGTGGAAAGAGTAGATTCTGCCCCAAAGGAGGACTCCACTCAGAGCACCGTCTTCATCAATATCAAAAAAGTGCTGCTCGTTGTTCTCATCCTTTCCGCCGTAGTCATCACCATCCTTATGCTGCATGCTCTCATTACCAACAGCAGAGCTGCCAGGCGCAGGGATAACCGTATGAAACGCAAGAAGGAGAGACGTTCTTCTCTGCATATGGATTATAATGATTTTGATTTTTAAATATCATAATGAGCGGATCAGCGAGTTTAGATACTGTCATGCGAAAAATAAAAAGGCTGTAAATTCAGTTTCGAATTTACAGCCTTTAACGTTCCCTGCGAGAATCGAACTCACAACTGGGGCTTAGGAGGCTCCTGTTATATCCATTTAACTAAGGGAACGAATTTCTATAAAGGATAATTGATATATCCCTGCATCCAAATGGACCCCTTAAAACGGCGGCCAATCTGTGGTTCGCCATACAGATCCTGCTTGTTGATACAGACATCAAACTCCAGATCGTTACAGCTTAAGTGCATTACATAAATCTCTTCACCCGTAATCTTATTGGTCCGCAGAGAAATATCTAAAATCTCACCCAACACCGAATACTGATCACACTCCACACCGTAGGGCATAAAGTAGGTATCTACCAGACTGAAAACATCCTCCGTGAGAATTTTTTTAGAAATCGTGGAATAAATATCCATATCCTCCAGTGTCAGACTCTCAATAGCATCCTCATCACCCAGACGTGCCGCAGCAATCAGTTTATTACGGCTGGTGGAAACTCTCTGACTCCTCTTCTTCTCACTCTCATCTTTTCCAATCGGTAATATTATATTACCACCAATTGACAATCCTGACAATGTTAAAGTTGTGCCCGTGACCGGAAGCATATTTGAAGTCTGTGCTTTCACATAAGGCACAATGTTCTGCAGATAGAAGATCAGGCTGACACCCACCTTGATATCGTCGCATACGCCCGCATAGGATTCTTTGTCCGCATGGCGTTCCACGGAAACGTCCTCGCAGGAACTGATCCCCGTGCCACGCAGATAAGGATAAAAATAATCGTAAGTAAATTTTTCCTCTGAATCAAATTCCCCGCAGACGGCAATTCCCATATCCGGTGCAAAATCTTCACAGAATTCTGCTAATATGGTTTTTTCCCCGTTGGAGGTATAGGAGCGGCGCTTTGCGTTCATGATAACGTCCGTGATCAGACGTTGTTCCTCCCGCCTGTCGCTTAAGTTGCTGAATCCGATCGCCCGCATATATTTATGCATAGTTTGATCTGTCCTCCATGTCAACAAAGTTCCTTCATCCCGCCCATATAGGGGCGAAGCACTTCAGGAATTCGTACGGAACCGTCCGCCTGCAAATTATTCTCCAAAAAAGCAATCAGCATTCTGGGCGGCGCCACTACTGTATTGTTTAAAGTGTGCGCAAAATATTTTCCTTCCGCGCCGTTTACGCGGATACGGAGTCTTCTCGCTTGAGCGTCTCCCAGATTGGAGCAGCTTCCGACCTCAAAATATTTCTTCTGTCTGGGAGACCAGGCCTCCACATCGTAGGACTTCACCTTGAGATCCGCCAGATCACCGGAACAGCACTCAATCGTTCTGACCGGAATATCCAGAGAGCGGAAAAGATCTACTGTGTTCTGCCAGAGCTTATCAAACCACATGGGCGACTCTTCAGGCTTGCAGACCACGATCATCTCCTGCTTCTCAAACTGATGGATGCGGTACACACCTCTCTCCTCGATACCGTGCGCGCCCTTCTCCTTGCGGAAGCAAGGGGAATAGCTGGTCAGAGTGTGAGGCAGTTCCTCCTCCGGAATAATGGTATCAATAAATTTGCCGATCATAGAATGCTCGGAGGTGCCGATCAGATACAGATCTTCTCCCTCTATCTTATACATCATGGCATCCATCTCCGCAAAGCTCATAACGCCATCCACCACCGCGCTCCTGATCATAAAAGGAGGAACACAATAGGTAAAGCCTCTGCCGATCATAAAATCTCTCGCATAAGCGATCACTGCAGAATGCAGCCTCGCAATATCACCCATCAGATAATAAAAACCGTTTCCGGCTACTCTCCCGGCAGCATCCATATCAATGCCATGAAAGCGTTCCATGATCTCCGTATGGTAGGGAATTTCAAAATCAGGTACTACAGGATCACCATATTTTTGAATCTCAACATTTTCCGTATCATCTTTACCGATCGGGACGGAGGGATCGATGATATTCGGAATGGTCATCATATCTTTTTTAATCTTCTCGCGCAGATCGCTTTCCTTTGCCTCCAGCTCGGAAAGTCTGGACGCGCCTGCTGCCACCTCGGCCTTTTTCGCCTCAGCCTCCTCCTTCTTTCCCTGCGCCATCAATCCACCGATTTCCTTGGATATCTTGTTTCTCTTTGCGCGAATATCGTCCGCTTCCTGCTGAGCTGCCCTGACTTCCGCATCCAGCGCTATCACCTCATCCACCAACGGAAGCTTTTGCTCCTGAAACTTCTTTCTGATATTCTCTTTAACTGCCTCTGGATTTTCCCTTAAAAACTTAATATCAATCATGCTGTCCTTCCTCCACTTGTCTGCGTAATCTCCGACAATTTACTCAATTACGCTGTCAATGTACAGATCATTATATTCTGTCATATCCTTAATCATGTCCACTGCCGTCCCGTTTCGATCTCTGGTGATCCGGATTACCGGTCTGTCCGGAAACTGCTTATTCTGATAAAGCACGATTCCCGTTTCGCTCTCATTTGTCCTGACGACCGTTCCCGCAGGATAAACGGCGGTAAACTCCAAAAGAATATCGACAATTTTACCGTCAAATTTAATATCTTTATTGGTTCTCAGATAACGAACCGCTTCAAAAACCTTTGACCGTTTACAACCAATTCCGCAAATCATCTCATCAAAAGCATCACAGATCTGAATTATGCGGCATTCCTCAGGACTGTCCGTGGTCTTTAGCGGATAACCTGAGCCATCCAAACGCTCATGGTGATATAATATCATATTTTTTACCGTTTCGGATATCCAATTTTCGTCACGAAGCGTTGAATATCCATATATTGGATGTTTTTTATACTCCGCATACTCCATCTCTGAGAGCTGATCCAGGTCCTGGTTCTCATAGGAAATTGACAGATAACGCAGACCAAGATCATGGAGCAGACTACTGACACCTATGTCATGTACTGTTTCCTGCGGTAATCCCATTTTAAGCGCAACCAGAGTTGCCAGACTACAGAGGCTGATCGAATGCTCGTAAATATCGGAGCTTCTTTCTTTGATATCGTAGATTTTCTCCACTACCTCTTCTTCTTCGAGAATATTTGTAATGATGGTATCCGCCGTCTGCGCAAGCTCCATCAGTTTTTCATTGTGACTGTAGGTATGTTTTTCCAGGATATTTTTTACCTTTGATTTAAAACCTGCCTCAACATCCTCCTTCAAGATCACCACCTGTTTCGTATCCGGCGCATCCTCTTTTACATAAACTTCCAAAATATTAAGCTCTTTTAGTTTCTCGATATACTCCGGCTTTAGCTGTGTTCCCGCTGAAAGCAGAATCTTGTACTCCATTGTCATGGCATCTTTAGCCAAAACCTCTGTTCCTCTCAGATTGTCAACCTTACACAATCTCATATACGGGCCTCCTCCAAATGTGCTGCCCCTTCCGTTTCCCCTTACAGATCCATTGCCATATCAAGCGCCTTCTTCTCTTCATCTCCCAAAGCAATATCACACAACCCGGCTTTGACTTCCTTTGTATAAGAATAGCAGCCTTCCGCACTGTGAACAGAATTTAAAATAAAGCCGTTATCGTTTTCATCAAGCAGCGCCAGGGAGAAGCTGAGCTGTCCGCCCATCTGGTTAAAAGCGTCGTATTTCACAATGCCGATCTTCTGGAAAGCGCCCTCAAATTTCCGGTACAGATTCTCAATATCCTTACGGTTCTTATCCATAGACGCTTTGATCAGCTTATTGTCTTCATAAAGTCCTACAATATCTTTTTCCAGGCTCTTCGCATTCTTGCCGCTCATAAATTTTTGATACCGCTTAGATAACTTGTTGAACTTTACCATCAACACAATCATCATAATAAGCAAAAGAAGCGTAACAACAGCCAGACCAATAAAGAAATAAGTCAGATCTATACCGCCTAATCCCATATCTTCCAGTAAATTATAATTCATTTGTCTCTATCCTCATTTTATCTGCCAGTCAGTAAATCTGTAAGCTTTTCCAGATCGTCATGCGTGTAAAATTCAATTTCCAGTTTACCGGCTCCCGCCCCTTTTGATGTGATCGCCACCTTTGTGCCGAGAGATTGTTTCAGTTTTTCCTCCAGATCCTGATACACAGCTTCTAATGCTTTGTCTGTTATTGGTTCTTTCTTTGTCTTCTCAGGTTTGTTCAGGTTTTTGACCAGTTTCTCCACATCTCTGACACTCAGTTTTTCGTCAAAAACCTTTTGTGCTATCGTGTACTGCTGTTCGGTGTCTTCTATGGAGATCAAGGCTCTTGCATGTCCTGTCGTGATCATATCATCAATGATCATCTGCTGCACCTCATCGCAAAGCTTCAAAAGCCGCATTGAGTTGGTGACCGCCGTTCTGCTCTTGGAAACTCTTTCCGCAACCTCATCCTGTTTGAGGTTAAATTCCGTGAGCAGCCGTTTGTAAGCCTGAGCCTCCTCGATTGGATTTAGGTCCTCTCGTTGAATGTTCTCAATCAGGGAAATCTCCACGATTTCCTGCTCCGTATAATTTCGGACAATGACAGGCACTTCCTTTAAGCCCGCCAGTTTTGCCGCCCGCCAGCGGCGCTCTCCGGCTATGATCTCATAATGAGTCTTTCTGTCCTGTACGATGAGAGGTTCAACGATTCCATACTGTTTAATAGAATCCGCCAGTTCCTGAAGAGCATCCTCATCAAAATTTTTTCTGGGCTGTTCCCTGTTTGGCTCCACCTTTGTGATCTTGACGTATGTTCCCTGTCCGTTATCTTCTTTCTTTTCTTGCACGGCTTTTGTCTCTGCCGGAGGTACTGCCACCGGGATCAGAGAATCTAAACCTTTTCCCAAACCTCTCGCTGCTTTTCCTGCCATATCTTAATCTATCCTCCATGTTCTAATCCGCAGTGCACGTTCGAAAAACCTTCTATCGTCTGGCACTTCACTACCTCGCGCAGATCACTTCATCTGCGAGCTGCATATAGGCTTCCGCTCCCGCAGATTTCGGGTCATACATATGAATGGGCATACCGTAACTTGGCGCTTCCGCCAGTCTGATATTTCTGGGTATCAGCGTATTATAAACTTTTTGTTTCAAGTGATTTTTAACGTTCTCTACCACCTGCATGGAAAGATTTGTTCGAGAATCGTACATGGTAAAGACTACACCCTCCATATCCAACTCCGGATTCAATCTTTCCTTCACAAGATTGATGGTATGTATTAACTGACTAAGACCCTCCAGCGCATAATATTCGCACTGAATCGGAACAAGTACCGTGTCTGCTGTCGTCATGGAATTGATCGTAAGAAGATTTAAGGAAGGAGGACAATCAATCATAATGAAGTCGTACTTGTCCTTCACCCAGTCAATCTCTTTTTTTAGTATAAATTCTTTTTTATCTACGCCGATCAATTCAATCTCCGTCGCTGCCAAATTCACATTCGACGGTATAATGGAGACCCCGGGTATCACATCCGCTAAGATACATTCGTTTATAGAGCACTCACTGAGAAACAATTCGTAAATTGTATTTTCCAATTCATTCTTTTCAACGCCAAAGCCGCTGGTCGTATTTCCCTGCGGATCTGCATCAATCACCAGTACTTTTTTCCCTTTAACCGCCAATGATGCTGAAAGGTTAATAGCCGTTGTAGTTTTTCCAACGCCTCCTTTTTGATTGGCAATTGCGATAGTTCTTCCCATTATGTCCTCCATATGATAGCAGATTATATTAAACTCGCAAATTATTATAACACTATTCCACGTGATAAGCTATCTTTTTTTTTATACGCTTTCTATACTTTCCGGATAACGCACACCCCACTCTTCTCGTAGCGCATCCATCACACGCATCATCTTTATCGTTTCGATATGTGGCATAGAAGGACATTCCAGCTTTCCTTCCTGAATACAGGCAATCGTCTCTGCGATCTCATACTCATAACCGCTGATCTGTTCAGGAACTTTTATCTCACGAAGCAGATTTCGATCTTTATCGTATATTTTGATTGCTTCGGGATTATTAATATTTTCCACGATCATACAGCCGGCTGATCCATAAAAGACACCCTGACTGTCAGATTTTCCATGTATCCCAGAATTTAAGACCGCCATTCTGCCATCCTGATATAGAAGAAATACGCCATTCTCACCATCTACTCCGGCATCTGTAAGCTGCGCTGCCGACAAAATCTTATCCACTCCATCACCAAAGTGCATATAAGCAAAATTCAAGGGATAGATTCCAACATCCAGAAGAGCACCGCCTGCAAGTTCCGGCTTTACAATCCGCTCCTTATCACAGAGAGGATAGTTTAAATTCGCTGTCAGCTTTTTCACCTCTCCGATTACCTTCTCTGCAAGCAGATCATTTATTATTTTCCGCGAAGGCATATACCTGGTCCAGATTGCTTCCGTCACCAGAAGTTTTTTCTTTTCGGCAATCCGAAATATTTCTTCCGCTTGTGCTGCGTTTACCGTAAAACTCTTTTCACAGAGTACATGTTTTCCCGCATCCAGACACATTTTCATGTGCTGATAATGATGAGAGTGCGGCGTGGCAATATATACAAGTTCTATTTCTTCATCCGCAAGCATTCCATCGTATGAGCCGAAAGCATGAGCAAAGCCATGCTCCTTTGCAAAGACCTTTGCCTTTTCCAGATTTCTTGACGCTACTCCATAGCATTCTACTTCCGGCATCTTATTCATTGTCTCTGCTAGTGTACCGGCTATACTACCTGCACCAAGTATTCCTATCTTCATGCCTTTTCTTCCTTTCCTCTTTTATATATGAATTTTAATGTTTCACGGATGTATTTTGCTCACTCTCTTGATGTTTCACGGATTTTATCACAATATCTTGGGCCGAATTGTTTCACGTGAAACATTATCTAGTGTCAATACTCCACTTATTTCCAGATGTTTCACGTGAAACATTATATTTTCTGATTATAAAAAGTAAATTTAAAAGAGTGTCAGTACAATTTTATGATATTATTCTTAATCGCAAACACCGCCGCCTGCGTCCTGTCAGAAACATCTATTTTTTTAAAGATATTTGATATATGATTCTTTACCGTTCGCTCGCTGATATTCAAATTCATTGCGATTTCTTTATTAAACATCCCGTTTGCCACCTGAACCAAAACTTCCAACTCGCGGTTTGTCAAAGATGCAACTTTATCCTTGTCTACATCACGGTTTAATAGACGATTATTCAAAGCCGGAAGCAAACTGGATTGTATATAATTTTCTCCATCGCGTACCGCTCTGATTGCTTTCTTCAACTCTGATGAATCCGAATCCTTCATAATATAGCCTTCCACTCCAATATCTACCGCATTTATAAGATATTCAAGCTCATTATGAACTGTTAAAATCAGGACCTTCACCGGAGATTTATCTTCCTTCATCTTCTTCAAAACATCAATTCCATTCTTCTCCGGCATATTGATATCCAGAAGCAAAACTTCCGGATCATACTTTTCTAACTTTTCAAGACATTCCGCTCCATTGGCAGCCTCCCCGACTACCTGAATACTGCCGTCGAATTCCAACAGTTGTCTCAGCCCCTCTCTGATCAAACTGTGGTCGTCGGCAATCATAACTCTAATTGCTTCTTCCATCTTACACCTTCCCTTCTTTTCTTTTGAGAAACAGACCCTTATTTTTCATAATTTCTATTTCTATAGACGTTCCATTCTGCGTATTGATCCGCATTTCTCCGCCCAATAAAAATACTCTTTCTTCCACTACGTGCAAACCAAAATGCCTGTCCTTCTTTGCCGCTTCATTTATATCAAAACCTGTCCCGTTATCTCGAATCTTTATTAAATAAACCTTAGCTTTCTTTTTCAAACTTACTTCAATCCGATTTCCACCGGAATGCTTTATTGAGTTTGAAACACATTCTTTGATAATGTGATAAATCATAATTAGAAAAAAATTCTTTTCTTCCTCCGTAAATTCCTCTTCGATCCTATCAATATCCATCTGAATATCAAACTTTCCATCCTGATTCAAAAGAGAAAAGAGATTTGAAAGTGCCTCTCGCAGACCAAGGTCATCAAAAGTCATCGGTCGTAAATCGTAAATTCTGTTTCTAATATCATCAATAACTTTTCGCAGACCCGATTCAATCGTGGCAAGTTCCAACTTTGCCTTTACCGGATCCTGATCAATATAAAGAGAACTCAACTCAACCATGTGAACCAGATGTGTCAGGTTTTGAAGAGAAGTATCATGCAGATCTCTCGCTATCCGTTGACGTTCTTTCTCCTGTACATCCATCACGGAAAATTGTTTCATGTGAAACGATGGATTTGTCGAAACCGTATCTTTCTTTTTTGTCATGAATACCTCCAAACATAAAACCTTTCCCTTATATTCTTATCTTAACGCATAATGAAATAGAATGAAAGAATATTCTGGTAAAGCAAAACAAAAAATGGTAGAATATAAATACCAACAATAGAATGGAGAAAAAAATGAATAAAAAACTAACTACCGCCATTATGCTGACAGGTACTTCCGTTGCAGCGATTCACGGAATCAACAAAATACATACGACTCTCTGTACGGTAAAAAATCTTCTGAACACCTCAGAAAACTTTTACTATGAATGGCGTTTCGGCAGGATTCGTTATCAGAGAAAGGGAAGCGGCAGTCCCCTTCTTTTTATCCATGATCTGACGGTAGGAAGTTCAAGTTACGAATATCACCGTCTCATCAATAATCTGACAGAGAAACACGCTGTCTATTCTCTGGATTTGTTGGGCTATGGTATGTCAGATAAGCCGCCGATGACTTACACTAACAATCTTTACGAGCAGTTGGTTACTGATTTTGTAAAAGCCGTGATCGGTAAAAAAACTTCTATTGTGGTAACGGGAGAATCCGTACCTTTCGTTGTAATGGCCTGTCATAACAATCCGGACATTTTCAACAAAATTGTCTGCATTAACCCGCAGAATCTTTTTTTACAAAATCAGATTCCTTCCAGACAGACGAATCTTTTTAAGCTTTTGATTGAAACACCCATACTTGGCACCTTTATTTACCATCTTTTCTCCAACAGACCGAGTATCGAAAAAAACTTCTGGAAAACTTATTTTTGCAGCCATGAAGAAATCAAAGAAAAATATATTTACAATTATCTGGAAGCTGCCCACCTGGACGACTACCATGCAAAATATACTTTTGCAAGCTATGTTGGGAAATACATGAACATGAGCATTCTCCATGAGCTGAAGGAGATCAACAACAGCATTCTTATGATTGGCGGGGAAAAGGAAAAGGATATTCGAACCACCATCGATAATTATAAATATTATAATCCCGCCATCGAAGACTGCTACATTCCCAATACAAAACATCTGCCTCAGCTGGAAGCACCCGATGAAATTTTAGATCAGCTTCGGATGTTTCTATAAACAATGCAGACTGCAGATTCTTACGTCTGTTAAAGTGGTTTCTTACTTGCCGTTCCGGCCTTCCTGGGATACTGCTTCGGGGTCGGACGGCATTTTTCTATTACAATAAGATTTCTGTTAATATCGGAAAAAGGAAGAGTAAAAGATTTTTGTTCCTTTAAATTTCCTCCCAAGACCGTAACAGCATGCTCAGCTTGTTCCACTTCCGCATCATCCGCCTTATAGGAAATAAAGTATCCTCCGATCTTCACATAAGGAAGGCAATACTCAGACAACGTGGAAAGATTTGCTACTGCACGAGAAACACAGAGATCAAAGCTTTCCCTCATCAGACCAGGTTTCGCAAAATCCTCCGCCCGGCCATGAATCGCTTCCGCCTTATCAAGAGAAAGCACATCCAAAATCTCCTGTAAAAAACCTACCCTCTTTTGCAGTGAATCCAAAAGCGTCACACGCAAATCCGGAAAAGCAATCTTTAGAGGAATGCCGGGAAAACCGGCGCCGGTTCCCACATCGATCACAGAAACCACTTTTTTCAGGTCACAAACTTTTACCAGAGAAAGACTGTCAATAAAATGCTTTTTCAGCACCTCATCAAATTCCGTGATCGCAGTCAGGTTCATAACCTTATTTTTTTCGACAAGCATTTCATAATATCTGAGAAACTGATCTATCTGCTCAGAGGATAATGTGATAGAAAGCTCCTCTAAATCTTTTTCAAATTGTGACAGCTGTTCCGATTTCAAAATTACACCTGTTATCCTTGTATTATATAGTAGTAGTGTTTATAGTCCCTCTCCAAGGACTGTATGCAATATTTTTCTAATACAAAAGTAGGGCTGGAAACGTGACTATGCTTCAGACAGAATGTTTAAAGCCATACTCACAAACATCTTACCATGTCCGTGAGTTAAAGTCACTTACCAAATACCGTTTTTCTCTTGTCTAGGATTGTGCCAGGTTAAAAATTTCAAATATAAATAAGTTTATTACATATAATTTTATTGATCATAAATTACTATATCTGCTACCGCCTAAAGTATCGTATGTATCAAAACACACAGAATCTATTATCTGATTTGTTTCATTATTATACACCACAATATTTAATCCACGGGAATTTTGTGAATATTCATTCCCATTAATTATTATAGAACTCACATCACCACAATCATATCCTGCACTCACGATCGAGTATGTCAATCCTATATCTTCTATAACACCATTTTTCTCTAATTTTACATCACCTATATCTTCTATTATTTCCTTATCAGATATAATCGCATAATAACTATTCCGATATTTCCCTGACAAATCTATATTCAAACCTAATTTTTGCATTTCTTCTACAATTTCTTCCGTTAATGCATTTGCTGCGTCATCTTTTACAGAAATAAATACAGAATAACACGAATCATTGATATATGATAAATAATCCGTTATATTACCTTCTGTTCTAACCTTATTATCCCTGTCCGAATATTTTGTTTCAAACATATTAATCTTTGCTATTTTACCATATGTTGTAATAAATTGATCCTTAAACTCCTCTTTTATCTTAAAACCATCTTTTAATGAAGGCCCACGCATTTCTATTAATTCTAACCTCCGAATATATGGAGTCGAAGGAAAACTATTATACCCCGCCCGGTCTCCTTCAACAGGGTAATATATCTCAATGTCATCAAAAGACATCGTCTCACATTCAAAAGTATTATAATAAGCATTATATTTTATATGTGGTTGTATATTAGCAGCAGAAGATACTATTGGATGTAACTGATATGAAGCTACACCTACAAATACCAAAATTGCATATTTATTGAAATTCTTTTTAAAATGGCTCATTACATACCCCAATAAAAACAATGGCAGAATTATTATATAACACATTCCATATCTGATAAGCGGGGCCCCTGTAAACCATAACAACAAACTCGCCACTGCTGCAAATATCATAATAATAAAATTAATGTCTTTGTATTTAATCATACGTATCACCCCAATAATTACCGTAGCTATTATACAGGGTATATTCAAATAAAATATTATTCTCAATGGTATTGTTAATTCATGTTTCCATACAGGAAACCATTCACTAAAATTGGCATTAAAACGATTAACATCATTTAAATATTGTCCCCACGCTCTTATTTCATATCTATCGAAATCAAGTGCATATGCTAACATCTTCCAGTCAAAGTTGAACAAATCTATTCCTGAATAAGGGTATAGCAAATATCCTGATATTACAACATTCCGAATCAGAAATGGAACAATAATAACAAGACCTAAACATACATATTTGATAATTGTTTTCCAATCACGTATAAAAATGAACTTAATTGCAGGATAGATTGGCAATACTATTAACATTCCTACAGACAATTTAACCGAAATTGCAAATAACGCAATTAAAGATAAAATCGCATATTCTTCACCCTCCTGCACGTTTTCTTCCCATAAATCGATCCATTTAATCAAAACATACAATGCCAAGCCAAGAGCTAAATGATCTGATTCGGGAGAGCTAATTGTAAAACTATAATTCATATAACTAATCATAGCTATTCTTAAAAAATCTGAAACAAAAAACCTTTTTTGTTTATACACTTTTGCTGAGCAAATAGCATATGAAAGAAAGAAAAAAAATATAAATGCATTTACAGCATGAAGAGAACGTCTAAACAAAAAACTCCAGCTAAATAACGCCTGCAAAGCAAAAAAAGAACTATTATATGCAAAACGATTGTGCAAATTTCCTAACCCCGGAACAATACCATATTCCTCAATCCATCGAATGCTTTGAGCATGATACAAACCTGTATCATAATGACTTGGCGGCTGATTTGCCAATATAACTGTTACTATACACACAAACATAAGAACTACAATTATACTTATTAATTCCGAAAAACTAAAATTTTTCCATAACAACCTAATATTTTTTTAAAAAACAACAGTACCAAAATATCAATCAAAATAACAAATCCAAATGCCAATGCACCTACCTTACTAAATAAACTAAAAATTTGTGCAAATACCGTAAGAATACAAATTCCCATAACAACATTTAAATCTACATTAATTCCTGTTACTATTTGATTTGTTGCATTCTGCTTACTGTTGTACTGCTGATATCCAATCAAGTTTAAAAAAGCAAATCCAAAAAGAAAAGCCGAAATACCAAAAATTATCATATTCAATAAAATTTCTAACATAGTTCGATTCTCCCTTCTTAGATACAAAAATTTTTGTTTCGATCAAATTGCTGATCTTTAACACAATATAAAGCCATTTTCGTGTTAAAGTCAAGAATAATTCTGATTATTAACACATGAAAGACGAAAACATGAAAATATATTCATACAAGGGTAAGAAAAACCTATGCGGAAACAGAATAAGAGAAGCGCGACAGAAAAAGAGATTGTCACAATCTGATTTAGCTGCAAAGATACAGATTGAGGGCGTTATAATGGAACGCGACAGCATAAGCAGGATCGAGATTGGAACGCGGTTTATCGCGGATTACGAATTGAAGGTTTTTGCAAAAGTTCTAAATGTAACAGTTGACTGGCTTCTGGAAGAAATCTAGCAGAAAAAGATCCGAGACTGAAAATAGAAATTTCGTGGCATTGTTCTATAAAATATTTAAGACGATAACAATATAGAAGTTATGAACAGGGACCCAACGATACCCAGAACCACATGATCTGCCGCCGGATCCCAAAAAGGACAAATTTAGATTAAATAGATAAAAAGAAATCAATATTGACTTTTAATAGTTAGTCTTTCTATCAAAAATCATTTTCTGTAACTCTCCAAATACACCAGAAGCACAGAGATATCCGCAGGAGAAACGCCCGATATTCTGGAAGCCTGTCCGACAGAGACAGGTCTGTGTGCAATAAGTTTTTGTCTTGCTTCCAACCGCAGACTCCCCACATCATTATAATCCAGATCCGCAGGAATCTTCTTTTTCTCCATCTTTTTATAATGCTCTACCTGTTTTAATTGCCTGTCAATATAACCCTCATATTTAACCTCAATCTCTACCTGCTCTGTCACTTCCAAAGGAAGAGGTTTTCTCTCAATATCTATCTCAGAAATCATTTCATAAGTAAGTTCAGGACGACAGATCAGTTCTGCCAGACTTACGCCCGTTTTTAAGGGAGCACTTCCATGAGCTATCAAAAAATCCTGATTTTTACCGGAAGCACCTACTATTGTATTTTTTAAGCGCTGTACTTCCTGCTCGATCTGTTCTTTCTTATGTAATGTTTTCTGATAAACCTCCTCAGAAACCAGACCTACTTCATAACCAATCTGACGCAGACGCAGATCCGCATTATCCTGACGCAATAAAAGGCGATACTCTGCTCTGGAGGTCATCATCCGATAAGGTTCAAAATTTTCCTTTGTCACCAGATCATCGATCAACACGCCAATATAAGCCTGCGATCGATCGAGCACAATCTGTTCCCTGCCCTGCAAAAAAAGAGAAGCGTTGATACCGGCAATCAAACCCTGAGCCGCTGCCTCCTCATAACCACTGCTGCCGTTAAACTGTCCGCCGCTAAAAAGTCCTTCAATATCTTTAAACTCCAGAGTCGAATAGAGCTGCTTCGGATCAATGCAGTCATACTCGATCGCATAGGCATTTCTCACAATCTTACAGTTCTCCATACCCGGCACTGTCCGATACATTGCGAGTTGCACATCCTCCGGCAAAGAAGAGGACATACCACTCACATACATCTCATTGGTATGAAGACCCTCAGGTTCAATAAAAACCTGATGTCTGTCCTTATCCGAAAATTTTACCACCTTATCTTCAATAGAAGGGCAGTATCTGGGTCCCGTTCCTTCTATAATTCCGGCATAAATAGGCGATCTGTCCAGATTCGCCCTGATAATGTCATGTGTTTTCTCATTTGTATAAGTCAGATAACAGGAAACCTGATCAATCTGTACCTCTTCCGGATTCGTAGAAAAAGAGAAGGGTATGATCCTCTCATCTCCAAACTGTTCCTCCATCTTGGAAAAATCAAGAGATCTTCTATCCATTCTTGCCGGTGTACCTGTTTTGAAGCGGCGCATTGTAATTCCGAGATTTTCCAGAGAATCCGTCAGATGATTGGCAGCCTGCAGTCCATTCGGGCCCGTGTAGGTAATCGCCTCACCACAAAGACATCTCGCCTTTAGATATGTACCTGTGCATAAGATCACTGCCTTACATTCATAGACAGTTCCCGTAAAAGTCTTCACGCCGACAATTTTTTTAGTTCGATTCAAATCCTCAGATTTTGTTTCCGTTTCTTCCACCAGAAGTTCGCAGACCTCCGCCTGCTTGATCGTCAAATGTTCCTGATTTTCCAAAACCTTTCTCATCGCTCTGGAATATTCCGCTTTGTCTGCCTGAGCGCGCAGAGAATGTACTGCAGGACCTTTTGAACGATTCAGCATCTTGGACTGAATAAAAGTTTTATCAATATTTTTGCCCATCTCTCCACCCAGCGCATCGATTTCCCGTACCAGATGTCCCTTGGAGGTTCCACCGATATTGGGATTACAGGGCATAAGGGCAATGCTGTCCACACTCACCGTAAAAATTACCGTCTCAAATCCAAGTCTTGCACAGGCGAGTGCCGCCTCACATCCCGCATGACCCGCACCCACCACACAGATATCCGTTCTCTCTCTCAATTCCGACATAGTATTCAATCACTTTCTCACATAAATTTACACGAAGAATGCGCTTTTTGCATTCTTCAGACCGAAACTTGTTTCGGTCACTTCCCCATACAAAATTCCGAAAAAATTTTATTTACCAGATCTTCCCCGACTTCTTCTCCTAGGATTCTGCCAAGCGAAGCGTAAGCGCTCATCAGATCAATGGAATAAAAATCTTCCGGCATATGATTTTCCAAACTTTGCTTTACCTGACGTATACTTTCCAATGCTTCTAAAATTGCTTCCTTATGTCTTACATTCGTGATATAAAGTTCTTCTTCCGAAACGATTTTTCCGTGAAAAAAATAATCTTCTATCAGAGCTTTCAACTCATCAAGCCCTTCCTTCTCCTTCGCGGAAATCCGCAGCAAAGAAATAGAATCATCTTTTTCTGTAAATTGACCATTATGGTCAATATTTTTATGATAAAAGTTCTTTACTGTGTTTTTATCTGTCACTTCCATCAGATCAGACTTATTTAAAAGAATGATCGTCTTTTTTCCCTCAATCAACTTTAGTATAATTTCATCATTTTCATCAAGCGCCTCAGAGGAATCTATCACGTAGAGTATCAGATCAGCCTCCTCAGACATTTTCTTAGCTCTCTCCACACCTATTTTTTCAACTGCATCCTCTGTATCTCTTATGCCTGCAGTATCCATGATGTTTAAGGTGATATCTCCAAAACGGATTGTCTCCTCCAGTGTATCTCTGGTCGTGCCTGCAATATCTGTGACAATAGCGCGATCTTGTCCCATAAATAAGTTTAGTAAGGAAGATTTTCCCACATTCGGTTTTCCGACAATGACAGTGCGGATTCCCTCTTTTAAAATCCTTCCGTCATCAGCAGAAGATAAAAGTTTACTCAGTTCTGCTTCAATATCACCTGTCTTTTCAGATAATTCCTTTTCATATCCATCAAGACTGATATGTTCCGGATCATCCAAAGCCGATTCAATAAATGCAATTTCATATAAGATCTGATCTCGTAGTGTTTTTATTTTATCAGAAACGGATCCCTTCAATTGCTGCACGGAAGTTTTTAAAGCAAATTCATTTTTTGCATGAATGATATCCATGACAGCTTCCGCCCTAGAGAGATCGATCCTTCCATTCAAAAAAGCGCGTTTCGTAAATTCTCCCGGCTCCGCCATGCGGGCTCCTGCCTGAATCACTTCCATCAGAATTTTTTTCATCATCAGTACGCCGCCATGACAATTGATCTCCACCGTATCTTCCATAGTGTAACTGTGGGGCGCCTTCATAACAGAAATCATCACCTCATCAATGATATCTCCACTTTTTGTTATGATAAAGCCATAGTGAATGGTATGAGATTGATAATGTTCCAACACATCTTTTTGATTTTTATCCCTATAAATATGATGAACAATAGAAACGGCTTCATCACCGCTTACCCGGATAATACCGATTCCCGCATCCGATATGGCAGTAGCGATAGCCGCGATCGTATCTGTTTTCATAATAATCTCCATATTAAATATTTAAATTTTTTGGATGCCCCTCAATTTTACTACAACTACCCCAAAAAATCCATAATCCGATACAATAAAAACCGACAGGTATATTTTCCTGCCGGTTTTTTAACAATATCCTATCAAAGAACAGAAATTCTATCTTTCCTCACTGTCATAATTTTTTTCAAACTTTCTGTCACTTTTATCGAATTTTTTCAGAACCACCACTACATGTCTAAAAGGCTCCTCACCTTCACTGTAGGTAGTCACATACTTATCATTCTGAAGAGCAGAATGAATGATTCTTCTCTCATAAGGGTTCATAGGCTCCAGAGAAACCGGTCTCTTAGTTCTCTTTACCTTATAGGAAATGTTTTTAGCCAGATTTTCCAGCGTATCCTTCCTTCTCTTACGATAGTTTTCCGTATCAACCTTCACTCTGATATAGTTATCCACATCTTTATTCACAACCAGAGATACCAGATATTGCAAAGAATCCAGAGTCTGTCCTCTCTTACCGATCAAAATGCCCATTTCATCACCGGAAAGCTCGACATCCATGGTACTTTCCGCTTCATCATATTTGACTTCACAAACCACTGTGAGATTCATTGCAGCAAATACATCCTTCAGGAAATCTTTTGCTTTATCTTCAATGGATGATTTTACCCTCACTTTAATAACAGCGGGCTTTGCACCGATTCCCAAAAGTCCGGACTTTCCTTCATCAACTACTTCATATTCCAGTTTATCACTGGTCACGGTAAACTTCTGACATGCTTCTGTGATCGCATCGTCGATCGTTTTTGCAGATACCTCTATAAAATCCATTGTTTTACCTCCTATTTACTCTTCTTCTCATTATATTCTCTTACCATATTTGCTTTTGCCATCATACTTCCCGGCTTTGCATTCTTACTATAATATTCCGTAGATTTTTTGACAAGATCCTCTTTATCATCCTTAGAAAGAGTTTGTGTCGAAGCCTTCGACGCAACGCCTGCCTTTTTTGTGTTCATGTTAGCATAGGCCGCCATTTGCTGTGCCTGAGCATTTGCCTTCTCCATTTTTTTCTTGGCTTTTTCCGCGTTCTTTTGAATCACCTCATCAAGATCCATTTTATCAATATGCTTATTGATGACGATCTGCTGAACACTTCTGACCACTGCACCGGCTACCCAATAAAGGCCCATACCTGCCGGAAGCGTATAACAAAAGACAGCGGACATGATCGGCATTACCATATTCATGGTCTTCATGGACTGCATCATGGTATTCTGCTGCTCATTATCAGAATTCATCTCCTGCTGAGGCATGAGTTTTACGTTGATCCACTGAGTAACCGCAGCTAAAACCGGAATGATAAAAGCAGCTATCATCATAGCAGCAGAACCGGTAGCTCTTGCTTCCCTAAAGGTAAAAGAAGGAGAATTCGACATACTTAAACCGAGAAAATTGTTATATCTGTCAAGCAACGCTACCGTGTGATCTACATCAGCGGAAAGACTTGCAAACTGCTCTTTCAAACTGGTCCATTCTGCTGTGGAAGCTTTATTTAATACATCAACAAAAGTATTTTGTACATAGCTGACTACACCGCCCGTAAAATTCTCATTGCTAAACTGCTTTGCGTACATGTTTGCATTGGCAAAGCCTTTTATAAAATCCGCACTCCCCGGCTGATCGATTAGTTTGTCCACCAAAGGAAAAAAAGCTTCTTTCACTTTTCCGACATAAGCAGGAATGTTGGCAATGACACGGTATAAAGCAAGCAGAATAGGCATCTGGATCAAAAGCTGCACACAGCTTCCGGAAGGAGATACGCCATATTTTGCATAGACGGCCTTTGTTTCCATATTCATGGCCATCATGGAATCATTATCTTTTTTGTCTTTATACTTTTTCTGAATTGCCTGCAGCTCCGGATTCATCTTTGCTGAAAGCTTGGAAAATTTCTGCTGTTTAATGGTCAAAGGCATCAACAAAAGATAGATAACGATAGTAAATAAGATAATGGCAAGTCCAATATTAGGAATGCCGATCTTATCTATCACATAGAAGATACCTTCCATAATATAGCCCAGCAATTTTACGATAGGACCAAGAATTTTTCCTGTATCCTTAGTCAATAAAATACCTGACAAAATCTGTTACCTCCTTAATCATATAACTGTCTGATTCTTCTTTATTCTAAGGAACAGGATCATAACCTCCCTTTGAAAAAGGATTACATCTGCAAATTCTGTAAAATGCCAATAATCCGCCCTTCAAAGCGCCATATTTTTCCACAGCTTCCAGTCCATATTCTGAACAGGTCGGAAAATAAGGACATTTTGTACGTTTCATGGGTGAAATATAGCTTCTATAAAGTTTTATCAGACAAATCAATACTTTTTTCATCACAAACTCTGATTTTCTTCACGCAAAATACAATGAAGTTTTGAAAGATGTAATAATGCGTGCTCAATCTCATGATACCGGACTGAGGCAGCGCTTTTTCTCGCAACGACTACTATATCTAAACCACTATTAAATATATTTTCATGTAGCCGGTAACTCTCTCTCACCAGTCTGGCAAAGCGGTGTCTCACAACACTGTTACCCACTTTTTTACTGGCGGAAATTCCCAATCTGTTTACTTCTGTGTTGTTTTCCAATACATACATCACCAGATATTTGTTTGCATAACTCTTTCCATTTTCGTAAACATGACGGAAATCATTGTTTTTCTTTAAAGATTCAGAAAAGATCATCTTTATTCTACCTCTCTATACAAGCTAGAAAAAAGGCCACATAAATGCGGCCTATGCTGATAATCTCTTTCTTCCCTTTGCACGTCTTGCAGCTAAGACTTTTCTTCCACCTTTGGTGCTCATTCTCTTTCTGAAACCGTGTACTTTCGCTCTATGCCTTTTTTTAGGCTGAAATGTCATTTTCATCGTTTTACACCTCCTTCACCGGACCTTATTTATTTATAAGGACAATTTCAGCTATCATTTTTTGGAAAACAACATGTTGATTATATATAATTAACAGGAAAACGTCAAGTAAAACAACGGATATTTTTGATTTTTCCACATAAAAAATCTATTTTTTAGTTCTAAATAATCCACAATATGTTTATAAGATGTGGATAACTTTAGTGGATAACTTATTATTTGAATTTTTAAGTCGATTGTATTATTATATATGGTAGGGTAATCTTGATGTAGGGAGAATAGGTAGTTATATTATGAATGATTTGGGCTCTATCAGAGAAAATTGGGAAGAAATCAAAGAAACCGTCAGGAAGGAATATGAACTTACTGATGTTTCTTTTGATACCTGGGTGAAGCCTCTCCGTTTTTATGATGCAGATCAGGATACCGTTATTATCATGATTCCTTCTGATCAGGCTCATGCTCTGAATTATATTTCTTCTAAATATAAGAGTTTTTTTAAAGTTATCATATCAGAAATGTTTGATCGCACTTATAATATCTCCTTTATATTAGAAAAAGATGCGTTAGAACAGGAAAAAAATATACTTCTTGCATCAAAAAATTCTCAATCTGTAAATTATGAGAATGCAAACTTAAATCCGAAGTATAAATTTGATACCTTTGTTGTTGGAAGTAATAATAAACTGGCACATTCTGCTGCTTTGGCCGTAGCGGAATCTCCAGGAGAAGTATACAATCCTCTCTATATCTATGGAGGAGCAGGACTTGGAAAAACGCATTTAATGCACTCAATCGGACATTTTATTTTAGAAAGAAATCCCGACAGAAAGGTTCTTTACGTTACTTCTGAAAATTTTACAAATGATGTAATTGAAAATATCAGAAGCGGTGATGCAATAAAATTAAACAAAATGCGCGAAAAATATAGAACTGTAGATGTTCTTATGATTGATGATATTCAGTTTATCATCGGAAAAGAGAGCACACAGGAAGAATTTTTCCACACCTTTAATACGCTTCATTCCATGAATAAGCAGGTTATTCTTTCTTCCGACAGACCGCCGAAAGAGATGGAAACTCTGGACGAGAGATTCAGATCCCGTTTTGAATGGGGTCTGATTGCAGACATACAACCCCCTGATTATGAAACACGAATGGCAATCTTAAAGAAGAATGCAGAGACCTATCGTAAAGAAATAGACGATGAAGTACTAAATTATATTGCTGAAAACATCAAGTCTAATATCAGAGAACTCGAAGGCGCTTTAAATAAGATTTTTGCCTTCTCTAAATTAAATAATGTAGATATCAATCTGGATTATGCCAAGGAAGCGCTCAAGGATGTCATTTATCCCAATAAACCAAAAGAAATGACACCGGATCTCATCATAGATGTTGTAGCAGAACACTTTGGCGTCAATTCCGAAGACATTACTTCAAAGAAAAGAAATTCGGAATTTGTTCTTCCAAGACAGATCGTTATGTATTTATGTAGAAATCTAATGGATATGCCTCTGCAGAGTATAGCAAAAACACTTGGAAAAAAAGATCATACTACCATATTGCATGGTATTAATAAGATAAGCGATGATATGAAAATCAATGTGGATCTTTCCAATAAAATAGAAATCATTAAGAAAAAGATTCTCCCTTGATTATTTTTATAAAATAATACACATTTTTTTCTACAATTCATGTGAAATGTATGTGAATAATCAAAAAATGACTCTGTTGTCATTTTTATAACATTTAAAAACTGTAGATAACTTCCTTTTTATTCTTAAGTTATCCTGAGTTCTTAACATCTTTATCCATCTCAGAGAAACTGATAAAAACTGAGATGAAATACTTTATTCACATATCTACATGCTATATGATTAATAAGAAGAAATAATTATTTATTTTATAACTTAAAGAAACAGCCCAAAACATAAACAAGGAAGAAAGGAAGTTATTCACAGATGAAAATTGTATGTAAAAAATCAAACCTGTTAAATGGCGTACAAACAGTTTCCAAAGCGGTTCCAAACAAAACTACCATGTCTATTTTGGAATGTATTCTGGTAGAAGCAGCAGAAAATGAGATTAAGCTGACTGCAAATGATATGGAACTTGGTATTGAGACTGTGATTGAAGGGAATGTTGTTGAACCCGGAACAATCGCTCTTGATGCGAAGATATTTTTCGAGATTGTTAGAAAACTTCCTGACAATGATATTACGATCGAGACAGATCCTTCTTTTAAGACAATGATCACTTGTGAAAAAGCGAAATTTAATATTATCGGAAAATCAGGAGAAGATTTTTCTTATCTTCCTGAAATAGAAAGAAACGATTCCCTGATCATTTCTCAGTTTACTTTAAAAGAAGTGATAAGGCAGACTATCTTTTCTATTGCAGACAATGAAAATAACAAATTAATGACCGGTGAGTTGTTTGAGATAGAAAATGATACTTTAAAAGTGGTATCTCTTGATGGCCATCGTATTTCTATCAGAAAAATAGGGCTTAAAAATTCATATGATCATAAAAAAGTAGTAGTTCCCGGAAAGACTTTAAATGAAGTAAGTAAGATCCTTTCTGGAGATATGGACAAAGATGTCAATATCTTTTTTACAGATAAACATATTTTATTTGAATTTAACAATACGCTTGTTGTTTCCAGACTGATCGAAGGGGAATACTTTAAGATAGATCAGATGCTTTCGAGCGATTATGAGACAAAGATCAGGATGAACAAAAAAGATCTTCTTGATTGTATCGACAGAGCGACTCTCCTTGTTAAAGAAGGAGATAAAAAGCCTGTTATTATTGATGTAAAAGATACTTCCATGCAGCTTAAGATGAATTCTACAGTAGGAAGCATGGATGAAGATATTGACATAGAAAAAGAAGGAAAGGATCTGAAAATCGGATTCAATCCAAAATTTTTGATTGATGCGCTGCGTGTGATAGAGGATGAAGATATTTTGATTTACATGGTGAATCCGAAAGCGCCTTGCTTTATCAAAGATGAAAAAGAAAGTTATATTTATATGATATTGCCTGTTAATTTCATTAATGTGGAATAGTTATTTCATTTGGAAAGAACAGTGAGATAATATATGGAAATCATTCATATCAAAGACGATTTTATAAAGTTAGGTCAGTTACTAAAGCTGGCAGGTCTTGTGGATTCCGGTGTAGATGCAAAAATGGATATTCAGGAAGGACTTGTCAAAGTAAACGGTGAGGTCACATTACAGCGTGGTAAAAAAGTATACTGCGATGACGTGATCGAGTATGATGGTCAAAAGATCATAGTAAAAAACTAGATAAAAAAGACAGATATATTGTTAGATTGGATGAAAAAATGGTCATAAAATCATTGGAGCTTGCGGATTTTAGAAATTATGATTCCTTACATATTGATTTCAGCGAAGGGACCAATATCTTATATGGCGACAATGCCCAGGGAAAAACAAATATACTGGAAGCAATTTATCTGTCAGCTACTACAAAGTCCCATAAGGGGAGCAAGGATAAAGATGTAGTAAATTTTGAGAAGGAAGAAGCCCATATCAGAACTTATTTGAGTAAGAACGATGATGAAATCAGAGTAGATATGCATCTTCGCAAAAATAAGTCGAAGGGAATCGCCATTGACGGGCAAAAAATAAAAAAAGCTTCCGAACTTCTGGGACTTTTGAATGTTGTATTTTTTTCTCCGGAAGATCTTTCTATCATTAAGAACGGTCCTGCAGAAAGAAGACATTTTGTAGATATGGAGCTTTGTCAGCTCGATTCCTTTTATATTTATAATTTGAATCATTACAATAAGATTGTAAATCAAAGAAATAAGCTCTTAAAAGATATGTACTTTAATCCCTCTCTCAGAGAAACCTTAAATATATGGGATTCTCAGCTTGTCTCTTTCGGAAGTAAGATCATAGAGAGAAGGCAGCTTTTTGTGGAACAGTTAAATGAAATCATTTATGATATCCATAAAAAATTGTCCGGAGATAAAGAAGAACTTATCATAAAATATGAACCTGACGTTTTGATTGAGGAATATGAAAAAACTTTAGCTGCCTGTCAGGAAAGAGATGTGAAGTTAAAGCAAACCACTGTCGGTCCCCACAGAGATGATTTTTCTTTTATGGTGGGAGAAATTGATATTCGAAAATTCGGATCTCAGGGACAGCAGCGGACGGCGGCTTTATCTTTAAAATTGTCAGAAATTGAACTTGTCAAAAAACTGACGAAAGATAATCCTGTTCTTCTTTTGGATGATGTATTGTCAGAACTGGACAGTAACAGGCAAAATTATCTGCTCAGTACCATAGGAGATATTCAAACGATCATAACCTGTACAGGATTGGATGAATTTGTAAACAACAGATTTGAGATCAACAAAGTATTTAAGATAGAAAACGGCAGCATCGTTTCTACATAAAATTTTTATTGTAATTTATGTTTCGTATGGCAAAAAGGAGATGGCTGAAAGAATGGCAGAAAATTTTGAAGAAAATGTAAACAGTGAATACGGTGCGGATCAGATACAAATTCTGGAAGGTCTTGAAGCAGTGAGAAAAAGACCCGGTATGTATATTGGAAGCACTTCTTTGAGAGGACTTCATCATCTGGTTTATGAGATTGTGGATAATTCTGTGGATGAAGCACTGGCCGGCGTCTGTACAGAAATTCATGTGACGATCAATCAGGATAATTCTGTTACGGTGGAGGATAACGGCCGTGGTATTCCTGTCGGAATCAATCATAAAGCAGGAATTCCTGCTGTTGAAGTGGTATTTACGGTCTTGCATGCAGGCGGCAAATTCGGCGGCGGCGGATATAAAGTTTCCGGCGGTTTACATGGCGTGGGTGCTTCCGTAGTAAATGCGCTCTCCGATTGGCTTGAGGTAGATATCTGTCATGAAGGTAAGATCTATCATCAGCGGTATGAAAGAGGACATGCCTGCAATAAATTAAAGATCATTGGAGACTGCGCACCGGAAAAAACAGGTACCAGAGTGCAGTTTAAGCCTGATGGCACTATTTTTGAGGAAACAATTTTTGAGTATGATACCTTAAAAACCAGACTTCGTGAGACTGCTTTTTTGACAAAAGGATTGAAGATAGTCCTGAAAGACGACAGAGGCGGACAGGAGCAGGAAAAAACCTTCCACTATGAGGGTGGTATCAAAGAATTTGTCAGCTACTTAAACAAAAGTAAAGAATTTTTATACGAACAGATCATGTACTTTGAGGGTACAAAAAACGGTGTTTATGTGGAAGTGGCTCTTCAGCACAATGATTCCTATAATGAAAGTGTCTATACTTTTGTAAACAATATCAATACGCCTGAGGGTGGTACGCATTTGGTAGGTTTCAGAAATGCACTCACCAAAACATTTAACGATTATGCGAGAAATAATAAACTGTTAAAAGACAATGAAGCAAACCTTTCCGGCGAGGATATCAGGGAAGGTCTCACTGCCATCATCAGTGTAAAAATTGAAGATCCGCAGTTTGAAGGACAGACCAAACAAAAACTTGGAAATTCCGAAGCAAGAGGTGCAGTAGATAATATTGTCAGTGAACAACTCACCTATTTTCTGGAGCAGAATCCCGCTGTGGCAAAGGTGATCTGTGAAAAATCCATTCTTGCGCAGAGAGCCAGAGAAGCGGCAAGGAAAGCGAGAGATCTGACCCGCAGAAAAACTGCCTTAGAGGGAAGTGCACTTCCCGGTAAACTGGCTGACTGCTCGGACAAGGATCCTAAAAACTGCGAAATCTATATTGTTGAGGGAGATTCCGCAGGCGGCTCCGCAAAAACTGCCAGAAGCCGTGCGACGCAGGCAATTCTGCCTCTTCGCGGAAAGATTTTGAATGTAGAGAAGGCGCGTCTTGATAAGATTTATGCAAATGCGGAGATCAAAGCTATGATAACGGCTTTTGGTACCGGTATTCATGAAGATTTTGATATATCAAAATTGCGCTATGATAAAATCATTATTATGACAGATGCTGATGTGGATGGTGCCCATATTGCTACTTTGATGCTTACCTTTATCTATCGCTTTATGCCGGAGCTCATTAAGCAGGGACATGTATATCTGGCAAAACCGCCCCTGTATAAACTTGAGAAAAACAGACAGGTGTGGTATGCATACAGCGATGATGAACTGGATGCGATTCTGGCTGAAGTAGGCCGCGATCAGAACAATAAGATCCAGCGTTATAAAGGTTTGGGAGAAATGGATGCCGATCAGCTCTGGGAGACCACTATGGATCCTGAAAAGCGTATTTTGCTTCGTGTTAACATGAATGAGGAAGAAGAATCTGAAGTGGATCTCACCTTTAACACATTGATGGGGGATAAGGTGGAACCGCGCAGGATTTTCATTGAAGAAAATGCGAAGTTTGTGAAGAATTTAGATATATAGTATATGCAAAAGAAAAACAAGCGACTGCGAAGCAGACATTTGTTTTTCTTGCATACTACCATAGAGAGGTAAAAGTATGGATGACAAAATTTTTGATAAGATAGAAGAAGTCGATCTTAAGAAAAAAATGGAAGATTCTTTTATCGACTATGCAATGAGCGTCATTGCTGCCCGTGCACTTCCTGATGTGCGGGACGGTTTGAAACCTGTGCAGCGCCGCGTTCTTTATTCTATGATCGAGTTGAATAACGGACCGGACAAACCGCACAGAAAGAGTGCCCGTATCGTCGGTGATACGATGGGTAAATATCATCCACATGGCGACAGCTCTATCTATGGCGCGTTGGTTAATATGGCGCAGGAGTGGTCTACCAGATATCCTCTTGTAGACGGTCATGGAAACTTTGGTTCCGTGGACGGAGACGGTGCTGCAGCTATGCGTTACACGGAAGCCAGACTCAGCAAAATTTCCATGGAACTTTTGGCTGATATTAATAAAAATACGGTAGATTTTGAACCGAATTTTGATGATACAGAAAAAGAGCCTGTCGTACTGCCGAGCCGGTATCCGAATCTTCTGGTAAATGGCACTACCGGTATTGCGGTAGGTATGGCAACCAATATTCCGCCTCATAATTTAAGAGAAGTTACAAACGCAGTAGTAAAAATTATTCAAAATCAAATTGATGAAGATCGTCAGACAGATATTGAAGAAATTCTGAAGATCATAAAAGCTCCTGATTTTCCAACCGGCGGCATTATTTTGGGAACCAGAGGAGCAGAGGAAGCCTATCGCACGGGCAGAGGTAAAGTGAGAGTCCGCGCGGTAACGGATATAGAAACCATGGATAACGGAAAGACCCGCATTATCGTGACGGAACTTCCCTACATGGTAAATAAGGCAAACCTGATCTTAAAGATTGCCGACTTGGTAAAATTAAAGAAAATTGACGGCATTACAGATCTTCGTGATGAGACGAACCGTGAAGGTATGCGGATCGTGATCGAATTAAGAAGAGATGCCAACGCTAACGTGATTCTGAATCAGCTTTATAAGCACACACAGCTTCAGGATTCCTTTGGCGTTATCATGCTGGCTCTTGTTAACAATGAGCCTAAGGTGATGAACCTGCTTGATATGCTGAATCATTATCTGAATCATCAGAAGGATGTAGTCACCAGAAGGACAAAGTACGATCTGGACAAAGCAGAAGAAAGAGATCATATTTTACAGGGACTGCTCATTGCTCTGGATAATATTGATGAAGTCATCAGCATTATGAGAAGCAGCCGGACCACTGCTATTGCAAAAGAAAGATTGATGGAACGATTCGGACTTTCTGATGCACAGGCACAGGCAATTGCGGATATGCGTCTGCGTGCATTGACAGGTCTGGAAAGAGAGAAGCTTGAAAACGAACATGAAGAGCTTCTCAAAAAAATTACCGAGTTGAAGGCCATTCTTGCAGATGAAAAACTTCTGCTTGGTGTTATCAAAGATGAGATGATGCTCACTGCTGAAAAGTATGGCGATGACAGAAGAAGTAAGATTGGATATGATGTCTATGATATCAATATGGAGGATCTGATTCCCAGAGATAACACGGTGATCGCCATGACCAGTTTAGGTTATATCAAGCGCATGACTGTGGATAACTTTAAGTCCCAGAACCGCGGCGGCAAAGGCATTAAGGGAATGCAGACCATTGAGGAGGATTATATTGAAGATCTTCTGATGACGACTACTCACCATTACCTCATGTTCTTTACAAACTTCGGAAGGGTATACCGTCTGAAGGCTTATGAGATTCCTGAGGCGAGCCGTACGGCGAGAGGTATTGCAATCGTCAATATCTTACAGTTAAACCCCGGAGAGAAAATTTCCGCCATGATCCCCATTAAGGATTATGAAGAAGATAAAAACCTCTTCATGGTCACTAGAAAGGGCATTGTGAAAAAAACCTCTGTCATGGAGTTTTCCAATGTCAGAAAAAACGGTCTTGCAGCTATTAATTTGCGGGATGATGATGAGTTGATCGAGGTGAAGACCACCTCAAAAGAGACTGAGATATTCCTTGTGACAAAGCATGGTATGTGCATCCGATTCCGGGAGACGGACGTAAGGCCTACAGGCCGTTCTTCTATGGGCGTGATCGGTATGAATCTGTCGGACAGAGATGAGATCGTAGGCATGCAGCTTGATCATCAGGGTGATTCTCTCCTGATCGTTTCGGAAAACGGTATGGGCAAGCGGACCTATCTGGAAGAGTTTACGGTGCAAAAGCGTGGCGGTAAGGGATTAAAGTGTTATAAGATCACCGAAAAAACGGGAAATGTTGTAGGTGTGAAGGCTGTTAATGATGATCACGAGATCATGATGATCACCACGGAAGGAGTTATTATTCAGCTGCGTATGGAGGATATCTCAACGCTTGGCAGGATCACTTCCGGTGTAAAGATGATCAACTTAGACAATAATGTTAAGGTTGCAAAGATTGCCAAGGTGCGTGAGAAGATCAGCAACGGTGAGGAAGAGTTTGAGAATATAGACGATGCTATGGAGGAGATTCCAGAGGATGAAAAATATCCGGCTGTCGAGGATTACGATGACGGTAAGGAATTAAATCTTCCCAAAGAAGAAGAAGAGGAATAATACAAAAGAAAACAACCCTTGTCGATCTGATAAGGGTTGTTTTTTATGTTGGTATTTTGGTATCATAATCATTCTTTTTCCGGGTTGTTTCTGTTTATGATAACAGATGCAATACCGCAGGCGATACCGAAACAGGCATAGATCGGTGCGGCATATTCCCAGTGATATGTAAGAAATCCGCAGGCGAGAAAAATGATCGTTGCGATCATCATAATACAACCGCAGACAAGTCCTGTCTTTTTGCTGTTTTTATAGGTCTGCGAATTGCGGTCGTGCATGAGATTATAGTGACGGATATCATATCTGCTTTCCTGTGTTCCCGCATAGACAAAGAGCGTTACTGATACGGTAATGCAAAGCATGAAAATACTGCCGATCAAAGCATCCAGAGAATCTAATCCTAACGCGTTGCCGCTTAAAGCGGCTGTTTTTCCGGTAAACACAAACTCGGAGCCGATCGCCCATATGAGGCCGAAAAAGATGAATACCATGCCGGAGGCGATCAGTTTTATATATTTTTTATGAAAGGCGTCCCGTTCCTCTTTTGTGTAAAAATCTTCTATATAGGGGTGCTCTTTTTCAAAATAATCGCTCTGTAAGCCTGCTACAACAAAGATCGCAACCGCAATTGCCAGGAAGATGAAAAAGGCGATTCCGCCCAGTGCTTCCATATCAACGCCCGGTTTTTTAGGAATAACAGCAATCAAAAAGAGCATTGTGGTAATACCAAACAGGATCAATCCGACACCTAGCGTGACTTGTTTGCTGAACCTGTCATAAAAACTGTCATAATCTCCTTTGTTTTCTATATGTTTGCTGCTCACATCCTGTTTGACCATATCGTCCAGACTGCAATGGAAAAAGTCTGCCAGCTGCAGAAGCTTATCCATTTCCGGGTAACTTGTATCTGACTCCCATTTTGAGACAGACTGTCTCGATACCTCCAAAGCCTCAGCCAACTGTTCCTGGGTGATATTATCCCGCTTTCTTAAAAATTGTAGATTTTCTCCTAAACTCATAAGCTTTTCACTCCATTCTTATTATTTTGTTGTGCCGGTCACAGCGTTATCATAAGATGGAAGTAATGTAAAGGCTATCAATTTGGTGTTGCTTTTCAGTTTTTTCATGTAAAGTGGCGGTTGCATTGCCGTAAATACGGCGTTTTTGAATAATTTATACAATCTTTTCAAAATCCTCTGCGCCATGCTTACATAAAGGACAGATAAAATCAGGGGGAAGCTCCTCTCCTTCGTAGACATATCCGCAGATCGTGCAGCGCCAGCCCTTTTGCTTGGATGCCTCCGGCTTTGGCTTTACAAATTCATGATAATACGCATAGGTCATAGCTTTCTCATTGGAGAGTACGTCACAGTCTGTCACAGAGGTAATGAAAAGCATGTGGGTACCCAGATCGATACAGTCTGTCACCTTACAGTCAAAGTAGGCACATGCGTGTTCTGTGAGGTAAGGAAGCTCCTGCCCTGTCATGGCAAAGGGAAAATCCACAAACTTGTCCATATTTCGTCCACTCTGAAAGCCGAAATGTTGGAATAAGGAAAAAGGTGCAGATTCAGAGAGAACGGAGATAGAAAGCATTTTGGATTTCTGCGCTATTTCACAGGTCAGGTTGTCCTTGTTGATCGTCACGGCAAGCTGTAAGGGGTTGCTTGTCACCTGCACGACGGTATTTACGATACAGCCGTTCATTTTTTTGTCAAACTTTGAGGCCGCTACATAGAGTCCGTAAGATAATTGAAATAATGCTTTTGTGTTCATTTTGTCACCATCCTTTGACTAAAATAATTGCTCCTATGTGGGTTAGTATGTAAAGAAATTATAGATATGATACTACAAAATCTGCCAAACTTGCAAATAATTTGGAAAGGAATTAGAATAAAATAATGTGAGAGAACGTGAGATGCTTGTTTAGAAAGGGGATGGAAAGGCATGAAATTCGAGAGTGCGGAGCAAAAGCGGAATTTTATGCTGGAAGAACCGGTGGAAAAGCTGGTCTGCCGCCTGGCAGTGCCCACGATATTAAGTATGTTGGTCACTTCCTTCTATAATATGGCGGATACCTTCTTTGTAGGAAAACTTGATACCCAGTCTACAGCGGCGGTTGGCGTCGTTTTTTCTCTTATGGCGATTATTCAGGCAATTGGGTTTCTGTTTGGACACGGTTCCGGAAATTATATTTCCAGAAAATTAGGCGCGGGTGACATTGAAGAAGCAGAGAAAATGTCAGCGGTGGGATTTTTTACGGCCTTTTTTGCAGGCGTGGTTATTATGGCGGGCTGTACGCTTTTTATAGAACCGCTCTCCTATCTGCTTGGATCGACGGATACGATTCAGCCTTATACTATAGCTTATCTGCGGATTATCCTGCTCGGAGCGCCGGCCATGACAGCCTCCCTCGTGGTGAATAACCAGATGCGGTTTCAGGGAAGTGCTTTTTATGCCATGATAGGCATTGTGTCAGGCGCAGTTATCAACATTGCGCTTGATCCGATCTTGATCTTTTGGTGTGGTATGGGCATTGCAGGCGCAGCGCTTGCTACCACCGTCAGCCAGTATCTCAGCTTTTTCTTCCTGCTTGTTATGATCAGACGGGGTGGAAATATTCAGCTTCGTTTTCAGAATTTTAAGCCGAGCCTGCATTTTTACAAAGAAATGATCCGGGGAGGCATACCCTCTCTGTTTCGACAGGGTCTTGCCAGTGTTGCCACAATCTTTCTCAATCATGCAGCGGGCGTTTATGGCGACGCGGCGATTGCCGGTATGTCTATTGTTTCCCGCATTATGATGTTTGCGAATTCTGCCTTGATCGGTTTTGGACAGGGCTTTCAGCCTGTGTGTGGTTTCAATTACGGGGCTAAAAAATATAGGAGAGTATTGGATGCCTTTGCCTTTTGCGTGAAGACGGCCTTTTTCTGTCTGGTAGGACTGGCGGTCGCAGTGTTTCTTTTTGCGCCCCAGCTTGTGACTGTTTTTAGGAAGGATCCGGACGTCATCAAGGTAGCTGCCGCCGCCCTGCGTTATTCCGTACTTTCCCTTCCCTTAAGCGCCTGGATCATTATGTGCAATATGATGCTGCAGTCTATCGGAAAGGGATTGAAGGCTTCCATCGTTGCTTCCGCCAGGCAGGGGATATTCTTTCTGCCGCTCATTATGATTCTGCCGCGGTTTTTTGGCCTGACAGGAGTGGAGGCATGTCAGGCGGTGTCTGATTTCTGTGCACTCACAGTGTCGATCCCGCTCGGGGTGAGCGTGATCCGTGAGATGCAGAGGGAGGAGAAGGAATAAAATTTAGCAGCATATCCTTTATATCAGCTTTTTGTATGCCTTTGTTTTTCTGTATTTCCCTAAATCCTCCCTTTCTCTGTATGCCCTGATTTCATCCATATCAAATTCAACATAATATATCGTTTCTTCAAGCTCGTCTCCTACGAAAATAGTGTTATCAAGCGATATTCCTTCTTCTGTCCATACCATAGGATTAAATGCGCAGGAATTTCCCATTCCCTGTGACGGAGGATTTGCCATCGCTATGCCGACCATATTTTCCATAGCCCGTACAGACAGTTCCTTTAATCTGGGGGGCATCCCACCGCAGCTATTTGGATGCATAATAATCTCTGCACCATTCAGCATAAGTTCCCTGGCACTCTCCGGATATTCCCTATCATAACAAATCATACATCCCATCGTTATATCGTCAAACTGGCACACAGGAAAAGAATCTCCGGATTCAAGGTATCTTTCCCAGTCGAAATCACAAGTATGTACCTTGGAATACTTTAAAATTACTTCTCCTTTCCTGCTGATAATCCACGCTGTATTTTGCGGATACTGTTTCCCCTTAGAAAAACCGGTTATGACAACACCTATATTCAGCTCAGCAGCAAGATTCGTTATTTGAACAAAATGTTCTTCATCCTCTGTCAAAGCATTTTCACACCATTTTATGAATTCAGGATGATTTTCAATCTCTTGAATCGGCAATAATTTCTCGCAAATATCCGGTACAGAATACGAAGTAAGAAAACATTCCGGGAATAATACTAAATCTGCGCCATTTTTACTTGCTTCCCGAATCAGCTTTATAGTTGTTATGGTATTCTGTTCAATATCCGGTATAATCGTATCATACTGAATAAGTGCCACTTTCAATTTTTGCATAAAGTTCTCCTTTCAAAGTACCGATCATCTTCCTTTCGCTTCGGTTCCTTCGCAGCCAAAGCCTCCAGGTACATGATGCATGGTTACTCTGTCATAAAACCCCATTGCACACCAAATTTATCAATAAAGTTACCTGATAATTCACTGTATGGTAATTTTGTGAACGGGTCAATCATTGTGCTTTCCTCTTTGAAAAACTCATAGCAAGCAAGAAGTTCTTCGACAGATGGGAACATAACGATTAAATGAACGGCACAATTAAGAGATTTGTCCTTGTTGCCAAATCTATCATTCAGAAAAACTTTTTGTCCGTGGATGTTCATAACAGCGTGCGCAATTCTGTTATCGTCCGGATATTCATCAGGTGCATAATCACGGTTGTATACGATACTTTCGGCTTTTGTATGAAATGCTTTCTCATATATGGCAATTGCCTCTTCGCAATTGTCACAAAAATGCAAGTGTGGTATCAGCATAATTTACCTCCTAAACTGCCAAAATAACGGCAACATTTTCTAAGAACTGATTATATCACAAATCTGCGACTATTTCGAGTGCTGCCGGCAGCCTGATATATGCTCTGTTTTGGAGTCCTTTCTTACAGTATGTGGTTTATTCTATATATTTCTGTGCTCTATACAGGGAAAAGTTAAAGCTTCTGAAATTCATGTTCTGTGTAAGCTCTTTTGTTTCAAAATAAGAGGTTCGTATCCAATATAAGTCAAAGTAAATAGACTCATCTGCTGTGTTTTCAGGTTTTGCCAGCACTTCCTGAATATCAGTAAGATCAGGATTTATAATAGGATCCAGAATAGCCGGCGCTGCGTCTGCTGACAGCTTGCACAAATAATGTCGGTCGCTGTCATGGCTTAAGTCATAGCGCGCGATAAAATAGTCCGGATGGGAGAAGGACAGAGTCAGGTAACACACTGTCACTACTGCCACACCGTAGCGGAATAGCGGAAACCGCTTGTAAAAGATGAAAGTGGTGACACCTGCCATCAGGAGAAATATGACTGTAAGCGACCATAATACGAATAATCGCAGAAAAGTAAGCGCGTATGTGTCTATATACAGAATCATCCGCAGAGCGCTGGAAAAGATCATAATAAAAGTGCAACCGCTCAGGATAAGAAGGATGCCCTTTAAAACTTTGCTCTCCCGAAAAAGGTGGAGACAGATCAGCACAATTCCCAGATTGATGATGCAGACAGCGAGTAATTCGAAGAAGCCTTCTCTGGCATACTGCGCGTAGGTGTAGCCCGCAGGGAGCGTCATGCTTCCCAGGAACAGATAGAGGATTTGAATCACGGAAAAGAGCAGGTAAGGAATGCTGAGAAGGCCGGTCACGACAATGGCGATCACGGGATCAAAGAGCATTCTTTCCTCAGCGCTTTCCCTGACTGCATTTTTTTTGCAGAAAGCCGCGATTGCAGCATAGGAGCAGAAAAACACAATCACCATGAGAGCGCAGACCTCGATCAGTGTCGGGATATTAAAAAATTTCGTGATAGATACAAGCAGGCGGTCAAAGATCTTATCTGCACTGGCAAGGAGCAGCGTCATGATAAGCAGTAAGGGCGCAGCTATGATAAGACCGATAAAAACAGGCAGAAAATAGCGCTTTTTTGTTACTTTTTCCTGTTTTTGGGCATCAAAATAACAGACCATGTCACCTAAGGGCCGAAACAGGCAGAGAAACCCTGTACCTATAGTGCGGAAAATGGCAGAAAAATAGGTCGGAAGATTCCATGCATTATCATTGTATACTGTATGCAATATTAGTGTAAACGAAAGAAGAAAGATGCCGCATTTGTTCATAAAAAGAATTTGTGGAGAGACGGTCATGCAGTTTGAAATGCCAAGCAATACGATGCTAACGATATAAAAGACGCTGTCTCTTTTGTACGGAACCCCTAACTTTTGTATACAGAAGAAGAAAAAGCAAAGGGTTCCGATGACGAAAAAAGGGTAGGTGATCCCCGATGCGTTTTTGTAGAGGCAGAAGGTGTAAAACGCCGAGTAAATGAAGCTTCCTATGCCAAAGAGAGGAAATTTTGCCCGCATGCGCTGCGTAAAGACGGTGTCGGGTTTCTCTTCGACTTTCTGTGCTCGTTCCAGTGCGTCAAGATAAGTAATCTGTTCCATGGTAGTGACTCCTTTCCTGTTTGAGTGCTTAATTCCAATTAAATGATCATTGTGTTACTCTTGCTTGTCGGGCGTTTCGTCGTCAGTGTCTGCCGGAGCATCTTCATCCTCCACATACTGCAGTAGATCGCCCGGCTGACAGTCCAGCGCCTTGCAGATTTCGTTCAGGGTGGAGAGACGGATCGCTTTTGCCTTATTATTTTTTAAAATGGACAGATTTGCGAGGGTGAGATCGATCTCTCCCGCCAGTTCGGTCAGACTCTTCTTGCGCATCGCCATCATAACATCCAGGTTGATCATGATTGCCATAGTATTCTCACTTTCCTTCCAAATGTCTGCTTCAGTCGCAGAATTCTTTATCTGCGACGGTGCTTTGTTTTTCTTTTACACCTGCTATATTGTCAGGTCATTCTCCAGCTTGTAGGTGACAGCCTTATCAAATACGCCCGCCAGCACCCGGCTGAAAAGCCCCGCTATCACGAAAACCAAGATGACAATGAGCACCGCCGGCGTCAGATAGATGAAAAGACGGCAGGCTGTGATCACTGCAATGAAGAAGCTGTAAATGCTCATTTTTTCAAGACTCACTACATTCTCCCGGATAAAGCAGTCATCGTCGATCACGGTACGAAACATCCTGCGTAGCTGTTGTATGATCAGAATGGCAAAGATACCGGATAAAAAGAAGATCACGCAGAGAGAGTAGTAATTATCCGCAAAGTAGGAATTATAGTTTCCGAAGACGCGGATGCTGAGCGGCAGTGTTGCGGTGACAGCGATGCCCGCAAAAAACATAAAGTCCAGCAAATACTTTGTAAAGAGTGTGAGTTTGTCTTTCATGGCAGTTCCTCCTTTCCATGCCGCAAAGTCCTGAATCTGCAGCTTATATGGAAATCATTTTGTTTTGATAAGTCTAAAATAACACACAGAAAAATGATTGTCAATAAATATTTATTGATTTACGATAAATATTTATTTTGGTACAATAATCAGGAAAATTGCAAGCTGATAGATGTGAGTAAAGGGGAGGTATTATTGAAGGATAAGTGGCAAGGTAAGCGCCGGAAAGAGGCAGCAGGCAGAAATAAAGTATTATACTTGACATTAATGGACTATAGTTTTATAGTATACTTAGTAATACAAAGTATTGGAGACGTCAAAGTGAATGGCTGAAAATCTGTGATGAGCATTTTTTCGACCGGAAATAGGAAAATATGAGTGAAAAATATGAAAGGCAAATGAAAAAGGGTGTTCTGGATATGCTTGTTCTTCGACTGCTGCGATCCGAAGCAAAGTACGGCTATCAGATCATTCAGGAGATGAAGGAGAAGAGTGAGGATACTTTCTTGTTGAAGGACGGCACCTTATATCCGATCCTATATCGGCTGGAGGATGATAAGCTGGTCGTAAGCAAGTGGAGCGAGGCTGTGGGAAAACAGGTGCCCAGAAAATATTATGAGATTACCGATGCGGGGAAGAATGCGCTTGATGAAATAGAGGCTGTCTGGAATCGAATTTCCGACGGAGTATCTAAGATCATGGAGGATTAGGCGATGAATGAAAAACAATATGTAGATGCGATCGCAAGAAAAATAAAGTGTACCGGGAAAAGGAAAAAGGAGATCAAAAAGCAGCTTCTGATGGATATTCAGATGCGTGTAAAACAGGGTGAAGAGTTGAAAGAAATCATTTCCCAGATGGGTACGGCAGCGGAGATTGCGGATGGCTTTAACGAAAATATTTCGTTAGAAGAACAGAAGCGATACAGTAGAAATAAAGTACTGAAGATTGTAATTCCCATTGTAGCGATACTGATTTTACTGGGATCGCTTGTATATTGGATCTTTCCTAAAACTGCTGATATCGGGCAGAGCAGATATTTCAATAAGGAACAGGTAGAAGCTGCCATGAAGGAAACGGTAGAGCTGCTGGATGCAGGAGATTATACGGCTTTACAGGAAAGTGCCGTTTCAAAGATGAAGCCCTATTTAACTGAAAAAACAGTAGACGAGATCAGGCGGACGCTGTCTGATGACTGGGGAGAACGAAAACAGTTTGGTGCCGTTTATATGGTAGAGCTGATACAGGCAAACAAGCATTTTGCTGTCGGCGAGATGACGGTTACTTATGAAAATATAAGTGTCACTTATCGGCTGACATACGATGAGGATATGCGCTTCGCAGGAGTTTATGTAAGGTAAAGGAAAACGAGGAGGAAGATATGGCGGAAACAATCATTTTTTTGGTGATACTGCTGATCAGTATGGGACCGATCATCACGATAGGAATCGTTCAGTACAGGAGCAAAGAACCGGTCGGTTTTTGGTCCGGAAAAAAGCCGCCGAAAAGAGAGCAGATAACGGATGTGCGAGCTTATAACCACAAACATGGTCTGATGTGGATCCTATATGGGGTGGGATTTCTTCTCTGCTTCGTGTGCGGCCTTCCTTTTGGGGGATTGATCACGGGATATCTGTGTATGATCGAGGTGATGGGCGGTCTTCTTGTCATGGCTGCGTACCATAATAAGCTGAACCGTATGTATGAAAGAAAGGAAGGTGGACTATGATGGGTTTTTGGTTTTTTATGACGATTTGTAATCTTCTGTTGCCGGTACTGATGATCGTGATTGGGAAGGTATTTGTAAAAAATCCTCCAAAGACGATCAACGCCATTGTCGGCTATCGGACATCCCGGTCCATGAAAAATCAAGATACATGGAATTTCGCTCATTTGCACTGTGGAAAGTTATGGTGGAAGATCGGGTGGAGCATGCTGCCTTTATCAGTGATCAGCATGCTTCCTGCCCTTGGAAAAAATGATGATTTTGTTGGAGTATTAAGTTCAGTCATTATAACAGTAGAGTGCATTAACATGTTTATCTCAATTTTTTTCACAGAAAGAGCATTGGCAAAGAAGTTTTCATGAACCACACGACTTATAACGTTTTACCCCAAACCGCCATATGAAATTGCAGATAAACAAAAACACAATGATTCCAAGCGGATAAAACGCCAAATACCAATTATGTGTTTTACCCAGCAAAAATTGCAGAGGATAATATTGAATCAGGGTATAGGGAATCACATAAGTACAAAACCGCAAAATTCCTTTCCCGTAAATATCTATGGGATACTTGCCATGTGTCTTCGCTCCGTAGGTCAGCACATTCATCAACGAAGTATCTTCAATGGAGAAAAAGCAAAAGGTTGCCTCCAGCATGAACAGTCCTATAAACAATAACATTCCCCCTATGATCATGGCAGCCATTGTCCAGACAGTTATTACGTTCCATGTGATCTGACTATACCTGATTCCCAGCACCAGCGTGATCAGAGCAGTCAGCAAAGGCCCGGTTCTTCCCACTTCAAATCTGCTTCCTATTATCTGAAGGATCAGACTGCGTGGTCTGACCATCATTCGGTCAAATTCGCCTCCCTTCACCATTCCTGAAAACACTTTGAAACCATTGCCAAACAGCTCCGCAAAGGTAAAGGACATCTGAACGACAGAAAAACACAATAAAACATCCCCGTAGGTGTAACCCTTTATCTGCGTAAAACCGGAGAATAAGAATTTAATAGCGATCAGTTCGCAAAATGCCAAAATGAATCGCGCAGTGATCATCAACAAAAAAGATAATTTATATTCCATAACACTTTGCGTACAGACAGAGGCATACTTAATGTACAACTTTATATTTTCTTTCATTTTCATGATAATCTCCTTTTTCTCAGCCGCCCTGTACAACGACTCTTTTTTCCGCCTGTTTCCATAGGACAACGCCCAAAATCATGAGTGTCACCAGCCAAAAGATCTGTCGCAAGATACATTGATAAATTTCCCCGCCGGCAAGATCTCCGCTGTATATCCGAAACGGAACATTCTGCATATAGGCAAACGGAGATATCTCCACAAAAAACAAATACTTTTTTGGAAAAAACGGCAGCGGTATGATATTCCCCGACAGAAAATCTACCGCTCCTGTCAATACCATTCTCCAACCCTGCGGCGAGATCGTAAAAAAGCACAACATAAAGACAAGCATAATAAATGTAACGGTTATCCCAAGCGCTAAAAATAAGGTTACTAGAAATAATAAAAACGAAACACCATTGACTGGAAGAGTCATTTTATAAGGTTCGGGCATTAAAAACGCGCATAATAATACGGGGATACACCTCATAAGTGCCTCGGCTATTCTAGCTCCAAAAACTCTTGAAAACCACATGGAATAGATTGATACCGGACGGCACAATTCATATGAGATGTTGCCGTTTGCTATCATTGCAAAAAGATCATTATCCGATGCCCATGTGTTAACAAGAACCAAAAATGCTTCTTTCAGCCAAATGTATGTCACAATGGAAGAATAATTCATTGGCAGATTATCGCCGGAAGCTTCTGCAATTGCTTTGTATGCCAGACACTCCATCAATCCCCAGATAAGCTGTGTCGTCAAAGCCGTGACAGACGCCATGCGGTATTGAAGTCCGGTGGCGAATCGAAGTTTAAAAAAGCAGTAATATTTTTTCATTTGCCACCTCCTACATAATGTTCAGTTTTTCATAGAGACTTGCTATAATGTGGTCAAGATCCGTTTCAGAGCCTTCGTCTCCCGATTCCACAGATTCAGCCTCTAGGCGCAGATCATCCAAAGTGCCATCCAGCAGTTTCTGCCCCTTTCCGATCAGGATCACGCGATTGGTGATTGCTTCAATATCCTGCATATCATGCGTTGTTAAGATCACCGTGGTTTGATGTTCTGCATTCATCTTTTTTATAAAGTCACGGACTGCGATCTTAGACACTGCATCCAGCCCGATCGTAGGCTCGTCCAAAAACAGCAATTTGGGTTCATGCAGCAGCGACGCCGCAATTTCACAGCGCATACGCTGTCCCAACGACAGCTGTCTTGTGGGCGTTTTCAAGATATCTTCCAGATTTAAAAGCTGTGTCAGTTCGTCAAGGTTGTTTCGGTATTTGGGTGCGGGTATGGAATAAATTGCCTGAATCAGTTCAAATGAATCTATGACCGGGATATCCCACCATAATTGTGAGCGCTGACCGAAGACAACACCGATCTGCCTGACATACTCCTTCCTGTCCTTCCATGGTACCTGACCATTCACAACACATGTTCCGCTGTCCGGTGTCAATATCCCGCTCAATATCTTGATCGTGGTACTTTTACCTGCTCCGTTTGGGCCGATATAGCCTACCATTTCACCATCGTCTATGGAAAAACTGATATGGTTTATAGCATGAATCGTGGTGTACTCTCTTTTGAAAAGTGATTTTACTGCGTTGCCTAGTCCGGATTCGCGTCTCGAAACCCGATAGGTTTTGCTGATATCATTGAATGTTATCAAAATGAATCCCTCCTTTTCTGTATCAAAAGTACGGATCAACCGGTTATCCCTGTCTTTTTTGCAGAAATATTCTTGATATTCATCAGCTGATATAAAAATTTTAACAGAAAACAAAAAAAAGAGTAGACTGGTATTTCATTTTGTGGTAAACTACACAATGATAGCCACCCTACAAATAATCATTTTCTTATTGACAAATTATTTGCGGTATTGCGAATAAACATTGTAGAGATTCTCAGATATGTAATATGAAATGGCGCCGTTTAATAGGAACGACGCCATTAATTTCTTTATTTTATAGAAAATTGCGACAGTGTAAGCCATTTAAGGAGAATGAGAAGCATCCTTTATGGTCTACAATCTCACATCCACAGGATGGTAAGCAAAACCGTTTTCCGATTTTTCTGAATCATCAGAAGTCTCACCATCGCTCATAACAGAGGATGTATTCTCCTTCTCCTCATTTCCAGCCGTGCCGGATGCTTTCTTATCGTCTGTTTTCTCTCCGTCTGCCGTTTCATCTTTTGCGGCACTCTGTAATGTCTCACTAGCCTCCGCCAGAGATTCCATCTGGGAGCTCGTTGCTTTTTCGGCTGCTTTCCGCAGCTTGGAGAGTTCGGCTTCCTTTAGATCTATATTACTGCTGCCGGCTCTGGCGCTGTCCAGCTTCATTTCCACTTCCACCACGTTTGCCCGGCCTTCCATCTTCTTAGCGATACTGCCGCCTACGTTTGCCTGCTTAACGGATTGACCTGCCGAGATCATAGCTTCCATGCTGCCTGCGGACATACCCACATTCTGGTTGTTGTTCTGTTTTCCCTGGGACTTGGTTCCCATGAGATCGTCAAAGGAGGATTCGTCTTTTTTCTTCTGCCGCTCCTCCCGCTTCGCCTCTATCTGGTGCTGGCGAAGTTGTACCTCCAGCTCACTGATCTGCTTTTGAATTTCCTGCCGCTTTTTCATTTTGGCGTCTGTGGGCATTTCCTGATTAGCGGAAATTTCCTTCAGATCATTTTTAAGTTTTTCTATCTGTTTCTGCAGATCCTTGCTGACGGGATCCATCTGTCCGTCTGCGCCCATTCCTGCCTTGTTTGGCTGCATCCCTGCGCCGCCGATTCCGTTGATATTCATAGTAACCTCCTTGTCTGTATAATGTATTGAAAGAGTATGTGGAGATTTGTTTTATCCACATGACCCTTTGTATTGTTGTATCATATTTTATTTCGGGTGGTTTTGCCTTTTTTTAAGCGTGGATGTTGTGGGAGGGTGTTTATCGGTTGTAAACGACTTTACTGTTGTCAAAAATCTTGCTTATACTAAGATATTTTGATATGCTGTAGCAAAGGAGGGTTAGGCAATGATAATTTATGTGAATGCACTGACAGAAAGAGACGGAAACGGAAGTCGTGAAATGCCTTTTAAACACATCAATTCGGCGGCACAGATCGCCAGAGCGGGCGATGAGGTTGTTGTAGCGCCCGGTATTTATCGAGAGTATATTGACCCGCAAAACGGCGGTACGGAAGATGCCCGTATTGTTTATCGCAGTGAGAAACCTTTGGGCGCAGTGATCACCGGCGCTGAGGAGGTAAAATCCTGGGAAAAGTATCAGGATAATGTATGGGTTTGCCGCATCAGAAACGGCGTGTTTGGGAACTATAACCCTTATACCACATTTGTGGGTGGGGACTGGTATTTTGCACCTGTGGTGAGACATACGGGAGCGGTTTATTTAAATGACCGTCAGCTGTATGAGGCAGAGACACTGGAAGAATGTATTAAGGGAGAGGTTTACGCACCTTCCTGGGAACCGGAGTATTCTGTGTATAAATGGTATACGGAGCAGGACGGAGACGAGACCGTGATCTATGCAAATTTCCAAGGGAAGGATCCGAATCAGGAGAATGTAGAGATCAATGTCCGCCGCAACTGTTTCATGCCCTCTAAGACAGGGGTGGGATACATCACTTTTGCCGGTTTTAATGTAAATAAGGCGGCTACTACCTGGGCCCCGCCGGCGGCTTATCAGGACGGAATGGTAGGACCGCACTGGTCCAAAGGATGGATCATTGAGGATTGTGAGATCAACAACAGCAAATGCAGCGGTATTTCCCTCGGGAAATATTATGATCCTGAGAACGATCATTATTTTACGAACAAACATGTAAAAAGTCCCACGCAGATGGAGCGTGATGCAGTGTGCCGCGGGCAGTACCACGGATGGTTAAAGGAAAATGTGGGCAGTCATATCGTGCGCCGCTGTCATATTCACCATTGTGAGCAGACCGGTATTGTAGGACGTATGGGATGTGTGTTCAGCATCATTGAGGACAACCATATTCACAATATCAATAATATGCAGCAGCTTGGCGGAGCAGAGATTTCAGGCATTAAATTCCACGCCGCGATCGATGTGATCTTTCGCCGCAATCACATCCACCATTCCACTATGGGTATCTGGTGTGACTGGCAGGCGCAGGGAACCCGCATCACCCAGAATCTGCTGCACGATAATCACGCGCCGGACAATACACCGATGGCAAAGGGCGCCATGGAGAGTCAGGATATTTTCATCGAGGTGGGACATGGTCCTACGCTGATCGACAATAATATTATGCTCTCTAAAGTATCTCTGCGTTTGGCGACACAGGGAGTGGCATGTGTTCATAACCTGATGCTGGGTTCTTTTACAGCTGTCGGAGGCGGTACAGATTCGACAGTAAATGGCTTGAATCAGCCCCGCTACACCCCCTATCATATTCCACACCGCACAGAGGTGGCTGGCTTTATGTCGATCCTTCATGGGGATAACCGTTTTTATAACAACATTTTTATTCAGAACTGGCCTGTAGAGGACGGAGATGTGAAAGAGGATATGGGCTTTACGATGATGGATAATCGAGTTGTGGGAACAGCTGTGTTTGACGAATATCCTACCTATGACGAGTGGATCAGCTGGTTTGAGATGGATAAGCCGGCGGATATGAGGAAGCTTCAGGACTATCATTTTTCCCACCTTCCGGTCTGGGTTAACGGCAATGCCTACTTTAATGGCGCCAAAGCCTGCAAAAACGAAAGCTCTAATCTTGTGAAAGATGAGAGCAATGTATATGTAGAACTTGTGGAAGCAGATGGAAAATACACCATAAAAACAAATGTGTATGATTTCCTGGAAGCGTTCAGATGCGAGATCATCAACAGTGACATATTAGGATACGCGTTTGAGCCGGAAGAAAGATTTGAGAATCCGGACGGATCCGGTATTATTTTTGACAAGGATTATCTTGGAGAGCATCGAGGCATTTCCTGTCTTCCGGGTCCTTTTGCAGCGGCACCGCTTCCGTGATCTGCAGCATCACCCGAAGCACGCAGCGCTCCTCACCTTCGCAGATTTCCTTGCCGATTTCGATGTCGCCCAGATATTTGCGTGCCACATGACGGATACCGGTAAGACCGAAGCCGTGGCCTTCTCCGCTTTTTGAACTGCGGGGCAGGCCACTTGTGGTATCCGGTTCCAGATTTCCTGTGTAGCTGTTGGACACTTCAATGATATACATATTTTTTCTGCGGTAGGAGGAGAGTGAAATGTGCGCTGTCTGATCAGAGCCGGTCTGCTCCCGCTCCACCGCTTCGATGGCATTGGACAGAGCGTTGTTTAGAATAATGCTCACGTCAAAAGAATTGACTGAATCAGTCATAGGATGGTGAAAATCGCAGGCAAAAGCGATTCCTTTCTCTTCCATCTCCTTTTTTCTGCCGGAGAGAATCACGTCTGTTACAGGATTGCCGCTTGCAATATCTCCGGAAACATTCTGTATCTCCCTTCTCAGAGTTCCGGCGTATTGTTCTGCGGCTTCATACTCTCTACTGTTGTAGAGCTGTTCCAGGGTCATGAGATGATTTCCCATGTCATGACGCAGACTGCGCAGATCCCGATATAGCTGCTCCACCTCACTGATATGGCTTTGCAGATCCGTCATCTGTGTGGAAAATATTTCCCGCTGTCTGTCCTCCTCCTGTTGGGTTTTCCACTGGCGGAATACATAGGTTATTACCAGAATGACAGTGAAGGAGAGCACAGTAAACAATGAGAGGATAAGATTATGAATACCATAGAGATCAAAAGTGTCTTTTCCATTTGTATCCCGTTCATAAATGTAATTATAATAGCGGACCAAGCCGTAGGAAACCACCCCTAACAGGGAAGGTATGGAGAGCAGTAAAAACTCTTTACCGCTCATAGATTCGCGTACGCGCCCGTAAGACCACAAAACGCATCTGACAGCGCTGTAGAAAAAGATAAATATAAAAAGGTCATATCCCAGAAATGCAGTAGAGACAGCCATTAAAAAATCAAGTAATTCGCTTGTTATAATACCAGAAGAATCTATGATCCTGTAAATTTCACTGTTGATATAGATAACAATGCGGTATGCCTGCCACCGAAGACAGAAAAAAGTGATAGCAAGGAAAAGCTTCTGGGCAATGTACTCCCTGTCAGTCAGGTACATCACAAAAAATATAGCTGCTGCGCCCAATACATAGGACAGCATGGGAGCCTTCCAAGGTATAAAATCAAAAAAAAGCATAATGACCGCGTAAACACCACCAGTCAGCCATGCTTTTGATTTGCGGTCCAGAAAGGGTTTTGTCCAGACCACACAACAATAAGCGTCTATCAGGGCTTTGCAAATACAATCAACCAAAGAAATGATATTATCATAGAACTCTGAATAAGTAAACGCTGAATTTCCCACTATTTTTTCCTCTGCCGATTGATATACTGCATATACTGCTGTACGAATCCGGAGAACTGTTTTTTTGACAAAAGCGCCGTACCCTGTTCCAACCAGACGGTGGTAGCATTGTATTTTTCCACATATTTCAGATTTACAAGATAAGCCCGGTGAGTGCGATAAAAGTCAACCCCGGCCTGCTCGGAGAGATCTGTCAGCTTTCCGTAATACTCGATATCGCCGTTTATTGTGTGGAGCATGACCTTTCGATTAAAAACCTCTGCGTAGATAATGTCTGAGAGAAAAACTTTTGTGGAGAGGCCGCCGCGCTTTACGAGAAGAATTTTTTCTTTTATTTCTGTTGGGTTCTGCAGCTGGTGCAGGGCTTTATCCAGGACTTCCTGTAGTTTTTTGTCGGAAAAAGGCTTAATCAGATAATGCAGTGCATCCACATCAAAAGCCTCGTAGACATATTCTGACATTGCTGTCACAAAAATGAGAATGGTATCCTCATGGCGTCTGCGCAGTTCCCGAGCAGTTTCCATCCCGTTTCTTCCGGACATCTGAATATCCAGAAAAAGTATATCCGGTGCCGGCAGGTTCAGCAGTTCTTCTCCCGAATCGCAGCAGACGATCCGGCAGGGTTTGTTTCTGTCTGTACAGAATTTCTCTATTTTTTGCTGCAGGAGTTTCTGCAGTGTCTTGTCGTCATCACAGATCATGATGGTTATGGGTTTCACTTAAGCCTCCTGCCTTTCGGATAACAGCTCCATCGGCTCCCGCCGCAGGCTTTTGTTCATTTTACTCCAGGCGATTCCCGTACCGGCCACGGCGATCAACAGGGTGCAAAAAACTGCGGTGGGGCCTGTCGCCGCCGCTTCCTCCACTTCTATCTCATTGATTTTATTTGCCGTTTTCACAGTATAGGTCTCGTCATAGTAGATTTCTCCGGTATTTTCCACAGAAAATCTGTCGGACAGTTTAACACCTGTCATAGAGCCGATCATGCCTCCCAGCAAAACCAGCAGGACAAACCCGGACAGGATAGACCATCTGCATTGTGCCTTATTCATTCCCAGAGAGCGCTCAATAGCTGTGCGCTCTGCCTGTTTCGTGATAAACAGATGGCTGAAGAAAAACAGCAAAAGCAGGGTCAGGATCACGCCAGCCGCGAGCAGGCACAGGGAAAGCTTCTTCATATTATCAATGCCCGCCTTCAGCTGGGAATATCCCATATCGTAGAAAGTGAGCTCCAGTTTGTCTGTTCCGTACTCAGCCCATCCTTTCAAAAACTCATCAATATCCCCGTTAGGAATCTGGAAGGAGGAGGTGGCATTTGTCATGGGTCCGCAGGCCATAAGGTTCTTTCCATCCCGTGCCTCAATAGATTCCATAGGCACGATCAGTTCATCCGCTCCCGGATCAAAGATACTGTCTTCACCGCTGACTGTCACATCGTAGATTCCCACTACGGTATACTCGGAAGTCTCAAACACTTCAAGGGGTTCGCCTGCCGTGTCGATCAAACCGCCGTAAAAGCCGACTCTTCCGTCCAGCCAGAACTTTCTTCCCGCGTTCATCCGGGTATCCGTGAGCAAAAGCTGTACCTTCACGGAATCACCGAGAGACAATCCGTTATTTTTCATAAATGTTTTGGGTGCCAGACATACTTTGCTGCCGGAAGCATACTCTTCCTCATTGATGTCACGGCCCTCACAGATATAAGCCTGTCCGTTATAAAAAGGCATGAGCAGGCAGGTTTTGTTGGTTCCCGTGACCGGCTGACAATATTTCCAGGCTAATTCCAGTTTTCCCAGATTCAAAAATCGTTTCCCGGCATCCGTCTCATAGAAGCCGTCGGTGACCTCAAAAATTTTTTGGCCGTCCTGAAAAGAATTCTCTACTACGCCTCCATCCGGCAGTCGAAGCCCCGATTCCAAAGAGTCGGGTATATATTCCAGACCGATATGCACCTCATTCTTTGATTTCATCAGTTCATCGTAGGCTTTTCCATGTATGTAAAAGCCACTGTTCAAGATAGCGGCATAAGTCTTGTCCTTATACAGCATCTCAGGATTCGGATTCGTGTGGTCACAAAAATAATCTACAGCGCCTTCCAACCGTTCATCACCGCCGATTACCTTTGTAATCTTGATCTGAACCGATTCATCGGGCATACAGTCTTCCAGCGGTGAAAACTCCGCGATGAGATTCCATGCGATTGCGTTAGGATTTATGCTGTTATTATACATCAGATACTCCGGCACATAGGAGGTATAGAAGGCCCTCTGTTCCGGTTCTGCCAGATATTCCGCATCGGGAAAGAGCAGCTCCTCGGTAGTATAGTAGGAGGTATACTGTGCTCTTTTTATCACTTCATAATCCTTGGTCTCCGCATTCCATTCCAGGGTCTGTTCAAAGGAATCCGGAACCTGCCGTACCGTACCGATAGTCAGAAAGCGGTCCTCATACTGCGCCATGGTACTGATTCCCTTCAGCCAGATACAGGTGCCGAGTGTCATAAGAAGCGCCGCGAAGACCATTAAGATGAGAAAGAGCGCCGTCCGCATTGGCGTGCGCATCATCTGTTTCAAGCTGTTTTTCATCCGCGCACCACCTCCAACGCACCGTCCAGCATGCCGTAAACTACATCCGCCGCCTCAGCAACCTTCTCGTTATGGGTGACCACGATTACCGCGTAATTTTCCTCATGGGCCAGCTTGCAGAGCAGTTCCACGATCACCCTCTCATTCTGACTGTCCAGATTTCCGGTAGGCTCGTCGGCAAGAAGAATCTGACCGCCGGAGGCCATAGCTCTGGCGATAGCGACTCTCTGCTGTTCCCCGCCGCTGATCATATTCGGCATTTTTCCATACAGGCTGTCCGGCAGTCCTACTTTGGCAAGGAACTCCTGAGCACGGGTTTTTGTCTCTTTCTGAGAGATATGCTGCAGCTGCATAGGAAACATCACATTTTCCAGCACCGTCAGGAGTGGAAAGAGATGAAACGCCTGATAGATTACGGAAGCCCGGTTCATCCGGTAGGCATCCCGGTCAATTTCACGGATATCCTTACCGTCTATATACAGGTTACCCTCTGTGGGCACGTCAAGCCCTGCCAGAAGCGAGAGAAAAGTGCTCTTTCCACTGCCGGACTTGCCTGTGATCGCATACACTCTGCCCTGTTCAAAGGAACAGCTTACTTCCGTGAGCGCCTTGGTTTTCTGGTATTTTGACTGATAAATATATCCTACTTTTTCCGCTTCAATGATCTTACCCATAGCTTCCTCCCTGTTTATTGCTGTGTTGACAACAGATATACCACACTGCCCCTGCTCATCCGTCCGTATGCCGCTGCCGCTCCGATCACATAGGCCGCAAGAAGTACGCCGTTTACAATAACCATCGTAGCAAGAGAAGGGGAGATCAGCGCGATCACCGCGTCCCCTATCAGATTTCCGATCAGAACCAATATCATCTGTTCCCATAAAAACAGCATCGACCCTTTTAGTTTTTTGACTCCCTGCAGCCGCAGCAGGGCAAATTCATCTCTCCTGCTGTTGCCGGAAAGGTAACTCACCACATAACCGATCAGCAGAACGAGGATACATACCGCCGGGAAAAAGGACTGCATCAATTCTATCGTATGTTTTAGGTCCGTGGCGCTGGCAATGAAATTAGCATCCCTGACCGTGAGTGCGCGTCCTGAGTAGGAATCCATCGCTTCCGCCGATGTCTCCATCAGCCCGATTTCCTTCATGTCCGCCTTAAAGGCATTCAGATTCAGCGGATCTTTCACATAAAATGTGATCGTATCTGAAAAAAACTTAAGGCCGGACTGTTCAAAAATATTCCGCATGGTCCTGGCTGGTAAGATCACATGCGTGGCTACGGCATTCGTTTTTCCGAGAATATCTTCCATGGTTCCCACGATAGTAACTTCTATCGTCCCTCCCATAGGATGTATTTCTATTTTATGAAGTTCGCTGGCCGGGTCATAATAATAGCATTTCAATACGATCTTATCCCCGACCTTCCATCCGCGTTTTTTAAGCACGTTTTCATTGATGAGGCACTCCATTCTGTCGGAGGAGAGCAGTTCATCCACATTTCCTGATCCCATATGGATCATATCATTCGTCAGCTCGCCTACCGCCTCGACCCTATTGGCGCCGACCACATGCAGATTTAAGTATTTGGAATATTCGGCATCCTTAAAATCTCCCTCTCCCGCCATCATGATGGCCATGTAGGACAGATCCTTCACCTGGTCAGACTGCTGTAAGCCGTCCAGAATCCGTTCCGAAATAAATAATTCATTTCCCATAGAGCCATTTAGATTAGTAATCTGGCAGTAAATGGGCACATTCTGCGCCAGATCAGTAAGCTGTCTCTGGTAGCTGCTGATGCTCCCGAAATACAGGTTCAAAAGGAGCACAAGCATAACGCTGATCCCTATCGTGATCAAATTGGAGATCTTTCTTCTTTTCAGGCTGCAGGACAGATATTGTAACATTCTGTTTCTTCCTCCCCGACTATACTTATACGTCAATTCTAGCATAGGGCCAGAAGTTTCGCAATGAACCGTTAAATTTTGCATACAAAAATGTCGCAAAAGGTTGTTTTTTTGTTGCGAAAGAAATGAGAAGTTTAACGCGTTGTTGGTAATTTTTAAAAATATATGGTACACTGAAAAAGCATAGTTGTTTTGGAAATATGGCTGATTTTAATATATGAGGAAATTAGGAGAAAACGGAGACTGATTATGGAAGACGGAAAAGTGATCTTAAAAAGGGTAATCGTGGACGATACGGTAGAGAATGAAAAAGAAGAAAAGGAAAAAGCAGAAGACTTGCAGCCGACGCTTGCTGATGATATCAATATGCTGGTGACCAGTATGATTCACAAGGAGGATGGAAGTACCTTTGCACGGGTTTCCTTTCTGAGAGAGGGGAACTGGGCGGAAGGGATCGTGCCGGGCGGTAAAATAGAGAAATCGGAGGGCTTCAGCGAGGAGGAGATAGAAAAGCTGGAAGCTTATCTGGCGGGTCAGGAGGAAATGATTTTGCAGCAGGCAAAGGGGGTCAATCCTCTCAGAAATCTGTTTGATATGTAGTTGGAGGTACTTATGATATTTGGAGATTTTTCGGCGTGGACGATACAGAATCTCATCCTGCGAGTGGTAGTATCTATGCTGCTTGGCGGCGTGATCGGCCTAGACCGCGGGATGAAGCACCGCGGCGCGGGCACAAAGACAATCACTGTGGTCTGTCTTGCTTCGACGCTTGTCATGTTGACGGAGCAGTATATCCAGATTAATTTTCCGGGGCTTGCGAACATGAACCGGCTGGCTGCGCAGGTCATCAGCGGCGTGGGCTTCATCGGTGTAGGTACCATTATCATATCGAAGCATCGGGTCAGAGGGCTCACCACGGCAGCCACGCTTTGGGCCAGCGCCTGCGTGGGGCTTGCAGTGGGAATCGGGTTTATCGAGGGCGGTGTGCTGATCACGGCCGTGATGCTCTTTTCCCTGCATGTGCTCCCGTTTGTGGAGCGGTTTGCCACCAGACATTCCCGCTACTGTAATGTGTTTCTCGATCTGGAGAGGAGCCAGGATCTTCATGCGGTCATCCAGGATCTCAAAAAAGCAGGGATCGCCATAGACTCCATGAATATGAGCGAGAACAGGGGTGCCGGAGAAGATATTTCCGTACATCTCGTGCTTTATGTGAAGAAGGCCATGGAGCGGACGGAAATATACGATATTTTGACCAAATCAAACAAAGTCACATCGGTGGATTTCCTGTGACATCCTGCTGTCTCCTTTATTCTAATATAAGCCCCACAGGGCAGTGGTCCGATCCAAGCACGTCCTGATAGATCAGGGCGTCCTTCAGCCTGCTCTGTAAAGCGCCTGACACCACAAAGTAGTCAATGCGCCAGCCTATGTTCTTGGATCTGGCACTGAAACGATAGGACCACCAGGAATAGACATTTTCCAGATCCGGATAAAAGTGACGGAAAGTGTCGATAAAGCCGGCCTCCATGAGAGCCGTAAACCGTCCGCGCTCCTCATCCGTAAAACCGGGATTTTTGTGGTTTGACTTGGGATTTTTTAAGTCAATTTCTTTATGGGCAACGTTCAAGTCTCCGCAGAAGATCACCGGTTTTTTCTCCTCCAGTTTTTTCAGGTAAGCAAGAAAATCCGCCTCCCACTCCATGCGGTAGGGAAGCCTTGCCAGGCCGTCCTTGGAGTTGGGGGTGTAGACGGTGATAAAGTAATAATCCGCATATTCCAGAGTGATGACCCGTCCCTCATGATCATGCTCTTCCATGCCGATTCCGTACGCTGCGGAGAGAGGCTCTTCCTTAGTGAAGATCGCTGTTCCCGAATAGCCTTTCTTCTCGGCATAATTCCAGTACTGATGATAGTTCGGCAGGTCAAGGTTGATCTGGCCCTCCTGAAGCTTTGTCTCCTGCACGCAGAAGATGTCCGCATCCTGCTCCTTCATAAATTCCAGAAAACCTTTCCCGACGCAGGCCCGCAGACCGTTCACATTCCAGGATATCATTTTTTTCATAGCGTATCTCTCCTTCTCTTTTGTGTTTGTTTATCATTATAAAATTGCGACAGTATAAAACATTTAAGAAGAATGCGAAGCATTCTTTTAATCGTCGCTGCCGGGCGACGATTTTTGGTAATATGTGTATATCAGATCTGTCACAATCTCTTCCGACAACGCGTACATTTCATTAAGCTTTTCCTCATAATTTTCCTGTGTAAGCCGTCCTTCTCCGGCGGCAAGTTTCTCGTAGACGCGATGGTTAATGTCCTTGGAAAAATGGATCATGTCCATGTAGTTGTCCAGATTCGTGATCACTTCCCTATCGTCCTGATAAAAGTAAACTTCTGCGTTTTCGCAGGCAAGAAGCGCTTCGATTGCCTTCTTTTCATTGTACAAAACGGCGTCCCGCTCTCCGGTGCGGTATGCGTTGTCCCACCAGAGCATGGAGTAGGGTGAGAAGAAAAACTTAAAGGTGGTTTCCGGATGCGCCTCTGTCATCGAAATGAGTAGGGCGATGTTTTCGGTCAAAGTCTCCTCGTTTGTATTCTCCGGCTGCATCTTTGCGACTGCGGGTTTTCTGGCGTACATCCCCGTGGCCAGATCCGCACCGAAATACTTCCATTGCGCCCAGTTGTAGGAGTTGCCCTCATCATAGTCTCCGATCAGGGAGAATGCCATCATATAAGGAAGCTTTTCCAACAGAACATCCTTATTCAGGACATATTGATAGTCGTTCCAGGGATTTTTGTCGTAGAGATACATGGGGCATCCCGTGGAAACATAGGTTGGTTCCGTGCTTGCAGACAGGGAGGAGGGATCGATGTTGTAGAACACATACCGCAGCTCATGATTCTCGTAGGCATTATCCAGAAGATACTTAAGATCTGCAGTTGCGCCGTAGGAGCGGATAGCTTTGATTGTTGTGCAGGAAAACCCCTCATCAAACCAGTGGTTGTTATAGTTTTCACAGACAGAAGAACCAACGATCAGCGCGTTGTAGTCGAAGGTGCGCAGCGTGCCGATACACTGGTATTCTTTGTCTGTCAGCACTGCCTTGAGTCCGGGCAGGGGCTTGTGGTAGTGATAGAAAGGATCAAAGAGAATCACCACCGCGATCACCATCGCGAGGAGAAGGAGCGCCCGTATGAAAAATTGTTTGATAAATTTTTGACTCGCGTCCATTTTTGGTCCTTTCTGCGTTCTGATCATGCCAATTCATAATTTACTGCACAAGTTAAAAGTTGAAATATAGGAAGGTGCTCACCTGTGAAAGGGAAACGATGCACCACACAAGAAGGATGCTTACGCTCCAGCACCTTGTGGAGGTCAGTTCCAGATAAGTAGCTCGCTCGTAGGCATTTTTGCGGAACACCAGGAAAAATGCCAGAATAAACAACAGAAACATCAGGATCAGGGAGAAATATGACGCAATAGACGGCGCTATCATATCAACTGCCTGTCTGAAAATATAAAATTCCGAGATGGAAAGCTGGTCAGCCACCTCAAAGAGCTTCCCTGTAAAACGTCCGCCGAAAAGATTTTTGAATAACTGCACCGCGGCCACCATGCTGGTGCTTCGGAAAAAGAAGAGCGACAGGTTAAAGAGAGTAAAGGTGAAGATCCACCCCAGCCAGGGGGGAATGTGAAAGCGGGAGGGCCGCTTTTCCTCCCTTCCCTGAATGCCGACGATTCCCAGATTATCCCAGACTACAAGGAGTCCCTGCATCGCGCCCCACGCCACGTAGGTCCAGGCTGCGCCGTGCCATAGGCCGCTTAAGAGGAATACCACGAAGGTGTTAAGGAGCATTCTTGCCCTGCCCTTCCTGCTGCCGCCAAGCGGAATGTAGACATAGGTGATGAAGAAACGTGACAGAGTAATGTGCCATCGCTGCCAAAATTCCTTGATGCTGCATGCTCTGTAGGGAGAATCAAAGTTTAAGGGCAGTTCGATATTGAACATTCTGCCAAGGCCGATCGCCATATCAGAATAGCCGCTGAAATCAAAGTATAATTCAAAAGTGTAGGCCAGTATCACAAAGATGGTAGAGACGGAATCGAGAGAGAAAGTCTGCGCAAAACCGTAGTTCGCCATCAGGCCGAAGGTGTCCGCAAGAAGCACCTTTTTTGAGAGTCCCAGCACGAAGAGGTAGATTCCTCTCGCAAAGGATGCACTGTCAAATGTGCGCCTTGCGGTATCTTCAAACTGTGGTATCAGCTCTTTGTAGAGAACGATAGGACCGGCGATCAGCTGAGGGAAAAAGGTCACGAAGGTCACATAGTTTATGAAATCATAGTGTTCACACCTGCCGAGTGCCCGGTCGATAATGAAGGAGAGCTGCTGGAAGGTGAAAAAGCTGATGCCAAGCGGCAGCAGGATGTGTTTTAGGGTAAAGTCCGTACCAAATGCCAGATTAATATTTTCAATAAAGAAGTCATAATATTTGAAATAAAATAAAATGCCCAGATTCAGAGTGATGCCTGTCAGAAGGCCGATGCGGCTCATTTTTTTTCCCTGTGCCGTACCGTTGCCTACAATGTTGCAGTTTTCGCCACGGGAGTTTACAGGGAGATGCTTCGCCTGCACGCGTGACAGTACATAACTTAGCAGATAGTTCAGGCAGATGCTGCACAGAATGATCGCCAGATAGCGGACATTAAAGTAAGCGTAAAACCACAGGGACATACCCGCCAGAAAAAGGCTTGCCAGGCGGTATTTGCCGAAGCGGTTAAGGCCGTACCAGCCAAGCAGCGTAAGGGGCAGGAATATGAAGATAAAAATGTAGGAATTGAATAACATAAATGCTCCCGGTACATATTTTTCAAAATTAAGTAAAAAATAACAGTATAAAAACGCTACGAAGATTATTTCCTATATTTTGCTATAGTATATCAAATACTGATGCAGCTTACAAATAAAAATGAGAAATGGAGAGCAATATGCGTAAATTTATAATGGTCACAGCGGTATGCAGTCTGCTTGCCTTGACGGGCTGCGGAGAGGAATTGCCGGAGGAAGAGCTGGTTCATCAGAATGAGCCTTATGGGGCGGAGCGGGTTGCGGAGGATCTGCAGGCCAGCAATTTTCCTTTTTTTCAGGGAGAGGAAAGGTTTTATACGCTCCCTGAATTGAAGGATAAGGTGCAAAACCTCTTGGGGGAGGCGTATTGGCCGCAGGTCAGTCTGTCCGCCGAAGAACTGGAAAACCTTACCGGAATAGAGTCTGACATGTATGTAGATTTTTTGGCGGAACGGCAGGTTCTGGATGCTCATATCGACACGCTGATCGTCATTCACGCAAAGGAGGATTATGTGGGCGAGATCGAGCGGGGAATTGAAGCTTACAGAAGCGGGATCATTGAAGCAAACAGAAATCATCCCCAAAATCTGGGCAAAGCGCAGGCTTCCCGTATGGAAACCATCGACGATTACGTCTGTTTCGTGCAGCTTGGGGCGGATACCACACCTTATGCTGACAGAGGAACGGAGGCAGTGGAAGCGCATTGTCTTGAGGAAAACGAGCGGGCGCTGTATGTGCTGGAACAGGCGATTTTGCAGTAATATTGGTTTTTTCTTCTTATCTATTTTGAAACGACGCTTTCATGCGTCGATTTCCTATTTGACAAATTGGTAACAAGTTACTATAATAATAGTAATCAATCATGTTTTAAAAGGGAGATCAGATGTTAAAGGATTTGTTGAAACATTTTTCCGACACTACGGAAAACCGGAGGAAAGCGATATTCAATACTCTGTTTATTGCCGGGAATAAATTGCAGACTATTTTTGATAATAATATTCCACAGGTGTCATTAAAACAATTCATGCTGCTTTCCATTGTTCGGCAGTCCAGAGAGCCGTTAACCTTTACGCAGCTGGGAAATATATTGGGCTGCTCCAGACAAAATATCAAGAAACTGGCGGAGATTCTGGAAAAAAAGGGCTTTATTATTATTCAGCAAAGTCCATACGATACAAGGGCTATGTGTATCACACCTACGGAAAAAGTAAATGATTATTTTGAAAATGACTTTATAAAATATCAGGAAGAATTGAAATATCTTTTTGAAGTTTATACAGACGAGGAGATTGAAACATTTTTTATTCTTTTATCAAAACTATATGCAGGTATTGAAAACTTAGAGAAGAAAATTGTCAATGTATAATTCAGTGTTATCAGGTACTAGACAATGCAGCAATAGAAAAAGGAGGTTTGAGCAAATGAAAACAGTAGTTATTTACAATTCACAGACAGGTTTTGCAAAGCGGTACGCCGGGTGGATCGCGGAGGCGGCAGGTGCCGACTGCCTACCGTTAACAGAGGCGAAAAAGAAAGATCTGTCAGCGTACGAAGCGATTGTTTACGGAAGCTGGGTATGTGCGGGTACGATCAAAAAGCTGGGTTGGCTCAAAAAGAACATAGATACATGGGCGGGCAAAAAACTGATGGTGTTTTGTACCGGTGCTAGTCCGATAGAAAGCCCGGCAATAGAGGCGGCATTCAAACAGGTCAACAGCGAGCCGAAGATGAGTCAGGTAAAGGCGTTTTACTGTCCGGGAGGACTGAATTATGATAAGATGTCCGCATCCTCCCGCTTTATGATGAAAATGCTTTTGAAGGCGCTTACTGCAAAAAAGAATAAGACGAAAGAGGACGAGGAGATGATAAAAATGATCTCTTCCTCCTATGATATCTCAGATAAAAAATATACGGAGCCGATCTTATCATGTTTGGGGGGATAAACTGATCCCAGCATCCTAAAAAGGAATCTCAGGTGAAAAAAGAGCGATGAACATCATCCTGTTTGTATGAGCATGGCGGTTGCTATGCCCTATATTTTTGTGCTAAGCGGGGAATAAAGTGGTATAATCAAAACTTAAAGGAAGGAAACATAATGATTGAATTGAAACATATTGTAAAAGAATACAACAAAAAAGTTGTCTTTAATAATATTAATCTAGCTATAGAGCAAGGGCAGTCTGCTGCATTTATAGGACACAATGGATGTGGAAAAAGCACATTACTAAAAATAATTGCGGGACTGGTAAGTCCTACTGAGGGAACCGTTTGCCTTGAGAAAGGCAAATTGATCCACTATGTGCCTGAACATTTCCCGCAAATGAATCTTACGGCAATGCGCTATTTGCTTTACATGGGTAAGATGGACAATCTGGAAAGTGTGATATTACCAACGCATATACACAAGTTGGCAGAAGAATTCTTTGTAGCAAATATGTTGGATATTCCCATGAAATATTTGTCAAAGGGGAGTCTGCAAAAAATCGGAGTGATACAAGCCCTATTAAAAGAACCGGATATTTTGTTGTTGGATGAGCCGTTGTCCGGACAAGATGTAATGTCCCAACAAGTATTTATTCAAAAGATGCAGGAACTGAAAAAGCATAATGTGACAATTTTAATGTCCTGTCATGAGCCTTATCTTGTAGATGCTATCGCAGATGAAGTGTATCAAATTGTTGATGGAAAAATTGTTTTAGCCAATCCCGAATTGGCGGGTAAAGTTCAGAAGTATATGATGTTGTTTGTAAGAACAAAAAAGGCGGATATTCCGGAAAATTGGAAAGGGTGCCTGCAATTTACAGAACAGGGATGTATATTAAGAGTGGAAGAGAGTGAGTGTGATCGCGCCATGGTTGAGATGCTGGAGGCTGGATGGAATTTGAGAGGTATGTGTAATGAAAATGATATATGAGTTTGTGAGATATCAATATAAGCAGTATGCGCTGTCTGCGAAATGGGTAATACCTTTTATTGTACTATTGATGGTATTTAGAGTTATGTATAGTATATTGCCTATTGACGTTGTCAGCAATTTTTCGATTATGAGTCTTGTGTTGTTTCTGATCATGGTCGGGATTGGAATGACTTGTCAGGGAATAGAACCTGAGGTATCAGAACAGATTATTATTTTGCGTATGCAAAGTGAAAGAAAATATTATATCGGACAGGTGTTGTTTTTGGGGACTCTTAGTGGCATGGTCACCGTAATCTGTCTCTGTTATCCGGTTATAGTCCATTATTGTTGTGGAAAAATGTTGTTTACACGAAATATACATGCATCAGATATTATAGGGGGCCTTTTGCTGATGTTTGCATGTTCCTTTTTGGGATGTATGTTGGGAGGAATATTTTCTCCAAGAACGATACGTGAACGTGAGATCAGATTTACGTTGCCAATTGCCTGTGCGTTGATTTCTGTGGTAAGAATAGGGATTGTGGCTGAAGTTCCGATATCAAAATATATACTATGGATTGTACCACCAGTATCTGATGTGGTGGGATGGTTTACGAGAGAAGAATATTTTCAGATGGGAAAGATAATAGGAGCATTTTTCATATTAATGGTTTATGGAATTGTATTAGCAGTCATAAAAGTAGAATGGTCAAAAATAAGGAAATTTTAGAAGTAGGTTATGTCCCAAATAAATGAAGTTAAGAGCAACAAGGTAGAAACATCATAAAAAAGAGCGAAGGGTATTATATGAAAAGAAAGCGTCTTAATCGTGATAAACAATGGTTTTTTCAGCACTATCCATATTTTCAGACGCGGATGGAAAGCGATATTTTTGCAGGATTGGTCAGTTTGATCCGTTTGACAGACGGTGAATACCGGTATTGGGATTTTCCTAAGGCAGGTAAGGCGGCTGTGGCAGGGAAAGGTATGGTCTGGCTGCAGTTGATTCCTGATAGCGGGAGCCGTGCTATAACGGCCATGTTTCTGCCCGATAAAAGGGTATCGGTGTGGTATGTGGATGTAATCGAGGAGGCAGCATACGATGCGGATGGTGTTGCCATATTTGTTGATAAATATCTGGACGTGATCTTTACACCGCAGGGTGACGTGATTGTTGATGACAGGGATGAACTGGATGCGGCATTTCAATCCGGAGAACTTACACAGGAGCAATATGACGCCGCCTTACAGGAAGGCGAAGCTATAATAGAAGATTTGTGCGGTGACATTCCGGCAATGGAGAGGTGGTGCCGGGAGATTCTTGAGAATGTAGAAAAAGAGATCGGGCAAAAACAGTTTGTGATATTTCTGGATGTGGATGGAGTACTGGATGTGTTTGATCCGAATGCCCGTATGCAAGAATTGATGCCGGAGGCAATTGAGAGATTGTCCCGTCTCTTAACAAGGACAAATGCAAAGATAGTGGTAATCTCGGATTGGCCGGAAGCATTAAAAAGAGAATCCATTCCCATCCATGATGTTATACCATGGGACAAGAAGTTCAAGACGCGAGCGGAAGAGATTGCTGCCTATCTGGAGTCCAATCCTCAGATTTATAACTATGTGATTCTGGATGAATGTTATGGTGATGACTATTCATCAAATCCGCAGCTACAGGCTCATCTGGTACATATTGATGCTTTGAAGGGACTTCAGGATTGCGATCTGATAAAAACCAGTGAAATCATGAATCGATTGGAACTGCAGAAATGGTAATTGTATAGGAGGATTTATAAGATGGCATTGTTTTATCTTGTCAGGCATGGGGAAGCAAATTATGATCATTTGCTTGAAGACGGATTTTGGGGATTTGGCAGGGATTTTGCTCCTTTATCAGAAAAAGGAAGGCAGCAGGCAGAGATAACGGCAAAAGATATCCGACTTAAAAATGCGGAACTTATCGTATCTTCACCATATACACGAGCATTGCAGACGGCGCAGATTATTTCACGGGAAACAGGATTACGAGTTGAAGTCGATATTGATTTACATGAATGGATACCTGATGAAAACAATCAGTATGAGACATCGGAAGAAAGTTTTGCATTTGCCAGGGAATTTACTAAATTTAAGGGTGAGTACCCGCCGGGTAAGAAATGCAGATGGGAATCCCTTAGCCATATGAGAAAAAGAATGATACGTGTTGCTGATAAATATTCAGATTATAATAAGGTTATTTTTGTTGGCCACGGGATGGTTTTCAGGTGTTTGACATATATTGAGAAAATGCATCCCGGTGAAATAATAGAATGTACTTATCGAATTGGACAGGCAGAGTGTGAGTATTCATTCACATAATGATTTTATTATATGTTTGATCAAGAAAAAATAATTTAGGAGGTTGCAATGAAAGAGTTGGACAAGAAAATTTGCGAAGAAGTGCTGCTTGTTGATAATATTTTGAAAGCCGAGGACTTTGTAAGATTGCGAATCGAAACAGGATTTGCTGAGGTACCAGTGGATCATGCTAGAAAGGCTTTGCAAAATGGGTTAATAAATGTTTCTGCAATCTATAATGGCGAACTTGTGGGAATGGGTAGACTTGTTGGAGATGGTGCTATGTATTGGTATCTTCAAGAAATAATAATTTTACCACAATTTCAACGAAAAGGTATTGGGACTATGATTGTTAATCATTTAGTTGATTATGCAAAAGCAAATTCTATGACCGGAAAGTTTACAACAGTCGGAGGTGTTTCTGCTAAAGGGAAAGAACCGTTTTATGAGAAAATGGGGTTTGATATTATCGCAAATGGATTATATAAGATAATAGAAATCGAGTGATAAAGTAGTATGAGTTGCGCAGGAGGATTCTTATGAAAACAATTATTACCATCCAACATACACAATCAGTTCACCATACAAATGGTATGGTTGGTTCCTGGACGGATTGGGAATTATCGGAACTGGGTGTGGAACAAGCAAATAGAATTGGAGAAAAGTTAAAGGAAGAGCTATCTGATAAAAAGTTTGTTATGTATTCATCTGATTTATTACGTGCAAGACAGACGGCTGAAAATGTGGGTAAATATTTAGGCTTAACTCCTATTTTAAGAACTGAATTGCGGGAAAGAAATCTGGGTAGATGTTGTGGTAAATCGGTTCAATGGCTTCGTGAAAATCTTGAAATGGAAGAGAAGACTATTGATGACAGATTGTTTTCTGACGCAGAAAGCCGTAGGGATGAGTGGAATAGATTAAAACCCTTTTTTGATGAAGTAATGTCAAGTGATGATGAAAATATCATAATTGTTTCTCATGGAGATTTGTTAAGTGTCTTTAATACAATGTTTCTTGGGCTTAGCATTGAAACCATAAATACAAGTGAAATATTTGGACTTGCCGGTGGCGTTTCCTTTATGTTTGAAAACAATGAAGGAAAAAGATGTATTAAGAGAATAAGCGATATGTCTTATGTCAAGTAATAAATACACCGCCTATCTACATTGAGGATAACATAGGTATTATCGGATTTCATGCCTGCACAAGTGACGTGAAGGAGAATTTGTATCAAAACGCCGTTCAGCTAAAGCAGCACATGGCGGAGACAGCGAAAAGAAACTGACAGACAACACGACAAAGCCGGATGTTTTTGAGGCACCCTTCCATACGGACAAACCTGTTGCGGTATTGACGGGAGGAATTACGGCATGCGCTGCGGAATCCTTTCTTCTTATGATGAAAAATGAAGGCAGGGCTGTGTTAATCGGCGAAAGAAGCGCCGGAACGAACGGACAACCGCTGATTCATTCGCTTCCCGGTGGCGGAAAATATGCGGTGTGCACACAGAAATGTCTGACGGATGATATGGTAGATTATAACAATGTGGGCATCAAACCCGATATCGAATGTTGTATCACATTAAGAGATTATGAAAATAGTTATGACAGAGTGATGGCAGAAGGGTTAAGTTATATTAGGAGCCGATGCGAAAATTTGTTATAATGAATGTATGGCAACATTTTGGCAACAGAAAATCAACAATTCAGAATCAATGATGTAATTGGAGAATCATGAAGAATGCTCAGAATAAAAGTAAAATGGATTATTTATTTTTTCATAGGGCCAATAGGACTTATCTTATATTCATGGGTAAATGCGTCTGAAGGGGTATTTAGGAGAAAGAAAAAGGTAATTTTCAGATCAGACATACATAAGATGTTATTTGGCTTCCCAATTTGGATAGAGCAAGTTGATCGTTCTTATTTATTCATTAATATTTTTAATGAAATAATGGCCGTATTATCGGTAATTGGCTGGTTTATACTGGATATAGAGAAAAAAGAATATCTTTTGCAAAAGTTTCCAAGTATAGGGATTATTATAATTTTAGCAGAATTGTTCTGGACCATAGCATTAGGTATATTTGATGCCAGAGATGGTAAAGATCCAGTTTATATTAGAGAAACTATTGATTTACAAGAAAATCAAGGAAGTATAATAGCAGGAGATGCTAATGATTATATTTACCATTATGTTTATACGCATTTAAGAAAGGAAAAAGTAGAAAAGTTAGTAATTATTCTTCCGGAAAGTTATTTTATTACTGAGGATGTGAATGGGAATTTTCGTATACTGCGTAAAGGCAGATATGAGATAGTTAGCAATGTGGGAACTTATGAAGAACTTTCAGATAAATTAGTAAGGGAAGGCTTTGCTACATTGCGATGTGAAAGGGAATTTAAAGATTTAAATAATGCTTGTGAGGCAGATGCCAGTAATCTAGGAAAATTATTTTTAGAAATAATGAAAAAAGAAAAATTTTCTGGAAGAATTTACTTGTTAGCACATGGGAGATCTAATAGACTATTGATGGATATGTTGAGTATGATACCGATAAGCGGAATAGTATCCTTATGTGGTACAGGAGTGGAATTTGATGTAGGGTATATAAATTCTTTAATCTCAAAGAATATACCAATATTGTTTGGTTATGTACAGGAAGATCCGTATTATAGTGAAGCATCTATAGAGTATATTAAAAAGTGTGTCTTGGAATATATAAAGATTGAAAAGTTTGAAAACACAGATTTTACTTTTAGAGAATGCAGAGTAAATAAGAAGAAAAGTATTGATAAAATAGGATATAAGTTAGTATCGGGATTTCAATTGCCACTTATGAATCCTATTGTAGCCGATAAAATTCTTATATGGTTAAACACTCACTGATATTTAACATTTCTGGTAAGATATTTATTTAATTGATATTCAGCCGTCGAGTCCGAGTGAAAAAAGAAAAAGGATGATTTTGATTTTTATATTTCGACAGACGAAAATGGTCTCACTATGGTTTATGAGTGTTATCCTGATGCATTTAAAAACATATACCAAGGGAAAAGTTGCTCGGCATAGCTTTTATATGGACACTGTGTAGGAGGATTTGTAAGATGGTTTTTAGGTGTCTGGCATATATTGAAAAAATGAATTCTGGCGAAATTGTTGAATGTACTTATCGAATTGGACAGGCAGAGTGTGAGTATTCATTCACATAGGAATTTAAGTATAAATACCAGATTTTGGAGTAGTTAAGGGGAAGACTGTTGCAAAAATAGAGATATACAAGATGAGGGAACAGATGGAATGAAAGCTATCATACTAGACATGTATGGCGTAATCGTAAAACAAACAGGAGATGATTTTGTTCCATACGTTCAAAAGACTTTTCCTAATCTTGATCCGGAAGAAATACGCAAACCATGGGATAAAGCCGGAATGGGTGAAATGACTTCTTTAGAGGTATGGGCGGCATTAGGATTTCAAGGCGATTTAGAAAAAATCGAAAAGGATTATTTGGATACAATTGAACTAAATGATGGTTTTTTGGACTTTATTAATTTTGTTAGAAAGAAATACAAGTTAGCTATCATATCAAATGATACAAGTAGATGGAGTCAGTATTTGCGTGAGAAATTTAATATAAATCAATATTTTGATGTAATCAGTATAAGCGGCAATCTGAAAATTCGAAAACCTGACGAGCGTATTTATCAGCTTACCATAGAGAATCTGGCAGTTAAGGCGGCAGAATGTTTGTACATAGATGACAGGAGGGGATATTTGGGGGCAGCCAAGAAGGCAGGAATGAATACAGTTTTGTTTAATAGCAGAGATGTACCATATGAAGGGGACATGGTTCATAATTTTGAGGAACTTTTGAATAGAGTACTATAGTAAAAAATATGACTAAAATTACGGAATTGACTTGTTTGAACTGCAGATCAAAGTAGTTTTATAAATTTGGTGAGGAATATAATTTTAATATGAAAGAACAGAATATGGAACTGATTAATAGTAGAATAAAAGATGTGGCGGAAACATTATGTGAAGATTGGGCCGGAAGTGATCGGTTTAGCGGAGTATGTATGGTGAAATGCAAGGGACATACAGTATTTTCGGGGGCGTATGGTTTTGCAAACCGGGCATTTAAAATACCCAATAAAATCGACACAAAATTTGATACGGCGTCTATTACGAAGGTGTTTACGGCAACGGCTGTTCTGCAGCTGGTGCAGGAGAAAAAACTGAAACTGTCAGATTTCATAACGCAAATTATAGACTTGGAAGGAACGGAAATTTCTCCTAAGGTTACGATCGAGCAGCTATTGAACCATACGTCCGGTATTCATGACGATGCGGAAGAGGAGGCAGGAGAACAATATTCCGATCTTTTTGTTACATCGCCTAATTATGCAATTAAGGAATGCAGAGATTTTTTAAAAAATTTTGCTTATAAGAAGCCTAATTTTGAACCGGGTTCGGATGTCCGGTATTGTAACTGCTCCTTTGTTCTGTTAGGGCTTGCAATAGAAAAAATCACAGGCAAAAACTATCGGGAATACGTGACAGAAAATGTGTTTCGGAGAGCGGGAATGAGAAATACCGCTTTTTTATCAATGGATGATGTCAATGAAAATACGGCTGAAGGTTATTTGAATTTGTACAACGAAGACGGAAAGGTGATTGGATATAAGAAAAATATTTACTGTTTTCCACCTATGGGAACGCCGGACGGAGGGGCGTATACAACAGCGGAAGATATGAATCTTTTCTTGACTGCGATACAAAAGAATATCCTGTTGGATGATACGCATGCTAACCTGCTTCTCACGGCCCACTGCCCGTATACTCGGGAAAAAGAATGGTGGGGTATTCCCGGATTATATGAAAGAAACGGTTATGCATTTGAGTTTCTTTTCCTACCGGACCGTAAAGAGCCTTTCTGCATCTATAAAGACGGTCAGAATGACGGCGTTGCCGCCAGATTTAGCTATTATCCGAAAGAAGATATATCGGTGACGATCTTGTCGAATCAGGATTGTGACGTGTGGGATATGACAAAACAGATACAGATGGAAATATTTAATATATATTATTCATGTTGATTGGGGGAGAAGAAAGAATTATTTTCTATGGAAATAAAGATTTTTTCTCATAATAGTGTTGTTGATTATAATGTGAGTATGCAGCTTCTCCGCTACATGGTCTACATATGGGAAGACTATGAAAAGGAGATGGAGAAGAAAAAGAAGGGGATCAGCAAGACGAAAAACTTCCGGTATCCTCCGATCCTGCCCATTGTATACTATGAGGGGAGCGGAAAGTGGACAGCGCTTTGCTGATGCTGATCAACCGGCTGCAGAGCATTGCGGCATTCAGGGAGCTTAACTTACCAAAGGATTATCTGAAAGACCTGTCAGAGAATTCCACGGATGAACTGTTGGAGATCATCGCACGGGTGACGGCAGCCATGCTTCCATATGATTGAAAGTGAGGTGCATTATTATGAAAGTAATTGCGATAGCAGCAGTAACATCCGGCGGAAAAACAACAGCAGTGAATGAAATAATAATGCGATTAGCTAATACGAAAGTATTGCATTTTGATGACTATGAATTTGAAGGAGAGGTTGATAACTTCTATCAATGGGTACTCGATGGAGCTGATTACAATGTTTGGAACCTTGAACCGTTGGAAAAAGATATATTGAATATACAAAATAATGGAACTTGTGATTATTTATTTCTTGACTACCCTTTTGCCTATTGTAATGAGCAAATCAAAAAGTATATAGATGTAGCTGTTTTTATCGATACTCCCTTGGATATAGCGTTAGCAAGAAGAATTTTAAGAGATATGCGTAATGCTTCCGGTGAGGAGATAAGAAATGAATTAGAGGGATATTTAAAATACGCAAGGATAGCATATGTCCAAATGCAAAAAGATATACTACCGTCTTCAGACTATGTAATAGACGGGACAATGAGCATAGAATCTATTGCTGAGAATATTATCAATAATTTGGACTTGCCGGTGGTGTTTTAAGCCTTAATTAAAAAAGATTTTACTACGAAACATTTCAAAAATGAGTTGTTGATAACAGATATGAAGCAATTTATCAAAGAGGAGCTTTCACTATGCGAACAGAACAGGAAATGTATGACTTAATTATTAATACGGCAAAAGAGGACGAGCGCATACGAGCAGTCTATATGAACGGTTCTCGAACCAATGGAAATGCTCCAAAGGATATTTTTCAGGATTATGATATAGTTTATGCCGTCACCGAAACCAAGCCGTTCTATGAGGACAAATCATGGATAGATCGTTTCGGAGAGCGGCTTTATATGCAGTGTCCCGACGAGTGTGACAAATCTATGGGATTGGAAGTGGATTTTGAAAAATGCTATGGTTGGCTGATACAGTTTGCAGACGGTAATCGTCTTGACCTGCACGTGGAACCTTTGGATAAGCTTGATATTTTGGATGATAAACTATGTAGGATTTTACTTGACAAAGACGGAATACTCCCGGATATTCCAGAAGCTACCGATGTTGATTTTCATGTAAAAAAGCCATCGGAAATGGAATATCTTGCCGTATGCAACGAATTCTGGTGGTGTTTAAACAATGTAGCAAAAGGATTATGGAGGAATGAGCTTCCATTTGCTCACGATATGTTAAATGGAATTGTAAGACCACAGCTCGTGAAAATTCTTTCATGGAAAATTGGTAATGAGACAAATTTTTCTGTAAGCGTGGGAAAATCAGCAAAATATATGTACAGATGGCTTGAACCAACAGTATGGGAAAGATTCCTGCAAACTTATGGCGGAACAACATCGGAGCAGGTGTGGAATTCTGTAATGATAATGTGCGGTCTTATGGACGAAATTGCCCCCGAAGTCGGAGAAAAACTTGGATTCCAATATAATTATACCGAAGCAAAAAATTCGAGATATTATCTTGAACAAGTGAAAAATCTTCCTGCAAATGCTTCACAAATTTTTCCTTGATGATCATATAAACATGGTGCCAGCATCATGTTATAGGGGTAACTAAGGAAATCAGCAGTCAGAATAAGTGGAGTAATTGAAGTAGAAACAGGCATGTATTTGTATAAACTTAAACAAATATATTTAGGAGCATTATCAATGAAGTATACAGTTGCGGCAGAAAAAGATATACCTTTTATCATGGAGATTTATAATCAAAATATTGAGGCTCTACACGGTAATAATCGAAGCAATGAAGTTTGGAGGAAGCTTCTTTCAGATACAAGCTCGGCATATTATATCGTTTATTCAGAGAATCCAGTTGCGTGGTTTAGAATAGATTACAATGCGGATGATTCATTGGAGTTGGGTATGTTACAGGTTAAGCCTATTTATCATCATCAGGGAATAGGGAAATTTATTTTATCAACAGTAGAAAGTCTGACTAAAGAAAAAGGTCTTAAGAGAGTTGTTATCCATACAACTGAAGATAATCACATTGCGCAGATGCTATATTCATCTTCTGGTTATCTTCTTATGGAAATTGGACCATGTACAACGGCAGATGGTCAAAAAAGAGTCGGTTATACATACCAGAAGGTATTAACTTAAAATCCGTAAATTATGAATTTGTAGGCGAGATGCGGTGTTTAATCAGTTTTTTCCTTGGTGATCATACAAACCTTAAACAAATATAGTTAAGATTAGCGAAGAACACGCCGAGGGATAAGTCCAATATATAAAAAGATTATTGTTATAATAACTAACTGGAGGCAGCATGCAAATTTTAGATACAGAGTTGAAAGACGTTAAGATATTGATTTTAGATAAAAGAGAAGATATAAGAGGCTGTGTGGAAGTAACAATAAACAATGAAGAAATGGCAAGGCAGGGAATCCATTTTGAATGTAAAGAACAGAGAATTTATCACATATCTAAAAAAGGAACTTTTTATGGAATTCATTTCCAGACCATAAGTCATCCACAGAAGAAAATAATACATCTTTTAGCAGGACGGGGTATTGATTATATCATTGATTTACAAAAGGATTCTCCAACGTACAAAAAATGGACTGCTTTCGAATTGAAGGGTAATGATAATCAGCACATCTATATTCCCCAAGGATATGGGCATGCTTTCTTATCTTTAGAGGACAACACAACGCAGATATTTACGGTTAGTGAGCATTTTTATAAAAATGAATCAATGAAAATCCGATTTGATGACCAGCAAATCAATCTCTCTTTTCCCATAGATATTGCCATAATATCAAATCAAGACAAGAATGCGCCATATTTGGCTGAAATAGATTATGAAGTATAAAGACGCATATAAACTTCCCGTTTGTATGTGGAATATAAGAAATAAAGACAGTATGGTTGTCTGCCATTACGCCTATTGATATCTCCGTCATTTGTGATATAATGATGGAGATAATTTTAAAATGAAGGAGATTTTCATGAGAAAATTTGATTTCATAAATAATCCAATAAAGCTGTTAAAACCGGAAATTGTTCAAATAGTTGGAAGTATTCATGAACATAAGGGTAAGCAGGAGTTGTTTTTGGAGGCAAATATTGATGAATTAAAAACATTGCTGGAAGTGGCTCTTATTCAAAGTACTGGTGCATCTAATAGAATCGAGGGAATTTTTGTGAGTGATAAACGTTTGGAAGAACTGGTAAGTCAAAAGTCGCAACCACGTAATCGTTCTGAGCAAGAAATTGCCGGCTATCGGGAAGTGCTTTCGACAATTCATGATAGCTATGAATATATTGTGCCGAGACCAAATGTGATACTGCAATTGCATAGAGATTTATATTCTTATTCGCAGGGAACTGTCGGGGGCACTTATAAGAATTCAGATAATGTAATTGCAGAAAGGGATGCAGAGGGAAATCAAAAAGTTCGTTTTGTACCTGTTCCGGCATTTCAGACCTCAGAATCAATGGATGAATTATGTACTCGATTTTTACAAGAATGGGAAGCAGATCGAATAGATAAATTGATTCTAATACCCATGTTTATCCTTGATTTTCTCTGTATTCATCCGTTTAATGATGGGAATGGCAGAATGAGTCGATTGTTAACGCTTTTGTTATTTTATAAAGCAGGCTATATTGTTGGAAAATATGTTAGTATGGAAATGTTGATAGAAAATACAAAGGAAACATATTATGAGGCATTACAGTCAAGTTCATTTGGATGGCACGAGAATGAAAATGATTATGAGCCATTTGTGAAATATTATCTTGGCATCTTGCAAAAGGCATATAATGAGTTTGAAAGTAGAGTGGAACATCTGAAACACCGCAATCTTTCAAAACCAGATCGAATAAAAAAAGTAATCGATCAAAAAGTTGGAAAGATTACAAAGAAAGAAATAATGGAGTTTTGTCCGGATATAAGTAAAGTTACCGTAGAAAGAACTTTGACAGAACTGGTAAAAAGCGGATATATTGCTAAAGTTGGGGCGGGGCCATCTACAGGATATGTTCGTAAATAAAACATACCCTGTCAATAACAGAAAAGAGAGTTTGTATTGAGTATCAAACGATTGATTGGAGAAATAAAGATGGCAAAGCAAAAATTGATTATTATAGCAGGTTCTCCTTGTGTCGGTAAAACGACTGTGACACAGGAACTTTTTACTTCTTATGAAAACAGTGCCTTTTTTGATGGCGATTGGGCGTGGTGTGTCAATCCATTTTCAGTCGAAGATCCAAGATTGCGAAATGGTGATAAAACAATGTCATTTGCATTGTCTACCTATTTAAATTCAAGTTTTGATTATGTCTTTTTTTCGTCGGTGGTTGTTGTAGATAAAGCAATTCGTGAAGCCATATTGAAAGATATTACGTCAAAAGATTATTCTGTCGTAGGCTTTACCTTAACCTGTTCAGAGGAAACTTTGCGTGAACGTCATAAAAAACGTGGAGATGCAAATGAATGTTCCTTTTTTTGGCTGCATTTAAAACCATATGAAGGTGATTATGTTATTAATACAGATAACAAAAGTGTTCAGCAAATAGTTGAGGAGATGAAAGCTATTATAGATAATGAAGGGAATGAATAACGGAATTACTAACTAACAGTTGATAAGGCATACGAGGAGGAGTTAAATTGAAATTATTATTAGGTTTAAAACAAAGCGATGCTTTTCAAAAGATAAAAGAATACATTTTAAATGACGGAATTGTAATTGGCGGAAGTGCCGGAGCAGTAATCTTTGGTAAAGATATAGATATTATTTCAAGTATGGATTCAAACGATGTAAATTTAACGGATACTGCCGGTTTTAATGTTTTGTCAGGCATATCAATATTTCCACATTATACAAATAAAAAATCAAGTTTGAACGATATTGAAAGCGAGCAAAGACACAACAGGTTTACAAATGCTATAAAAGATTTTTCACTAAAAAAGGCAGCGTAATAGCTATACCGGAAGAAGATGCAGTATATATTAATGGAAATCATGTTGAAATAATCGGAACCAGACCTTACTATACATTTGAAAATGGAGTTTATGTAATGAAGGAAACATACACGATCAGAAAAGCTGACAGGAAAGACATTCCCAGAATAGCCGAGATCATTGTATTTGGGAAAAGGGTTGCATATAGGCCAATATTTGCAAATGATCATGTGTCATTTAACGAGTTGCAAGTTGTTGAGCTGTATGAAGAATATATGAGTAATCCGGATCAGTTGGAGGGGATGCTGCTGTACGATGACGGAATTGTCAAAGGGGTAATAAATGGACAACTTGTAGATGATAAAACCATTGAGATTACGGATTTTTATGTAGAACCATTTTTTGTGGGACAGGGAATCGGAAGACTTCTGATAGAATATCTGATTCAGAAAGTAAGAAAAGAAGGGGTACATAAAGTAATATTATGGGTCATAAAAGATAACGTAAAGGCCAGGAAGTTTTATGAACTTAACGGATTTGTCAATAGTGGAGAAACGCGTATCATAGAAGGAACTACGAAAGACGATTGTCGTTATGAATATGTTCTTGCATAAAGGAATCAATGTGCAGCAAAATATGTCGAAGGGAGAGAGGCATGCAGGATTTTATTCAGATTTCAAAGTACGCGGGAATGCGAAATGATCTGGCACAGGCCGGCGGCGGCAACACCTCCGTAAAGCTGGATGACAATATCATGCTGGTGAAAAGCTCGGGCTTTCAGCTTGCAGACGTGAGTGAAGAAAACGGCTACACGAACGTAGATTACCGCCTGATCGTGGATTTTTTTCGGGAGAATGTCAAAGCGGACGGAGAATCCGTGCTGACAGAGGAGGCCGGAAAGGAGCTTCTGGCGAGGGCGCAGAGAGAGGGCGGACGCGCTTCCATCGAGACTTTTTTGCATGCGGTGACGGGGAAGTACACTCTGCATTCTCATCCAACGCTGGTGAATATTTTGACAGCCAGGACGGGCGGTATGGATGCGCTGCGCACACTTTTCCCTGAGGCGGTGTTTGTACCCTACAGAAAGCCCGGCGCGGCATTGGCGGAAGCTTATTATAAATTGTTCCGTGAGCGGCAGACGCAGGGACAGGACACGTCGGTCATCTTTCTGGCGAATCACGGGCTGGTGGTGAGCGGCGATACGGCACAGCGCGTGATTGAGGGCACGGAGGAAGTGCTTCACAAAATTGCGGCATATTTACAGGTTTCTTACGAAGCATACCCCAATGCGACAAAGCTTTGGGACGCTTTTACTGATATCCCGGAGCTTGCAGACAGGATCGTTTACCTTTCCGAAAACCGCTTTTTATCCCCGGAGAAGCCGGACGATGATTTCTTAAATGAAGAAGAATGGAATCATGCTTTCTGCCCGGACTGCGTGGTTTATGGATCAAAGAAGCCTTTGTTTTTAGCGGATGATTTCAGTAGGGAGGATATCGTCTCTTTTGTAGAGAAAAACGGTATTCCGGCGGCGGCCTGCTATAAAGGACGTTTTTATATTCTGGCGGAGAGTGTGAAAAAGGCGCAGGGAATCGAGAATGTGATGAGCTTTGCGGCGCAGGTGCAGGAGGCGAATCTGTCCTATGGCATGAATTATTTGAGCGAAGGGCAGCAGGACGCACTGTTAAACTGGGATGCGGAGAAGTACCGCAGGAAATTATAGGGGGATTCAAATTATGAATATCATCATACCCATGACGGGCTACGGTTCCCGTTTTGTGGCGGCGGGGTATCGGGAGCTGAAGCCTTTTATTCCGGTGATGGGAAAACCGATCATTGAGTGGATCGTGAAGGGAATGTACCCTCCGGATGTGCAGTTTATATTTGTGTGCCGCGGGGAGCATCTGCAAAAGGACCACTCCATGCGGGAGCGGCTGCTTGCGCTCGCGCCTTCTGCCGTAATCGTTTCCATCGAGGATTGGGTGAAGAAGGGGCCGGTCTGGGATGTGCTGCGGGCTTATCGTGCGCTGTGTGCGGCATCTGCCGCAGGAATGGAGACAGAGTCGCATAAGATTGAAGCTTTGGACGGTGCAGGAGCGACTGAATCAGACGGGGTGCGGATAGAGAAAGGCACAGCGGCGCAGTTTCACAAGGAAGACGGCATTATCATCAATTACTGCGACTTTTATATGACTTGGGATTTTGAGGAATTTGCAAGGCAGGCGAAGGAGAGGGATTGTGACGGCAGCGTCCCCTGCTACACTGGCTTTCACCCGAACCTTCTGCCGGAGAAAAACCTCTACGCCTCCTGCCTGACAGATGAGAATGATAATTTAGTGGAAATCCGGGAGAAGTATTCTTTCGAGAAAGACAAGACACGGGCGAAGCATTCCCCCGGAGTCTACTATTTTAAGAATGGCGGAATCATGGAGAAATACTGTCAAATATTGACGGAGCATGAGGAGTGCGCAATTAACGGTGAATTCTACGCAAGCCTTCCCTACAATTTCATGGTGCGTGACGGCCTCAAGGTTTGGATTCCCACAAATGTAGACTATTTCTGCCAGTGGGGGACGCCCGAAGATTTGCGGGAGTTTGTTTATTGGACGGATATGATCGGAGAGGCAGGGCAGCAGGAAAAACTCACGGAAGCGTCAGATGTGGGTGCGGGGAAAGTCCTAATTCCCATGGCAGGAGCCGGTCAGCGTTTTGCTGATGCGGGTTACCGGGTACATAAACCTGCAATCCCCACGATCGACAGATGGGACGGTATGGAGAAACCCATGGTGGTCTGCGCCACGAAAGACCTTCCCGGCGTGGAAGAGGATGGCGGAAATGTGATCTATGTGGATCGCACCTTTCATAAGGAGGACGGTGTGGAGGACGCTATCAAAGCTTATTATCCGAAAGCCCAGTTTATCACCGTTGAGAAACTTACGGAGGGGCAGGCCTGTACCTGTATGCTGGCGGAAGCGTATTTGAATCCGGAGGAGCCGCTTTTGATCGCGGGCTGCGATAACGGGATGGATATAGACGGAAAAACGTTTATAAATATAACAAAAGAATGTGACTGCATTGTCTTCACTTATCGGCACAATGAAGCTGTTTTGCAGAATCCCAATGCCTACGGCTGGATGCTTGCCGATGAGGCGGGAAATATCACGGGCACTTCCATCAAGAAGGCGATTTCCGATACACCTATGGAAGATCCCGCCGTGGTGGCAACTTTCTGGTTTCGGAAGGCAAAGGTCTTTTTGGAGGCCACGGCGAAGATGATCCGGGAAGATGACAGGGTCAACGGAGAATTTTATGTAGACCAGACAGTGAAACATGTGTTAGACTTAGGGTATCGGGCGAAGATTTTTGATATTGACCGTTATGTGGGCTGGGGAACGCCCGCAGACTATGAGGGGTATCAGGGAACTTATGCCTATTTTAAGGCGTTTCTTGCGCGGGAAGGTCTGCTCTGAACTGCGTGCTGCGGGAATAGAAACGCTTGAGATACTACGGAAAAGAAAGACAAGGGCTTTGAAATGTTTTATAGGCTCGACATTGAGAAAAATTATCAGAAATATCTGAAGACGTCCATTCTTGTGGGGGTATTGTTTAAGTTACTTCTGATGGGGCTTTTTTCCTCGGATTATCAGGATATGATGTTTATACCCTTTGTGGGGCTTTTTCTTAGAGGGGAGAATCCATATCAGGTCTACTACGACAACGGGCTGTTACCCTCCTTCCCTTATCCGCCCGTCATGCTTCTGATAGAATGTATCGGCGGTATTTTCGTTACACTTTTTGGAGGGATGCCTCTCTTTTTCAGAAATCTTATTTTTAAGCTTCCTATTCTTTTAATAGATCTTTTGGGTCTGTTTTTTCTGCTTCGCCTTTCCCGTGATAAGCGAAAATATATTCTGGTATTATACTTTTTATCACCCATTATTTTGTACGCTTCCTATATGCACGGTCAACTTGATTTGATTCCAACCGTGTTTCTGGTGGGCGCGGTCTACTATCTGACGCAGATGGGACGGACGGCGAAAAAGGAAACGGCCTGTGAGTGGCGGTTCATTCTGTTTCTTTCGCTGGCGCTTTCCTCCAAGCTGCATATTGTAGCGGCGCTGCCTCTCTTTTATCTCTATCTGTATAAGAAGAAAGGCTGGCGGAAGGCAGTGTGTATGACAGGGCTACCGGTCTTTTTTACGATTGCGGCAATGCTCCCTTTCTGGGGAACCGGTTTTGTCAATATGGTTCTCTTTAACAGGGAACAGCAGGCTATCAACATGGTATATCTGGATTATGGGAATGCCCATCTGCTTCTCACGATCCTGGCATTGCTTTTTCTCTATTTTCAGGCATTTCAGGTCAATCAGATGAACGGGGATCTTCTGATCAGCATGACGGGGCTGCTCTTCTCGGTGTTTGTGGCCCTCGTGCCGGCGATGCCCGCCTGGTTTATCTGGGTCGTTCCCTTTTTTATGCTGTATCTGGCAAGGCTCCGGGAGAATCGCGGCAAGATGGTGCTTGTCTACGGCGCTTTTAACCTCTTGTATCTGCTTTATTATGTTTTCTTTCATCAGACGCAGTTTGTGGATTTATATTTTTTAGGAACCGGCTTAAATTTTTTGAAGTTTGCAGAGGGAAGTTTTAAGGATATCGTTTTTTCCCTGATGGTTGGTGTGTTTTTGATTCTGTTGGTCAGTATGTACCTCTATGGCGTGGGAAGCAATTCCTACTATCGCAGGAGAAACCGTCCCTTTACCATTGGCATTGCGGGGGACAGCGGTGCGGGAAAAAGCAGGCTTTTGGAGATTTTAGAGATGCTCTTATCGAAGGAACGCATGCTTTCCGTAGAGGGAGACGGCGACCATAAATGGGAGCGTGGGGATCATAATTGGGAGGAAATGACCCACTTGAATCCGCAGGCAAATTATCTTTACAGACAGGCATCGGATCTGCAGGTGCTGCGCGGCAATAATACGGTAAACCGCGCGGATTATGACCATGAAACGGGCACTTTTACCAAAAAACGACGGCTTGTACCGAAGCCCTATGTGGTGTTATGCGGTCTGCATTCCCTGTATCTGCCGCAGATGAGGCAGGTGCTTGATATGAAGGTGTATCTGGACACTGACGAGGCGCTGCGCAGCCATTGGAAGCTGTGTCGGGATCAGGGCGACAGGGGATATAACCGTGCGGCGATTCTGGAGCAGATCAGGGCGAGGAGAAAGGATGCGGAGAAGTACATCCATCCCCAGAGGCAGTATGCTGATCTGGTGATACGGTATTTTGATGAGACGCTTGCCGTCAGACCGGAGAAGGCCGGTCGGCTTTCAGAGATCAGTCTGAGCGTGGAGTTTGTGATGGATGTGGGAATCAATGTGGAACCGCTTCTTACGCTTATGCAGGATCGTGACGTAAAGGGTGTGCTGTCATATGACGATCCTCTGCACCAGAAGGTTTCCTTTAGCGGCGAGGAGATTACGAGGAACGGAAGACTCTGGGCGAAGCTTGCGGCGACAGCCATTCCGCAGATCGAGGATTTGACAGGCGGCCGCGCAGTCTGGGAAGACGGCGTAAACGGTCTGGTGCAGCTTATGCTTCTTCTGGTGATCAGCGAGATCATGAGGAGGGATTGAGACGGCATAAAATAGGAGTGGAACAGAGAGAAATGAAAGAGACGGGATGATAGGGGGAGACATATGATAAGGGCAGTGATCTTTGATTTAGACGGTACGCTGTATGATTATGACACACTTGATAAGGAAGCCTTCGGGCGGGTGCAGGATCTTGTCTTAGAGCAGCTGGGCGTGAGCGAGGAGCAGAGCGAGGTGGCCTTCAGACGGGCAAGACAGGCGACCAAAAAGAATCTGGGCGAGACGGCGACATCCCACAGCAGAATGCTGTATTTCCAGAAAACATTGGAATATCTGGATATCAGGCCGCTGTATCTGGCGCTTGAGATGTATGAGGTTTACTGGGGTGTATTTCTGGAAAAAATGGCACTTTATCCCGGGGTTAAAAAGCTCTTGGATGCTCTACATGACAAGTATGTCCGCGTGGCGATCTGCACCGATCTGCTGGCCCATATCCAGCACAGGAAATTAAAAGCACTGAAGCTGACAGATGATGTGGACTGTCTGGTGACAAGCGAGGAAGCGGGAGCAGAAAAGCCTTCTGCCAAAATATTCGAGCTGTGCCTTGAGAAGCTTCATCTATATCCAAAAGAGGTATGCTTCGTGGGAGATAACTTTGAGAAGGATGTGAAAGGTGCGGCGGCAGCAGGGATGCGGGCAATCTGGTTTAGTCCAAAAAAGGCGGCGCCTCCTGCGGGGAGCGAGGACATTGATTTCGAGACCGTGACCAGTCATGAGGAGCTCTACGCGCTGCTTGCACCTGCATTATCTCTGCCGTAAATCAAAGAAGGGAGAGGCATAAATGAAGCTTTCAATTGTAGTGCCATGCTATAACGAAGAGGAAAATATACCGTTAATTTTAGAACGGTTTAATGATGTCATAAAAGAGGAGGATATGGAGGTCATTTTAGTGGACAACGGCTCTACTGACGGCAGTGCGGGAGTGCTCTCCGAACTGTTGCCCCGTTATCCGTTTGCGAGGACCGTGAAAGTGCCCGTGAATCAGGGTTACGGGTATGGAATCCTGAAGGGGCTTGACGAGTGCCGTGGGGAGTACATTGGCTGGACGCACGCGGATATGCAGACGGATCCTGCCGATGTGATCAAAGCGCTCGACCTTATTGAAAAAGAAAAGGGCCTTGTCTTTGTGAAGGGGAACCGAAAAGGAAGGCCGCTGTTTGACGTATTTTTCACGTTGGGCATGAGTGTGTTTGAGACCTATTATCTGCGTGAAAAGCTCTATGATATCAACGCCCAGCCCAATATATTCCCGAAGGTTTTCTATCAGGGCTGGAAGAATCCGCCGCATGACTTTTCACTCGACTTGTATGCGCTGTATATGGCGAAGAAAAAGGGGCTCAAGGTGGTGCGTTTTGCGGTGGATTTTCCGGAACGGGTGCATGGGATGTCCAAGTGGAATACCGGGCTTTCGGCAAAGTGGAAATTTATTAAGAGGACGGTGGATTTCAGTGTGAAATTAAAACGAAATATTTATAATACATGATTATAGAAATGGCAATCATGCATAGATAAGTATTTGTAAGGAGATAAGGATGGCGACAGAATACATAGCGCACAGGATCAACACGATAGAGGAGCTTGCGGAACTTCCCACGGAGTACGGCGTGGAACTTGATCTGCGGGATGATCTGAACGGAAGGATCTACATTTCCCACAATCCTTTCGAAGCGGGAGAGGATTTTGAGGAATATTGCAAGGTCTATCATCACGGTACGATGATCCTGAATATTAAAAGCGAACGCATAGAGCATGAAGTGCTTGCGCTTATGGAGAAATATCAGATTAAAAAATATTTCTTTCTGGATTCCTCCTTTCCTATGATAAAACTTCTGACAGATATGGGTGTGAAAGAAGTGGCACTTCGATTCAGCGAGCTGGAAGGGCTTGACACGATACGGAATATGGCGGGCCGGGCTGAATGGGTCTGGGTAGACTGCTTCACCAGAGTTCCCATTGACAGGGAAAGCTATCAGGAATTAAAAGCGCTTGGTTATAAGCTCTGCTTCGTTTCACCGGAGCTTGAAGGGCAGGAGGAGAAGCTTTCCGAGTATAAGGCCTATATTGAGGAGCAGGGCATTGTGTTTGATGCGGTCTGCACGAAAAGCTGGCACATAAAGGATTGGATGTAAGGATGTCGGATAACAGAAAAGGTTTTCAATTGCAAAAGGAATGGCAGAAAAAAGTCGGGATGGCGATAGCTGTCACGTTTACGCTGCTTGCGGGAATGTTTTTGTTTTGCAGGCATTGGCGGTTTGAGCTGCCTCTTTACCCGAATGTGGACGAGCAGCTGTCTCTGGACTGTATCTATGAATTGCTGAATCAGCATCTCTACGCGGGAGATATCTATGTGCTCGACTTTTTCCGCTATCCTCATCTGACTTTTTACTATGCGGCAGCGGGTGCGCGGATATTGGGAAAGTTTCTTGGCGGCACAGAAACGGTGATCCTTCTGCGGTATGTGGTCTGCGGAACGGCTCTTTTATCCAATATATGCGTTTATTTTAGCGTCAAGATCATGACGGGAAGTCGGAAATGGGCTTATCTTGGCCTTCTTCTGTCCGTTTTCTCCCTATACGGTTATGCCTATCTCTATTACACCGGGCCGGATACCATGCTCTATGCAGTGGCAAACGGCATTATGCTGCTCGGTTGTCTGATCCTGCAGGAGAGGGACGAGGAGAGAGCGGTCTATCTCTGGTATCCGCTGATGGCGGTCTGTATCGGTCTTGCTATGGCGGCGAAATACCACGGTGTGGTCTTCGGGATTTTCTGGCTCTCTTTGCATATCAAGAAAAAATACTGGAAGCGGCACAGAAACAATTATCTGTTCTTTTTAGACTGTATTGTGCTGGCTGCTGTCTTTGTGCTCTGCGATTATTCTCTTTTCTTTCATTTTAAGACCTTTATCGGAGATAATTTATATAATCTGAACCATTACGCCTGGGGGCACCCCGGAATCGAACATAATCTGCCGCTTCTCGGCTATCTGGAAGCTTTTGCTCTTTCCTCTTACGGCTTTTGTGGCGGACTTTTGCTGCTTTTGGGAGTCGTGTATCTGATTAGCAAAAAGGAGGGAGGAACGCTTGTAAGCTTTTCGCTGATGCCGATCTGCATCGTAATTATATTATCGAAATACAGTATTGTCCTTGGTAGAAATACTTCGCTTGTGCAGCCCTTTGCCTTTCTGCTTATGACATACGGGCTTATGGAGACGGAAGCATTATGTAAGAGCTTTTCGGCGTGGTGGCACAGAACAGCAGGACAGAAAGCTGTTTTGAAGAAGAAAGCAGATGGCAGCACAGGACGGATAGGGGTTGGGTTGACAGCGGTTCTTGTGTTTTGCAATGGCATCACGGTTTTGGGTAATTACCGCTATGGTCTGACATACGACCCTGCGGCAGCGTATATAGAAGAGAATATTCCTGCTGGATCCACCCTCTACTGCACTTCCTACATGCCCGTGGCAGATGAGGAAAAATATGAGATCATCGACATCGGGGAGGATCTTTTCCTTCTGCCGGATACGCTTTCGGAAAATGAGTATTTTATTGATATGGAGTATGCTACAGGATATTTTTCTCAGAGAAAGGATTATCTGTTTTTTAGGGGTGGGGATATGTACCCGGAAAAGAAGACACTTTACGAAGAAAAGACAGCGGCTTATACGCTTTTGGAGAGCTGGCGCGGGCTTTCCTATGGCGGTGAGTGGAAATACAGGATCGGCTATTTTGATTTGTTCCTGCGTTCGCCGGGAGAATATTATGTAGGGCCGACAGTTGCGGTTTATGGTCAGCAGGTTGGACTGTGATTAGGTCCCAAAAGCGGGTCAGACCAGAAATTCCCGTAACAGCAGCTCCAGTTCCTCAGCCTCTGAGGAGGTAAAGGCCGGAACTTTTTCTGTCTGTTCGTGGGGCATACGGAAATCGTCGTCCTTTGATGTTTCTGATATCGGTTCTTTCCCGTTATTTTCTTCACCGGGCCTTTCTTCGATGCCGTCTTCCATGCCTACCAGTCGCATATCAAGCTTCGTCTGCTCTAAACGGCTCGCCAGATGATTTTCCAGATAATCCACTAAATTCGTTCGCAGTATCCCCATTTTTCCGGAAATATCCGTCAGCGAGGAGACAGCAAAGTAGAGGTAAAGACCGAAGAAGCTGATCAGGTAGAAAGGTGCGATCGAAAGGAAACTCTCTCCCCGGATGATCCCCAGACAGGCGCCGATACCCGCTACCAGAACGGACAGGAGCGTAAGCTGCCCCGAAAGATGTCGAAAAAAGGAGACAGGGAAGCGGCCGATGCTTAACTGATTTATGTACTTGTCCACAAAAACGGAGACATTGGGAATCGTCTCATGGAGCTGTCTGCAGCTTGTAAATTTCAATTTAAGCTTTTGCAGGGATTTATTTTTGGTGGCGGACATATTTTCTGTTTCCCGAATCAGACGGCGGTATAGCACACCGATCAAAATCTGGCATAGAATACTGCATGAGAGCAGTGCAAGAATAGCGATCATAAAATTTTTATGGCGGAAAAAAAGCGCGAGCATGGTTACCTCCATTTGTTTAGAGAGCATACTGATAGGAAAGCATACTTATATTATATTAGGTTTTCACTCGAAAAAAAGTTTAAGGCATCGACAGATTACGCAATAAAAACTTTTTGCGTTATGACTGCTCTTGATATATAATGTACAAGAAAGCAATGAGCAGTGCCATCCGGTAAGATGACAAAATGGCTGCGTGCAGACAGTTTTGTCAGATTAGCGGATGATAGGGCGAAGCCCATGAGCGAGGAAAACCAGAGGTTTTTCGAGCGTGCACTGCGGAAAAAGTAAAAATATGGGAGGAAATCATATGATCTACCAGCCAAAAGGTGTTTGTTCCAACGCGATCGACGTGGAGATGGAAGAAGGCATCATTACATCTGTTAAGTTTACGGGCGGCTGCAACGGCAACACGCAGGGTATTTCCAGACTGGTCGTGGGAATGAAGGCAGAGGACGCGATCAGCAGACTGCGGGGCATTAAGTGCGGTTTTAAGAATACCTCCTGTCCGGATCAGCTGGCCTGCGCGCTTCAGGAGATGCTGGAGCATTGATAAAAACAGGAATCAAATATTGAGTGATATTAAGGAAGGCATGAAATATGGGTAAAAAGATTGTACTGACAGGCGGCGGGACAGCCGGCCACGTAACGCCGAACATGGCCCTGATTCCTAAATTGCGGGAGTTGGAATACGAAATTGTGTACATGGGATCTTACGACGGCATTGAAAAAAAGCTGATCGAGGATTTCGACATTCCATATTACGGTATTGCGACGGGTAAATTTCGCCGTTACTTCGACCCGAAGAACTTTTCCGATCCTTTCCGTGTAATCAAGGGAATGCGGGAGGCCAGACGGTATCTCAAGGAGATCAAGCCGGATGTGCTCTTTTCCAAGGGCGGTTTTGTCAGTGTGCCCGTGGTGCGTGCGGCGGCGTCTCTGGGTATTCCCTGCATTATTCATGAGTCTGATATGACGCCGGGGCTTGCCAATAAACTCTGCATTCCGGTGGCGAAGAAGGTCTGCTGTAACTTCCCGGAGACTTTCAGTCAGCTTCCCGCTGCAAAGGCGGTGCTGACAGGCTCGCCGATTCGCAAGGAACTGGCTATGGGAGATAAGGATGCGGCTTATCGGTTGTGCGGATTTGACAGCTCGAAACCCGTTATTATGGTGGTGGGCGGAAGTCTTGGTTCCGCAGCGATCAATCAGGCAGTCAGAGATGTGCTGCCTGAGCTTTTAAAGGACTTTCAGGTAGTGCACCTGTGCGGGAAAGAAAAAGTGGATAACCTCCTGCTCACGACCTCCGGTTATAAGCAGTTTGAGTATGTGAAGTCCGAGATGAAGGATATCTTCGCGATGGCTGACATCGTGATCTCCAGAGCAGGTGCCAATGCGATCAGCGAGATCTTGGCTCTCAAGAAGCCCAACATTCTGATTCCGCTGCCGTCGTCCAGCAGCAGGGGAGACCAGCTGCTCAATGCGAAATCTTTTGAGTCACAAGGTTTCAGCATTGTGGTGGATGAGGATGATATGACCAATAAGATGCTCCTCGAAAAGATTCAGGAGCTGTACTTTAATCGCTTTACCTATATTGATGCGATGAAAAAGAGCAGCCAGCGGGATGCGATCGGAACGATCATAGATTTAATTGAAGATGAAGTAAAACAAAAATAATAAACATAAAGGAGGACAACATGAGTAAAGTAACGTTTGACTATTCCAAAGCAGCGGCTTTTATTGGCGAGAACGAGGTGGACTCCATGAAGAAGCTGGCGCTTGACGCGAAAGAAGTTCTGGTGAGCAAAACGGGCGCAGGAAACGATTTTCTGGGTTGGATCGATCTTCCCGTGAACTATGATAAGGAAGAGTTTGGCAGGATCAAGAAGGCTGCAGAAAAGATCAAAAGCGACTCCGAGGTGCTTTTGGTGATCGGCATCGGCGGTTCCTATCTGGGAGCGAGGGCGGCTATCGAATTTCTGCGCCACAGCTTCTACAATGTCGTGGACAAGTCTGTCAGAAAGACGCCGGAAATTTACTTCGTGGGTAATTCCATCAGCTCTACCTACATTAAGCATCTGATCGATGTGATCGGAGACAGGGACTTTTCCATCAATATGATCTCCAAGTCCGGCACGACCACGGAGCCTGCGATTGCTTTCCGTGTTTTCAAGGAGATGGCTGAGAAGAAATACGGCAAAGAAGGTGCGGCCAAGAGAATTTATGCTACCACCGATAAGGCGAGAGGTTCTCTCAAGAATCTTGCCACGGAAGAAGGCTATGAGAGTTTTGTCGTGCCTGATGATGTTGGCGGTCGTTTCTCTGTGTTGACGGCGGTAGGTCTGCTTCCTATCGCGGTGTCGGGAGCAGATATCGACAAGCTGATGGAAGGTGCGGCAGAGGGCAGAAAGATGGCGCTGGAGGCTCCCTTTGAGGAGAATGACGCTGTGAAGTATGCGGCACTTCGCAATATCTTACTCAGAAAGGGCAAAGTGATCGAGATTCTGGCGAACTACGAGCCCAGTGCACACTTTGTTTCCGAGTGGTGGAAACAGCTTTACGGCGAATCCGAGGGTAAAGATCAGAAGGGTATCTTCCCGGCAAGTGTCGATCTGACGACCGATCTGCACTCCATGGGTCAGTTTATTCAGGATGGCTCCCGGACAATGTTTGAGACGGTTCTCAACATTGAGACAAGCAGGGAGGAGATCATCATCGGAGAAGAGCCCGTGGACTTGGACGGCCTGAATTACCTTGCGGGCAAGAATGTCGATTTTGTCAATAAGAGTGCGATGAACGGTACGATTCTGGCGCACACCGACGGACAGGTACCTAACTTTATGATCAATGTTCCGGAGGTAAACGAATTTTATCTGGGCGAACTGTTCTACTTTTTCGAGTTTGCCTGCGGCGTCAGCGGCTATCTGCTGGGTGTGAATCCTTTTAACCAGCCCGGTGTGGAGAGCTATAAGAAAAATATGTTTGCGCTGCTTGGCAAGCCCGGATATGAGGCGCAGAGAGAAGAACTGCTCAAGAGACTGTAATATTATAGTATGGAAGATTAATTGAAAAATAACAATGGCATGGAGGTTAGCATGAGCGATAAGACGATTCCCTACAAAATTTACTTAGAAGAAAAGGAGATGCCTACGCAATGGTATAACGTAAGGGCTGACATGAAAAACAAGCCGGCGCCCCTGTTGAATCCGGGGACGAAGCAGCCCATGACGGCCGAGGAGCTGTCTGCGGTATTCTGCAGCGAGCTGGTCAGCCAGGAGCTTGATGATACCACGCCGTACATCGATATTCCGGAGGAGATCAGAAAATTCTATAAGATGTACCGTCCTTCGCCGCTTGTGCGGGCCTACTGTCTGGAGGAAAAACTGGGAACCCCGGCAAAGATCTACTATAAATTCGAGGGAAATAACACCAGCGGCAGTCATAAATTAAACTCGGCGATCGCTCAGGCGTATTACGCGAAAAAGCAGGGCTTAAAGGGTGTCACCACGGAGACCGGAGCGGGTCAGTGGGGCACGGCGTTGTCCATGGCGTGCTCTTATTTCGGTCTGGACTGTAAGGTCTATATGGTAAAGGTTTCCTACGAGCAGAAACCTTTCCGCCGGGAGGTGATGCGCACTTATGGCGCCAGCGTGACACCTTCTCCCTCCAACACCACAGAGGTGGGAAAAAAGATACTTGCCGAGCATCCCGGAACCACGGGTAGCCTGGGCTGTGCGATTTCCGAGGCAGTGGAAGCTGCGGTGGGAACGGAGGGTTACCGCTATGTGCTTGGAAGCGTGCTGAATCAGGTGCTGCTGCATCAGTCAGTGATCGGTCTGGAGACCAAGGCTGCTTTAGATAAGTATGGGATTGAGCCGGACATCATCATCGGCTGCGCCGGCGGCGGTTCCAATCTGGGCGGACTGATCTCGCCCTTTATGGGAGAAAAGCTGAAAGGTGAGAAGGATTATCGGATCATTGCTGTGGAGCCGGCATCCTGTCCCAGCTTTACGAGAGGAAAATTTGCTTACGATTTCTGCGATACGGGAAAGGTTTGTCCGTTGGCGAAGATGTACACGCTGGGGAGCGGGTTTATTCCTTCCGCCAATCACGCGGGTGGGCTGCGCTACCACGGCATGAGTTCCACCTTGTCCCAGCTCTATGCGGACGGCTTGATGGAGGCGGTTTCCGTGGAGCAGACAGCTGTATTTGAGGCAGCGACGCAGTTTGCGAGAGTAGAGGGTATTCTGCCCGCGCCTGAGAGTGCACACGCGATACGGGTGGCTATCGACGAAGCGAAGAAGTGTAAGGAGACCGGAGAAGAGAAGACGATCGTCTTCGGCCTGACGGGAACAGGATACTTCGACATGGTGGCTTACCAGAAATACAATGACGGGGAAATGAACGATTACATCCCCACAGATGAAGATCTGAAGCCGGGCTTTGCATCGCTCCCGGATATGGAATAAGTTTACCGATTCCCCAGCGACTTTAGTCGGTGGGGAGTTTTTGTGTTAAGATTTTACTAAGAATGTTAAAAATATACTGTTTTTTTTGGTTGATATTTTCTATATAATGAATAATAAAGAAAGCGTAGTGTTTTCTAAATGATTAAAGGAGGATGTTTTTTATGAAAAAGAAAGTTTTATCCGTATTTTTAGGACTGGCTTTGGTAGCAAGCATGACAGCCTGCGGCCTTCAGGCTCCTGCGGAAGCACCTGCGGCTGAGGCACCGGCAGCTACGGAAGCGCCTGCGGCAGAACCGGCAGCAGAGGAAGCTCCCGCAGCGGAGGAAGCACCTGCGGCTGAGGCTCCTGCGGCAGAGCCGGAAGTAACGCTTGTATATGCAGAGGTTAATCCCCTTGACACGATCGTCGGCCAGATGGCTACCAAGTTTGCCGAAGAGGTTGCGACGAGATCCAACGGTACGATAAAGATTGACATCCAGGCGAGCGGTGTGCTTGGTTCTGAGAACGATGTTCTTGACACGATGCTGGGCGGCGGCGGCACGATTGACATGTCCCGTATCTCCGCATTCGCGCTGACAAGCTACGGCGGTGAGAAATCCATGCTGCTGTCCCTGCCTTACACCTTTGTGAATCGTGAGCATTTCTGGGCGTTCGCTGATTCCGATCTGGCGGATGAATTCCTGCTTGAGCCTCACGACAACGGCAGCGGTGTGAGAGGTCTGTTCTACGGTGAGGAGGGTTTCCGCCATTTCTTTACCGCAAATGAAATTTCCGGCATGAGCGATCTTGCCGGCATGAAGCTCCGCGTTTCCAACGACCCGGTTATGAACGGTCTGGTTGAGTCTTTGGGGGCAAATCCGGTGGTCGTATCCTTCGGCGAACTTTACTCCGCATTGCAGACAGGTGTTGCGGACGGTGCTGAACAGCCGATCGCAAACTATAAGTCCAACGCATTCCCTGAGGTGGCTCCGAACATGATCCTTGACGGACATACGCTGGGAGCAATTCAGGTAATCATCACGGATGAAGCGTGGGATTCCTTAACGGCTGATCAGCAGAACGTTCTGATCGAGGCGGGCAAGGCAGCATCCGAGTTCAACAGACAGATTTCTGAGGAAGCGGAGAATAAGGTGCTTGAGGAGTTGAAGGCAGACGGCGTCAATATTGTTCCGGTGGATGATGTGACACCTTGGCAGGAAGCTGTAAAGAGCGTTATTACAGAGAATACAAAGGGTCAGGAAGACCTGTATCAGCAGATTTTGGATCTGGCAAAATAAAAGCGTTAGAAATTGAGAGCGCATTGGCAGCAATGCCTTTGCGCTCTTCGTTTTCTTTATTGTATTAAGGAGGAGGTATTTCATGGCAGGGTTTTTTGAGAAGGTAGATAAAATAAAACCGGCATTTGACGTTACCTATAAGATCGTGTTGTTTGTGTGTAAGCTGCTGCTGATCGTTGATATCCTGATCACGACTATGAGCGTGATCGGCAGATATGTCTCGTTCATTCCGGATCCGGCATGGTCCGAGGAGGTAGTGCTTACCTGCATGTCCTATATGGCGGTTCTGTCTGCGGCGCTGGCAATCAGAAGAAGAGCGCATATCCGCATGACGGCTTTGGATCGTTACATTCCGAAAGGAGTGCTGCTTTTCTTAGATATTCTGGCGGATTTCTGCGTGCTGATCCTGGCGGTCGTGATGATCACCGTAGGATGGAAGTATGCCAGAGGACTCGGTGCAAAGGGAACCTATGTGAGCATGCCGTGGTTGTCACGATTCTGGATGTATTTCCCGATTCCGGTGGCCGGCGTCGCAATGCTTATTTTTGAACTGGAGACTTTGTATGCGCATGTGCGGTCGATCTTTATAAAGGAGGAGGTGGAAGCATGAGTACAGAGACAATGGCAATTATTATATTGCTTGCCAGCTTTGGCATTATGATATTACTGCGGTTTCCAATCGCTTATGCAGTGGCGCTTTCGTCGATGCTCTGTCTTCTGTATCTGGGCAAACCGTTGACTACGGTATGTCAGCAGATGGTTAAGGGCATCAGTTCCTTCAGCTTGATGGCGGTTCCGTTCTTTATCACGATGGGCTGTCTGATGGGGACCGGCGGTATCTCAGAAAAACTGATCGCGTTGGCCAATGCCTGCGTCGGCTGGATGACGGGCGGTATGGCGATGGTCAATATTGTGGCATCCTATTTCTTTGGGGGTATTTCGGGTTCCGCAGCCGCGGATACAGCGTCTCTGGGAACCATCCTGATTCCGATGATGGTAGATCAGGGCTATGACGATGATTTTTCGACGGCGGTCACCATCACTTCATCCTGTGAGGGACTGCTTGTTCCGCCCAGTCACAACATGGTTATTTACGCGATGTCGGCAGGCGGTGTTTCTGTGGGAAGCTTATTCCTGGCAGGCTACATTCCGGGAGCGTTGCTTGCAATTTCTTTGATGGTTGGCTCCTATATTATTTCCAAGCGCAGGAATTATCCGAAGGGCGATAAATTCAGCTTAAAGAATCTGGGAAAACAGTTTGTGGTATCCTTTTGGGCGCTGGCGGCGGTCATCATTGTTGTGTTCGGCGTGGTGTTCGGGTGGTTTACGGCGACGGAGTCTGCGGCGATCGCAGTTATTTACAGCTTGATCGTCAGTGTCTATATTTATAAAGGACTGGATTGGAAGGGTGTATGGAAGGTATTGGAGAACTGTGTGGATACGCTGGCGGTTGTATTGATCCTGATCTCTACGTCCAGTATTTTCGGTTATTGCCTGACAATGCTTCATGTGCCGATTCTGGCGGCGAACGCCGTGATCGGCCTGACGAATAATCCGATCCTGATCGCTTTACTGCTCAATGTGATTCTGTTAGTATTAGGATGTATCATGGATATGGCACCGATCATTCTGATTGCGACGCCTATTCTGCTGCCGATTGCGCAGGCGATTGGCATCAATGCCATTCAGTTTGGTATCATGGTAATCTTAAACTGTGGTATCGGCCTGCTGACGCCTCCGGTTGGCGCCGTGCTGTTCATCGGTTCCGCTGTCGGCAAGGTAAAGATGGAGAAGGTCGTAAAAGCGACGCTGCCGTTCTATCTTTGTATGATCGTCGTATTGATGCTTTTGACATTTATTCCTGAGATCAGTATGTTCCTTCCGAATCTGTTGAGCGGAAAGTAATCCGGGGAACGGGAGAGGGTCTGGTATGCATTATAAATATCAGTGCGATATAAAGGCAGTCGATTTCTGGCGGCTGTCCATGTACCATACTTATCATTCCTTTATCGGGGTGTGCAATATCGTTTTTGGCGTTTCCATGATCCTGCTTGCGTTTCGATTCTGGAACCAGGTCGGCGATGTCATGCAGGCGGTTCTGTTCATGGCATGTCTGATCATTCCGGTGATACAGCCGCTTGGTGTTTACCTGAAAGCCAAAACGCAGGCGGCTGTCGCGCCACAGGGGACGGAACTGGTATTTGAAGAAGACGGCATTCACGTTACCTTAGGCGGGCAGTATGAGCTGATACGATGGAACCGTGTGAAAAATATCGTAAAAGAGGCGGGAATGCTCATTGTATTCACAGATGCAAGTCACGGATATATGTTGACGAATCGGCTGCTGGGAAGAGAAAAAGAGAAGTTTTATCAAGACGTAAAAGCTCATATCAATGCTTGCGGAAAAGGATAGAAGCGAGAGATAAATTAAGAAGCAGCGATGGGAGAAACGATACAAAAGATATGGGCAGTCCGCATTGCGTACTGCCCTTTACCTTAAAAGGCAGACTCTGTCGTGACAACAGGAGTGGCAGTTCCATGAAACAGCACTTAGGAAGAATTTGGCGGTCTCTCAAGATAAAGCGGAAAATAAAACTATTTACGGACGTCGTATTCTTCGTGATCCTGCTGTCTATTGTTCTGGCTTTTTGGGTTATCAAGTCATCTTTGCTTGATTTTTCTGTGATCTTACAGAACAATTCCATGGCAAGTGATTTTTTACAGTGCATGGAGAACGAAACGGACTTGTTTGAAACTTACATCAGAACAGGGGAGGAGGATTCCTATCGGAACCTGAAGCAAGCCATGGAAGCTACCGGGAGTGTTGTTTCGCAGCTTCCGTTTGAATTTGAGAAGATTGGAGAAAAACGGTATGCAAGAACCTGGTCGGTTCTGAATATGTATCAGATATATAGCGAAAAGAGAGACCATGTACTTGATACCGGAGGGAAGACCCCGGACTATATCAGCGAGTTGTATGAGGTGTACGACATTCAGGATTATCTGCAAAGCTATGCAAAGCAGCTGATGAGGGATACACTGGAAGATGGAGTGAGCGTATATGCCGACAAAGTCAGAATCATTATTATAGTACCGGCGTTGATCATTTTTTTTGAATTGCTGTTTTTTTTCTGTATACGAAAGGTTTCGGAGCTGATGAACGGTTCCATTGTGGAGCCTGTCGTGGAACTGGCAGAGGCTTCCCGTAAAATATCAGAAAATGATTTCTTTATCAAAGATATCGAGGTGCAAAGCGAAGACGAACTGGGAGAGCTGGTGCAGGTGTTCAATAAAATGAAATATGCCACCGGCGAATATATTAAGGCATTGGAAGAAAAACGTAAGGCATTAGATCTGTATCACGCGGAGGAGATGGAAAAACTGGAGATCGCGAGCCGTCTGGATGCCATGGAACTGGATCTTCTGAAGAGTCAGATCAATCCGCACTTTTTATTCAATACATTGAATGTTATTGGAGGAATGGCGAATCTGGAAGGCGCACAGACAACAGAAAAGATGATCCAGGCACTCAGTTCGCTGTTTCGCTATAATTTAAAGACGCCGGAGGAAAAGGTATCTCTGACGCGGGAATTGAAAGTGATCAGTGACTATATGTTCCTGCAAAAGATGCGGTTTGGAGATCGGATCGAGTATCAGATTGATTGTCAAACGGATGCGGAACTGGTCATGATTCCGACCTTTACGTTCCAGCCGCTTGTGGAAAATGCAATTATCCATGGCCTGGTTCCGAAAGAGGAAGGCGGGCATATCTTTATTCGGATTCGGGAAAGAAATGCTATGATCCGGATGACGATTGCTGATGACGGTCTGGGAATCGATAAGGAAACGCTATGCAGTCTGAAAAGGCAGATGCAGGAAGAAGAAAGCGGACGGACAAGTATTGGTCTTTTTAATATTTATAAGAGAGTGCATTCCATGTACGATAACGGCAGGATGCACATATGCAGCAAAGTCGGTGTGGGTACGATCATCAGTATTATGATACCGGATGAGAGAGGAAACCGTTTTGAAGGATAAAAGTTTTCAGATTTTAATTGCGGACGATGAGCCGATCGAAAGAATGGTTGTCAGCAAAATTCTGCAGAACCATTTTGGAGATGAGATCATGATATTGCAGGCGGTCAACGGTCGGGAGGCGATAGAGGCTGTCCGCAGGACGCGCTGCCGGGTTGTACTGTTAGATATTTCCATGCCGGGAATCGACGGTCTGGAAGCAGCAGAGACCATTCGCAGTGAGAATCCTCTGTGCAGCATTATCTTTCTGACGGCTTACGATGAATTCGACTTTGCAAAGCGCGCGATCAAGGTACACGCACTGGATTATCTACTGAAGCCCTGTTCAAAAGATGAATTGATCGCAGTGATTGACGAGGCGCTTCATATTGCGGAACAAAATGATGAGAACAGGGAGGCTTTGCAGGAGGAGGTTTTGGAGGCGAAAGCTGAGAAGCCTGTAAAACAAAAGCATCATGTACAGGCAGAGCTTGTCCGGCAGTATCTGGAAGAACATTATATGGAAGATATCTGCCTGCAGGATGTGGCAGCAGCGCTGCACTATTCAGACGTTTACTTCTGCAAATTTTTCAAACAGAATTTTGACAAGAACTTTATTATGTATTTATCGGAACTGCGCGTAGAGAAGGCGAAGGAACTATTGTCTGACGATGCGGTTAATGTAAGAGATGTCAGCAGGAAAGTCGGGTATCGGGATTCCGGATATTTTACGAAGGTTTTTAAGAGAATTACCGGTGAGACGCCGAGTGAATACAGAAATACGCAGATATCCCTGTAAAGGGATCGGGGTACCGGAATGGAAACAGGAAAGAGAAGGATAAAAATATGGATTTATCTTGCGGCAGCTGCGGTCTTGCTGTTGATAGCCATACTTTATTTTATCGACGGAAAAAAGGAAACGGTACCGGAATATGTTTTTACCTATGCGGAAAATCAGACGGAAGAGTATCCGACTACGCTGGGGGCGCTTCGATTTGCGGAACTGGTGGAAGAACGGACACAGGGGCGTATCCGGATCCGGGTACATGCGGGTGGTGTGCTTGGGCCTGAATCGGAAGTGATCCGGCAGATGCGCTACGGCGGAATCGATTTTGCGAGGATTTCCATTGCACAGCTATCGGACTTTGTTCCCGAGATGTCGATCCTTCAGCTGCCCTATCTGTATAAGGATTCCGGACATATGTGGAGGGTTCTCGATGGAAGTATCGGAGAACGTTTTCTGGAATATCCGGAGTGTTATGACTTGGTCGGCCTTTCCTGGTATGATGCCGGAGCACGGAATATTTATTCTGCCACCGGGCCGATCAAAACGCTGGAGGATATTCAGGGGCTGCGTATCCGTGTCCAGGAGGCGGAGATGATGTCGGATATGATCACCGCTTTAGGTGCTGTGCCGGTGCAGATACCTTATGATCAGGTGTATGCGGCGCTGGAGCGAAAGCAGGTTGACTGCGCGGAGAATAACTGGTCTTCTTATGAGACGATGCAGCATTACGAAGTGGCAGAGTATTTTACGGTAGATGAACATATCCGGATACCGGAAATGCAGATATGCGCAAGCCATACATGGAAGCAGCTTTCCGAGGAAGATCGACAGATCATCATGGAATGTGCAAAGGAATCGGCTCTTTATGAACGACAGCTTTGGACGGAACATGAACAACAGGCCAGAAAAACTGCCCTTGAAAACGGAGCACAGGAAATATTGTTATCTGAGAGCGAACTGCAAAAATTCCGGCTGGCCATGGAACCGGTCTATCAAAGCTATTATGAGGACTATGGCGAACTGATCGAAGAGATCACGGCAATGTCTGAACAATAGAAAGAGGATGAAGTCAAAATGCATTACTTTAATACAGCGAAGGAAAAGAAACAGTTTTACTTTACCTATTTAGCGTTTATGCTTAACGGTATACTGGCATTATCCATTGGCTCGCTGCTTCCTTTTATCCGGGAAGCGAGAGGCCTAGGTTATGCGTTTGCGGGACTGCTCGTGAGTCTGCACTCTGTCGGGAATCTGGTATCAAGCTTTACGGCAGGAGCGCTGCCTGTATTGATCGGGCGCAGGAAAAGCATTCTTTTGTTCAATGCCTGTTATGCGCTTTCCTATCTTTTGATCTTAATGGGAAATACGCCGGTTTCTTTGGTGGCAGCTTTTTTAATGACCGGACTGGCAAGAGGTGCGTCGAGCAATTTCGGTAATGTTACCATCAATAATCTGGCGCCGGGGAAAGCCGGTTTTTTGAACGGTCTGCATGCCATGTTTTCTATAGGTGCGTTTCTCTTTCCGATCTTTTTGACTCTTTTGACGCGGACAGATGCGGCGAACTGGATCTATGCCTGCTATTTTATGGTAGCAATGGGAATCCTCAGCTGGATCTTGTATTTTATGGTTCCGGTTGATGAGGTAAAACAGGAAGGAAAAAAGGAAGAGAAAAGCGGTAACTTCGGCTTTTTTAAGGAACCGTTATTTTATCTGTGTACGCTTACCCTGTTCTTTTATCTGTGCGCGGAGCAAGGTGTTATCGGCTGGCTGATCACTTATTTTGTTGATACGGGCCTGTTGAGCGATGCCTTATCGCAGCTGATGGCAAGCGTATTATGGATCATGATGCTGGCGGGAAGGCTCACTACGGCCTGGGCCTCGGAACGGGTCAGAAAAGAACGGTTATTACTGATCATGGGATTTGGGATCGTAGTCTTTTTCTTTTGGCTGCTGCTTAGCAGAAACACGGCTTTGATCGTCATTGGCATTATGGGATTCGGTTATAGTATGGCGGGAATTTATCCGACGACCGTTTCTTTCTGCGGTACACTGATCAAAAAATATGCTATGGCATGGAGCTTTATTTTGACAATGGCAAGTATGGGTTCGATCCTGATGCCGTCGGTGATAGGAAGGATAGCGGAAGGAGCAGGCATTGCTTATGGAATGAGCTCCGTCGTTGTTGTTGTCCTGATCGATCTGGCATTGATTATAGCGTTAAACAGATATATCAGGAAAGAGCGCAAAGAGGAGAAAGGAGAAGAGACAGCAAAATGAAAACTGAAAAAAACCGTATCTGGAATCCGAATGAGGACATTGAATTGGAGGCGGCCGGAAGCGGCGTGAATCGAAAGATCTTATCCTATACGGATGAATTGATGGTAGTGGAAAATCATTTTACCGAGGGAGCGGTAGGCGCCATGCATCATCACCCCCATACGCAGATCACTTATGTGGTAAGCGGACAGTTTGAATTTACCATTGCCGGAGAGAAGAGAATCGTCAATCCGGGAGACAGTATGTTAAAAAAGGACGGGATCGAACATGGCTGCGTCTGTCTGAAGGAAGGGGTTTTGCTGGATATTTTCACACCGATGCGTGAGGATTTTGTTGAGTAGAGAAAGGAGAGAACTACTATGAAAGCATTTATGGATAAGGATTTTTTATTGGAAACAGAGACTGCAAAACAGCTCTTTCATAATTATGCGGAGGTAACTCCGATCTTGGACTATCATTGTCATATTAATCCGCGAGAGATCGCTGAAGACAGAAAATTTGAAAATATCACGCAGGTATGGCTGGGAGGAGACCATTATAAATGGAGACAGATGCGTTCCAACGGCGTAGAGGAGAAATATATTACGGGGGATGCCACAGACCGTGAAAAATTCCAGAAATGGGCAGAAACGCTGGAAAAAGCGATCGGGAATCCGCTGTATCACTGGAGCCATCTGGAGCTGCAGAGATATTTCGGATATCATGGCGCTTTGAGCGGTAAAACGGCGGAAGAAGTGTGGAATCTGTGCAATGAAGCGTTACAGAAAGACGACATGAGTGTCAGAAATATTATCCGCAGATCCGGCGTCACCTTGATTTGTACGACTGACGATCCGGTAGATACTTTGGAATGGCATGAAAAGCTGGCAGCAGACGACAGCTTTGAAGTACAGGTTCTGCCGGCATGGAGACCTGACAAAGCGATGAATCTCGAAAAGCCCGATTATCTTGACTATCTTAAGACGCTCTCCGACGTAAGCGGCGTAGAGATCAAGACATTTGCGGATCTGGTAAAGGCTTTGGAGAACCGGATGGATTACTTTGCGGCGCATGGCTGTTCCGTATCCGATCATGGGCTGGAATATGTTATGTATGCACCGGCATCAGAGGCGGAAATAGAATCTCTGTTTGCAAAGAGACTGCAGGGTGGTAAGATAGAAGGGGAAGAGGAATTACAGTTTAAGACAGCGTTTATGCTGGCTATGGGAAAGCTTTATCATAAGAAAAACTGGGTGATGCAGCTGCACTATGGGGCAAAGAGAGATAACAATCAGTTGATCTACAAAAAACTGGGACCCGACACAGGCGTTGATTGTATCAATAACTACGCGCCGTCATCTCAGCTTGCGGATTTTTTGAATGCGCTGGGTGAGGACGATATGCTGCCCAAGACCATCATCTACAGTCTGAATCCGAATGACAATGCAGCGATTGGCACGATCTTAGGATGCTTCCAGAACGCGGACACAGTAGGTAAAGTACAGCAGGGAAGCGCATGGTGGTTCAATGACCATAAGCAGGGTATGACAGATCAGATGGTTTCTCTTGCAAACCTAGGTCTGCTTGGCAATTTCCTTGGGATGCTCACAGACTCCAGAAGCTTTTTATCTTATACGCGCCATGAATATTTCCGCCGGATCCTCTGCAATCTGGTCGGCAACTGGGTGGAAAACGGAGAATATCCGAATGACGAGGAAGCATTGGGCGGCTTGATCAAGGATATTTCATACAGAAATGCGGTTCGTTATTTCGGTTTTCGATTGGATGCGGACGCAAAACGGAATGCCTGAATCGGACTGTGAGAACAGCTAACAGGAAAAAGTAATCAAACGGCAAAAACAAACTCGGTTAATGCGCTTTCTCAACATAGTTGAGACCGGAACAGCGCGGAAATGAGGGCAAAATGAAAGAAAAAGTCATACAATTTGGAGAAGGTGGTTTCCTGCGGGGATTCGTGGACTATTTTTTCCAGAAAATGAAGGATAAGGGTCTTTTTGACGGCTCCGTAGTCATTGTTCAGCCGATAGAAAAGGGCATGTGTGAGATGCTCATGAAGCAGAACTGTGAATATAACCTGTTCCTTCGCGGCATCGAAAACGGTGAAGTGGTAGATGAACATACACATATCAATGTGATCTCCCGATGCGTCAATCCGTACACGGAGTACGAGGATTATATGAAACTGGCGGAGAATCCTGATTTTCGTTTTATCGTCTCCAATACGACGGAAGCCGGGATTGAATTTGTGGCGGATAACCGGTTCGAGGATGCACCTGCCAAATCTTTTCCGGGAAAACTCACACAGCTTCTTTATAAACGTTATCAGCTGGGATTGCCGGGATTTATTGTACTGTCCTGCGAATTGATCGATCATAACGGCGAGGAGCTGTTAAAGTGTTGTTTGCAATATGCGGAGCATTGGGGATTGGAGGATGGATTCCGGACATGGCTAAAGGAGGAAAATGATTTCTGCTCCACGCTGGTAGACCGTATCGTGACAGGCTTCCCTCGGGATGAGCATGCCGCGCTCTGTGAGAGGATCGGCGAGCAGGATAACATGATGGATACGGCTGAAATCTTCCATCTGTGGGTCATTCAGGGACAGCACGAAGATGAACTTCCTTTACAGAAAGCCGGATATAACGTTATCTGGACGGACAATGTGGATCCGTATAAAAAGAGAAAAGTCCGGATCTTAAACGGCGCGCATACTTCCATGGTGTTAGGCGCTTATCTGTACGGCCTGGAAACTGTAGGAGAATGCTTAAAGGACGAGAAGGTTTCGGCGCTGCTAAAGAAATGTATCTTTGAAGAGATCATACCGACCATCGGCGATACGGAAGACAACAGAGCGTTTGGGGCGGCTGTACTGGAGCGTTTTTCCAATCCGTTCATCAAACATATGCTGCTCTCGATCGCGCTCAACTCCGTATCAAAGTTCAAGGCAAGAGTTTTGCCTACGATCTTGGAGTATCAAGAGCAGAAAGGAACCTATCCGCAGGCACTTGTATTCTCACTGGCAGCGCTGATCGCGTTCTATCGCACCGACAATGCCAATGATGGAGAAGAAATCGTGGAGTTCATGAAAAAGGCATCCGTTGCGGATATTCTGAAAAGAGAAGATTACTGGGGTGAAGATATCAGCGCATTGCTTCCCGACGTAGATAAGTGGTATCAGATGATCGAAAAGGACGGCATGGAAAAAGCGTATGATGAAATTCTGGCAGGATAAGAGACAAAGTTTTTGATGGAGGAAGTGTATGCAGGATTTTATCAGAATTCATCGGGAAGATACGGTAGCGGTAGCGCTGCGGCCATTGGAAAAAGGAAGCTGCTTTTCCGTGGATGGAGAAAAGGTGACGGTGATGGAGGATATCCCGCAAGGGCATAAGTTTGCCCTGTGCGATATCGGACAGGGAGAGCCGGTCATGAAATACGGCGCCAGGATCGGACTGGCGACGGAGGATATCCGAAAAGGCGGATGGGTGCATACCCATAACCTGAAAACCGCACTGGGAGAGCTTCTGGAATATCAATATGAACCGGAGGTAAAACCGCTAAGTCCGCAGCCCGGCGCTGTGTTTCAGGGATACAAGAGGGGGGACGGACAGACAGGAATCAGAAATGAAATTTGGATCCTGCCTACGGTAGGCTGTGTTAATTCCGTTGCCAAGGAGATTGCAGCAAAGGCTAAGGAATGCTATGCAGTTGGGGAAGGCGTGGAAGATATTATCGCTTTTCAGCATCCGTATGGGTGTTCCCAGATGGGGGACGATCAGGAGAATACCAGAAAAGCGCTGGCGGACATTATCCATCACCCGAATGCGGCGGGCGTGCTGGTGTTGGGACTCGGCTGTGAAAACAGTAACATTCCCGTATTGATGGATTATATCGGAGCCTATGACGGGAAACGGATCAAATTCCTGCAATGTCAGGATGTGGAAGACGAAGAGGAGGAAGCCATCCGCCTGATCGGGGAAATCTATGAAGAGGCTAAGAAAGACCGAAGGACAGCGTGTGACGCTTCCGAGCTGGTCATCGGTATGAAATGCGGCGGCTCAGACGGCCTTTCCGGTATTACCGCCAACCCGGTGGTAGGCGCTTTCTCAGACATTTTGATTTCACAGGGGGGAACGACGATCCTGACAGAAGTACCGGAAATGTTCGGGGCGGAAACGCTTTTGATGAACAGATGTAAGGATCGGGAGACTTTCGACAAAACGGTGGCGCTGATCAATGACTTTAAGAATTATTTTATAAGGCATGACCAGACCATATACGAAAATCCTTCTCCCGGAAATAAGAAAGGCGGTATTTCCACACTGGAAGATAAATCTCTCGGCTGTACGCAGAAATCCGGTTCTGCACCGGTATGCGGCGTTTTGCAGTATGGAGAAAGAGTCAGAGAAAGAGGTTTGAATCTTTTGTCTGCGCCGGGAAATGATCTGGTGGCATCGACGGCGCTGGCAATTTCAGGCGCGCAGATGGTGCTGTTTACCACCGGAAGGGGAACGCCCTTTGCGACGCTTGTTCCGACTATGAAGATCGCCTCCAATTCAGCGTTGGCAGGCAAAAAGGCGGGATGGATCGATTTTAACGCGGGACAGATTGTGGAGACAAAGACAAAGGAGGAGACGGCAAAGGAATTGTTTGATTATGTGTTGCGAGTCGCCTCCGGCGAAAAGGTGAAATCCGAGGCGGCAGGATTCCATGACATTGCAATTTTTAAGCAGGGAGTAACGTTATAAAATATCGGGCGGCAGACAGAAGCCGCCGCCCGCCCGAGAACAATCCGCAGATTACTGCGCCAGTACCTTTTTCAGGTAATCCGCAATTTCCGGGTTTTTACAGTTCTCAAAGAAATATTCCCGGAAATGTTCGCCGCTGATGGCAGTTTTGAGGAATTCCTGATCGATTTCCTTCAAAATGGTCAGCATATCCTTTGTGGTGACCGCCTTTACCTGATCCAGAATTTTTTTATTGCGCTGTTCCGGCACGGCGCGTTCTTTTGGATAACCGCCGCCGCTTTCGCAGCCGAACAGCTTTTCAAAGATGTATTGCAGCCGAAGTTCTGCACCCCAGCCAAAACCCTTGGCAAAAGGAAGGGCAATGGCGTTGCCGTCGTTGATCTGAGCAAACATAAAAGCGTCTTCCGCATCTACGATATGTCCGCAGAGAACATTCGGAAATACGTTGCAGGCCAACATGGCACCTTCTCCGGTTCCGCAGCCTGTAACAACATAATCCGCTGCCCCCGAATTGAGCAGAATAGCGGAGAGAAGACCAATCATAACGTAAGTAAGCTGGGTTTCGTCTTCGGCTGTATACATTCCGTAGTTATAAACCGTATGTCCCATAGGTTCTACGATCGCTTTCAGGTTTTGGCAGATCATTTCGTTTTTGGAAGCCTGACTGTTTTCGTTGATCAATGCAATTTTCATATAGCAGTTCTCCTTTTTCTTTATATTTTTGCGGATAAGAATCCGTTGTTTGCTTTTAGGTTAGTTCTTTCAAGTGGAATTGTCAATAAAAAACCTGATCAGCCATAGGAAAGGAATGGATGAATATGAAGAAAGAATTGTTTTCCCTACAGGGTAAGGTAGCTTTGGTAACAGGAGCGGCTTACGGGATCGGATTTGCGATTGCTGAAGCTTACGCGCAGGCGGGAGCTGAAATTGCATTTAACTGCAGATCTAAAGAACATCTGGATACGGCACTTGAAAATTATCGTCGAAAGGGCATCGAGGCAAGGGGTTTTCTCTGCGATGTGACAGACGAAAATCAGGTGGCGGCAATGGTAGCAGATATTGAAAAAACGCTGGGAACGATTGACATACTGGTAAATAATGCCGGAATTATTAAGCGCATTCCCATGACACAGATGTCCGTGGAGGAATTCAGACAGGTTGTGGATATCGATTTGAATGCCGCCTTTATCGTATCCAAGGCGGTACTGCCCGGTATGATGGAAAAAAAGCGGGGAAAGATCATCAACGTCTGCTCAATGATGAGTGAGCTTGGACGCGAGACTGTTTCCGCTTATGCGGCGGCAAAAGGCGGATTGAAAATGCTTACTAAAAATATAGCGTCCGAGTACGGCTCATACAACATTCAATGCAACGGGCTCGGACCGGGGTATATTGCGACGCCGCAGACGGCGCCCTTGCGGGAAGTGCAGCCGGACGGAAGCAGGCATCCGTTTGACAGCTTTATCCTGGCCAAAACGCCGGCCCAAAGATGGGGGACTCCGGAAGATCTGATGGGTCCGGCTCTGTTTCTGGCATCGGAGGCGTCGGATTTCGTAAACGGACAGATCTTATACGTGGACGGAGGTATTTTGGCTTATATTGGCAAGCAGCCTTAATCAACTGCGTAAAAGGGAGCGTGTAATAACTTATCTATAGAAAAAGCGATAGGAGGTAAAGCATTATGGCAAAAAAAGTGGTTACATTCGGAGAAATTATGCTTCGTCTCGCGCCGGAAGGCTATTATCGGTTTGTGCAGGCCGAAACGTTCGGGGCGACCTACGGGGGCGGCGAAGCCAATGTAGCTGTGTCTCTGGCAAACTATGGTTTCGATGCGTATTATGTGACCAAGCTGCCCGCACATGAGATCGGGCAGGCGGCAGTCAATTCATTGAGACGGTTTGGAGTGCATACGGACTACATTGCAAGAGGCGGCAGCAGGGTAGGAATCTACTTTCTGGAAAAAGGCGCTTCTCAGAGACCTTCCAAGGTCATCTATGACAGAGCCGGTTCTGCGATCGCCGAAGCGGTTCCGGAAGATTTTGACTGGAAGGAAATCTTTGACGGAGCGGAATGGTTTCATTTTACCGGAATCACCCCGGCACTCAACGATGAAGTGGCAGCAATCTGTCTGCAAGCCTGTAAAGCGGCGAAGGAAGCAGGCGTAAAGATTTCCTGTGACCTGAACTACAGAAAGAAACTGTGGACGAAAGAAAAAGCCGGACAGGTGATGGACGAGCTTTGTAAATATGTCGATGTCTGCATCGCAAATGAGGAAGATGCGGCGGATGTATTCGGTATCCATGCGTCCAATACGGATGTTACGACCGGAAAAGTGAATAAAGAAGGATACAAAGAGGTGGCAAAACAGCTGGCGAACCGCTTCGGATTCGAGAAGGTTGCCATCACACTGCGGGAATCTCTTTCTGCAAATGATAATAACTGGTCGGCAATGCTGTATGACAAGGGAGAATATTTCTTCAGTAAGCAGTATAAGGTGCATATCGTAGACCGTGTAGGAGGCGGCGACAGCTTCGGAGGAGGTTTGATCTGCGCGATCTTAAATGACTATGCATCCCAGCAGATCATTGAGTTTGCTGCTGCGGCATCCTGCCTGAAACATTCGATCGAGGGCGATTACAATATGGTATCCATGGATGAAGTCCTGACACTTGCGGGTGGGGACGGTTCCGGAAGAGTACAAAGATAGGAGGGATTTTTATGCAAATGGGTTTTCGTTGGTACGGAGAGGGGAATGACAGTATCAAACTCTCCGATATCAAACAGATTCCGGGTGTGACGAGCATCGTATGGGCGCTCCACAGCAAAATGCCCGGTGAAGTGTGGGAAAAAGAGGAAATTGCCGAGATTCAGAAGCAGTTGGAGCCTTATGGCTTTAACATGGATGTGGTCGAATCTGTCAATGTGCACGACGATATCAAGATCGGACTGCCCAGCCGTGACGGATATATTGCCAACTATATTCAGACTATCCGCAACTTAGCTGAGTTTGGAGTAAAAGTGATCTGCTACAATTTCATGCCGGTCTTTGACTGGACAAGGACGGATCTGTTCCACCCGTTGGGGGACGGTTCTTCTGCATTGTTTTACGAGGCGGACAAAATCCACGATGACCCGAAGGAAATGGCGGATTATATTATGAATAATCTGAATGGTCTGACATTCCCGGGATGGGAACCGGAGCGTATGGCGAAGCTGGATGAACTGTTTGAGGCATATAAGCCTGTTACCAAAGAAGTGCTCTGGGAGAATCTGAAATACTTTTTGGAGAGCCTGATGCCGGTGTGCCATGAATGCGATGTCAAAATGGCGATCCACATGGACGATCCGCCGTGGGATATTTTCGGACTTCCCCGTCTTCTGGTGGATGAGGAATCCATAGGCAGATTTTTAAAAATGGTGGACGATCCGTATAACTGCCTGACTCTGTGCTCCGGCAGCCTTAACGCAAACCCCAAGAACAATGTGGCACAGATCGTATCCAAATACTGCGACAGAATTGCTTTTGCGCATATCCGGAACGTAAAACACTTTGAAAACGGAGATTTTTCCGAGACAAGCCACCGCGACTGCGACGGCGATACCGGAATCCTGGATATTGTCAAGGCGTACCACGACGGTGGATTCGACGGGTATATCCGCCCCGACCATGGGCGTCATCTGTGGAACGAGGGGCCTGGAACCGTACGACCCGGCTACGGACTGTATGATCGTGCGCTCGGCATCATGTATATGCTGGGTATCTGGGACATGCTGGATAAGCTGGACGAACAGAAATAAGAAAGCTGAGGCGAAGGGGGTAAGTGAGTTATGAAATTGAGTGAACAGGGATTGTCGGACAGAGCCGCATGGCAGGATGCCGGGTATGCGCTTCCGGAATATGACCGCACCAAAGTAATAGAAGCGACACGGGAAAATCCGTTCTGGATCCATTTCGGTGCGGGAAATATTTTCCGCGCCTATCAGGCAAGAGTCGTACAGGAGCTTTTGAATGCAGGGGTGCTGGACAGAGGACTGGTAGTGGCGGAAGGTTTTGATTATGAGATCATAGAAAAAATGAATCGTCCCCATGATGATTACGGAATTGCCGTGACCTTGAAGGCGGACGGCAGCATTGAAAAGGCTGTGGTAGGAAGCGTGGTGGAGTCCCATATATTGGATTCTGAAAATGATGCGGAATACGGACGGTTAAAGGAAGTTTTTGAAAAGGATTCCCTGCAGATGGCAAGCTTTACGATCACCGAAAAAGGATACAGCCTTGTGAACGGAAAAGGAGAGCTGCTTGCGGATGTGGAGGAGGATTTCAAGGCAGGTCCGGCAAAGCCGAAGAGCTATATCGGAAAGGTTGCTTCCCTGCTGTACACAAGATTTCTGGCAGGCCGGAAGCCGATTGCGATGGTGAGCATGGATAACTGTTCCCATAACGGAGATAAGCTGTACGCGGCAATCAGCAGATTTGCGAAGGAATGGACGGAGAATGGCACAGCGGATGCCGGATTTATGGCATATGTCGATGATTCCGGGAAAGTGTCCTTCCCGTGGAGCATGATCGATAAGATCACGCCCCGCCCGGATGCATCTGTGGAACAAATGTTAAAGGAAGACGGCGTGGAGGAATTAGAGCCGGTTATTACTTCAAAACATACATATGTGGCACCGTTTGTCAATGCGGAGGAATGCGAATATCTGGTGATTGAGGACGCCTTTCCGAACGGAAGACCACAGCTTGAAAAAGGCGGTTTGATCTTTACGGAGCGGGAGACCGTTGACAAAGTGGAAAAAATGAAGGTATGTACCTGCCTGAATCCGCTGCACACCTGTCTGGCGGTATTCGGTTGCCTTCTCGGCTATGAGAAGATCTCCGAGGAAATGAAAGATGCTGAACTGACGAAACTGATCAAGACCGTGGGATATCAGGAAGGACTGCCGGTAGTCGTGAATCCTGGAATTCTGGATCCGGAAAAATTTATTGATACGGTGATCCAGGTCCGCCTGCCGAATCCTTTTATGCCGGATACGCCGCAGCGGATCGCGACCGATACGTCGCAGAAGCTGGCGATCCGCTTCGGAGAAACGATCAAGGCTTATCAGGCATCGCCGGATAAGGATGTGAACGATCTGAAGCTGATACCGCTTCTGTTTGCCGGATGGCTGCGCTACCTGATGGCGGTCAACGACGCGGGAGAACCTTTTGAACTGAGTCCCGACCCGCTTCTTGACACTGTCTGTCCGTACGCTGCAAAGCTGAAGCTTGGTGGCGGAGTGGATGCGGAGGCATTGCGTCCGGTTCTGGAAAACGAGAAAATTTTTGGTGTAAATCTGTATACCGTGGGAATGGCGGATAAAGTGGTGTCCTATCTGGAAGAGCTGATCGCGGGTCCCGGCGCCGTGCGCGAAACGTTAAAGAAATATGTATAAAGTAAGGAGTGAGATATATGCATGAAACATTAGTAAAGATTCAGGAAACTGGAATTGTACCGGTAGTTGTGCTGGAGGATGCAAAAGATGCGGAGCCTTTGGCGAAAGCGCTTTGTGAAGGCGGTCTGCCTTGTGCAGAAGTGACATTTCGTACGGCAGCGGCAGAGGAATCCATTCGCATTATGGTACAGAAGTTTCCGGAAATGTTAGTCGGTGCGGGTACTGTGCTGACAACGGAGCAGGTAGATCGCGCCGTGGCGGCAGGAGCGAAATTTATCGTAAGCCCCGGATTGAATCCGAGAATTGTGAAATATTGCGTGGAAAAGGGGATTCTGATCGTACCGGGATGTTCTAATCCAAGCGACGTCGAGCAGGCGTTGGAAAACGGTCTGGATGTGGTGAAATTTTTCCCTGCAGAACAGGCGGGTGGTCTGGCAATGATCAAAGCAATGGCTGCTCCTTATGTGGGGGTTAAATTTATGCCGACAGGCGGTATTAACGCGCAGAATGTAAAAGAATATCTGGCATATGACCGGATACTGGCATGCGGTGGAAGCTGGATGGTAAAAGGGGATCTGGTGAAGGCCGGAGATTTTGCCAAAATTACGGAGCTGGCAAAGGAAGCCGCCGAAATCGTGCGTGTTTGCAGAGGCTGACAGAGCGTAAAAGACATAAAAATTGAATCCTCATTGCCGCTGTGTTATAGTATAAGAGTAACTCTTGGAAAATATTGGGAGGTGCCTATGAAGCTGGTAGTTTTGGAACGCAACAGCGTGGGAACGGATGTTGATGTGAGTTGCTTTGAAAAGTTTGGAGAGGTAGTTTATTATCCCAACACAGTAGCGGAGAATACGGCGGAGCGGGTAAAGGACGCTGATATCATTATTTCGAACAAAGCGCCGATGAATGAGAGTACCTTGAAGGATGCGCCGAATGTGAGACTGGTCTGTCTGTTTGCAACGGGTTTTGACTGTGTGGATCTGGCGTACTGCAAGAGCCGCGGCATTAAGGTGGCGAATGTGGTTAATTACAGCACAGCGGCGGTGGTGCAGCACACATTTCTGTTGGCACTTGCACTTGAGGAAAAACTGGCATTTTATGATGATTATGTGAAATCAGGAGCCTATGCGGCTCAGGATCGCTTTTCCAATTTTGACAGAACATTTGGTGAATTGGACGGCAAGACCTGGGGTATTGTGGGGATGGGCAATATCGGCCGCAGGGTGGCGCAGGCAGCGCAGGCCCTGGGATGCAGGGTGATTTTTTACTCTGCATCCGGCAAGAGCAGCTGTACGGAGTACGAGCGGGTGGAATTTGACGAGCTGCTCGCGCAGTCGGATATTTTGTCACTGCACTGCCCGTTGAGTGACAGGACAAGGGGACTGATTGACAAAGATGCGTTATCCAAGATGAAGAAATCCGCGATTCTTGTCAACGTGGCGAGGGGGCCTGTGGTAGATACGCAGGCTCTCTACGATGCGCTGACAGAAGGACAGATCGCGGCTGCAGGACTTGACGTACTGGAGGAAGAACCCATCAGCAGGGATAATCCTCTGAGCAGCATTATGGACAGCACCAAGTTGATCATCACGCCCCATATGGCCTGGGCAAGCAAGGAGGCGAGGACGCGTCTGGTGAACGAAGTAGTGAAAAATATAGAGGCGTTTCTGAATGAAGAAGAGCGCAATATCGTTAACAAGTAGATGTAAAGTAGAACTGGAAAGGGTAGAGGGGTATGGGAATCGAGATTAAGAATGTTTTGGCAGTGCTGCCGGAGGGCGCCGAGGATGTGATTCGGGAGACCACGATCTATATTGAGAAGGATCGGATAGCGGGAATCGGCGAAAAGCCTGCGGGCTTTGCTGCAGACAAGGTGATTGACGGGAAGGATAAGCTGGTGATACCGGGACTGATCAACTGTCATACCCATTCTTATATGTCTTTCATGCGGAATGTGGCAGATGATCTCTCCTTTATGGATTGGCTTTTTGGAACGATTGATCCCATCGAGCAGCAGATGACAGATGAGGATACCTACTGGGGTGCAAATCTGGCTATTATCGAGATGATGAAGAGCGGCACCACCTGCTTTAACGATATGCAGATGAATATCCATCAGACCACTCGAGCGGTGAAGGAATCCGGGATGCGGGCCGTGATCTGCCGTGGTCTCGTGGGGAGCGGGAATGATGAGGCGGGGCAGTCCCGTCTGCGTCAGGCCTACGAAGAGCGCGATGCAGCGGCTGACTGCGATCGGCTTACTTTTAAGCTGGGACCTCATGCGCCCTACACCTGTGATGAGGCTTTCCTGAGAATTGTGGCTGCGGAAGCAAAAAAGGAGAATATGGGTATTCACATCCATCTGTCTGAGAGTGAAAGTGAGATCAGCCAGATTCAGGAAAAGTACGGTTGTACGCCAATAGCTTTGGCGGAGCGGAGCGGTCTTTTCGATGTGCCGGCCATCGCTGCGCACTGCGTTCAGGTGACAGACGAAGATATAGAAATATTAAAACGCAAAAACGTAAGTGTTGTGACCAATCCGGCCAGCAATATGAAGCTGGGGAACGGCTTTGCGCCTATTGCAAAGATGCTTGAGGCGGGTGTGAATGTGTGTCTCGGTACGGACGGAGCGGCCAGCAACAACTGCTTAAACATGTTTCATGAGTTAAGTCTCCTGACTTTGATCCACAAAGGTACGGGCAAAACACCTCAGTGTGTCAGCGCGAAGGAAGGCTTTCGGATCGCTACCATAAACGGCGCGCGGGCGCTTGGCCTGGAGAGTGAGATCGGCTCCATCGAGGTGGGCAAAAAGGCGGATCTAGCTATTCTTGATCTGAACACGCCGTCTCTCATGCCGCGGAATAACTTGATAGCGGGTCTGTCCTATTCCGCAAACGGCTCTGAGGTGGACACGGTCATTATTGATGGAAAAGTCACTATGGAGGGGCGCAGGATTTTGACCATGGACGAGGCGCTGGTCTATCGAAAGATACAGGATATTATTGTAAAAATGGGGCTTGACAGGAAAGTCTATTGATAATTGGCAAGATTTCCCCATATTTTCGTTATTTTTATGGAATTAAGGATAAATATCTGATATAATATACGCGATAACCTTTAGAGAAATAATAAGGGGGGAAAACTATGCTGGCAACATTGATTCCGTACTTTGACAAGGATATGAAAGTCTCCGCGTATGAGCTGGTTTCGCAGAGAGAAAACTGCCTTTTGAATCCGCCGATTTTTGGATCGAGCAGTCCGAACGGTCTGGCGGACATTGAGGGAGTAGAAATTGTTCGCAATATTGGAATTGACACCCTTTCACCGGGAACGGATGTTTTGATTCCGGTCAGCCATATCGCTGTGTTCTCCTCCGATCTGGAGGCAAAGTGTGAGGAGCTTCGCGGCAGGGTGGTCTTTGTGTTTGATAATGCAGTGGAGAACACTGAGGCTTACAGAAATCGGCTTGCACAGCTCAAAGAAGAAGGTTACAAGCTGGCCATGTCGAAACTGCCCGTGAGCCGATACGAGGAAAACAGAGAGATTCTGAAGCTGATGGATTATGTCATTTTGGATCAGACGGATGTGGATCTTTCAAAAGTAAAGATTTATTTCAGACGCCAGTATCCTCAGATTAAGCTTTGTGTGGGCAACATTAGCAGTCAGGAGATCTTTGACAGTTTAAAAGATGACGACAACTTCCATCTGTTTGAGGGAACGTTTTACCGGATTCCGATCACCAAGGGCGAGACGGAAGTTTCCCCGCTCAAGATCAACTATCTGGAGCTCATGAATATCGTGAATGATGTGGACTTTGAGCTGACTAAGGCAGCGGATGTAATTGGCCGCGACACAGCGCTTGTGGTAGAACTCTTGAAAATGGTGAACCACATTGCCATCAATTCTCAGGTGACGTCCATTCGTCATGCGGCGGCAATCTTAGGACAGCGGGAGCTGAAAAAGTGGATCAATACCGTGATCACAAAAGAACTATGTGCGGACAGGCCCAATGAGGTTTCCCGTACCTCTATGCTTCGCGCGAAGTTTATGGAGTGCCTTGCCCCTGTCTTTGGTTTGGGAATGAAGTCTTCCGAAGTTTTCCTGATGGGTCTTTTCTCTATTTTGGATATCATTTTGAATATGCCTATGGAGGAGGCGCTGAAAAAGGTTACGGTCTCTAAGGAGATTGGGGATGCACTGGTGCACAGAAAGGGCGATCTGGCAGGCATTTATTCCTTCGTGGTCAGTTATGAGGCGGCAGATTGGCAGGAGGTCAGCAGACAACTCATCGTTTTGAATGTTGATACTGACACGATTTATCAGGCCTATACCGAGACGGTATGCTGGTACAAAACCATGTTTTTCGAGACGGATAAGGCGTAAACGGCGTCTGTTCAGTATAAATTCAGTGATGATAGGACAGACGACCATCACTATAATAAAAATTCGGCTGATGATGACTGTAGGAGGACACTTTTATGAGCAGTGAAATCAGAGATTTGAGTCTTGCCGAATCCGGTGAGAAAAAGATTGAATGGGTGAAAAGAAACTGTGATCTTCTTCGCACCCTGGAAAAGGAATTTAGCGCAAGTAAGCCTTTTGCAGGCAAAAAGGTGACGCTGTCCGTGCATTTGGAGGCAAAGACAGCTTATCTGTGTCTGGTGCTGGCGGCCGGCGGAGCCGAGATGTATGTGACGGGTTCCAATCCGTTATCCACGCAGGATGATGTGGCGGCAGCGCTCGTAAAGGCAGGGCTGGAGGTACATGCGTGGTACGATGCGACACCGGAAGAATATGAGAGCCATATCCGCGCAGTATTAGAGCCGGGCCCGAATATCATCATTGATGACGGCGGCGATCTGGTTACTATGGTGCATACACAGATGCCTCACTTGATCCCGAATATTATCGGCGGCTGTGAGGAGACTACTACAGGCATCATTCGTCTGGAGGCGATGAACAGGGCGGGGGAACTGAAATTCCCCATGGTTCGCGTCAACAATGCGGCATGTAAGCATTTCTTTGACAATAGATACGGCACAGGCCAGTCCGTCTGGGACGGCATCAACAGAACGACCAATCTGATCGTGGCCGGCAAGATCGTGGTAGTAGCAGGCTATGGCTGGTGCGGTAAGGGTACGGCAATGCGTGCCAAGGGATTGGGCGCTCGCGTGATCGTCACGGAGATCGATCCGATCAAGGCAATCGAGGCGGTGATGGACGGCTTTGATGTGATGCCCATGAAGGAAGCGGCCAAGCTGGGCGATTTCTTCATTACCGTAACAGGCTGTGACGGTGTTATCGACAAGGAAGATTTTGCAGAGATGAAAGAGGGCGCGATTCTCTGTAATGCGGGCCATTTCGACTGCGAGATTGACATGGCATGGTTGAAGGCAAATGCGGTAGAGACCAGAGAACAGCGAAAGAATATCATGGGGTATAAGCTGCCCACAGGGCAGTGGATCTTTGTGCTGGCGGAGGGACGTCTTGTGAATCTGGCAGCAGGTGACGGCCATCCGGCAGAGATCATGGATATGAGCTTCGCGATTCAGGCGCTGTCCGCGAAATATCTGGTGGAGCATGCAAGCGAACTGACAGAGAAGCTGATCGATGTGCCGGAGGAAGTGGATAAGGATGTGGCGAAGCGGAAGCTGGCATTCCTCGGCAAGGAGATCGATGTGCTGACACCTGAGCAGGAGAAATACTTGAATAGCTACACAGTCTAGTGTCGCACACTCAGCAGTCTGCGATGAAAGAATTGTTAAGCAATTTATTTTAAATATTTCAGGTTGTAAGAAATGAGGCCGCATTGTGCCGGGGATCGTGGAGGCATGTATGCGGCTCTCCTTTTTGTATATCCTATATCATAGTTAAAGGAGCGGGGCGAAAAATGAGGAAAGCGGCACGGGAAGGTTTTGCAGAGGATTTACTGCGGTATTTAAATGACAGTCCTACGGCATATCACGCTGTGGAGAACGGGACGGCGCTGCTGAAAGAGAGCGGCTTTCAGGAATTGAAAGAGACAGAGAGCTGGTCTCTATGCAAGGGTGGTAAATATTTCGTTGTGAAAAACCGCTCGGCGCTTATTGCATTTATCGTAGGGGAAGGAGATCCGGCAAAAGAGGGTTTTCGTATCATCGGAGCACACACGGATTCTCCGGCTCTGAAGATCAAGCCGGGCGACTGCAGTGTCACGCCGGAGGGCTATGTCCGGGTAAATGTGGAGATCTACGGCGGCGCTATTTTAAGCACCTGGTTTGACAGACCCCTTGCAGTGGCAGGGCGCGTTGTAATGAAAGAGAATGAGGCGCTTCAGGAAAGGCTGGTTAGGATAGACAAACCCGTGTTTATCCTGCCGAATCTTTGTATTCATCTGAATCGAGATGCTAACGAAAAAAGTTCCTACAACAAACAGACCGAGATTGTACCGCTTTTGTCCATGAAAGACGAGGATGTGGAAAAGGGTGATTATCTGCTGAATCTGTTGGAAGAGGAAGCGGGGATCCGGAAAGCAAATATCGTAGATTACGAACTGTTCCTGTATGAATATCAGAAAGGCATCTTCACCGGCAGAAAACAGGAATTTATCTCCGCGTCAAGGATTGACGATCTGTCTATGGTGTATGCCGGACTTACGGCATTGACAGAAGTGGGAGAGGGAGGGCAAGCCACCAGAGTGTTTGCCGCTTTTGACAATGAGGAGGTGGGAAGCACTTCCGCTCAGGGCGCACATTCCGGTCTTTTACTGCATTTATTGAACCGGATCTGTAAGAATCTGGGATTGACGGATGATGGCTATTTTCAGGCAGTTGCCAATTCGACTTCCGTTTCTGCCGATCTGGCTCATGCCGTGCATCCTAATTACAGCGATAAGCATGATTCTGAAAACCGTCCCGTTTTAGGCGGTGGTCCTGTGATCAAATATTCGGCGGCTCAGAGGTATGCGACCACAGCATACAGCGCGGCTTATTTCATGGAAGCCTGCAAGCGGGCGGGAGTGCCGTTCCAGAAGTTTGTAAACAGAAATGATATTCCGGGCGGTTCCACCATCGGGCCTGCCCTGTCCGGCCTGACTACGATTCCTACGGTGGATATGGGCGCGCCTATTCTGGCGATGCACTCCATCCGGGAATTTGGGGCTGTGGCGGATTTTGTAGATACAGAAAAGGCTTTTCGGACGTATTATGAAACGCTCAATGGTATTTCATAAAAGTTCTAATCCACTGATTTCAGTGACTCTGCCATATTGATCGTGTCGAGCTTAAATGACATGATCCGATTGAGCACCCACGTAAACACAAAGGTAAGCAGAATACTTAAAAGATAGCTTGCCGTTTTGATATGAATATCAAAGGACATCAGGTCAATGTCAACCTTATGCATTACGTAGAGATGCAGCGCCTTTCCCAGAAATAGGCCTAACGCACAGCCGAATACGGTCAGCACCTTGTTTTCGCGGAATACATAGGAAGCCGTCTCATTTTTGTAAAATCCCAGCACTTTAACCGTCGCGATCTCACGGATACGCTCAGTGATGTTGATGTTATTCAGATTGTAGAGCACGATAAACGCAAGTGCAGCCGCACAGGCAATGATGACGAATACTATATAGTTCATGCTGCCCATCATGCTGGCAAAGCGCACCAGCGTATCCGCATTGACAGAGACGGCGGCCACATCGTCATCTTTCATAAATGCTGCGCCTGCTGCATGCACATTCTCACCTTCTGCCAGATTGACATAGAGATTTTTATATGAGATCGTTCCCAGCGCGTTCTCATAGGTATCCGCATTCAGATACACATAATTGTAAATATAGTTCTCGCAAATGTTGCTGACGACTACTGAAACTTCTTTTCTGTTTTTATCATACAGCCGTATCGTGTCCCCCGCATTGATGCCATAGCGCTCAGACAATTTTTTACAAATGACAGCTTCTCCGGTTTTCGGGTATGCGATCGCCTCCCCGGCAGAAGTGTGCAGGTCAATATACTCCTCTAACTGACCGGGGTCTTCTATAACGATCAGATTCACTGATTTCTCAGCGTCAGCCGTCTCCAAATCCATTGATGCTTCCAGCGCCGCAATCCAAGTTCCTCCATATGATGCAAGGATTTCCCGCAAGTTATCCAGAGAAGCGTCATCTGCATCCTGAATGCCATCCTTTAAAGTAACGCTGATCTGATAGGTCTGGATTTCTTCAAACTGCTGATTCGCAATATCCGTGACGGAATCTCTGATTCCAAATCCCGTCACCAGCAAAGCAGTACATCCGCTGATACCGATCACCATCATCAAAAATCGCCTTTTGTACCGAATGATATTTCTCGCAGATACTTTTTGCAGAAATTTCAGCCGATTCCAAAGGAAAGGGATAAACTCCAAAAAAACTTTTTTTCCTGCCCGCGGTGCCTTCGGGCGCATTAAATCCGCTGCCACTTCTTTCAGTTCATGACGGCAGGATACCCATGTTGTTCCCATCGAGCATAACAGCGCGCAAGCCAGACAGATCAGAGCGGTTGCTCCGTCAAATACAAACACAATGTCGCCCATTTTATACATAATGCTATACGCTTTCCAGATCACAAACGGAAAAAGATGGATTCCTATGAAATAGCCCGCAATGCAGCCAGTCAACGCCGCACTTCCTGAGTAAAACAGGTACTTGGCCATTATCGTTGCCTCCCCGTAGCCGAGCGCTTTCAATACGCCGATCTGTGTTCGCTGCTCTTCCACCATGCGGTTCATGGTGGTCATGCATACCAGTGCGGCTACCAGAAAAAAGAATACAGGGAACACATTGGCGAGCCCTTCCACAATGCTGGAATCATTCTCAAAGCACACATATCCGATATTGGTGTCCCGGTCAAGCACGTAAGTATCAGGTTTTTCGATCGCAGCGATATCTGCCTTTGCATCCTCGATCTCCTGCTCCGCATCTGCAATCTTTTCCCTATATTCTGCGTAAGCGTCATTGTACTCTGCCCAGCCGTCTGCAATATCCGCTTTTGCGTCCAAAAGCTCCTGCCTGCTATCCTCCAGCTCTTTTTCCGCGTCAGCAATCCGTCGTCTTCCCTTTTCCAGCTCCGCTTCACCGTCGGCGATCTGTCTCTCCGCAGCCTCGATCTGTGCCATTGCGGTTTCAAATTGCTGCCTGGATGCCTGAAGCTGCTGCAGCGCTTCCGCATTCATATATGCGACCGGAAGAGCATTTGCCTGCTCCATCGCTGCCGTAAGCTCTGCCTTCTGTTCATCCAAAGACATTCTTGCGTCTGCAAGCTCTCGGGATCTGTTGTCAAGCGCAGCTTTGTTGTCTGCAAGCTCCTCTTCGCCGTCCTGCAGTTTTTCCTCTCCGTCTGCAAGCTCCGCTTCTGCGTCTGTCAGTTCCGTTTTGGCATCAGCAAGTTCCTTTTCGGCATCCGCCTTTTCTTCGGCAAGTTCTTTTTCCGCATCGGCAAGCTCATCCTCTGCCTCCGCGACAATTGCCTGATACCGGCGATCTCCCTGCATCGCACAGTAGTCATCCCACAGTGTTTCCTTTGCCTTCATATAAGTATCGTATTCCTCGGAATAAAGCGGATAGTCTTGGTCAAATCTCACATAAATTTCGGTAAAATATTCTGTGTCAAAACCCTCCGGCAGCAGATACATAAATCCGCTGATCCTTCCGTTTCCGAGAGAAGTGGTTCCACGCTCAAACTGGATATAAGCTGAGGCTTGAGCAATACCGACGATGGTATATTGATCATAGACAAACTGATCTAAATCATCCTGCTCGTTATTTTCTGAAAATTCAATCTTGCTCCCGATCGCGCTCTCATCATAAAGAGCAGAATCCACGATACATTCCTCAGGCGTCTGCGGCAGGCGCCCTGCCACGACTTCCAGCCCGTTTATTTTTTTCATCAGGGAATGTGCCTTGATGACAGCCTCATTTCCATTCTCATCCACATAGATGATATCCGCCGCCACGGCTCCTTCCACAGAACGAACATCTTCCTTCTTTGCCAGTGCGTCCACATCCTCCGTCTCAAATCCGAGTGTGGAAAGGAGCCGGTAGTCATATAACTGTTTTTCTTCCAGATATCGATTAGCGGACTCTACCATAACAGATTTTGTTATCCTGAGTCCTGCGAAAAATCCGACTCCCATCGCCACTATCGCAAAAATGGCAAGGTAACGACCAAGACTCTGTCGGATTTCACGCAATGTTGTTTTTTTCATCATGGCTTCTTCAGCCTCCCCAGTATCAAGAATAAAGCTCGATTACCACTCAATATCTTCAACATTTACAATATGATCATTTTTCACCATGCTGATGATCGTACCACTCTTCACCTTAATGATCCGGTCCGCCATCGCGGTAAGCGCCTGATTGTGGGTGATGACAATGACTGTCTTGCCTTTTTCCCTGCAGGTATCCTGCAATAGCTTTAAGACCGCTTTTCCGGTGTTATAGTCTAACGCCCCTGTTGGTTCGTCACACAAGAGCAGTTTCGGATTTTTTGCCAGTGCTCGCGCGATAGCCACACGCTGCTGCTCTCCGCCGGAAAGCTGCGCCGGAAAATTCTTAGTCCGCTCTGCAAGCCCCACCTCGTTCAGTACCTCCGCTGCATCCAAGGGGTCTTTGCAGATCTGCGCTGCCAGCTCAACATTCTCCAAGGCAGTAAGGTTCTGCACTAAATTATAAAACTGAAACACAAATCCAATGTCGTGTCTGCGGTAGGTGGTCAGCTGTTTCTTGTTATATGCGGAGATTTCCTCGGAATCCAGATATACTTTTCCTTCGGTAAGCGTGTCCATTCCGCCCAGAATGTTTAATATCGTTGTCTTTCCTGCGCCGGAGGCACCCACTATGACACAGAATTCTCCCTTTTCAATCTGGAAATTCACGTCCCGTAGGGCCTGTATAGATACTTCGCCGGTTTTATAGATTTTGCTCACATTTTGAAATTCTACGAATGCACTCACTTTTCCTTCCCCTCTCTTATCCGGCTGCTTTATAAAGCTTCCATATTAACTGCAGATTGCTCAGAATAAACATTGCCAAAACAAATATCTGACGGCCCGTCACTACCGGGGAGGTTCTGACTACGGAAGGCTTACGGCCCGGGGCATATCCCACAGTTATCTTGACGCCGAATTTATCACCCAGAGCACGCTTTACAGTGGCTTTGCCTATTGCTTCGCCCTGTTCCATTACAGCCACTTCCACATAACTATTGCGCGAATGGCCGTACTGTATGTACGCCTCCCTCTGTTCATACACATACCTATGAGGAAGATAGGTGAACAGATAGGTGCGGTTTTCTACCAGAAATAGTACAAGCAAAAGAAGCAGGCAGGTTAAAATATTCTTTTTGATTACTTTCATAATTTGTTTATTACCCCACATGAAGATTAACTTCAACAACCATCTAAGGTAGACTTGGCCATCAATATTACGCTTCCTTCTTACCTATAATCTGCATATAAAATTCAGCCGAAATGGAAGGCAGAGGCAGCCGATATTCAGGTGCAAGCTCCGGCCCGCAGGCATTAGAGCCGACGCCCGCCATTTTACTGTCAATGCAAATGATGTTGCTTTCGCATTTTTGCAGTTCAAAATTGTGCCGTTTTGCGGCAAGCTCTTCCTGCGTATATTCTGATGCATTAAATGAAAAATCTTCGGATGCCGTGAATTTTATTCTGGTTTCTCCGTCTGTAACGGTCATATGCTTACAGCCGTAATGAGAGGAATTTTCCTGCGGACGGATATAATCCTCGTGCATATCTTCAATAAGTGTGGAGAAATTGCCCACATAATCCGCCTGATGTTTGTCAATGTAGCTTTCATACGGCCCGTATCCGAAATATTCCACGCTATTAAAGTTTTTCGGCACAAACAGACGGATGCCGAATCTGGGGAGAAACGTTACCTTGTTTGAAAATTCAGCTTCACATTTTATGCGGAGCGAGCCGTCATCAGAAACCGTGTAGACCGTATCCATATAGGCAATGGGTTGATGAATGCTCCAACCAAAGGACTGACGGAGAGAGATCTTGACCCCGTCAGAGGTCTTTTCAGTACATACACCGTAATTTTTGACAGTAAAATCATTGAGGTGCGCTTTGTACCAGTCGTCTTTCATGACATCGTTATCAACCGGTGCACGGAAGAAATTGAACGACATCGGTCTGTCCAGAATTTCTTTTTCGCCTGCGCTGATCGAGTCAAATGCGGAAATTCTTTTATTAAAGCGGTAGGAAACGCCGTTTGCCACAACATTGACAGACAGCGGCAGATCCTCAAACGTTGCGGGAGCGCCGTTATACACTGCCGGTTTTTGATCGGACACATTGCACAGTTTTATCTGGTCAAAGCATACTTCATAACCCTTTCTACAATATGCGGTATCTTCCTTTGCTGTGAAGAGGAAGCGGATATAAGCTTCCCGGTCTTTTACTTCCGCAGCCTTCGGAACGGATATCTTCGTGTTTCCCATCGGTTCTACGGAAAAGCTGAGTGCTCCTTCCGAAAGGACTCCTCCGTCATAGGTTATTTCATAGCGGCAGTCGAGAAGATCCCCTGCATTTTCAAATTCAAGCATACTATGGAAAAGAAAGTTTCCGTTGTCATCTTTCTTCGTAACACGTACGGGACGGTATACCTGTTTCATTTCAAGCAATCCTGTGTGAGGTGTTCTGTCAGGATATGTCAGGGCATCCATGCAGAAATTTCCGTCGTTATGTTTTTCACCGAAGTCACCGCCGTAGCCGTATTTAGGTCTGCCGTCCTCCGTATATCCCAGAATACACACGTGATCGCTCCATTCCCAGATGAAGCCGCCGCAGAAACGAGGGTTTGAATAAAAGGTATTATGATAATCCTCCAGATCGCCGGGGCCGTTGCCCATAGCATGGCAGTATTCGCAGAGAATAAATGGGCGGTTTTCGTTCTCTTTCTCAAGAAACTTCTGCATATCCCCGGTAGAAGTGTACATTTCGGAAACAACATCCAATATCGCATTAGAAGTGTCGTCGAGGTGGTGTGTGCTCTCATAGTGAAGCAGTCTTGTGTTATCCAGAGACTTCACCAGTTCTCCCGCTGCAAGAATATTTGTGCCGTATCCGCTCTCGTTGCCAAGAGACCAGAAAATAACGCATGGACGGTTTATGTCTCTCTTCACAAGGGACTCCGAGCGGTCGGTGATTGCTTTTTGAAAGCGCTCATCGCGGGCAAGAAGGGCAATTCCGCCGTAGCCGTTTTCCGCACTCCACTTGAAATCATTGTATACCTCTACGCAGCCGTGCGCTTCCATATCCGCTTCGTCAATGACATACAGGCCGTATTCGTCGCAAAGCTGATAGAATAGCGGCGAATTGGGATAATGAGAAGTTCTTACCGCATTGACATTATGCCGTTTCATAAGCGTAATATCGTTTATTAACTGCGAAACAGATGCACAATAACCTGTATCAGGATAGCTGTCATGACGGTTTACGCCTTTGAATTTTACCGCTTTGCCGTTGATCTTTACAACGCCGTTTTCAATAGAAGCTTTGCGGAAGCCGACTTTCTCTCCGATTTTTTCATCTTCCGCAGAAAGCACGAGATCATAAAGGTAAGGCTTTTCCGCCGACCAAAGAACGGGAGCATCTATATGCACGGACGCGGTCGAACCATCAGCTGCAGTAAAATCTGCAATAAGATTGCCCAGGCTGTCTGAAAGCTGTGCCTTAACATCGCAGCCAAACGCTGTAAATGTGAGCTCCGCCGAGGAGAAATCTTCTGAAAAATTTGTTTTTATAATGTAGTTATCAAGTCTTTTCTTAGAACGAGACAAAACGTAAACGTCACGGAAAATTCCCGATAAGCGGAACTTATCCTGATCTTCCAGATAAGTCCCGTCGCACCATTTTAAAACGGCGGCGGTTATGGCATTTTCACCATCATGAAGAAGCGGGGTGATATCAAATTCCGATGGGCTGTGAGACACTTGGGAATATCCCGCGAACTGACCATTGATATAAAGATAAACACAACTGTCAACACCCTCGAAGACAAGAATCCGTTCCATTCCGTCAGCGGCATATTCATAGCTGCGGCGGTATACGCCAACAGGAATATCATCCGGCACATAGGGCGGGTCAAAGGGAATCGGATAGCAGACATTTGTATACTGTGGCTTGTCATAGCCGTGAAGCTGCCAGTTTGACGGTACGTTTATCTTTTCCTTAAATGGAGTGTCAATAAAATCGTCCTCCATATCAATAATGCTGTCATAATACTTGAAATCCCATTGGCCGTTTAAAAGACAGAATCGTTCAGACGTTTCCCTGTCGTCAAACGGGTTCTGCTCTTTTCCGAAAGGAACAAAGTAACAATGCTTATCCAGCGTGTTAACATGCAGACTTTCGGGGTTCTCGTGGTAGATCATTTTGCTTTTTTGCGTACCGGGTGCTGCGATTTTTGAAATATCCATATTAATAAATGCTCCTTTCCCAATTGTTGATAAGATTCTTCCCCCAAATTTATTTTTCAGAAATGGCCCCTTGGGGAGATATTTCTGATATTATATCATTTTTTCTATTTAATAGAAAGGAAATATCTCTATGTTGTATTGTAATTGCTAAGTCTAAGATTGAATGATATAATAAGACAAATTTTTGGACGGTATACCTTATTAAAGGCGGTAATAATATAGCAGATTTGTAAAAAGGATAAAAGCATGTGCGACGTGAATATTTTGCATTTGATCGAAGGCGCAAAACAGGCGCAAGGACTGACTGTTATTATTGATGTTTTCAGGGCATTTTCGCTGGAATGCTATCTATATGATATGGATGTGAAGCAGATACGCCCTGTGGGAACGATAGAAGAAGCGTTTTCTCTTAGGAACTATATCCAAAACAGTATTCTTGTCGGCGAGCGGCATGGCAAAAAATGTGACGGGTTTGACTACGGCAATTCGCCGTCATCTATTAGGAAGAAAGATGTGGCCGGAAAAACGATCATACATACCACCAGTGCGGGAACGCAGGGAATCGTCAATGCCGTCCATGCAAGCGAAATCATTACGGGAAGTCTGGTCAATGCGAAGGCAGTGGCGGAATACATCATTGCCAAACAACCGCAGACAGTTTCTCTTGTATGCATGGGCAATGGTGGCGTAAGACCGGCGCCTGAGGATGAACTGTGTGCAGAGTATATTAAAAGTATGATAGAGGGAAGGGAATTTACATACTTTGAACAGAGAGTCAACGATTTAAAAAATAATGGCGGCGAACATTTCTTTGATCGATCCAGACAGGATATTTTTCCGGAAGCTGATTTTTATATGTGTATAGAATATGATAAGTTTCCTTTTGTGATTACCATTGAAGAGGACGAAATAGGCTATGTTGCAAATAAGGAAATCACGATCGGAATTTAGGAGGTACCCATTATGAATGCAAAGTTAGTAGTTAAAAGTATAATATTTAACAGGAATCACAATAGAATTCTCTTGATACAGCGAAGTGACGATGACCCTATTGGAGCGAATACATGGGAGAGCGCCGGTGGAAACATGGAATGTGGAGAAAAACCTGAGGAAGCAATTAGAAGAGAAATAAGAGAAGAAACAGGTATTACAGAAATCACAATAAAAACCGTTGCGTATGTGACCCTTGTAAACGATGATGAACCATATCTGATTATTGCATATATCTGCGAGTCACAGACGGAAACAGTGACTTTGAGCAATGAACATCGCGCGTTCATGTGGGCAGATAAAGAAATGTGCAAAGCGATGTTACCGAAAGCAATCATTGATGATTTTGATAAAAACGGAATTTTTGAATTATTTCGTGACAGTATAGATTAATGAGATAGTCACAAATCTCAATTTATTGTAGAATTATGCAGAAAAGCGATAATTTCCTGAAGCAGCGGAGGTATGTGATGAAAGTAGAACATATAGCAATGTATGTAAACGACCTTGAAAAAGCAAGGGATTTTTTTGTCAAATACTTTAATGCGGTATCAAATACCGGTTATCATAATAAGACTACAAACTTTTGCTCTTATTTCTTGACTTTTGATGATGGTGCAAGAATTGAGCTGATGTGTCATCCTGATATGCAGGACACTGAAAAGGGAATTCGAAGAACGGGGCTTATTCATATAGCATTCAGCGTCGGTTCAAAGGAAAAAGTGGATGAATTAACGCAAATACTTAAAAATGATGGATACAAGGTTTTATCCGGTCCAAGAAGGACCGGTGACGGATATTATGAAAGCTGTATTGCGGGAATCGAGGGTAATCAAATTGAAATAACAATTTGATAACGATTCTCATAAATATACTAAATTTGCCTCGTTCACAGTCCCTCCGTTATTCTTTTTTCTTTGTTACGGGTATCCATACCTCATATTGTGCGTTCTGTGGGTCCGGATTTAAGTAGACCTCAATATCGGGGGCGTTGGCATATTCATATCCGGAGGTCGGAAGCCACTCTGTTATGATCCGCTGCTCCAATTCCTGTATTGACTGGTTGGTACCTGTTCCGGAAAAGATTGCCCAAGTGGACGCGGGAACAGTATATTCTTCAAACTCATCACTTGTTTTTGTGCTGGAAACGGCAATAAAATATTTCCATTGTTCTTCATCATTGCAGGCACTCACGCCCAAAAGTCCCATGAGCGGCGTATCCATCATTCCCGCCAATTTCTGTATTGTTCCATTTACTGACGCCTCCTGCCACATCTTAGGCACAACCATAAAGTTATTTTGGATTTCCTTTTCAAGTGGTGCGGATATGCCGATAATGCGGAATGCCTCTTTTGTTTCAATTCTAAAATTCATTTCTGTCGCTCCTTTCACAGCAATACTAAACATAATGGGAGAAAAAGATTTCACAGATACGCCCTCATCTTTCACAGATGAGGGGGCTATTCCATGAAACGATTGAAACGCTCTGTTAAATGCGGTCGGAGAACGATAGCCGTACTTCTCTGCAATATCAATGATCCGTTCATTCCCACCCTGCAGATCTACCGCCGCCAGAGACATTTTTCTTCTTCGGATATACTCTGCCAGAGTGATGCCCGCCATATAAGTAAACATCCTCTGATAGTGATAAGCTGAGCAGCAGGCGATCCGCCCAAGCTGTTCATAGTCAATTTCGTCTGTCAGGTGTTCCTCAATATAATTCATGCTTTGGTTTAGTCTTTCAACCCATTCCATGAGATATCTCCTTGTCCGGGAAGCCGCATCTTTGTCTTGGCTTTCCTTCATTATAAAGCCTATTTTTGCATTTTTCCTCTCTATCCTTGCACAAAAAAGAGAGGCGGCTATTCAACAATTGATATTTGCTTTTCTCGCTTGAGAGCATAGGTCACGAGTAGCTAACGTGTAGCTTTTTCCGTCCTTGATAAAATGTGTCCCGCACTGCCGAAACTCAAAATGTACGTTATGGGAAATACATTGCTGCCGTATCTGCAATACCCAGTCATAGTTAAGTGGTCTTGCGTTTCTGTCAGACTCCCCGCCGACAACAACCAATTCAATATCGTGTAAATAGCCAGAGAGATCGATGCTTTCGATCAACGGCTGGCAAACGATATTTTTGTGTTTAATGGGAAGTCTGGAAAAAATGCCTAGACGGTAATCTGCGTTTTTCTGATTTTCAATCGTGCAGCTGACCGTAACATTTTCGTACCCGTCGTTCCAATCGTGCGGAATACAATCCAAAAATCTTTCAATCCGCTTTGTCAGAAAAAGAAAATGTAAGTCGGAGCGTTCCCGTATCATTTCCCAGCATTCAGGACGCCACGCATCAGCGTCCTCTATTAAGAAATCTGATGAAAAGCATAGAAAAACCAATTGGCCGGATTTCATTTTATAAGCGCCGTTTTTGGTTTTTTCAATAGGGGCGTAAAATCTTTCTGTTTTCGTAACGATATTTGTATCAATTCCTCTTTTATAATCCCCTTTATGGATATAACAATACTGACAGCCCGTACTGTATCTGTGACAACCACGCCAAGGGTTCCATGCTCCCATAAATATAGCCCTCCTCTCACTTCATCTTTTACGTTTATCAATCGGCTGATCCGGGTTATTTTTCTAAAATCCAACAGTATCATTATATACAGTTAGCTGCATAAAATCAAAGCTCCATTTTTAAAGTAAATCAAACAGTTCTTCCTGCCTGATTTATTTTATGTTATAATTTAGGCCATATTAGAATTAGAGAAAGAAGATTCATGATGGGGAGGAGAGACATGGAATATATACTGGCAACAGCTGACATGGCAGATACGATACACAATATTTTACATACAACGATAAAAACCGTATATCCCAAATATTACCCTCAGGAGGTAGCAGATTTCTTTTGTCGGCATCATAGCAGGGAGCATATTTTAGAGGGGATAGCTTCCGGAAATATGGGAGTGCTGATAGATGGAGATGTTACTGTCGGAACCGGATGTTATGACGGGAATCATATCACAGGGGTATATGTGCTACCCGATCATCAGAAACAAGGCTGCGGTTCAAAGATTATGGATTGTCTGGAAACGGAAATTTCGAAAAAATCTGATACCGTTTTCTTAGATGCTTCGCTTGCAGCAGTTTGTTTATATGAGCATAGGGGATATAAAACGGTAGGGCATGGAATTTATGAATTAGAAAATGATGTTAAGCTGGTTTATGAGATTATGGAGAAGAAACTGGAAGTGCAGGAATGATATGTGAATTGGACGTTGTATTATGCAGGAGGCCTTATCATGAAAGATTTTCCGGATTTTATGAAGAATCAATTGAATCACATTGACAGTAACCAACAAAATACTCCCGATATTGATGGGTATTACTATGAAGGCGCTGATGGAAGTCAAATTTGCTTTTGGACATATTATTCTGATAGAGATTCAAAAGAGAATATTCATGAATTTGATGAATATGTATTCTGTGTTTCCGGGGAGTATGTAGAGATATTTGATGAACAAGAGCACATACTACATTCCGGAGATGAACTTTTGATACCAAAGGGGACTCCTCACCATGGTAGAGTTGCCAAAGGAACGAGGACTATTCACGCGTTTGGCGGAAAAAGAATATTATAGTTGTTTTGAAATATATGCCGCTGTGAAAGAACAATATGATTATTATGAAAAATGGCAGGGGCAGAATCTGTTGGGTTTTTCCCTGATGTATGTGCGGTCGGTATTAGTGGGGAATAGTATGATGAATGTTACTGAGGCAATTTTTGAAAGGCATAGTTACAGAGGTAAATATAAGAAAGATTTAGTTTCCAGAGAGCATTTAGTTAAAATAATGGAGGCAGGGCTCGCTGCACCGTCAGGGTGTAATAAGCAAACTACCAGCTTAATAGCCGTAGATGACCCAGGGGTGCTTGAAAGATTGTGAAGATTTTAGATGTTCCGGAGGATTATGAGTTAGTATGTTTTTTGCCGATTGGAATTGCTGAAACAGAGCCATTATTACCTAAGAAGAGAGAGTTTTCACAAAGGGCATGGTTTAACAAGTTCGGAGAATAAGAAAAAGGAAGAATGGAGTCGTGGATGGAAAATTAAGAAATATGACCGCTATTTATCTGTTGAGGGGGGAAAAGGTGCTTCTCCTTTATAGACAGGGCAGCAGAGTTGTAAATAATGTTTGGACAGGTTCTGCAGGCGGTCATTTTGAAAACTATGAATTAAATGATGCAAGGGCCTGTGTACAGCGGGAATTGTATGAAGAGCTGGGTTTGGGTGCTGAGGATATTGAAGACTTGGCGCTGCGCTATGTTACTTTGAGAAGAATAAAGGGAGAAATCAGGCAGAATTATTATTTCTTTGCGAATATGAAAGAGCATGTATATGATAATCTGGTTTCTAATGAGGGCATATGTAAATGGTTTTCGCTGGATGATATGCGTTCTTTGGAAATGCCGTTTACAGCGAAATATGTCATGGAACATTTCTATACAATCGGACGATATACAGATAAAATATATGCTGGTATTGCAAATGCTGACAAGGTAGATTTTTTGGAGTTGCAGGAATCGTGACAATACAAACCAGAATGATGAAGAAAAAAAGAAAAGTTGGTTAAGATCAGGATTTACAAATTGAAAGCGAGATTGAATGGGATGGATATACAAAGCAGTATTATGGCTACCAAGCAAGGATTTGAAAACAGTTTTTCTTCGGGAAACTTTTACAATAAGCAGACACAAGATGAGCAGCATCTGAAAAGAATCCTTGCGTTTTTGCCACTTAAAGGTAATATGAAAATATTGGATTTGGGTGTCGGAAGTGGCTATCTGTCTTTTCCTATTGCTGAAAAATGGCCTGACATATCAATAATCGGATTGGATATTGTCGAGAAAGCGTTAGAAGCAAATCGTATTAGGGCAAAGGAAGAGAATATCAAAAATATTAGTTTTGTAACCTATAATGGCATTGACTTTCCGTTTGCTGACAATGAGTTTGATATGGTTATTTCGCGATATGCGTTGCATCATTTCCCGGATATACAAAAGAGTATTTCTGAGGTTAGTCGTGTTATAATGCCGGAAGGCTTCTTGTTTATTTCTGATCCAACATCTAATGTTAATGACACCAGTCGGTTCGTAGACGAATATATGCAGCTAAAAAAAGATGGTCATATTAAGTTTTACACAAAAGATGAATGGAAACAGATATGCGAAAAGAATGGATTGCAATTTAAAGAATCTTTTGATAGTGCAATTCGATTCCCGAAGAAAAAAGATACTGCCTATGGATTTGATGAATTATTAAAGAAGCATGATAAAAGTATTATTGAAAGTTATGAACTTGAGGTGCTTGAAAATGAAATATATGTAACAGAACAGGTTAACAACCTATTGTTCTGTAAGCTTTAAGTTTGAGTTTACAGAAGACTGGAGTATAAGGGCAATTATTATGGATAAGAAAATGGTTGTAAATGAAAAAGAATATGAAATTCTTAAGTTATTAGGAAAGGGCAAAGGCGGGTATTCCTATCTGGCAAGCGACGGCACTCAAAAATATGTCTTAAAGCAGATTCATCATGAACCCTGTGAGTATTATCAATTTGGGAATAAGATCGAGGCAGAAATAAACGATTATAACCGTTTAAAGAAAATCGGGATTAGAATTCCTGGATTGATTGATGTTGATATAAAAAAGGAACGCATTCTGAAAGAGTTTATTGACGGTGATACAATTTACGAGTTGATCTTGCAAGATAAGATGATATCTGACTATGTTGACCAGTTACATAGTATGTGCGCTTTGCTGTATGCTGCTCACACAAATATCGATTATTTTCCGACAAACTTTGTAGTACAGAATGGAGAAATCTATTATATTGATTTCGAATGTAACGACTACATGAAAGAATGGGATTTTGAAAATTGGGGCATTAAGTACTGGTCAAAAACGCCTGAGTTCTTGCAATATGTGAAAGAGCATTCATGATGCAAATTTTAGTTGTGGATGAGATGATATTGTGGATTTATAAATAGACAAACTGGAATTCTGATAAGACATAATTTATGGTATTTATTAACTGTTATATCTTATCTTCAAAATGTCCGCAAATCCTTGAAAATGCTAAATTTATAGCTAGTGAGTTTGCCCTTAGACTTTCCCTTGTGTTACGAACCCTCATAAGGGCAAAAATAAGGGAAAGAAAAACCTGTAACAAATTATAACATGAAATGAACAGGGCAGGAAGAACTGATTGAAATGCTTTCACAATACTTTAGGGAAGGACAGCTACAATGAATATTATATATGCAGAATACAACATACACCACAATAGCATAGACATAGCAACTACAGCAGGGTATCTTCTTAGGATTGACTGTTGGGAAGCAGAAAAAGGACTAAAGACTACTCCTTGTTCGGAATGTGCCTTAAATGCTCTTGCTATTGATGAGCCACTGGAATATGCCCGTCTTTACCTTGAGGGCAATATGCAGATGTGGATAGATGCAGAGGATTCTCTAGAACTGCGATAATTAGCAAGACTTAAGGAATAGCAACCTATTTTTTATAATTCAGAGGGCGGCAGCACTTTAAGCTGTCGCTCCTTGATTACCCACCAGCAAAACCGGACGAAGCTGTCAACGGCGGCGCAAAGCGGCGTTCATTTTACCGTTGACTGATTCGGCTGGTTTTGCTATTTTATTTGAAATATCAGAATCAATCAAAACATAATGTCATACCGCTTGTTATGCGACTGTGTATTCCGATGACAGGCTGGTATTCACCATGTGAAATGGTGCAGAGATCGAGATAAAAATTTAAAATTCAGCAAAATAGGAAAGGTATTTTTCGATTTATCTGCTATTCTATATACGTAACTAAAAACAATAAAAAAGGATGAAGTTAATGGATTACCGAAAAAGCATACAGGACAGCCTCGATTATATAGAGGACAATTTGAAGACTCCTATCACTGCCATGGAGCTTTCTGAGCAGGCAGGTTATTCTCTGTTCCATTATTACAGGCTGTTCCAATCAGCCGTCGGAATGTCGGTGATGCAATATGTTCTTCGGCGAAGACTTATTCATGCGATTTATGATATCCGTTGCGGCTGTAAAAGGATTGATGTGATACTGGAATATGGTTTTGATACCTATGCTGGATTTTACAAAGCTTTTCGGCGCGAATTTGACTGCACACCTTCCATCTTTATAAAAAAAGGGCGAGCTAAACGACCTTACAAACTGAACTTGTTTAAGGAGGACTATATGGTATCTCATAAGAAAGTTTTGGATGTTCTGAAGCAATGGAAATTAGAAAATGAATCAATCTCTGATGTCTACCACGAGAGCAATGGAGAAAAAAGTAATAGAGCCTTTTATGTTGGTAAAGATTTTGTTCTGAAGTTCTCTAAAAATTCCGATGAAGTCAAAAAAGCGATTGCGCTTTGCAGTGCAATAAAAGGCACTGGTTTATGTATATCTTCCCCAATTAAAACAACGGATGGGCGAGCATACGTACAGGACGGCGAAATGTTTTTCTATTTAACCATGCGAATCTCTGGCACACAAATGATTGCCCATGACTTTTATGAAGGAGATTATGTCGCAAAGGCAAGATTTGTTGGTGAAATCATCGGGCAGCTGCATCTCATTCTGTGTCAGGCTAAAATACCGGTGAATGAGGTAAATCTGTATGAATCCGTAAAGAATTGGGCAATGCCGAAATCAAAAGATATTTTATTGCTTTCGGAGTCATTTTGCCGAGGTTATTTGAATGAATTTGGAAAACTGTATGACAAGCTGCCTAAACAAATTATCCACCGGGATCCGAACCCGTCAAACATTATTGTTTCGCAGGACGAATGGGGTTTTATCGACTTTGAACTGTCGGAGAAAAATCTGCGTATTTATGATCCTTGCTATGCGGCTATGGCAATTTTAAGTGAGAGCTTTGATGAAAAAGATCAAGCCAAGTTGTCAAAGTGGCTGGAAATCTACCGAAATATTCTTTGGGGATATGACAGTGTAGTAAAACTTACTAATGATGAATGTGTTGCACTTCCTTATGTGGTCATGGCAGATCAGCTAGTTAGTACAGCGTGGTTTTCAGAACAGGATAAATTTACGGAACTTTTTGAGACAAATAAGCGCATGACCCAATGGCTTATCACTATTTTTGATGAATTAAAGCTTGATTAGATTCTAAAACGGCTCTGCCTGTTTTAGAAACACAATTCTAAATTTAATGGAGGAATTTTAAGTGAATAAAAATATAATTAAGGATTATAGCAGAAAAATATCTGAACGCATGTGGAATCTGCCTGATAAGGGTGAACTTGAGAGCCATCGTGAGGAAACTTATATTGATGATATTATTCAGAAAAGTCATATAGAAAGAAAACTTCTTGATAATTTAGAAGGTATAAATACCGTTTTTGACGCTGGTGCGGGTAGTGGACGATTTTCTATCCTTCTTGCAAAACATGGTTGCAAGGTTACACATTTTGACATTTCTCATCCTATGATAGACAAAGCAAAGGAACTGGCAGAACAAGCTGGTGTTATTGACAAAATAACTTTTGTAAAAGGCGCACTGGAGGATTTGAGTGATTATGCAAATAAATCCTTTGATATGGTTGTTTCTTTTGATGCACCGATTTCATATACCTATCCGAATCAGGAACACGTTATCAGTGAACTTGTACGCATTGCAAAAAAGCGTATTATAATAAGTGTAACAAGCCGTCTGGGTAGTTTGCCATATCTTGCTAATCCGATTCAGAAAAATCAATTTATACTGGATGAACATTCTGACGACCCTTTTGTACAATGGTGTATATCAAACAGACAAAATGCAATAGATACGTTCTATTTTAAAAAAAGTAATATAGAAAAACTGATGACAGACGGACTTATGGGAGGAGAAAACGAAATAGCCGAATATGAAAAAGGAGGTGTTCCATGGTGTATAACATATACTTTTATGCCAAATGAATTAGAAGGTTTGCTCCGTAGCTTTGGAGTGAAAAATATTGAGATGGCAGGTCCCGGGGCATACGCAAGAACGATTCCGCATGAATTACTTGTAAAAATAATGAATGATCCAAAACAGCGTTCAGATTTTTTAGATATCTGCTATAAATATGATTCAAATCCATACGTCTGTGGTATGGGTAAAGATAATTTGTTGGCAAAAGGCGATTTATAAACTATAATTTCCTACCGTAAGTTATGGCACTACATTTAGTAATGATTATTTAGTTCTTCGGTTAGGAAACGCAACATATGACATTGGTGTAAATTAGGGGCGATTATCTCGCCCCTCTGTCTTTTCTCTGTGCAATCTGTTCTGATTGCTGTGCAGATTCCTCTCTTTGATAACTCTGTATTCTGCCATGTATGGTATCACCCTTTGACTTTGTTCCATAAGTTTCTTTCCATTTATCAGCTTTCTTCTGACAATCGGCATAAGCATTTTTAGCTGAGATATAGACTTTGTAGAAATCATGTACTGTATGGAATCCATAGCGTTTTGCAGTCTCCGACAAACCAATTTTTAAAATATTTATCTCCTCATTCTTGCGTTCAATCTTGCTTTGCAGTTCGCCTTTCTTGGTAAATCTCGCAAGTCCTTTCAGTTCGTCGCGCTCAAGTTCCAAAGCATTGCGTTCCTTTTCTGCCTCAAAAATGATCTCATTCTGTCGTTTTAGTTCCTTGTAAATCTTAAATAACTTTTGATAGGCAGCTGCTTCGGCTGGCATGACAGGCTTTGGCGGTATCTTCGGCTTGGTCTGTGTTTTCTTTTCGGCTGGCTGGTGGATAGATTCTTGCACTGGCATCTGCGGTTGCATCTGCTCTGTATCAAAGAGTTTTGCAGACAGTTCCCTTGTCCTTTGCAGCACCTTTGAAACCAGCATTGCCAGCACCGCAACTGCACTCATGAGGATTGTTCCAAACCGTTCCGATTGGCTGCCGAATACATCAATGGATTCCCTGATGCGATCAGTAATATATTCCTGCTTTATCTGTTGTATCTCTGTTTCCGCCACGCCACTGACGATTGCCCTGTAAACTTCACGATTCCAACGCATACGGTATTCGTTATCCGTCTGTATCTGTTCCGCTTTTGGGTTATTCTTCCCTATCTTCTTGGTAGCAAGGTACAGACCATTTTCATCAAAAACGTACAGTTTCTCTTTGTCGTCTTTTATCAGAGTGTTGATAAGTTCTGTGTATAAGTGCTTTACTTCGTCCACAAAGTTGTCCTGCTTGAACAGCTTATTCTTGGTGGTAAAGAGATTGCACTCATATATCTCACCTTTTTTCACAATCTTACAGCCTTTGCGGACATCTCCGTTTTCGTCAAGTATCTCTTTCTTGGTGCGGACGTGTTTCCCCTGCTCGTCATAGAACATATTCCTTGTAGCAGTCTTTTCTATGGGTTCGGGCAGTCGTTCCCTCTCCGAAAAAATAAGGTGGATATGGTAGTTTGTCTTTCGTTTGTTATGGTGCAGAGCCGATACGCACTCCACACCGTACTTTTCTTTGAAGCGGTCTGTGAACAGCTGTAGCAGCTTGTCCGGCTCATAAAGATCTGGGAAGGATTCGGGCAGGGCAATGATAAATTCCCTTGCCTCGATACATTTCCCCGCTGCGCCGCTTCTCTGAAATTCCTGCTGGCTGCATTTTGCAAGCTCTGTCCAATACTGCCTGTTTGTTGTTTCATAGACCGCATACAGATTCTCCTGCTTCGCATGGCTGGATATATAAGTGATCCTGCCCCTGACATCGGGCAGCTTGCTCATGCGGATAAATGAATGTCTTTGTATTGTGCTTTATCCTCCCTCCTGCAAATGGCAGTGACCAATTTTGAAAAGAAGCGGTGCTGGTATGGCAGGCTGTGAGTGGGCAGCATAGGCGGCACGTTTACGAATATATCCGCTTGTCAGCGTTTATCACAAATGCGTCGGCATTTGTTAAGTCACGCTAGCGTGACTTTCTGCCCCCTGCAAGGGCGAAATCCCCATTGCATAAACGAAGTTTGTACAATGGGTGTATTTCGCTCTCAAACGCCGAGGGCTTAAAAGAGAAGTGTAGCCCGCTCCCATATACCTGAATTGTGCCAGTAATAATCGTTACCATATTGGCAAATGTCAAGCATATTTCTAAAACTTTTTGAAAAAATGTACGATTTATCATAATTGCAAAAATAAAAGGTGCTA